>NZ_JBDPLS010000049.1:0-1121 GCF_039871515.1 Nonomuraea sp. B1E8 | reverse complement strand
CATGTTGCGTCCTGGAAGCTGGTCCAGGCCTGCGGGTGAAAGTCCCGTCCGGGTAAGCATCGGAGCGCCCGGTAGCAGGCCCCGGTTCGTCGTGGAGACATGGCGGGCTGAGCGGGGTGTCAAGAGCCTCTTTGGAGGGAGCGAGCACGCGGGCCGTAGCGTTAAGCGAACCTTGCAGCCTCGTCAGAGTTACAACGGAGAAGCCGAGCCGCTCATGTCACGGCGAAGGCCATGCTTGGTGGGCCCTGTTCCGGGGTCAGCCCGCCGGGTTCTTCCGGGGTACGGAGGATGGCACGTGTGCACGGTCTGGGCCGGAACAGGAGAGACCCGTCTGACCACGCCTTTCGTCGGGCAAGAGACCGGGCGTATAAGCCGATGGTGAAGTCGTCCGGAGGGCAGCGGGAGTCCGAGGGGGTCGTAGTACCGCTGATCGGCGTGCAACAGAACGCGCCGGGAGGGAAGGGCCCTCACTTTGATCACGCGTGCGGCGAGGGTAAGCACCAGGGCATGGCCCAGGGTTCTGGGTCCAGCAACCCCGGCGGGCTATCGCCCGCCGTACTGGACGGGCGTGGGTCCGTTCTGAACGTGCGACGACTTCAACGCGAGCTATGGGCTGCGGCCAAGCAGTCTGCGGAGCGGCGTTTCCACGCCCTGTATGACCGTGTCCACAGAGGTGACGTGCTGTGGGAGGCGTGGGAGCGGGTCCGGGCCAACAGGGGTGCCGCCGGAGTTGATCGGGTGACTTTGGCGGATGTGGAGGAGTATGGGGTTGCCCGGATGCTCGGGGAACTTCAGGACGACCTTCGCGCAGGCAGGTATCGTCCGGCGCCGGTCAGGCGGGTGGACATCCCGAAACCACAGGGTGGCAAGCGTCCGCTGGGCGTGCCCACGATCCGGGACCGGGTGGCTCAGCAGGCCGCCAAGCTGGTGTTGGAGCCCCTGTTCGAGGCGGATTTTCTTCCGGTCTCGTTCGGGTTCCGGCCCAAGCGGTCGGCGACGCAGGCGATGGAGCGGCTGCGTACCGGCTTCATCGAAGGCCGGGTGTTCGTGGTGGAGTTCGACATCGTCAACTTCTTCGGCGAGATCGATCACGATCGTCTTCTTGCCGAGGTGGGGCGGCG
>NZ_JBDPLS010000048.1:0-1155 GCF_039871515.1 Nonomuraea sp. B1E8 | reverse complement strand
CCTCGATGACTCAGGCCGGGGTCGCGTCTGCTGAACGGTTCGGCGTGGCGGAGGTTTCCGCCTGATCATCCGTTTTGGTTCGACCGGTGGGGTGGCATCACCGTCCGAGGCGCTCGGGTGGGCGACGGCCTCCACGGGACCGCGGGGGTGGGGGCACTCCTTCCTAGGTTCGCGGGAACGTGTTTCTCCTGGTCAGGGCGGTGGGAGCGCGCAGAGCCGTTGCCAGCAGGTCAGGAAGGCGTTCTTCCACGGCCACGTGACGCTGATCTTCAGGATGCGCTGTCGGGCGTGGGAGATCAGCCGGGCGGGCAGATGCCAGAGGCAGTAGCGGAGCGTCTGGGGTTCGGCGCGGGCCAGCTCGGCGTCGTCGTGCAGGCCGAGAAGCCGGGTCCAGGCATCCAGGTCGGCGGCGAGATTGGCCGCGAGCACCCAGCCGACGTTCACGTTCCACGTCTTGGACGGCAGGTTCCGCAACCCCATCGCCTTGTTCGTGCGCACCCGGTCCTCGACTTCAGCATGATCACGATGGACGGCGTCGATGAACCGCACGTGGTGGCTGCCGGGGACGCCGCGCAGGCCGCGCGGCCCGAGGTTGGTGGCGATGATGGCGTATTTCCAGCCGGTCGTCTTCTCCAGGTCGGTGAGCTGGCGGGCGTCGCGGGCCGAGGGCTTGACGCGGCGGACCAGCAACCGGATGCCCCAGGCGGCGGCGCGTTCGTCCAGCCCGGTCAGCTCGGCGACTTGGGCGTGCGGGTGGACTTTGCCGTCTTGGCGGACGGCGCTTTGCCAGGCGTCGGCGGGGAGTCTGGCGATCGCCGCCTCATCGACGTCGGTGATCTTCCAGCCGACGGTGAAACGGACCGTGCGCCGGGTGGTATTCAGTCCTTGCATGTGTTCGACCAGATCGTGGGTGGCGCCAGCGCCGTCGATCCGGATCCAGATCCTCGCCCGGAAGTCGTCCGGGGATCTGAGCGATGGCCTCGGTGAGGACGCGCACGTGGTCGATGACGGTGTTGGAGCCGGCTGAGCCGGTCCGCAGCAGCATCGCCAGGCATTCCTGGGTGTTGGCGCACCAAGCAGCCAGCGGATGGAAGCCGTACCCCTTCTTGAAGGTGGCCGAGGCGCCCTGTTTGTCGGAGTGGGCGGTGATGAGCG
>NZ_JBDPLS010000047.1:0-1241 GCF_039871515.1 Nonomuraea sp. B1E8 | reverse complement strand
GATGTGAGGCATGGCGCGGATCGTGAAGCGGGCCTACAAGTACCGCTTCTACCCGACCCCCGAGCAAGCCTCCGAGCTTGCCCGGACATTCGGCTGCGTCCGCCTCGTCTACAACAAAGCCCTGGAAGAACGGACCCGCGCCTACACGCTGGAAGGCCGTCGCGTCTCCTATGTGGAGTCCTCGGCCGCCCTCACGGCGTGGAAGCGCAGCGGGGAATATGACTTCCTGTCCGAGGTGTCGTCGGTCCCTCTTCAGCAGGCGCTTCGCCATCTCCAGGCCGCGTTCGCGAACTTCTTCGCCAAGCGGGCCACGTACCCGACCTTCAAGTCCCGCAAGAAGTCGCGGGCGTCGGCCGAGTACACCCGGTCGGCGTTCCGGTGGCGCGAGGGCCGATTGACGCTGGCGAAGATGGACGCCCCGCTGGCGATCGCATGGTCGCGCCCCCTTCCTGAGGGTGCGGAGCCGTCCACGGTGACCGTGTCGAAGGATGCTGCGGGGCGCTGGTTCGTGTCCCTGCTGGTCGAGGAGGAGATCAGCCCGCTGCCGCCCGTTGCGGACAACGTGGGGATCGACGCTGGGATCACGGCGCTGGCCACACTTTCCACCGGCGAGAAGATCGTCAATCCTTGTCACGAGCGCCGCGACCGGCGCAAGCTGGCCAGGGCTCAGCGGGCTCTCGCCCGCAAGGAGAAGGGGTCGGCCAACCGGGTCAAGGCCCGCCTGAAGGTGGCCCGCGTTCACGCCCGCATCACCGACCGTAGAAGGGATCACCTGCACAAGGTCACGACACGGCTTGTTCGCGAGAACCAAGTGATCGCCGTGGAAGACCTGACCGTCCGCAACATGGTGAAGAACCACAGCCTGGCCCGCGCCATCTCCGACGCCTCCTGGCGCCAGATGCGCTCCATGCTGGAGTACAAGGCCGCCTGGTACGGGCGCACGCTCGTGGCGGTGGACCGCTGGTTCCCCTCCAGCAAGCTGTGCTCGGCGTGCGGAGCCTTGCAGGACAAGATGCCGTTGCACGCCCGCGCATGGCAGTGCGCCTGCGGCGCGGCCCATGACCGGGACGTGAACGCGGCCCAGAACGTGCTCGCCGCCGGGCTGGCGGAGAGCTGAAACGCCTGTGGAGCTGGTGTAAGACCTCAACGAGAATCCTCTCGGACGGGCAACCGGCGATGAAGCAGGAACCCTCACGGGCGACCGTGGGAATCCCCCTCCTTCAGGAGGGGGAGGATGTCAA
>NZ_JBDPLS010000046.1:0-1383 GCF_039871515.1 Nonomuraea sp. B1E8 | reverse complement strand
CATCAGATACCTCCGTGGAAACCCCCGCCTTCAGGCGGGGGAGGAATCGGACCCCTGCGGAGCAGGACAGGGGCAGCCGATTCGCCGTCAGGCGAACCGGCGTATCGAACACACACGCGGCCCTTAGCCGATCGTGGGGTAGCATGTGAGGCGTGGCGCAGATCGTGAAGCGGGCCTACAAGTACCGCTTCTACCCGACCCCCGAGCAAGCCTCCGAGCTTGCCCGGACGTTCGGCTGCGTCCGCCTCGTCTACAACAAGGCACTCGAAGAGCGCACCCGCGCCTACCGCCTGGAAGGCCGCCGCGTCTCCTACGTGGAGTCCTCCGCGCGCCTGACGGAATGGAAGCGCAGCGGCGACCACGACTTCCTGTCCGAGGTGTCGTCGGTCCCTCTTCAGCAGGCGCTCCGGCATCTTCAGGCCGCGTTCGCGAACTTCTTCGCCAAGCGCGCCAAGTACCCCACGTTCAAGTCCCGGAAGAAGTCCCGGGCGTCGGCGGAGTACACCCGCTCGGCGTTCCGCTGGCGTGACGGCCGGTTGACGCTGGCCAAGATGGACACGCCGCTCGACATTGTGTGGTCGCGTCCCCTGCCGGAGGGTGCGCAGCCGTCCACGGTCACCGTGTCCCGCGACAGCGCGGGACGCTGGTTCGTGTCCCTCCTGGTCGAGGAGAAGATCAGCCCGCTCCCGCCTGCCGGGCAGAGCGTCGGTGTGGATGCGGGCATCACCGCGCTGGCGACACTCTCGACCGGCGAGAAGATCGTCAACCCGCGTCATGAGCGCGCCGATCGGCGCAAGCTGGCCAAGGCTCAGCGGGCCCTGGCCCGCAAGGCCAAGGGGTCGAACAACCGCGCCAAGGCCCGGGCCAGGGTCGCCAAAGTGTACGCCCGGATCGCCGACCGCAGAAGAGATCACCTGCACAAGGTCACGACACGGCTTGTTCGCGAGAACCAAGTGATCGCCGTGGAAGACCTGACCGTCCGCAACATGGTCAAGAACCGCAGCCTGGCCCGCGCCATCTCCGACGCCTCGTGGCGAGAGATGCGCGGCATGCTGGAGTACAAGGCCGCATGGTACGGGCGGAGCGTGGTGGCGGTTGACCGCTGGTTCCCCTCCTCCAAGCTGTGCTCGGAGTGCGGGGCCCTGCAGGAGAAGATGCCGCTGAACGTCCGGGAGTGGATTTGTGCCTGCGGCGCGGTCCATGACCGGGACGTCAACGCGGCCAAGAACGTGCTCGCCGCCGGGCTGGCGGAGAGCTGAAACGCCTGTGGAGCGGGTGTAAGACCTCAACGAGAGTCCTCTCGGACGGGCGACCGGCTGTGAAGCAGGAAGCCTCACGGGCGACCGTGGGAATCCCCCTCGTTTACGAGGGGGAGGATGTCAA
>NZ_JBDPLS010000045.1:0-1414 GCF_039871515.1 Nonomuraea sp. B1E8 | reverse complement strand
CTAGTACTCCAGTGACACTTCGCGATCATGGTTTCGATCTGCGCCGGTAGTGGCAGCGCCGGGCTGTCGCCTGGTGACGGCGGCGCCAGTCCGACCAGCGCAGAACGTGCGCGATGGGACGGCTCCGGGTCAGCGCGAGTTCGCTCAGCAGCCGGCGGATCTCGGGCAGTGTCAACGGAATGCGGTCGGTGTCGGTGTTGGCCGGCTGGGCGGCGGCGATGGCGGACAGGAAGGCCAGGGCGAGCATCGCCAGCGTGATGTGCCGATGCCAGGCCGTCCAGCCGCGTACCTGGTAGTGGTCCAGCCCGACCTGGCCTTTGGCGGCTTGGAAGGACTCCTCCACCGCCCACCGGACACCCGCGATCTTCACCAGGGCCATCAGCGGCATCGGTGTGGGCGCGCCACAGCGGTAGAAGGCGAGCTCACCGGTGGTCAGGTTGCGGCGGATCAGCAGCCACCGGTATCCCTGCGGTTCGGCTTCGTCGATGCGCGCCCATGCCCAGGCATACCAGCGCGGGCCCTTGGCGCCTTGTCCGGCGCGGTAGCGGTGCCAGTGCCGATCGGCCACGCCGGCGGCGATGTCGGCCGCGCTGCGCTCGGCCCCGTCCAGGTTCACCCGCCGGTTGCCCGCGATCGCCAGCACGTAGCCGACGTGGCGCCGCTCCAGCAGGGCCCGCAGGCGCGGGTCTTGGCCGTAGACCTCATCACCGCTGACCCAGCGTGCGGCCAGTCCGGCATCCAGCGCGGCGGCGATCATTTCGGCGGCCAGGGCGGGCTTGGTGGCGAAGGTGGTCTGCTCGGGCACTCCGGCCTCGGCGCATCGGCCGGGGTCGGCCAGCCAGGAGTGCTGGGGCAGGTAGAGCCGCCGGTCCAGCAGCGTGCGCCCGCGAGGGGTGGCGTAGGCGAGGAACACGCCGACCTGGCTGTTCTCGATCCTGCCCGCCGTACCGGTGTATTGCCGCTGCACCCCCGCCGAACGGGCGCCCTTCTTGAGGAAGCCGGTCTCATCCACGATCAGTACTCCGCCCTCGCCGAGCTGCTCGATGACGTAGTCGCGCAGGTCATCGCGGACGGCGTCGGCGTCCCAGCGCGCGGTGCGCAGCAGGCGTTGCATCGTCTGCGGGCCGGTCAGCCCGGCGTGCTCGGCCAGGTTCCAGCAGTTCTTGCGGTCAAGGTCGGACAACAGCCCGCGCACGTAAGCGGTGGCGGCGCGGCGCGGCTCGATGCGGCCGAACCGGCCCGCGATCCGGCTCATCAGGTCGTTGAAGGTGACCATCCAGCCGTCAAGGTCTACAGTGTCGGCCACGGCCATCACGCGATCGTCAGATGTCTTCACAAACTCCGAATGATCACGTGGTGGCCGTCTTCATGCCACCTCCAGGCCCAAGATCGCGAAGTGTCACTGGAGTACTAG
>NZ_JBDPLS010000044.1:0-1545 GCF_039871515.1 Nonomuraea sp. B1E8 | reverse complement strand
ACTACTCTTACGGGGCTTCAACCACTGATTCGCTTCCGCTGCACCTTCTGGTCTCGATTGCCGAGCCCACCCCATCTGGCGGTGCTGAGACGTCTCGGCTTTGTCGGAGCTGCTTCCCGCCTTCCCCGGCGTTCCCCGGCTCAGGCTGCTCCCATCTTCGATAGGACCGCTGCGACGGCCCCACGGTCGAGGTCTTTCACCTCCACTCGGTCGCGCAACGCCTCGTGGCGCACGGCGAAGTAGTAGTACGCCGCGCTCTTGGGCGGCAGGTCGTGCGGCAGATAGTCCCATTGCACGCCGGTCCGGCCCTGGTAGCGGATGGCGTTGACGATCTCGCGTAACTCGTAGCCGCCCTGGTGGCCGCTGACGGACGGGTGCGCGGCCTTCCACGCGGTGAGTACCGGCTGTCGGGTAGCGGGAACGCATTGCTGCGTCCCCGCCCCCTCAGAACCGTGCGTGCCCGCTTGCCAGGCACACGGCTCAAGCAAGCCCCAGGGGCGTTCGCGGTGATGATGCAGAAGCTGCGGACCTCCTGCGAGTTCTGGCCCGGAGGCTGCGTTGGCAGGAGGCGTGCACGAGGCGTGTCTGCGGTCCGTCCGGCGTGCCATCTCGTCCGAGGTGAGTGAGATAGCTGGCGGCTACCGCTCTGCGGACGGTATTCAGCCACCAGCGTTCCCATTCGTGCGGGGATTGCGGTGGCTGAAAGGCGGTGAGGATGTAGTCCCCGCAGAGTGGACAGCGGCCTTCCTGCTTGGCGAGCAGATTCAGGTTGTAATTGTCCAGTGGGGGTTTGACCTTCCTCCGTCTTTTGGCCCAGTAGTCATGCAGGTCGGGGTCGTCGGGCGACGCCCTGCCGGTAACCAGCTGGTGCCGGACGATGTTCGTCCAGGAGAATTTGACCATATGAAAAGTGCCGCCGCTTTCGCTGATGCAGCTGCGATCGCCGAACACCCAGTGGTCGTTCCTGTACTTGTTGAACTTGCCATAGTAGCGGCGCACGATCCACTTCTTCGGCTTGTTGGGGTGGGAGTGCTTGGCCCACTTGTAGGTGTGCCGCCACACGTGAGAGTCCAGGTCCGAGAAGACCCGGCTGGACACCACCCCACGGTAGTAGGCCGCCCAACCCCGGATGATCGGGTTGAGTTTGGCGATGACCGCCACCACATTCGATCCGCGAAGATTTCGCATCTCGTCCGTGAGCCTTTCCCGTATCCGCATGACCGCCTTCTTGCTTGGCTTGATGATCAGCTTGGGCCCGTGAAACTGACGGAGAGTGAATCCCAGGAAGTCGAAACCTTCGGAGAGATGCACAATGCGCGTCTTCTCCTCATTAAAGGTCAGGCCCCTGGGGGCCAGCCACGCCGCAAGCCGTGCCTTGACCTGCTCCGCTTGCTGCCGGGAGTGACAGCAGGCGACCAGGTGAGTAGGCCGGGGGGATCGCACCCCCGGCCTCTCGCAGAACCGGACTTGAACCTCTCGACTCATCCGGCTCCCATCGCCCAGCCGTCAGGACGTGCGCCGAGCCTCCAGTGCGCGAACAGGCGG
>NZ_JBDPLS010000043.1:0-1551 GCF_039871515.1 Nonomuraea sp. B1E8 | reverse complement strand
CGGCTGCTGGCCGAGGCCGTACACAACGAGATCTTCGCGTTGGGACGGCTGCAACCGTTCGTCGACGACCCCGACGTGGAGAACATCGACGTCAACGGCTGCGACCAGGTGTGGATCACCTACTCCGACGGCCGCAAGGTGCCCGGCCCGGCCATCGCCGACAGCGACGAGGAGTTGGTGGGCAACGTCCGCCGCTGGGCCGCCTACCAAGGCCAGACCGCTCGGGACTTCTCCATCGCGCGCCCGCGCCTGCACCTGTCGGTCGGACGGACCCGGATCGCCGCGATCATGGGCGTCACGCCCCGCCCGTGCCTGTCGATCCGCAGGCACGGCATGCTCCACGCCGACCTGGACGACCTGATGGCGTCCTACACCCTGGACAAGGGCTGCCGCGCGTTCCTGGCCGCCGCCGTACGCGCCCACAAGGACATCGTGATCACCGGCGGGATGGGCGACGGCAAGACCACCTTCGCCCGCGCCCTGGCGGCCGAGATCGACCCCGACGAGCGGATCGCGACCGTGGAGAAGGAGTACGAGCTCTTCCTCCACGCCCAGCCCGACCGGCACCGCGACGTGCTCGCGCTGGAGGCCCGCGAGGGCAACACCGAGGGCTTCGGCGCGATCACCCTGCACCAGCTGATCGAGGACGCCCTGCGCTTCAACGCCCGCCGCATCATCGTCGGCGAGGTCCGCGGGGACGAGCTGGTCCCGATGCTGGAGGCGATGAACACCGGCGGCGCCGGCTCCATCTGCACCATGCACGCCGACTCCGCCGACCAGGTGTTCTCGCGGATGCTGATCCTCGCCGGCTCGGGCGGCCTGTCGATCGCGCCGGAGACGCTGTTCCGCACCATCGGCATGGCCGTGGACTTCGTCGTCCACCTGCGGCACGAACTCCGCCACGACCCCGGGCGGCCTGGTGAACCGCCGCTACGTCGCCGAGATACACGAGGTCCTGCCACCGGCCGACGGCCTGGAGCCGGCGGTCAACCGCGTCTACGTCCCCGGCCGGGACGGACGGGCGGTGCCGAACACCATCCCGCAGTGCATGGACGAGCTGGTCGCGGCCGGGTTCGACGCCAACCTGTTCGCGGGAGGGTGGGCGTGACCGGCTGGCTGGCCGCGCTCGCTGGAGCGGCGCTGGTCGCCGGGCCGCTGCTGGCCGCCGCCGGGTTCCTCCGGGTTCCGGTACGTCCGCCGCGCCCGCCGCGACGCCGGATCCCCCACTCCGCGCTCATGCCGTTGGTGTACGGGCTGGGCGCGTTCTGCGTGACGTGGTGGCTGACCGGCTGGCCGGTCGCCGCCGCCGGAGCAGCGGCCGGCGCGGTGGCCCTGCCGCGCATGCTGACCAGCCGCGACACCGTCCAGCGGATCGAACGGCTCGAAGCGCTGGAAGCCTGGATCCGCCACCTGGCCGACGTACTCGGCGGCAGCGCGGGCATCGAAGAAGCGCTGCGTTCCAGCGCCGACCACCCACCCGCGCCGATCGCCACCGAGGTGCGGGCACTGGCCCGGCGGCTCACTTATCGCACCCCCACCGAGCAGGCGCTG
>NZ_JBDPLS010000042.1:0-1740 GCF_039871515.1 Nonomuraea sp. B1E8 | reverse complement strand
CCTCAGCTATTCAGCCCGAATTTCGCCCTGAAGATCGATAAATGAAGAAGGTGCCTCCGACCTGCGATGATCTGACTGCTTAGATCAAGACATCGCACAGAACGGACGCACCTTCCGGGTGAACGGTACGGCATGGGACCGCCGCTTGTCTGTACGGGCGGACGGCAAAGGACTCGTGGGACACGCCGGTGCCGTGCTCCTGCGTAAATGCGCTGATCAGACCGGGTTAACCAGCGCGCTGGGCGGGGTGCTGGCCCGGGTGGGCGGCTCGCCGGTCTGGGACCGGGGCATCGTGCTTGTGCAACTCGCCGTGGCGATGACCCTCGGGGCGACCAGCATGCGGCAGATTGCCCTGCTGGCTCACCAGGAGACGGTCTTCGGCGCTCCGCCGTCGGACTCCACCGTCCGCCGGACCTTGGAACCGATCGGCGCCGACGAGCAGGTCCGGCTCCGGATCGCCCGCGCGCGAGCCCGGGTTCGGCGACACGTATGGGACCTGATCGCCGCCACCGAGACCGGGTTCCCCTGGCTGGTCGTGGCCGGGAAGCTGCTCACCGGGTGGATCGTGATCGACGTGGACGCCACGCTGATCACCGCCCACTCCGACAAACAAGGGGCATCGGCGACGTTCAAGAAGGGCTACGGCTTCCACCCGCTGGCCGCCTGGTGCGCCAACACGCACGAGTCGCTGGCGATGCTGCTGCGCACCGGGTCGGCGGGTTCCAACACCGTCGCCGACCACATTCGCGTGCTGAGCGAGGCGATCACACAGATCCCCGACGCCTACCGGGCCAAGATCTGGATCCGCGTCGATGGCGCGGGCGCCACCCACGACCTGGTCGAGCACATGAAGAGCCTGAACACCACCCGGCGGACGGTCCGGTTCACCGTCGGCTGGAAGATCACCGACGTTGACGAGGCCGCGATCGCCGAGCTCCCCGCCGGCGCCTGGCAGGCCGCCGTCCGCCAGGACGGCCGCGTGCACCCGCACGCTCACGTCGCCGAACTGACCGGCCTGGACCAACGCGCCACAGCCTGGGGCGTGCGCCTGCTGGTGCGCCGGGTCAAGCCCTCGGCTCGCGACGCCCGACAGCTGACGGAGATGGAGAAGAAGACCGGCTGGAAGTACGCGATCATCGCCACCAACCTCGGCCCGCGCGGACTGCGCGGCATCGCCGGCAGCCATCACGTGCAGTTCATCGACGCCGTCCACCGCGACCACGCCGAAGTCGAAGACCGCATCCGTTGCAACAAGGCCATGGGTCTGCGCAACCTGCCGTCCAAGAGCTGGAACGTCAACGTCGGCTGGGTGCTGGCGGCCAACCTCGCCGCAGACCTCGACGCCTGGACCCGCTTGCTCGGCCTGCATGACGACCCGGAACTGGCCCGCGCCGAACCGCAGACCCTGCGCTACTGCCTGTGGCACCTGCCCGCCCGCCTGGTCTGTCATGCCCGCCGGCGGATCGTGAAGATCAGTGCCACCTGGCCGTGGAAGCACGCGTTCCTGACCTGCTGGCAGCGGCTCTGCGCCCTGCCGGCACCCACCTGACCATTGCGAACACGTCCCCCCGATCCCGGAAGGAGGAGTCCCGGTCTCCTCGCGGCCCGTGGAACCGCCGCCCGCCCGAGCGTCCCGGGCAGATTGCCGTGCCACCATCCGCAGCGAACGGGACGATCAGGCGGAAACCTCCATCAGCCGAAACTGATCAGGAGGGACGCCCACCCCGTGAGTCATCGAGG
>NZ_JBDPLS010000041.1:0-1946 GCF_039871515.1 Nonomuraea sp. B1E8 | reverse complement strand
GGTGAGTAGGCCGGGGGGATCGCACCCCCGGCCTCTCGCAGAACCGGACTTGAACCTCTCGACTCATCCGGCTCCCATCGCCCAGCCGTCAGGACGTGCGCCGAGCCTCCAGTGCGCGAACAGGCGGGGAGATCGTCGGGCGATCTCAGCCAGCCAGGCCATCGCGCGCCGTTCCCGGCGTTTGAGCCGCTTGTATTTCCGGCACGCCCAGCCCACCAGGAGCTTGTTGAGATGCCGGAGGAAGTAGAGCAACCGGGACCGGTAGAAGCGCCCGTAATAGTTGATCCATCCCTGCACGATGCTGTTGAACATGCGGGCAAGGTCGTCCAGAGACTTGTCACTGCGCCGGGACAGATGCCAGGAGCGGATCACCGCTCCCATCGCCTTCATCGCCTGCGTGCTGACCGCGGGCAAGAACGACACGAAGTGCTTGCCGTGCTTGTTCTTGGCCAGCCGGGGCCGGAACTCATAGCCCAGGAACGTGAACCGGGTGTGCTCGTGCGAGCCCGTCCGGTCGGCGTCCTTGCAGTAGATGATGCGCGTCTTGTCCGGATGCAGCTCCAGGCCGACCTGCGCCAGACGCCTTGCAATCGCGTCTCGCACGTATTCGGCCTGCCTGCGGCTGCCGCAGTGCACCACCGCGTCATCGCAGTAGCGTTCGAAGCCAAGCGCCGGGAACTCCCGAGCCAGCCAGGCGTCGAACGCGTAATGCATGAACAGGTTAGCCAGCAAAGGTGAAATCGCCGACCCCTGCGGGGTTCCGCGATCTCGGGCGACCAGAGTGCCATCCTGCCGTTGCATCGGAGCGGTCAACCACCGCTGGACATACAACAGGATCCACCGCTGATCCGGTGAAAGGTGCTTGGCGACGGCCTTGAGCACCAGGTCATGCGGCACGGTGTCGAAGAAGGCCCGGATATCCATGTCGATCACCCAGTCCTTCCTCCAGCACCGCACCCGGCACGCCCCGACCGCGTCCAGCGCCGATTTGCCCGGTCGATAGCCGTAAGAATCCGGATGGAAGATCGGTTCGACCTTCGGTTCCAGATGCATCCGCACCACCGTCTGGGCGATCCGGTCGGCCACCGTCGGTACGCCGAGCACCCGTATCCCCTTACCGCCTGGTTTGGGGATCTCCACCGCTTTCACCGGCGGCGGGAAGTACGAGCCCGAGGACAACCGGTTCCAGATCTTGTATAAGTTCCGGTCCCGGTCGGCTTCGAACTGCTCGATCGACTCCTCATCGACGCCCGCTGCCCCTTTGTTGGCCTTAACTCTCTGAAACGCTTCCCAGACCGTCCATTTGTCGATCTGAAACGGCTTGTCCTGCTGCCTGAGTTCGCTCACCTGGCTCCTCCCGGCCCTGCCCACGGGCATGCCGGTTGACCACCAAGCGACTCCGGGCGACCCGGCCCCTTGGCTCCACGCCCATTACGGCGCTTCGTCGCTACTACGAGCCGGTCCGTCCCTGCGCCTCGCCCCGGTACTCGGCCCCTTGCAGTTTCCGCTGCTTGGGGTACTCCCTTCAGCCGGGCGCTCCAACACGCGCCCGGCACCGCTGAGGCGGCAGGTTCCCACGTTCCGTACTGGCGCCTAAACCGAGCTCGCGCCACCTTGACGCCGGTCACCACCTGGCCAGTAAGCAGGCATCCGCCAGGCTCGTCCCGGGGCAACAACTGGACCCCGGTTTCGATGACGTCGCTACGCTTTCGACGTTTCATCAGTGGTTCACTCTCGTTCGCCTTCTCGGCTCGCACCTGACGCATCTCGTGCGCCTTTTCCGCGACGCTCACTACCACGGCCATTGAGCCGCAGCAGCTCGCGGTGGTTTGGGACCTCCCCCTGCAGGGCGGTCCCGGAGGGCCCAGCCTCCATCGCCAGTACAGCACCGCATCCGAAGTTTGCGATCTTCTACATCACAACCTCCATCAGCGTTCGTGGCGCAC
>NZ_JBDPLS010000040.1:0-5058 GCF_039871515.1 Nonomuraea sp. B1E8 | reverse complement strand
ACGCGTGCGTTTCTTGAGAACTCAACAGTGTGTTAAAAGCCAGTGCATGATGCACAACCCCGTCGATCGACGTTAGTCGGTTTTTGACGGATTCCTTTTGTTAGTTGGGTTCAGACCTTTTTTGGAGAGTTTGATCCTGGCTCAGGACGAACGCTGGCGGCGTGCTTAACACATGCAAGTCGAGCGGAAAGGCCCTTCGGGGTACTCGAGCGGCGAACGGGTGAGTAACACGTGAGCAACCTGCCCCTGACTCTGGGATAAGCCTGGGAAACCGGGTCTAATACCGGATACGACCGCCTCCGGCATCGGGTGGTGGTGGAAAGTTTTTCGGTTGGGGATGGGCTCGCGGCCTATCAGCTTGTTGGTGGGGTAGTGGCCTACCAAGGCGACGACGGGTAGCCGGCCTGAGAGGGCGACCGGCCACACTGGGACTGAGACACGGCCCAGACTCCTACGGGAGGCAGCAGTGGGGAATATTGCGCAATGGGCGGAAGCCTGACGCAGCGACGCCGCGTGGGGGATGACGGCCTTCGGGTTGTAAACCTCTTTCAGCAGGGACGAAGTTGACGTGTACCTGCAGAAGAAGCGCCGGCTAACTACGTGCCAGCAGCCGCGGTAATACGTAGGGCGCAAGCGTTGTCCGGAATTATTGGGCGTAAAGAGCTCGTAGGTGGCTGGTCGCGTCTGCCGTGAAAGCTTAGGGCTTAACCCTAGGTCTGCGGTGGATACGGGCCGGCTAGAGGTAGGTAGGGGCAAGTGGAATTCCTGGTGTAGCGGTGAAATGCGCAGATATCAGGAGGAACACCGGTGGCGAAGGCGGCTTGCTGGGCCTTACCTGACGCTGAGGAGCGAAAGCGTGGGGAGCGAACAGGATTAGATACCCTGGTAGTCCACGCTGTAAACGTTGGGCGCTAGGTGTGGGGGTCTTCCACGATCTCCGTGCCGGAGCTAACGCATTAAGCGCCCCGCCTGGGGAGTACGGCCGCAAGGCTAAAACTCAAAGGAATTGACGGGGGCCCGCACAAGCGGCGGAGCATGTTGCTTAATTCGACGCAACGCGAAGAACCTTACCAAGGTTTGACATCACCCGGACACTCCCAGAGATGGGGGCTTCTTCGGACTGGGTGACAGGTGGTGCATGGCTGTCGTCAGCTCGTGTCGTGAGATGTTGGGTTAAGTCCCGCAACGAGCGCAACCCTTGCTCCATGTTGCCAGCAACCTTTTCGGAGGGTTGGGGACTCATGGGGGACTGCCGGGGTCAACTCGGAGGAAGGTGGGGATGACGTCAAGTCATCATGCCCCTTATGTCTTGGGCTGCAAACATGCTACAATGGCCGGTACAGAGGGTTGCGATGCCGTGAGGTGGAGCGAATCCCTAAAAGCCGGTCTCAGTTCGGATTGGGGTCTGCAACTCGACCCCATGAAGTCGGAGTCGCTAGTAATCGCAGATCAGCAATGCTGCGGTGAATACGTTCCCGGGCCTTGTACACACCGCCCGTCACGTCACGAAAGTCGGCAACACCCGAAGCCCGTGGCCCAACCAGCTTGCTGGGGGGAGCGGTCGAAGGTGGGGCTGGCGATTGGGACGAAGTCGTAACAAGGTAGCCGTACCGGAAGGTGCGGCTGGATCACCTCCTTTCTAAGGAGCATCTTCACCTTTCACCGCCGGATGTGTGGTGGGGTGACAGCTCACTAGTGGAGCACTGGCTACTCAACCAGGGTTGGATCGCCTGCGGGTCAGTACCGCCTTCCGTGAGGAGGGAGTGGGAGCACGCGTTGTGGGGGTTCGGGCTGGTTGGACACACTGTTGGGTCCTGAGGAAACGGGCGACCGGGTTCTCGGTGACAGGGTCACTTAAGCGGCGCAGGGTTTGTGTTGTGGCGGTGGTTTGCTGTTTGTTGTTTGAGATTTGCATAGTGGACGCGAGCATCTTTGTGGCCAAGTTTTTTAGGGCACACGGTGGATGCCTTGGCATCAGGAGCCGATGAAGGACGTGGGAGGCTGCGTTAAGCCTCGGGGAGTCGCCAACCAGACGTTGATCCGGGGATGTCCGAATGGGGAAACCTAGCACCAGTCATGTGGTGTTGCCTCCGCTTGAATGTATAGGGCGGTTGGTGGTAACGCGGGGAAGTGAAACATCTCAGTACCCGTAGGAAGAGAAAACAAGAGTGATTCCGTGAGTAGTGGTGAGCGAAAGCGGATGAGGCTAAACCGGGCGTGTGTGATAGCCGGCAGGCGTTGCATGTCCGGGGTCGTGGGACCTTCTTGATTCTTCTGCCGGAGGGTCGGACAGTGATAAATCGGTGGGGTAGTTGAAAGCTCTGGGAAGGGCTGCCGTAGACCGTGAGAGCCGGGTAGACGAAACCTTGTCGACTGTTGGAGGGGATCCCAAGTAGCACGGGGCTCGAGGAATCCTGTGTGAATCTGCCAGGACCACCTGGTAAGCCTAAATACTCCCTGGTGACCGATAGTGCACGAGTACCGTGAGGGAAAGGTGAAAAGTGCCCCGGTGAGGGGTTGTGAAAGAGTACCTGAAACCGTGTGCCTACAAGCCGTAGGAGCTTACACGAGGCTTGTCCTTGTGTGTGATGTGACTGCGTGCCTTTTGAAGAATGAGCCTGCGAGTTATGGTGTGTGGCGAGGTTAACCCGTGTGGGGGAGCCGTAGCGAAAGCGAGTCTGAAGAGGGCGTTTGAGTCGCATGCTGTAGACCCGAAGCGGAGTGATCTACGCATGGGCAGGTTGAAGCTCAGGTAAGACTGGGTGGAGGACCGAACCCACCAGGGTTGAAAACCTGGGGGATGATCTGTGTGTAGGGGTGAAAGGCCAATCAAACTCCGTGAT
The DNA here is from genome assembly GCF_039871515.1 of Nonomuraea sp. B1E8. NCBI lineage: Bacteria > Bacillati > Actinomycetota > Actinomycetes > Streptosporangiales > Streptosporangiaceae > Nonomuraea > Nonomuraea sp. B1E8. Next base: position 2,215 of record NZ_JBDPLS010000040.1, on the reverse strand, counting down.
AGCTGGTTCTCCCCGAAATGCATTTAGGTGCAGCGTTGCGTGTTTCTTGCCGGAGGTAGAGCACTGGATGGCTGATGGGCCCGACAAGGTTACTGACGTCAGCCAAACTCCGAATGCCGGTAAGTGAGAGCGTGGCAGTGAGACTGCGGGCGATAAGGTTCGTAGTCGAGAGGGAAACAGCCCAGATCACCGACTAAGGCCCCTAAGCGTGTGCTAAGTGGGAAAGGATGTGGAGTCGCAGAGACAACCAGGAGGTTGGCTTAGAAGCAGCCATCCTTGAAAGAGTGCGTAATAGCTCACTGGTCAAGTGATTCCGCGCCGACAATGTAGCGGGGCTCAAGCACATCGCCGAAGTCGTGGCACTGACTCCTGTGTGGGGTTGGTGGGTAGGGGAGCGTCGTGCAGCCGGCGAAGCAGCAGAGTGATCTAGTTGTGGAGGCTGTGCGAGTGAGAATGCAGGCATGAGTAGCGAATCGAGGGTGAGAAACCCTCGCGCCGGATGACCAAGGGTTCCTGGGCCAGGTTAATCCGCCCAGGGTAAGTCGGGACCTAAGGCGAGGCCGACAGGCGTAGTCGATGGACAACGGGTTGATATTCCCGTACCCGCTTCAATGCGCCCATACTGAACCCCTTGATACTAAGAGTCCTTAAGTCAGTCGCTTCTTCGGAGGGGATGTTAGACCGAACGCTCGGCCTGATGGGGTAGTAGGTAAGCGATGGGGTGACGCAGGAAGGTAGTCCAGCCCAGGCGATGGTTGTCCTGGGGTAAGCATGTAGCCCGTGTTGTAGGTAAATCCGCAGCATTTGTGGGTGAGATGTGATGCCGAGCCGATTGTGGTGAAGTGGATGATCCTATGCTGCCGAGAAAAGCCTCTAGTGAGTGTTGTGGCGGCCCGTACCCTAAACCGACTCAGGTGGTCAGGTAGAGAATACTAAGGCGATCGGGTGAACTGTGGTTAAGGAACTCGGCAAATTGCCCCCGTAACTTCGGGAGAAGGGGGACCTCTGCTGGTGATCGGGCTAGCTCTGTGAGCTGGTGGGGGTCGCAGTGGCCAGGGGGAAGCGACTGTTTACTAAAAACACAGGTCCGTGCGAAGTCGTAAGACGATGTATACGGACTGACGCCTGCCCGGTGCCGGAACGTTAAGGGGACCGCTTAGTCAGGGAGACCTGGCGAAGGTGAGAACTTAAGCGCCGGTAAACGGCGGTGGTAACTATAACCATCCTAAGGTAGCGAAATTCCTTGTCGGGTAAGTTCCGACCTGCACGAATGGCGTAACGACTTCCCCGCTGTCTCAACCGCAGACCCGGCGAAATTGCACTACGAGTAAAGATGCTCGTTACGCGCAGCAGGACGGAAAGACCCCGGGACCTTCACTACAGCTTGACATTGGCGTTTGGAGCGTCTTGTGTAGGATAGGTGGGAGACTGGGAAGCTCGGACGCTAGTTCGGGTGGAGTCATTGGTGAAATACCACTCTGGTCGTTTTGAACGTCTAACTCTGGTCCGTGATCCGGATCGGGGACAGTGTCTGGTGGGTAGTTTAACTGGGGCGGTTGCCTCCTAAAGGGTAACGGAGGCGCCCAAAGGTTCCCTCAGCCTGGTTGGCAATCAGGTGTTGAGTGTAAGTGCACAAGGGAGCTTGACTGTGAGACTGACGGGTCGAGCAGGAGCGAAAGCTGGGACTAGTGATCCGGCATCGGCGTGTGGAAGCGGTGTCGCTCAACGGCTAAAAGGTACCCCGGGGATAACAGGCTGATCTTCCCCAAGAGTCCATATCGACGGGATGGTTTGGCACCTCGATGTCGGCTCGTCGCATCCTGGGGCTGGAGTAGGTCCCAAGGGTTGGGCTGTTCGCCCATTAAAGCGGTACGCGAGCTGGGTTTAGAACGTCGCGAGACAGTTCGGTCCCTATCCGCTGCGCGCGTAGGAGACTTGAAAGGGGCTGTCCCTAGTACGAGAGGACCGGGACGGACGAACCTCTGGTGTGCCAGTTGTACCGCCAGGTGCACGGCTGGTTGGCTACGTTCGGAAGGGATAACCGCTGAAAGCATCTAAGCGGGAAGCTCGCCTTGAGATGAGGTCTCCCTCCCTGTTGAGGGGGTAAGGCTCCCGGTAGACGACCGGGTTGATAGGCCGGGTGTGGAAGCACGGTAACGTGTGGAGCTGACCGGTACTAATAGGCCGAGGACTTGACCACAAAGCATACTTTTCG
>NZ_JBDPLS010000004.1:0-661816 GCF_039871515.1 Nonomuraea sp. B1E8 | reverse complement strand
GCAGGCCCTCCCGGCAGCCGGGCGATGTGCTCGTCCAGCACGGACAGGGCCACGTTGCTGAGCAGCGGAGACAAGATCGATCCTTGCGGAGTGCCGGTTTCGGTGTCTCGCAGCAGGCCATCCTCGGTCAGGATGCCCGCCTTCAGAAACGCCTTCACCAAGCTCAGGACGCGTTTGTCTCCGACTCGTTCCCGCACGCGTTCCATAAGAGCCGGATGCGAGATCTCATCGAAACATGCCTTGATGTCGCCTTCTACTATCCACTCGTACTTCTTGGACGTGAGCAGGCGAACCTCGGCCACCGCGTCATGGGCTCGGCGATTAGGCCGGAAGCCATACGAGCACGGCAGGAAATCCGCCTCGAAAATTGGCTCCAGGACCAGCTTCAAGGATGCTTGGACCACCCGATCGGCCACGGTCGAGATGCCCAGGCGACGCATCTTGCCGCTCGCCTTGGGGATCATCCGTTCCCGCGCCGGTTCCGGCCGGAAGCTGCGGTCCTTCAAAGAGGCACGCAGCCGATCGAGGAACTCCTCGACTCCGACCCTCGCTTCGATATAGAAGGCCGACCGGCCATCCACACCAGCTGAGCGGGCACCCTTGTTGCTCCGCACCCGACCCCACGCCACCAACAAGAACGCGGGATCACAGACGAGGTTGAACAAATCATCGAACCGGCAATGGCGATCATCACCAGCCCATCGGTGCAGCTTGGCCTGGATCTCCAGTACCCGGCGCTCGGCCCTGTAAAGGGAATACTCCAGCTCCGGCCCGCCGGCATTCACCAGCGTCACTCCTGGCATTCCAGCCTCCTTGCCGCTGACTTGCTGGCTCCCTTCCCCATGTGCACACCTTTCGCGTGCCCGGAGTACTACGGAGCCTCCGCCCCGCCTACGGCCTGCAATCGGCAACGGATCTGCCCGCCTGCCGGGACTGGCTGCCTGGCCAGGGAGGGCGACCGCAGACGGTTCCCACGTTCACTGCGTACCGATCGACCAGGTAGGCGCCCAGCTATACCCCGACAGCATCGTCACGGCTACGCCGCAGACCTTCACCCTGACCACCCTGGTTAGCCTTTCCAGCTTGCTCCAGGGGGGCGGCTCCCGCTTCACTACCGAGAGCCACGTACTGCTCACCGTCCCCTATCCACCAGATTTGAGACGGCACTACTCTTACGGGGCTTCAACCACTGATTCGCTTCCGCTGCACCTTCTGGTCTCGATTGCCGAGCCCACCCCATCTGGCGGTGCTGAGACGTCTCGGCTTTGTCGGAGCTGCTTCCCGCCTTCCCCTGCGTTCCCCGGCTCAGGCTGCTCCCATCTTCGATAGGACCGCTGCGACGGCCCCACGGTCGAGGTCTTTCACCTCCACTCGGTCGCGCAACGCCTCGTGGCGCACGGCGAAGTAGTAGTACGTGGCGCTCTTGGGCGGCAGATCATGCGGGAGGTAGTCCCATTGGACGCCGGTTCGTCCCTGGTAGCGGATCGCGTTGACGATCTCACGTAACTCGTAGTTGCCGTGGTGGCCGCTGACGGATGGGTGTGTGGCCTTCCATGCCGTGAGCACTGGCTCGATCAGCGCCCACTGTGCGTCGGTTAAGTCGCTGGGGTACGGCTTGCGCTCGGTCACGCGGCCATCCCAGCACATCCTGCCCTGACGACCGGCGGTAACGCTACAAATCCATACGATCACACTGCGACATCACGGACATAAGCTCGCGGAACGCACTCTGACAACCGGCCGAGACAGCGCCCCAGGTCAGGGTGTCCCGTATAGGTGTTCCGCGACAAGCCTCCGGGTAAAACCCCCAAGCGATCACATACCGACGCGGGACGTCACACTTCGCTCAAGATCATTCTCACCGCCAACCGGCTGTTCCTGGGCTCCCCGACCCCAGAGACCGAAAGCAGCCACGGCCGACCCGACACCACCAAGCCCGCACCCCACCCGCCTGCACCACACCGCGACCGCGCCACCAGGCGAGTGCCGCGTTATCTCCAGGCCGCACACTCATGTTGCCTGTTGCGGCACCGGCACCCTGACGTTCTCCAAAATGAGGTGCTGTTGCCGCTTGGTACGCCACTCGACCGTCAGGACGGTGGCGTCGTCCTGGAGCCGGCCGCGCTGGCGCTTCAGGATGGTCTGGATCAGCCGGCGCAGGGTTTCCGGAGCCGACGTGCCGTCGGCCTCGCGGCGGACGATGAAGTCGATGAAGCGCTCCAGCCCGAACATCTGCCCGTCCGGGCTCTGGGCCTCGATGATGCCGTCGGTGTAGAACAGCAGCCGGTCCCCGGGTTCGAGCTGGTAGCGCAGCAGGCCGGTGAACAGTCCCAGGCCGAAACCCATCGGCGGATCTGGCGCGCCGCTCAAGGTGGCGACCTGCTGGCCACCTCGGATCACCAGGGGCGGATGGTGGCCTCGGTTGACCCAGCTCAACCGGCCGGTCCGCAGGTCCAGATCGGCCAGGACGCCCGTGGCGAAGCGTCCGGTGAACTGCTCGGCGATCACGGCGTCGATCGCCTCGCTGGTGGCGGGCAGATCTTTGCCCTGGCGGCGGCTGGTGCGAGCGGACCCCATGGCGATGGTGGCGGTCAGCCCGGCCGCGGCGTCGTGCCCCATCGCGTCGAAGATCGACACATGCAGGGTGTCGTCGTCGATCGCGTAGTCGTAAGCGTCGCCGCCCACCTCGTAGGCGGGCTCCAGCACGGCGCTGACCACCACCCTGTCGTCGGCGAAGGTTCTCGGCGGGAGCAGGTTCCACAGCACCTCAGCCGACAGTGTCATCGGCTGAGCGCGGACCAGGCGCGTATAGGAGTCGCTGTGCGGGCGTTTGCTGATCAGCAGCAGCGAGACGAGCAAGGCCAGCCGGCCGGCCAGCAACGCAACGCCTTGTGACTCCCGCGGCACGGTCACTTCCAGGACACCGATCCGCTCGGTGCCGTTCAGCAACGGCACCCACAGTCGCTGCGGCCCGTCCCCGGCCGGCGACGCCCGCACCGTCTCGGGCGCGGCGGGATCCAGCAGGTGCCGAGCCTGGACGATCTCCACGCTGCGGAAGGCGCGCCCGGCCATGGAGGCGTCGATGCGGATCGGTTCGGGTGGCTCGCCGAACTCGCCGTGCCGCCCGGCCAACGGCACCAGCATCTGCTGCTGCAGGTCAGCTACGTAGATCATGGTGTGGGAGAAACCGGCCAGCCGTCCGTACGCGGCGACCAGGCCCGGCAGATCCTCCATCGCAGCCAGCTGGCTGGCACCCAGCAAGCCGCCCAGCATCCGCTCACCATCACCTGTCACTCTGGCGCCTTCCCTGGAGATCCTCCCCTCACCATAGATCTTCTCTCCGTCCGGAACGAGCTTCTCTCAAGCGTGCTGACCAGGGCTAACGTCCCCCGGGCGCGCCGGGGCGGGTGCTGGAGCGCAGCGTGTGTTTGCCGGCCACCGTGCGATGGTGGCCGAGGACGTCGGCGGGCTGCCAGTGCACGTCGGTGGCCCAGTTCAGGCGTTCGAACAGGCCGATGAGCGCGGCCGAGGGGTCGATCTGGCGAGGGCTGCGGCCGTGCCGGGCGCAGTTGGGCCGGCTGTGGTGGCCGTTGTGCCAGCTTTCTCCGAAGGACAGCAGAGCCAGCGGCCACAGGTCGGTGGAGCGGTCGTGGCGGCGGGTGGTGTGCGGCCGCTCGCCGATCATGTGGCACAGGGAGTTGACGCTCCAGGTGACGTGCTGCAGCAGGGCGATGCGGACCAGTCCGGCCCAGATGAACGCGGTCAGACCGCCGTACAGGCTGCCGCTGATCGCCCAGCCCGCCGCGAACGGCAGGATCAGGGAGGCGGCGCACAAGGCGGGGAAGGCGCGTGAGATGCGCAGCATGGCCGGGTCGTTGCGGAGCAGGTCGGGAGCATACCGTGTGGCCGAGGTGGGTTCGCTGGAGAACAGCCAGCCCAGGTGGGCGTGGGCCAGGCCGCGCAGTTGCCCGCCAAGACCGGTGCCGTAGCGGTAGGGAGAGTGCGGGTCGCCGGGCCGGTCGGTGAAGGCGTGGTGGCGGCGGTGGACGGCCACCCAGTCGATGAGGTTGCCCTGGAAGCTCATCGATCCGGCCATGGCCAGGATGACGCGTAGCCAGGGGCGGGCGGTGAAGGAGCGGTGGGTCAGCAGCCGGTGGAAGCCGACCGTCACGCCCAGCCCGGTCACCATGTAGAAGGCGGCGGCCAGCAGCAGGTCGGTGAGGGTGATCCCGCTGCCCCACGCCAGCCAGATGCCGGCGCCCAGCGCGATGAACGGCGCGATGACGATCGTCGCGGTCAGCGTCACCGGGACGATACCGGCCCGCGCGGGCGCGGCGGGGCGGGGGAACGGCGCATTGCCGTCATAGCCCGCCTCGGCGGCGGTGCGGGTGGTCGGCATGCCGGTCACGCCATGATCGGGAAGTGGTGGTCCAGGCCGGTGATGCTCAGCAGCCGGGCCACGCTCGGGGGAACACCGGTCAGGGCCAGCGTGATGCCTCGTGTCCGGGCACGGCCTTGCACGCCGATCAGCACGCCGATCCCGCCTGCCCCGCAGAAGGTGACCTGGGACAGATCCAGGATGAGCAGGTCGGTGCTGTGGTCGAGGGCGTTGATCAGCCTCTGGCGCAGGCGGGCTGTGGTGAAGATGTCGATGTCCCCCGACAGGTGCACAAGGGTCGGCGTCGAGGCGCTCGCCCCGGCGAGCGGGGCGGTGTCGATGACGGTCATGGAAGTCCTCCTCACGGGAGACGCTGAAAGGTGCTGGGATGCCTGCCGGCCGAAGATCGGCCCGCCGCCAGTACGGGCGGTGCCAGGGCCGCTCGATCCGGCCGGCAGGCGGCACACGGGGGTCATGGCGACGTTGCCGGCCGGCCCATGGATGGCTGCGCCGCCTGCCCGATGACCGACCCGCCCTCGTCCTCCCAGCGGGCCGAGTCGTCGGCCGTCGCGCGCGGAGCGGGGGCGGCCGACAGATGCGCGAGGGTGAGGATGGCGTCGATGTCCAAGCCGGCGATGTCCTGGGCGGTGAGCTTGAGCGTGGCCCGGGCGGCGCCGGCGGCGGTGCCTGACGGGATGATCAGCAGGACGACCGGCTCGCCGGCGGCGAAGCTGAGAGTGATCACGCGCGGGTCGGTGTGGCGGAACCAGCCGACGCGGACCTGACGCCCGCGCGCCGGGATGCGGCGTGGGATGTTCTGCCACGCATCGCCGTGCAGGCCGATGCGGAGCGTGACCCGATCCAGCAGCCGGTCCACGGCGCCGATGAGGCCGGGCAGTTCGGCGGCCGCGTCGCGGGAGGAGGGCCACCAGGCCCCGTCCACCACAGCCAGCCGGTTCGGCACCGGGCGGAGACTGAGCCGTAGCGCGGAATCGACCCGAGGGATCGCGGGCGAGGCTGAGCTGAGCGGTGCGGGTTGAGAAAGAAGTGTCGGCGTCATGGTCGCCTGACCTGTCCAGGCCCTCGAAGAGGCCGGTGGTGGTTCGCCGGGGGCGACGCAGACCTGAATGCCAACGCTCGAAAAGACCTCGGTATCTCCACTCTATCTCACGATTCCCGAAGTCGACCCGGTCGCGGCGTGGGTGCCGGCCCCTTCCCATCGGCGCGGGCCGCCAGCGAATGGAGCGCAGCTGCCTACAGCGTTCGACCCTGGGCAGGGGTCCCTTGCGGATTATGGCGAAAGGAGCCGGCCGTGCGGGAGAATGTCGCACTGATCATTCGTTTCCACCTGATGGGCGGCGAAGACGTCTCCGTGATGAGCGGGGACTTCGACGGGGAGCCGGAGGCGGTGGCGGCGATCGCTCGTGCTGTGGACGAGCGACGCAGCCTGGTGTTGATGCGGGCGAGATATGACCGTGAGGACGACGTGCACGGCGTGGTCGTCAACCTCGCCAACGTGGTGTCGGTGCGTGTGTCGAAGACGGACAGTGCCGAGGCGGGCCAGTACCTCTAGCAGCGGGCTCCACGAGAACAACCCCGCCAATCTCCACCTCGCACCCCACAGAGTAGGGGCGTCTGGGGCAGGCCTGAGATGAAGGGGGGAGGGCTGGCTGATCGTTGCCGCCGGGGACGGCGACCCGAGCGCCGGTCGCCGGCCCTTTCCTCGCAGGACGGGCCACTGCCCCTTGCAGGCGTACGTGGCCTGCCCCCCGGTAGGCGCCGGCCCTGGCGCGATTCCGGCAGGACACGCCGCAGAACCGGCGCGAGGCGTTCCTCGTGACGTCGAAGAACACCAGGTCGCAACCGCTCGCGCCACGGGAGCGCCTGACCATCGGATCAGCCGAACCCCGGGGCGGGCTGCCACAGGCTGATCTGGGTGCCCTGGTCGTCGGTGCAGGAACAGCCGCGCCCCGACCGGCCGGCGAACACCTCCCCGGTGCTGCCGCCCAGCTTGCGCACCTGCTCGACCGCCGCCTCGATGTCGTCCACGTGGTAGTAGAGGTTCGGCTGCGCGCTGGGCTCGCCGGCGACGAAGCCCATCGGCACAGCGGTGTTGGTGACATGCAGGTACGTGTCGCGCTCGCGCCTGAACTCCCAGCCCAGCAGCGGCCCGTAGAAGGCGGCTGCCCTGTCGATGTCCCGGACGGACAGGGTGTAGTAACCGAGATCGGCGGCCATGGGCGTACCTCCGCAATAATTGTCGCTATCGTTAAGGAGAGAGCCTAACAAAAGGCGGCAACCATTAACAACAACGTTAACGATCTGGACGGCACGCTCGCGGCGCTCGCCGACCCCACCAGGCGCAAGGTCATCGACCTGCTCCGCGACGGGCCACGCCCGGCCGGCGAGCTCGCGCAGGCCGTGCAGATGAGCGCGCCCGCCCTCAGCAGGCACCTGCGCGTGTTGCGGGCGGGCGGTCTCGTGCAGGCCGAGGCCGGCGGTGACGACGCCCGGCTGCGCCTCTACACCCTGCGCCAGGAGCCGTTCACGGCGCTGCAGGCCTGGCTCGACCAGGTGCAGGCGTTCTGGGCCGAACAGCTCGGCTCGTTCAAGGACCACGTGGAGCGTGACGGATGAGCTCCGTGCGGGCCAGCGTCACCGTCCCCGTCGAGCCCGCGGACGCGTTCCGCGCCTTCACCGACGAGATCGACAGCTGGTGGGTGCGCGGCCGCCACAGCTGGGTCGATCCCGCCCGCGCGGTCGGCATCCGCTTCGAGGACGGCTATCTGCGCGAGCTGTGGTCCGACGGCGGCCACGTCGACACCGGCAGGGTCCTCACCTGGGATCCGCCGCACCGCCTGGCATGGGCCGACCTGATCAACAAGACCGGGCGGATGGAGATCGAGGTCTCCTTCACCTCCGTCACGGGCGGCACCGAGGTCCTGCTGGAACACCGCGGCCTGGACACGCTGCCGCCCGACGTCGCCGATCGAATCCGGCGCGGCTACTCCTGGCAGATCGCGCTGCGCTGGTTCGCCGGCCGGTGGGTGACCTAGCGGCGGCCGTACTTCTTGTGCACGGCCTGCTTGCTCACGCCGACCGCCTCGGCGATCTGCGCCCAGGCCAGCCCGGCCACCCTGGCCCGCCGCACCTGGACCGCCTCCAGACGTTCGATCTCCCGGCGCAGCGCGGTCGTGGCGTGCAGGGCCCGCAGCGGATCATCGTCCTGCGCCTGCCTCATGAGGGTCGCCAGGTCGTTCGTCATGCACTAAAGGTAATCCAGCAGCAGCGCGCTGATCTCCTCAGGACGTTCGAGCGCCGGCAGGTGCCCGGCCCACTCCAGCTCCACCAGCCGCGCCCGGGGCAGCTCGGCGGCCAGGTGGCGGGCGGAGGCCGTGAAGTACGGCAGGTCGTGCCCGCCGGCCACCACCAGCGCCGGCACGTCGATCGCTCGCGCCGACAGCTCCCCCTCGACCTGCTCGGGCTCGGGGTCGGCGGCCAGCTGCACCTCGAAGGCGTGCCGCTGCATCGCCACCAGCCGATCCCACGCCTCCGGGGAGGCCTCGGGACCGAGGAGGGTGCGCGCGTTCAGCTCGGCCGCGCCCTGCGCGTCGCCCTCCTCCAGCAGGCGCTCCTCCTCGTCCCAGTACGCCCGCAGGTCCGGCGTGGGAGGCAGGTCCGAGATCGGGTTCAGCAGCACCAGCCGGTCGGCCAGCCCGGCCGCGGCCAGCTCCAGCGCCACCCGGCCCGCGCCCGACGAGGAGACCAGCGCCGCACGGCTGATCTCCAGCGCGGCCAGCAGGCGGGCCACGTCACCGCTGTCGCTGTACGGCCCGTCGGCACGGTAGGGGCTGCGCCCGTACCCGCGGAAATCCACCTTGATCACCCGGAACCGCTCGGACAGCGCCTCCCACTGCGCGTCCCACATGCCGGAGTCGGCCGCCGTCGAGTGCAGCAGCACCACGGGCTCGCCCGTCCCCCGCTCGTCGTGCCAGATCGTCATCGCGACTCCACCGCCAGCCGTACGCCCAGCCCGATCAGCACCACGCCGGAGACCTGCTCCAGCCGCCGCCGCACCGCGGTCCGGCCCAGCCACGCCTTGGCCCGCGCGACGGTCCAGATGACCAGCGTGTACCAGAGGAGGTCGACCAGCACCCACACGAGGGCGAGCGTGACCAGCGTGAACGGCACGTTCTGGCCCGCCGGCACGAACTGCGGCAGGAACGACATCGCGAACACCGCCGCCTTCGGATTGGCCAGGCACGTCCCGAGCCCGGCCAGGTAGGGCCCGCGCAGTCCTCCCACCACCTCGCCTTCGGCGGGCGGCAACCCCTTGCGGGCCTGCCACAGCGCCTGCGCGCCCATGACGACCAGCGCCACCGCGCCTGCGACCCGCATGGCGTCGTAGGCCAGCTGCGAGGCCACCAGCAGTGCCGACAGGCCGGAGGCGGCGCCCAGCCCCCACAGCAGGATGCCGGTCTCGTTGCCGAGTGTGGCGGCCAGGCCCGAGCCACGGCCCGCACGCAGCGTCTGGCGCATGATGACGGCGGTGCTCACCCCTGGCGCCATGGCCACCAGGACGCACGCGCCCGCGAAAGCGAGAAGAAACATGCCGGAATGCTGGCAGAGTCGAGGCCCGGATATCGCCTCATTATTCGTACAACTTGCCGAGCTCGGCGACCGCCTCACGCATGAGGGCCCGCAGCTCCGGCGGCTCCAGCACCTCGACGTCGGCGCCCATGCGCAGCAGCAGCCAGCGGGCGTGCGAGAGGGACTCGACCGGCACGGTGAGCGTGAGCCACCCCTCAGGGTCGGGCTCCCCCGCCGCGGCCAGCGCCGCGCCGACGACCTCGCCGCCCATCGTGTACGCCAGCAGCTCGCCTCTGCCGGGCGCTAGCCTGATGACGACCTCGGCGGTGTACATGCGCTCGCGGAACTCCTGGGCGTACGCGCGCCAGAACCCGCCCAGCTCGAACCCCTCCGGGCGGCTGAACCGCCCCGGCAGCGTCTCGACGGTCAGGATTCGCGCCACCCGGTACGTCCGGGGATCGCCGCCGGGCGTGCCGTCCGCCGGTGCGGCGACCAAGTACCAGGAACCGCCCTTGAGCACCAGCCCGTACGGATGGATGACCCGCTCGACCTCACGTGGCCCCCAGCGGCGGTAGGTCATGCGCAGCGGCCGCTGCTCCCACACCGCCTCGGCCACCTCGGTCAGGTGCGGCACGTCGTCGCTCGTGCGGTACCAGCCCGGCACGTCCAGCAGGAAACGCTCGCGCATCCGGGAGGCGTGCGAGCGCGGCTCGGGCGGGAGCGCGGCCAGCAGTTTCAGCTCGGCGTTGGCGGCCACCTCCGCCAGCCCCAGCTCGGCGGCCGGGCCGGGCAGCCCCGCCAGGAACAGCGAGGAGGCCTCCTCGGAGGTCAGCCCGTTGAGCCGGGTGCGGTAGCCGTCGAGCAGCTGGTAGCCGCCCGCAGGCCCGCGGTCGGCGTAGACCGGCACGCCGGCCGCCGACAGCGCCTCGACGTCGCGGTAGACCGTGCGTACCGACACCTCCAGTTCGGCCGCCAGCTCGGGCGCGGTCATGCGGCCACGCGACTGCAGGAGCAGGAGCAGCGAGAGCAGGCGGCTGGCACGCATGGCCACAGTGTATTTGCGCACATAACTCGTGTTTGTGCTGCTGCGCGGTGAGGAGGCCCTCAGTGCGGTCTGCCCGATCTCCCGGCTCGACGTCGTGGTGACCGGCCCCGGCCTCCCGCCCGGGGAGCGCGAGGCCCTCTCGGCGGCCGGCGTGAGAGTCAGGCAGGCCGGATGAGACGCCGCGTTCTCCGTCACGATGACCGCGGGACGGCTGGCGGGCGACCGGCCGGCCCGCCAGGCTGAGGCCGTCTGGGGTTCCCGTCGGAGGGCCGGCGCCGGATGGATGTCAGCCGAACTGCTGCCAGCCCAGCCTGACCACCATGGCCGCCACCACGCACAGCAGGATGACGCGTACGAAGCCGGCGCCCCGCCTGAGCGCCATGCGCGCACCGAGCTGGGCGCCGGCCACGTTGCACACCGCCATGCCCAGCCCCAGGGCCCACTGCACGTGCCCCTGCGCCCCGAACACCAGCAGCGCCCCCAGGTTCGTCCCGATGTTGATGATCTTCGCGGACGCGGAGGCCGAGACGAAGTCCAGACCGAGGATGGCGGTGAAGGCGATGATGAGGAACGTTCCCGTGCCGGGGCCCATGATGCCGTCGTAGAAGGCGATGCCCACCCCCGCCGTCGCCACCGCAGCGGCCACCCGGCCCTGGGTGCGCAGGTGCGGCTCCGGCACGGCGCCCATGGCCGGTCGCAGCGTCACGAACGCCGCCACCGCCAGCAGCACCACCATGACGGCCGGCCGCAGCACCTCGGCCGAGATCGACGCCGCCGCCCACGCCCCGAGCCCGGCGCTGAGCACCGCCAGCGCGGCGCCCGGCAGCGCCACCTGCCGGTCGACCTTGGTGGAGCGCGCGTAGGCCACGGCCGCCGACGCGGTGCCGAAGACGGAGGAGAACTTGTTGGTGGCCATCGCCTCGACCGTCGGCATGCCGGTCACCATGATCGCGGGCAGCTGCAGCAGCCCGCCGCCGCCCACGACGGCGTCGACCCACCCCGCTCCCGCGGCGGCGCACAGCAACATCAGGACCTGCTCCAGCGGCACGCCACTCCCCCGATTTCCCCCAAGAAACCTCAAGAGTGTACAAGTCGTGCGTCAGCCGCCGGTGAGGGGATCCGGGCGGTCAGCGGGCCCCGGCCGGCGTGCGCTTCCTGGAGGCGTAGATGTCGTCCACCAGCCCGTAGGAGCGGGCCTGCTCGGCCGTGAAGATACGGTCGCGCTCGATGTCCTTCCTGATCTCCAGCGTGCCCCGCCCGGTGTGCCGCGACAGGATCTCCTCCTGCTGGTCGCGCATGCGCAGGATCTCTCTGGCGTGGATCTCCAGGTCGCTGCCCTGCCCGCGCCCGCCCTCCGTGGCCGGCTGGTGCAGCAGGACGCGCGCGTGCGGCAGCGCCGCCCGCTTGCCCGGGGAACCGGCCGCCAGCAGCACCGCCGCCGCCGAGGACGCCTCGCCGATGCAGACCGTGTGGATCTCCGGCCGGACGAACTGCATCGTGTCGTAGATGGCCGCCATCGCCGTGAACGACCCACCCGGCGAGTTGATGTAGATGTTGATGTCCTGGTCGGGGTCGAGCGACTCCAGCGTGAGCAACTGCGCCATCACGTCGTTGGCCACGGTGTCGTCGATCGGCGCGCCCATGAAGATGACGCGGTCCTCGAACAGCTTGGTGTAGGGGGTCATCTCCTTCATGCCGTAGGAGGTGCGTTCGGTGAACGAGGGCAGCACGTAACGGCCGTTCATCGGACTTTCCTTTCGCCGGAGCCCTCGGGCTCGAGCCCTGGGGAGGAAACGGACCGCCGCGTGGCGGTGCGTGGATCGACGGTTCGCCGTCCGGGCGAAACGTCGCATGCGGGAAACGGCGGTGCACCTGTGTGCGAGCCGGAACCGCCTGTGACACCCGCGGGAAGGTCCGGCCGGTGAGCGCGCGGACCTCCCGGATGAGTCCGTGAGGGGGGACTCACCTCAGTTCATCCCTTCCGCGATGTGGTCGACGAAGCCGTAGTCGAGCGCCTCGCGGGCGGTGAACCAGTGGTCGCGGTCGGAGTCGGCCTGGATGCGCTCCAGCGGCTGGCCGGTGTGGTGGGCGATGATCTCGGCCATCCTGCGCTTGGTGAAGAGCATGTTCTCGGCCTGGATCGCGATGTCGCTGGCCGAGCCGCCGATGCCGCCGAGCGGCTGGTGCATGACGATGCGGGCGTTGGGCAGGGCGTAGCGCTTGCCCTTGGCCCCCGCCGAGAGCAGCACCTGGCCCATCGACGCGGCGAACCCCATCGCCACCGTCGCCACGTCGCACGGCACGAACTGCATCATGTCGTAGAGCGCCAGCCCCGCATGCACGGAACCGCCGGGAGAATTGATGTAAAGGGTGATGTCGCGCGCGGGATCCTCGGCCGCCAGCAAAAGCAGCTCGCCGCATAGCCGGTTGCAGATCTCGTCGTCGACCTCCTGGCCGAGAACGAGGATGCGCTCCTTCAGCAGGCGCTGGCTGAGCTGGTCAGGCCACTGTGCGCGCTGGGTCTCCGTCATGACCGTCACCTTCCTGTGCGGGTATTTCCGCGAAAAACGCTAGTGCGGGAAGGCGCCAATGAAGAATTGTTTTCGCTGGCGGCGCATTTCTCTAAGGGCGCATTATTCTGTGAGCGAATAAACATCGACATATAATCGCCGGTGTGAGAAGGAACCTGCCGCGCCGGTGGGCGTGCCTCATCCTGGGCGGCGCGCTGCTGATGCCGTACATGATGGTCGGCGTCCTGGTCGCGGCGATCTGGCAGGGCGAGAACGCCAACGTCCTGCTGCCCACCCAGATCGGCGTGTTCGTGGCGGTGCTGCCCGTGGTGGCGGCGACTGGGCTGTTCCTGCCGGTGCGGGGGCTGGAGGTGAACGCGGCGCAGGGCCTGCTCGGGGCGCACGTCGAGACCCCGCCGCGGCAGGCGGGCCGCTCCTGGCAGGAGCGCCGCCGGACCGCGGCCTGGTTCACGCTGCACCTGGCGGTCGGCGGCGTGGTCAGCGGCTGCACGCTGGCGATCGTGCCGTTCACGGCCTTCACGCTCCTGCTGCCCATCGTCGGCAACCCGACGCCGGTGTTCGGCGCCGTCGTCACGCCGGGGTGGAACGCGGTGTCGTGGGCGCTGGGCGGGCTCGCGACGCTGGCGGCGCTGGTCGTCGTGGCCGCGGGGGCGGGCGCGCTGCTGGCCAGGCTGGCGCCCGTCCTGCTCGGCCCCACCCCGGCCGAGCGCCTGGCCGCCGCCGAGGAGCAGGCCCGTACGCTGGCCGAGCGCAACCGGCTGGCCCGCGAGCTGCACGACTCGGTCGGCCACGCGCTGAGCGTCGTCACCCTGCAGGCCGCGGCCGCGGGCCGGGTGCTCGACCACGACCCCGGCACGGCCAAGACCGCGCTGGCCGCCATCGAGCAGTCCGCCCGCGCCGCCCTCGACGACCTCGACCACGTCCTGGGCGTGCTGCGCGACGGCGACCGCGGCGGCGCCCGCGACAGCCTCCACGCTGGCACCCGCAGCGGCGACCACAACGGCACCCGCGACAGCCTCCACGGTGGCGCCCGCGACGGCGGCGGTGCGGCCGGCAGGCGCCCGCAGGCCACGCTCGCCGATCTCGGCGACCTCGTCGCCGCCTCGGGCGCGCAGGTGCGGCAGGACGTCGGCGACCTGTCCGGCGTGCCCGCCGTCGTCTCCCGGGAGGGTTACCGCATCCTGCAGGAGGCGCTCACCAACGCCATCAAGCACGGCCGGGGCCCGGTGCTTCTGTCGGCCGGCGTCCAGGACGGCGAGCTGCGGCTCGAGGTCACCAACGCCGCCGGAGGCGACGGCGCCCGCCCGTCGGGGGGCAGGGGCGTGGCGGGCATGCGCGAGCGCGTGCGCCTGCTCGACGGCGACCTCCACGCCGGCCCCACCCAGGCCGGGTGGACGGTCTCCGCGCGTCTGCCGCTACGGTCGAGTCCATGACTCTCACAGTCGTCATCGCCGACGACGAGGACCTCATCAGGGCCGGCCTGCGCATCATCATCGACGCAGAGCCCGGCCTGAGCGTGGTGGGCGAGGCCGCCGACGGCGCCGCGGTCCTGCCCGTCGTCCGCCGCGAGCGCCCCGACCTCGTGCTGATGGACGTGCGTATGCCCGCACTCGACGGCATCCAGGCCACCGAGCGGCTCATGGCGCTGGACGACCCGCCCAAGGTGCTGGTGGTGACGACCTTCGAGAACGACGACTACGTCTACGACGCGCTGCGCGCGGGGGCCAGCGGCTTCCTGCTCAAACGCGCCAGGCCCGACGAGCTGGTGCAGGCCGTCAAGCTGGTCGCGGCCGGCGAGTCGCTGCTGTTCCCCGCCGCGATCCGCACCCTCGCCGGACGCCGCCAGGAGACCGCCTTCTCGCCCGCCAAGGTGCCGGGCATCGACCGGCTCACCGGGCGCGAGGGCGACGTGCTGCGCCTGATGACCAGGGGCCTGTCCAACCACGAGATCGCCGCCGAGCTGGTCGTCAGCCAGGAGACCGTCAAGACGCACGTCGGCAACGTGCTGGCCAAGCTGGGGGCCCGTGACCGCACGCAGGCGGTGATCGCCGCCTACGAGTCCGGCTTCGTCTCCCCCGGCTGAGACCACCCGCTGACCACCCGCTGACTACCCGCGCAGGCCCGCGCGCCTCATCAGCTCGGCGGCCGGCAGCACGGTCGCCTCGGCCGCCGTCAGCCCGGTGGCCTCCAGGATCTGGTCGACGAGCCGCAGCCCCACCGCATATCCCGCCATGTCGGGAATGCCGCGCGGCTCCTGCCCGAAGTTGCGCGTCGCGCTGTCGCCCAGCACGTACGCCGGCGTGTTCTGCATCCCGGCGAGGTCGAAGGCCGCCATGATCTTCTCGTACGCCAGGTCGTACCTCTCCCCCGTCACCATCGACGACCACGGCCCCATCGCCTGCGCCCCCGACAGCTCCCGCACGAACGCCTCCGCCAGCCCTTCGGCCAGCACGTGCTCGCCGACGGTCACGGTGACCGGGTTCCACTCGACGTTGGTGTAGCGCACGCCGTGGTGGAACTCGTGCACCGCGAGATGCCCGATCTTGCCGATCACCTCGTCTGACGGCCAGGCCAGCAGGTAGATCATGCCCGGCGCGCCGCCCATGCCGTAGTAGCCGCCGGCCGTCGTCATGAGGTGCTCGTTGTCGGGGTTGCCCATGACGAACCACACGTCCAGCGTGTCGCCCTGCTTGGCCCGGGACAGGCGTTCGGAGGCACGGGTCAGCTCACGCCGCACCTGGCCCAGCACATCGGCCTCGATCATGCGCTCGACGGCGGGCAGGTAGCGCGGATCCTCGGCGTCGGCCCGGAAGCCGCCGCCGTTGTGGTGGATGTCGACGATGTCGCCCGGCATCGGGATCGCGTCGCGCAGCGGCGCCAGCATCTCCCGCAGCGCGTCCGGCCGCCGGTCGAGCGGCCCGCCCAACATCCCGGCCATCGGCGTCAACGTGTCATGAATGATGAACTCCATGGCGCAGGACCCTAAAGTCTCACGTTACGTGAGGGTCAAACGCGTTACCGGCCCCGGCGCGTCAGAGCTCCGGCTCTTCGCCGCTCTCGTCGCCCGGCGACTCTCCCGGCGTTCCCGGCCCGGTCCGGCTGGGCTCGGGCGACTGCGACGGCGAGGGCTGCGGCTCGGGAGTCTCCGGCGTCGGCGGCGGCGTCGGCACGAACACCGTCGGCGGCAGCTGCCTGGGCTGCGGCTCGCTGTCCTGCCGGCCGAGCACCAGCAGCAGGAGGATGGTTGTCACCAGGAGCAGCAGCAGCACCAGGGCCAGCGCGGCCATCAGCACCCGCTTGCGCGTCTCGGTCAGCGGCCTGCGCCGCCTGGTCAGCCGGGGCAGCGCCGGCGCGCGGTCGGTCAGCCAGTACGGTACGAAGTCCGGCCCGTGAGCCTCCCCGATGAGCGTCCCGCCCACCATCACCGGTTCCAGGAACCGTTCCGCCCCCGGCCGGCCCGGCGCGTACGGCACCGCCACCCACGGCGCCCGCCCGCCGTCCATGTCGAGCACCTCGGGGGCGCCCTCCAGCACCGCGGCACGCGGCCGCGCCGCCCGCCCGAGCCATCCGCGCATCCCGGACGGCCGGCTCTCACCGGCGTCCTTGATGGCCGTCACGAAGCGGTCGCGCGCGGCGGCGTCGAGCGCGGCGCCTCTGGTGAGCACCGCCAGCGACACGGCGCGCCCGTCGGGCGCCTGGCCCAGGTACACGAAACCGGCCGGCGCCGTCTGCAGGCGCGCCCGCACCAGGTAGGGCCCCAGCCGGGGCGGATCGCCGTACTGCAGGGGACTTGCCACGTTTGCCATGAAAGCACAGACGTGGCGTCGTGCGAGTTTGCGGCACGTTTGGTGGAATGGGGCTCATGAGCGTCGCCGAAGAATTGCCGGGCGGAAACGACGCGGCACTGCTGCGTCAAAGTCTCGACGAGGTCCGGCGTGTCATCGTCGGACAGGACCACATGGTCGAAAGACTCATCGTGGCCCTGCTGGCCCGCGGGCACTGCCTGCTGGAAGGAGTTCCCGGCGTCGCCAAGACCCTCGCCGCGTCCACGCTGGCCACCGTCGTGGGCGGCACGTTCGCCC
Source organism: Nonomuraea sp. B1E8 (assembly GCF_039871515.1). NCBI lineage: Bacteria > Bacillati > Actinomycetota > Actinomycetes > Streptosporangiales > Streptosporangiaceae > Nonomuraea > Nonomuraea sp. B1E8. The sequence goes on along the minus strand of NZ_JBDPLS010000004.1, from coordinate 645,190 downwards.
GCATCCAGTTCACCCCCGACCTCGTGCCGAGCGACATCATCGGCACCCGCGTCTTCCACCCCTCCAACGAGAAGTTCGACGTCGAGCTCGGTCCCGTGTTCGTCAACTTCCTGCTGGCCGACGAGATCAACCGCGCCCCCGCCAAGGTCCAGTCCGCGCTGCTGGAGGTCATGGCCGAGCGCCAGGTCACCCTGGCCGGCGTCACCCACCCGCTGCCCAAGCCGTTCATCGTGCTGGCCACCCAGAACCCCATCGAGTCCGAGGGCGTCTATCCCCTGCCCGAGGTGCAGCGCGACCGCTTCCTCTTCCGGGTGCGGGTGCCCCACCCCAGCGCCCACGAGGAGCTGGAGATCCTGCACCGGATGAGCGTCACCCCGCCCGTCCCCGACCGGGTGCTCGACCCCGCCAAGCTGCTGACGCTGCAGAAGGCCGCCGAGGACGTCTCGGTCCACCAGCTCGTCGCCGACTACGTGGTACGCCTGGTCATGTCCACCCGCTCCCCCGGCGAGTACGGCCTCGACGAGCTGGCCGACACCATCGAGATCGGCGTCAGCCCCCGCGCCACGCTGGGCCTGGTCTCCGCCGGGCGGGCGCTGGCCCTGCTGCGGGGCCGCGACTACCTGCTGCCCGACGACGTGCGCGACGTGGCCGTGGACGTCATGTCGCACCGGCTGATGCTCACCTTCGACGCCCTGGCGGACGGCGTCGACCCCGAGCAGGTCGTCCGGCAGATCCTGCACGCCGTGCCCCCGCCCGTCGTCGTCTGGAACCAGAACCGGTGACCCGATGAACACCGCCGAGCAGGCGCTGCGCCGGCTGGAGCTGACCGTCACCCGGCGGCTCGACGGGCTGCTGCACGGCGCGCACCAGGGGCTGCTGCCCGGCCCCGGCAGCGAGGCCGGCGACAGCCGCGTCTACGTGCCCGGCGAGGACGATGTGCGCCGGATGGACTGGGCCGTCACCGCCCGCACCACCATCCCCCACGTACGCGACCTGATCGCCGATCGCGAGCTGGAGACGTGGGCGCTGGCCGACCTGTCGCCCAGCATGGACTTCGGCACCGCCGACACCGACAAGCGCGACCTGGTGGTGGCGGCGGTCGGCGCGATCGGGTTCCTGTCCAGCAGGATGGGCGACCGGTTCGGCGCGCTGGTGATCCACGACGAGTACGTTCACCGCATGCCCGCCCGCACCGGCCGCCCCGCCCTGTACGGGCTGCTCCACTCCCTCATGGACGCCCCCCGCGGCCAGATCGTGCCGGACCCGCCCGACCTGGCCGAGGGCATCGAGGTGCTGTCGGCCAGCCGCAGGCGGCGCGGCATGCGGCTGATCGTCTCCGACTTCCTCGACGCCCACCCCGACCTCGACCCCGACGCCGAACGCCCGTGGGAGCGCCCCATCAGGCGCCTGGCGGCCCGCCACCAGGTGCTGGCCGTCGAGGTGATCGACCCGCGCGAGCTGGAGCTGCCCGACGTGGGCCGGGTCGCGTTCGCCGACCCCGAGACCGGGAACGAACGCGAAGTGCATCTTTCACCCAAAATCCGGCAAGCTTATGCCGAAGCGGCAGCCCAGCAACGCGAGGGCACCCGCCGGGCGCTGCGCCGCGCCGGCATCGCCCACCTCGTGCTGCGCACCGACCGCGACTGGGTGTTCGACGTGGCACAGTTCGTCCTGCGCCAGCGCCGCATGAGCCACCTGGCCCACCGGAGACCCGTGTGAGCGAGCGAAACGAGGAGACCATCACCGACGCTATCGTGGTCACGAGGCCCGGGAAGGAGGCCTGGTGAGCTTTCTCGCCCCTGCCTGGCTGTGGTTGTTCGTGCTGGTGCTGCTGCTGGTGGCCGGCTATCTCGCGGCGCAACTCGCCCGCCGCCGCTACACCGTGCGCTTCACCAATCTGGCGCTGCTCAACCTCGTCGCCCCCGCCGGGCCAGGCTGGCGCCGCCACGTGGCGCCCGCGCTGTTCCTGGTCATGATGTCGCTCCTGGTCGTCGGAGCCGCCAAACCCGCCGGCGAGGTACGCGTGCCGCGCGACCGCGCCACCATCATGATCGCGCTCGACGTGTCGCTGTCGATGGACGCCGACGACGTCGACCCCGACAGGATCAGCGCCGCCAAGGCGGCCGCGCAGGCCTTCGCCAAGGAGTTGCCCGACCGCTTCAACGTCGGCGTGGTCTCCTTCGCCCGCTCCGCCAACGTGGTCATCTCCCCCACCACCGACCACCAGGCCGTGATCACCGCCATCGGCAACCTCACCACCCGGCCGGGCACCGCGATCGGCGAGGCCGTCTTCAACTCCCTCGAGGCGGTGCGCTCGTTCGACCAGCAGGCCGTCACCGACCCGCCGCCGTCCGCCGTCGTGCTGCTGTCCGACGGCGACAACACCTCCGGCCGGTCGGTCAACGAGGCCATCGAGGCGGCCCAGCAGGCCGGCGTGCCGGTCTCCACGATCGCGTACGGCACCCAGGAGGGCACCGTCAACATCGACGGCAGGCCGGTGAACGTGCCGGTCAACAAGCAGACCCTGCAGTCGTTGTCCGACGGCACCAGCGGCCGCGCCTACACCGCCGAGTCCGGCTCCGAGCTGCGCGAGGTCTACGAGCAGATCGGCACCTCGCTCGGCTACAAGCTGGTCAACCAGGAGATCACCCAGTGGTTCATCGTGGCCGCCATCATGGCCGGGCTGCTGGTGGCGGGAGCGGCCGTGCTGTTCGGCACCAGGATCCCGTAACGTTCTGCCCCGTGGCCCACTACTTCTCCGAGCAGCCGAAGAGCGCGAGCAAACCGGGCTCGGCCGACCTGGTCCTGCCCGACCTGCACCTGCGGCTGGAGACCGACAGCGGCGTGTTCTCCCCCGAGCGGGTCGACCTCGGCACGCGCGTGCTGCTGGAGAGCGTCCCGCCGCCGCCGCAGGAGGGCGACCTGCTCGACCTGGGCTGCGGCTACGGCCCCATCGCGCTGACCATGGCGTCGCGCGCGCCGCGGGCGACGGTGTGGGCCGTCGATGTGAACCGGCGGAGCCTGGAGCTGACCGCGCGCAATGCCGAAGCCGCCCGCCTTTACACAGTAAGGTCCGTGCATGTGGACGACGTGCCGGACGACGTGAGATTCCGCGCCATCTGGTCCAATCCCGCGATCCGCATCGGCAAGCAGGCCCTGCACGACATGCTCACCAGGTGGCTGACCCGGCTGACGCCCGACGGCGTGGCCTACCTGGTCGTCCAGAAACACCTCGGCTCCGATTCCCTGCAGCGCTGGCTCGGCGAGCAGGGCTGGCAGGCCTCCCGCGAGGCCAGCCGAGCCGCCTACCGCATCCTGAAGGTGACCCGATGAGAAGGCAGTTGCGCCCCACCGACGTCAAGCGGCTCAACCGCACCTGGCGCAGGAACACCCACAACCGCCTCGGCCTGATCGTCGAGTCGGTCACCGGCCCGTTCAACATCGGCTCGATCTTCCGCAGCGCCGCCGCCTTCGGCGTCGACGAGGTCTGGCTCGCCGGCAACGCGACCCCGCCGACCAACCCCAAGGCGGGCAAGACCGCGCTGGGCACCGAGCGGCTCGTCACCTGGCACGAGGCGATACCGGCCACCGAGGCGGTCAAGGCCGCACGCGAAGAGGGTTACACGGTGCTGGCCGTCGAACTGACCGCCGATGCCGTGCCCCTGCACCGGGCGGAGCTCGGCCGCGACGTGTGCCTGGTGGTCGGCAGCGAGGACCACGGCTGCTCCCCCGCCCTGCTCGACGCCGCCGACGGCGCCTGCTACATCCCCCAGGTCGGCCGGGTGGGCTCGTTCAACGTCGCGGTGGCGACGGCCATCGCCCTGGCCGAGGTTCGCCGCCAGGAATGGGAGAATCTCCCCGAATCGTAATCCGCACCGTTCCCCCGGAAGGGCATACTTCAGGACGTGCTCAGCCGCCGTTTCGCCTTTCTCGACCACCCGGGCCCGCTGGCCTTCGCCCACCGTGGCGGAGCGGCGGAGAACGCGGAGAACTCCGCCGCCGCGTTCGAGCGGGCGGTCGGCCTCGGATACACCCATCTGGAGACCGACGCCCACGCCACCGCCGACGGCGTGCTGCTCGCCTTCCACGACCACACGCTCGACCGCGTGACCGACCGGCGGGGCCGCATCTGCGAGCTCCCCTACCGGGAGGTCAAACGGGCCCGCATCGACGGCGTGCACGAGATCCCGCTGCTGGAGGACCTGCTGGGCACCTGGCCGGAGGTCCGCTTCAACATCGACGTCAAGGAGCCGGCCGCCATCGCCCCGCTCGCCGCGGCGGTCCGGCGTACCAACGCCTACGACCGGATCTGCCTGACCTCCTTCTCCGACGAGCGCCTGGCCCTGGCCAGGGCGGCGCTGGGCAGGGAGGTGTGCTCGGCGCTCGGCCCGCGGGGCGTCGCCGCGCTGCGCGCCGCCGCCGCGACCTCCGGCTACGGGCGGCTGCTCGCCCGCCTGTCCCGAGCCAGGGTGCCGTGCGCGCAGGTGCCGGCGGGTTTCCGCGGCCTGCGCGTCACGACCCGGGCGCTGGTCCGCACGGCGCACGCCATCGGCATGCAGGTGCACGTGTGGACCGTCAACGACACCGCTCAGATGGAGCGCCTGCTCGACCTCGGCGTCGACGGCATCATGACCGACAACGTCACCGGCCTGCGCGAGGTGCTCCAGCGCCGCGGCCAGTGGCATCCGGGCAGCCTGGCAGCGTGACAGGCAATCCAGTACGTTATCGCAGCTTGACGAGGCTTCCCGATGTTCGTAACGTTCACGGCTGCTCCTCGTCGTCGATCGCCGCGAGGCCGGCGTCCCACTCGATGTGCCCGCCCTCGGAGCAGCAGGGCTCCAGGTTGCGGCTGCGCGTGACGAACGCCTCCGGGTCGTTCTCCTCCCGCAGAGGCAGGGGTGCCCACAGCCTGCGAAGGGCGGAGAGTGCTTTTCTTTCGGCACGGTCGTAGGCTGTTCAGCGTGGCGCTGAGGTGAATGTCCTCGCCAACCGATAGGGCGAGAATCGGCCCCCATTCGGGTGGGAGACTTCAGAGTGGCCTCGTCCTCAAGCCGGGGCCACTCTTTGCGGTCGGGGCCGGGCGGCTGAAGCAAATGCACTTGCCCTCTCTTCGGCCTCCCATGCTACGGTTTCGACCAGTCAAACGTTCTGAATCCCCGACCCCGTCGGGCTCGGAGCGAGTACGGGGCGAATGGCGCCGGTTATCTCTTTCTGCAAAAAGATCACATCCGGTGCCACTTCTCACATCCGCACTCGTTCCCCGCTCAGCGGTTCTCGGTGCGGTTCGGTGAGGGCACGGGTCGAAGTTCGTCGGTTACCACTTCCAATGGGGAAGTCGCAGGTTCGAGTCCTGTCCGGAGCCTTGGCTCCGGTAGCTCAGTTGGCAGAGCGCCGAACGCCGGTGGACATCCCACATCCGTGTCTTCTCCGAACCGCACCATTCCACTCGTCAGCCCTGCCGCGGGCATGGGTCGAATCTGGTCGGTTACCCCCCAGGTTGAGGTTCGATTCCTTCTTGGCCCATGCCTGGGCCAAGCGGCCCAGGTCGGCTGGGCACCCGGCCGGAACCCCACATCCGTGCCTCCGGCATGGCAGACGATCACGGGGAGGGCGGGTCGAAGTTGATCGGTTATCGCTTCAGGAGCGAGTGGTCCAGGTTCGAGTCCTGGCGAGCCGCCTCGTGCGGCTCGTGGTGTAAGTGGCAGCACGCTCAACAGCCGGTCTGCATCCCACATCCGCCCTCTCCTCCCCCACATCCGCCACCCGGGCGGGTCGATCCAGAGGAGGAAATCCATGACCCGCAACCGTGACCCTCTTGCAAGCGTTTCGGCTGTCGCCACGCCGCAGACTCAGCCGCTGCCCGGCCGCGCCAACCAGGTGCAGAACGCCGCAGGCGGCTATGTGTTCGCCAAGGAGCTGTGGCGCAGGCTGGAGGACTTCCTGATCCTCGGCACCACGGGCGGCACCTACTACGTGGGCGAGGACAAACTGACCGCCGAGAACGCCGGCGTGCTGTTCGAGGCGATCGCCGAGGACGGGCCGCGCGTCGTCGAGCTGCTGACGGAGATCTCGACCGCGCGTCCGCCTCGCGCTCCCAAGCAGCGCCCGGCCCTGTTCGCGCTCGCGGCGGCGTACGCCAAGGGTGACGCGGCCACCCGCCAGGCCGCCAAGCTCGCGCTGCCGAAGGTGGCGCGCACCACGGACCACCTGGCCCAGTTCTTCGGCTACTACAAGAACGTGGGTGGCAAGCCGACCGCTCGCGGCACCGCGCCCGTCGTCGGCCGGTCGCTGCGGACGGCGCTCGCGTCCTGGTTCCTGACCGGCGACGCGGACAACGTCGCGTTCCGGGTGTGCAAGGCCCGCCAGCGTAAGACGCCGCAGGGCGAGGCGTTCGACCTGCGCGATGTGCTGCGCATCGCGCACCCCAAGGCCGACACGCCCGAGCGGGGGCGGCTGTTCGGTTGGATCGCCGGGAACGTGGCCGACGAGCGGGCGCGTGAGGTGCTGGAGTCGGTGGACCGCTTCCTGACCGCCAAGGCCGTCACCACACCGCGCGAGGCGATCGAGGTCGTGACCGAGCGCAAGGTGCCGTGGGAGTTCCTGCCGGACGCCATGCTCAGGGAGCCGCAGGTGTGGGACGCGCTGATCGACACGATCGGCATGACCGCGCTCCTGCGCAACCTGGCCCGCATGACCCGGATCGGCACGCTCAAGCCCATGAGCGACGCCACCCGGCGAGCGGTCGCCAGGCTCACCGACCAGCAGGCGCTGCTCAAGGCCCGCATCCACCCGATGGACGCCTTCCTCGCGCTGCGCGTGTACGGCTCTGGCCGCGCCCAGCCGAACCCGCGCGCCGGCGCGCAGACTTGGGCGCCGGCCCCGGCGATCCGGGACGCGCTGGAAGAGACGTACGAGCTGGCGTTCGCCACCGTCGAACCCAGCGGCCGCCGGCTGCTGGTCGCGGTGGACTCGTCCGGCTCCATGAGCTGGGGCGGCGGCGTCATGATCGGCGGCTCGCCGATCGGCACGCCGTACGAGGTCGGCTGCGCCATGGCGGTCATGCTGGCCCGGATCGAGCGCGGGAATGTGCACGTCATCGACGTCGACACCAGCGTCCACGCCTCGAAGGTGACCCCGCGCACCAACCTGCGCGAGATCGCCTCCTGGCGTCCGTCCGGCGGCGGCACCGACCTGTCGTTGCCGCTCCGGTGGGCGCGCGAGCAGCGCATGACGGTGGACGGCATGGTCCTGTTCACCGACAACGAGACCTGGGCGGGCCGCAAGCACCCGACGCAGGAACTCGACGCCTACCGGCGCACGGTCGCCGCTGACACCCGCGTCGTCGTGGCGGCGATGACCGCGGCCGGCTACTCGATCGGCGACCCGCGCGACGAGGGCGTGCTGAACGTGGCGGGCCTGGACGCAAGCCTGCCACTGGTGGTCAACGGGTTCGTCCGCGCCTAGGCTGCTCCGGCACCACGCGCGAGAACGGCCCGCCTCCCGATATGGGAGGCGGGCCGTTGCGTGGTGACGCTTGTCAGCCTCATCAGTAGAGAACAGGTGTCCACCGAACCGGGCCGACTCCAGTCATGGGTTGAGTCCTTTCCCCGGAAAGGTGATCATTGTATGGTCATGGGCACGACACGCGGACTTCAACCGCGACCTGCGAAAATAGGCCGTGCGTCAAGCATGACCGACAACGTCACCGGCCTGCGCGACGTCCTCCAGCGTCGCGGCCAGTGGCACCCCGGCCGGTTGGCCGCCTGAGAGCGACGCATCCCCGCCCTGCCCTCATAGGAGCGACACGACACCATGCCCGCACCCGCACCCCCCGGGGCCCTCGACGACTCCCCCGCAGCCCGCCGGCGCGAGCAGCGCGGCTGGTACCTCTACGACTGGGCCAACTCCGCCTTCTACACCACGATCATCTCGGTCTTCCTCGGCCCTTACCTCATCCCGGTCGCCAAGACGGCCGCCTGCGCCCAGGACTTCCCCGGCATGCCCTCCGGCCGGTGCGTGGCCGCCTTCGACGACCTGGTGCTCGCCAACCCCGGGCTGGGGTACGTCGACGTGCTCGGCGCCGGCATCAGGCCGGCCGCGTTCTTCGGGCTGATCATGACGGTTGCGGTGCTGCTGCAGATCGTGTTCCTGCCCATCGTGGGCGCGCTGGCCGACCACACCGGGCGCAAGCGGGAGATGCTCGGCGGTTTCGCCTACGTCGGCGCGCTGGCCACCATGGGCCTGTACTTCGTCGAGGGCGACCGCTACATGCTCGGCGGCGTGCTGTTCGTCGTGGCCAACCTGGCCTACGGATCCTCGGTCGTGGTCTACGACTCGTTCCTGCCGCAGATCTCCACCCCGGCCGAACGCGACACGGTCTCCTCGCGCGGCTGGGCCGTCGGCTATCTCGGCGGGGGCCTGCTGCTGGCCCTCAACCTGGTGCTCTACCTCCAGCACGAGAGCCTGGGGCTGGCCGAGGGCATGGCGGTGCGCATCAGCATGATGTCGGCGGGGCTGTGGTGGGCCATCTTCACCGTCGTCCCGCTGCTGCGGCTGCGCAACCGGCCGGTGCCCGCGCACGAGACCACGGCGCTGCGCTCGGCCGGAGGCAGCTTCCGCCAGCTCGGCCGCACGCTGGCCGAGCTGCGCCGCTACCCGCTGACGCTGCTGTTCCTGGTGGCCTACCTCGTCTACAACGACGGCGTGCAGACGGTCATCGGCAACAGCGCGGCCTTCGCCTCCGAGGCTCTCAAGCTGGACAAGACCGTGCAGATCAGCGCGATCCTGATGGTGCAGTTCGTGGCGTTCTTCGGCGCGCTGCTGCTCGGGAGGCTGGCTGGCGTCTTCGGCACCAAGCGCACGGTGCTGGCCAGTCTGGTGGTGTGGACCGCGATCGTGGTGGTGGCCATGTTCGTCGGTGAGAGGCAGGCCCTGCAGTTCTACCTGATGGCGTTCGCGATCGCGATCGTGCTCGGCGGCACCCAGGCGCTGTCGCGCTCGTTGTTCTCGCAGGTGATCCCGAAGGGGCGCGAGGCCGAATACTTCAGCCTGCTGCAGATCAGCGACAAGGGCTCGGCGTTCATCGGCTCGCTGACGGTGACGGTGGCGCTGCAGCTCACCAACAGTTACCGCATCGCCATCGTCTCCATGATCATCTTTTTCGTGCTCGGTTTCGTGCTCCTGGCCCTGACCAACCTGCCCAAGGCCATTCGCGCCGCGGGCAACGAGGTTCCCGAGCGCATCTGAGCGCTCAGCCGGCGCCCCCTCCGGCGCCGTCGGCAATCCGGATGCCGACGAGCATCGTGCCCGGCCCCTGGGACGCTCCAGGGCCGGGCACGGCCGTCACCGTGCCGGCGGTGACCTCCCCGCCGCAGTGCGGGCAGGTGACCACGGGAGTGAAACGCTCGCCACAGGAGTGCACCAGCAGCGCGGGCGGGCCGCCCGGCGGGGTGGACCAGCGATCGCCCCAGGCCATCAGGGTCGTCAGGGCGGGCACGATGTCGCGGCCCGCCTCCGTGAGGACGTACTCGTGGCGCAGCGGCCGCTCCTGGTAGGGCCGCTTCTCCACCACCCCCGCCGCCACCAGGCGCTCCAGGCGGCCGGCCAGGAGGTTGCGGGAGATTCCCAGATCCTCCGCCAGATCGTCGAACCTGCGCAGCCCGAGGAACAGGTCGCGCAGGATCAGCGGCGTCCACGGCTCGCCGACCACCCCGACGGCCTGGGCGATGGAGCAGTGCATCTCACCGAACCTGTTCATGGACCCAGGATAGTGGGTTGATAAAATGTACTCATGACAGTTCATATTCAGGACTCACCAGCCGCGGCCTACCGCCGGGCCGGCGAGGCACACGACCTCGACGCGCTCATGACCACGCTCGCCGCCGACGTGACCCTGCACTCCCCACTCAGCGCCGAAGTCACCTTCGAGGGCAAGGACCAGGTGGGCGAGCTGTTCTCCGTCGTGCTGAGCGTCCTGTCCGGCATGCGCTACCACAGCGACATCGGCGACGACCGGACCCGCGCGCTGACCGCGACCGCCCGCCTGGCAAGCCTGGAGATCCACGAGGCCGCCGTCGTCGAGGTGGACGACGACGGGCTGGTCAGCGACATCACCCTGTTCGTCCGGCCGCTGCCCGCCTTGACCGCGCTGATGGGCGCGCTGGGCCCCGGCATGGCCCGCGCGTCCGGCAGGCCGGGCCTGGCACTGCTGGTCGGCGCCGCCGTCAGGCCGCTGGCGGCGATGACCCGGCTGGGCGACAGGACGCTGGTGCCGCTGGTGACCCGGCGCGGCAGAAGGTAGCCGACCTCAATCGAGAGCAGTGCTCTTGACATGAGCCTCGCATATGGAGAGCATTGCTCTCATACAAGAGCGGAGCACATTTCAAGGAGCACCGATGTCCACCAAACCGGTCGCCGCGGCGTTCGCCGCGGCAGGGATCCTCTTCTTCCTCTATCCCGCGATCCGTCCCTCGGGCGACGATGCCGCGGCCATGGCCTCCTCCGCCTGGGTCGCCGGGCATTCCGCCGCGATGATCGGGTTCGTCCTGCTCGGCCTGGCGGTGCTCGGGCTGCACCAGGTGCTCGGCGACCGGCTGTCGCTAAGGGCCGCGGCGGCGACCTGGGCAGGCGCGGGCCTGACACTCCCCTACTACGGCGCGGAGACGTTCGGGCTCCACGTGATCGCCCGGCGCTCCCTGCGCGACCAGGCGCCCGCGCTGACGGAGCTGGCGGCGGAGTTCAGGTTCGGGGCCGTCCCCGTCACCATGTTCGCGGCCGGGCTCGTCCTGCTCGCCGCCGGCACGGTGATGGCCGCGGTGTCCGTCTGGCGGTCAGGAACACTGCCCAAGTGGAGCGGGACGGTGCCGGCACTCGGATTCGTGCTGTTCATCCCGCAGTTCTTCGGGCCGTATCCGCTGCGCATCGCGCACGGCGCCCTCATCATGGCCGGCGCGCTGTGGTTCGCGGCGGCGATCGTGAGCGGGCGTCGCGGGAAACGGCCACGGGCCGATCAACCGGCTGAGAAGGCGGTGCGTACGCGCTGAGCTGGCCCGGAACCCCCGATCCCCCGGCCGGGAGACCGCCGGCCGGGCCTCGCAGCAAGAACCGAGGCCCCAAGCGCGATTGGATCACCCCGCGGGTGGGAATCCCATCACGGTACCAAGCGTTAGACACCGTGGGAGACAGACCCCCCACGCATGGGGGCCCTGTAGGAGGCATTTAAACATGGGCGAGCGCGCGCTTCGTGGCACCCGGCTCGGGGCAACCAGCTACGAGAACGACCGTAACACGGATCTGGCCCCACGCCAGGAGGTGTCCTACACCTGTCCTAAGGGGCATCGCTTCGAGGTTCCGCTTGCCGCCGAGGCTGAGATCCCCGCGACGTGGGAGTGCCGCATGTGCGGTGCGACCGCCGTCCGCGTGGACGGCGAGCAGCCGGAATCCAAGAAGACCAAACCGCCGCGGACACACTGGGACATGCTCCTGGAGCGGCGTTCCATCGAAGATCTCGAGGAGGTGCTCAACGAGCGGCTCGCCGTGCTGCGAGCCCAGCGTCGTAAGAGCGCCTGATCTCCTCTCACGGTGAAACCCCCGGGCGGCGCCCGGGGGTTTTCTCGTGCGGGAACGTCAGGATTCGCGGTCTTCCCGGATCACCTCGCCGTGCACCACCCGGGCGCCCTTCGGCGCGCCCTCATCGGGAGAGGCGGTGCCGGGGAAGTCGCCACCCGGCGGGAACATGCCGGCGTAGGGGGAGGCGGCGGCCATGCGCTTCACCCTGCGTTCGACGAACGACGAGCCCAGGCGGCGCATCAGCGGCCGGGTCACCGGCAGGACGCACGCCAGCCCGAGGACGTCGGTGACGAAGCCCGGCACCAGCAGCAGCCCGCCGCCCACCAGGACCAGGCCGCTGTCGGCCAGCTCGCGCTCGGGCATGCGCCCGGTCTGCATCGACTCCTGAAGGACACGCCAGGCCCTGCGTCCCTCGCGGCGCATCAGCCAGGCCCCGAGCAGGCTGCCGGCGATGAGCAGGGCCACGGTCGCCGGCCCGCCGATCGCGGCCCCGACCTGGAACATCAGCCAGATCTCCAGGACGGGGAAGAGCAGGAAGGGCAGGAAGAGCAGGAGCCGCATCGTTTCCTCGATTCCACACGCGCGTACAGCAGGAACAACGCGCGGCGCCGCCGAACCGTTCCGCCGCGTCCGAGATCGGTGATCCTCGCCCTAGCCGCGGCCTCGCCTGCCGCGCAGACGTCCGGGCAGGCCCGTGACACCCCACAGCCCGATGCGCCACAACGCCTCGGACATGACCTTGCCGCTCATCTTGCTCTTGCCGACCGTACGCTCCACGAACGTGATCGGCACCTCGACCACCCGCAACCCGTGCCGTGACGTGCGCAGCGTCAGGTCGACCTGGAAGCAGTAGCCCTGCGACTCCACCCCCGCCAGCCCCACCTTGTCCAGCGTGGCCGAGCGGTAGGCGCGGAACCCGGCGGTCGCGTCGCGCACGGGCAGGCCGAGCATGACCCGCGTGTAGATGTTGGCGCCCTTGGACAACATCTCGCGCCGGTGCGGCCAGTTGACCACCTTGCCGCCGGGCACGTAGCGGGAGCCGATCGCCAGGTCGGCCCCGTCGGCCAGCGCCTCCAGCAGCTTGGGCAGCTCCTCCGGCTGGTGCGAGCCGTCGGCGTCCATCTCGACCAGCACGTCGTAGCCTTCGTCCAGGCCCCAGCGGAACCCGGCGATGTACGCGGCGCCGAGGCCCTGCTTGCCGGGCCGGTGCAGGACGTGCACGTGGTCGTCGCCCGCGGCCAGCCCGTCGGCGATCTCACCGGTGCCGTCGGGGCTGTTGTCGTCGGCCACGAGCACGTGGGCCGTCGGCACGGCGGCCCGCAGCCGTTCGACGATCTTGGGAAGGTTGTCGCGCTCGTTGTATGTCGGCACGACGACGAGCACCCGGCCGAGACTCTCCATGTCAGTCGTTCCTCATCCGGTCTTCTCGCCGCCCGCCACGCCACGCGGCGACTCCGGCCGCCGCCGCTCCCATCACCATCAATGCCCACTCAGGAAACGCCCCCACCCTGGTTGCAAGCGTTTTCTCAGTGCGTACGGGCACCTTGACCACGTTCATGTCCGCGACCAGCTCGCGGGTCTGCCAGGAGACCTTACCGTCAGGCGTGACAAACGCGGAGATCCCTGTGGTGGCCGCGGTCACGACGGCCCTGTTGTGCTCCACCGCCCGCAGCTTCGACATCGCCAGCTGCTGCGGCGGCAGGTTGGACAGGGCGTAGCTGGCGTTGTTGGTCTGCACCACGAGGGGGGTGCCCCCGGCACGCACCGTCTCGCGCACGGTGCCGTCGTAGGCCACCTCGTAACAGTTGACCGCGCCGATCGTCACCGGCCCCATCCTCAGGTCGCCCGGCTTGTCGCCCGGCACCGACTGGCGGCCCACCAGGCCGGCCCGTTCCCACAGGGCCAGCACGATCTCCTTGAGCGGCGTGAACTCCCCGAACGGCACCAGGTGCTGCTTGTCGTAATAGTCGCCCGCTCCGGTCACCGGGTCCCACACGAGGCTGCGGGTGGCGCGGTGCTCGTCGCCGATCGCCACGACCGCGCCGACGAGCGTGGGAACCCCGACGTCCCGGACGGAGTCGTGGATCGTCTCCCGGGCGAACTGGTCGCGGTAGGGGTCGATGTCGGTGGAGTTCTCCGGCAGGACGACCAGGTCGGGCTTGGGGAGCTTGCCCTCGCGTACGGCCTGGGCCAGGCGCTTGGTCTCGTTCGCGTGGTTGCGCAGGACGACGGCGGGCTCGTCGCCGAGCACGTTCATTCCCCGGCCGGGCACGTTGCCCTGCACGATGCCGATGTTGACCGTACGGCCCTCGTCGCCCGGCCTCGGCACGGCCAGGCTCAGCACGGGCACGGCCAGGGCCAGCGCCACGGGAGCCGCCCTGCGCCAGAGCGCGTGCCCGCCACGCGACAGGAAGGCGCGGGCCAGCAGGGCGCCGCACAACACGACGGCGAACGACACCAGCGGCACGCCGCCCAGCGCCGCGTAGGTCGTGAACAGCGACTCCCCCTGGCTGAAACCCACCCGCGCCCACGGGAACCCGCCGAAGGGCACCAGGCCGCGCAACCACTCCATGGCCACCCACAGGCCGCCGAACCACACCGGCCAGCCGGGCAGGCGGAACACGAGCGCCGCCGCGGCGGCCATGGCGGCGTAGAAGACGCTCTCCGCGCCGACGAGCATGAGCCAGACGTCGTCGCCGATCGTGCGCACCCACGCCACGCCGGGGAACAGGAACGCCGCGGCGCCCACGTAGCCGAGCCAGGCGGCCCTTCTGGGGCGGGTGCCGTGGAGGGAGGCGACGATCAGGGCGATGCCCAGCGGGGCCAGCCACCACCAGTCGAGCGGGGGGAAGGCGGCGAACAGCGCCAGCCCGCCGGCCACGGCCGCCGCGACCCTGGCCGCCAGCACGCGCCGCGGCTCGCCGGCGGCAGGGGCGTGACCACCGCCAGGGGTCGAGTCGCGCCCGGGTGTGGGCGGTAGGCTCGTTCTGTCCTGAACCACTCCGGGGTCTCCTCCGCCGTCATCGCACGCCTGCTTGCGAAAACGCTACCGTCCCACGGCCCCACTTCATGCAGCGCGGCGCGGGGAGATCGAAAAAAGGCGGGCGGTCGCGGCAGGGTGATCCCGCGGGTGACGGGACCACCCGGCGCACGGCGGTCCTGCGCACGAGAACGGGAAGAGGGCCCGGAAACCCTTCGGACCGGACCCGTCTCGTCGGCGGCGAGCGCGGAATTCCGTTGTCTACTGGGCTCCCGGGCCCGTCCCGGGTCCAACCCCCCGCCCGGTTGGGGTGCCCCGACTCGACGGACCGACGGCCCTGCACCTGGCTGTGTGGACGAAGTCACACTCCGTCACGGACGCAGGATCCGGCGATGTCAGAGACGGCCAACCGGCCAAGTCCCGTGCTGGACTGCGCAGCAAACTACCGACTCCACCTCAGATGTCAACCGTGTCCCGATCAGCAGAGACATCAAGTTTTCGCAGGTGGTACATGATCGGCGGCCCGCGGTAAAGCGGATCAAAGCCCCTTTGCGGGCGCCTGCGAGCGGCCCGGCAAGCCCCTCAGCGCCTCGGAGAGCGGCTGCTCGTGCACGACGCCGAGCCGTTGCGTGGCACGGGTGAGAGCAACATACAGGTCGCTCGGCCCTCGTGGCGACTGGGCGGCGATGAGGTCAGGCTCGGCCACGATGACCGAGTCGAACTCCAGCCCTTTCGCGTCCGTCACTCCCATCACGGCCACCGGCGCGTCGAGCGCCTCCGCGCCCTTCGCCCGGCCGGCCCCCGGCGTCACCACCACGGTGCCTGCCACGGCCGCGGCGACCTCGGCGCCGAGCGTGGCGAGCAACCTGTCGGGCACCACCACGGCGACCTTGCCGCCCTCGCCCACCTCCCCCTTGACCAGCTCGGCCAGCGCGGAGAGCGGCGCCGACCAGGGTTGCACGCCCAGCTCGCGGACGGACACCGGGGCCTCGAGCGCGGGATCGACGGTGGCCAGGACGCGCGCCGCGACCGCCATCAGCTCCACCGGCGTGCGGTAGTTGACGGTCAGCCGCTCCTGGCGCCAGCGCCCGGCCACGTACGGGTCGAGCACCTCCGCCCAGGAGCGCGCGCCGGCCACCGAGCCGGTCTGCGCGATGTCGCCGACGATCGTCATCGAACGCGTGGGGCAGCGCCGCATGACGGCCCGCCAGGCCATCGGCGACAGCTCCTGCGCCTCGTCCACGATCACGTGCCCGTAGGCCCAGGTGCGGTCGGCGGCGGCGCGCTCGGCGGTGGTGAGGTGGGGGCCGTCGCCACGCTGGCGTTCGGCGAGGCGCTCGGCCTCCATGACGTCGGACAGGCCCGTCAGCTCCAGGACCTCGCGGGCGTAGGCGAGCTCGGCCTCGCGCTCGCTCTCCTCGGCCTGCCTGGCGGCGGCCAGTTCCTCCTCCGCCTGCATGGCGCTGGCGCGCAGCACCTGCTCGTCGATGTCGCCGAGCAGGTCGGCCGCCTCGTCGAGCAGCGGCACGTCGGACTCGGTCCACGCGCCGCCGTCCCGGCGCAGCAGCGCGCGCTCGCCGGGGGTGAGGGACGAGGCCGCGTACTCCAGGCGCTCGGGCGAGCCGTACAGGCCGAGCAGGAGGCGCTGCGGGGTGAGGTACGGCCACAGCCGGTTGAGCGCGGACTTGACGACCGGCTCGGTCCGCAGTTCCTCGCGCATGTCGGCCAGGTCGTCCTCGTCGACGAGCCCCTTGCCGATCTTGCGGGCCTGCTGCCGGGCCAGCGCGTTGAGCAGCGACCTGACGAACACCGCGCGGGCCTGGTTGTGCGGGCGGCGCGAGCGGGTCGCCTTGTTCCTGGCCGCGTCGAGCATGGCGCGGTCGATGGTGAGGGTGAGGCGGCCGAGGGTGAGCTCGACGGGCTTGCGCGGCACCCGCTGCCGGTCGCGTACGGCCTTGGCGATCACCGCGGCCATCCGCGCGTCCCCCTTCAGCGCCGCCACCTCGGCCCGCTCGCGGGCGGTGGCGGTGACGCCGGGATAGAGCTCGCCGACCGTGGACAGCAGCACGTCGTTCTCGCCGAGCGAGGGCAGGACCTGCTCGATGTAGCGCAGGAACGTGAGGTTGGGCCCGAGGATGAGCACGCCCCTGCGCTCCAGCCGCTCCCTGTGCGTGTAGAGCAGGTACGCGGCGCGGTGCAGGGCCACGACGGTCTTGCCGGTTCCGGGGCCGCCCTGCACGACCAGGACCCCGTTCAGGTCGCCGCGGATGACGCGGTCCTGCTCGGACTGGATGGTGGCCACGATGTCGCGCATGCGGCCCGTGCGCCGCTCGTCCAGCGCGGCCAGCAGGGCCGCCTCGCCGTTGAGCGTGGCGCGGTCGTCGTCGGTGAGCGAGTCGAGGTCGAGCAGGTCGTCGTCGACGCCGACCACCGCGCGGCCCTTGGTCTGCAGGTGGCGACGCCTGGTCACGCCCATCGGGGCGGCGGGTGTGGCGCGGTAGAACGGCTGCGCGACAGGCGCCCGCCAGTCGATCAGCAGGCGCTGCTGCTCGTCGTCGGTGAGGCCGAGCTTGCCGATGTAGAGGCGGCCCTCCTCGGCGTGGTCGAGCCGGCCGAAGACCAGGCCGCGCTCGACCGCCCAGAGCCGGGCGAGCCTCACCGCGTACATCTCGGCGAACGTGTCGCGCTCCGATCTGTTCTGCATCGTGCCGACGGCGCCGCTGGCCAGCACCTCCTTCAGCTGTCGCTGGGTGCGCTCGCGCAGCTCGTCGAGACGGTCATAGAGGCGGGTGACGTACGCCTGCTCTCTGGCGCGTTCCGTTTGACGCGTTACCGTCTGACCATTAATGTGGTTAATGGGACACTCCGGGCCATTCTGCTTGTTGTTACGACAAACGATGACATTAGCACGCCTGATGCGGCACTCCCATCACTCTGTCCCGTTCACTGCGACTCTCGGATTATCAGCGATCCGTCACGTGGCGGGTACCCGGTTCGCCGCCGCCCGCGCGAGCGGGGCGAGACGCCGCTCTCATCAGGGAGCGGAGCAGTCACGTCCTGCGCCCGGTCATCCAGAGCGAACACTGCGTGCACGGCCACCACACGACACACGGCGGAGCCCGGGCGCCCGCTACTGAAGGCCGTGGGCGGCGCCCACCCGGGCCGTGCCCGCCCTGCGGAGAACGGCGCCCGCCAGGACCGCCGCGCCGGCGGCGGCGTAGGCGGGCGTGCCCGCCGCCGGGGCGAGGTAGGCCACCGCGCCCGCCAGGGGGACGCCGAGCCACTCCCAGCGGCCGTCCAGGGCCACCAGGGCGACGATCAGCAGCGCGTACCACGGATATCCGGGGGTCAGCAGCAGGAACGCCGTGCCGGTGACCACCAGCGCACCCCGCCACGGCCGGTCCGGGTCGCCGCGCCTGACGACGTGGAACGTCACCGCCGCCATGACGAGGAGGACGGCGGGCACGGCCCAGGAGTCGGGAAGCACCAGCCGCAGCAGCCCGTAGCGGTCACGCGCCCCGGCCTCGCCGTAACCCTCCTCGGCCACGTACCCGGACAGGTAGCCCAGCACCGAACCCCGCGACACCAGGACGTAGGGCAGGTAGGCGGCGGCCACGACGAGAACGGCGAGCGCCGTCGTCCCCGCGGCCCGCCGTGCCGCCCGGCCGCCCGACAGCGCCCCGGACAGTGCACCGGGCAGCACCACGGCGGGCACCAGCTTGACCGCGATCGCCCCGCCGAGCAGCACCCCCCGCGAGGAAGGTCCCGCCCGCCCGCCGAGGGCGAGCACCACGGCGGCGACGGCGAGCATGTCGACGTGGGCGTTGTTCACCGCCTCCATGGGAACGGCCGGGCACCACGCCCAGTACGCGGCCCGCCGGGCATCGCTCCCGCGCAGCAGGACCAGCAGCGTGCCCGCGGCCAGCAGCGCACCGGCGACCTGGAACGGCTTGTGCCGGGCGTCGCCGGGCGACAGCCGGTCCACCACCGTGAAGTACGCCTCCGCCAGCGGCGGGTAGATGGTGTGCGCGGACGGCCTGTTGATCCTCGTGCACGCGCCCCCTTCGATCGGGTAGAAGTGCCCCTCCGAGCAGCGGGGGAACAGCCACGGGTCCCGGAGCGAGGCCAGAGCGGGGTCGGCCGGGGCGTGGTCGTAGGGCGAGATGCCGGCCGACTGGACGCGGCCGTCCCAGGCGTAGCGGAAGGAGTCGGTGCTGGTCGCCGGAGGCCCGAGCAGCCCGGTGGCGATCACGGCCAGGCCGCCCGCCAGCACCAGCCCTCCCGCCGCCGGTCCCGGCACGCCGCGCGACACCCACACCGCGGCCCCGAACAACGCCCACGTGATCGCGTACCACCCCGCCAGGGTGCTGCCGGGGGGCGCTTGGAAGATCGCGGCCAGCACCGCCGCCTGGACGGCGAGCAGCGCGGCGACGGCCGGGCCACGCCATTCGGACTCCCCCATCGCCCGCCTCGCATTTCCCGCCACGTCCGCGGCGTCTCCCCTGACAGGGACACGTCCACATCATCGGCCACGCTCCCCCGGAAGGCGCCGATCTCCGGCTCCCCTGGCGTGCCTCGCCGGCGAGGGCCTCACGCGACCTCCGGCGGGACGGGGTCAGCCGGTGCGTTCCGCGGCGGCTTCGCCGGCCAGCTCGGGGGCGCGGTGCTCGTAGGGGGTGCTCAGCACGACCGTGGTCCGGGTCGAGACGTTGGCCGAGGCCCGGATCTGCTGCAGCAGGTCTTCGAGCGCCACCGGCGAGGCCACGCGGACCTTCAGGATGTAGCTTTCGTCACCCGCCACGCTGTGGCAGGCCTCGATGGCCGTCAGGTGCGCCAGCCGATCCGGGGCGTCGTCGGGGGCGGCGGGGTCGATCGGCTTGATCGACACGAACGCGGTCATCGGCAGCCCGACGGCGTCGTGGTCGATGATCGCGGCGTATCCGCGGACGACTCCTCGTTTCTCGAGCCTGCGTACGCGCTGGTGCACGGCCGAGACCGAGAGCCCGGTCTCCCTGGCCAGATCGGTGAAGCTCATGCGGCCGTCGCGGGCCAGCAGCGTGACGATCCGGCGGTCGATTTCCTCCACCGGTCAAAGGTAGCCGGTCATGGTCACGACATGGTCCCGACCGGGGAGACGCCCCTGCGGATCGCGTGCTCCATCAGCGTGATGAGCACCTCCCTGCCGGAGTCGCGCTTGCGGGCGTCGCAGAGCACGATGGGGATGTCCGGCTCCAGGCCGATCGCCGAGCGCACCTCTCCGACGGTGAAGGGCCTGCTGCCGTCGAAGCAGTTGAGCGCCACGATGAACGGCTGCTCGCGCTTCTCGAAATAGTCGACGGAGGGGAAACAGTCGTCGAGGCGGCGGGTGTCGGCCAGCACCACGGCGCCGAGCGCGCCCACGGCCAGCTCGTCCCAGACGAACCAGAACCGTTCCTGGCCGGGGGTGCCGAACAGGTAGAGCATGTAGTCGTTGCGGATCGTGATGCGGCCGAAGTCCATGGCCACGGTGGTGGTGAGCTTGCGCTCGACACCCGCGAGGTCGTCGATGTGCGCCCCGATATGGGTGAGCGCCTCTTCCGTGCGCAGGGGCCGGGTCTCGGACACGGCTCCGACCATGGTGGTCTTTCCCGCGCCGAAGCCCCCGGCGATCAGGATCTTGATCGCCGTGGGAAGCCGCCAACGGTCAGTGTGACCGAATTCCATCCAGCACCGCCTGTACCTCTCCCGCTCATGCACAACCCCGCCCCTGTGGTGCCGTGGTCAGTGGTACCTGTCAAGGCGCGTTGAGGAGGTCGATCCACATGCCTGGCATCGAGACACCCTAGCAACGCCACATTTTCCACTCAAGCCGCGAGCTTTTACAAGAAACAAAATGTCACGGTTTGTTGCCCATAACACCCTTATTCGCCGATACTGCCTGGCCAGAGTCAAGCTCGCCTGTCAAGGAATCCGACAAGTCTTTTACGCTGTCCGGTCGAAGTCCGAAACTCCGTTGACGCCGGCGGTGCAGCCGATCTGTCTTCGCAGGTAGGTGGCGGTGCGCGGGCTGCGCTCCCGTACCGGCTCGATGAGGCCCGCGGCCTCACGCGCCAGCCCGGCCATCGCCTCCCTCACCTCGGTGCCGCTGACGCCGAGCGACAACACGTTCAGGTCGCCCCAGCTCACGTCCTTGCGGTAGGAGGTGACGTCGCCGAGCAGATGCAGGTAGCGCTGGACCAGCCTGCCGACGTCCCGCAGGTCCTCCAGGTGCGCCCTGGCCCGGCGGTCGGCGGTGTAGATCCAGTGCGACAGGTCGACGAAGCACGAGCCGCGGCTGTCGGCGTTGTCGAGGTAGCGCTCCAGCGTCGGCACGGCGTCCCTCTCGCGCCACACCCACGCCCTGACCATGCACGCCGGCATCCTGGCGAGCTGAGCAGCGTGGCCGACCAGCCCGCTCCGATGACCGCGGGCGACACTCCCCTGGCCGGCCCCACGCCCGGCAGCGGACGCCGGCTGACCCCCGGGGCGCCCTGGGCGGAGGCCCGGGCAGGTCTAACCGTCCACTCGTCCCCAGGCCACGGTGGCGTCGTCGTGCGGCTTGCCCGACACCGGCCCGCGGGCCGACTCCAGCTCCCGCACGGCCGCGATCAGCGCGGCGGGCCCCTGGCCGGCCAGCGCCGCAAGCACGTCCGCCCAGCTCCATCCGTACCAGTCGACGAGTCTCGCCACCCCGTCGGTGAGCACCGCCACCCCGGTGGCGGCCACCGCCCCGCACACGCTCTCCCAGGCCGCCTCGGGGCGCGCGCCCGCCACCCAGAAGCCGCCGGGCACGTTGCGCATCCGCCGCACCAGCTCCAGCGAGTACGGCCGCCCGCCCGGCAACCGCTCCAGCCGGTCGTCGACCACCGCCAGGACCCCGCCGTCGGCCAGGGAGCACACGACCGGCGAATCCCCCAGCACGAGGTAGTCGACCCGCCCGCGATCCGCCCGCACCATCGCCACCGTCGACGACGGCGAGTCGGGGTTGCCCAGGTCGCAGCCGCCGCCGTGGGCCGCCGCCAGCTCCTCGATGGAGGACTCCAGGATCGCGGCCAGCGGATCGCCCTGGCCGGTGGCCAGCCGCGCCGCCAGCGCTCCCCCGAGCCGCGCCACGAGCCACGGGACGTCGTGCGCGCACCCGCTGTCCACCCCGGCCGCCGCGGTGGCCCCGTCGAG
Organism: Nonomuraea sp. B1E8; assembly: GCF_039871515.1. NCBI lineage: Bacteria > Bacillati > Actinomycetota > Actinomycetes > Streptosporangiales > Streptosporangiaceae > Nonomuraea > Nonomuraea sp. B1E8. Next base: position 623,448 of record NZ_JBDPLS010000004.1, on the reverse strand, counting down.
CACGACGATCCACGACGGCCCGGCGATCACCAGGTCCTCGTTCCTGCGCGGAGAACCGGCGCAGGTGGCGTACGTGACCTCAGTGAACATGGCAGCGACTGTGCCACACCCGCCCGGTCAGCGGGCGGACGGCACGCGCCGGCGCTCCTCGCCGGGGGCGGCGCCGCCCACCGGCCGGGCCCGGATCTCGCTGAGCTTGGCCTGGCTGTCGCGGATGCCGGTGATCAGCACGTACGCGACCAGCAGCAGCCCGAGGCAGAGGGCGTCGGCCGCCCACCAGGGGATCTCGGCGAGCAGCAGGTAGCCGTCGCGGTCGCTCAGCTCCCTGATCACCACCGTGACCACGGCGATCACCACGGTCACCAGCAACCAGGTGCGCAGCCGGGGCAGGCTCCCCTTGCTCCACAGCCGGAGCCGCCAGTTCATGAACACGGCGAGCACGCCGAGCAGCGCGCAGAACCCGATGAGCCACCAGGGCAGGGCGAAGGCGGTCTGGTCGGCGATCTGCTGCTGCGTGGTGCGCAGCTCCGCCTCGGCCTTGCGCTGGGCCGCCACGGCCGCGTCGAGCTCGCGTTCGAGCTGGGCCACGGTCTTCTGCTGCCGCTGGGGCGGCGTGGCGTCCTCCGTCGGCAACATCCGCGCCACGACGGTCAGCATGATCGCGATGAACGACAGCGCCAGCACGATGGCCATGAACAGGTCGATGAAGCGCAGGTCGAGCGGCGGCGCGAACGAGGTGGAGGGCCGCTTCCTCACGGCTCCCTCACCAGGGTGTACTTCTGCGGACGGGTCTCGGCCGCGCTCATCCGCTCGACGGCGGTGCGCAGCGCGTCGAGGCCCTTGACCAGCTCTTCGGTCCTGCCCCTCGTCTGGGCCATCTCCTGCCGGGACTGGGCCAGCTCCTGGGTGAGGCCGTGCATGGCGGGAGCCGCCTGCTTGGCGGGCAGGCGCGCGATGTAGATGAGGAACACCTCGTCCGCGGCCACCACGCTGGCCCGCTCGGCCCGCTCGACCAGGGCCATCGCACCGAACGCGACCACGCTCAGGAACAGCGCGATCAGGGTGACGCCGAACGCCGAGGCCAGCTCGGGCAGCACGTGCTGCTTCAGCGCGTCGATCAGCACGCTGGGGTCGCCCTGGTCGTCGAGGGCGTTGGAGAACGAGGTGACCATGCCGGCCATGGTCAGGGCGGTGCCGATGAACCCGAAGACGGGCAACGCCCAGATGAGCGCGTGGTCGAGATGGTGCTTGTTGGCCATCTCGCTGTCGTCGAGCGCGGAGCGGGCGCTCAGCACCGCCTCGCAGTCGTTGCCCGCCTCGGCCGCCTCCCTGAACAGGCGCAGCCGGCGCCCCACCAAGGTGTCGTCACCGGGCTTCACCGCCTGCACGTTCGCCACCGCCCGCGCCGTCGCGGCGCTCTCCCGCCGGATGTCGGGCACGGCCCTGACGATCCGGAGAACGGCGGTGAGGAACACCGCGATGATGAGCGTGACCACGAACGCCGCGCCCGCCGGCGCCGTCGTCGCGCCCACGAATGTCAGCAGCGCGCCCACCGCCCCCGACACCAGCAACAGCATCGAGACCATCAGGCTCACCGCCGGCGCGAACGCCGAATGACACCAGCCGTACCTTGACACCCTTCAACTCCACTCCGGCACACAACAAGTCAAAGGAATACCTAAGCACACGTAAAGGAGTCGTAGAGTCACGACTGGCGACCGATTCGCGGGAATCTGGACGGGCGTTCAGACGATCACCAGGTCACGCGGGGTGGTGTTCAGCCGTTCCCCGCCATTTTCGGTGCAGACCACGATGTCCTCGATCCTGGCGCCGTGCCGCCCCTGCAGGTAGATGCCCGGCTCGACCGAGAACGCGAAGCCTGGCTCCATCACCTCGCCGTTGCCGGCGACGATGTAGGGCTCCTCGTGCGTCTCGATGCCGATGCCGTGGCCGGTGCGGTGGATGAAGGCGTCGCCGTAGCCCGCCCCGGCGATCAGGTCGCGGGCCGCCGCGTCGATCGACTCGCACCGCACCCCCGGCCGCACCGCCGCGCAGGCCGCGTCCTGGGCCCGGCGCAGCACCTCGTAGTAGGCGGCGAACTCGGCGGGCGGCTCGCCCACGCTGTAGGTGCGCGTGGAGTCGGAGCAGTAGCCGTTGTGCAGCTGGCCGCCGATGTCGACCACGACCGGCTCCCCGGCCTCGATCACCCGGTCGGAGACGTCGTGGTGCGGGCTGGCGGCGTTGGGGCCGGAGGCCACGATCACGAAGTCGACGGTCGCGTGCCCGGAGGCCAGGATCGCCTCGGCGATCTCGCGGCCCACCTCCCGCTCGGTGCGCCCGGCCCGCAGGAACTCCGGCACCTGCCGGTGCACCGAGTCGATGGCCCGACCCGCCTCGCGCAGCGCCGCCACCTCGGCCGGCGACTTGCGCATGCGCAGCTCCCGCAGCACGCTCCCGGCGAGCACCTGCTCGGCGTCCGGCAACACCTCGCGGAAACGCAGCGACGACATGGCCCACATGCGGTCGGCCAGGCCCACCCTGGCCACCCGGCCCAGGCGCGCGGCCACGACCGCGTAAGGGTCGTCGGTCTCGTCCCACGCCACGAACTCCAGCCCCAGCCGCGCGGCGGGCGACGCCTCGGCGGCCGGCACCTCCAGCCGGGGCACCATCATGAAGGCCTCGCCGGAGGCGGGCACCACCAGGCACGTCAGCCGCTCCAGCGGCTTGGCGTCGTAGCCGCTGACGTAGCGCAGGTCGGGACCGGGAGTGAGGAGCAGGGCGTCGAGGCCGCCCTTGGCGGTGGCCTCGTGAACGGCGGCAAGGCGGGACACGGGATAAAGATCTGAGGACGTCACAGGCCCAAATCTACTCCTGACGGCACCTCCTAAAATCCGCGAAAAGCTCTCACGACACCGGAAGACGTCGCTACACTCCGCCCCGCGTCGCTCACGTACTGTGAGGCCAATTGTCCAGTTCCACTGCGCTTTGAGAGTGAGACCCCATGGTCGACGTCATGGGCGCCGCCGGGCTGCTCGGGCACGAGAGCGACGCCGAGCTGCTGGCCGTACGACTGGCGCACGCCCAGCGGCTGGGCAACATGGGCTGGGCGGAGTGGCACCCGCACACCGGCGAGACCATCTGGTCCGACCAGGTCTACGTGATCTTCGGACGTGATCCCGCCCTGGGCCCGATCCCGCTGCCCGAGCTGGCCCAGCTCGTCGAGCCCGCCGACATGGGCGCGCTCGACCGCCTGCTGCGGTCGGTCGTGCGCGGCGTCGAGCCGGTGCAGGCCGAGTTCCGCATCCGCCGCGGACCGGGCTCCGCCGAGCTGCGCGACCTGCGGGTCGTCCTCGAACCGCTGACCACGCCCGGCGGCCACGTGGGCATGCACGGCGTCATCCAGGACATCACCGGCCGCCGCCGCGCCGAACGCATGGTCTCCGAATCGCGCCGGCGGCTCCTCGAAGCCCGCGAGCAGGCCGCCGAGGAACGCCACGTCATGCTCGCGATGCGCGACGCCGTCCTGCCCGGTCCCGCCGGACGCCTCGACCTGCCGCACGCCAGGATCGCCGTGCGCTACGTGCCCGCGGAGAAGACCGCCAACCTGGGCGGCGACTGGTTCGAGGCCGCTCCCGCACCCGACGGCCGGCTGCTGCTGGCCGTCGGCGACGTCTCCGGCCACGGCCTGCCCGCCATCGCGCGCATGGCCCAGCTCCGCCACGCCCTCGTCGGCCTGGCCATGACCGGCCGGCCCGCCCACCGGCTGCTGGCCTGGCTCAACGAGCTGGTCATGCACCAGCTGAAGGACACCACCGCCACCGCGATCGTCGGCCACCTCGACCCCGGCACGCGCGTGCTCGCCTGGAGCCAGGCGGGCAACCTGGCGCCCGTCCTGGTGCGCGACGGCGTGGCCAGCCGGCTCGCCCAGCCCCGCGGTGTGCTGCTCGGCGCCGGCTGGCCAGGCCCGTACGAGCCGGCGACCACCCGGCTGCTGCCCGGCGACCTGCTGCTGATGTTCACCGACGGGCTGGTCGAGCGGCGCACGCGCGACATCGACGTCGGCCTCGACCTGGTCATGGCCGCCGCCCGCGACGTGTCCGTCCGCGACCTGGAGTCGGGTCTCGACCGCCTGCTGGCCGACATCGGCGGCCCCAACCCCGAGGACGACGCGTGCCTGCTCGCCGTCGGCGTGCCCACGCGCGAGGAGGAGCGGCCCGGGTGAGCGGCCAGAGTGCGACGATAGAGGCGTGCTCATGCTTCTGGACACCCCATCGCTCTACTTCCGCGCCTTCTACGGCGTCCCCGAGTCGGTCAAGGGGCCCGACGGCTCGCCCGTCAACGCCGTACGCGGCCTGATCGACATGATCGCCACCCTGGTGCGCGGCCATTCCCCCACCGCGATGGCGGCCACCATGGACGCCGACTGGCGGCCCGCGTTCCGGGTGGCGGCGATCCCGACGTACAAAGCGCACAGGGTCGCCCACGGCGACACCGAGGAGGTGCCCGAGGCGCTCGTGCCGCAGATCGCGGTCATCCAGGAGGTACTCGACGCGCTCGGCATCGCCCGCCTGGAGTCGCCGGGCTACGAAGCCGACGACGTGATCGGCACGCTCACCCACCAGGCCGCGGGCGCCGTCGACATCGTGACCGGCGACCGCGACCTGTTCCAGCTCGTCGACGACGCGCGCCCCGTACGCGTCCTCTACACCGCCCGCGGGATCCGCAACCTGCAGATCGTCGACGAGGCGTTCGTCACCGCCAAATACGGCATCCCCGGGCGTGCCTACGCCGACTTCGCGACCCTGCGCGGCGACCCCAGCGACGGCCTGCCCGGCGTCGCCGGCGTCGGCGACAAGACCGCCGCGGCGCTCATCACCCGCTTCGGCTCGCTCGACGCCCTGCTCGAAGCCCTCGACGCGGGCGTCACCGACGGTTTCCCCGCCGGCAGCCGCACCCGCCTGGCCGCGGCCCGCGACTACCTGCGCGCCGCCCCCGCCGTCGTCGAGGTGGCCTCCGGCGCGCCGCTGCCGGCCGCCGACCTGACCCTGCCCGCCAAGCCGCGCGACCCCGAGGCGCTCATCCGCCTGGCCGACCGCCACGGGCTCGACAGCCCGCTCAACCGGCTGCTCGACGCCCTGGGCGGCTAGCTCCCGAGCAGGGCCAGGACGGCCGCCTGCGCGGCGTCGCGCAGGCGGCCGTGCACGAGCACGTTCTCCTCGCGGTCGGTGCGCACCTCGACCAGGCGCGGCCCTTCGCCGCGCAGCGCCTTGGGCAGCTCGGTGATCTCGCCCACCAGCGTGTACGGCGTCCCCGTCGCGGCCGCCACATAACCGAGGTCCACCCCGTGCGGCGTGCCGAAGACCCGCTCGAACGGGTCGCGGACCGCCGCCTGGGGCAGCAGCGAGAAGATGCCGCCGCCGTCGTTGTTGACGACCACGAAACACACGTCGGGCCGGGGCTCGCGGGGCCCGAGGATCAGACCGTTCTGATCGTGCAGGAACGACAGGTCGCCCATCAGCGCGTACGCCGGGCCGTTGTGCGCCAGCGCCGCCCCCATGGCCGTCGACACCAGCCCGTCGATGCCGGAGGCGCCCCGGTTGGCCATCAGCCGGATGCCGCGCCGCGGGCGCATCGCCTGGTCGAGATCGCGGATCGGCATCGAGGACCCGCAGAACAGCAGGGCTCCGTTCGGCAGCGCGTCGACCAGGTCTCTGGCCAGGCGGGGCTCGCTCGTGCCCGACTCGTCGAGCACCTCGTCGAGCGCCGTCCTGGCCGCGACGTCGGCCTGGCGCCAGGAGTGCAGCCACGTGTCGTCGCCGGAGGCCACCGGGATCTCCACGGCCTGCGCCACCTGGGTGGCCGATCTGGTGGGGTCGGGCCAGCGGTCGAGGTCGGGCGCCACGACGATGTGCTCCCCCGCGCGCCGCAACCACGACAGCAGCGGCCGCGACAACCCGGGACGGCCCAGCGTCACCACCACGTCGGGCAGGTGCGTGTCGGCGAACTCCGGCGTGCCCAGCAGGTAGTGGTAGGTGGAGACGGCGTGGTCGCCGTAGCGTCCGCCGCCGTTCGGCTCCGACAGCACCGGCCAGCCCGCCATGCCGGCCGCGGCGACGTAGCGGCGCACGTTGGCGGCTCCGTCGCCGACCACGAGCACGCCGCGCCTGGTCGGCGGGAGGTGCAGGGCGACCGGCGGGGGCGCGACCCTGGCCCGGGACCAGGGGCCGTTGGCGCCGCCGTCGAGCGGCTCGCTCCACGCGGTGTCACCGTCGGGGATCAGCGGTTCCCTGAAGGCCAGGTTGAGGTGGACGGGCCCTGGCGCGGCCGGGCCCGACGCCCGCTGGTAGGCGCGGCAGGCCAGCGACCGCCAGTAGGCCACCTGCCCCGGCCGGTCCTCCGGCACGCCGACCTCGGCGAACCAGCGGGTGGCGTCGCCGTACAGCTTGATCTGGTCGATCGTCTGGTTGGCGCCGGTGCCCCGCAGCTCGGGCGGGCGGTCGGCGGTGAGCACCAGCAGCGGCACACCCGCCTCGCTCGCCTCGATCACGGCCGGGTGGAAGTTGGCGACGGCCGTGCCGGAGGAGCAGATCAGCGCCACCGGGCGCTCGGAGCGCTTGGCCAGCCCCAGCGCCAGGTAGGACGCGGAGCGCTCGTCGATCCGCACGTGCAGGCGCACCCGCGACTCGGCGTGCAGCGCCAGCGCCAGGGGCGCGGAGCGGGAGCCGGGGGCCAGCACGACGTCGGTCAGGCCGCAGCGCACCAGCTCGTCGACCAGCACCGTGGCCAGCGCGGTAGCGGGGTTCAACGTGACGCCTCCTGCATCCGGCTCAGCCACTGGGGAGAGTCGATTTCATATGCCGACAAATGCTGATAATTCACCGTCGGACGCCGTACGGCCAGCCGCCCGTCCACCGGCACCAGCGAGTCGTCCACGACGTCACCCGACAGCAGCGGCATCGTGCCCAGCCCGCACGCGTACGGCAGGGACGGCAGCGCCGCGGCCAGCGCCAGCCCCGCGGCCAGCCCCACCGACGTCTCGACGGCGCTGGAGACCACCGCGGGCAGCCCGCACGCCTCCACCACCCGCAACGCCGCGCGCACCCCGCCCAGCGGCTGCACCTTGACCACCGCGATGTCGGCCGCCTCCGCCGCCTTGACCCGCAGCGGGTCCTCCGCCCTGCGGATCGACTCGTCGGCCGCGATCGGCACGTCGCACGCCCGCCGCACCGCGGCCAGCTCATCGAGGGTGGCGCACGGCTGCTCGGCGTATTCCAGGCCGAACCGGTCGAGGCGCTTGAGCCGCTGCACGGCCTCGCCGACCTCCCACGCGCCGTTGACGTCGACCCGCAGCCGGCCGGACGGCCCGAGCGCGTCGCGCACGGCCTCCACCCTGGCCACGTCGTCATCGAACGTCTGGCCCCGCTCGGCCACCTTCACCTTCGCCGTGCCGCAGCCGGAGCGTCGCACCATGTCGTGGGCCCGCGCGGGATCGACGGCGGGCACGGTCGTGTTGACGGGCACGCTGTCGCGCACCGGCTCGGGCCAGCCCTCGAAGGCCGCCTCGCGGGCGCACGCCAGCCAGCGGGCACACTCACGCGGGCCGTATTCGGGGAACGGGGAGAACTCGCCCCAGCCGGCGGGACCCTGGAGCAGGACCCCTTCCCTGACGGTCTGCCCGCGAAAACGCGTGCGCATCGGGATGCGGAAGACATGAACCCCGTGGTGGTCACGGTGCTCGGGCGCCATGGGAGAACGCGTCACGACCCTCCCTGCACATCTGTCCGACCTGTCGCCACTAACCTTACGAGCATGTGGAGGAACCCGTCGCATCCGGACCGTCCGCTTCATGCCATTGTGCAGCCTCCAGGACCGGCCCTGTTCGCGGCGATCCGTGACGCGCTCGCGGGCGACGGCCCGGCCGTCCTCCCCCTGCCACCCGGCCACTCCGAGGCTGCGCTGGCGGCCCTGCGCCCCACCCACGTCAACGGAGCACTCCAGACCGGCGGCGAAGGCGTGCCGGGCGACGTGGCGGTCGTCATCGCCACCAGCGGCAGCACCGGCGCCCCCAAGGGGGTGCTGCTCTCGGCCACGGCCCTGCGCAGCTCGGCGGCGGCCTCCCTGCGCCGCGTCGAGGCCTCCAAGGGCGAGCGCTGGTTGTGCTGCCTGCCCGTCTCCCACGTCTCGGGGCTGCAGGTGCTCGTGCGCGCCCTGCTGTCCGAGAGCGAGCCGATCATCCACCCGTCGTTCGACCCGCACGCGGTCCTCGCCTCCGGCGCCGACCACGTCTCCCTGGTGCCCACCCAGCTGCACCGGCTCGTCGGGGTGGGCGCGGACCTGTCGGTCTTCCGCACGATCCTGCTCGGTGGCGCGGCGCCCCGGCCCGGGCTGCTGGAGCAGGCAAGGGATCTCGGGGCGCGGCTGGTGACGACGTACGGGATGAGCGAGACGTGCGGCGGCTGCGTGTACGACGGCCAGCCCTTTTACAATGTAGATCTCAAGGTCGGCGACGACGGCCTGATCAGGATCGCCGGCCCCGTGTTGTTCTCGGGCTACCGTTTCGGCGGGCCGGCCCCGCTGGAGGACGGCTGGTTCGTCACCTCCGACCTCGGCGAGCTGACCGGGGGCCGCCTGCGCGTGCTGGGCCGCGCCGACGACGTCATCAACACCGGCGGCGAGAAGGTCGTGGCCGGCGCCGTGACCGCCGTGTTGTGCACGCATCCCGAGGTGGCCGACGCCGCCGTGTTCGGCACGCCCGACCCCGAATGGGGTGAGCGGGTCACGGCCGTCGTCGTTCCCGCCAACCCCGACACACCTCCCACGCTTGCACAATTAACGGCATACTGCCGCGATAGGCTTCCCCCCTATGCCGCCCCGCGCGAGCTGCGCCTGGAACTCCGGCTGCCGCTGTTGCCGAACGGAAAGACCGACCTTGTGCGGTTGAGGGCAGGAACCTGATGACTTGCGGCTGCGTCAAACCGGAGAAAGGGAGGGAGCCTTCATGGACCAGACCCGCAAGATGTGGGCATCCGTCGCCGTCGTCGGCGTGATCGTGGTCGGAGGCGCCTCCATCGCGGCGGCCGCCTCGGCGGGCAAGCTCTCGCAGGTCGACGAGGAGACCAGGGCCGTGGTGGAGCAGGCGTCGCCGTCCGGCCGGCCAGAGACCTCCACGTCCGACCCCACCGGCGACCCCACCGGCGACCCCACCGGCGACCCCACCGGCGACGACGTCGTCGTCTCCCGCGAGGTCAACCCCGATCCCGGCCAGGTCATCGAATACTGGACCGGCGAGCGCATGGAGGACGCCGATCCCATGCCGATGCCCGAGGTCTCGATCGAGGTGGGCGACTAGCGAGCGAGCCGAGGGGTGGTCCGCCGAAAGAGGCGATCCGCCCCTTTTTCATGACATTCGTCCGCACGGGGAACAAATGGCGGCGATTGGCGTTATTGATACTGGTGCGCCGTGCGGACGACGAAGCCGCCCCACCACAACCTGCCTGATCGCTTCTACTCCGTACGGAGGAGGTGTCCTCATGCCCAGAACCGCCTTGGCGACCCCGCCCGTGTCTCTCGACCAGCTGCTCGAACGAGGGCGAGCCCAGGGTCACCTATCTCTGGCGGAGCTGCGGGACGCGTTCGGCAAAGCCGGGATCAGCCCCTCTGAGGGCCGCACGATATTGCGGGAGCTGTCAGAGGCCGGCGTGAGCCTGGCCGCCGAGAACGAGCCGTCTCTCAGCACGACCGCCACCCCCCAAAAGACCACCCAGAAGAAGGCAGCCACCCCCAAGAAGCCTTCGCGGGCCAAGACTACCGGCCGCAAGGCAGCCGAGGCAAAAACCGTTTCCCAAGCGGACGTGAAGGCCGTCATCCCTCCGGAGCCCAAGCCGGAGCACGAGGAGGACCTGCCGGAGGAGATCGAGCTGAGCGCCGGGGACGACGGCGACTCCGCCGACCTCGACGACACCCAGTCGGTCATGGGCGACTCGGTGCACACCTATCTGAAGTCGATCGGCCGCCGCACGCTGCTCACCGCCGCGCAGGAGGTCGAGCTGGCCAGGCGGATCGAGGCCGGCCTGTACGCCGAGTACAAGCTCGAGACCCAGCCCGACCTGCCGCCCGCCGCTCGGGAGGACCTGCGCATGGTCGTCGAGGACGGCAAGCAGGCCAAGGACCACATGCTGGAGGCCAACCTGCGCCTGGTCGTGTCGGTGGCCAAGAAGTACACCGACCGCGGCATGTCGCTGCTCGACGTGGTCCAGGAAGGCAACCTGGGGCTCATCAGGGCGGTGGAGAAGTTCGACTACACCAAGGGCTTCAAGTTCTCGACGTACGCCATGTGGTGGATCAGGCAGGCCATCCAGCGCGGCTTCGCCGACTCGGCGCGGACGATCCGGCTGCCGGTGCACGTGCTGGAGATGTTGTCCAAGCTGTCGCGCATCGAGCGTGACATGCACCAGCGCCTGGGACGCGAGCCCACCCCCGAGGAACTGGCGGTCGAGCTGGACAAGACCCCGGACCAGATCGAGGAACTGCTGCGCACCAGCCGCCAGCCGATCTCGCTGAACGCGACGATCGGCGAGGACGGCGAGACCACGATCGGCGACCTCATCGAGGACGTCGACTCCCCCGAGGCGTCGGAGATCGTCGACCGCCAGCTGCTGGGCGACCAGCTGCGCGGCGTGCTCGACAACCTCTCACCGCGCGAGTCGAAGATCATGGCACTGCGCTTCGGCCTGGTGGACGGCAAGCCGCACACGCTGGACGAGATCGGCAGGCACCTGGGGCTGACCCGGGAGCGGATCCGCCAGCTGGAGAAGGAGTCGCTGTCCAAGCTGCGCCACCCGAGCAACACCCGCCCGCTGCTCGACTGGGCCAGCTGACAAGGGAGCCCCGGCACACCCGTGCCGGGGCTCTCGATTCCTGGACGCCTGGTGACCGGCGCTCAGACGGTGGCGGGCACCGGGCGCGGCACCCGCGGGATGCCCCACATGCGGTTGTCCTCGCGCAGCGTGCGCAGGCGCTCGACCTCGGCCGTCCACATGGCCCCCGCGGGGGTCGCCTTGGCCTTGCGGCGCGCGATCCGGTCGTCGTAGGCCTTCACCCCGAACGTGGCCCGCTGCCCCGCCTCTGCGGCCCGCAGCGCGTCGGTCAGCGCCCGGTCGAGGGCCCGGCCCGCGGCCAGCAGCTCGATCTCGTCGGCCGCCGAGGCCTGCAGCTCGCGCAGCGTCCGCTCGGCCTCACGGGCCTTCTCGAGCAGCTCGGGGAAGCTCCTGGAGATCTCCTGGTCCGCGTGGAAGCGAACCTCGGCCTCCCGGCTCACCCGCGGACGGAAAAACGCCATCGACTCGGCCCTTTCACGCTGTGGTCATTCGTTCCGACGCTTAGCGTACGCCGTCCCGCGACACGTGCGGAAATCGGCCCGGAACGAGCGCCTTTACATAGTAAGATGATCTCCATGCCCGCCAAGCGACCACCCGTCCCCCTCTCCCGCGAGCGCATCATCGAGGCCGCGCTCCACATCGCCGACGGTCAGGGCCTGCGCCGGCTCACCATGCGCCGCCTGGGCGACGCCCTGCAGGTGGAGGCGATGGCCATCTACCACCACCTGCCCCGGGGCAAGGAAGCGCTGATGGACGCGCTGGCCGAGCACGTCACCGCCATCCACGTCGAGCAGCGCTCCACCTGGCAGGAGACGGCCAGGGCCTGGTGCCGGGCGAGCCGGGAGGCGCTGCGCGAGCATCCCGGCGTGCTGGCCCTGGCCCTCACCAAGCCGCCCAAAGGCGCGACGGCGGTCGCCGTCAAGGAGCAGACCGAGCAGCTCGCCGACGCGGGCCTCCCGGACGCCGCCGAGGCCGTGCGCACGCTGCGGGCCTTCGTCTTCGGCAGCGTCGCCGTCGAGGTGCAGCAGTCAGGCTGGGCCGACCCGGACGTCGACGAATGGGTCAGACGGGATGAAAGAGCAGATATCGACTTCGAGCGCGGGCTCGACGCTCTTCTCAAGGGATTGCAAACGTGATGCGCGTGTCGCGCTTGGCCGGTTATCCTGCATAAGGCACGCTGTGTCGAAGGTCACACGCACCAGGGATCCTCCTGTAACAGCCCGAACGGGCTATGTCGAAACGCGTGACACGGTCGCACACTTGCCAGGACAACAACCCGAGCCGGCTCCCGCCCCTCCAGAACGGGAGCATCCCACGAGATATCGGAGGCACGCCGATGTGCCCGCACGACCCGGCCTGTCCGGATGCCGAGGCGCCTGACCGCGAGGCGGCACGCACCCTCGCCTGCCACCCCGAGCAGGGGTGGAGCCTGCTCTGCAACGGCGTCGTCCTGTTCGAGGACACCGGCGAGCTGCTGCCCAGCGGCACCGTCATCGCACCTCATCGGCCCGATCCGCTGGTGGGCGCGGCCTGATCCACACGCGGGCGGCGCCGCCGGCCGGTGCTGCCCTGCCGTGGCGGCCCGCCATAGCGGATGATCCACTCCGCCACGACCTCGCCCACCCGGGCGGGGTCCTTTTTCAGATCATGGCCCTCTCCCGGCAGCACCACCAGGCGCGCGGCATCCGCGGCGTCCGGCACTCCGAAGGGGTCACGATCGCCGTTCACGACCAGCACGTCCACCCCGGCGCCGCGTAGCTCCCCGGCCCGGGAGCGGTCCGGCTTCCCCGGCGGGTGCAGCGGAAAGGCCAGCGCCACCACCGCCGCCGCGCCGACCGCCTTCGCCGTACGGCACGCCACCCGAGCCCCGTTGCTCCGCCCGCCCTGCACGACGGGCAGCCCCGGCAAACGCGCACGCAGCTCGGACAGCACGATCTCCCACGCCTCGTCCTGCCTCGCCGGCGAGCCGGGCGCCCGCGCCCCCGCCATCCTGAACGCCTGCGTCACCCGCGCCACGCTGGCACCCACGCCCATGGCGGCGTCGCGCACGGCCAGCAGATCGGGAGCGTCCACTCCCCCGGCCGAACCGTGGGTCAGGACCAGCAGCAGCCGCGCCCCCGGCACCTCGTCGATCTCCACGAGCGCGGGCCCGCGCGGGGTCGTCACCTCCATGCAAGCACCGTACCTGGGGAGGATGACACGCTAGCCCTCAGGTCGGATGACGACACCACTTCCGGGATGGATGATGACCTTATGCCGGACCAGCGTCCCATCAGGGAAGACCTTCAGGCCACACTCGACGCCCGCCGCGATCTCGGGCCCGACTACGAGGCGGCGCTCGTCGACTCGTTCACCGAGCGCCTCGAGGCCACCATCGCCGCCCGGGTGCGGGCCGAACTCGACCGCTACGGGCCCCCGCCGCACAAGAAGTCCACGCCGGGCGCGGCGATGATCCCGGTCGCGCTGGGCTCGATGGTCCTGGGCATCCCGCTGACGGGCATCGGGGTGGCCAACGCCGGGCTGGTGGGGCTGATCATCACGTGGCTGGCCATCGTCGTCATCAACGTGGCCGCCGCTGCGGCCATCATGCGCCGCGGCTGACCACCGCTAGGCGGAGGGGACGGGAGCACCTCCGCCATTCCGCGGGCATGCCCGGGAGGAGCGCCTCGGTGGCATGGGTCAGGGCGTCACGCGCACCGGCCCCGGGCGTCAGGTGTCGCGCTCGCTGCGGACCTCGCGGCGTCAGGTGTCGCGCTGGTAGCGGAGCCTGACCTCCGCGGCCAGCGTCTCGTCGGCGTGCTCCAGCCCGTACGACCAGACCCGCCCCGCGTCGTCGTCGCGCCCGCGCAGGGGCAGGGTGCGGGCGAGCAGCTCGATGGCCAGCGCGCTCGTCTGCGCGTCCGCGCCTCCCTCCACGGTCTCCGCGAACTCCGCGCAGGCCAGCTCCAGGTGCGCGATGCCGAGCCGGACCCGCAGCCCCGGCGTCTCCTCCTCGGGCACGGCCTCCAGGGCGTCCAGGAGGAGCTCAGCCGCCGCCCCGGGCTCTCCGTGCTCCATCAGCAGGTCGGCCAGCTCCTGCGCGGCGCGCGCGGCGACCTCGCCGTCGCCGGCCGCCATCGCGGCCCGCAGCTCCCGCTCCGCCTCCTCCAGGTCCAGCGCCCGCACGGCCAGCCGGGCCAGCGCGAGGTGGGCCAACGGGACGTACGCGGCCGCCCCGACCCCCAGCACGGCCTGCCAGGCGGCCCTGGCCTGCTCGGCCCGCCCTTCCCGCTCGAACCCCTGGGCCAGGTGGCAGGCGGCCTGCGAAGCGTATTCGGGGTGCCCTGTCGCCAGGGCGGTCCTGGCGGCGGCCCTGGCGGCCTCGACGTCGCCGCGCTCCTCCAGCACCACGGCCAGCCCGACGGCGGCCTGAGCCCTGTCGGGCTCGTCGGGGTCGGCGGCGAGCTCGCCGAGAATGGCGGCGGCGCCGTCGAGGTCGCCGCGTTCGGCCAGACGCCGGGCGGTGTCGAGAGGCGGGGTCTCCAGCTCTGAGGACGTCAAGAGAGCTCCTTCTGGCGACGGTCGCCCTGAGCCTAACGACTTCCGGCGATCATGTCTGCCCGGTTGCCGCCGAAGGTCTGACCCTCCCGGTGTCTAGTCCTCGTACGCCTCCAGCGGGGGGCACGAGCAGACCAGGTTGCGGTCGCCGTAGGCCTGGTCGATGCGGCGCACCGGCACCCAGTATTTGCCGTCGCGCAGCGACGGCAGCGGGTAGGCGGCCTCGGTCCGCGTGTACGGGTGGTGCCACTCGTCGGCGCTGACCGACTCCGCGGTGTGCGGCGCGTTGCGCAGGGGGTTGTCGGTCTTGTCGTAGTCGCCGGACGCCACCTTGGCGATCTCGCCCCTGATGGCGATCATCGCGTCGGCGAACCGGTCGAGCTCGCCGAGGTCCTCGCTCTCTGTCGGCTCGATCATGAGGGTCCCGGCGACGGGGAACGACATGGTGGGCGCGTGGAAGCCGTAGTCGATGAGGCGCTTGGCCACGTCGTCCACGGTGACGCCGGTCTCCTTGGTGATCTGGCGCAGGTCGATGATGCACTCGTGGGCCACCAGCCCGCCGCGTCCGGTGTAGAGCACCGGGAAGTGGGGTGCCAGCCGCTTGGCGAGGTAGTTGGCCGACAGGATGGCCTGCTCGGTGGCCGCCGTGAGGCCGTCGGAGCCCATCATCCGGATGTACGCCCACGAGATCGGCAGGATCCCGGCCGACCCGTAGGGTGCCGCGGAGACGGGCCCCACCGGCGAGCCGTCACGCAGCGGGTGACCGGGCAGGTAGGGGGCCAGGTGGCCGCGGACCGCGACGGGGCCGACGCCGGGGCCGCCGCCGCCGTGCGGGATGCAGAACGTCTTGTGCAGGTTGAGGTGGGACACGTCGGCCCCGAACTCGCCGGGCCTGGCCAGCCCGACCAGCGCGTTGAGGTTGGCGCCGTCGACGTAGACCTGGCCGCCTGCCTGGTGCACCTTGGCGCAGATCTCGGTGATGGTCTCCTCGTAGACGCCGTGCGTCGACGGGTAGGTCACCATGATCGCGGCGAGCGCGTCGCGGTGCTTGGCGATCTTGGCGTCGAGGTCGGCCAGGTCGACGTTCCCCTCGGAGTCGCAGGCCACGACCACGACCCGCATGCCGGCCATGACGGCGCTGGCGGCGTTGGTGCCGTGGGCCGAGGAGGGGATGAGGCAGACGTCGCGCCCGCTGTCACCGCCCGCGTGGTGGTAGGCGCGGATGGCCAGCAGCCCGGCGAACTCGCCCTGGGAGCCGGCGTTGGGCTGGATGGAGACGGCGTCGTAGCCGGTCACCTCGGCCAGCCAGCGCTCCAGCGTGCCGATCAGCTCAAGGTAGCCCTCGGCCTGGGCGGCGGGCGCGTAAGGATGGACGGCGGCGAACTCCGGCCAGGTGATCGGCTCCATCTCGGTGGTCGCGTTGAGCTTCATCGTGCAGGAGCCCAGCGGGATCATGGAGCGGTCGAGCGCGATGTCCTTGTCCTGCAGCCGGCGCAGGTAGCGCAGCATCGCGGTCTCGGAGCGGTGGTCGTGGAAGACCGGGTGGGTCAGGTAGGCGGACTCGCGCAGCAGCGAGGCGGGCAGCGCGTCGGCGGCGCCCTCGGCGTCGGTGCAGGGGGCCGTGACGTCGAACGCGGCCTGCACCGTGGCCAGCTCGGCGGCCCCGGTCTTCTCGTCGCAGGCGATCGAGACGTGGTCGGCGTCCACCTGCCAGAGGTTTACGCCCCGCTCGGCGGCGGCGGCGACCACGGCGGACGCCCGCCCGGGCACGCGCACGAGCACGGTGTCGAAGAACTCGGCGTGCACGACCTCCACGCCCGCCCGGCGCAGCCCTTCGGCCAGGGCGGCGGCGTGGCGGTGCACCCGGTGGGCGATGCGGCGCAGGCCCTCCGGGCCGTGGTAGACGGCGTACATGCTCGCGATGACGGCGAGCAGGACCTGCGCGGTGCAGATGTTGCTGGTGGCCTTCTCGCGGCGGATGTGCTGCTCGCGGGTCTGCAGGGCCAGGCGGTAGGCGGGGTCGCCGTCGGCGTCGACGGAGACGCCGACCAGGCGGCCGGGCAGTTGCCGCTGCAGGCCCTCGCGTACGGACATGTAGGCGGCGTGCGGCCCGCCGAACCCGAAGGGCACCCCGAACCGCTGCGAGGAGCCCACGGCGATGTCGGCGCCCAGCTCGCCGGGGGCGGCCACGAGCGTCAGCGCCAGCAGGTCCGCGGCGGCCACGACGAGGGCGCCCGCCTCGTGCGCGGCGGCGGACACGGCGCGGAAGTCGCGCAGCCGGCCGGACGCGCCGGGGTACTGCACGAGCACGCCGAAGCACTCGGGCAGCTCGCCGTCGAGGGAGTGTTCCACGAGCGTGATGCCGAGCGGCTCGGCCCTGGTGGCGAGGACGGCCTTGGTCTGGGGCAGCGCGTCGGCGTCGACGACGAACACGGCGCTCTTGGACGTGCCCGCCCTGCGGGCCAGCGTCATGGCCTCGGCCGCGGCGGTCGCCTCGTCGAGGAGCGAGGCGCCCGACACCGGCAGGCCTGTGAGGTCGGAGACGACGGTCTGGAAGTTGAGCAGCGCCTCGAGGCGGCCCTGCGAGATCTCCGGCTGGTAGGGGGTGTAGGCGGTGTACCAGCCCGGGTTCTCCAGCAGGTTGCGGCGGATGACGGCGGGCGTGACGGTGTCGTGGTAGCCCAGCCCGATCATCGAGGTCAGCACCTGGTTGCGATCGGCCAGGGCGCGCAGCTCGGCGATGGCCTCGGCCTCGGCGGCGGGGGCGGGCAGCGT
This sequence comes from Nonomuraea sp. B1E8, assembly GCF_039871515.1. Lineage (NCBI taxonomy): Bacteria > Bacillati > Actinomycetota > Actinomycetes > Streptosporangiales > Streptosporangiaceae > Nonomuraea > Nonomuraea sp. B1E8. The sequence continues at coordinate 606,259 of NZ_JBDPLS010000004.1, read as the reverse complement.
GAGCCGGTCCTTGGCCCTGATGGACTCGGGGACGGCGACCGCCACCAGGTCCGCCACGGACTCGAAGCCCACGGCTTCGAGCATGCGCTGCTGTTCGGGCTCGGAGGGGCCGATGTGCCGGGACGAGAACGGCGGGGCGGACAGATCGGTCATGGAGATGCCTCCCGAGGCTGTGGAGACCGGCGCCAGGGCGCGGGCGTGTGCCGGATCTCCCCCTCTGTCAGCGCGGCCCGGACAAGCACGGGGCCGCGACCTGAGAGCTTCACCCCCGGTGGGGCTTGCACCGTCGGTGAGGCGCGCCTGGCGGGTGCGCCTGCTTTCCAGAGTTGCCTCGCCCGAGCGGTACGGGATGCCTGAGAGATTCCGGGGAGGGTTGCTCCTTCGGCGCCCCGGAGCCCAGGGGCCCGGGGACTCTCCCGCACGGGGTCGTCGGCCTTGCTGCCCTCAGGTTACTACGCCCGATTCGTACGGCTGCCAGGAGCCGTGCTCACCCCGTGCGGCGGGCGCGGCGGCGGCGGGCGAGTTCGTCAGCGGGATGGTCGGCCGGGACGGTGTCCTCGACCGCCGCGCGTTCCCCCGGCAGCTCCGCGAGGGAGCCCTCGACCTCGCGCCAGACCCGGCCGAGCGCGATGCCGAACACGCCCTGGCCGCCCTGGAGCAGGTCGATCACCTCGTCGGCCGAGGTGCACTCGTAGACGCTGACGCCGTCGCTCATGAGCGTGATCTGCGCGAGGTCGGCGACCCCGCGGTCACGCAGATGTTGCACGGCCGTGCGGATCTGCTGCAACGACACCCCGGTGTCGAGGAGCCGCTTGACGACCTTGAGGACCAGGATGTCGCGGAAGCTGTAGAGACGCTGGGAGCCGGAGCCCTGCGCGGCTCTTATCGTGGGCTCGACGAGGCCCGTGCGCGCCCAGTAGTCGAGCTGCCGATAGGTGATGCCGGCCGCCGAGCATGCCGTCGGCCCGCGGTATCCGATGTCGCCCGGCAGCGCCGCGGGCTGTTCGTCGAAGAGCAGACCCTGCTCCCCGGCACGCTGCCGCGCGCTTTCGCGCCGCACCGGATCTTCCTGGCCGGCCGTCTTTCCCTCGCCGCTGCTGACCGCCACGCGGACCTCCGGCTTTCTCTCATCCCGTGGCCTGATCTGGGGGTACGTGAAGCGCGGCCACGGGTTTCACTTGCACCGTAGGACCGCGACCATGCTCAGTCAACGATCCGGCTCGGCGCGTCGTGAAGCGTAAATGCACTGAAATACCTACCCCGCCCGGCCGAAGTCCTCGGGAGTGATCGTGTCAAGAAACTCCCTGAACTTCTCCACCTCGTCTTCCTGGTCGTCCGGGATGATCACCCCGGCCTCCTGGACGACCTCTTCGCTGGCGAAGATGCGCGCCCCGGTGCGCAGGGCCAGCGCGATCGAGTCGGACGGCCGCGCGCTCACCTCCACGCCGTTGGAGAACACCAGGTCGGCGAAGAAGATGCCGTCACGCAGGGCGACGATGTTGACCGCCCGCAGGCCTACGCCCAGCGCGCTCAGCACGTCACGGAAGAGGTCGTGGGTGAGCGGCCGCGGCGGAGGCTCCTCTGCCTGGGCCAGGGCGATGGCCGTGGCTTCCGTCATGCCAATCCATATAGGAAGGAACCGCTCCCCGTGTGCCTCCTTCAGCAAGACGATCGGCTGATTTGTGGGCATTTCAACCCGAACGCCCACAACCTCCATCTGCAACACGGGCTGCTCCGTATTCCTGACCGGTGACCCGGCACAGCTATTTGGTCGTTGCTTCTGCTGACTGGCTTCTGCATTTCAACGTAACACCCGGCAGGCCTGGAATGTGCCCCCGCCTCCCAGCTCACCGCGCTCTCAGCGCCCCAGCACGGACCGGACGCCCGTGCGCACAAGGGATGCGTGCAGGTCGAGAAGGAGTGCGGAAAGCTCCCTGGCCACCTCGTCGGCCTCGCCGATGGCGCCGGGGGCGCGCCGCTTGAGTATCGGTGCGACGGTCTGCTCGACCAGGCCGCACTCGCGCTCGGCCGCCGCCTTGACCGCGCGCAGGTGCCGGGCGCGCAGGCCGAAGCGGGCCAGGGCGCCGACGGAGCGCGCCACCGCGAGCGCCTCCTCGTCGTAGCGGCGGGCCACCGGGGCGAGCAGGCCGTAATCCTCCAGCTCGGCAAGGGTCTCCTCGTCGATGCTCGCGGCCTCGATCAGCTCGGCCCGGCTGAGCCTGATCTCCTGCTTGTCGTTGTCCTGGAGGGCGCGCGGGCGGCCGAGGCCCTCCGCCATCTTGTCCTTGATCACCCGCAGCGGCAGGTAGTGGTCGCGCTGCTCGGTGAGGATGAAGCGCAGCTGCTCCACGTGCAGGTGGGTGAACTTGCGGTAGCCGGACGGGCTGCGCTCGGGCTCGATCAGCCCCTCCCCCTCCAGGAAACGGATCTTGGAGATGGTGACATCGGGGAACTCGCCCTGCAGGAGCGCGAGCACCTCCCCGATGCTCATGTGCGAGCGTGCCGCCTGCGACGTCATGCGCGCTCCTCCCCTTGCCGCATGGTCACGCACGAGACGGCGTCCGCCGGTCGCCCGCTTCGCCCCCTCATGCCCCGGAGTTGCCCCGCATCAGGAAGACGAGGCGGAACTTGCCGATCTGCACCTCGTCGCCGGAGTGCAGGGGAACCTCCTCGATCCGCTCCCTGTTGACGTAGGTGCCGTTGAGGCTGCCCACGTCGCGCACGGAGAACTGGCCGCCGCGGTGGCGGTAGAACTCGACGTGGCGGCGGGAGACGGTGATGTCGTCGAGGAAGATGTCACTCTCCGGATGGCGCCCGGTCGTGGTCAGGTCCTTGTCGAGCCGGAAGCGGCTGCCCTGGTTGGGCCCCCTGGTCACCGTGAGCAGTGCCGCGCCGGGCGGCAGCTGCTCGACCAGCGCCCGCTCGGCCAGGAGCATGTCGCCTGTCTCAGCCTCATACGCCTCGATTCCCGCCACCGAGATCGTCGATGTGGTGTCCCCGGAGACCTCGAGTCTGGTCAGCGGTGACCCACAGCGGGAACAGAAACGGGCATCCTCGGGGTTGGCGTGCCCGCACTGCGTGCAGTAGACGCTCGGCATCGATCGGCTCGGCCTCCTACCGCGAAGACGCGGCGACGGTGCTCTGGAGCGCGCCTCGCTTCGCTTTTTCAAGTTTGCGAATGCCGCAACTTACGCTGATCAGCGGCAAAGGTCAAGACGGGGGCGCTGGACTGTGGTCAGGACGCAGACAAAGTTACCGCCGCCCCCGCCCTGCGGTCCATGCCGCCGCGCGTTTCTACATTACGATCTTGCGGGACCGTCCGCGCACATACCGGCTCGGCCATTCTTGCGCCTGCCCGGCCGCGGGGTCACGTGGCGGCCTGTTCCACGATGCGGGCCCAGCGTTCGAGCAGCGCCTGCGCGCCGTCCACGTCGGAGGCCTCGGCCCACAGGTCGGTGACCGGCTCGGCTGCGGCCGGCAACACCAGCACCCAGCTGCCGTCGTCGCGGGCCACCCGCACCCCGTCGGTGGTGTCGATGCGGCGGCCCTCCGGCTCGGCCTCGGCCGACTCGATGACCGAGCGCATCACGGCGCCCTTGGCCGCCCACGGCGTCGGCACCGTCCGCCTGAGCAGCTTCACCTCGGGGATCCTCGCGTCGATCTGGCTGAGCGACAGCCGGGTGCGGGCGACCAGGCCGAGCAGGCGCAGGAATGCGGCCAGCCCGTCGATCGCGGGGCTGAACTCCGGCACCACGAAGCCGCCGCGCCCGTCGGCCGCGAAGATCATGTCCGGGCCGGCGGCCGCGGAGGTGAGGGCGTCGAGCGCGGTGGACGTCCACTGCACCTGTACGCCGTGGAAGCGGCACACCTGCTCGGCGACCCTGGTCGTGGTGACGGGCAGGGCCACCCGGCCGCTCCTGCGTTCGGCGGCCACGAGGTCGAGCACGACGAGCAGCGCGCGTTCCTCGCTGATGAGCTGGCCCATCTCGTCGACCAGGGCGATGCGCTCGCCGACCGGGTCGAACCTGACCCCGAAGGCGGCCCGCGAAGAGCTGACCAGCTCCGACAGGCGTTGCAGGTCACGCCGCCGCCCGGCGAGCGTCTCGGTGGGCGAGACGTCGTCGAGGCGGGCGTTGACGGTGAGCACCTCGACGCCGACCCGGCCGAGCAGCGTGGGCAGCACCAGCGAGGAGGTGCCTCCCGCGCAGTCGACGACGACCTTCATGTCCTTGACCCCGGTCACGCCGGCGTGACGCAGCAGGTCGTGGGTGTAGTCCTCGACGGCCCTGGCCGGGTAGGCGAGCTCCGCGATCTCCCCGGGGAAGGCGCGGCGGAACTCCTGGCGGGAGAAGACCCGCTCCAGCTTGCGCTGGGCGGCCGGGGGCAGGTCGGCGCCGCGGTCGTCCATGATGACGATGTCCACGCTCTGCGGGTCGCCCGGCGTGGTGCGCAGCGCGATCCCGCCCGCCGCCGAGCCCCTGGCGGTGTGGAAGCGGGCCACCGGCAGCGGGGCCGCCTCCAGATCGAGCACGTTGATCGCGCCGGCGGTCAGCGCGCCGATGACGGCCCGCTTGAGCGCCCTGGCGGCCAGTGAGCAGTCGCGCGAGGTGACGACGTGCTCGCCCTTCCTGAGGGTGGTGGCGTACGCGCTGGCCAGGCGGACGCACAGCTCGGCGGTGATCTCGACGTTGACCAGGCCGCTGACGCCCCTCGGGCCGAAGAGGTTGCGCTGGCCGCGCGACTCCCAGATGACACTGGTGTTGACGACCGCGCCGGCCTCGATCGTCTTGAACGGGTAGACCCGGACACCGCTGGAGACGTACGCCTCCGCCTCGATGACGCATTCGTCGCCGATGACGGAGTTCTCCTCGATGCGGGCGCCGGACATCACGTCGGTGCTCTTACCGATGACGCAGCCCCGCAGGTGGGCGCCGGGGCCGAGGTAGACGTTGTCGTGGACGACCGCGCGGTGCAGGAAGGCGCCCTCGCGGACGACGACGTTGTTGCCGAGCACGGTGTATTCGCGCAGCTCGGCCCCCGCCTCGACCTTGGCGTAGTCGCCGATGAGCAGCGGGCCCTTGAGCACGGCGTCGGGGTCGACCGCGGCGGAGTCGGCGACCCAGACGCCCGGCGAGAGCTCGAAGCCGCCGATGTCCACCGCGACCCTGCCGGACAGGGCGTCGGCGTGGGCCTTGAGATAGCTCTCGTGGGTGCCGACGTCCTCCCAGTAGCCGTCGGCCACGTAGCCGTAGATGGCCGCGCCGCGGGCGAGGAGCGCGGGAAAGACGTCGGAGGACCAGTCGACGGGCTCCCCGGTGGCCACGGCGTCGAGGACCTCGGGTTCCATGACGTAGACGCCGGTGTTCACGGTGTCGGAGAAGACCTGTCCCCAGGTGGGCTTCTCCAGGAAACGCTGCACCCTGCCCTGGTCGTCGACGATGATGATCCCGAACTCGAGCGGATTCGGTACGCGTTTCAGCCCGATCGTCACCAGGGCGGCATTCTCGCGATGGAACCGGATCATGTCCGTTAAGTCGATATCCGTCAGCGCGTCGCCGGAGATGACCAGGAAACGGTCGTCGCGGAGGCGGTCGGCGGCGTTCTTGACGCTGCCCGCGGTGCCGAGGGGCAGGTCCTCGGTGGCGTACTGGAGGTTCATGCCGAGCTCGTCGCCGTCGCCGAAGTAGGTGCGTACGAGTGCGGCCAGGAACTGGACGGTGACCACCGTCTCGGTGATGCCGTGCCGCTTGAGCAGGCGCAGGACGTGCTCCATGATCGGGCGGTTGGCCACGGGGAGCAGAGGCTTGGGCTGGTTGGCGGTCATCGGACGCAGCCGAGTGCCCTCCCCGCCCGCCATGACGACCGCCTTCACCCGATCACTCCTTCTTGGCCGAGATTACGAGCTGGCGCACCTGTACCACATACAGCACCCCCGCCCACCAGTACAGGCCCGTTCCCCATAGGGCGAACGCCCACCCGACAATTCGGGCTATATCGGCATACCACCCAGTGTGGGAGGCAAGGAAGAGGAGAGGGAAGGCGTACATGAGATTGAACATGGCGGCCTTGCCCAGGAAATGCACCTGAAGTGCCTTATAGCCATGTTTGCGAAGTACGGGGAAGGAACACGCGACGAAGAGTTCGCGAGCGACGATGACCGCGACCAGCCACCACGGGATGACGTCCCGCAGCAGCAGCGCGAAGATGGTGGCGAAGACGTAGAGCTTGTCGGCGGCCGGGTCGATGATCCGGCCCAGCCTGCTCGTCTGGTTGAACGCCCGGGCGATCTTTCCGTCGAGCCAGTCCGTGAACCCGGCGACCGCGAGGATCCCGATGGCCCACCCGTCCGCCTTGGGCCCCAGAACCAGCCAGAGGAACACGGGGACGCCCAGGAGGCGCAGGAAGCTCAGCAGGTTAGGAACCGTCCAGATCCGGTCCTCGGCGGAAGTATCGCTCACGCAGGAGACCCTACTGCGTGAAACTCCACCGCAGCGGTCCCGCCCGATCTCCCTTCCTGGCGGGCCCTCGCGGCCTCGACGGCGGTGAGAAGGACCGCCGCGGGCGGGTCGTGGGGGATCCGCCGCGGTAGGCCATGATCAGATTCGGCGAGCTCGCCTGTCAGCCGCGCACAGCCGTCAGGAACGCCCTGATGAGAGCCGGGTCCTTCACGCCCGGCGACGTCTCCACGCCGCTGGACACGTCGACCCCCCACGGCTCGGCGGCCGCGATCGCGTCGGCGACGTTGGCCGGGGCGAGGCCGCCCGCCAGCAACCACCGGCCGGACGGCCTGCCGCGCACGGCCGCCCACTCCCAGGGCAGGCCGGATCCGGCGTGGGGCGCGTCGACGATGAGCAGATCCTCGTCGAAGGCGCCGCACCGCAGGTCGGCCTCCGCGTCGACGGCCCTGACCAGGCGCACGCCGAGATCCTTCAGAGCGGTGAAGTCGCCGTGCGGATGTTTGCCGTGCAGCTGCACGGCCCGCACCCCGGAGGCCAGCGCGGCCGCGCGCACCGTCTCGGGGTCTTCGCCCCGGAACACCCCGACGGTGAGCACATGGGCGGGAACGAGCGCGGCCAGCGCGGCCGCCCGCTCGACGGTGATCCTGCGGGGGCTGCGGGTCATGACCAGCCCGATGGCATCGGCTCCCGCCTCGACGGCGGCGGCAACGTGCTCGGGCTCGCTCAGCCCGCAGATCTTCACGTACACACTCCCGACCTTAGCGGCGGCGGCCCTCTCCGGCGACCGTGCCCTCCCACGGTCAGGACCGTCCGGCGGCGACCCGGCAGGACGTGCCGCCGCCGGACGGTACGCGGGCCCGGGCCCTCAGCCGCGGGGCGGGCGTACGGGGCGGAAGGAGGCGTCGACCAGGCCGGTGCGGTGGGCGACGACGGCGGCCTGGATGCGGTTGCGCAGGCCCAGCTTGTCCATCGCCGCCGCGATGTGGGTCTTGACGGTGGTGACGCCCACGTACAGCTCCTCGGCGATCTCCGCGTTGGACAGGCCCGCCCCCACCAGGGCGAGCACCTCGACCTCCCGCTCGGTCAGCCCGGCGGGCGGGGCGGGCGCGACGTGCTCCTCCCCCGCGGCCAGGAACCGCTCCACGACCCTGCGCAACACCGACGGCGCCAGCAGTTGCTCCCCGGCCGCCGCGCGGCGCACGGCGTCCACCATGCGCTCGGGATCGTCGTCCTTGACCAGGAACCCGACGGCGCCGGCCCGCAGGGCGGCGTAGACGTTGGCGTCCTCGGCGAACGTCGTCAGCACCACGATCCTGACCCCCGGACGGGCCCTGAGCACGCGTTTGATGGCTTCCAGGCCGTCGACCTTGGGCATGCGCAGGTCCATGAGGATCACGTCGGGCAGGTGACGGTCGGCCAGCCGCACCGCCTCGGCGCCGTCGACGGCCTCGCCGACCACCTCCATGTCGCCCGCGGCCTGCAGCAACATGCGCACGCCCGCGCGGACGAGCGCCTGGTCGTCGGCGATCAGCACGCGGATCACGCGATGCTCCCCTGGGACAGGCGCGCGGGCAGGCGGGCGGCCAGGAGCCAGCCGCCCTCGCCGTCGGGGCCGGCGGACAGGGTGCCGCCGAGGGCGCGGACGCGTTCGCGCATGCCGGCCAGGCCGCGCCCGGAGGAGGGCAGCCGCTCGATGTCGGTGGGCGGCCGGCCGTTGCGGATCTCCACGGAGAGCCCGTCGCCTGACGGGGTGACGCTGACGCGGACCTGCGTGCCTGGTCCGGCGTGTTTGAGCACGTTGGTGAGTCCTTCCTGGACGATACGGGCGGCGGAGGCGCGGGCGATGAGCGGGGTGCTGTCGGCGGCCGGGTCGAGGTCGAGCTCGACGTCGAGGCCGGCGGCGGCCATGCGGTCGGCCGACTCGCGGATGACGTCGGCGGGGTTGGCCAGCAGGCCGGGCTGCCTGTCGGGGTCGCGCAGCAGGTCGAGCAGCTCGCGCAGGTCCTGCAGCACCTGGTGGCCGGTGTCGCGGATGTCGGTGAGCGCGTCGGCGACGGGGCCGTCGGGCGCGGCGTAGCGGGCGGCGCCGGCGCGCAGCACCATGGCGCCGACGTGGTGGGCGACGATGTCGTGCACGTCGCGGGCGATGCGCTCGCGTTCGGCCAGCTGGTCGGCCCGCACCTGCGCGACGGCCGCGCGGGCGGACTCCTCGGCGCGCAGCCGTTCCGCGGCCAGGGCGGCCTGCCGCATCCCGAGGTAGCGGCCGATCGCGATCGGCGTGGCCACCAGCGTCATCAGCACGCCGACGCGGACCGGGGTGATCTCGGTCTCGTGGCCGACCACGGCGATCGCGGTGAGCAGGCAGCCGGTCAGGTAGGCGGCCGCGACCCAGGCCCACGACCCCACCCGCATGGAGAACACGCCGATCGCGGTCAGGGTGAGGATCACGCAGGTGTTGACCGTGTTGTTCAGGTACGTGTCGGCGGAGACGAGCAGCACGCCCTGCAGCAGGACCACCAGTCCCGGCAGCCGCCTGGCGATGCCCAGCGACAGGCCGCCCACGACGGCCAGCAGCCCGACCACCCAGACGGGCTGCGCGCCCAGGTGCCAGGAGGTCCACGTGCTGAGCACGGTGATGGCGACCCCGCCGGCGGCGAGCAGCGCGTCGGGCGTGACGTCGCGCTCCTCCAGCCGCCCCGCCGTGCTGCGCAGGTAGGCGCCGAGCACGGCGGGGAAGACCGGCAGGAGGACGGAGTACATCCAGGTGTTGGCGCTCGGCTCGATGCCGGGGTCGACGATGTTGCACGCGGTGGCGACGATCGTGACGGCCACGGCCGCGGTGGTGGCCCGCAGGCCGGAGCGGTGCCCCACCACGCCGAGCGCGACGCAGATGAGGATCTGCGCGGTGTTGGAGGTGAACGAGCCGATCTGGTCGGTCACCATGAGCAGCGCGGCCAGGTGGAAGGTGACGGTCACCGGCCGGTGCCGGACGAGCCCCATGGGCAGGCCCACCAGCAGCGCCATCGGGAGGTTCATCTCGGCGGGCAGGAACTCGGTGTCGCCCGCGTGCGCCGTCGTCAGCAGATCGAGGCCCACGCCGGAGACGGCGAGCAGGACATCGAGAGGGACACCGCGCCAGCGCATGCGCACAACGGTATCCGCCCAGCGTGGAAGGCCGGGCCTTCCCCTGGACGGCTCCGCCTCCTCCTACTGGCCGCACATCCGCCCGGAGGGGGGAGCGACCCACCAAGATCCTGCCCCTAAAGTCGTGCCATGTCGAACGACGCCTCACTCTTCCTTGGCCAGTTCCTGCGTGCCCCCTCCAAGATCGGCGCGGTCGCCCCGAGTTCGCGCCGGCTGGCGGCGAACGTCTGCGCGCCGATCCCCGAGCGGGGCGAGCCGACCGTGGTGGAGCTGGGACCCGGCACCGGCCCGTTCACCGCGGAGATCCAGCAGCGGCTCGCCGGGCGGGGCCACCACCTCGCCGTCGAGGTCAACGACCTGATGGCGCAGCTGCTCGCCGAGCGCTTCCCCACCGTGGACGTGGCGCACGCCGACGCGGCCCGGCTCGGCGACCTGTTGCGCGAGCGGGGGCTGCGGCAGGCGGACGTGGTGGTCAGCGGGCTGCCGTGGGCGGCGTTCCCCGAGGAGACGCAGCGTGACCTGCTCGGGGCCGTGACGTCGGCGATGAGCCCGGTGGCGGCGTTCACCACGTTCTCCTACGTGCACGCCATCCCGCTCAGCTCGGCCCGGCGCTTCCGTGCGCTGCTGGCCGAACGCTTCGAGGAGGTCGTGGCGGGGCGTACGGTGTGGCGCAACCCTCCCCCGGCCTTCGTCTTCCACGCGCGGCGGCCTCGACCCTGATCAGAACGTGATTCTACGATGGCGCGATGGATTTCACCCTTCCCGAGAGCGCCCTCGCCGTCCAGCGGGGCATCGGCGCCATCTGCTCCCGATACGACCTCGCCTACTGGCAGCGGTGCGAGAGCGACAAGCGCTGGCCTGAGGAGGTCTGGGACGAGCTGGCCAAGGGCGGCTGGCTGGGCCTGGCGGTGCCGGAAGAGCACGGCGGCGGCGGGCAGGGGCTGCTGGAGCTGGCGGTGGCCACGGAGACGCTCTCGGCGTCGGGCGCGGCGGGCGGGTCGGCGTTCACGTACGTGCTGACCCCCGGCTTCGGAGCGCTCACGATCGACCGGCACGGCGACGCCGGGCAGCGGGCGGAACTGCTGCCCAGGCTGGCCACGGGCGAGGTCGAGACCTGCTTCGCGCTGACCGAGCCGGACGCCGGGTCCAACTCGCTGGCGATCACCACGTCGGCCCGGCGCGACGGCGGGGATTTCGTGGTCAACGGGCAGAAGATCTGGATCACCGGCGTGCAGCGGGCCACCTGGATGTTGCTGGTGACCAGGACGGTCCCGGCCGCCGAAGCGCGTCCGCGCAGCCACGGGCTGACGGTGCTGCTGGTCAACGTGCCCGAGGCGGTCGCCGCCGGAGGCCTGTCCTACCGGCCGATCCCCAAGATGGGCGCGAACACGACGCCGTCGAACATGGTGTTCATCGACGATCTGCGGGTGCCCGCCTCCAACGTGGTCGGCGAGGTGGACCAGGGCGTGGCGGTGTTGTGGGACATCCTCAACCCCGAGCGCGTGCTGCTGGCCGCCTCGGCGCTCGGCACGGCGGAGGTCGGGCTGCGGGTGGCCGTCGACTATGCCAAGGAGCGGGAGGTGTTCGGCCGGCCGATCGGCGCCAACCAGGCGATCTCCTTCCCGCTGGCCCAGGTGAAGGCCAAGATCGAGCTGGCCAGGTTGATGATCTACAAGGCCGCGTGGTGCTTCGACCGGCGGCTGCCGTGCGGCACCGAGGCCAACATCGCCAAGCTCACGGCGTCACAGGCGGCCTGGGAGGCGGCCGACGCGGCGTTCCAGACGCACGGCGGGATGGCCTATTCCTACGAATATCCGGTCGCCAGGCTGCTGACCGACGCCAGGATCGCGAAGGTGGCACCTGTGACCGAGGAGCTCCTGCTCAACTACCTCGCGACCCAGGTGCTCGGACTCCCCCGAAGCTTCTAGCGGCCGGGCCGGTCGGGCCCGCCGCGAAGCGTGGAGCGCCGACGCCCGCCCGTTCTGGCGCGTTCGCCCCGCTCGTCCACCCCGCTCGTCCACCGGGCCATCGCCGCGCGTTCTCCCCCCTCGTCGTTCGTACGGCGTGCGCCGGACGCCCTGCGAGGCTGTCGGCTCCGCGTCCGCCGGGGCGACGTTCTCGGCCACGGCGAACAGTGCCTGCCGGTGCCGGCGCGGTCATCTGGTCGACCTTGGGGCTGCGCCTACCCGCGCGGGCGGCAAGCACACCCGGCGCTCAGCCGAACGACGGCGGCCGCTTCTCCCGCAGGGCGCGCACGCCCTCGGTCACGTCGGGCCCGGTGAAGCCGAGGAACTCCATGGCGAGGGAGGCGTCGAACGACGGCCCCGCCAGGCGCAGCCAGTTGTTGAGCGCGTATTTCGTCAGCCTGATCGCCTCCTGGGCACCGGCGGCGAGGCGTACCGCGATCTCCATCGCCCTGTCGTGCACCCGGTCGTCGTCGACGCAGAGGCTGACCAGCCCCATCCGCTCGGCCTGCTCGCCCGTCACGGGCTCGCACAGCAGCAGGTGGTATTTCGCCTTGGCCAGCCCGCACAGCAGCGGCCAGACGATCGCGGCGTGGTCGCCCGCGGCGACGCCGAGCCTCGTGTGACCGTCGATGATCCGCGCGGTGCGCCCGGCGACGGAGATGTCGGCCAGGAGCGCGACGGCGAGCCCGGCGCCGACGGCGGGGCCCTGGATGGCCGAGACGATCGGCTTGGAACAGTTGAGGACGTTGTAGACGATGTCGCGGGCCTCGGCGAAGACGCGCAGCCTGGTGGCGTGGTCGCGGGTCATCTCCTCGATCATGGACAGGTCGCCGCCGGCGGAGAACGCCGTGCCCTCTCCCTGGACGAGCACGGCCCTGACGCCGTCGTCGCGGTCGGCGTCGCGCCAGATCTCGCCCAGCTCGCGGTGGGCGGCGGCGTCGACGGCGTTGAGCCGGCCCGGCTCGCTGATCGTGACCCGCAGCACGCCGTCGGCCGGGGTGTCGATCTTCAGCTTGGTGTAGGTCACAGCGCCTCTCGCAGCCGCCCCGCTATGTGGTCGCGGGCCTCGCCCGCCTGGTCGAACAGGCCGGGCAGGCCGAAGAAGTTGTGCACCGCGCCGTCGAACCTGCGCAGCTCGACCGGCACGCCCGCGTCCGCCAGGCGCTGGGCGTAGCTCTCGCCCTCGTCGCGGAGCACGTCGTATTCGGCCGTCACGACGGTGGCGGGCGCCAGGCCTGCGACGTCGGGCAGGCACAGCGGCGACAGCCGCGGGTCGGCCGGGTCGGCGTCGGGGGCGTACTGGCGGGCGAACCACGCCATCTCCTCGGCCTCCAGCCCGAAGCCCTTGGCGAACTCCGTGTAGCTGGGCGTCCGCATCGCCACGTCGAGCACCGGGTAGACGAGCACCTGGTGGGCCAGCCGGAGCCCGGCGTCGCGGGCCTGCCATGCGGCGACGGCCGCCAGGTTGCCGCCCGCGCTGTCGCCCACGACGGCCACGCGGCCGTTGCTCTGGTAGAAGGCGGGCCTGGCGAAGATGTCGCGCACGACCGTCCACGCGTCGTCGGCGGCGGCCGGGAAGGCGTGCTCGGGGGCCAGCCGGTAGTCGACGGACACGACCACCGCGCCGGTGCGGACGGCCAGGTCGCGCCCTAACGCGTCGTTGCGCTTGACGCTGCCGAAGACCCACCCGCCCCCGTGGAAATAGACCACGACCGGCAGCGGGCCGTCGCCGGGGTCGGCGCGGTAGATCCGGATCGGCACGCCCTCGGCGCGCTCGTCGCGGACGAACGGCAGCTTGGTGAGCGGACCGCGCTGGGCCGCCAGGCCGTCATGTGCGCGCAACTCCTGGATCCCGGCCAGGTCGAGCATGGCCGGATCGGCGCCCAGATCCGACGGATGGACGGCGATGTAGTCCCGCGACTGAGGGTGCAGCGGCATGATCGAAGCCTATCGGGCCGCCTCCATGAACGCATCGAAGAGCCGGTCCTCCAGATCGCGCTCGGGATGCCATTGCACGCCCACGCCGAACCTGTGGCCCTGCACCTCGATGCCCTCGACGATCTGGTCGTCGGCCCAGGCCACGGCGAGCAGCCCGGTGCCGAGGCGGCGGACGGACTGGTGGTGCGGCGCGACGACCTCGACCCGGTCGCCGATCGCCTTGCCGAGCTTGCTGGACACGCTGACCTGGAGCGTGTGGGACTTGCCCGGCTCGGCATGATGGTGGTTGCCGAGCACGTCGGGCAACCAGGGGATCAGCGTGCCGCCCTGGGCGACGTTGAGCACGTGCATGCCCCTGGCGATGGCCAGGATCGGCACGTCGGCCTTGACCGCCGCCCTGGCCAGGGCCAGTTCGAAGCGGTCTCGGTGCGGCTGCCCCTCGGGGACCCGGTCGTCGCGCTCGCCGTTGTAGGCGGAGGCGTCCACCTCGACCCCTCCGGCCAGGACCACCCCCCGCAGGCCGCGTACGTAGTCGTCGATGGCGTGCAGGCCGAGCGGCGGGAGCACCACGGGCGCGCCCCCGGCCCTGTCGACCGCCTTGGCGTAGGAGGGCGGCGAGAGCACGGCCTCCCGCACCCAGTCGCTCCAGCGGGCGGCCTCGAAGTAGGCGGTGATACCGATCAGCGGACGGGACATGCGATCTCCAGGGGCATGGTGGAGTTCGTTCGGCCACCAGCCGGTCGAGGTGACGGCTACATGCCCATCATGGCGCACAGCCTTTCCGATATGTCACCCCTCCCCAAGATCCCCTCCCGCCACGTGCCTCCCACGCCCCCGGACGATCGACGGGCCCGGGCGCGCGGCGAGGCGCCGCGATGCCCGGACGGCGCATCCGGCTCACCCCATCACATGAATGCGACTTTTATTCACGATTATTGTCCGAAAAACTGAGAAATATCGTACGGCCAGCCCTGCACAGGATTCTGCTTCGCACCTTATTGGAGGGAAATGGTTGTGACGCGTCATCGGTGGTGTAAGACTCATTTGCGAGCGCAGCAGAAGTGCCGGGGAGGGACGTGCGCTCATCACCCGGAACCGTCAGGGAGGTGAACGGCAAGACCGGAATACGTTTCCGGTCACAAGTGGGGTGGGAATATGTCGTTGAATCCGCGCCTGGTCAAGGAGAGTTTCTCCGTCATCGAGCCGGTGGCCGAGCAGGCCACGGCCTACTTCTACGGCCGGCTGTTCGCTGAGAATCCACACCTGCGAGGCATGTTCCCGCCGGCACTGGACGTCCAGCGCGACCGGTTGTTCAGCGCGTTGACCAGGATCGTGTGGAGCCTGGACAGTCCGGAGAGCATGGCGGCGTTCCTCGGCCAGCTGGGCAGGGACCACCGCAAGTACGGCGTGGTCGCCGAGCACTACGCGGCCGTGGGCAAGGCGCTGCTCGCCACGGTCCGCCGCTTCGCCGCCGAGGTCTGGAGCCCCGAGATCGAGCAGGCCTGGGTGGCGGCGTACGCGGCCGCCGCCAAGATGATGATCGACTCGGCCGAGGCCGACGCGGGGGTCTCGCCCGCCTGGTGGCTGGCCGAGGTGGTCGGCCACGAGCTGCGCCACCAGGACATCGCAGTCATCACGTTGCGTCCCGCGCAGCGGCTGCCGTACACGTCCGGCCAGTACGTCACCGTGCAGACGGCGCGCTGGCCCCGCGTGTGGCGCACGTTCTCCATCGCCAACGCGCCCCGCCAGGACAACACGATCAGCCTGCACGTGCGCTCGGTGCCCGGCGGCTGGGTGTCGACGACCCTGGCCAGGCACACGCGCGTCGGCGACACGGTCATGCTGGGGCCGCCGATGGGCACGATGACACCGCGCGAGCAGAGCGTGCGCGACGTGCTGTGCGTGGCGGGCGGCACGGGCCTGGCGCCGCTGAAGGCGATCGTGGAGTCCATCATCGCCTCCGGACGCCGGCCCGCCATCCACCTGCTGCACGGCGCCCGCACCGCCGGCGAGCTGTACGACCTGCCCGACCTGATCAGGATGGAGTCCGCCTTCCCATGGCTACGGGTCGTGCCCGTGGTCTCGGACCAGCCGTCGTACGACGGGATGCGCGGCCGCCTGCCCGAGGTGACCCGGCGCTTACGCTCCTGGACCGAGCACGACGTGTACGTCTGCGGCCCGTCGCCCATGGTGAACGAGACGGTCCGCTGCCTGCAGCGCGACGGCGTGCCCCTGTCGCGGATCCACCGCGACGTCGAGCACGCGGAACGGTGAGGGGGCCCGATCGGCGATCAGGAGGTTGACAGCGGCGGCGAAACGGTGCCAGCTGGAACTGACACGCCACGTGGAGGTGGACGATGCCATCCCCCGCCAGGCGCCGAGGAATCGGCGGGCTCCTGTCCGTACCGGCCGCCGTCGCCGCGACCCTCCTGCTCACCTCCTCCTCCCCAGCCGCCGCGGCGGTCCCGCTGACCGAGATCGGGTCCGACGCGTACGCCAACGCCACCAGCCAGCACGGCACCCAGGCCGGGCCCGACACCTTCCAATGGGGCTCGGCCCTCGTGACCGCGCACCAGTCGGGCCGGTTCTTCGACGGCGGCGCCACCGGCATCGCGTTCGCCGCCTCGCCCGACAACGGCGGCACCTGGACGAAGGGGGTGCTGCCCGGGATCACCACGTTCGGCGGCGGCTCCCACGACCGGGTCAGCGACCCGTCGGTGGCCTACGACGCCCGGCACCGGGTCTGGCTGATCGCGTCGCTGGCGCTGACGGAGCGGGGCGGGATCACCGGGACGGCGGTGCTCGCCAGCCGCTCCGCCGACGGCGGCCGTACGTGGGACGCGCCCGTCACGGTCGCCACGGCGGGCGACGGCGACAGGGACGGGGACGGCGGCGGCGACCTGGACAAGAGCTGGATCGTCTGCGACAACAGCCCGTCCAGCCCCTTCTACGGCCACTGCCACGCGGCCTTCGACGACCACGCCGCGGGCAACGCGATCACGATGGCGCGTTCCTCCGACGGCGGCCTGACCTGGACGGTGACCGCCACTCCTGAGAACGGGCTCGGCGCGCAGCCGGTCGTGCGGCCTGACGGGGCCGTGGTGGTGCCGTACCTGAGCGACGAGGACGAGATCCGCTCCATCCGCTCCGGCGACGGCGGCGCGAGCTGGGAACCCAGCGTGCTGGTCACGGCGGTGCGGCGGCACACGGTCGCGGGCGGGCTGCGAGCGGCGCCGCTGCCGTCGGCGGAGACGGACGCGACCGGCGCCGTGTACGTCGCCTGGCACGACTGCCGCTTCCAATACCGGTGCTCCGGCAACGACATCGTGCTGAGCAGGTCCGCCACCGGCGAGGAGTGGAGCCGTGTCATGCGGGCCACCAGCGACGGCGGCGACCACTTCATCCCCGGCCTGGGCGTCGACCGCGCCAGCGCGGGCGGCACGGTACGGCTCGCGCTCACCTACTACCGCTACGCCGACGCCGCCTGCACCGCCGCCACGTGCAGGCTCACGGTCGGCTACACCTCCTCCGCCAACGGCGGGGCCACCTGGGCGGCCCCTGAGGAGCTGCACGGGGCGATGCCGCTGGACTGGTTCGCCGACACCGCGCAGGGCCGCATGGCGGGCGACTACATCTCCACCTCGGTCGTCCCCGGTGGCGGGGCCCACGCGGCCTTCACGGTGGCGGCGCCGCCTTCGGGCGGGGCGTACGACGTCCGCACCTACACCGTCACCGGCGGCCTGCCGATCACGGGCGGAGGCCCGGCCCCGATCTCCGTCGAGGTTGCCATCGCGACGGGCGAGGAGGCGCCGGCCCCGCCCGCCACGGCCCGTTAGCCGTGGTGGCCACGAGCGCGACGGCCCCGCCCGGGCTCGACGGCGGGCACGGCGGGCGCGGCGGCCGGGGGCGGGCGGTCAGCGGAAGGCGGCGGCGGTCTCCTCGTCGGCGGGCCAGAAGGTCTCGATGGCCAGCTCGGAGACCGTCACGTCCATCGGCGTGCCGAACGTCGCGATCGTGGTGAACATCGACAACACCCGGTCACCGGCGGCGATGCGCAGCGGCAGCAGGATATCGCCGGGCCCCGGCACGTGCGCCACGTTCAGGTCCACGCCCGGATAGGTGTAGGACGCCAGCTCGTCGTGGAGCTCGGCCAGGCGCCCGTCGCCGGACGTCTCGGCCTGCCTGCGCAACCCGTGCAGCAGGTGGGCCCGCACCTCGGCCAGGTTGAGCAGCCGCCCGCCCATCGCGTCCGGGTGCAGCGACAACCGCATCACGTTGACCGGCTCCGCCAGCAGCTCCGCCGGCACGCCCTCCATGAACGTCCCGGCCGCCTTGTTGGCCGCCACCAGGTTCCAGACGGCGTCCACCACGAGCGCCGGATACGGCTCGTGCCCGGCCAGGATCCTGTCCAGCGCCTGCCGTACGAGGTGCATTTCCGGAGCCCGGACGGCGCGTTCGGGATAGATCGGGGCGAACCCCGCGGACACCAGCAGCCTGTTACGGTGCCGCAGCGGCACCTCCAGCTCCTCGGCCAGCTTCAGCACCATCTCGCGACTGGGCCGGGCGCGCCCGGTCTCCAGGAAGCTGACGTGGCGGGCGGAGACGCCGGCCTCGATGGCCAGATCGAGCTGGCTCACCCGCCGTCGTTGCCGCCACGACCGCAACAACTCACCAAACGACTCCTCATGTACGGCTACCGCTCCCATATCCGGAACGTTAGCGCCTGGTGGGAATGGCGACGATTACGTCCCGGGTCATGCGCGACCTGACCAGTGGGGAGCGACGGGAATCTCCCAGACTTCGGTAACTGTCGGTGGCGCGTGACACGATGGCCGCAAAGCGAACTTGGGAGCGTGTCATGAGTGACGCAGTGCTCGCGATCGGCACCCGCAAGGGCCTGTTCCTGGCCCGCTCGGCAGGCGGTGGCCCGTTCGAGATCCAGCCGATCCAGTTCTCCACGATCGCGGTGCCCTCGGTGGCCATCGACACGCGCGGCGGCGGCCCCCGGCTGCTGGCCGGCGTCGAATACGGCCACTTCGGTCCGTCCGTCATGTATTCGGATGACCTCGGGCAGACCTGGCAGGAGGCGGAGCAGCCGCCCATCGCCTTCCCCGAGAAGACCGGGGCCACGCTCACCCGGGTGTGGCAGCTCGCGCCCTCGCCGTCCGAGCCCGGCGTGGTGTGGGCGGGCGTCGAGCCGGGCGCGCTGTTCCGCTCGGAGGATCGCGGGGCCACCTACCGGCTCGTCGAGGGGCTGTGGGAGCACCCCCACCGCCCGCTCTGGGAGCCTGGCGGCGGCGGGCTGTGCCTGCACACGATCGTCAGCCACCCCGCCGACCCGGCGGTCATGGGGGTGGCCGTCTCGACCGGCGGCTTCTACCGCACGACCGACGGCGGCCTGACCTGGGAGGCGGCCAACCAGAACATCCGCGCCCCGTTCATGCCGGAGGGCAGGCAGTTCCCCGAGTTCGGGCAGTGCGTGCACAAGGTGACCACCGACGCGGCCCGGCCGGAGCGGCTCTATCTGCAGCACCACTTCGGCGTCTACCGCAGCGACGACTTCGGCGGCAGCTGGCACGACATCGGCTCGGCGCTGCCGTCCGACTTCGGGTTCCCGATCGTGGCCCATCCGACGCGGCCCGACACGATCTTCGTGCTGCCGCTCACGGCCGACATGGACCGCACGCCCGTCGGCCACCGCTACCGCGTCTTCCGCAGCGACGACGCCGGCGAGACGTGGCGGCCCTTCTCCGCGGGCCTGCCGGAAGGGCCGGTGCACGCGACCGTGCTGCGTGACGCGATGACCGCGTCGGAGGCGGGGGTGTTCTTCGGCACGCGCGACGGCGAGGTCCACTGCTCGCGCGACGACGGCGAGACCTGGTCGCTGGTCGGCCGCCACCTGCCCGACGTGCTCACCGTGCGCGCGGCGGTGCTCTAGCCGATGAGCAGACCGGTGATGTTGGTCGTGTTCGTGCTGCCCAGCTCGTTGCGCAGGTGGGTGAGCGGGATGCAGGAGGTCAAGGTCTTCGCCGTCGGCGCCGACCGTGACTCCCCGCCCACCCTGGGCTCGGCCCTCGACATGCTCCGGCGCACGCATCCGCTGCTGGAGGAGCGGCTGCGCGACGAGTACGGCCGCATCCGCAGGCACATCAGCATGATCGTGTGCGGCGAGAACGCCCGGGGGCTGGGCAGCCTCGACTGCGCGCTGCCGCCGGGCGCCGAGGTCTACGTGCTGCCCGCCCTCGCCTGAGCTCACTCCCCGATCGTGACCGAGGCGGTGGCGTCGACGATGCGGTGGTCGGAGCAGGGCTTGTCGCGGTTGCCGCCGCAGACGTGCCCGATCGGATGGGCGTCGGCGCTGTAGCGGGTCAGCCGCTCGGCCGGGACGAAGATCAGATCGACCTTCCCCGACTGGCCGCAGGCCCCGAGCGTGTTGCTCTCGGTGGTCTGCTCGCCCCAGCCGGGGCACACGGCCTCGCGGTCGTCGAGCTCGTGGTAGCGGCCGATGTTGCCGTGGTTGGCGTCGGTGTTGACCGTGGCGTCGTACCAGGTGTTCAGCAGCGGTGAGTCCGGCTGCACGTTGAAGTCGCCCGCGATGATCGGGACGTCCCCCCTGGAGCGGTAGGACTCCAGGACGCCGTGCACCTGGTCCAGCTGGGCGGATCTGTAGGTGGCGACGGTCGTCAGGTGGGTGGTGCAGAATCTGGTGCCGGCTTGCGCGGCGACGTGCGCGCAGAGGAGTTTGCGCTGCTTGCCCGACCCGTCGTTCGGCAGGGTCTGCCGTAGTGTCTCGCCCAGCGCGAAGCGGCTGAAGATCGCGATGCCGATGCCGTGCCCGGCACAGTAGCCGGGGTCGCCCGCCGCCGTCATCGGCTCGTAGCGGGCGAAGTTCGTGCGATTCTGCGGCCAGCCCATGCCCTGCAGGGCATCGATCACGGCGCCGTACTGGTTGCGGCAGATCTCGTTGATCGACACGAAGTCCGGCTTGCGATAGCTGATCGATCCGGCGATCGCCTGGATGATGCCGTTCGTGGTCGAGCCCAGGTGCGCATGATGCCCGGCCATGTTCCAGTGCCAGATCTTGTACGTCGCGGTCGCGGAGGACGACGCTGGGGAGGCCGCCGAGGCGGGAGCCGTCAGCAGGGCGGCGGTGGTGACGAGGAGCGCCACCACCGTCCACGACAGGCGCCCGAAGCCGGGCACGCGCGAGATCCGCATGAGAGCCGTCCCTTTCTTCGTGATCAGCTCCCAACGATCCTGCCGGAGGGGATTTTCCGGCACCAGTCAGATGGTGGACAAAGATCCCTCCCGATAGGACGGCGAACGTGGCCTCCGCCGGCCGCCGTCGCCTCGCCACCCACCTCGTGCACCACGCCGACGCCCCTTGGCCGAGCGTCGGGTTCTCCCGCAGGACGGCTTCCCCTTCCCCGCGGACCGGCCGCGGGTGGCCCGGCTGTCGACGTGCACGGATGCCCGATCCGGGAAGCATGGCGTGAGGGGAGAACTCATGGGGAGGCAGATATGGCTCGACCGATCGTGGCCGCCGCGGACGGCTCCGATGCAGCGAACGCGGCGGTGCAGTGGGCGGCGGGCGACGCCCGGCGGCGGCGACTGCCACTGAAGGTCGTGCATGTGTGCGAAGGGAGGCTTGCCGGCTTCGACACCAGGAAGTACTGCGAGGGAATGGTGGCGGCCGCCGCCGACCGCGCCCGCGCCGCGGGAGGGGAGGTCGAGGTGAGCACCGAGCTGCTCAGCGGGAATGTCGTCGAAGCGCTGATCGGCCAGTCGCTGTCCGCCGACTCCCTGGTGCTGGGCAACAGGGGCAGGGGAGGATTCACCGGATTGCTTCTCGGCTCGGTCAGCGTGGCGGTCGCGGGACATGCCGCCGGGCCGGTCGTCATCGTGCGTGAATCCGCCGACGCGGAACATGGCCGGATCGTGGTGGGCGACGACGGCTCGGACTGCGCGGCGCAGGCGGTGGCGTACGCCGTCGAGCAGGCTCGCGCCCGGCGTGCGTCGCTGGCCGTCGTCTACGCGTGGAACATGCCGATGGTCTCGGCCTACGCATCCGGATACAGCGACCTGCTCGAGAACGCAAGCCGGGAAGACTCCCGTAAGGCTCAGGAGCGGGTGGTCCGCTGGCGGAGGGACCACCCCGACATCGAGATCGACGACCAGCAGGTGTGCGAGCACCCGGTCCTCGCCCTCGTCAACGCCTCCGCCGCGGCGGACCTGGTCGTGGTCGGCTCCCGCGGGCTGGGTGGTTTCACCTCCGCCATGCTCGGGTCGGTCGGGCACGGCGTGCTGCACCGTGCCGCGTGCCCGGTCGCGATAGTGCGGCCACGCGGAGAGACGTCATGAGCGTTCGCGCGTGCCGCGCAGGCGTACGGCGGTGACCTTGTGCCCGGGGGATGAAGCCACGGTGCCGGCACGGCTGGTGGTCACGCATTCCGGCCGTTCCCGCTGAACAGCCTGTCCAGATGCAGATCGATCGCGGCGAGCGCGTCCCCGGGCCCGATCACGCCCAGTTCGATCAGCGGGGTGAAGCCGGTGAGGGCGAGAAGCAGGTTGGTCTCGGTCTCCGGGTCGCGGTCAGGGTCGATGTGCCCGTCGGCGACCGCCTGGCGGACCAGCTGCTCGACCTGGGCCCGTCCGTGGACGAGACCCCGGCGCGCCTGCTCGTGGACGGCCTCGTCGTGCAGCGCCTCCAGGACGTAGGCGGCGCTCATCCGGCTGGTCGCGCGGGCGTCGGCATGCAGGGGGAGCATTTCCGCGAGCGTCAGTCGCAGCACGTCACGGGGGTGCGGACGGTCACCGAGCTTCTCAAGTCCCTGGCCGACGCGTAGCGAGGTCTGCTCGGACGCGAAATCCATGGCGAAGGAGAGCATGGCGGCCCTGGAGGCGAAATAGTGCTGCAGTTGCCCGAGGGAGATGCCCGCCTCCTGCGCCACCACGCGCATCGTCAGATGCGCGACGCCGCGCTGCTCCACCACCCGCCACAGCGCGCGGGCGATCGTTTCGCGGCGTCCACGGTGATCCACCTGTTTCGGCATCGCCGGCCTCTCCCTTGTGCCCCGGGGCCTTTCCCATACAGTTGACATAATACAGTTGACTTATAACCTGGAACCCCCTCGTGGAAGGAAGTGCCATGCCCGGACGACTGCCTGAACAGCCAGAGGTGCGGACCGCCGAAGGTGTGGTGCGGGGGCGCCGGCGGCAGGGGCACGCGGTGTTCCGCGGCATCCCCTACGCCCAGCCCCCGGTGGGAACGCTCCGCTTCGCCGCGCCGGCCCCGCCGCACCGCTGGGAAGGGACGAGGCAGGCGGCGGACTTCGGCCCCGTGGTACCGCTGTCCCTGCCGGTCGACACGGGTCCGCCGCAGGGCACGGACTGGCTGACGCTCAACGTCGGCACTCCGGATCCGGGCGCGGCGGGACTGCCGGTGCTCGTGTGGATCCCCGTGGGCGGCTACGTCTCGGCGGCGTCGAGCGACCCGATGTTCGACCCGGCGGCGCTGGCCGGGGCGGGACTCGTCGTGGTGAGCATCAACTGCCGCGTGGGCGCGGAAGGTTTCGCGTTCCTCGACGACGCGCCGCCCAACCGCGGATTCCTCGACCAGATCGCGGCGCTGGAGTGGGTGCAGCGCAACATCGCCGCCTTCGGAGGCGACCCCGGCCGGGTCACCGTGGCCGGGGTGTCCGCCGGCGCGGGGTCGGTCGCCGCCCTGCTGACGATGAAGCCGGCGCGCGGCCTCTTCCGGCGGGCCATGGCCCACTCGGTGCCGGGGCTGTACAGCACCCCCGCGCTGGCACGGCAGGTCACCGCCGCGTTCGCGGACCGGCTCGGCGCGGCGGCCCCCACCGCCGCGGCCCTGCGCGACATCGACCCCTGGCACCTGGCCGCGGAGCTCACCTCCTTCAACGCCGGCCTCCACGCACACCGGGAGAGCTGGGGACGGCTCACGGAGACCGGCACCGCCCTGTGCCCCGTCGTCGACGGCGAGGTCCTCCCCGAAACGCCCTGGCCCGCGCTGACCGGCGGGCGCGCGAGCGGGACCGAGCTGCTCGTCGGCCACACCCGGGACGAGTTCCGCTTCTTCAGCGTCATGAGCGGACGACAGGGCACCTACACCGAGCAGGACGCCCAGGCCGCCCTGGAACTGCTCGCCCCGCAGCCGCACGGCCCCGAGGCGTACCGCGCCGCGTTCCCGCAGGCCGGCCCGGAGGAGCTGGTGGAGACGGTGTACTCCGACGCCCTCTTCCGCATGCCGTCGCAGAAGCTGGCCGAGGCCAACGCCGCAGCCGGCGGCACGTCGTACCTGTTCGAACTGCGCTGGACCGCCCCGGTCCTCGGCGGCGCCCTGGGCGCCTGCCACAGCCTCGACATCCCCCTGGCGTTCGGCACGCTGGGCAGCCCCGTCGGCACGCAGCTCATCGGCGACGAGCCCACCCCCGAGGCCGTCGCGCTCTCTCGCGAGCTCAAGGAGGCATGGGTCCGCTTCGTCACCACCGGTGACGCGGGATGGGCCGCTCACCGGCCCGATCAGCGGCTCACCCGTGTCCTGGACGCCGAGTCGCAGACCCGGCCCTACCCCGAACAGGCCTCCCGCCGGATCTGGGAAGGCCACTTCCCCGCCCCCTTCGATCTCTCGTAGGGGCGGCGAACCTGACGGACTCGACGCGTCACTCGGAGCCCCGCGTCACAGCCGGTAGATCCGGCGGGCGTTCCCCGAGCCGATCATGTGGGCGACCCTGGCCGCGTCCGCGACGCTCCACTCCCCCGAGCCGAGCCTGGCCCGCAGCGCCGCGCCCATCGCCCGCCGGTAGGAGAGCGCGCCCAGATAGCCGGTCTCGGCCACGGAGTGGCAGCCGGAGCCGAACAGCTGCTTGTGGAAAGGCGCCAGCTCCAGCAGCTCCTCCACGACCCTCGCCGAGGCGGCGGCGGTGTGCGGGAGCGCGAGCCCGACGTCCACGTAGACGTGCGGGTAGAGGCCGGCCAGGTAGGCGGCCTGGCGGTGGAACGGGTAACAGTGCAGCAGGATGACCGGCACGGCGGCCGGCTGCAGTGCCCTGACCAGGGCGCCCAGCCTGGCCGGATCGCTGCGGTGCAGGTCGGGCCCGGAGCCGCCGAAGCCGGTGTGGAACTGCACGGGCAGCCCCCGCTCCCTGGCCACGTCGATCGCGATCCACAGCAGGTGGCGCAGCAGGAAGGGGTCCGTCAGCGGCTCCTTGGGCTCGGACAGCCGCCGGTTGACCGCCGCGATCACCGAGCCCCTGCTGGGCCGGGACGGGTCGAAGTCGAGGCCGTAGAGCGACCCGATGACCGTCGTGAACCCGACCGCCCTGGCGGCCCTCGCGGTCAGCTTCTCGCCGAGGTCGTCGAGGTAGTCGACGGAGATCTGCGCGGTCTCGGCCACGTCGCGCTCGACGGCCTCGATCCGTACGAGCTCGTCGGCGGCGGCGCCGCCGTGGCGGCCCATCTCGGTGGCCGACAGCAGCTCGCCGTCCTCCCAGGCGCCGGCCGGTTCGGTGTCCACCAGGAAGGCCACCACGCCGGCCGCCGCCAGGAGCCGCCGGTTGACCTCGCCCGCGCCCAGCTCGGCGCGGCGCGCGAGGTAGACGGCGGGAGGCGCGTGCGGTTCGAGGTCGAGCAGCGGCGCGCACCAGCGGCGCACCGCCGCGCCGAACGGCGTGTCGAAGTGGGTGGTGCCGGGCGGCGCCGGGCTGCCGCCCTCGTTGATGAGCAGCTCGAACTCGGCTCTGGTCAGGTCGTCTCGCCGCACCCCGTGACAGTGGTGGTCGACGAGCGGGGCGAGCAGCGCGTCGCGTACCGTGCCGGGCAGGTCTGCGGGGAGCATGCGGGGAACTCTAGGCGAGCCCCGCACGCGCCCGCGGGCGTTTTACCTACGGCAGAGACGCAGCACGTTGGCGATGACCTTCGCGCCCGCGCCGCCCTCCTGCGCGCATCGGTGCCCGAAGGACGTGCGCCGCGCCTTCGTCACCGCCACCCGGGCGCCGCCCAGCCGATCACGCGAAGGGCCGTACGGGGTCAGGTGGTCTTGACCTTGACGTGGTGGGGTCTGGCCTTCTCGGCTTTCGGCACGGTCACCGTGAGCACCCCGTCGGACAACGTGGCCGATACCTGTTCGGGGTTGACCTCGCCCGGCAGGAGGACGCGGTGCTCGAAGCGGCCGGTCCGGCGCATGCGGTGGTGCGGCCGGCCCGTCGTCTCCTTCTCCTTGATCTCGGCGGTCACCACCAGTTCCCGGTCGTTCAACTCCACATCGATGTCGTCCTTCTTCACGCCAGGCAGATCGATGTCGGCGACGAAGGCCTCGTCGGTCTCGGCCAGGTCGGCCAGCGGCATCCACATGCCTTCCGCCCTGCCGCCGAAGGCGGACTCGATCAGTTGGTCCATCCGGTCGTAGAGATCCTCGATCTGGGCGAACGGCGCCCATCGCATCCCCATGGCCGCACCTGGACGGGCGATGGCCGATCCTCGACGACGAGCCGGAAGCGTCATGATGCATCTCCTCCTGATGCGAAACGGTCTCCTGATGAAGGACGGCGGCGCCTGCCCTGCTTGCCACCCCAGGAACGAAGGTCCATGAAATGGCACGGGTTCCCGCCCTCCTGGCAGAGAGGGGACCCTTGTGCGGAGCGTCCTCCCGGCACCGGACAGGCACGTGCCGGCTGGGCTGACAGCCTCATTCGGGCCGACATGCTTCGTCAGCCCCGCGCCCGGTGCCTCGGGTCACTACGAGCCTTCCACCCTGCTCCTCATCGGACACCGATGTCAGGTCCAAAACCCCACCCTTATTCAATCAAGACATATCGCCGGTCCCGCGTCATGTGGTGGCCCGGCCGCCGGGGCAGCGGATCATGCTGTCGGCCAGGTCGTACGATGCGCTACCAGCGTCGATGAGGCCTGGCGGTCACCTGCTGGGGGTGATGAGGCCGTAGTGGCCGTCGTAGCGGTGATAGACGATGTTGCCCCGTCCGGTACGGGCATCGGCGAAGAAGACGAACGGCCGGCCGGTGGCCTCCAGACGTTCCACCGCTTGCCCGACGGACAGGACCGGCGCCGGTGCGGAGCCGACCGTGAGCGGGATCGACACCGGGCCCAGCCGGTCGGGTGCGGGGTTGACCTGCGCCAGCCGGTAACCGTCTTGGCCGTGGTAGATGACGCTGTCCTGACCGGTCTCCGGCTCGGTGAACAGGTGGAAGTCGTAATCGAGCTGCTCCATGTCGAAGGCCGCCTCATCCGGGGTGGCCCAGGCGAGCTCGTAGGTCTTGTGCCGGACGATCTCCCGCTCCCCCTCGATCCGGGGGAAGTAGGGCAGAGGACGACGGTGAGGGCTGGAATGCCGCCACTCATGATCGGCGTCCTCCGGGCGCTGCCCGCGCAGGTCCTCCCAGTCCCGGCCGGTGCGGCGCAGCCGGACCCGGAGCCGGTCGCCGAGCAACCGGATGGCCTGGTGCATCGATTCGGCGACCGCCTGGGCGCGGATGAGCCGCCCGCTGACGTCGAGGTTCGCCTGCGCGGTGCAGGGCCGGGCCACGGCCGGATCGGCCGAGGCGACAAGCTTGACCCGGGCGAAGAGCACCGGCCCGTGGGCGAACGCGGTCGATGCCGCCACCACCTCGCGGGCCTTGTCGGCAGCCCCGGGCGAGACGGCTCCGCGCGTCTCCACCTGCACCTGCCCGGGGTCAAGAGCGATAGAGGCATGTCGACGGCTCATGTCGTGTCACCTCCGCTCCTGACCAGGCCGGCGGCGAGCAACAGCTCGTGGGCGAGCCGCGCGGCCTGCTCGGGGTGCATCTGCCCGGGCTCCTCCATCGGCCCGCTCTCCAGGCCGCGGGCGAGGGCCAGACTGACCTCGGCCAACGCTTGGACCTGCTTGTCGACCTCGTCGACCCGGGCTTTGAGACGGTTCAGTTCGGCCTCGAGCGGATGCGTCCGTTCGGCTGTAGACCCCACTTCGGGCCGGGGTGCAGACATGTGACCCACCTCCCAGGAGGCGTTCGCTCTCCCCTTACCACCCTGCCCCTGGTCGGCAGCAGTGTCACAGGGGCTTAGGTCCTTCGACGGCAGGTCCGTGAGGTTCCCATCGATAAGGGATGATCCGCCCTCTCCACGGTGCCCGGACACGCCACGGCCGCGACCAGCCGAAGACGGGCGAATCGGGAGCTCGTCTCGACCGGGATGAGACGCGGTCTCCGGCATAGGACGCACAGGCAAGGGCAAGGGATCCGAAGGTCGTGAGGGGAACCGTTCCTGGCTTCGTCCGCGGCCCGGAGGCTGCGCCTGAGGGGAGACAGGTGAGGCTGTCGTGGAATCTTCCGCGTGAATCGCCGATGTGCGAGGTGACCCATGACCATGCCAGTCGTCGTCGGCGTGGACGGATCAGCGCCCTCGCTGCAGGCCGCGAGCTGGGCCGGACAGGAGGCCGCCCTCCGCAGCGCTCCGCTGCGGATGTTGTACGCGGTGCCCGGGTGGGGCCAGGACGTACCGCTCGTCCCCGAACCCCGTACGTGGGGAACAGGGGCGGAGGCCGCCGCCAGGGAAATGCTCGACCGCGCCGCCGTCCACGCCAGGGCGGGCAGGCCGCGGCTGAGCATCACCACCGACATCATCGCCGGCCGGCCGGCGGACACACTGGTCGGGGCGGCCGAAGAGGCACAGCTCGTGGTCGTGGGAAACCGCGGCCGTGGCGGCTTCACCGAGCTGCTCCTGGGCTCGGTCAGCCACGACGTCGTGGCCAGAGCACCGTGTCCGGTGGCCGTCATCCGGCAGACGCACGCCGGCGAGCGCGGTCAGATCGTCGTGGGTGTCACAGGAAAACCCGGCCAAGACCCCCTCCTGGACTTCGCCTTCCGCGAGGCCACACTGCGCCACGCCACCTTGCAGGCGGTCCACGCCTGGGTGCATCCCGCCACAAGATTCCCGGGCGATATGCAACCCCTCGTCTACGACATCGGCCAAGTGGGCCAGGAGGAGGCGATCCTGCTCGCCGAGGTCATCGCCGGCTGGCGGGAGAAGTACCCGGACGTCGCGCTCATCCCACAGAACATGCACGGGCATCCGGCACTGGCACTGATCGACGCCTCCGCCGAGGCCGATCTCGTCATCATCGGGGCGCACAGCGGAGCACCGGCCCCGCTCGGCATGGGCAGCGTCACTCATGCCGTGGTCCACCATGCACGCGCCCCCGTCATCGTGGTCGGCCTCTGACCGCTGCCTGCCGGCCCGCGGCCATGGCCGACGCCACGCCTTGCCCTGACGCGGCGTGACCTCGGCCGTCGCCTCAAGGCGACGGTCCCCTCGGGAGACTCTGATGGGCCCTTGGACCCCACGCACCAGGCTCCTTACCGCCTGATGGTGATGAGAGGAGTGT
This sequence comes from Nonomuraea sp. B1E8, assembly GCF_039871515.1. Classification (NCBI taxonomy): domain Bacteria; kingdom Bacillati; phylum Actinomycetota; class Actinomycetes; order Streptosporangiales; family Streptosporangiaceae; genus Nonomuraea; species Nonomuraea sp. B1E8. The sequence continues at coordinate 577,355 of NZ_JBDPLS010000004.1, read as the reverse complement.
CCTTCGCCACGGACGCGGGGATTCGTGTCAGGGCATGGTGAAGCGCCGGGGGGCAGGTACGCCGATGTTCGTTGATCGTCATGATGCGGGTGTGCAGCTGGCCGAACGCCTGACCGGGCTGGCCACCGAGGAGAATGTGGTCGTCCTCGGGCTGCCCAGGGGCGGCGTGCCTGTGGCCTTCGAAGTGGCCCGGGAACTGGGCGCTCCGCTGGATGTGATCGTGGTCCGCAAGCTGGGGGTGCCGTACCAGCCCGAGCTCGGGTTCGGTGCCGTCGGAGAGGGCGACGTACGCGTGATCAATCCCGAGGTCGTCCGGATGGCGGACGTGACCCCGCCGGAGATGGCCGCGGTAGCAGAAAGTGAGCGGGCCGAGGTGCTGCGCCGGGCGCGCCGATTCCGCGATGACCGCCCGCCGGTCGACCTCGCCGGCCGCACGGTCATCGTGGTGGACGATGGCGTCGCCACGGGGAGCACGGCTCGCGCCGCCTGCCAGGTGGCGCGTGCACGCGGCGCCGCACGAGTGATCCTGGCGGTCCCGGTCGGCGCGCCGGACACCGTCGCGAGCCTGCGCAAGGACGCCGACGAGGTGATCTGTCTGGAGACACCTGCCGCTCTGTGGGCCATCGGCGTCTGGTACTCCGATTTCACCCAGATCACCGACGAGCAGGTGGTCGAGCTGCTGCGGCGGGCCGCCGCACCCGCCGCCGAAGGCGCGCTGAGCGGGAAGGCCGGCGCGGTGACGTCTGATCGACCGGGCCGTGTCGACGAGGTGATGGTGAATGTCGGTCCCGTCCGGCTGCCGGGGCAACTCGTCGTCCCCGAGGAGGCCGAGGGGGTGGTGGTCTTCGTGCACGGCAGTGGCAGCAGCCGGCACAGCCCCCGCAACCGGTACGTGGCCTCGGTGCTCAACCGCGCGGGCCAGGCCACCTTGCTGTTCGACCTGCTCACGGCCGAGGAGGAGTACGACCGCGGCAACGTGTTCGACATCGAGCTGCTGGCGGAACGGCTCGCAAAGGTGACCAGCTGGCTCAGCGATCAGCCCCAGGCCGCAGGACTGCCGGTCGGCTACTTCGGAGCCAGCACCGGAGCGGCGGCCGCGTTGTGGGCGGCGGCGGAACCGGGCAACCAGGTGGCCGCCATCGTCTCCCGAGGCGGACGGCCGGATCTGGCCGGGCCGCGCCTCTCCGCGGTACGAGCGGCGACGCTGCTGATCGTGGGCAGCCGGGACGAACTGGTGCTCGACCTCAACCAGACGGCACAACAGCGGTTGCGCTGCGAGAACCACCTGGAGATCATCCCTGACGCCACTCACCTGTTCGAAGAGCCCGGAGCGCTCGAAACCGTCGCCGACCTGGCACGCGACTGGTTCACCGACCATCTGGGAACTCGCCTGAGCTGAGCGTTCTCAGGCTGTCGCTGGTACCTGTCCGGGGCCGGGGTGATTCCAGGCGGGTCTCTCGCACCTACTCGGCGCCTGCGCCATCGGGACGAACATGGGATACACGATCGAACTCGTCGAGGAGACGCCCTATCGCTTCCGCATCGAGCGGCAAGGACCGATGCGGGTGCCCGGCGTCGTCCTGGCCTCCCGCGTGCTGCTTCCGGAGGGCCAGGCGCTGCAGCAGGTCGTCAACGTCGCCACCCTTCCGGGCATCGTCCGGGCCTCCTACGCCATGCCCGACCTGCACTGGGGGTACGGATTTCCGATCGGTGGCGTGGCCGCCACCGACATCGCGGCCGGGGGCGTGGTCTCCCCGGGCGGTGTCGGCTTCGACATCTCCTGTGGTGTACGGCTGCTGGCGGCCGGCCTCGATCGCGACCTGCTTGCGCCTCGCCTGCACCGGCTTCTGGATCGCCTCGATCATGTCATCCCGCGGGGTACCGGGCGTGGTGCCGTCTGGCACCTGGCCGGGCGGTCACAACTCGAACAGGTCCTGCGCGGAGGTGCCCGGTACGCCGTCGAGCAGGGCCACGGGGTGGCGCGGGATCTGGAGCGCTGCGAGGACTTCGGCGCCGTCACCGACGCCGACGTCTCGCAGGTCGGCGTCCGGGCCATGGAGCGCGGACTGAACCAGGTGGGCAGCCTCGGCTCCGGCAACCACTTCCTGGAGGTCCAGGCGGTGCAGGAGGTCTACGACGAGGCGGTGGCGGCCGCGTTCGGCCTGAGCCGCGGCCAGGTGTGCGTGATGATCCACTGCGGCTCCCGCGGGCTCGGCCACCAGATCTGCACCGACCACGTACGCACGATGGACAAGGTGATGCCGCGCTACGGCATCACCGTGCCCGACCGTCAGCTCGCCTGTGCCCCGGTGGGTTCTCCCGAAGGCCGCGCGTACCTCGGGGCCATGGCCGCCGCGGCCAACTACGGGAGGGCCAACCGGCAACTGCTGGGCGAGGCCGTGCGGCGGGCCTTCTCCGACATCGCCGGCAGCCGCCTGGATCTGGTGTACGACGTCTCGCACAACCTGGCCAAGATCGAACCACACGACGGCATGCGGCTGTGCGTCCACCGCAAGGGCGCCACCCGGGCGTTGCCGCCGTACCATCCCGATCTCCCGGCCGATCTGGCCGCGGTGGGCCAGCCTGTGCTGATCCCGGGCACCATGGGCACCGCCTCCTACGTGCTCACCGGCGTCGCCGGCGGTGAGGCGTTCCACTCCACCTGCCACGGCGCGGGCCGTACCCAAAGCCGCCACCAGGCGGCACGGTCCATCAGCGGCCGGCAACTGCGCGATCGCCTGGAGGCTCAAGGCATTGTCGTACGCGGCGCCGGCTGGCGCGGGCTGGCCGAGGAGACGCCCACCGCCTACAAGGACGTCGACGCCGTGGTCAGCGCCAGTGAGGGGGCGGGGCTGTGCCGCAGGGTCGCCCGCCTGGTCCCCCTCGGCGTCGTCAAAGGCTGAAGGAGAAGGGAAACGGCAATGAGCGCCGAGGCCGGCCACCGCACGCTTCCCCACACCGCCGACACCCGGATCCAAGCCTGGGCACCGACGGAGGGGGAATGCATCGCCCAGGCGGTGCTCGGCGTGGCGGACAGCTTCCTCGACCTGGACGGCGCCGCCGCCACCGGTGAGCACGACGTCGACATCGAGCCCGGCGACCCTCAAGATCAACTGGTGGCCGTCCTGGACGAGGTCATCTACCTGATGGACACCACCGGACGGATCCCGATCGGAGCGGCTGCCGCACACGATCAGAACCGTCGGCGCCTCCACCTGACCATGGCCGACCTGGCGGCCGTGCCCCAGACCGGAGCAGTGCCCAAAGCCGTCGCCCTGCATCTGCTGACCTTCGAACACCACGCAGACAGGTGGACCTGCACGGTGACGCTGGACGTATGACCCCACAGGCCGGCAGCGTGCGCTGGACGGTCGCCGGACGGAGGGGTGCGGACGAGGAGGACCACCTCCCCGTCCGGGCCGGCCGGCGTCGCCGCTCGCTTCACCCCTGAGAGCCTTCGACCCATCCCGTCACGCCTGATAGGAGGCGGAGCCGGGGGGTAAGTGCCGGGAAGGGGATGGGTGGTTCGGAGAGGGTGGACCGCCCAGAGGGGGGGTAATCGTGACGACGGCACGAAACATCATGCATCCAGGCGTCGAGTGCATCGGTGAGCACCAGGATCTCGCCTTCGCCGCGCAGCGCATGCGCGAACTCGACGTCGGGGCGTTGCCGATCTGCGGCGACAAGGGCTGACCGCATGTCCGAACCAATCATCGCAGGCGTGGACGGATCACGGGCAGCGCTGGCCGCGGTGGTGTGGGCCGCCGACGTCGCGGCCCGACGTGCATGCGACCTGCGGATCATCCACGTCATGGCACCGCCCGCCCACGGTGGGAAACCGTATGAGCGCTCGCTCGACGACGCGGCTCGCGAGGAAGGCGAGCGGATGCTGGCCGAGGCCGCCGCGCTGGCCACGGAATCTCGCAAGGACGTCCATGTGAGCACCGAGCTGCTCTACGGCCACACCACCGAGATCCTGCGTGCGGAGGCCGTCGAGGCCGCGGCCATCGTGGTGGGCAGCCGCGGCCTGGACGGCTTCCCCGGGCTCCTGCTGGGCTCGGTTGGCCTGGGCCTGGCCGGGCACGTGGCGGGGCCCGTGGTGGTGGTCCACGGCGCACCCGCCATCGTGCAGGGCGAGATCGTGGCCGGGCTCAATCCCGAGGACGCCGTACACCCGGCCCTCGACTACGCCTTCGAGGAGGCACGGGCACGCGGTGCCCGGCTACGGGTCGTACACGCCTGGGACATGCCATCCAGCAGGCCGGGCACCGACATCATCGACCAGGCACAGCAGGAACGTGCTCGCACCGTGCTGGCACCATGGACGAACCGGCACCCTGGGGTCGAGGTGACCGTATCGGTCGTCCGCGGCAATCCCGTCGCGGCGCTGTGCGAGGCGTCCGCTCGTGCCGACCTGGTCGTCGTGGGCTCGCGAGGCCGGGGAGTGATCCGCTCGGCCGTGCTCGGCTCGGTCGGCCACGGCGTGCTCCACTACGCCTCCTGCCCGGTCGCCGTCGTACGGCCACGCATCCGAGCCGATTGAAGCGCTTCGGCAGGCGATGGGACGCCGACGGCGGTCGTCGTGGTGGACGACCTGCCCCCGTGACAGTGGTGGTCGACGAGCCGGGCGAGCATTGCGTCGCGTACCGTGCCGGGCAGGTCTGCGGGGAGCATGCGGGAACTCCAGGGGAGCCCCGCACGCGCCCGCGGGCGTTTCACCTACGGCAGAGACGCAGCACGTTGGCGATGACCTTCGCGCCCGCGCCGCCCTCCTGCGTCAGGATCGACTCGGGATGGAACTGCACGGCGAAGCGACGCCGCTCGGTGTCCTCGATGGCCATGACGTTGCCGTCGGGCGTGAGCGCGGTCGGCGTGAAGCCGACGACGCCGGGCCGTTTGGCGTGCAGCGAGTGGTAGCGGGCCGCGGTGAACTCCGCGGGCAGCCCTTCCAGCAGCGCGCCGTCGCCGAGCCGCGCGACCTGGCCGCGCTTGCCGTGCTCGGGGTAGTCGAGCAGCTCCAGGGTGCCGCCGGCGTGCTCGACCATGGCCTGCAGGCCGAGGCAGACACCGAAGACCGGCAGGTCGCGGGCGTAGATCTGGTCGAGCAGCGCCGACATGCCGAAGTCGGTCGGCCAGCCGGGGCCGGGCGAGAGCACCACCAGGTCGGGGGCGATCTCGTCGAGCATGCGGGGCGGGAAGCCGTGGCGCAGCGTCGTCACCGCGGCGCCCTCCTGGCGGAAATAGTCGGCCAGGGTGTTGACGAAGGAGTCCTCGTGGTCGACGAGCAGCACTTTCATGCCGCGGCCCGGCTGCTCCCTGGTCTCGGCGACGGCCTCCGCGCCGGTCCGCCCGACCGCGGCCAGGGCGCCGAGCAGGGCGCTCGCCTTCAGCTCGGTCTCGCGCTCCTCGGCCTCGGGGTCGGAGTCGAACAGCAGCGTGGCGCCGGCCCGCACGGTGGCCACGCCGTTCTTGATCTGGGCGGTCCGCAGGGTCAGGCCGGTGTTCATGGAGCCGTCGAAGCCGATGACGCCGATGGCGCCGCCGTACCACCGGCGGGTGGTGGCCTCGTGGTCCTCGATGAACTGCATGGCCCACGTCTTGGGGGCGCCGGTGACCGTGACGGCCCACATGTGGGTCAGGAAGGCGTCGAGCGCGTCGAACTCGGGGCGCAGGCGGCCCTCGATGTGGTCGACGGTGTGGATCAGGCGGGAGTAGAGCTCGATCTGGCGGCGGCCGATGACCTTGACCGTGCCGGGCACGCAGATGCGCGACTTGTCGTTGCGGTCGACGTCGGTGCACATGGTCAGCTCCGACTCCTCCTTGACGCTGGACAGGAGGGTGCGGATGGCCTCGGCGTCCTCGACCGGGTTGCTGCCGCGGGCGATGGTGCCGGAGATGGGGCAGGTCTCGACACGGTCGCCGCTCACCCTGACGTACATCTCGGGCGAGGCGCCGACGAGGTGCTCGCCCTCGCCGAGGCTGATGATGAACTCGTACGGGGCCGGGTTGCTCTGGCGAAGGCCGCGGTAGAAGGCGGACGGGTCGGCGCAGGTGGCGTGGAAGACCTGACCGGGCACGACCTCGAACAGGTCGCCGCGCTTGAACTTCTCCTTGGCGGCGGCGACGACCTTGGCGTATTCGCCCTTCTCCGGGTCGGGCGGCACCTGGGCGGGGGCGACCGGGGGCTCGGTGGCGCCCGTCCTGTCGAGGCCGCGGGTGGTGGCGCCGTCGACGGTGAACTCGTAGCGGAACTCGAGGCTGGTCTCGCGCTGCCGGTCGATCACGACGAGCCGGTCGGGCAGGTGCAGCACGAGGTCGCGCTGGTCGTCGGGGCGGACGAGCTCCTGCCGGATCGGCTCGAACTGGAAGGCCAGGTCGTAGCCGAAGGCGCCGTAGAGGCCGAGGTGGGGGTCGTCGCCCTTGAAGGCGGCGATGACCTCGCGGATCGCGGTGAACACGGTGGGCCGGCGGCTGCGCATCTCCTCCGGCAGGAGATCTCCGGGATCGCTGCCGGGCTCGGCCACGTGCACCTCGACGCGGTCGGCCGTGGGCTCGCTGACGGGCTTGCCCGCGGCCAGCAGGCAGGAGGCGACGGCGGGCAGCACGACCCTGCCGCGCTCGTTGAGCGCGATGGCCGCGATGGTGCGGCCCTTGGCGACCAGTTCCAGGCAGGGATCGACGTAGCCGAACGCCCAGCGGCTGTAGCGGCCCGGATAGTCCATGCCCGAGGAGAAGGCTCCCCCGCGTCTCTCTCCGAGGGCCGTCACGATCTCTTCGAGCGCCGCCTCGTCCACCTCGCGCGTCTCGCGCTCGACGACGATGCCCCCCGCGGTGGTATATCCGCTCGTCTCCACTTGCTGCCCCTTATCACGTCAACATGATGAGCCCCGGGGGCGGACACGAGAAAGGCCGCCATCCGGGGCGGCCGTCCTTTGAGGAATGCGAAACACGCGCCGCCTAGAAGCGGCGCCACCACTGGAGCTGAGCGTGATTTCGCATGCAGACAGGTTAGCTCCCCCACCATGATCGCGCAACGCGACCCGCCCGCCGCCCCCGGTGTCGCCAATTCCAATACAGAGCTGTACTGTATTCAAATCTTACCGGTCGAGAGGAGACCCCGGATGACCGAGACCGAAGCGATCACGCTGCCCACCGCGCGGCCCACGCCCTTCGACCCGCCCGGCGACCTGGCCGAGCTGCGCCAGGCCCGGCCCATCACCCCGCTCGCCTACCCCGACGGCCACCGCGGCTGGCTGGTGACCTCCCACGCGCTGGCGCGCGACGTGCTGGCCGACAAGCGCTTCAGCGCCAGGTCCGAGCTGCGCCACCACCCCGTCGAGGAGCCCGGCCAGGGGCCCGCCCAGGCCGCGCCTCCCGGGATGTTCGTCTCGACCGATCCGCCCGTCCACACGCGTTACCGCCACCTGCTGGCCGGCGAGTTCACCGTGCGCAGGATGCGCCGGCTCACCGAGCGCATCGAGGAACTCACCACGGCGCAGCTGGACACCATGGAGCGGCAGGGGCCGCCCGCCGACCTGGTGGAGACGTTCGCGATGCCGATCCCCGCGCTGGTGATCGGCGAGCTGCTCGGCGTGCCGGAGGAGGAGAGCGAGCGCTTCCAGGCCCAGGGCGGCAGGATGACGCGGATGGACCTCCCGCGCGAGGAGCGGATCGCCACCTTCCTCGCCCTGCAGGCGCACATGAAAGAGCTGGTCCTGGCCAAGCGTGCCAAGCCCACCGACGACCTGCTCAGCGGCCTGACCAGGAGCGACCTCACCGACGAGGAGCTGACCAACATCGGCTTCACGCTGCTGGGCGCCGGGCTCGACACCACCGCCAACATGATCGCGCTGGGCGCCTTCGCGCTGATGCGCCACCCCGGGCAGCTCGCCGTCCTGCGCGGGGAGCCGGACCGGATCGACCAGGTCGTGGAGGAGCTGCTGCGCTACCTCAGCATCATCCCCTTCCTCGTACGCACCGCGCTGGAGGACGTCGAGCTCGGCGGCGAGCTGGTCCGGGCCGGGCAGTCGGTCACCATCTCGATCCCGGCCGCCAACCGCGACCCCGAGCGCTTCCCCGACCCCGACACCCTCGACCTGCACCGGCCGAGCGGCGGGCACGTCGCCTTCGGTCACGGCGTGCACCAGTGCCTCGGCCAGCAGCTGGCGCGGGTGGAGATGCGGGCGGCCTACCCGGCGTTGTTCGCGCGGTTCCCGTCGCTGCGGCTCGCCGTCGAGCCGGACGAGGTGCCGCTCCGCACCGACATGCTCATCTACGGCGTCCACCGCCTCCCGGTCACCTGGGACGCGAGCTGAACGCCCGGCGCGGCACGGCTCACTAGACTCCTGGGGCCGCCTTTCCCACGGGTTTCCTTTCCCGGAGCCGCCGTTCCCGCGGGCCGGCGCCCCGCAACCGATGACCCGCAACGGATGACCCGCAACGGATGACCCGCAACGGATGACGAGGAGCGACCGACATGACCGACCGCACGACGTCCCCGCGGCCGGCCGGCCGGCCGCGCAGCCAGGAGGCGGACCTGGCCATCCTGACCGCCGCGCTCGACGTGCTCATCGAGCAGGGCGCCCGGCACACCAGCATCGAGCAGGTCGCCAGGCGGGCCGGGGTCACCAGGGCGACGGTCTACCGCCGCTTCGCCGACAAGACCGCGCTGCTGGTGCGGGCCCTGGAGTGGGCCAACCACGACCACGACCCGGCGTTCACCGGCTGGCGGGACATCGACCACATGCTCGACGAGTGGGCCGCCCACCTGGCGGTGCTACGCAACCGCCGCCTGCTGCGCCGGGTCTACGGCGCCCGTGACGACTACCCGGAGCTGACCACGACGTACCGCCAGGTCAACAGCGGGCGGCGGGCCGCGGTGGTGCGCGAGCTGCTGTTCCGCACGCGCGAGAGCGGGTGCTTTCCGGCCGGCGTCGACCTGGACACCGTGCAGGAGGCGCTCAGCGGCGCCGTGCTCCACCACCTGGGCACCCACCCCGACGACGAGAGCGCCGCCGAGATCAAGGCCTACTTCCTGCGCGTCGCGCGGCAGCTCGGCTGGCGCCCGGCGGGAGCGGAGGGCTAGCCCGGCCGTCCCGGGGAGGCGCTCCACCTGCGCGAAGAGCTGGAACGGAACCCGGTCCGCGACGTGGTCTCTATAGCGACATTTCAGCTGACCAGATTACATTTTTTCTCGCAAAGTAACATTTCATGACAAGTCTTGCTTTCCGGACATGAGCTCTTCACTCTTCTCCACAGAGGCGTAAAGATCACCTCTTTTGTCCAAAGGAGAGCGCGTGCCCCACACCCCCCGCTGGCGTGCGATCCTCACCGGGATCGTCACCGCCGCCGGCCTCCTCGTCCCACAGGCGGCCCAGGCGGCGCCCGACCCGGGCAAGATCGACAGTGTCGTCCAGGCGCAGCTGGCGCAGGACGACAAGGCCACCTTCTGGGTCCGGATGAAGGGATCCGCCGACCTGAGCGGCGCCCGCCGGGCCGAAACCAAGGACGCGAAGGCCGAGCAGGTCTTCAAGGCCAAGACCGAACGGGCCAGGAACTCCCAGGCGGGCTTACGCAAGCTGCTGGATTCCCAGCACGCCGTGTACACCCCGTACTGGATCGTCAACGCGGTACAGGTCACCGCGGACGAGAAGCTGGCGGCCGAGATCGCTGCATTACCCGACGTCGACCGCATCGACCCGATCCGCACCGTCGCGATCCCCAAGCCCACGCCCGGCGAGGCCGAGGCCAGGGTGAACGCGGTCGAGTGGAACATCGACCGGGTCAACGCCCCGCGCGTCTGGAACGAGCTGGGCAACCGGGGCGAGGGCATCGTCATCGCCCACATCGACTCCGGCGCCCAGTTCGACCACCCCGAGCTGGTCGACAGTTACCGGGGCAGGAACGCGGACGGCACGTTCAGCCACGACTACAACTGGTTCGACCCGGCCGGCGTCTGCCCGTCGCCCGCGCCGTGCGACAACAACGGCCACGGCACGCACACCATGGGCACCATGGTCGGCGCGAACGGCATCGGCGTCGCGCCGGGCGCCCGGTGGATCGCGGCCAAGGGCTGCGAGTCCAACTTCTGCAGCGACGCGTCGCTGATCGCCGCCGGCCAGTGGATGCTCGCCCCGACCGACGTGAACGGCGAGAACCCGCGCCCCGACCTGGCGCCCGACATCGTCAACAACTCGTGGGGCGGCGACGGGTTCGACCCGTGGTACAAGCCGGTCGTCGAGGCGTGGATCGCCGCGGGCATCTTCCCGGCCTTCGCCAACGGCAACGAGGGGCCCTCCTGCCAGACCTCCGGCTCCCCCGGCCAGTACGTCATGAGCTACAGCGCGGGCGGCTTCGACGTCGACAACGCGCTCTACCGCAATTCGAGCAAGGGCGCGGGCGAGGACGGGGAGATCAAGCCGAACATCGCCGCGCCCGCCGTCAACGTGCGCTCCTCGACGCCCGGCGGCACCTACGACACCTACACCGGCACGTCGATGGCCTCCCCGCACGTGGCGGCCACGGTGGCGCTGATCTGGTCGGCCTCGCCCGCCCTCGCGGGTGACGTGGAGGGCACCCGGCCGCTGCTGGACACCACCGCCGTGGACGTCGAGGACACCAGCTGCGGCGGCACGGCCGCCGACAACAACGTGTGGGGCGAGGGCAGGCTCGACACCTTCGCCGCCGTGCAGGCCGCTCCCGCCGGGGAGACCGGCGCTCTCGAGGGCGCCGTCACCGCGGGCGGCGAGCCGGTGGCCGGGGCGACGATCACGGTGACCGGACCGCTCACCCGGAGCGTGACCACCGGCGAGGACGGCGCGTACGCCATCCCCCGCCTGCTGCCGGGCGACTACGAGCTCAGCGCCGGGAAGTTCGGCTACGACACGGCCACCGCCGCCGTGACGGTCGCCGCCGGGCGGACGGCGACCGCGGACGTGACCATGACCAGGAAGGCGTCGGGCGTGGTGTCCGGGACGGTCACCACGGCGGGCACGCCGGAGGCCGGCGCGACGGTGACGGCCACCGGCACGCCGGTGAGCGCCGTGACCGACGCGTCGGGCCGCTACAGCCTGACGTTGCCGCACGGCGAGCACGAGCTGGTCGTCACCCCCGTCTCCCGCTGCTCCAGCGGCGCGACGGCCGAGGTGACGGTGGCCGGCGACGTGGTCAAGGACGTGGAGCTGCCGCTGCGCGGCGACAACTTCGGCTACACCTGCGCGGTCGGCGACCAGGCGTACGTGGCGGGCACCGAGAAGCTGGCGCTGACCGGCGACGACGAGGCCCAGCAGGTGACTCTGCCGTTCGCGGTCCCGTTCTACGGCACCGGCCAGACGAAGGCGTGGATCGCCACGAACGGGTTCGCCACCTTCGCCGCCGACCGGGCGACCACCGCCGGCAACGGCACGCTCCCGTCCTCGGGCACCCCGAACAACGCGGTCTACCCGTACTGGGACGACCTCAAGGTGGACGACCAGGGCGGGGTCTACACGGCGGTGACGGGCACGGCGCCGAACCGCACGTTCGTCATCGAGTGGCGCGACGTCACCTTCTACAACGACACGGCCCAGCGGCTGTCGTTCGCGGCGCTGCTGGGCGAGAACGGCTCGATCGGCTTCCGGTACAAGGACGTGGACAGCGAGCGCGAGCAGGGCACCAGCGCCACCATCGGCGTGGAGAACGCCGCGGGCGACGACGGGCTGCTCTACGCCTACCAGGAGGCGGTGCTGTCCGCCGGGCAGGCCCTGACGTTCACGGCCGGCAGGCACGGCCTGGTCACCGGGGCGGTCACCGACGCCAACGACGGCGAGCCGCTGGCCGGGGCGACGGTGAAGGTGGGCGACGTGGCCACATTCACCACCGGCGATGACGGCCGCTTCTACGGCCAGGTGCTGGCGGGCGACTACGAGGTCGAGGTGTCCAAGGAGCACTACGGCACGTTCACGCAGCCGGTGACGGTCGCGCCCACGGTCGTGACGTCGATCGACACGGCGCTGGTCACCGGACGGGTGAGCGCGTCGGCCGCGGAGCTGACCGTGGTGCTGCCGTCCGACTCCACGCGCACCCGGACGCTGGAGCTGACGAACCTGGGCTCGCCCACGCCGTACACGGTGACGGGCGGCGAGTGGTTCACCGTGACGCCGACGGAGGGCGAGCTGGCCAGGGGCACGTCGGTGGAGCTGGAGGTGACGGTCGACAGCGACGGCGTCGCCCCCGGCGCCGTCCGCGAGGGGACGCTGCTGGTGAAGTCGGCCAGCGGCCGGCAGCCGACGATCGAGATCGCGGTGACGGTCGTGGTGCCCAAGCACCAGGTGGCCGTCGACGTGGGCGGCTCCAGAAGCGTGACCGACGACGCCGGTGACGTCTGGACGCGGGACAGGAAGTACACCGCGGGCGGCCACGGCTACGTCGCCGACCACAGCCGGACGCTCAGCACGTCCAGGACCATCCGCGGCACCGGCGACCAGTCGTTGTTCAGGACGGCCAGGGAGGGCATGCTGGAGTACCGCTTCGACGGCGTTCCTGCGGGGACGTACACCGTCGAGCTGGACTTCGCCGAGATCCGCAACATGAAGATGGGCCGGCGGGTCTTCGACGTGCTGGTCGAGGGCCAGCTCGCGATCCCGGCGCTCGACCTGGCGCTGGAGGCGGGCACGTACACGGCCGTGTCCAGGCAGTACACAGTGAAGGTCACCGACGGCCAGCTCAACGTGCGCTTCGCGACGCGGGAGGGGTCGACGCTCGTCAACGCCGTGCGCATCTCGGAGCGCCCGGACAGGACGTAGCGCTCCGGTGACGATCGCGCCCGCCCCGCGCCGCGCGGGGCGGGCGCTTCCACCCCCGGGTACCACTTCCGCGGGCGCGTCTGTTACTGGTAAGTACATGAGACGTGTGCGGGTCCAGCGCGATCTTCCCGTGCCGATGCCGGACGGCGTGACGCTGCTGGCCGACCACTACGCTCCCGCTCCGGGCGGGCCGGCCCCCGTCATCCTGATGCGCTCGCCGTACGGCAGGCGCGGCTGGCTCGGCCTGGTCTACGGCCGTGGTTTCGCCCGGCAGGGCTTCCACGTCGTCATCCAGAGCTGCCGCGGCGGCTTCGGCTCCGGCGGCCTGCTCGACCCGCTCGGCGACGAGCACGACGACGGCCTGGCCACCGTGGCGTGGCTGCGCGAGCAGCCGTGGTACGGCGGCTCGTTCGCCATGTTCGGCCCCTCCTACCTGGGATACACGCAGTGGGCGATCGCCCCCTACGCCGGGCCCGAGCTGAAGGCGATGGCCCTGCAGATCACCGCCTCCCAGTTCCGGGACGCCGCCTACGTGGGCGGCGCGTTCGCGCTTGAGTCGGCGCTGAGCTGGACGACGCTCACCGACGGCCTGTCGCGGCGGTTCGGCGGCGCCTCGGTGCTGACCGCGCCCCGGCTCACCCGCAGGGCGGTCCTGTCGGGCCGCCCGGTGGCCGAGCTGGACGTGGTCTCGGCGGGCCGGCCGCTCCGCTTCTACCAGGACCTGATCGCGCACCACGAGGACCCGCACGTCCCCTACTGGGACAAGCGTGACTTCTCCCCCCAGGTGGGCGAGGTGGACGCGGCGGTCACGATGCTCGGCGGCTGGTACGACGTCTTCCTCCCCTGGCAGCTCAAGGACTACGCGGCCCTGCGGGCGGCCGGGCGGCGGCCCTACCTGACGATCGGGCCGTGGTACCACATCGACGCCCGGCACGGCCGTCCCACGCTGGCCGAGGCGACGGCCTGGTTCCGCGCGCACCTGCTCGGCGACTGCTCACGGCTGCGCCCCGACCCGGTGCGGATCTACGTGACGGGCGCCGGGCAGTGGCGCGACCACGCCGACTGGCCCGTGCCCGGGATGCGGGAGCAGCGCTGGCACCTGCAGCACGGGTTCGGTCTCGGGGTGGAGGGCCCCCGCGAGGCCGAGCCCGACCGTTTCCGCTACCACCCCGCCCACCCGACGCCGGTGATCGGCGGGCCCGTGCTGCTCGGCGACTCCAGGCCGCGCGACCAGCGGCGGCTGGAGCAGCGCCGCGACGTGCTGGTCTACAGCTCGCCGGCGTTGATGGAGGCGGTCGAGATGATCGGCCCGGTCCGCGCGGAGCTGTTCGTACGGTCGAGCACCCCGTACGTGGACGTCGTCGTGCGGGTGTGCGACGTGCACCCGGACGGGCGCTCGATCAACGTGTGCGAGGGCGTGCGCCGCCTGGGGCCGGGCGACGGGGACGGCGACGGGGACGGCGTGCGCAGGGTGGAGGTGGACCTGTGGCCGATGGCGCATCGGTTCGGGCGCGAGCACCGGATCAGGCTGCACGTGGCGGCCGGGGCGTACCCGACGATCGCCCGCAACACCGGCACGGGCCACCCGCTCGCGGCGGGCGGCTCGGACGGCGAGCTGGTGCCGGCCGACGTCGAGGTGTTCCATTCCCCCGAACGTCCCTCCGCCGTGGTGATGCCGCTGTGCGCGCCTCGCGGTTGATGTCGCTGGTCCTGCTGCTGCAGGGCCGGGGCGGGATGACGGCGGCCGAGCTGGCGGCCGAGCTGGAGGTCTCGGAGCGGACGGTGCACCGCGACGTGCTCGCGCTGTCGGAGGCGGGCGTGCCCGTCTACGCCGACCGGGGGCGGGGCGGCGGCTACCGGCTGCTCGACGGCTACCGCACGCGGCTGACCGGGCTGGACAGGGCGGAGGCGGAGGCGCTGTTCCTGTCGGGGGTGCCGGGGGCGCTGCGGGAGATGGGCCTGGCGGAGGTCGCGGCCACGGCCCGGCTGAAGGCCGCAGCCGCCCTCTCCCCCGCCCTGCGCGACGCTCCGGTGGTCGCCGCGCAACGTTTCCACCTGGACGCGCCCGGCTGGTTCGCCGGCGACGACCCGCCCCCGGCCGCGCTGGGGCCGCTGGCCAGGGCCGTGTGGAGCGACCGCCGCGTCCGCGCCGTCTACAAGGGCGCCGCCCGCACGCTGGAGCCGTACGGGCTGGTGCTCAAGGCGGGGACCTGGTATCTGGCCGCCCGGCGCGCGGATCGGTTCCTCATCTTCCGGGTGCACCGGTTCGGCGAGGTCACCGAGCTGGCCGAGCCCTTCGACCGCGACCCCGGCTTCGATCTGGCCGCCTTCTGGGCCGGGCGGTCTGCGGAGTTCAGCCGCTCGCTGCTCAGGGACACGATCACGCTGCGGCTCACCGAGCGCGGGGTGCGGATGTTGCGGCACGTCGCCGACCCGGCCGCGGTCGACGACGCGCTCGCCTCGCTCCAGCCCGACGGCACCGTGCGGCTGGCGGTGGAGTCGGCGCAGGTGGCGTACTCGCAGGTGCTGCGGTTCGGACCGGAGGCGGAGGTGCTCGACCCGCCGGAGCTGCGCGCGATGCTCGCCGACGCCACCGCCCGCATGGCCGCGCTCTATGGCCGCTGAGCGTCAGCGGTAGGCCTCCCAGCCGGCGTCGCCGCCCTTGTCGAGGACCTCGGTGATGTAGCGCCACACCTGGGGGCGGCTGCCGTCGACGTCGGTGACGCCGTACGCGTCGGCCAGGTCGCCGCTGTTCACCGACCGGCCCGACCAGCGCGCCTTGTCCGGGTCCTGGGCGAGCGCGGCCACGCCTCTGCCGATGTAGGCGGGCGTCTCGGAGACCATCCAGGCGCGCCGGTGCTCGCTCTCCATCGTCGCCTCCCGCCAGGTGTCCTCGGTGACGCCGTAGTGCTCGAGCATCGCCTCCGAGCGCAGGAATCCCGGCGTGACCACCACGGCCGTGCCGCCGTACGGGCGCAGCTCGGTGGACCAGGCGAACCCCAGCCGGTTCACCGACCACTTGGCCAGGTCGTAGTAGACGTTCTCCCGGTAGTGGGTCTCGTTGTAGGCCCGGGTGCCGTCGGTGACCTCCACCACGAGCCCGCCCTCGTTCCTGACGAGCAGCGGGAACAGGTGCCTGGCGCTGATGACGTGGGTGTCGATGGCCAGCCTGAGCAGGCGCAGCCCGTTGTCCAGGTCGTGCTTCCAGACGGGCGTGTCCCACTCCCACAGGTGGTCGCCGCCCCACACGTCGTTGACCAGCACGTCGAGCCGGCCGTGGTCGCGTTCGACCCGCGCGGCCAGCGCCGCCACCTGCTCCGGCACCAGGAAGTCGGTCCGGACCGGGATGCCCGTGCCGCCGGCCGCGGTCACCAGCTCGGCCGTCTCCTCGATGGTCTCCGGGCGGTCCATCTCCGAGCGCCCCGCGCGGGTGCTCCTGCCCGTGCAGTACACCGTCGCCCCGGCCGCGCCCAGCTCGACCGCAATGCCTCGTCCTGTTCCGCGGGTCGCGCCCGCCACTACGACAATCATGCGGCCGATCGTCGCGCGAAAAGAGGACATCTCATGTCATGTTTTCCGGCGGACCGTTCGGCGCACCCGACCGACCGCTCAGCGATCAGGTCTCACGCTCGTGGCGCGCCCGTCACTAGGGTCTGTACGGGCGACGTGACCTTCCCGGGCCCAGGCGTCTCAGATGCCGGGAGCCCTGCCGACATTTAGGCCAAACCGTAATATGCCGGACATTGGGTTACATATCCCCGTGAAGTTACTCTCCCTCTGCTGACTAATCGTCAGGAGCCTGTCACAAGCGGCTCTGATCCATTCATCGGAGGGTCGATGACTACCGGCGAACCCGGGCAGCCACGCACCGACCGCAGCCCATGGAACTGGCTGCTCGTCGTGCCGATCGTGCTGCCGCTGATGACGTTCCTGTTCAACGCCGACGAGCCCCGCCTGCTGGGCTTCCCGCTCTTCTACTGGCTCCAGCTCGCCTTCATCGTGGTGGGCGTCGCGTGCACCACCATCGTCTACAGGATGACCAAATGAGCGGGCACGTGACCGAGCTGGTCGTCTTCACCCTGCTGTTCGTCCTCGTCAGCGGGATGGGGTTCGTCGCCTCACGCTGGCGGCGGCCCGACGACCTGGCCAGCCTCAAGGAATGGGGCCTCGGCGGGCGCAACTTCGGCTCGTGGATCACCTGGTTCCTGGTCGGCGGCGACCTCTACACCGCCTACACCTTCGTGGCGGTGCCCGCGCTGGTGTTCAGCGCCGGCGCCCTGGGCTTCTACGCGCTGCCGTACACGGTGGTCGTCTATCCGCTGGTGTTCCTGGTGCTGGCGCGGATGTGGTCGGTCTCGCACGTGCACGGGTTCGTCACGCCCGCCGACTTCGTACGGGCCAGGTTCGGCTCGCCGACGCTGGCGCTGGCCATCGCGATCACCGGCCTGGTGGCCACGATGCCGTACATCGCGCTGCAGCTCGTGGGCATCGAGGCGGTGCTCAAGGCCATGGGCATCACCGGCCACCTGCCGATCATCATCGCGTTCGCGATCCTCGCGGCGTACACGTACCAGTCGGGGCTGCGCGCGCCCGCGCTGATCGCGTTCGTGAAGGACGCGCTCATCTACATCGTGATCCTGGCGGCGGTCATCTACATCCCGTCGCGCCTGGGCGGCTGGGACTCCATTTTCGACGCGGCCAAGGCCAAGTTCGAGGCCACGCCGGCGCAGGGCGACGGCTACATCCTCAACGCCGGCAACCAGCTCCAGTACGTGACGCTGGCGTTCGGCTCGGCGCTGGCGCTGTTCCTCTACCCGCACAGCCTCACGGGCGTCCTGGCCTCGAAGAACCGCAACGTCATCAAGCGGAACATGTCGGCGCTGCCCGCCTACAGCTTCGTGCTGGGGCTGATCGCGCTGCTCGGCTTCATGGCGATCGCGGCGGGCACCAAGCCGATCGTGGGCGAGAACGGCAAGGCCGACGCGAACACCATCGTGCCGGTGCTGTTCGACCAGATGTTCCCCGACTGGTTCGCGGGCGTCGCGTACGCCGCCGTCGGCATCGGCGCGCTCGTCCCCGCGGCGATCATGTCGATCGCGGCGGCGAACCTGTTCACCCGCAACATCTACCGCGAATACGTGAACAAGAACGCCACCGACTCCCAGGAGGCCAAGGTCTCCAAGATCGTGTCGCTGGTGGTCAAGGTGGGCGCGGTGTTGTGCATCCTGCTGCTCGACCCGCAGTTCTCGATCGACCTGCAGCTCATCGGCGGCGTGATCATCCTGCAGACGCTGCCGTCGGTGGCGCTGGGGCTCTACACGCGCTGGTTCCACAAGGGCGGCCTGATCGCGGGCTGGGCGGCCGGCCTGGCGGCGGGCATGTGGATGCTCTACCTGATCCCCAACCCGGCCAGCGGCAAGGCGCACTTCGGCGGCTCGGCGTTCGGGCTGTCGAACCTGGGCTTCGACACCACGATGACGGTCTACGCGGGCTTCCTGGCGCTGATCGTCAACCTCGTCGTGGCGGTGCTCGGCACGCTGCTGTTCCGTGCCACGAAGGTGGCCGACGGCGACGACGCGACCGCGCGCGACGACTACTTCGCCGACGAGGGCGAGCCGAAGGTCAAGAACCTGGACCTGACCGGTTCCCACTGACGCGACGGCGTCCCGGCCCGCTCCCCCGTCGCCTGCGGGGGGCGGGCCTGCGCGCGTCCGGCGCACTGGCCGTCAGCCGGTCGCCGGGTAGTCCGGGTCGGCCACCGCCAGCTTGGCCAGCACGGCCTGCTCCAGCGCGGACATGAGCGCCGCACCGTCCTCGACACGGCCCTCGCGGATGGCGGCGGCCAGCTCGGCGTCGTCGCCCACGCCGAGGGCGGCCAGCCGGGCCGCGTGCTCGCCGGCCTGGCCGGGGCCGAGCTCGATCTCCCTCTCCACCATGCCGAGCACGTTGATCGCCACGCGGGTGTGGTAGCGCGTTCTGCCGTCCACGGCGGGGAGCACGTCGGTCTGGAGGAAGTCGCGGACGGCGGCGACGAGCTGCGCCGCCGTGGGCACGTCGTGCGGGCTGGAAGGGCTCACCCGTCCAGAGTAGGTTCGGCGGGACGCCGGGCGAAGGCACCGGGACCCTTCCGACGGTATGGCGAGGGTATGAGCCCTTTATTCGCATCCGATCATGGAGAGGCTAATCTGCGGCCATGACCACACAGTCTCCGCTCGCGCCCGCCCCGGTGCTCGGGCCCCGCCTCATCCGGGCCGAGGTCATCGTCGTGCTGTCGGTCTCGCTCGGCGCCAGCGCCCTGGTGGCGATCGTGCGGCTGATCGGGGCGCTCACGGCGCCGAAGGAGCTGAAGGGTCAGCAGGCCGTGCTCGTCGGGTCGATGGCGCCGGATCGGCCCTGGCTGGACCTGGCGTTGCAGCTCGTGCAGATCGCGATCGCGGTGGCGCCGGTCGGGCTGGTGGCGTACCTGCTGGTGCGGTCGGGCGAGTCGCTGCGCACGATCGGCGCCGACTTCCGCCGGCCCGGGCGCGACCTGCTGCGCGGGGCGGCGCTGGCGGCCGCGATCGGCGGCTCGGGGCTGGCGTTCTACCTCGCGGTGTGGGCGGCCGGGGTGAACCTGACCGTCGTGCCCGGCGCGCTGCCCGAGGTGTGGTGGCAGGTGCCGGTGCTGCTGCTCGCCGCCGCGCAGAACGGCGTGCTGGAGGAGGTGCTGGTCGCCGGATATCTCCTGCACCGGCTGGGGCAGGCCGGCTGGTCCCCGTGGAAGGCCGTCGCGGTGTCGTCGGTGTTGCGGGGGTCGTACCACCTGTATCAGGGGTTCGGGGGGTTCGTCGGGAACGTGGTGATGGGCGTGGTGTTCGGGCGGCTGTACCAGCGCTGGGGACGGGCGATGCCGCTGATCGTGGCGCACACGCTGATCGACGCCGTGGCCTTCGTCGGGTACGCCTTCCTGCGCGGCAAGGTGAGCTGGCTGCCCTGAAGGTGGTTGACTGGGCAACGGTTCGGCGTTGAGATCCTTGCATGAGCTTCGCCGTACCCGACCGGGTCCGCCCCGTCCGCGACGCCGTGCACGCGTTCATGACCGAGCGGGTGGAGCCGGCGGAGCCGGTGCTGCACGCGGGCGGGCCGGCGGCCACGCAGCTTCTGGACGAGCTGCGGGCCGAGGCGAAGAAGGAGGGCCTGTGGGCGCTCGGCCATCCGCGCGAGCTGGGCGGCGGCGGGCTGCCGTTCCTCGACTACGCCTACGTCAACGAGGTGCAGGGGCGCAGCGAGTACGGCCAGCTCGCGCTCGGCACGTTCACCCTCCAGGACTCGCTGATGTTGCACGAGCACGCCTCGCCTCAGCAGCGCGAACGCTATCTCGAGCCGCTGGTGCGCGGCGACATCTGGCCCAGCTTCGCGATGACCGAGCCGGCGGTGTCGAGCAGCGATCCCACGCAGATCGCGACGTCCGCCGTGCTGGACGGCGACGAATGGGTGATCAACGGGCACAAGTGGTTCACCACGGGAGCGTCGCGGGCGGCGTACACGACCGTGATGTGCAGGACCGAGCAGGACGCTCCGCCGCACCTGGCGTTCTCCATGATCCTGGTGCCGACGGACACGCCCGGCTACACGATCATGCGCGAGACGCCCGTGCTCGGGCTCGACGGGGCGCACTGCGAGGTGCGCTACGACGACGTCCGCGTGCCCGCCGGCAACCTGCTCGGGCCGCGCGGGCAAGGATTCGTCATCGCGCAGAAGCGGCTCGGGCCGGGCCGGATCTTCCACTGCATGCGCTGGCTGGGGCAGGCCCAGCGGGCGTTCGACCTGATGTGCCGCAGGATGCACGAGCGGACCGCGTTCGGCGAGCCGCTGGCCGCCAAGCAGCTCATGCGGCAGCACGTGTTCGACTCCTACGCCGAGATCCAGGCCGCCAGGCTGCTCACGCTCGACGCCGCCGAGGCCATCGACGCGGGTTCGCAGGCGCGGGTGGAGATCGGCGCGATCAAGGTGGTGGGGGCGCGCATGCTGCACAACGTGATCGACCGGGCCATCCAGGTGTACGGCGCCGCCGGGCTGACCCCCGACACGCCGCTGGATCGGATGTACCGGCACGCGCGGGCCGGGCGGATCTACGACGGGCCCGACGAGGTGCACATCGACGCGGTGGGGCGGCGTGTCCTGGGCGCCTACGCGGCGGGCGGCACCTGGGCGTTCGGCCTGCGGTGAACGATCCGCACACCATCGCCGCCGAGGCGTTCGGCCCGGGCACGCGCGTCACGTCGAGCGTCAGGCTGCCGGGCGGAGCGTCACGGGAGACCTGGGCCCTCGACGTCACCGGCCCGGACGGGGATCGGCACGAGCTGGTCCTGCGGCTCGACTCGCCAGGAGCGGCCCCGCAGGCCGAACTCGGCGGAGGCCTGGCCGCCGAGGCGAGGCTGATGCGGGCCGCGGCGGACGCGGGCGTGCCGGTGCCGGGGATCGTCGCCTCCGGCGCCTCCTACCTCCTCATGACCCGGGTCCCCGGCGAGACGATCCCGCGCAGGATCCTGCGCGACGACGCCTACGCCGCGGCCAGGCCCCTGCTGGCCGACCAGTGCGGGCGGGCGCTCGCGGCCGTCCACCGGATGCCGCTGTCCTGCGCGCCACGGGAGGAGCAGGAGGATCCCCTGCTGCGCTGGCGCGACCTGCTCGACCAGCTCGGCGAGCCGCATCCGGTGTTCGAGCTGGCCCTGCGCCGTCTCGCCGCCGACCGGCCGCCCGGCTCGCGGACGACCGTCGTGCACGGCGACTTCCGCAACGGCAACCTGATCGTCGGCCCCGAGGGGATCAGAGCGGTGCTCGACTGGGAGCTCGCCCACGCCGGCGACCCGCTGGAGGACCTCGGGTGGTTGTGCGTGAAGGCGTGGCGGTTCGGCTCGCCGCTGCCGGTGGGCGGCTTCGGGCACTACGACGACCTGATCGACGCGTACGAGCGGGCGGGCGGCGCCCCGGTGGACCGGGAGGCGCTGCGCTGGTGGGAGACGTTCGGCGTGCTCAAGTGGGGCGTCATCTGCGTCATGCAGACCATGCGGCACCTGCGCGGCGGCGCGCGGTCGGTCGAGCTGGCCGCGATCGGGCGGCGGGTGTGCCAGAACGAGTGGGACCTGCTCCAGATGGTGCGCGAGCGCACGGCCCGCGGGTGAAGGGCGTCTCTCAGTCCTTCCCCGCGGCGTGCGGGGCCCCGGCGCCGGAGACCGCGGCGGCGATCACGTCCACCAGCCCCTCCACCACCTGCGTGCGGTCCACCTCCGGATGCTCCAGCCACCAGTCGCCGGTCGTCTGCACCATGCCGACGAAGGCGTGCCCGAGCACCTGCGCCCGCACCGGATCGGCCACCGCGCCCTCGGCGGCCAGCAGCGCGCCCAGTTCCTCCCCCAGGCCGCGCACCAGGGAGGTCATGCGGGAGCGGATCGCGGTGTCCTCGGCCCCGGCCCGGAGGAACAGGAACCGGTAGAGGTTGAGATTGGCGGAGATCAGGTCGAGGTAGACGCTGATGGCGGCTCGCGCCCGGCCGCGCGGGTCCATGCCCGGCGCGGCGAGCCAGGGCCGCAGCCGGCCGATGACCGTGCGCACGTGCCGGTCGGCCAGCGCCTGGTAGAGGCCGCTCTTGTCGCCGAAGTGGCGGTAGAGGACAGGCTTGGTGACGCCCGCCGCGGCGGCGATGGCCGCCATCGACGCCTCGGGGCCGTCGTCGGTGATGACCCGGTCGGCCGCGTCGAGCAGCGCCCTGCGCCGATCCGGATCCCGCCCGCTCACCTTCCCAGGATAGATCGCAACCGGACGGGCAGCAGCGCCGAGAGCACCAGCAGCGCTCCGATGAGCAGGTAGAGGCCCGTCATCCCGGCGAGCGTGCCGGGCGGCTCGCCCGGCTGCGCCCACGGCACGCCGTCCGGCCGCGACCACGGCAGCCCGCCCGCTCCCGCCCAGGGCAGGCGGCCGGCGGCGCCGAGCGCGGCGTCCACGTCGAGGGCGAACAGGAGACCGGCCGCCGCCAGCGGCACGCCGCAGCACAGCGCCGCCGCGGGCCAGGCGGTGAGGACGGTGACGATGACGGCCACCGCCCCCAGGCAGGCCAGGCCGGCCGGCGCGGGGCCGAACGTGGCGACGCCCGTGCGCAGCGCCCTGGCGGCCGCCTCGGTCAGGTAGTAGACGGGGATGAGCGCGGCCAGTCCGGCGACGGCGCCCATCACCTGCCGGGTCCCGTGGTTCACGTGCCGCCCCGCCCTCCCGCCGCCGTACCCGCCCCTGTGTCCGCCGGAAACCTTATCGGGCCAGCTCAGCGGCGTGCCGGGATTCGCGGATGTACGCGACCGGCCGGGCGCGTCGAGCTCCGTACGGGCTCAGGCGCCCCGTCTTGCCGGCGGGATAGTTTCGAGGCATGCGCAACTCTCCCGGCTCCGGCCTCCTGATCGTCGTCCGCGGCGGGCGCCTTTACGATGTAGATCACTAGATTGCCCTCGAAATCGTGAAATTACTGGAAAATACTGGGATGGTTGATACAGTCGCGCCATGAGTGACCGGCTGGACGACCTCGAGCGGCGAATCGACGAGCTGCGAGCGGGCGTCCGCAAGGCGATGCGGGCCAGGGACGGCGCCAGGGCCCGCGTCCTGCGGGCCGAGCTGCGCAGCGCCGAGCACGCCTGGGACACCCTGGTGAGCGGCGAGCAGCCCGCCAAGGAGGAGCCACCGCGCCTGGTCACCGTGCGCGAGCAGGTGCACCAGGGGCTGCGCCTGCTGGGGGCGGCCGCCCAGCCGAGACTGATCGTGGCCGTCAGCGCCGCGTTCTTCGGCGGCACGATCAGCAGCAGCCGGCTCACCAGCCTGCGCAGGGACGAGGAGCGCTCGTTCAGGTCGTCGCCGTTCGGGCGGCCGTACTATCTGTGCGCCGCGCTCACCGACCGCCTCTCCCCCGCCCGCGGCCTCCTGACGCTCAGCGCCTGGCCGCTGGAACGGCGCGTGGTCGGCCCGCTCAGCCCTCGTGTCGACTTCCTGACCTGCGCCATCGCGGTGGCCGAGCAGGAGACCGGCGACGAGCGGGCGGACAGGTTACTCGTCAGGATGGCCAGGAACATCCCCGGCGCGGCCGACGGCGCGCTGGGCCCGCCGCACCGCGGCAGGGTGATCGAGGCGGCCAGGGCCGAGCTGCGCGTGCACGCCGACCGCGACACGCGGGACCGCGCCGAGCTGGCGCAACGCGCCGTGGCACAGCTCGATGACGCGGCCCGCCTGTTCGGCGCCGCTACGCTGGGCACGATCAAGAAGGAGAACGCGAAGTGAGCGGCTTGAAGCGCGCCGTGCGGAGCGGGGCCACGAACCCGCGAGGCAGCTCGGCGACGACAACGGAGGCAGACGGCGGCACCGGTCGGCCGAGCGCACGGGACGGAGTACGGCCGTGACCCCGCAACCCCGGCTCGACATGCTGCGGGGCGTCACGCCGCCGCGCCCCCACGACGCCCGCGCGATCGCCGCCCTGGCCGCCAACCCCGGCTGCGCCCGCCGCGCCCTCATGGACGGCGCCGGCGTGGACAAGGACGCCGCCGCCCGGCACCTCGGTTTCCCCGCGCCGTTCGGCCAGTCGCCGTTCGCGATCACGCGCGGCAACGTGTTCGAGGCGCTGGTCAAGGCCGACGGATGCGCGGAGCTGCTGCGGATGCTGCGCGAGCTGCTCGGCCTGCCCGTCGCCGAGGTCGCCTACCACGACGTGGAGAACGTCGGCGCCCACCTGCGCCACGCCCACACCAGGACGCTGATCGACCGGGCCGCCCGCGACGAGCACGACGCGGGCACGCTGTACGACCACCCGCTGCTCAGCCTGGAGATCGCCGGCCACACCGCCTACCTGGAGCCGGACGTGGTGGCGTTCCAGCTCGGCGGCCGCTTCCACATCGTGGAGATCAAGTCGTTCGCGGTGATCGACGGGCAGGCCGACCCCTCGGCGGTGGCGGCGGCCGCCCGCCAGGCCGCCGTCTACGTGCTGGCGTTGCGCACGCTGCTGGAGGAGCTGGGCCACGACCCCCTGAAGGTCTCGCACGACGTGGTGCTGGTCTGCCCGGAGAACTTCGCCAACCGCCCCGTCGCCTCGCTGGTCGACGTGCGCAGGCAGCTCGCCGTGCTGCGCCGCCAGCTCGCCAGGATGACCGCCCTCGACCGGCTGCTCGAAGGGCTGCCCGACGATCTGACGTTCGACCTGCGGCCGGACGACGACGGCCGGCCCACCAGGCCGGTCGCCGAGCTGGCCGACGCGCTGCGCAGGACGACCGCCCGCTACGCCCCCGACTGCCTGTCCACGTGCGACATGTGCTTCTTCTGCCGCGACGAAGCCCGGCAGGAGGGCGCCTCCGACCTGCTCGGCCGGCAGGTGCGCGACGAGCTGGGCGGGGTCGCCTCGGTGGCGGAGGCGCTCGGCCTGGCCGACGGCACCCGCGACCCCGCCGCGGGCCAGGAGGAGATCGCGCGGCTGCTCCGCAACGCCGAACGCCTGCGCAAGGAGTGCCTGACGTGAGCCCGCGAGGGAGACCCACGTGAGCCTGCTGACCTCACTCGCCCGGCTGCGGGCCCTGGACGAGGGCATCGCGCAGCCCATCGCGACCGTCAGGCACTGCCACCTGGCGGACCCGCCGATGGTGTTCATCCCGCTCAAGCTGTCGGGCGAGGCCGCCGCGCCGCTCGCGGCCATGCTCGGCACCGACCGCGACCGGCCACGCCTGCTGGTGGTGACCCAGCCGCGCAACCGCGACCTGCGCTTCGCGTGGGCGGCCGAGCTGGCGGGGGTGCTGCTGCCGTACGTCGAGGGGTTCCTGCGCGACACCGAGACGGTGGAGCGCAGGAACGCCGACCCGTACGAGCGGGCGATCGACGCGCCGCAGATCCTCGTCCCCAACCCGGCGGGCGTGGCCTTCGTCCGGCTGCTGGGCCGCTCGATGCGCTTCCGCCGGGCCGACGGGCCCTACCCGGTGCCGGAGTCGGTGCCGCTGCTGGGGCGGTGGCTGACCTATTTCGCGGAGCGGGCGGCGTACCCTGGCTCGTCGCTGATGCCGGCCATGACGGAGGAGCTGGGCCGGCACTGGGCCAGCGGGCAAAGCGGCCTGGAGGACGCCAACCTGGCCGCGCTGCTGGCCTGGATCACCACCGGGCCGAGCGACGACGCCGAGGACCCGCTGATCTGGCCGCCCGCCGGGCCGGCGACCGACCCGGGATTCGACGCGGAGGTGCTCGCGCCGGCGATGGACAGCGGCTCGCCCGAACGTGTCACGGAGGCGCTGCGCACCCAGCTGGAGCCCGGGTGGCGGCTCATGTGGCAGGCGATCGACCTGCTCTCCGGGCTGGAGGCGGGCGCCGGCGTGGCGTCGCGGTGGGAGCAGGACCGCGGCTCGTTCAGCGGCATGGCCGCGCACATCGCCGAGGGCGCGCCACCCCAGCCCCGGCGCGACGGCGCGGTCGCCGCCGCAGCCAAGCTGGCCCGCATGGAACGCGCCCAGGCCGCCTACGACGCGCAGCGCGCCTACGACGACCCGCTCGTGATGGCCGAATACCGGCTGACCGGGGAAGCGTTCGCGGGCGAGGTCCTCGACAGCGACCCGGACAACACCGAGGGCGAGGGCCGCTCGCGCAAGCTCCGGCCGCTCGTGGTGATCAAAACCGACGATCCCGTACGCCTCGCGCCCGGCACGTCCCTCGGCACCCCGCAGCGGCGCGCGCAGGGCGCGGAGCTGGTGTCGGCCGGTGACGGCCTGGTCACCCTGAAGATCACCAAGGGCATGGGCCGCGGCAGGACGGCGGCGCCGGGCGCCGTGCCCGAGATCGGCGAGCGCGTCTGCTACACCTCGCTGACGGACGACTTCCAGGGCTCGCCCGCGCTGCCGGACGCCGAGGCCACCCCGTGGACGCACGGCGGGCCGCCGCAGGAGTACGTGCCCGACGACGAGGACGCCCAGGAGGAGTGGTCGTGACCGCCGGCCCGGAGCAGGTCATCAGGAACGTCCTCGCCGACCTGCCCCGCCACCGGGGCGTGGTGGTCGACTCCCCGCCCGGTGCGGGCAAATCCACGCTGGTCGTACGCGCCGCCGCGCACATCGCCGCCACCGGCGAGCCCCTGATGATCGTCGCCCAGACGAACGAGCAGGTCGACGACCTGGTGTCGCGGATCTCCGGCAAACATCCGCGCCTGAGCGTGGGGCGGCTGTCGGCGAGCGGATACGTGCCGCCGCCGCGGATGCTGGAGCTGCCCGGCGTGCGGGTCGGGACGCGGATCCAGGATCTGGGCGACCCCGACATCGTCATCGCCACGGCGGACAAGTGGGCGTGGATCGGCGGCCGGGTGTGGCCGTGGGCGATCGTGGACGAGGCGTACCAGATGCGCTCGGACAAGCTGCTGCGGATCGCGGGGCTGTTCGAGCGGGCGCTGTTCGTGGGCGATCCCGGGCAGCTCGACCCGTTCTCGATCGTCGACGGTGACCGCTGGTCGGGGTTGTCGTGGGATCCGCTGCAGAGCGCGGTG
The DNA here is from genome assembly GCF_039871515.1 of Nonomuraea sp. B1E8. Taxonomy (NCBI): domain Bacteria; kingdom Bacillati; phylum Actinomycetota; class Actinomycetes; order Streptosporangiales; family Streptosporangiaceae; genus Nonomuraea; species Nonomuraea sp. B1E8. The sequence goes on along the minus strand of NZ_JBDPLS010000004.1, from coordinate 550,055 downwards.
TCGGTGCTGCTGCGGCACAACCCCGATCTGCCCGTGCACCGGCTGCCGGTGTCGTGGCGGCTGCCCGCGTCGGCCGCGCCTGTGGTGTCGCGGGCGTTCTACCCGTTCACCGGGTTCCGGTCGGGCACGTCCGACGGGGATCGGCGGCTGGACCTGGCCACCGGCGGCATGGGCACGCCGCACGACCGGGCGCTGGAGGAGGCGGCCAGGTCGGGGTGGGCGCTGCTGGAGCTGCCCAACCGGCACACCGTGCGCACCGACGCGGAGGCCGTGCAGGCGGTGGCGCTGCTGGCCGGGCGGCTGCTGCAGCGGGGTGCGGTGGCGAGCTCCGAGCAGGGCGAGCGGCCGGTGACGGCGGACCGCGTCGCGGTCGGCGCGGCGCACCGCGACCAGGTGGCCGCCATCCGCGCCGCCGGCGTGCCGCCGCAGATCACCGTGGACACCGCCAACCGGCTGCAGGGCCGCGAGTACGACGTGACGATCGTGCTGCACCCGCTGTCGGGGCGCAGGGACGCGACGGCCTTCCACCTGGAGTCGGGCCGGCTGTGCGTGCTCGCGTCGCGGCACCGGCACGCCTGCGTGGTGGTGGCCAGGGCGGGCATCGCCGAGCTCCTCGACGCGCACCCGTCGGCCGAGCCGGTGCAGCTGGGGGTGCCGGTGAAGTTCCCCGACGGGTGGGAGGCGAACCAGTCGGTGCTGGAGCACCTCTCCCGCCACCGCGTCTGACGTCCCGGCAGCTGGTCAGGTGGCCGCCGGGGCGACGGGCTCCTCGTCGGAGGCGGCGGCCTCCGCAGGAGCGGCCCCGCGCAGCGGGATCTCCTGGATGAACGCCGCCAGCACCGGCACGGCCACCGCGAACGCGATGGCCCACCAGAAGACACCGGAGATGGACGCCGCCAGCGACTCCAGCAGCCCGGTGCGGACCTGGGCGGGCATGGCGGCGACCGCGCCCGGGTCCATCCTGGCGCCGGTCCTGGCCATGCGCTCGGCCGCCTGCTCGCCGAACCTGCCGGTCAGCTCGGACAGCAGCGCGCTGTTGAAGATCGCCCCGAACATCGAGACGCCGAAGGAGCCCCCGATCGACCGGAAGAAGGTGGTCGCGCTGCTGGAGACGCCCAGGTCCTTCTGCTCGACGCTGTTCTGGGCGATGAGCATCGTGGTCTGCATCAGGAAGCCCATGCCGAGGCCGAGCACCGTGATGTGGACGCCGGTCAGCCAGGCCGGCGTGGTGACGTCCATGGTGGACAGCAGCCACATGCCGGCGGCCATGCCGGCGCCGCCGATCACGGGATAGATCTTGTACTTGCCCGTGGCGGTGATGGCCTTGCCCACGAACAGCGACACCACCATGGAGGCGCCCATCATCGGCAGCAGCAGCAGGCCGGAGTTGGTGGCGGTGGCGCCCTGCACCATCTGCTGGAAGAGCGGCAGGAAGTTGATCGCGCCGAACATGGCGAAGCCGAGCAGGAAGCCGATGGCCGAGATCAGGGTGAAGTTGCGGATGCGGAAGAGCTGCAGCGGCATGATCGGCTCGGCCGCCCGCCGTTCCACCAGGACGAACGCCACCAGCGTGACCACGGCGAGCGCGGCCATGCCGAGGATCTGCCAGGAGCCCCACGCGTACTCGTTGCCGCCCCAGGTGGTGATGAGCACCATCGCGGTGATGCTGACCGACAGCAGGATCGCGCCCGCCCAGTCGATGCGCACCCGCGTGTTCTCCACCTTGGGCAGGTGCAGCCTGAGCACCAGCAGGACCAGCGCGATCGCGCCGATGGGCAGGTTGACGTAGAAGGCCCAGCGCCAGTCGAGGTTGTCGGTGATGAAGCCGCCGACCAGCGGGCCCGCGATCATGGCCAGCGACATGACACCGGCCATGATGCCCTGGTACTGGCCGCGTTCGCGGGGCGGCACGAGGTCGCCGATGATCGCCATGACGTTCACGATCAGGCCGCCCGCTCCCAGCCCCTGCACCGCGCGGAACGCGATCAGCTCGGCCATGCCGTCGTCCGGCCCGCCGAGCAGGTCGGAACCGGCCATTCCGCAGAGCGCCGAACCGATCATGAAGATGACGATCGAGATGATGAAGATGGCCTTGCGCCCGTACAGGTCGCCGATCTTGCCCCAGATCGGCGTCGACACGGTCGTGCCCAGCACGTACGCCGTGACCACCCAGGACAGGTGTGCCAGGCCGCCGAGCTCCCCCACGATGCGCGGCATGGCCGTGCCCACGATCATGTTGTCGAGCATCGCCAGCATCATCGCGAGCATCAGCCCCGGCAGGACGATCATGACCTCACGGCGTCGTCCGATTGCCTCCGCCACCACTTACCCCCCAGCACGCACGCTCCTTACTTGCCGACCGGCAAGCGTAGAATAAGGTAGATACTTACTTGTCGGCCGTCAAGTCGAAATAGGTGCGAAGTGCGGGAAGACACGCGAACCCGGATCCAGGAGATCGCGCTCAGGCTCTTCACCGAGCAGGGCTACGAGGCGACCTCCCTGCGGGAGATCGCCGAGGAGCTCGGGGTGACGAAGGCCGCGCTCTACTACCACTTCAAGACCAAGGACGACATCGTCGCGAGCCTGGTCGATCTCCGGCTGACCGACATCGAGGAGCTGCTCGCGTGGGCGCGCAGCCAGCCCAAGACCCCGGAGATGCGCCGGGAGCTGGTCGAGCGTTACGCCGCCTACCTGCGGCGCACCCGGCACCTCGGGGTGGCGAGGTTCCTCGAGCGTAACCAGACGGCGCTGCGCGACCACCCGACGCTCATCAAGATCCGCGAGCGGATGAAGGAGGTGACGCACGAGATGAGCGGGCCCGAGGCGACGCCCGTCGAGCGCATCAGCCGCTCGCTGGCGCTGTTCGGGCTGCATGCGGGCAAGTGGCTGGCCCTGGAGGGCGAGCTGTCGGAGGAGGAGATCCACGAGGCCACGATCGAGGTGGCCATGCGGCTCCTCGAGCCGTGATCATCCGCCCCGACCGCCCTGAAGGGACGATTGGGGCGCGAGATTCGGGGCAGAAGAACTCCACGCATCGATCCGGGAGGAGGCGCGGTGGAGACCACGATAGCGCTTCGACTGCCCCGCGATGCGGCGAGCGTCCCGCTGATCAGGGAGATGCTGGACGGCACGCTGCGCTCGCTCGGCGTCGATCCGCAGGTCCGCGACGATATCGAGCTCATGCTCACCGAGGCGTGCTCCAACGTGGTCAAACACGCGGCGCCCAGCGACGACTACCGCGTCTGCGCCATCGTCGACGAGGAGCGGTGTGTCATCCAGGTGGTGGACCACGGAGGCGGTTTCGACCCGCACAAGCTTGTCGACCACGGCCCGGGCTCCGAGCACGGACGCGGGCTGCAGATCATGCGGGCCCTCGCCGACGACATCCGATTCGCCAACAAGCACGAGGACGGGGCCATGGTGTGCCTGGAGAAGCGCCTGCGGTACGCGCCGGGCGCGGCCGGCACCCACCTCGTGATCACCTAGATCTTGCTGGGCCGCTCCGCCGGCCTGTGGTCGCGCAGCCGTACGCGGTGCGGACGGCCGTCGGCGGACCCGCGCTCCGCGGGGCCGCCGAGGCGCAACCGCCGACGCACGCGGGGCGTGTTCCCGCTCAGCTCGGCCCGCCGCCGCGCCGGCACGGCGCTGCCGCTCAGCTTGAGCTCCAGCCGTCGCTCCCGGCGGCTCAGCCGTCTCCACGCCGCACGCCAGTTGATCATTACGGCGGCCATCGTCACGAAGGTGACCATGGCGGCCACCGCGATGAGCAGCACGGCCATGACGATGAGGAGGACGACGACCGCCAGGGCACCGATCGCGCCGAGCACTTCCACCATTCCGCAGAAGATGCCCGTCGCCCAGCGGTCTATGCCTGATCTTGGGGATATAACGGGCTTACTCGGCCACGCCGTTCGCCTGGTCGAGGCGGCCGGGCAGGAGGTCGAGGCGGCGCAGGATGACGCCCTCGCGCAGCGCCCACGGGCACACGTCGAGCCGCTCCACCTCGAACAGGTCCATGATGGCGTCGGCGACCAGCGCGCCCGCCGCCAGCTGCGCCGCCCGGCCCTCGGACACGCCGGACAACTGGGCCCGCTCGGCGGCCTCCATGGTGGTCAGCTTGGCCGCCCAGTCGGCCATGTCCGCACGCGACAGCGAGCGCGCGACGTAGGGGCCCTCGTTGGAGGGCGCCGCGCCGGCGATCCTGGCGAGCTGCTTGAAGGTCTTCGACGTGGCCACCGCGCGGTCGGCCCCGCCGTATCTGACGATGTCGCCGACGGTGCGGGCGATCTCCGCGCGTACGTGCCTGCGCAGCTTGCGCACCTCGTCGGCGGACGGCGGGTCGCCGGTGAACCAGTCGCGCGTCAGCCGCCCGGCGCCCAGCGGCAGCGACACGGCCACGTCGGGCTCCTCGTCGACCCCGGCGGCGATCTCCAGCGAACCGCCCCCTATGTCGAAGGCCAGCAGGCGCCCCGACGACCACCCGAACCACCGCCGTACGGCCAGGAACGTCAGCCTGGCCTCGTCGCGGCCGGACAGCACGGTGATGTCCACCCCGCAGCGCTCGTCGATCTCGGCGAGCACCTGCTCGCCGTTGGCGGCCTCGCGCACGGCGGAGGTGGCGAAGGCCACGAGGTCCTCCACCCCCTTGTCCTCGGCGAGGGCGACGGCCTCCTCCACGAAGGCGCCGAGCCGCTCGACGCCCTCGCCGGCCAGCCGGTTGTCGTCGCCGAGATGCTCGGACAGGCGCAGCTCGACCTTGTGGGAGTAGGCGGGCATGGGCCGGGCGCCACGGTGGGCGTCGACGACCAGTAAGTGCACGGTGTTCGAGCCGATGTCCAGCACGCCGAGTCGCATGGTGAAACGCTACAGTCCTGCGGCTTCGACGACGACAGGGAGCCCGCCGCCGGGCGTGTGGGGAGGGCGGCCGGCGCCGTGGCGTGGGGCGTCCGCGTCGTGACGGCCATGCCGCAGGCATTACTCTTCCTTGGTGTCACGACACGTTGGGGGGATCTGTGAACGCTTGCTGCGGCCCGAGCAGAAACGCCACCTCTGGGCCCGTTCAGGAGGCCGTGGAGATCGCCGCGCGGCGGACGGCGCCGCGCGGCATGGTGCGCATCCCCGGCGGGACGTTCCTGATGGGCGGGGACGACGCCGACGGACGGCCCGACGACGGTGAGGGGCCGGTCCGCGAGGTGCGGCTCGACCCGTTCCTGATCGATCCGGCATGCGTGACGAACGCGCAGTTCGCCACGTTCGTCAAGGAGACCGGCTACGTCACGGAGGCCGAGCGGATCGGCTGGTCGTTCGTGTTCCACCAGTTCGCCACGGGTGGGGTGATGGACGCCTCCGTGCCGGGCGCGCCCTGGTGGGCCGGGGTCGAGGGGGCCACGTGGCGCTCGCCCGAGGGCCCCGGCTCCTCGATCGGCGACCGGCAGAACCATCCCGTGGTGCACGTGTCGTGGAACGACGCCAACGCCTACGCCACGTGGGCGGGCAAGCGGCTGCCCACCGAGGCGGAGTGGGAGATGGCGGCCCGCGGCGGGCTGGAGCGCAAGAAGTACCCGTGGGGCGACGAGCTGGCGCCCAAGGGCCGGCAGCGGTGCAACATCTGGCAGGGCCGGTTCCCGACCGCGCCGAGCAGGGGGACGGTGCCCGTCAAGTCGTTCCAGCCCAACGGCTACGGCCTCTACAACGTCTCGGGCAACGTGTGGGAGTGGACGGCCGACTGGTGGGGCACGACGTGGGAGGCCTTCGCCGACAACCCCACGGGTCCGGCCGAGGGCGGCGCCAAGGTGATCCGCGGCGGGTCGTACATGTGCCACGACTCCTACTGCAACCGCTATCGTGTCGCCGCCCGCACCTCCAACACTCCTGACTCCGCTTCCGGGCACACGGGTTTCCGCTGCGCGGCTCTAGTCTGATCGCATGTCACGAACCCTGCGACTGTTGATCACCGGCGGCGGCACCGGCGGTCACACCTATCCGGCCCTGACGACCCTGTCGGCCGTTCGGCGACGTCAGGTGCCGCACGACGTGCTCTGGGTGGGCACGGCCAACGGTCTCGAGGCCAGGATCACCGCCGAGCACGGCATCCCGTTCAAGGCGATCACGACGGGCAAGCTGCGCCGCCGCCCCAACCTCAAGGAGCTGGGCACCAACATCGCCGACGTGTTCCGCATCCCGGTCGGAGTGTTCCAGGCGGTGGGGCACGCGGCCCGCTACCTGCCCGACGTGGTGCTGTCGACCGGGGGTTACGTGGCGGTCCCCATCGGCGTGGCGGCCAAGCTGATCCGCCGGCCGCTGGTGATGCACGAGCAGACGACCGTGGTCGGGCTGGCGAACCGGATCCTGTCGAGGCTGGCGACCAGGATCGCGCTGTCGCACGAGTCGTCGCTGGAATATCTGCCCCCCGCGGCCAGGAAGAAGGCCGTGGTGACGGGCAACCCGATCCGGCCGGAGCTGCTGCAGGGCAACCGGGCGGCGGCCTACGACCTGTTCGGGCTGACGTTCGAGGTGCCGCTGATCTACGTGACGGGCGGGGCGCAGGGCAGCAAGCAGATCAACACCCTCATCGCCGAGGTGCTGCCGCGGCTGCTGCCGCACGCGCAGATCGTGCACCAGTGCGGGCCCGCCTGGATCGACCAGATGCGGGCCGTCGCGCTGCCCGGCGAGCTGGCCGAGCGCTACCACCCGGTGCCCTACGTGGGAGAGGAGCTGGCCGACCTGTTCGCCGCCGCCGACGTGGTGATCTCGCGCAGCGGCGCGGGCACGGTCTCGGAGCTGACGGCCATCGGCAAGCCGTCCGTGCTGATCCCGCTGATCCCGACGGGCGGCGACGAGCAGCGCAAGAACGCGGGCTACCTGGCCTCGGCCGGCGCGGCCAGGGCCCTGCTGGAGCCGCGTCCGGTGGCCGACCAGTTGCTGGCCGAGCTGATGCCGCTGCTGGCCGACCCCGAGCTGCGGCACTCGATGGGGCAGGCGGCGGCCGCGCTCGGCCGCCTGGACGCGGCCGACACCCTGTGCGACGTGCTGCTGGAGGCCGCGGGTCAGGGTTCGAGGTAGCGGAAGGCCTCGTGGGCGGAGCTCACGCTCCGCCGCAGCGCCTGCTCCAGCCGGTCGGCGTCGCGCGCCAGCCGGTCGAGCTCGGGAACGGCGAACCCGTCGGCCCCGGTCTCGGCCACGAGCTCCTCATACTGATGCATCCGGCCGCGCAGTTCCTCGATCTGCTCGTGGGCCACGTACGCGCGCTCGGCCTCGGTGACGTTGGCGGCGTACCGTTCCAGCGCCTCCACGCGGGCCAGCACCGCCGCCTCGCTGCTGTCGAGCGCGCCGGCCAGCGGCCTGGCCACGGCCTCCACCTCGGGTGTGAGCCCCTGCGAGAGGGTCTCCCTGTGCTTGGTGCGCAGCGCGGACAGCTTGGCCAGCAGCCGGGCGATCTCCCACTCCTGCGCCGGCAGCATCACGGCGTTGCGCACGTCGTCGAGCAGGCCCTCGGCGTTGACCCTGGAGCCGGTCACGGTGGCGATGGCCCGCTGGGCGCGGGCGAGCAGCCGCCTGGACGACTCGTCGAGGTCGTCGGTCAGCACGTAGCGGCCCTCGTACCAGCGCAGCTGCTCGTACGTCTGCCGCTCGTACTCGTCCTCGTCCTCTTCGCCCAGATCGTTCCGGACGAACAGGACGACCATGACGGGGATGAGCATCAGCAGGAGCATGAGGATGCCGAGCCCTCTGCCCAGGCCGCCGACACCCATGACCAGTCCGAAGAACGCCACCGTGCCGAAGCCGGCGGCCATGCGATAGCGCGCGCTCGACGCGGCCCGCCGCGATTCGGGCACCCAGCCCTGGCGCATCTTCATCAGCACCAGCCGGCTCTGCCTGAGCAGCTGAGCGTCATCGGGCGGCACCCCGGGGTCTACCACCACATCCGCCACAAAACCGGATCCTAAGGGAAATCAGCCCTTGAGGTGGCGAAATGCCTCGTGCGCGGAGCTGACGCTGTTGCGTAACGCCTGCTCAAGGCGGTCGGCGTCGTCCGACAATCGGCTCAGCTCCGGCACGGCCGACCCGTCGGCGCCCGACTCGGCGAGCAGTTCCTCGTAGCGGGGCAGCCGGGCGCTCAACCGCTCGATCTGGTGCCTGGCGCGGTAGGCGCGCTCGGCGTCGGCCACGTGGCCGGCGTACCGCTCCAGGGCCTCGACGCGGGCCAGCACCGCCCGTTGGCTGCTGTCGAGAGCCTCGGCGAGGGGCCCCGCCACGGCGGCCACCTCGGGGGTGACGCCCTCCGCGACGACCTCCTGGTGCTCGGCGCGCAGCGCCGAGAGCTTGGCCAGCAGCCGGGCGATCTCCCACTCCTGCGCGGGCAGCATCACGCCGTTGCGCACGTCGTCGAGCAGCCCCTCGGCGTTCACGCTGGAGCTCATGACCTGGTCGATCGCCGCCTGGGCGCGGCCGAGGAGCGGTCTCGCGGCATCGTCGAGGTGCTCGCGGAGCACGAAGCGGCCCTCGTATCCGCCGGCGTGGTCGTAGACGACACGCTCCAGAGCGTGCCGGCGCTCCACCTCGGCGTCGGGCCTGGGCCTGAGCAGGACGCTGACGATCAGCAGCGCCGCCCCTGTCATGATCACCACGAAGGCCGTGTACTGCTCGGCGACGAACAACGCCAGCCCGTACACGGCGGCCGCCACGGCCGTCACGCTGGCCGCCAGCCTGGCCACGGTGCCCGCCATGGGCCGGTGACCCCTGTGCTTGGGCGCCCAGCCCGCGTGGATGCGGACGAGCAGCTTGCGGTTGTCGCGCAAGAGGGCCGCGACGTCGTCGGGCACCGCCGGATCGACTATCACCTTCGCATGACGTCCGGCCACGTTACTGATCCTATGTCCCGGTCTGTCCGACTGTCAGCTTTCCAGGTAACGGAAGGCCTCGTGCGCCGAGCGCACACTGCGCCGGAGCGTGCGCTCCAGAACGTCGGCGTCCTCGGCCAGCCGCTCGATCTCGGGTACGGCCAGCGCGTCGGCGCCCGACTCCGCCAGCAGTTCCTCGTACTTCGGCAGCCGGGCGCGCAGCTCCTCGATCTGGCCGCGGGCGTGGTAGGCGCGCTCGGCGTCGGCGACGTGGGCGGCGTAGCGCTCCAGCGCCTCCACACGGGCGACCACGGCCGCCTCGCTTCCTGCCAGCGCCCGTTCGAGCGGCTCGATCACCGCGGCGACCTCGGGCGCGATGCCCCTGGACACCAGCTCCCTGTGCTCCAGGCGCAGCGCCGACAGCTTGGCCAGCAGCCGGGCGATCTCCCACTCCTGCGCGGGCAGCATCACGGCGTTGCGCGCGTCGTCGAGGAGGCCTTCGGCGTTGACGTGGGAGCGCAGCACGGACCCGATCGCCCGCTGCGCCCTGGCCAGCACCTGCCCGGCCTCCTCGTCGAAGTCCTCGGGCAGCAGGTAGCGGCCGTCGTACCAGCGGGCCTGCTCGTACACGCCGCGCTCGTGCGGCCGGTCGTCCTCCACCACCTCGCCCATCGAGGCGATCTTGACAAGGACGATGAAGACGTACGTGCCCAGGAGCATGAACCCGGCGGGCGCGAGCGGCGAGGCCATCAGGACGGCCATGAACGCGATCACGGCCGGGGTGGCCGCCAGCAGCAGCGCGCTGGAAGCGCTCCGGTGGCGCGCCGGCGCCCGGGTGGCCGGGGGCACCCAGCCCGCCTTGATCCTGGACAGCAGGGGGGCGTTCGCGCGCAACAGTCCGGCGATCTCCGGGGGTACTCCCGGATCGACTACCACACCCACGTTCTGTCCTGGCACCCTGGCGCCCCCAACGCTCGTGATGTGTGGATATTACGTAACTTTTTCCCCGGATGTCAGCCTCCGAAAGGTCAGGTTGGGGAACCACCGCACGATCGTGGCGGCCGCGGCAGCCGGGGCACGGCGGCAGGCACCTGATCGCTCAGGACGTGTTCTGCTGGATCTCCCAGAGAGCCATCTCCGGGACGCCGGCCTTGACCAGCGCGTTCCAGGCGCCCATCCGGTCCACCGGGTCGGCCAGCACGGCGCGCAGCAACGGGCGCAGCTCGGCGTGGCCGTCGCCGTCCTCCGCCCACATCGCCCCCAGCGCCTGGTGCAGCGCCGGCGACCTGACCGCCACCGTACGGACCAGCTCGTCAAGGATGCGGACCCGCTCCCGGTAGGGCAGGCCGCGCCCCTCCCCCAGGGCACGCAGCAGCAGGTCGAGCAGGCGGCGGTGCCGGGGCGTGTGGCCGGTGGCGACCGCGACGACGACGTCGCCCATGCCGTCACTCATTCCGGTACTCGTCCCGGCTGCGCTCCTGGCGCCCTCCTCGCCCCCGAGCACGACGTCCTCCGTGCCGCCGTCGATCACCCGGTGCGCCGACAGCGCGGTGAGCAGGCCGTTCCAGCCCTCGTGCCCGAGGTTGCCCTTCCACAGGTGGGTGAGCGCGGACCAGCGGTCCAGGGGGTCGGGTCCCGCCAGGAGCGAGGAGACGCTGACGGGCTGGTCGGAGGCGGCGACGATGAGCAGGGTGAGGTTCGCGGAGTAGGCGGCCAGGCGGCGGGGCACCGTGTGACGTACCGGAAGGAAACCGGTGAAGTGGCGGCGGGGGCGCTCGTGCAGCGAGCGCCGCAGCACCCCCGCCAGGAGCGTGACGCACCGCTCCCGCACCGCGGCGGGCACCTCGGCCAGCAGCTCCAGGATGAAACCGACGGTGGGCCCGCGCTCGGCCAGGCACGAGTGGGACGTGACGACGTACAGCAGGTCGTCGTCCACGGCCTGGACGAGCGCGAGGGGCTCGTCACCGGCCAGGTGGCGCCTGCGGTCGAGGTCGCGCAGCGCGTAGACGGTCAGCCAGGCCACCAGGAACTCGCCGAACGTCGAGTGCAGGAACGCGTGGCCGTTCCTGCGGACGAAGAAGAACCGTTCCGTGGCCTTGCGCACCCAGTCGATCCGCTCGCCCTCGTCGTCGGGGTCCTCCTCGCCGCCGTGGCACAGGGCGGGCAGGTCGCGCTCGAGCGCCTCGTCGCCGAGGACCTGGCGGCCCCTGGCCAGCATGGACAGCGCCGCCGTGCCGAGCAGCACCAGCTCCTGGTCGATCGCCACCCGTCGCGCCCCGCCGGTCTCCCGTTCGGTGTAGTCCCTGAGCAGCACCTCGTACAGGCGGGCGCGCCCGAGCGGGCCGTGGTCGCGCTGCAGCGCGTTGCCGCCCGCGTCGTAGAGGGCCAGCAGCAGCAGGAGCAGCGGCTGCCTGGCCATGTCGCCGTGCACGAGCGCCGCCTCGGCGGGCAGCGGCTTCAGGTCACGCCTGGCCAGCAGGGACCGGTTGGCCTGGTCCCAGATGTCCAGCCACTGCCGCACCTGGCCGTCGTCGAACGGCTGCAGCTGCAGCGCCAGCAGCCCCTCCGGATACCTGATCCGGTCCGCCACCACCGTACGGCTGGTGACGATCACCGCGACGGGACGCCCGAGCCCGGCCTCCCTGGCCTGGAACTCCTGGACGTGTTCGAGGTAGTCGAACCGGTTGACGCCGCCCTGCAACAACTCGTCCAGCCCGTCGAGCAGGATCACCGGCATCGCCCCGTCGCCGGCCGCCACCAGGTCGGCGTAGCCCACCTGCTCCTCCAGCACCCCCTTGAGGGCCTGCTCGATCTGCTCGGTGACGTCCGCGCGCGCGGCCACCGCGCCCAGCTCCACCCTGATCGGCAGGAACTCCGACCTGGCCAGCCGGGCCGCGAGCACCTCGGTCAGCTTCGTCTTGCCCGAGCCCGGCTCGCCCAGCACCAGCAGGGGCGCCCGGGTGGCCCGCAGCGAGGTGAGGTGTCCCACGAGGAACGCCTCGGGGTCGGGCAACAGGCGCCGGTCGTCCCACCAGGCCCGCTCGGCGGGCGCGGCGTAGCGGGTCAGCTCCGCGACCCGGCAGCGGGGAGTGAGGTAGCCCTCGCCGAGCAGCGGGAGCGTGACGTCCTCGGGATGTTTCCCGGCGACCAGGAGCGGCTGGTCGAGCGCGTTGGCGGCCATCCTGGCCAGGTGGATCACGGGGCGGTCGCCGACCCTGGGCGGGGCCAGCTCGGCCAGCAACCACGCCACCCGCGACAGCGCGGTGCCGGGCGGCGGCCGCTCCGTGACGAGGCTGCGCACCCCGAACTCGTGGCTGTCGAGCGCCAGCGACCGGTAGTCCTCGTCGTAGATGCGCAGCGCGTGCGCGGGCGGGCCCTCGGCGAGCATACGGGGCAGCAGGAGCTGGTCGTCGACGCTCAGCTCGTCCCAGATCGACAGGCCGCCCACGTATCCGGCCAGGGCCTCGGACATGTGCAGGAAGGCACGTTCCACGGCGCGCCGCGTCTCGGCGTACGGCAGGTGCGGCTCGGGCGTGGGCAGCCGCTCCAGCAGCAGCTCCGCCACCAGCCTGGCGAACCGCTCGGGCGTCGGCACGCCGTGGGAGATCTTCTCGCCGCGGTCGAGCCGGTCCAGCGTGAACGGCAGCTTCGCCTCGCCGAGCGCCTCGAAGTACGCCGACACGACGATCACGGCGTGCGCCGCGGCCAGCCGCTCGGTGCGGGTGTGCCGGTCGACGCCGCCCTTGAGTTCGGGCATGCGGCGCACGATGTCCTTGCCGTAACGGACGATGCCGTCGCGCATGTCGTTCAGCCCGGCCGCCAGCCGCCCGCCGCCGGCCAGCGCCCAGCCGGTGCGCTCGGCGGCCGAGGCGAACCCGACGACCTTGACCAGCCTGCCGTCCTTGCATCCGAGAATCCTCAGGGCGTCGGCGTAGCTCGGAGTATCGATCATGGCCTTCTCCCGGGGACAGGGGGTGTCCCATCATGCGCTCCGCGCCCGCGATCGCGCAGGCTTCCACACCATGCCGGTCTGCTGCCGGTGTTGCCGGTCTGAACGTTATGTACCCTTCAGGGCTCGCGCGATCTCCGGCAGCGCCGCCGGATCCTCGATCGTGGACGGCGTGGTGTACGGGCGGCCGTCGGCGATGTCGCGCATCGTGGCGCGCAGGATCTTGCCCGAGCGGGTCTTCGGCAGCCGGGCGACCACCAGGGCGCGGCGGAAGGCGGCGACGGGCCCGACGCGCTCGCGTACGAGGGCGGCCACCTCGCGCTCCACCTCGGCGGGGTCACGCTCCGCACCGGCCTTGAGCACCACGAACCCCATCGGCAGCTGCCCCTTCAGCTCGTCGGCCACACCGATCACGGCGCACTCGGCCACGTCGGGGTGGGCGGCGATGACCTCCTCCATCGAGCCGGTGGACAGGCGGTGCCCGGCGACATTGATCACGTCGTCGATGCGGCCCATGACGTAGAGGTAGCCGTCGGCGTCGAGGTGTCCGCCGTCGCCTGACAGGTAGTGGCCGGGGTAGCGCTCCAGGTAGGAGCGGGCGAAGCGGGCGTCGTCGCGGTAGAGGGTGGGCAGCGCGCCGGGCGGGAGCGGCAGCTTGACGGTGACCGCCCCGTCGACCCCCGGCGGGCAGTCGTTGCCGTCGGCGTCGAGGATGTGCACGTCCCAGCCGGGGACAGGCTTGGTGGGCGAGCCGGGTTTGATCGGCAGCCGTTCGATGCCGGCGCAGTTGGCGGCCACCGGCCAGCCGGTCTCGGTCTGCCACCAGTGGTCGATGACGGGGATGCCGAGCAGGCCGGACGCCCAGTGGTAGGTGTCGGGGTCGAGGCGCTCGCCGGCCAGGAAGAGGTACCGCAGCCCCGACAGGTCCCACTTTTTCGCGAAATTTCCGGATGGGTCCTCTTTCTTGATGGCCCTGATCGCGGTCGGCGCGGTGAACAGCGTACGCACCCCGTGCGTGGCCACCACCCGCCAGAACGCTCCCGGGTCCGGCGTGCCGACCGGCTTGCCTTCGTACAACACGGTCGTGCAGCCCGCCAGCAGCGGCGCGTACACGATGTAGGAGTGGCCGACCACCCAGCCCACGTCGGAGGCCGCCCAGTAGACCTCGCCCGGAGCGGCGCCGAACACGTTGGCCATGCTCCAGTGCAGCGCCACCGCGTGCCCGCCGTTGTCGCGCACGACGCCCTTGGGCGAGCCGGTCGTGCCGGAGGTGTAGAGGATGTAGAGGGGGTCGGTGGCGGCCACACTCACGCAACCGGCCGGCTCGGCCTCGCGCACGGCCCGCTCCCAGTCGAGATCGCGGCCCTGCGTGAGCTCGGCCACCGACTGCGGTCGCTGGAGGATCACGCAGCGGTCCGGCCGGTGCGCGGCCTGCTCCAGCGCCGCGTCCAGCAGCGGTTTGTACGCCACCACCCGCGCCGGCTCGATGCCGCACGACGCCGAGAGCACCACCTTGGGCCTGGCGTGGTCGATCCGCATCGCCAGCTCCCTGGCCGCGAACCCGCCGAACACCACCGAGTGCACCGCGCCCAGCCGCGCGCAGGCCAGCATCGCGACGACCGCCTCCGGCACCATCGGCATGTAGACGACCACGGTGTCGCCGGCCCGCACGCCCAGATCGCGCAGCATGCCCGCGGTCCTGGTCACCTGGTCGAGCAGGTCGGCGTAGGTGAGGACGCGGACCGTGCCGGTGACCGGGCTGTCGTGGATCAGCGCCGCCTGCTCGCCGCGCCCGGCCGCGACATGCCGGTCGACCGCGTTGTGGCAGGTGTTGAGCCGCCCGTCGGGAAACCAGCGGCCGTCGTCGCCGAGCGCGGTGGCCGGCGCCACGTCCCAGTCGATGCCGCGCGCCGCCTCGGCCCAGAACGCGCCAGGCCGCTCGATGCTCTGCCGGTAAGCCTCGTCGTAACCGCCCACTGATCGATCAGATCAGCCCGCGCCCCCATGGCGCAAGATACAGGGGTGAGCGATGACTTGATCCTTTCCGTCGTTATGGGATCGCGGGCGTACGGGCTCGAGACCGAACATTCCGATACCGACCGGCGGGGCGTGTTCGTGGCGCCGACCGCGGCGTTCTGGCGGCTGGAGAAACCTCCCACGCACCGCGACGGGCCGCTGCCCGAGCAGTTCTCGTGGGAGGTCGAGCGTTTCTGCGGCCTCGCCCTCGAGGCCAACCCCACCGTCCTGGAATGCCTGTGGTCGCCTGTCGTGGAGGTGATCACCCCCGCCGGCCGGCGGCTGCGCGAAATGCGGACGGCGTTCCTTTCGCAGCGGGCGCAGCACTCGTTCGCCGGCTACGCCGAGAACCAGTTCCGCCGCATCGACCCGCTCGCGCCCAAGTGGAAGCAGGCCATGCACATGGTGCGGCTGCTGCTCAGCGGCCTGCACCTGGTCCGGCACGGCGAGCCGCTGGTCCGGGTGGGACCGCACCGCGAGCGGCTGCTCGCGATCCGGCGCGGAGCGCTGCCGTGGGCGGAGGTGGACGCCTGGCGCGCCGCCCTGGTCGCCGAGCTGGCCGCGACCCCGAGCGTGCTGCCCGCCCGGCCGGACCGGGACCGGGTGGAGGACTTCCTGATCGGCGTACGGAAGGAGAACCTGTGAACGACCTGCCCGGATGGCTGGCGGAGATCCCCGGTGAGCAGCCGTACCCGCCGGTGTTCGCGACGGTGAGCGGGGCGCACCTGTACGGGTTCCCCTCGGCCGACTCCGACGTGGACCTGCGGGGCGCCCACCTGCTGCCGGTGGAGGAGGTGGCCGGGCTGCGGCACGGCCCGGAGACGCTGGAGCGGACGTGGACGCGCGACGGCGTCGAGGTGGACCTCGTGACGCACGACCTGGCCAAGTTCGGGCGCCTGCTGCTCGGCCGCAACGGCTACGTGCTGGAGCAGCTGCTCTCGCCGCTGGTCGTGGCGTCCTCGGCGGCGCACGAGGAACTGGTCGCCCTGGCCCCTGGCTGCCTGACGCGCCACCACGCGCACCACTATCTGGGATTCGCGCGCACGCAGTGGCGGTTGTTCGGCAAGAGCGGCGAGCTGAAGCCGCTGCTCTACACGTTCCGTGTGCTGGCGACGGGGACGCACCTCATGCGCACCGGCGAGCTGGAGGCCGACCTGACCCGCCTGTACGCGTACGGGCCGGCGTACCTGCCCGAGCTCGTCGCCGCGAAGCGGGAGGCCGAGCACGGGCCGGCGCCGTCCGTGCCGGGAGTCCAGGAGGACGTGGCGCGGATGACGGCGGCGCTGGAGGAGGCCCGGGAGTCGTCGGCGCTCCCCGAGCGGGCGTCCGCCGGGGAGGCGCTGCACGACGTGGTGGTCCGGGCCCGGCTGCACGGGCCCTCGCCGGGCGTCACGGAGCCGCGGGATCGGACGGCCCGGACCTGACGGGGAATCCGCCGTTACGTAACCGCGGGATCGGCCGACAGGACGAGCCTGATGGCGAAGGTTCGGTAGCCGCCGCGCTCGAACGCCCTGGCCATCGGCACGTTGCCGGAGTCGGTGTCGGCCACGATCCGCTGGACGCCCCGCTCCGCGTGGAAGCGGGTGATCTCGGCGAGGAGGTCGTCGACGTACCCGTGGCCGCGCCGCTCGGGCACCACACCGAGATAGCCGACCACGGGCCCGGCGTCGTTGGCGGAGGGCAGGGCGACCCCGACGAGGTCGCCGCCCTCGTCGTAGGCCAGCCGCCACCAGGACCGTTCGCCCCGCATGGACGCGTAGTCGCGGACGTCCTCGCGGGCCTGCTCCACCGGGTCCATGGTGCGCAGGGCCTGGCGTGTGGCGAAGTCGAGCGTTCCGGCGGCCACCCGCCGGAACGCCTCCACGAAGGCCTCGTCGTTGTCCTCGCCACGGAAGACGAGCCGGGCCGGCGGCTCGGGGACGGGCGCGTCGCCCGCCGTCCACGCATAGCGCAGGCGTTCGAGCTCCTCGGTCAGCCCGGCGCGGCCGGCGGCCTCCCAGCGCCAGCCGATGGCCGCCGTGACCGCGGGGTCGCCGCGCCAGCCGTCGGGCACGAAGACGTGGTACTCGGGCGCCCGCCCGAAGGCGGCGTGGGCGTGCTGCAGTAGTTCGGCGGCCACGCCCACGCGGTCGCCGACCGACGGGTGCACGTAGAGACAGTCCAGCGCGAGCGGCCTGGCGCCGTCGGGGAAGCTCCACCAGACGGCGCGGGCGAGGATGTCATCGGTGTCGTCGTCGGTGGCCAGCCAGATGCGGTCGTAGCCGTAGTTGCGGCTCTCCAGGTACGACAGCAGCCGCTCAGGGTGGGCCCAGCTGATGGGCTCGTCGACGACGCAGCCGAGCAGGCGGTCTAGGTCGTCCTTGACCGCGGGACGGAAACGCATGGTTCCTCCGAGAAGTGGAAGCGGGCGCGAGGAGCGCCCAGGGTGATGCGGAACATCTCAGCGCCTCCTTTCTTCCGACTTTTCGGTGTCGGCTGGCACTTTAACAGAAATATCGCGACAGGATGGGCTGGTGAGCTCCTACGACGACACGCTGCCCCTGCAACCGCCGATCCGGCTGCCGGGCGAGGCCACGCTCGCGGCGGCGGTGCGCGCCGCGCCGCTGGCCGAGGAACTGAAGCCGGAAGGCGACGACTCCGAGGTGCTGGCCGCCTGGGCGGGACACTGCCGCGACCTGCTGGCCGCCGACGGCGCCCTGCTGCTCGAACTGATCAGGATGTTCCTGACGCGCGAGCCGCACCAGGGCGAGGTGCCGGAGACGCTGACGGGGCTCGGGCTGGTCCGCCAGGAGGAGCCGTACACGCTGAGCTGGCTCGGCCTGTGGGTGGCGCGGCTGATGGTCGCGGCGACCACCGGGCAGGAGGTCCCGGTCATGGGCTCGTTCGCGGACGGCGACGCCACGGCGCTGCTGCACGGCCTGCGCTCCTACCCGGAGGCGGAACGCGACGAGGAGCTGGCGGGATGGCTGAAGGGCCGGGACCGCGATGAGGCGGTGGCCGAGATCGCCGCGGCGCTGGCCACCGTCAGCCCGCTGAGCCGGGCGATCGGCGTGGAGCTGTTGTCGACGCGGTTCGGCGACGAGGGGCGGCTGGCGCTCTCCCGGCACCTGGAGAAGCGCAAGCTCGGCGCGGTGATCGCGGCCAGGACCGGCCGCACCGAGCGGCAGCCCGCGCCGGACGAGATCGCGTGGGTGCTGGTGGACATGGCGGCGGCGCTGCTGGAGTTCGGGGACGAGCCGGGCCAGGTGATCGAGTCGATCGCCCTGGGCATGGACGCGGAGGAGCAGGCGGGCACGATCCCGATCCTGGCCTTCGGCGACCATCCGTGGACGGGTCAGGTGCTGCGGTTGTTCATCGACCACCACCCGGACCAGCGGGTGTCGGCGGCCGCCCGCAAGGCGCTGCGCCGGCTGCGCGGGCTGGCCGACGTCCGCGGCTGACGTGTCGTCCGGCGCGCTGGGGCCGCCGGGCGCTCACGGCGTGCCGGCCTGCCGCTGCTGTTCCAGGCGCACCTTCTTCGGTACGCACATCCGCCAGGCCTCCAGCACGAGTTCGCGCATCTCGGCGGCGTCGATGGCGGCGAGCCGTACCTCCACCCAGTTGAAGCGCAGGTCCGACTCTCCCGGCATGAGGAACTTGTCCGGCTCGGCCGCCACGAGCGCCGCCCGCTCCTCCTTCGGGAACCCGAAGCCCATGAGCGTCTCGTCGCGCGAGAACGCCACGTAGACGATCTGTCCTACCCGGAACTTGACGCGGTCCCGGATGAGGTGCTCGGTGGAGCGCGGGAGCGTGCGCGCGAACTGCCGTACGTCGTCGACTGTGACCACGCGGGCAACGTTACCGATTTCCCTCGGCGGCCGAGATGTCGGCGAGCGCGGAGTCCGGGTCGCGCTCGACGGCCAGGTCTCCCAGGCTGACGATGCCGACGGGGCGGCCGTCCTCGACCACGGGGAGGCGGCGGACGGCGTGCGAGCGCATCATCCGCACGGCCTGCTCGATGCCGGTGTCGGGGTCGACGGCCTCGACGGCCGGGCTGCACGCCTCGCGTACCGGCGTGTCCGGACCGCGCTCGGCGGCGACCACGCGCACGGCGATGTCACGGTCGGTGACGATGCCCTGCATGCGGCCGTTGTCGTTGACGATGATCGCCCCGGTGTCGTGCTCGCGCATGAGCGCCGCGGCGGCGGAAACCGGCTGGTCGCCCTCGATCGTGAGCGGGTGGGCTGTCATGACGTCTGCCACGGTCCTCGCCATGGGTCCTCCTGTGGGTCGGTGCCCGCCTTCTACCCGGGCGCTCATCCGATTCACCAGGGGGCGGGCCGCGCCGCGCCTGTCTCGTACAGCGAGACACTTTCTCTTGAATGGCGAGACAGGCGCTAGGGTCGCCGGCAACGGTCCGGCGAAGACGAAGGAGTTCGGCGATGGAAGCCGTCTACACGCATGGCCACCACGAGTCGGTGCTGCGCTCGCACCGCTGGCGCACCGCCGAGAACTCGGCCGCGTACCTGCTGCCTCACCTGAAGCCCCACATGAAGGTGCTCGACGTGGGCAGCGGGCCCGGCACCATCACCGCGGACCTGGCGACCAGGGTGGGGCACGTGACGGCGTCCGAGGTGAGCGCGGAGGCGCTCGACCTGGCCAGGGCCGAGGTGCGCGCCCGCGGCCTGGGCAACGTGGACTTCGCCGTCGCCGACGTGCACGCGCTCGGCTTCGACGACGACACGTTCTGCGTGGTCCACGCCCACCAGGTGCTGCAGCACGTGGGCGACCCGGTGCGCGCGCTGCGGGAGATGCGCAGGGTCACCAGGCCGGGCGGGTTCGTGGCGGCCCGCGACAGCGACTACACGGCGTTCGCCTGGCACCCGCGGCTGCCGGCGCTGGACGAGTGGATGGAGCTGTACCAGAAGATCGCGCGAGGCAACGGCGGCGAGCCGGACGCGGGGCGGCGGCTGCTGTCGTGGGCGCGGGCCGCCGGGTTCGAGCACGTCACCGCCACGTCGTCGACCTGGTGCTTCGCCACGCCCGAAGACCGGGCCTGGTGGGGCGGGATGTGGTCCGAGCGGATCGTGCGCTCCGCGATGGCCCGGCAGGCCCTGGCCACGGGCGCCGCCACGGAGGCGGACCTGCGGCGGATCTCGGAGGGGTGGCTGACATGGGCGGCCGACGGCGACGGCTGGATGTCGCTCCTGCACGGCGAGATCCTCTGCCGCGCCTGAGGCCCGCCCCGCGGACCCGCCGGCCGCAGGCGCGCCTCCCCAGGCGACCGGAGGCGCGGATCCGGGCACCGGCCGGAGGTCTGCTCCGAGCCCGGCCCGGGCGCTGTCAGATGCCGAGGGTCCTGGCGCGCTGCCACTGGGGGTCGCGGTAGAGGACCATGTCGGAGCCGATGAGCTCGTCGGGCGCCGACAGCATGGTGATCTCACCCGCGGCCTGCAGTTGCAGCAGCAGGTCGCGCACGCGCGGCCCGACGGGCAGCCGCCCGGCGGGCAGCCCGAGACCCGTCCTGACCGTGTCGGCGATCTCCGACAGGCGGAACGGCCCCTCGAAGCCCGCCACGATGCCGCGCACGACGGTCATCGTGATCAGGTGCTCGGCCTCGGCGTACGCCAGCTGCCAGGTGACCTGCTCCCTGCGGCGGCCGCTGCCCGCGCACGACGGGCACCCGCGCGTCATGCCCGCCGTCACCTCTTCCTCCGCCGAGCCGAGGCACGCCGAGCACAGGCCGTTCTCGGCGGCGTGGAGCTCGGCCGGCATCCGGCCGGCCAGGGCCACGCCGCAGGCGCAGCCGAACGTGTCACCGAGAATGCCGGCCTGCGGGGTGATCGCATGCTTCGTCATCGGGCCGACTCTACCGGCCCGCCCGCCCCGCGAGGCAACAGCGGCCACAGCGGTGACGCTCCCACGGGCGGGCGTGGACGTCAGCCGGCGACGCTGCGGTAGAGGTCGCGGGTCAGCCTGGTGATGCGCTTGACCGAGCCGCTCCACGTGCCGCCCACCGGGTGCGCGGTGAGCACCGCCATGACGTACCGGTCGCCTGGGCCGGCCAGGCCGGTCGTGTGCAGCACCGGGCGGCCGTAGTCGGGCACGCCCGAGCCGGTGGCCCGCCGCGCCACCCACGAGATGGGCGCGCCGACAGCCTTGGCGTCCTTGCAGCGGCTCGGCGGGGTCATGCCGAACCCGGACCAGCCCTGCTTGACCGCCCACGGCCGGGGGATCGCGTCGGGGATGCCGAAGGTCTGGTCGAAGCCGTCGGCCCCGCACGGCGTGGCCTTGCGCAGGTGGCCCAGGATCAGGTTCCTGACCTTGGCGTCGGCCCGGTCGAACAGGTAGCGGTAGGTGCGCACGATGTCGTACGCGCTGAGCGAGGTGTAGCCCCAGAAGCCCGGCTTGGAGGCGGGCGGCGGCGTGGTGTCGGCCAGGCCGAGCTTGCGGGCCATCCTGACGATGATCTTCCCCTCGCCCTCGCGCTCCCAGAACGTCGAGGCCGCGTCGTCGTCGCTGGCCCGCAGCATGCCCCTGAGCAGCTTGGCGTCGGCGGCGGGAACGCTCTGGTGCCGCTCCAGGTAGTCGATCGCGATCAGGATCTTGACGATGGAGGCCGAGCGGTACTTCCTGTGCGCGTTGCGCGTGGCCACGAACGTGCCCGCCTGCCGGTCGAAGACCAGCCACGCGGCCGTGGTGCCGGCGGGGACGGAGGGCGGCCTGGCCGCCTCGGCGTGAGCGGGCACGGCGGTCAGCGCGGCCGCGAGGGCGACGGGCACGGCGGCAAGGGGCTTGATTCGCACCCGCCTACAACTACCAGATTCCGCCCGTATCCCCTTGACCGCACAACTAAGCGGGTATAAACACAGATGAAACCAACTCGAAACGGCGGTGAACCAACATCATGTACGCCGAGGAGCGGCAGCAGGAGATCCTGCGGAGAGCGCGGTCAGCGGGCCGCGTCGACGTGGTGACGCTGGCCGCCGAGCTCGACGTGACCACCGAGACGATCCGCCGCGACCTGACGTCGCTGGAGCGGGCGGGTGTGCTGCGCCGGGTCCACGGGGGCGCGATCCCCGTGGAGCGGCTGGGGTTCGAGCCCGCGCTGGCCACCCGTGACGAGGTGATGACGGGCGAGAAGGAGCGCATCGCCAAGGCGGCGCTCGCCGAGCTCCCCGACGACGGTTCCGTGATCATCGACGCGGGCACCACCACGGGACGGCTGGTCCAGGTGCTGCCCGCCGACCGGGAGCTCACCGTGGTGGTGAACTCGCCACCGCTGGCCACCGCCCTGGCGGCGCGCGCCAACCTGCACGTGATCATGCTCGGCGGCCGGCTGCGCGGCAAGACGCTCGCCACCGTCGACGACTGGGCGCTGCGCCCGCTGGCCCACCTCAACGTCGACGTGGCGTTCATGGCCACCAACGGCTGCTCGCTGAGCAGGGGCCTGACCACGCCCGACCCGGCGGAGGCGGCGATCAAGCGGGCCATGGTCAAGGCCGCGCAGCGCAGCGTGCTGCTGGCCGACCACACGAAGTTCACCAACACCTATCTGGCCACGTTCGCCGAGCTCGCCGAGATCGACGTGCTGATCACCGACACCGGCCTGGACGTCGCGCTGGCCGCCGACCTGGCCGCGGCGGGCCCGGAGGTGATCCGGGCGTGATCCTCACCCTGACGCTCAACCCCAGCCTCGACCGCACGATCGAGATCGCCGCCCTGGACAGGGGCGCGGTCATCCGCGCCGCCGCCGCCCGCCTCGACCCGGGCGGCAAGGGGGTGAACGTCTCGCGCGCCCTGCTGGCCAACGCGGTCGCCTCGCGCGCGGTGGTGCCGTTCGGCGGCGACGAGGGCAGGCAGCTCGTACGGCTGCTCGCCGCGGAGGGGCTCGACATGGTCACCGTCCCCGTCGCGGGCCCGACCAGGTCGAACGTCACCCTCGCCGAGCCCGACGGCACCGTCACGAAGATCAACGAGCCGGGCACGGCCCTCGCGCAGGACGAGCTCGACACGATCGCCGACGCCGTGCTGGAGGCCGCGCACTCCGGCGACCAGGGGGCCGACTGGGTGGTCGCCTCGGGCAGCCTTCCGCCCGAGGTCCCCGCCGACGTCTACGCGTCGTTGTGCCGCAGGTTCGCCGGGGCGGGCATCCACGTGGCGGTCGACACCAGCGGCCCGGCGCTGTCCTGCGCGCTCGGCGCCGCGCCGGCCCTGGTGAAGCCGAACGCCGAGGAGCTCTCCGCCGCCACCGGCATGCCCATCCGCTGCGTGGGCGACGTCGTGGAGGCGGCGGCCACGTTACGTGCCGCGGGCGCGCGGGCGGTGCTGGCCAGCCTGGGCGGCGACGGCGCCGTCCTCGTCGGGCCGGACGGCATCTGGTACGGCGAAGCCCCCGTCACCGAACCCCGCAGCTCCGTCGGCGCGGGCGACGCCATGCTGGCCGGATTCCTCGCCGGAGGCGGGCGCGGCCCCGGCGCGCTGGCCCAGGCGCTGGCCTGGGGCGCCGCGGCGGTGCGCCTGCCCGGCAGCCGGATGCCCGGCCCTGCCGACATCGACCCCGGCGCCGTCACCGTCGGCTCCCCCGACCCGGCCCGTCCCCTCGCCTCCCCCGCCCTGCCGGCCCCGCCCGCACCCGCACTCCCCTGACCCAGCGAAGCGGCTGATCCTGCTCATCCCCCGAAGGAGCACGTCCCATGGCCGAAAGTTACACACCCCCGGTCACCGGAACCGGTGTCAAGGCCACCGTCCAGCGCATCGGCGGCCATCTGGCCGGCATGATCATGCCGAACATCGGCGCGTTCATCGCCTGGGGTCTGATCACCGCGCTGTTCATCCCGACCGGCTGGCTGCCCAACGAGACCCTCGCGAAGATGGTCGGCCCGATCATCGGGACCCTGCTGCCGGTCCTCATCGCCTACACCGGCGGCCGGATGGTGCACGGGCAGCGCGGCGCGGTCGTCGGCGCGGTGGCGGTCATGGGCGTCGTGGTGGGCACCGAGTCCCCGATGTTCCTCGGCGCCATGATCATCGGCCCGCTCACCGCCTTGATCCTGAAATATGTGGACAAGTTCACGGAGCAGCGGACCAAGGCCGGCTTCGAGATGCTGGTGGACAACTTCTCCGCCGGCATCGTGGGCGGCGTGATGGCCGTCATCGGCATGCTGGGCATCGGCCCGATCGTGGAGGCCGCCACCACGGCCGCGGGCAACGCCGTGAGCTGGCTGATCAGCAACAACCTGCTCCCCGTCGCCTCGGTGCTGATCGAACCGGCCAAGGTGCTGTTCCTCAACAACGCCATCAACCACGGCGTGCTCACCCCGCTCGGCATCGCCGAGGCCGCCCAGGCCGGCAAGTCGATCCTGTTCATGCTCGAGTCGAACCCAGGCCCCGGGCTCGGCCTGCTGCTGGCGTTCCTGCTGTTCGGCCCGCGCCAGCTACGGCCCAGCACCCCCGCCGCGATGCTCATCCAGTTCTTCGGCGGCATCCACGAGATCTACTTCCCGTACGTGCTCATGAAGCCGCGCCTCATCCTGGCCGTCATCGCGGGCGGCGCGGCCGGCGTGTTCACGTTCATCGCCACCGGCGCCGGGCTGGTCGCCTCGCCGTCGCCCGGCAGCATCTTCGCGTATCTCGCGGTCACCCCGAGAGGCGGCTGGCTCAGCTCCAGCCTGGGAATCCTCGTGGCCGCGGCCGTGTCGTTCGCCGTCGCCGCCGTCCTGCTCGGCTTCGGCCGCGGCGAGAAGGCGGAGCAGGACGACTCCGCGGACCCCACCGCATCCGCCGACTCCGCAGAATCCGCTGAGGGCACCGAGCCCACCACCGGGCCCACCACCGGGCCCACCGCTGAGCCCACCGCTGAGCCCGCCACCAAGGAGGCCTGAACCATGCCCAGCATCGACAGCAAGGACATCAAGAAGCTCATCGTCGCCTGCGACGCCGGGATGGGCAGCAGCGTGATGCTCGCCTCGCAGTTGCGCAAGCAGCTCAAGGACAGCGGCGTCACCGTCGAGCACACCCCGGTCAACTCCATCCCCGACGACGCCGACGTCATCGTGTGCCACTCGGGGCTCGCCGCCAGGGCCAAGGCCTCCGCCCCTGGGAAGCCCCTGGTGTCGTTCCAGATCTTCCTCGGCGACCCGGCGGTGACCAAGCTGGTGAACACCATCAGGAACGGCGGCACCGTCGATGCGTGACGACCTGCTCGATCCGCGGGCCGTGCTGCTGCACGAGAGCGCCCCCGACCGCGAGGCGGCCATCCGCCGGTGCGGGCGGGCGCTGGCCGACGTGGGGGCGGTCGCGGAGCCGTACATCGAGGCGATGCTCGAACGCGAGCGGTCGATCTCCACCTACGTCGGCGAGGGAGTGGCCATCCCGCACGGGACGAACACCTCCAAGGAGGACGTCCAGCGCGACGCGATCTGCGTGGTCCGCTTCCCCGGCGGGGTCGACTGGGACGGCGAGCAGGTCACCCTGTGCGTCGGCATCGCCGCCAAGGACGACGGGCACGTGCAGATGTTGTCGCAGCTGGCCGAGATCCTGCTCGACCCCGACCGCGCGAGAACGCTGCGCGAGGCCACGGAGGTCTCGCAGGTCATGAAGGAGCTCACATGAAGGTCGCCAGATTCCACGCCCCCGGCGACATCAGGATCGAGGACGCCCCCGAGCCCGAGGCGGGGCCCGGCGAGCTGAAGATCCGGGTGCGCAACTGCTCGACGTGCGGGACGGACGCCAAGATCTTCACGTTCGGCCACCACCACATCAGGCCGCCGCGCGTCATGGGCCACGAGATCGCCGGCGAGGTCGTCGGCACCGGCGAGCGGGTGCAGGTGATCGCCGCCATCCCGTGCGGCACGTGCCAGGAGTGCGTACGCGGCCGCCGTACGGTCTGCCCGAACCAGGAGTCGATGGGCTACCACTACGACGGCGGCTTCGCCGAGTACATGATCGTCCCTGCCAAGGTGCTGGCCGTGGACGGCGTCAACACCATCCCGTCCGGCGTCGGCTTCGCCGAGGCGTCGGTGGCCGAGCCGCTGGCGTGCGTCCTGAACGGCCAGTCGCTGGCGCGCGTCGGCGCGGGCGACGACGTGGTGGTGATGGGCGCGGGCCCGATCGGCTGCCTGCACGTGCGCCTGGCGCGGGCGCGCGGCGCCTCCCGGGTCTTCCTCGTGGACGTCAACGCCGAACGCCTGGCGATGGCGGCCGAGCTCGTACGCCCCGACGCGGCCATCGACGCCGACCCGGCCGAGCAGGTGCTCAAGCTGACCGGCGGCAGGGGCGCGGACGTCGTGATCACGGCGGCGGCGTCGGGCGCGGCACAGGAGCAGGCCGTGCGGATGGCGGCCAGGCAGGGCCGGATCAGTTTCTTCGGCGGCCTGCCCAAGGACGATCCCGTCATCGCGCTCGACTCCAACCTGGTGCACTACCGCGAGCTGACCATCGTCGGCGCGAACGGCTCCAGCCCCGCGCACAACGCCGAGGCGCTGCGGCTGGTCGCCGACGGCGCCGTGGTGGTGTCCGACCTCATCACCCATCGGCTGGCGCTGCCCCAGGTGCTCGACGGGATCGATCTCGTCAGCAGGGGCGCGGCCATCAAGGTCACCATCGAGCCCTGACGTCCGGCCCCGCGAGAACCAGCACTGAAGATCCGACATGGAGCCTGGGAGGCTTCTCATGGCACAACGAACGGTGGCCGTGGCCTCGGCCAGCGGCCTGCACGCCCGTCCCGCCAAGCTGTTCGTCCAGGCGGCGGCGAAGCTGGGGGTGCCGGTGACGGTCCGGCTGGGCGAGAAGTCCGTGCCGGCCAGGAGCATGCTGGGGGTGCTGTCGCTGGGCGCGGTGCGCGGCTCCGAGGTCACGCTCGAAGCGGAGGGGCCCGGGGCGGAGGAGGCTCTGGACTCCCTGGCGGCGCTGCTGTCGCGCGACCTGGACGCGGAAGAGGCCCTCGATGCGTGACCTGCCCCGCCCAGACCCCCTTCTCCCGGACACGGGACCGCAGAACGCCACGACCCCCGACGGCGACTCCAGCACGGGACCGCAGGACGCCACGACCCCCGACGGCGGCCCCGAGGCGGGTGCCGTCGGAGGGCTCGTGGGGCTCGGTGTCAGCCAGGGCCGGGCGGCGGGCCCGGTGATCCGGATGGCGGGGCCGCCGGCGCTGCCCGGACCCCGCCCGGTCACCGACCCCGCCGCCGAGGCGGCCACGGTCGCCAGGGCCCTGGAGGCGGTCGCCGCCGACCTCAACCGCCGCGCCGCCGCCGCCCGTCCGGCCACCCGGTCCGCCGCGGGCGGGGGTGAGGCGGCGGAGATCCTTGAGGCGCTGGCCATGATGGCCGAGGACCCCATGCTGCTGGAGGAGGCCGAGCGGCGGGCGCGCGACGGCGCCGACGCCGCGCACGCTCTCGACGCCGCCTTCGCCCAGCACCGCGACGCCCTGGCCGGGCTGGGCGGCTACCTGGCCGAGCGGGCCGCCGACCTCGACGATCTCAAGCACCGGGCGGTGGCGTTCGCGCTCGGCCTGCCGATGCCCGGCCTGCCCGCGCCCGGCCACCCGTACGTGCTGGTGGCCGAGGACCTGTCCCCCGCCGACACCGCGGGCCTGGGCCCGGACGTGCTGGCGCTCGTCACGGAGCGGGGCGGGCCCACCAGCCACACCGCGATCCTGGCGCGGGGCCGTGGCCTGCCCGCGGTGGTGGCCTGCACGGGCGTCATGGACCTGCCCGACGGCACGGTCGTCGGCGTGGACGGCGGCACCGGCGAGGTCACGACCGGTCTCACCGAGGAGCGGGCGGCCGAGATCGTGGCGGGCGACCGCGCGGAGCGGGCCAGGCTGGCGGCGAGCAGCGGCCCCGGCAGGACCGCCGACGGCCATCCGGTGAAGCTGCTGCTCAACATCGGCTCGGCCAAGGATCTGCGGCCGGGCGCGGAGGGTGTCGGGCTGTTCAGGACGGAGTTCCTGTTCCTCGACCGTACGGGGGCGCCGTCGTTCGAGGAGCAGGTGGCCGCGTACGCGGAGGTGTTCGGGCAGGCGGAGTTCGTGATCGTGCGCACGCTCGACGCGGGCACCGACAAGCCCCTGCCCTTCCTGGGCCTGCCCGACGAGCCGAACCCCGCCCTGGGCGTGCGGGGCCTGCGGGTGGACCGGGTCCTGCCGGACGTGCTGGACACCCAGCTCGACGCGATCGCCGAGGCGGCCAGGGCGACAGGGACGCAGGCGTGGGTGATGGCGCCCATGGTCACCACCGTGGCGGAGGCGAGCGGGTTCGCCCGCCGCGCCCGCGAGCGGGGCATCGCGAAGGTGGGTGCGATGGTGGAGGTGCCGGCGGCGGCGCTGCGGGCCGGGGCGCTGCTGCGGGAGGTCGACTTCCTCAGCATCGGCACGAACGACCTGGCCCAGTACACCTTCGCCGCCGACCGCCAGCACTCGGCGCTGGCCGATCTGCTCGACCCGCGCCAGCCCGCCCTGCTCCAGCTCATCGGCATGTGCGCGCGGGCGGGCAGGGAGGCGGGCAAGCCGGTCGGGGTGTGCGGCGAGGCGGCCGGCGATCCGCTGCTCGCGCCGCTGCTGGCCGGGCTCGGGGTGACGAGCCTGTCCATGGCTCCGGTGTGCGTGCCCGCCGTACGGGAGGCGCTGGCCGGCCTCACCTTGGAGGAGTGCCGGCGCCGCGCCGAGACAGCCGTCGGCTAGACACCTTCCGGGCTGTGCGCCCTGAGCTGGAGGCCGTCGCCTTCGACGTCCACGGTGACCCTGCCGTGCTCCTCGATCTCGCCGGTCAGCAGCATGGTGGACAGCCGGTTGTCCAGCTCGCGCTGCACGGTGCGGCGCAGCGGCCGGGCGCCGAACTCGGGCTGGTAGCCGCGCTCGGCCAGCCAGTCCTTGGCGGCGTCGGTGACCTCCATCGTGACGTCCTGGCCGCGCAGCCGCTGCCGGGTCCGCTCCAGCAGCAGGTCCACGATCTGGCGGAGCTGCTCGCGTTCCAGCCGCTTGAAGATGATCGTCTCGTCGATGCGGTTGAGCAGCTCGGGCCGGAGCGAGTGGCGCAGCAGGTCCATGAGCCGGTCGTGCAGTTCCCGGGTGTCCTCGGAGTCGAGGATCATCTGCGCGCCGATGTTGCTGGTCATGATGACGATCGTGTTGGTGAAGTCGACGGTGCGGCCGTGGCCGTCGGTGAGCCGGCCGTCGTCGAGCATCTGCAGCAGGATGTTCATCACGTCGGGGTGGGCCTTCTCGATCTCGTCGAGGAGGATGACGCCGTGCGGGCGGCGGCGTACGGCCTCGGTGAGCTGGCCCGCCTCCTCATATCCGATATACCCGGGCGGCGCGCCGATGAGGCGCGAGACCGTGTGCCGCTCCTGGTACTCGCTCATGTCGATACGCACCATGTGGTCCTCGCCGCCGAACAGGGCCGCGGCCAGAGACCTGGCGAGCTCCGTCTTGCCGACTCCGGTGGGGCCCAGGAACAGGAAGCTGCCGATGGGACGGTTCGGGTCGGACAGGCCCGCCCGCGCCCTGCGCACCGCCTCGGCGATGGCGACGACGGCCTCGTCCTGGCCGATCACGCGCTGGTGCAGGTGCTCCTCAAGCCTCATGAGGCGCTCGCGTTCGCGCTGGGTGAGCTGGGTGACCGGGATGCCGGTCTGCCGGGACACGACCTCGGCGATGTCCTCCACCACGACCTGCGGCACGCTGTCCTCGCCGCGCCTGGCGCGCTCCAGCTCCGGCCTGATCTTGCCGATCTGGGTCGTCAGTTCCTTGGCGCGGTCGAAGTCGTCGGAGGAGATGGCCTGCTCCTTGTCGCGGCGCAGCGAGTCGAGGCGCTCCTCCAGCTCGCGCACGCCGGCGCCGGGCGTACGCGAGCGCAGCCGCACCCGGGCCGAACCCTGGTCCATGAGGTCGATGGCCTTGTCGGGCAGGAATCGGTCGGAGATGTAGCGGGCCGACAGGTTCGCGGCCGCGTCGAGGGCCTCGTCGGTGATGCGCACCTGGTGGTGGGCCTCGTACGTGTCGCGCAGCCCGGCCAGGATCTCGACCGTCTGCTCCACGGTCGGCTCCGAGACCAGGATCGGCTGGAAACGGCGTTCGAGCGCGGCGTCCTTCTCGATGTTCTTGCGGTACTCGTCGATCGTGGTGGCGGCGATGACGTGCAGCTCGCCGCGGGCGAGAGCCGGTTTGAGGATGTTGGCGGCGTCCATGCCGCCCTCGGCGGACCCGGCGCCGACCAGGTTGTGCACCTCGTCGATGAAGACGATGGTCTCGTCGGCGTGCGCGCGCACCTCGTCGATGACCTTCTTGATGCGCTCCTCGAACTCGCCGCGGTATTTCGTGCCCGCCACCATCCCCGTCAGGTCGAGGCCGATGACGCGGCGGTCCTTGAGCATGTCGGGGACGGTCCCGTTGACGATGCGCTGGGCGATGCCCTCGACGATCGCGGTCTTGCCGACGCCCGGCTCGCCGATCAGGCACGGGTTGTTCTTGGTGCGGCGCGACAACACCTCGATGCACTGCTCGATCTCGTCCTCGCGGCCGACGACCGGGTCGATCCCGCCCTGCCTGGCCTCTTCCGTGAGGTCCCTGCCGTACTCGTCGAGCGTGGGGGTGTCGCCGCCTCCCCGGCGTCGCTCTCCCGCCTGCGCGCCGCCGGACACGATGGCCTGCTGCAGCTCGTTGGCGGATGCGCCCTGTTCCTGCAGGAGGCGGGCGGCGCTGGAGTCGGGGTTGGCGGCCAGGGCGAGCAGGAGGTGTTCCGGCCCGATGTACGACGACCGCAGGGCGCGCGAGATCCGCTGGGCGTCCAGGATGGCGCGTTTGGCCGCCGGTGAGAGCGTCGTGGGCGGCTCGCCGGGCGGGAGATGGGCAGGGCCGGGACCGGCGAGCGCGTCGATGCGGTCGCGCAGCCGTCCGACGTCCACGCCCGCCGAGCGCAGCATGCCCCCCGTGGCGTCGTCGTCGAGCAGCGCGTCGAGCAGGTCGAGCACGTCCAGGTCGGCGGCGCCACGCTGCCCGGCCTCCTCCAGGGCGCGCCTCAGGACCTCCCTGGCCGACGCGCTGAGCAGCCTGCCGACGTCCACCCGCTGGACGCTGGGCCGGGTCGGCGGCCAGGCCTCCATACCGCCGAACACGCGGCCCGTGAGCTCCTCGAACCCCCTGAACGGGTCCCCGCCGAAGAACGACCTGAACGGCATGTCAGACATGAATCCCCCTTAGGCTCAGGGGACATCTAGCCGTGTATGTCGCAGTTCATAGCCAGAGTTCGGCAAAGCCTGCCGCTCCTGGGCGGCCGATCGCCGCGCGTCACCTTCCCGCGACGGCGTCGGCGACGGGCGTGTCACCGGAGACGAGCTCCAGCGTCCGGTGCACGGTCCCCGGGGCGTCGAGCAGGGCCGCGATGACGGCGGCCACGTCGTCGCGGGGCACGGAGCCCGGCGGGACCTCCGGCGCCAGCCTGACCAGGCCGGAACCCGGGTCGTCGGTCAGCCGGCCCGGGCGCAGGACCGTCCAGTCGAGGTCGCGGGCGCGCAGGTCGTCCTCGGCCCCGGTCTTCGCCTTGATGTAGGCGGCCCAGACCTCGTCCCTGCCGGGCGCGGGCGGCTTGCCCGCACCCATGCTCGAGACCTGGATGAACCGTCGCACGCCGGCCGCTTCCGCCGCGTCGGCGAGCAGCACGGACGCGCCCTTGTCGACGGTCTCCTTGCGGGCCGCGCC
Organism: Nonomuraea sp. B1E8; assembly: GCF_039871515.1. Taxonomy (NCBI): domain Bacteria; kingdom Bacillati; phylum Actinomycetota; class Actinomycetes; order Streptosporangiales; family Streptosporangiaceae; genus Nonomuraea; species Nonomuraea sp. B1E8. The sequence continues at coordinate 518,569 of NZ_JBDPLS010000004.1, read as the reverse complement.
GCTGCCCGGCCCCGCGCCCGCGGCGAAGACCACGGCGCTCGCGCCCTCGGCGATCCGCGCGACCTCATCGACCGACGCCCGCTCCAGGTCGCACACCACGGCCTCGCCGCCGGCGGCCTCGACGTCGGCGACGTGGGCCGGGTTGCGCACCAGGCCCACGGCGCCGGCTCCGAGGCGCCGCGCCAGGCGCAGTGCTATCTTCCCGTGGCCGCCCGCGATGATGATCCGCATCGTTCCCCATGGTGTCGTGGCTCCTCCGCTCCCTGCGGGGAGCGGCTTGCCCGCCCCCGGCTGAGGGCGGCGATCAGACCGCAATGCCCGTTTTCGCGCACCCTATTCCCCCGCCGGATGACCCGGCGTCTCTCACCGGCGGGCGGGCACAACCTCAGGCGGCCGTCCGGCATCGGGCAGCCGCCGGCGGGTATGGCAGGGAGGACGTTCTCGCCGGCCTGCCGGACGGGCTCGAGGAGCCGGGTGTACGGCAGGCGGGGCGTGGTGGGAATATCCCTCCGAACGCCCGGGCTGGATCATGCGTACCCCCCACAGAGGAGATTCACTATGGATTTGGCAGACATCGGCGTCACCGGCCTGGCCACCATGGGACGCAACCTGGCCCGCAACCTCGCCAGGCACGGATACGCGGTGGCGGTGCACAACCGCTCGTACAGCCGTACCCAGCAGCTGATCAAGGAGTTCGGCGGCGAGGGCACGTTCGTGCCGTCCGAGGAGCTGGCCGCGTTCGTGGCCTCGCTGAAGCGCCCGCGCCGGGCGATCATCATGGTGAAGGCGGGGGCGGGCACCGACGCGGTGATCGACCAGCTCACCGACCTGATGGAGCCGGGCGACATGATCGTCGACGGGGGCAATGCGCACTTCCAGGACACCCGGCGGCGCGAGGCGGCGCTGCGCGAGCGGGGCATCCACTTCGTCGGCACCGGCATCTCCGGCGGCGAGGAGGGCGCGCTGCTCGGCCCGAGCATCATGCCGGGCGGGTCGAAGGAGTCGTGGGAGGCGCTCGGCCCGATCTTGCAGGACATCGCGGCCCAGGTGGACGGGGTGCCGTGCTGCGTGCACGTGGGCCCCGACGGCGCCGGTCACTTCGTGAAGATGGTGCACAACGGCATCGAATACTCCGACATGCAGCTCATCGCGGAGTCCTACGACCTGCTGCGCCAGGCGCTGGGCGCGACGCCGGCCGAGCTGGCCGAGGTGTTCAGGGAGTGGAACCGGGGCGACCTCGACTCCTACCTGATCGAGATCACCGCGGAGGTGCTCGACCAGGTGGACGCCGAGACGGGCAAGCCGTTCGTGGACGTCGTGGTCGACCAGGCCGAGCAGAAGGGCACCGGCCGCTGGACCGTGCAGAGCGCGCTCGACCTGGGCGTCCCGGTGACCGGCATCGCCGAGGCGACCTTCGCCCGCGCGTTGTCCGGCCACCCGGAGCAGCGCGCCGCCGCCGCGTCCCTGCAGGGGCCGAAGCTGTCGGGCGTCGGTGGGCGCGAGCTGATCGAGGACGTGCGCCAGGCCCTCTACGCCTCCAAGATCGTGGCGTACGCGCAGGGCTTCGACCAGATGGCGGCGGCCTCGAAGGAGTACGGCTGGGACCTCGACCTGGGCGCCATGGCCACCATCTGGCGCGGCGGGTGCATCATCCGGGCCAAGTTCCTCGACCGGATCCGGGCCGCGTACGACACCGACAGGCAGTTGCCGACGCTGCTCGCCGACCCGACGTTCGCGGCCGTCCTGGACGCGGCGCAGGAGTCGTGGCGGCGGGTGATCACCACGGCCGTGCAGATCGGCGTGCCGACGCCGGGCTTCTCCTCGGCGCTGGCCTACTACGACGGGCTGCGGCGCGACCGCCTGCCCGCGGCGCTGGTGCAGGGGCTGCGCGACTACTTCGGGGCGCACACCTATCACCGGGTCGACAAGGAGGGCGCCTTCCACACCGACTGGTCCGGCGACCGCGCGGAGCGCCCGGCCTGACGAGGTCGCCGCCGGGCCGGATGACCGGAGGGCTTGCGGCGTGCGGGGCGGGGACGAGGTCGTCCCCTCTCCACGCGTGAGAACGCCGACGGCGACACAGCGGCCGGTGTCGTCGAAACGGAGCTGCTCGTGGTCGCGGCAGGCGGCGGTGATACGCGTGAGCGCCCGGCGTCGGCCTCCCCGGACGGCGGGCACGACGCCGCGCTCCAGGCGCCCGAGGCGCCGGCGGGCGACGTCCGGGCGTTCTTCGCGGTCTCTGACCGTCCGGGATGGATTTTCGCCGGCGTGGCCCCGTAAGCTCCCACAATGCGCGATCTAGGTGAGGACCCCCGGCCCGCCCGGGGTGCGGTACACGAGATCCATACCCTCCACGGGCCCGCCACTCTGGCCTACTCCCCCGACCTTGACGGCATGGCCGACCCCGGGGAGATCGTCTGGGCCTGGGTGCCCTACGAGGAGGATCCGTCGAGGGGCAAGGACCGCCCCCTGCTGGTCGTGGGCCGCACCGGGCGCAGGCTCCTCGGCATGATGTTGTCCAGCAAGGGCGACGACGGCCCCGACTGGCTGGAGCTGGGCTCGTGGGGCCGCGACGACCGGGTCTCCTACGTACGGCTCGACCGGGTCTTCGTGCTGGACGAGGACGGCATCCGGCGCGAGGGCGCGGTGCTCGACGGCGAGCGCTTCGCCCGGGTGGCGGCCAGGCTCATGAAGACCCACGGCTGGGACGCCGGATAGCTAGCCGTTCGCCGCGTCCGGGCAAGGCGGGCGGTAGGCGAGACCGGGGAAGTGATCGGGCCACGCGTCCCGGATGAGGCCGGGGCCCGTCAGGGCGCAGACGCGGCCGGCGACGCGGCCGGCGTCGGGGTCCCACAGACGTACCGTGTGATCGGCGCCCGCCGTGGCCACCGTGCGGCCGTCCGGGCTGAACGCGGCCGCGCGGACGGCGTCGGTGTGTCCCGTGAGGCGGGCCCGCAGGAGCGGCCCGCCGGCGCCGGTCAGGCGCCACAGCCGGGTCGTCCCGTCCTCGCCGGTGGTCGCGAGGAACCCGCCGTCCGGGCTGAACACCACCGAGGTGGCGCCGCCGCGGTGGCCGCCGAGCCGGGAGATCGTGCGCGGCCTGGCCGGGCTGGTGATGTCCCACAGGCGCACGCTCTGGTCGAAGCTGCCGCTGGCCAGCGTGCGCCCGTCGGGGCTGAACGCGACGGTGTAGACCTCGTTCGTGTGCCCGGACAGGGTGGAGACGGGCTCCGGACGGCCCGGATCGCTCAGCCGCCACAGGCGGACGGTCCTGTCGAACCCGCCGGCGGCCAGCAGGCCGCCGTCCGGACTGAAGGCCACGGAATAGACGGCGCCGGGATGGGTGCTGATCGTCGTGATCAGCTCGGGGCGGCGCGGGTCGGCGACATCCCACAGGCGGACGGTGTTGTCGAACCCGCCGCCCGCCAGGATGCGGCCGTCGGGGCTGAACGCGACCGTGCGCACCCTGGCGGTGTGGTCGCTCAGCGTGGCCAGCGGGCGGGGCGCCTTGAGGTCGGACACGTTCCAGAGGCGGATGGTCTCGTCCTCGCCACCGCCCGCGAGCATTCCGCCGTCCGGGCTGAACGCCAGGGCATAGGAGGTGCCTGCCGGGCTGTCGAGCGCGGGCAGGGGCACCGGCCGGTACGGGTCGGCGACGTTCCACAACCGGACCTCGCGCCCGTCGCCGGCCGTGGCCAGGACGCGCCCGCCCGGCCGGAAGGCGACGGTACGGACCGCCCCTCCGTGACCGGCCAGGACCGGGCCGGCCGAGTCCCACAGGTTGACCGTGTGGTCCCAGCTCGCGCTGGCCATGGTCGAGCCGTCAGGGCTGAACGCCAGCGCGGACACCGTGCCGCTGTGGCCGGTCAGCACGGTGGCGGAACGGGCGGGGTCGCCGACGTCGCTGATCCTTACGGTGTGGTCCCAGCCGCCCGTGGCGACCCGGAGTCCGTCGGGGCTGAACGCGACGGCGATCACCGGCCCGGTGTGGCCGGTGATCGTGGCGAGCTCGCGCGGGCGGCGCGGGTCGGCGACGTCCCACAGCCTGGCGGTGCGGTCGTCGCTGCCCGTGACGAGGGTGCGGCCGTCGGGGCTGAACGCGGCCGTCCCGACGTCCTCGCCATGACCGGTCATCGTGGCGAGGTGGCGCGGGGCGGCGGGGTCGCGGACGTCCCAGACCCGGACGGTGTCGTCGTAGCTGGTGGTGACCAGAGTCCGGCCGTCGGGGCTCAGCGCGACGCCGTGGACGACCCGTTCGTGGCCGGTCAGGGTGGCCAGGCGGCGGGGCCTGCCGGGGTCGCGGACGTCCCAGAGCCTGGCCGTGCCGTCGTCGGAGCCGGTGGCCACGAACCGCCCGCCGGGAGCGAAGACGATCTCCCAGATCGGCCCGTCGTGGCCGGTGAAGGCGCCCAGCAGCCGGGGCGCGCGCGGCTCGGTGATGTCCCACAGACCCACCGAGCCGTCGAGCCCGGCGGTGGCGAGCCGCCCGCCGTCTGAGCTCAGGGCGACGGACTCGACGTCGGGCCCGTCGGCGCCGAACGCCGCCAGGAGCCGCGGCCGGCGCCGGTCCTCCAACGCGAACAGGCGCACCCCGTCGTCGCCCGCGCTGACCAGCAGACGCCCGTCGCCGCTGAACACGGCCCGGTTGACCCCGTCACCCGCCCTCACCCTGATCGCGTACGGGGCCGCGAACGCGGCCAGCAGCCCGCTGCGCGTCTCCACTGTGGGGGCCAGGCGGAAGGCGGCCAGGCTGAGCTGCGCGGCCCGCGCCGGTTCGGCGACCCGCTGCGCGGCGGCCTCGTCGGCGGCCTGCCGCGCGATCACGGTGTTGCGCTGCTCGGTGGCCGCTCGCTGGTTGATCACCGCGATCACCGTGGTGGCCACGGCCAGCACCAGCAGCACGGTCAGCAGCGCCACCATGCGGCGCAGCCGGCGGCTGCGGCGGCGCGCCCCCGCCTCCTCGGCCGCCCTCGCGGCCAGCCCCGCGTCGAGGAACTCCTGCTCCAGGCCGGTCAGCGCGGTGTCGCCCGAGGCCGCCCAGTCCTGGGCCGACTGCAGCCGGGTGCCGCGGTAGAGCAGCGAAGGCTCGCGGTTCTCCCGCCGCCACGCCTCGGCCGCCTCCCTGAGCTGCCTGCGCGTCCGCAGGCCCGCCCGGTCGGCGAGGATCCATTCGCGCAGGCGCGGCCAGGCCCGCAGCAGCGCCTCGTGGGCGAGCTGAGCGTGGTCGGCGTCGAGAGTGAGCAGCCGTGCCCGGACGAACGACTCGACCACCTCGGCCGTGGCCGGGGCGGGGAAGTGCGGCTCGGGCAGCGAACGCAGGTCGACCGGCCGGCGGGCCTCGACGTTGTCCTCCCCCACGCACACCATCTGCAGCAGCACCCGGCGGGCGATCTCCTGACCGTGCGGATCGAGGCCGCGGTAGACGTGCTCGGCCGTGGCCGCGACGGCCCCGCTGATGCCGCCCGCCGACCGGTAGCCGTCCACCGTCATGGTGTTGCCCTTACGCCGCGCCCACGTGGCCAGCAGCGTGTGGGAGAGCAGCGGGAGCGCGCCCGGCTCGTGCACCGGGCCCGTGCCGTAGTCGGCCGTGCCCGGCAGGACGCCCATGTCGCGCAGCAGCAACTCGGCGAGGCCCGGCTCCATGGTCAGGCCCGCCGCCCGGGCCGGACCGGCGATGATCTCGCGCAGCTCCGGCAGGGTGAGCGGGCCCAGCGGGAGGTGGCCGTCGCGCAGGCTGCCGACCAGCTCGGGGTAGGCCAGGCAGTGGCCGTAGAAGTCGGCGCGCAGGCCGAGCACGACGAGCGCGGCTCCGGAGGTGGCCAGGGCGTGCACGGCGGCGAGGAACGTGTGCCGTTCCGCGGGATCGGAGCACAACGTGAAGACCTGCTCCAGCTGGTCGACCACCAGCACCAGCCGCCGCTCCGCGGCGCACTCCCCGGACGCGCCGAGACCGGCGCCGACGGGTGCCGGGCCGGGATCAGGCACGGCCGGTGAGGGACCGAGGCCGGGCGCGGCCGGTGGTGGGCCGGAGGTATTGTCGAGCATCGCGCGTACGTGTGCGGCGAACCGGCCGGGACCCTGCCGCAGGGACCTGGCCAGGGAGGGGACGTCCAGGCCGGCGCCGTCCCCGATCCTGCCCAGCAGTTCGTCCACCGGGCGCTCGCCGGGCACGAACAGCAGGACCGGACACGCCTGCGCTCCCGGCAGCGCGCCGCGCCTGAGCGCCGCCAGCAGGCCGGCCCGCAGCAGGGACGACTTCCCCGCTCCCGAGGGGGCGACGACGGTGAGCGGCCCCCGCCCGTCCGGCCGCCCGGCGAGCCGGGCGACCAGCACCCCGACCGCGTGCTCCCGTCCGAAGAACCATCGAGCGTCCTCAGGCTCGTACGCGCTCAACCCGCGGTAGGGGCAGGCCGCCGACTCGCGCTCCACCAGCCCGGCCAGCTCGCCACCGGTCCGCAGCGCGCGGTCGCACCCGCGCGCGACCCCCGGCGTCAGCCCCTTCTCCCCCGTCTCGACCTTGCTCAGATAGCCCTTGCTGTAGTTGGTCAGCCGGGCCAGCTCGTTGAGTGACAGCCCGCGCTCCAGCCGCAACGCGCGCAACCTGGCGCCGTGATCGATCACTCACTCACTGTAGTTGCCCCGGCGGGCGCGGCGCCCTCGAATTTTCCCGGCCGGCTGGTTCTGACTTGTCCGGGTTTCCCTGTCGCCCGCCGCGTGAGGCGATGGGAAACGCCTTCTGCCGGCCCCTCCGCCGGCTCCACGATCGGTGCTGCCCGCCACCGCAACCCGGCGGTGCGGGTCGCTCAACACGATCGAGAGAACAGGAAGCACCATGCACAAGACGATCAAGACCGCCGCCCTCGCCCTGGTCGCCGCCGCCGCGCTGCCCCTGGCCGCCGTCCCCGCGCAGGCCGTGGCGGCCGAGGACGCCGCCCAGCGGGCGGTCCGGTACGACTTCCGGGTCCCCGGGGTCAGGATCTTCGCCCACCCCGACGGCGGGTCGACCCGGCACGGTCTCGGCTACCCCGGCCAGGGCTTCGAGGTGGACAACTTCGCCGCCGGCGCCTCGTACACGTGCGACAACGGCGTGACGACCCGCGACTGGGAGCACGGCAGGAACGTCGCCACGGGCGTCGTCGGCTGGGTGCCCAGCTGCAACACCGTCGCCTGACCCGTAGGGAACCGGAACGGTCTCCGGGTGCGGCGGCGAGCCGCGCCCGGGGGCCGTCCCGGCATGAGAAGGGCGTGGGCCGGTATCCGGATGGTAAGGGGACGACCCGGGCATCAGGCCAGTTCAGAGAGGCTGCGACGATTGGACCATGCGCGTTGTGGTGATCGGAAGCGGCATCATCGGGGCCGCCGCGGCCTACTACCTGACCGGCCGCGGCGCGACGGTGACGGTGGTGGAGTCGGGCTACCGGGGCCAGGCGACGGAGGCGGGCGCGGGGATCGTGTGCCCGTGGGTGGACCACGCGGAGGACGAAGCGTGGTACCAGCTGACCCGCGAGGGCGCCCGTGACTATCCGGCGCTGGTCGAGGAGCTGGGCGAGGACATCGGCTACGCCAAGGTGGGCGCCCTGCTGGTGACCGAGGAGCCGGCCGAGCTGGAGCAGGTACGCGCCCTGTTGCACCGCCGCTACCCCGAAGCGCCGGAGATGGGGGAGATCACCGACGTATCCACTCCGTCTGAGCTCTTCCCGCCGCTGTCCGACGACCTGAGCGCGATCCTCGTGCCCGGGGCGGCCCGGGTGAACGGACGCGCGGTCCGCGAGGCGCTCCTGCGCGCCGCCATCGCCCGGGGAGCGCAGGTCCGTACGGGCATCGCGACGCTCACGCCGGGCGGCGACGTCCTCCTGCGCCCCGTGGGCACGACCGGCGGCACCAGTCCCCTGTCCGGACCGGCGAACGGCGACGCCACGGCCGGACGTGCCGGGCCTGCCGGCGACGACACCGCGGCCGGGCCCGCGGATGACGGCCGTTCGGCCGGATCCGCGGGTGGTGGCACGTTGGCCGAAACCCCTGGCGAGGCCGCCACCGCCCGTCCGGCTGGTTCCGGCGTTCCCGCCGGAACCGCCCCGGGAACGCTCCCGGGTGGCCAGGCCGGGGCGGGGGCCACGGGCGGGCCCGCCGGGGCGGAGCGCGCGGGTGGAACGGCAGGTGCGGAGACCACCGGCGGGCCGAAGGCTGAGCACGCGGGTGGAACGGCGGATGCGGAGGTGACCGGCGCGCCGGAGGGTGCGAAGGTGCCGTTCCGCGGTGGCGAGCGGGTGGCCGGCGCGGGCAGCACGTCCTGGCGGCAGGCGACGCCGCTCGAGACGACGGACGTGCCGCTCACCGGCACGGGAGCCCACAGTTTCCCCGGTGAGGGTGTCCCGCTCGACGCGGACGTCGTCATCGTGGCCGCCGGGGCGTGGACGGGTGAGGTGTGCCGGCCGCTGGGTGTGAAACTGCCGATCTTCCCGAGGCGCGGTCAGATCCTGCACGTCACCCTGGAGGGCATCGACACGGCCTGGTGGCCGATCGTCCTGCCCAGGATCGGCCCCTACCTGCTGGGCTTCCCCGGCTCCCGCGTCGTCATCGGCGCGACCATCGAGGACGTGGGGTTCTCTCCGCGGGTCACGATGGGCGGGCTCGGCGAGGTGATCGATGCGGGGCTGCGGGTGGCGCCGGGCCTGCTGGGAGCGACGGTCGCGGAGACCAGGGTCGGGCTGCGCCCGGTGTACGCCCCCGGCTGCGCGCTCATCGGCCGCCTCACCAGCCGGGTGGTGGTGGCGACGGGTCTGAGCTCGTACGGCCTGACGGCGGGCCCGTTCACCGGCCGGATCGCCGCCGCTCTTGCCCTCGGCGAGGAACCACCCGTCGACCTCACCCCCTACGCGCCCGCCGTCGCCTGAACGCCCGCCCGCGTAACGCACCCCCTTCGCCGGCGCGACCCTCACCCGCCGCCCGTGCCGGCCGCTGCGCACCGGGGGCAGCCTCTCCTGCCGGAACGGCACCCGCTCGGGCATCAACGCCCCTGCGCTGGGCCAAGGGCGTCCCGCACTACGACGGCGATCTGACCGCCTACCGGCGCTACCTGATCAGCCATGAGGTCGGGCGCAGCCTCGGGCACGGCCACCGCCGCTGCCCGGGCCCCGGCCGCCCGGCCCCGGTGATGGCGCAACAATCCAAGTCGCTGGGCCGCCGCCGCCCCAATCCGTGGCCGTTTCCGGGTCGCAAATCTCGCGAAAAACACCAGACTGAAGATCGGAGACGCTGAAGGAAGGAATCGAATGATCACTATCGGCGCCGGCCGGGTACGCGGGTCAGAGCAGAACGGCATCTCGGTCTTCAAGGGCATACCGTTCGCGAAGACCCCGTTCGGGCCGCTGCGGTTCGCCGCGCCCGTGCCGCCCGAGCCGTGGGACGGCGTGCTGGAGGCCGTGCGGTTCGGCCCGCGGCCGCCGCAGCCGCCGATGATGCCCGGCCTGCCCGCGTGGAGCCCGGACGAGGGGCTCGACTGCCTCACCGTGAACGTCTGGACGCCCGACCCCGGCGGTTCCGGCCTGCCGGTCATGGTGTGGATCTACGGCGGCGCGTACCGCTCCGGCTGCGCCGACCTGCCCGTCTACGACGGCGCGACGCTGGCGGGCCACGGCGTCGTGGTGGTCACGTTCAACCACCGGGTCGGCATGGAGGGGTACGGCCACGTTCCCGGCGCTCCCGACAACCGGGGCCTGCTGGACTCGGTGGCCGCGCTGCGCTGGGTGCGGGAGAACGTCGCGGCGTTCGGCGGCGACCCGGGCAATGTCACGGTGTTCGGCGAGTCGGCGGGGGCGGGCGCCGTCGCCTGCCTGATGGCGATGCCCCTGGCCGACGGCCTGTTCCGGCGGGCCATCGCGCAGAGCGTGCCGGGGATGTTCTTCACGCCGGCGCACGCGGCGCGGGTCACGGAGGCGATCGTCGCCAGGACCGGTGGCAGGTCCCCGTACGACAGCCCCGCGGAGGTGCTGGTGGCGGCGGCGGAGGCGGTCGCCACCGAGGACATACCTGGCAATCCCCGCGAATGGGGGCCGATCGCGTTCGCCCCGATCGCGTTCGCGCCCGTGGTGGACGGCGAGGTGCTGCCCGACACGCCGTGGAACGCCCTGGCCGCCGGAGCGAGCCGTGACGTCGAGCTGATCGCGGGCTTCAACCGGGACGAGTACCGGATGTTCCACGTCATGGGCGGCGGGCGGTTCGACGACGTCGGGCGGGCCATGCGCGTCCTCGCGCCCGCCGGGGCCGAGCGTGCCTACCGCGAGGCGTTCCCGCGGGCGTCCGACGAGGACCTGTACGTGACGCTGCTGTCGGACTGGATGTTCAGGATGCCGAGCGCGCTGCTCGCCGACGCGCACACCGGCACGACCTTCGCCTACGAGCTGACCTGGGCTCCCACGCCGGTGTTCCGGGCCTGCCACGGCCTGGACGTGCCGCTCACCTTCGGAGCGCTCGACGACGAGCTGGCGCAGATGCTCGCCGGCGAGTCTCCCGACCTGCCGAAGCTGTCGGACCAGGTCCGCACGGCCTGGACGGCGTTCGCCGCCACCGGAGACCCGGGCTGGCCCCGGTACGACGCGGCGACCGCCGCCACCCATGTCTTCGACGTCGAACCCGCCGACCTCAACGACCCGGAGGCGGCCTCGCGCGCCGTCTGGTCGAAGCGGGGATTCTCCCCGATCGGCTGACCGCCGAGCCCGCGGCCGCGGCGGAGGTCAGGTGAGGCGGCCGCGCAGGGTGTGGACCACAGTAGGAACTATCGCGATATATCGTAGGTTGGGGAACACCGGGGAATCCCGCCGGGTTGAGCGGGACGGACTGAACTTCCAGGGGAGTGAGCGATGGCACGAATGCGGACGGCACGGCGCGTCCTCGCGGGTGGCGCGGCCCTCGCCGCAGCCGGTTGGGCACTGCGCGACCTACCCGCCGAGCTGGGCGTACGGCCGCTGACGTCGGGGCCCGACCGGGAGGGGCGGATACGGCGTTCGCCGCAGTTCAGGGACGGCGCGTTCGTCAATCCGACGCCGGAGACGGCCCTGGCCAGGCCGCCCGCGAGCATGCTGGGCGACCTGGCCAGGGACAGGGAGCAGCGCCGCCCCGGCGGCATCGTCCCGATGCGCGTCCCACCGTCCGGCCCGCCGCCCGCCGACGGCGTGCGGGCCGTCTGGTACGGCCACGCCTCCACGCTGGTCGAGATCGAGGGCAGGCGGGTGTTGTTCGACCCGGTGTGGAGCAGGCGGGCCTCGCCCTCGCACCTCATCGGCCCGAAGCGCCACCATCCGGTGCCCGTGGAGCTCGGCGAGCTGCCGCAGGTCGACGCGATCGCCATCTCCCACGACCACTACGACCACCTCGACCTGGCGACCGTGCGCGCGCTGACGCGGACGCAGAAGGCGCCGTTCCTGGTGCCGCTCGGCATCGGGGCGCACCTGGAGCGGTGGGGCGTGCCCGCGTTCCGGATCATCGAGCTCGACTGGAACGAGGAGGCCGAGGTCGCGGGGCTGCGCTTCGTCGCCACGGCGGCCCGGCACTTCTCCGGCCGGACGTTCACCCGCAACGACACGCTCTGGGGCTCCTGGGTGGTCGCGGGGGCGAGCAGACGGGTGTTCTACGCCGGCGACTCCGGCTATTTCGAGGGTTACCGGGGCATCGGCTCGGCGCACGGGCCGTTCGACCTGACGCTCGTGCCGATCGGCGCCTACAGCCCGGCCTGGCCGGACATCCACATGACTCCGGAAGAGGCCGTCAACGCCCATCTCGACCTGGGCGGCAGGCTGCTGCTCCCGGTGCACTGGGCGACGTTCACGCTGGCCCTGCACCCGTGGGCGGAGCCGGTGGAGCGGCTGTGGCGCGAGGCCAAGGCCCGCGACGTCACGATCGCCGTGCCCCGGCCGGGCGAGGCGGTGGACACCACGGCCGCCCCGGCGGTGGACGGCTGGTGGGAGACCCTGGCCTGACCGTCCGGCGTTACGGCCGGGGTGCCGCCGCACCCCGGCCGTACGACCACGCGGGAGACCCGTACGGTCAGGTCAGCCGCTGCGCCTTGCTCAGCAGCCGCTGCGCCACCACCACCAGCGCCAGGAACAACCCGCTCACCACCTGCTGGAACGCCGACGTCAGGTCGCCCACCTGGTTGATCAGGCTCTGGATCACGCCGAGCAGCAGCACCCCCGCCACCGTCCCCGTGATCCCGCCCGCTCCCCCGGTCAGCAGGGTCCCGCCGATCACCACGGCGGCGATCACGTCGAGTTCCAGCCCGATGCCGAGGATCGTGACCCCGGACGACAGGCGGGCCGCGTTGAGCGCGCCGGCCAGCCCCGCGAGCAGCCCCGACATCAGGTACACGGAGACCTTGGTCCGCGCCACCGGCACGCCCATGAGCGCCGCCGCCTGCTCGTTGCCGCCGATGGCGTAGACGTTCTGGCCGAAGCCCGTACGCTGCAGCAACACCATCGCGGCCAGCGACAGGGCGATCGTGATGTAGACGGGGTACGACAGGCCGAGCACCTGCCCCCGCCCCAGCTCCGCGAAGGCCGGGTCCCGCACCAGATACGTCGTGGCGCCCTCGTCGGAGATCGCCAGCATGAGGCCGCGCACCCCCAGCAGCCCGGCCAGGGTGACGATGAACGGCGCCATGCCCGTACGCGCGATCACCAGGCCCTGCAGCAGGCCGACCAGCCCGCACACCGCCAGCGGCAGCAGCAGCGCCACGACGAGCCCGTACTGCGAGCCGTACGCCGCCAGCACGCCTCCCAGGACGAACAGCGACCCGACCGACAGGTCGATGCCGCCGCTGATGATGACGAACGTCATGCCGATCGCGATGATCGCCAGGAACGACGACGACACCACCACGCTGACCGCGTTCCCCTTCGTGGCGAAGGAGTCGAACGCCAGGCTGCCCACGATCACGACCACGCCCAGCACCATGACCGCGCCGTGCTGCTGGAGCACCCGGCTCACCTGTCCGCGGTTCATCGGGTTGCACGCTCCCTGGTGGCGTAGACGGCGGCGAGGATGATGACCGCCTGGACCATCTGGGTCCAGGACTGCGGCAGGTTGTGTTTGATCAGCGTGGCCGCCAGCAGCTGCATGAGCAGCGCGCCCATGACCGTGCTCAGCACCCTGATCCGGCCGCCGGTCAGCGGGGTGCCGCCGACGACGACCGCGGTGATCGCCGACAGCTCGATGAACAGCCCGAGCGACGTCGGGTCGCTGGCCTGCAGGCGTGCCGTGGCGAGCACCCCGGCCAGCGCCGCGAGCAGCCCGGAGATCACGTAGACGATCAGCAGGACTCGTTTGACGGGCAGCCCGGACAGCTCGCTGGCCGACCGGTTGCCGCCGATCGCCACCACCTGCCGGCCGAACGTGGTCCGCCGCACCACGAACATCACCACGAGCGTGAGAGCCGCGGCGATCAGCACGATGACGGGGATCCCGGCGACCGAGCTGCTGCCCAGCGCGATCAGGTCGGGGTTGCGGAACTCGACCAGCTGCGGCACGAGCACGTTGGCCAGTCCCCGTACGCCGACCAGCAGCGCCAGCGTGGCCACGATCGGCTGCACGTTGACGTAGGCGACCAGCGCCCCTCCCACGGCCCCCACCGCGGCGCCGCCGAGCACGGCGACGAGCAGCGCGGGCAGCCAGCCGTACCCGAGGTAGAGGACGACGAGCGCGGCGGCCAGCGACATCGCCGAGCCGACCGACAGGTCGATGCCCTGGGTGCCGATCACCAGGGCCATGCCCAGGGAGACGATCACGATGGGGGTGACCTGGACGAGCTGGGTGCGGAAGTTCGACACGTCCAGGAAGTGCGGGGTGAACAGCACGTTGAACAGCAGCAGCGCCAGCACGGCCGCGTACACGCCGTAGTCCTGCACCCAGGCGAACACGCGTGGTTTCAGCTCGGCGACGCGGCCGCCGCCGTGGGTGGTGAGCTCAGCCATCGGACTGCTCCGCGATCGTCGCCATGATCCTCTCCTCGGTGACGTCGTCGCCCGACAGCTCCCCGGCGACCGCGCCGTCGCGCAGCACGAGGATCCGGTCGGCGCCCTCGACCAGCTCCTCCAGGTCGGAGGAGATCAGCAGCACGCCCAGCCCTTCCCCGGCCAGCTCGTCGATCAGCGCCTGTACCTCGGCCTTGGCGCCGACGTCGATGCCCCGGGTGGGCTCGTCGAGCAGCAGCACCTTGGGCCGTACGGCGAGCCAGCGGGCGAGCAGCACCTTCTGCTGGTTGCCGCCGGACAGCTCGGAGACGAGCTGGTGCGGCGAGGCGGCCTTGATCCTCAGCCTCCGCATGAAGATCTCGACCACGCGGTCGATCTTGGCGTCCGACACCACGCCGCCCCGGCCGAGCGAGGGCAGCGCGGCGAGCGCGATGTTCTCGCGGACGGACAGGGTCGGGATGATGCCCTCGGCCTTGCGGTCCTCGGGCAGCAGGCTGACGCCCGCGCGGATGGCCGCCGTGGTGGAGCCGGCGCGCACGGGCGCCCCGGCCACGAGCACCTGCCCGCCGTCCAGCGGGAGCGCGCCGACGATGGCCTTGGCGGTCTCGGTACGGCCGGCGCCGAGCAGCCCGCCGAGCCCGACGACCTCGCCGGGCCGGACGGACACGTCCACGCCGTCGAGGACGTGCCGCCGGGTCAGGCCGCGCGCCTCGACGGCCGGGGAGCGCCGGCTCCCCCCGCCGTCAGCGGAGCCGTCGGAGCCCGCACCCGCGCGGTCGCGGGAGAAGCGGGTCATGCCGTGCGAGCGGACCTCGTTCAGGTCGCGGCCGAGCATCAGCGAGATGAGCCGCAGGCGTTCCACGTCGGCCAGCGCCCCCGTGTGGGCGACCCGGCCGTCGCGCAGCACGGTCACCTGGTCGCACACCTGGTAGAGCTCGTCGAGGCGGTGGCTGACGTACATGACGGCGATGCCCTCGTCGCGCAGCCGCCTGATCACCCCGAACAGCGTCTCGACCTCGCGCGGCTCCAGCGACGAGGTGGGCTCGTCCATGATGACCACCCGCGCGTCGATGGACACCGCCCTGGCCAGGGCGACCATCTGCTGGGCGCCGACGCCGAGCGACCGCAGGGGCCGCCTGACGTCGGTCTCGACGCCGTAGCCGGCGAGGACCCGTTCCGCCTCGCCGTTCATGGCGGCGGAGTCGATCACGCCGAAGCGGCGCGGCTCGCGGCCGAGCAGCAGGTTGCGGGCCACGCTCATCATCGGGACGAGGTTGACCTCCTGGTAGATGGTGGAGATGCCGGCGCGCTGCGCGTCCATGGGGGTGCCGAAGGCGGCGGGTTCGCCCTGGTGGCGCAGCTCGCCGCCGTCCGGCTGGTAGACGCCGGTGAAGACTTTGATCAGCGTGGACTTGCCGGCGCCGTTCTCCCCCACGAGGGCGTGCACCTCACCCGGGCGGAGGGCGAGGGACACGCCGTCGAGGGCGAGCACGCCGGGGAAGCGTTTGCTGACCCCCCTGGCCTCGAGAACCGCTTCCAAGTCAGTACGCCTCACCGAGGGAGTCCTTGGCGTTGGTCGTGTCGTAGTCCCGGTCGGAGATGATCACCTTGTCGGGGATGGCCTCTCCGTCCAGGAACTTCTGCGCGGTCTCGAAGGCCAGCGGGCCGAAGCGGGGGTTCGACTCGATGACCGCGTGCAGCCAGCCGTCGGCGATGGCCTGGACGGCGCTGCGGGTGCCGTCCACCGACACGATCTTGATGTCGCCGGCCTTCTTGCCCGCGCCCTTCAGCGCGGTCACGGCGCCCAGGGCCATCTCGTCGTTCTCGGCGTAGATGCCGTTGATGTCGGGGTTGGACTGGATGAGCTGCTCGGTGACCTGCTGGCCCTTCTCGCGGGCGAACTCGCCGGTCTGCTCGAACGAGATCGTGATGTCCGGCGCCTTCTCCTTGACGCGGTCCTTGAAGCCGTTCGTCCGCTCGGTGGTGACGTTGTTGCCGGGGGCGCCGAGGAGGATGGCGACCTTGCCCTTGCCGCCGAGAGCGTCGATCATGCGGTCGGCGGCACGTTTGCCCTGCTCGTAGAAGTCCGAGCCGATGAACGTCAGATAGTCGCTGCACGGCTTGGCGTTGATCTGCCGGTCGACCGTGATGATCGGGATCTTCTTGGCGGCGGCCTGCTGGAGCACGGGCTCCCAGCCGTCGGAGTTGAGCGGGGCGATGACCAGGAGCTGCACGCCCTGGGCGATGAGCTGCTGCACGTCGGTGATCTGCTTGGAGAACTGCGACTGGGCGTTGGTGACCTTGAGGTCCTTGATGCCGAGCTTGGCCGCCTCGTCCCTGATCGACTTGGTCTCGGCGATCCGGAACGGGTTGGCCTCCTTCTCCGACTGGGAGAAGCCGACCGTGGCCGTCTCGAGGTCGAACTTCGTCCCGCCGAACTGTTCAAGCGTGCACGTGGGCCCGGCCGAGCCGGTGGGGGTCTGGACGACCTGCTGCCCGGCGGTGCCGGTGGCGGCGGGCGCGCTCTGCGGCTCCTCCGACCTGGCACAGGCCGACGCGGTGAGGAGCACGGCCAGCGTCAGCGCGGCTGCCCGGAGATGGGGGGTCATGGCGTTCCTTTCCTATCAGGAGCCGCGCCCGGGCCACGAGACCCGGGCGCGGCGGAGCTCAGGCGCAGGGCGGGTTGATCGCGCCCGTCAGCGCCTTGTGCGCGTCGTGGACGCGCTTCACGTCGGGCTTGGTGACCGCCCGGTCGTACGTCATCAGGCCGTTGATCTCGGTCTCGACGTCGGTCGTCTGGGTGTAGATCGCGGCGCTGAGCTGCTCGCAGGCGTGCAGCCGCTCCAGCTCCTCGATCATGCCGACGTAGCGGTCGGTGAGGGACTCGGGATCGGGTTCGACCGCGTAGCCCCAGCCGCCGCCGGACCAGGTGTGGCCGACCACCGGCAGGGCCAGCCCGCCGTACTCGCCGATCACGGTGGCCCTGGTCCCCTCGGGTTTGCCGGGGTTGCCGGGGCCGGGGTAGATGTGGAAGTCCTTGACGTCGCCGTTGCCGCCGTCCACGGCGCCGCAGCAGTTGACCCCGCTCATGTTGTTCACCAGGCGCGAGGGGTCCCAGCCCTTGACCAGGTCGGCGATGCGCGCCTGGTCGTACTGCCCCCAGCCCTCGTTGAACGGCACCCACATCACGATCGACGGGCTGCTGCGGTGCTGGTCGACCAGCTCGCGCAGCTCGGCCTCGAACTGGGGCTGGTCGTCGGCGCGCACGGTCGACGGCATGTCCTGCCAGACCAGCAGGCCGAGCTTGTCGGCGTGGTGGTACCAGCGGTCGGGCTCGACCTTGACGTGCTTGCGCACCGCGTTGAAGCCGAGCGCCTTGGTCTGCTCCAGGTCGTAGCGCAGGGCCTCGTCGGTCGGGGCGGTGTAGATGCCGTCGGGCCAGAAGCCCTGGTCGAGCGGGCCGATCTGGAAGACCGGCTTGCCGTTGAGGATCATCCGGTTGCCGGACACCTCGATGGAGCGCATCCCGAAGTACGACTCGACCTCGTCGTGCTCGAGCCTGACCTCCAGGTCGTACAGGTGAGGGTCGTCGGGAGACCAGAGCCTGGGCTTGCGCACCGGGATCCTGAGCTCCTCGCCGGTCCTCCCGGTGGCCCTGCCGACCACGCGCCTGCCGTCTTTGGCCGTCACGACCACGGTGCCCGGCGAGCCGTGCACCGTCACCTCGACCGCCTGGCCCGGCACGTCGGGCACCGCGTCGACGCGCTCGACGTGGTCCTCGGCGACCGGCTCGAGCCAGACGGACTGCCAGATGCCGGACACGGTGGTGTACCAGATTCCGCCCGGGTTGAGCCGCTGCTTGCCGAGGGCCTGGCTGCCGGCGTCGGACGGATCGTACACGCCCACGACCAGTTCCTGGCGGCCGTGGCGCTTGAGCGCGTCGGTCACGTCCACGCTGATCCGGTCGTAGCCGCCCTTGTGGGTGGTGACCTGCTTGCCGTTCACGTAGACGGCGGCCTGCCAGTCCACCGCGTCGAGGTGGAGCAGGACGCGCTCGCCGCGCCAGCCGCGCGGCACCTCGAACGTCCTGCGGTACCACATGCGCTCCTCGTGCCGGCCGATGCCGGACAGCTGGGACTCGACGGGGTACGGCACGACGATGCGTTCGGGCAGGTCACGCCCGATGGGCGCGGCCTCGCCCTCCTTGGCCGGGCCGAACTGCCAGGTGCCGTTGAGGCTCTGCCAGCGGTCCCTGACGAGCTGCGGCCTGGGGTACTCGGGCAGCGGCTTCGCCGGGTCGACGTCGTCGGCCCACTTGCTGCGCAGGATGTAGGCGGAGGCGTTGTGCACGTAGCCGTAGGTGTAGGCGGCCAGCTCGGTGCCGTCGGCGTAGGTGATGCCGCCGGTGCCGTCGTAGCCGGTGCGCACGGTGTTGCCGGCCTTGGCGGGGATCGGGTGCTTCAGCTTGAGCTCGACGGTCTCGGGGCTCTTCAGGGTCGCCGCGGTCACGGGCCAGGCCGTCCCGCCGACGGTGACGGCGAGCTTGCCGGCCGCGCCGGCGGGCAGGTCGGCGAGCGCCTTGGGGAAGGTGAGCGTGGCGACGTCGCCGGCCTCGCCGAGCCGGGCCTCGGCCGGGCCCCCGGGTTCGAAGTCCTCGGGCAGCGTGAACGCCTCCGCGGGCACGACGGCCTTCGGCTGGCTCGGGCTCTCCCACCGCAGCCGCAGGTGGGCGCCGCCGTAGTGCTCGAAGTACTCGACCTTGACGTCGTACTTCCTGCCGGCCTCCAGGGCGATCGGGGTGCCGGTCTGCTCCTTGTCCCAGTCGTCCACCCAGTGGTCGATGATCGGCTTGCCGTCGATCCAGAGGCGGAAGCCGTTGTCGCCGATCATGGAGAAGGTGTAGGTCTCGGAGTGCTCGGGCTGGATCTGCCCGGTCCACCGGACGGTGACGTCGTCCTCCCTGCCGGTCAGCATCGTGAACACGGGGTTCAGGTCGGCCAGTTCCAGGTTGGGGTCGACGACGCTCGCCTTGAGCTCGGCGAAGTCGAAGGCGCCCGCCGCCGAGGCGAGGTAGTAGTCGCCGCGCAGGCCGTGCCGCTCGACCGCGGCTGGGGCAGAGGCGGAGGCGGGCGGCGGCACCTGCCATAAGACGGACATCAGGACGGCGAGCAACAGCACGAGGGGCTTACGCAACGGGGGGTCCTTTCGATGCGCTGATCACGTTCGGACAGCTTTTGACCCTGACATGCTCCAAAGTAAGCACTGCCGGACCGAGCCGGTCAAGATTTCCGATCAGATTCGTTCGCGTTCGGTCAGAGGTGAACGCATGTTGGCGCGTCGAATATGATCGGGACGTGAGCGACACGCAGAGCGACGGCCGCAGGCCCGTGTTCGCCGCCGAACGCAGGCAGCGCATCCTCGAGTTGGTGCGTGCCAACGGCGCGGTGTCGCTGCGCGAGCTCGCCCAGGCCGTCCGCTCCTCCGAGGTCACCGTCCGCCGCGATTTGCGCGCTCTGGAGTCGGAGGGCCTGCTCAACCGCCACCACGGCGGCGCCACCCTCCCGGGCGAGCTGTCGCGCGAGGCCGGCTACGCGCACAAGGTCTCGCTCGAGTCCGCGGAGAAGGCCGCCATCGCCGAGCTGGCCGCCGCGCTCGTGGAGGACGGCGACGCCATCGTGGTCGGGCCCGGCACCACCACGCAGGAGTTCGCCCGCCGCCTGACGCGGCACTCCGAGCTGGCCGTGGTGACCAACTCGCTGCTGGTCGCCCAGGTGCTGGCCGGCTCGCCGCGCGTCGAGGTGATGCTGACCGGCGGCACGCTGCGCGGGTCGATCCTGGCCCTGGTGGGCAGCGCGGCCGAGCACTCGCTGGCGGGGCTGCGGGTGCGCAGGGCGTTCATCTCGGGCAACGGGCTCAGCGCCGACCGCGGGCTGTCCACGCCCAACATGCAGGTGGCGGGCGTCGACCGGGCGCTGGCCGCGGCCGCCGAGGAGGTCGTCGTGCTGGCCGACCACACCAAGGTCGGCGTCGACACGATGGTCCAGACCGTGCCCGCCGACCAGATCGACCACCTGGTCACCGACGACTCCGCGCCCCGCGACGTGCTCGACGAGCTGAGCGGCCGGGGCGTGCGCCTGCACGTCGCCCAGTTCTGATCGCCCTACTGATCGAATGTGACAAACCCGTTACGGGAATGTTTTCTTGCTCGACCACCATCGAGGCGGAGGCAACCGTGCTACAGGTGGCAGGCGTTCTCAAGACCTTCCAGGGCGTCACCGCCCTCGACCACGTCACCATGTCCGTACGCCCCGGCGAGGTGCACGCCCTGGTCGGCGGAAACGGCGCGGGCAAGTCGACCCTGGTGAAGGTGCTCTCAGGGGTCTACCCGCCCGACGCGGGCGAGCTGCGCCTCCACGGTGACCAGGTCAGGTTCGCCGGCCCGGCCGACGCCAGGCGGGCCGGGATCGCCACGATCCACCAGGAGACCAACCTCGTCCCCACCATGAGCGTCGCCCGCAACCTGCTGCTCGGCAGGGAGCCACGGGGCCGGCTCGGGCTGATCGACTCCGCGGCCGTGCACGCCCGCGCCGAGGAGGTGCTGGCCGCGTACGGGCTGCGGGTCGACGTGCGCCGCCCGCTCGCCTCGCTCAACGAGGGCACCCGCCAGCTCGTCGCCCTGGCCAGGGCGGCCACCGCAGACGCCCGCCTGGTCATCATGGACGAGCCCACGTCGGCGCTGGAACACGCCGAGCTGGAGACCCTGTTCGGCGCCGTGACCCGGCTGCGCGAGGAGGGCCGCTCGGTCATCTACGTCACCCACCGGCTGGAGGAGCTGTTCGGCATCTGCGACCGGGTCACGGTGCTGCGTGACGGCCGGGTCGTGCACACCGGGCCGCTGGCGGGGCTCGACCGGCTGCGGCTGGTCTCGCTCATGCTGGGACGGCCGTTCCACCCCGTGGAACCGCCGCTCGCGGCCGGCCAGGCCGACGAGCCCGCCGACGTGCCCGTGCTGGAGGCCAAGGGCCTCACCCGCCACCACGTGCTCGACGGGGTGTCGCTGGCGATGCGGGCCGGCGAGGTGGTCGGGCTCGGCGGGCTGCTCGGCGCGGGCCGCAGCGAGACGGCCCGCGCCATCGCGGGCGCCCTGCCGGTGGACGCGGGGCAGGTGACGGTGGCCGGCGCGCGCCCGTCGCCGGGGGCCCGCAAGTGGTCGGTCAGGAGCGCCGTACGCGCCGGGATCGGCCTGGTGCCGGAGAACAGGAGGACCGAGGGCATCGTGCCCACGCTGTCGGTGCGCGACAACATCGCGCTGGCCGCGCTGCCCCGGCTGTCGCGGGCCGGGATCGTGTCCGACGCGCAGGTGGACGGCATCGTCGCGACGTTCATGAAGCGGCTGGGGATCAAGGCGGTCTCGCCCCGGCAGCCGGCCGGCGAGCTGTCGGGCGGCAACCAGCAGAAGGTGCTGCTGGCGCGGTGGCTGGCCATGCACCCCAAGGTGCTGCTGCTGGACGAGCCCACGCGCGGGGTCGACGTGGCGACCAAGCTGGAGATGCAGGCGCTGCTCGACGAGCTCGCCGTGGACGGGCTGGCGATCCTGCTCATCTCGTCCGACGTCGCCGAGCTGGTGGAGAACTGCGACAGCGTGGTGGTGCTGCGCGACGGCGCGATCACCGAGCAGCTGACCGGCCCCGAAGTCACCGAAGACCGCCTGCTGGCGGCCCTGGCCAAGGACTGACCGGTCAATAGACCGAGATGTGCGGGTGGTCGTAGTGGTTGGCCGTCGTGCCGCCACGGTCCGACATCGTGCGCCACGTCCCGGACCTGGCGTGCCAGATGCGCTGGCGATAGATGACGTACATGATGCCGAGCCGCTTGGCGTTCTTGATCGCCCACTTGGCGATCTGGTCACCGCGTTCGAGCTCCGCCGCCGACGGCATGGCGCCGCCGCGGCTCAGCATGAAGTCGCAGGCGCGCCCGAGCGGATGCTCGCCGCCGTCCTGGATCGCCCGGAAGCAGCCGATCCCGTACGGCACGTCGAACCGGTCCTCGATGAGCTTCCTGACCAGCCGCATCCTGGGCGTGATGTGGTCGGACCCTTCGGGCAGCTGCGGCACCCACGTGCCGTCGGAGCGCCGCACGCCCGGCGCCTCGTGCAACTGGTCGATCTTGTCCTTGATGCGTTCGATCTGCTTCTCGGCCTTCTCCTTGCGCTCCTCCAGGTCGGCCGTCGTGCGGGCGAGCTCCTTGGCGCGGGCGGCGGCCTCGTCGGTCGCCTGCCGGTGCTCGTCCCTGACCCTGGCGTGGTCGCGCAGCCTGGCGTCCTGCCGGGCGACGAGGTGCCGGGCCAGGGCCATCCGGCCGAAGAGGGCCGACGGCTCCCGCTCTCCCGACAGCAGGGAAAGGGCGCCGGGTTCGCCTCCGGTGTACTGGGCGACGGCCATGGCCCTGAGCTCGGTGGAGTGACGGTCGTACACCTCCTGGGCGGCGGCCAGCTTCTTCCGCGCGGCCTTCTCCGCCTTCTCGGCCTTCTCCCGGGCGATGCGGCTGCCGTAGTAGCCGGCGATGAGCTTGTCCGACTCCTTCTGCAGCCCGGCCAGCTCCTTCTTCAGCCGTTTGACCGTGGGCTTGGGGTCGGCCTGCGCGGGCGCCGCGACGAACAGCCCGCTGAGAAAGCCGGTGAGCAGGACGGAGAGAAGCACGGTGGCCCCGCTGCGTTCACGGGCAGGGCCGTACGACCGGACGGCGGGTGACGCAACCGCCACTGTTCTCCTCACTCGGAACCGCAGGGCGAGTTCCGGTCAGGAGTTATTCAGGCCGGGGGACGCCCTCTATTCGACGCCGATAGTAGACGATCATGGCCCGTGGCACGCAACTCACGGCCGTCTCCGCTCGCGCGACCGGCGTACCCCGCGGGCCACGATCTGCCGTCCGAGCAGCACCGACCCCGGCACCAGCACGACCCCGAGAAGGCTGGAGCCCAGGCCCAGGCCGATTCCGGCGTCCACCAGGCCGTCGCCGTCGCCGCCGAGCACCGGCAGGCCGAGCGACACCGAGACCGAGACCGACAGGAGCGGCTCCCTGTCCCGCGCCGGAGGGTCGGGCTCGTTCGTGCCGGGCGGCGGGTCGTCGGGCGGATCGTCAGGAGGGTCGGTGGCGGGCGGGTCGTCGGCGGTGGGCAGCGTCGTCGGCGGGGTCGTCGGCGGGGTCGTCGGCGGGGTCGTCGGCGGGGTCGGCTCCGGACGGCTTGTCCTGGTGGGCTCGCGGGTGGGCTCCCTGGTCGACGGGGGCGGCTCGGTGCCGGGACGGGTGGGGCGCGGCCTCACCACGGGCGTGTCCGGCCGGCCGACATGGGTGACCGGCGGCGTCTCCCTGAGCGACACGCTCGGCTCCGGCTCCGGCGAGGCCGGCGCGGCGGACGTCGGGGAGGCCGCCGTGGGCGTGGCCGGCGCCGGCACGGACGCGGACGCCGTCGCGGGCGGCGGAAGGGCGGTGCCGCTCCTCGTGCCGGGCGGATCGCCCAGGACCACGAACGCCGACACCACCGCCGCCGCGGTCGCCAGCACCAGCCCGCCCGTCACCGCGAACTTGGTCGCGGGCGCCATCGTGGTGTGGAACAGGCTCGTGGAGCCCCCGTCGGCCGCCGGCTGCGGCCGGGGCAGCAGCGCGGTGAGCGGCACGGCCAGGAGGCCGAGACCGGCCCGTCCCCGCTGCTCCCAGTCCTCCCCGTACGCGGCCAGCGCGACGCCCTCCAGCTCGGCCAGGAACACCCGCGCCGACTCCGGCCGGGCCGCGGGGTCCTTGGCCAGGCCGTGCTCGACGATCGGCCGCAGCGGCTCGTCCACCTCCTCGACCGGGGGCGGGACGTACTGGTGCTGGTAGGCCAGGGCGGCCACGTCGGTCCCCTGGAAGGGGCGATGGCCGGTCAGGCACTCGAAGAACACCAGCGTCGCGGCGTAGACGTCGGTCGCCGGGCCGGCCGGGGCCTCGTCCCACTGCTCGGGGGCCATGTAGGAGGGGGTGCCGACGAGGTCGGCCGTCTCGCCGACGTGCGCGGCCACGCCGAAGTCGACGAGCTTGCTCTCGCCCTCCTGGGTGATGATCACGTTCTCGGGTTTGAAGTCCCGGTGCACGACGCCGCGCTCGTGCGCCTCGGCCAGCCCGAGCAGCGCCCCCTTCAGCACCACGAGCGCCGACTCCGCTCCGGTCGCACCCTCGTCCGCCAGCAGCCGCCGGAGCGTGACGCCGTCGACCAGCTCCATGACGATGACGGCGTCGTCGTCGGCCTCGACGTAGTCCAGCACGCGGGCCGTGTGCGGGCTGTCGATCTCCTGGATGACCCGCGCCTCGGCCCTGAACCTGCCGGCGAACTCGTCGTCCGCGCGCAGCGGGTCGGACAGGTGCTTGATCGCGACGGCCAGCCCGTCGGAGTCGCGTACGGCGAGCATGACCCGCCCGGTCCCGCCGTGTCCGAGTTCCCGGATTTCGGTGTAGCCGGGAACGTCCATAGGGGACCTCCTGACCCGAAAAAGATCCTTATGTCAGGACGCTAACCCGGTGTAACACCGTGTGTCGACCCTCTTCGCCCGAGTGACCGGCCCCCTGCCGCAATCGATATCTTTCCTCCTCCATAAAGTGGTCTCGTGGCGATCGACGATCATCTGCGCGAGTGGCTCGGCGCCTGGCCGCCCACGGAGAAACTCCAGGTCACCGGCTCCCTCCGGCGCACCCTTCCCGGCTGGGACGGCCAGATCCACCCGGCGCTCGGCGTACGCACCCCGGACGGCGGCGTGTTGTCGGTGCCCCCGGAGCACGTGACCCGCGTGGCCGCCGCGCGGACGATGGCCGAGGTGCCCAGGATCGTCGCATACGCGGAGCGCGGCTGGTTCGAAGCCGTCTTCCGCTGGACCACGCGCCCGGCCCCGCTGCGGGACGCCGGGCGGTGGCGGCCCGCCACCGCCCCCGGCGTGCCGGCCTGGCTGCACCCCTTCGGCGGGGAGGTCCTGGTGGCCACCGACCCCGGCACGGGCGAGCACCTGGCGGGGGTGGGGATCAAACGGCACGACGCGTACGGGCACGAGCTGGCGGTGGTGACGGCCCCGGCGGCGCGCGGGCGCGGGCTGGCCAAGCGGCTGGTGGCGCAGGCCGCCCGGCGGGTGCTCGACGAAGGGGCCGTGCCGACGTACCTGCACGCCCCGGAGAACGACGCGTCGGCGGCCGTGGCGCGGGCGGCGGGATTCCCCGCCCGAGGCTGGACCGCCTTCGGCGTCGCCGAACGGTGACCAGCCGCGTTCACCTTCCGCCCTTTCTCCCCGGCGTTCGCCCCGGACATGGCTGCCCGGGCCTGCGAGAAGCCCCGCCGGGCGCGACGCCGGACAGGCGCGGGACGGCTTGCCGGGTTCCAGGCGGCCACGAAGGCGCGGGGCGGGTTGCGGGATTCCACGCGGCCGGGCAGGCGCGGGCGGGTGGCGGGTTCAGGCGGCCGGGCGGGCGGGGGCGGTGGCGAGGTGGGCGCGGACGTTGCGGGCGGCCGTGCGGCCGGCGCGGTTGGCGCCGATCGTGCTGGCCGACGGACCGTAGCCGACGAGCTGGAGCGCGGGCTCCTTGACCACCTGGGTCCCGTCCACCATGATGCCACCGCCCAGCTCCCTGAGACGCAGGGGCGCGAGGTGGTCGAGGGCCGAGCGGAAGCCGGTGGCCCAGATGATGGTGTCGGCATCGAGGGTCCGCCCGTCGTTCCACGCGACACCGTGCTCGGTGACGCGGTCGAACATCGGCAGGCGGTCGAGCGCCCCCTTGGCGAGCGCCTCGCGCACGACCGTGGTGTAGGGCAGGCCGGTGACGCCGACGACGCTCTGCGGCGGCAGGCCGGCGCGCACGCGCTCGTCGACCATCGCCACGACCTCCCGCCTGGCGTCCTCGTCGAAGTCGTCCCTGAACAGGGGCGGGCGGCGGGTGAACCACGCCGTCGTGGCGGCGACCCCGGCCGTCTCGGACAGCACGTGCATCGCCGAGGCCCCGCCGCCCACGACGGCCACGTGCCGGCCGGCGAACTCCGCCGGCCCGCGGTAGCTCGCGTAGTGGAGCGCGCGCCCGCGGAATCCGGCGGCTCCCGGATAGTACGGCCAGTGAGGTCGCGTCCATGTGCCGGTCGCGTTGACCACGGCTCTGGCCGCCCATTCCCCCGCGTCGGTCACGACCACCAGCCGGCCGCCCGGCCCGCGCCGCACGGAGGCGACCCTGACCGGCCGGAGCACCTCCAGCTCCTGCTCACGCTCGTAGTCCGCGTAGTAGCCTGGTACCACCTCGGCGGCCGGCCGCCGACCCGTGGTCTCCGGCGGGCGGCGCAGGCCGGGCAGGTCGAAGACGCCGTGCACCTTGTCCATGGTCAGCGTGGGCGAACGGTGCCGCCACGCTCCCCCGGGCCCCTCCGCCGCGTCCAGCACGACCGGCTCGAAACCGAGCCTGCGCAGGAAGTACGCGCTGGACAGTCCCGCCTGCCCGGCGCCGATCACCACGACCTCGCTCTCCTCCACGAACAGAGGCAACCATTCCCACGCCCACGATCTTCCCGATGCTGCGGGCCGGGCGGCGGCCGGCGTTCAGGCGGGTGCGACGGGGGCCGTGGAGCCCCGGACCACGAGGCCGGTGGCGAGCTCGACGTGGTGGGAGTCGATCTTCTCCCCCGCCGCCAGGCGCAGCGCGGTGCGGAGGGCCACGCCGCCCATCTCGCGCAGCGGCTGGCGGACGGTGGTGAGCGGCGGTGAGGCCATCTGGGCGATCTGGGTGTCGTCGAACCCCACGATGCTGAGGTCTTCGGGGATGCGCAGGCCGCGCGCCCGGGCGGCCTCCATGATGCCGAGCGCGGTCTCGTCGCTGGCCGCGAAGATCGCCGTGGGGGCGCGCGGCAGGTCGAGCACGGCCGCGCCGCCCGTCACGCCGTCGTGGTAGCGGAAGTGCCCGGTCTGGACGTAGCCCGGCAGCACGGGCGTGCCTTCGGCCTCCATGGCGGCGCGGTAGCCGTGCAGCCGGGCCTGGTTGCAGGCCGCGGCGGCGGGGCCTCCGACGTAGGCGATGCGCCGGTGGCCGAGCGAGAGCAGGTGCTGGGTGGCGGCCAGGCCACCGGCGAAGTTCGTCGACCCGATGCTGGTCACGCGGGCGCGCGGCAGGTTGAGCGGGTCGATGAGGACGAGCGGCAGCCGGGCCTTGGCCAGCGCGGCGAGTTGCCCGGCGGTCAGCTCGCTGGTGACCGCGATCAGCCCTCGGCGGCCGGCGGCCACCAGGCCGCGGGCCCAGGCGGCGGTGCGGTCGGCACGCCGGATGCTGACCACGACCCCGACGCCGGCCTCCGCCGCGGCGGCCACCGCCCCCTGGATGATCTCGGTCGAGTAGGCGTTGAGGTCGGCGTCGAACTGCAGCTCGACGCTGCCCGCCCCGGCGGCCTCGCCCCTGCGCGGGCTGGGGGCGACGTAGTCGTGCTGCCGCAGCAGCGCCTCCACCAGCGAGCGGGTGGCGGGCGCGACGTCGCTGCGGCCGTTGAGCACTTTCGACACGGTCGCGACCGACACGCCCGCCGAGGCGGCGACGGTCGCGAGCGTGGCCCGCCTAGGACTGGCCGGCATCTCCACCCCCTTGCCCGGCGGCGCCGGGGCCGACGTCAACGGGTGTCACGAGCCGCCGGCCGGGGCCGGGATGGCGCAGCGGACCGGTCAGGCGTACGGTGCCGCGGCACGGCAGGTCGGCGGCCGAGGTGCCGACGAGCACCTCGATCTCGCCCGGCTCGACGATCCTGCGCAGGTCGCGGCCGGTGAAGGCGGTGCGGTCGGCGTGTACGTGGAAGCGCACGCCGGTGCTCTCGCCGGGCTCCAGCCGCACGCGGGCGAACCCGGCCAGCTGCCGCACCGGTCTGGTCACCTGGGCGACGACGTCGTGCAGGTAGAGCTGGACGACCTCCTCACCGGCCCGGCCGCCGGTGTTGCGGACGTTCACCGCCACCGTGAACTCGCCGTCGGTGGGCACCTCGGCGTCGCTGATCACGAGGTCGCCGACCTCGAAGGTGGTGTAGGAGGCGCCGTACCCGAAGGGGAACAGCGGGGTCGGGTCGAGGTTGCTGATGCCCTCGCTGTTGGCCCCCAGCGGCGGCTGCAGGTAGGTGCCCGGCTGCCCGCCGTGCCCGCGCGGGATCTGCACGGGCAGCCGGCCCGCGGGCTGGACGCGTCCGGACAGCACGCCGGCGATCGCCGCCGCGCCCTCCTCGCCGGGCATGAACGCCTGGACGAGCGCGGCGGCTCCGGCGTGCACCTCCCCCAGCGCGTACGGGCGCCCCGAGACGACGACCACGATGACCGGCGTGCCCGTGGCGGCCAGCTCGGCCAGCAGGTCGGCCTGCACGCCGGGAAGCCGCAGGTCGTCGGCGTCGCAGCCCTCGCCCGAGGTGCCCTGGCCGAACAGCCCTGCCAGGTCGCCCACGACGGCGACGCACAGGTCGGAGCCGCGCGCGGCCGCCGCCGCGGCGGCGAAGCCGGAGCGGTCGTCGCCGCGCACGTCGCAGCCGCGTTCGTGGCGGATCTCGGCGCCGGGCAGCTCCTCGCGCAGCGCGTCGAGCACGGTGGGCGCCTCGATGCCGAGCCCGAGGCCGGGATGGCGGGGCAGGACGTGGTTGGGGAAGGCGTAGCAGCCCATGAACGTGCGCGGGTCGTGCGCGGCGGGGCCGACCACGGCGACGCTGCGCGGGCCCTGGCGGCCCTCGCCGAGCAGCGGCAGGACGTCTCCGCCGGCCAGCAGGACGATCGAGCGCTCGGCCAGCTCTCTGGCCAGGGCGCGGTTGCCCGGCGAGTCGAGGTCGACGCCTCCGGCCGCGGCGACCGAGCGCTCCGGTGTCCAGTCGTGGTCGAGCAGCCCGAGCTCGGCCTTCTGGGTGAGCAGGCGGCGGGCGGCCCGGTCGATCAGCGACTCGGGAAGGTCGCCGTTCCTGACCCGCTCGGCCAGGTGCCGGCCGAAGCCGAGGGTGTCGGGCAGCTCGACGTCGATGCCGGCGGTGAGCGCCTGCACGCCCGCCTCGTCGGTGTCGGCGGCGACCTCGTGCATCGTCGCCAGGAACGGGACCGCCCAGTAGTCGGAGACGACGGTGCCGGTGAAGCCCCATTCGTCGCGCAGCAGCTCGGTCAGCAACCAGGGGTCGGCCCCTGCGGGGACGCCGTCGACGTCGGAGTAGGAGTTCATCACCGAGCGGGCGCCGCCGAGCGTGATGGCCGCCTCGAACGGCGGCAGGATCATGTCCATCAGCTCGCGGCGGCCCATCGGCACGGGCCCGTGGTTGCGGGCCGCCCGCGAGGCGGAGTAGCCGGCGAAGTGCTTGAGCGTGGCGATGACGCCGGCGCTCTCGAGCCCGCGGACGTAGGCGGTGCCGAGCATCGCCACGAGGTACGGGTCCTCCCCCATCGTCTCCTCGACCCGCCCCCACCGGTAGTCGCGCACGACGTCGAGCACCGGGGACAGGCCCTGGTGCACGCCCAGGGCGGCCATGTCGCGCCCGATGGCCGCGGCCATCCGCTCGACCAGGCCGGGGTCGAAGGTGGCTCCCCAGGCGATGGCCGCGGGGTAGACGGTCGCGCCGTAGCTGGTGAAGCCGGTCAGGCACTCCTCGTGGACGATCGCGGGGATGCCGAGCCGGGAGCTCCCGACCACGGCCCGCTGCAGCCGGACCACCTCGGCGGCGCCCTCGGCCGTGGTCACGGGGGCGCTGCCGTACACGCGGGTCAGGTGGCCGAGCCCGTGGCGGACGGCCTCCTCCAGCGGGACGGAGCCGGAGGCGGCGAAGACGTCCTGCATGGGCGCGACGTTCAGCGACTCGGCGCCGGGCTCCGGCACGTCGGGCTCCGGCATGTCGTTGCCGATCCACCGGCTGCCCAGCTGGCCGATCTTCTCCTCCAGGGTCAGCTCCGCGAGGAGGGCGTCGACTCGGTCGGCGACGGGAAGCGCCGGGTCCTGCCACGGACGGAGTGCCCGGTCCGCCTCAGGTGTCCGCTCTAGAGCCGTCATCTGCTGCTCTCCTCAAGAAGTGCGTTTGTGTCGGAGACATTTCGAAATATTTCGAGGGTCACCGACGATCTCGTCGCGGATTTCCGAAGGCCAGGTGGACCAGCGATAGCCCGCGCCAAAGTACTGTACACGGGCCTTGGCCGGACCGTAATCTGTTCGCTCCGCGGCGGGTCTTGACACACCTTTGGCCGAAACCTAGATTGGCGAAACCCGCGGTCATGTCGAAAAAGTTTCGGAGAGCTGACTCAAGGAGGAGTGGACCTGTGGTGTCCCGAGGACGCCGATCCACGACCGCCGGCCACCGCATCCGATGACCAACGAGCCGCGGCCAGAGACCGCGACGTTCGAGTACGGAGATCCCCGTGGAGCCAAGGACAACGTCTCGCCGCACTTTCCTCAGCCTCTCCATGGGCCTGCCCCTGGGAGCCGCGCTTGCCGCCTGTGGCAGCTCGGGCCCGACCAGGCCCGGCACGCCAAGTGGTGGTGGCGGTGGCGGCGGCGCTACTTATTGGTACCTGTCGACGCAGCCGCAGGAGGGCGTGCGCACCAGGACCGTCGAACGGTTCAACAAGGCCAACCCCAACGGTCAGATCGCGGGGACGACCTTCCAGAACGACGCGTTCAAGACCAAGATCAAGACGGCCATCGGCGCGGGCCAGGCGCCCACGCTCATCTGGGGCTGGGGCGGCGGCACGCTGCGCAGCTACGTCCAGGCGGGCCAGGTCGACGACCTCACCTCGTGGTTCGACCAGAACACCACGCTGAAGGACCGGCTGTTCCCCTCCTCCTTCGGCGCCGCCACGATCGACGGCAAGATCTACGCGATGCCCTGCGAGACGATGCAGCCGATCGTCCTCTACTACGACAAGCGCGCCTTCGACAAGATCGGCGCGCAGCCGCCCCAGACGTGGGGCGACATCATGGATCTGGTGCCCAAGTTCAACGCCCAGGGCATCGCTCCGTTCGCGCTCGGCGGCCAGTCGCGCTGGACCAACATGATGTGGCTGGAGTTCCTCTTCGACCGCCTGGGCGGCCCTGAGGTGTTCCAGGCCGTGTTCGACGCCGAGAAGGACGCCTGGAACAACCCGGTCGCCATCGACGCCCTGGGCAAGATGCAGGAGCTGATCAAGGCCGACGGGTTCATCAAGGGCTTCTCCTCGATCACCGCCGACTCCAACGCCGACCAGGCGCTGCTCTACACCGGCAAGGCCGCGATGATGCTGCACGGCGGCTGGACGTACGGCAGCATGAAGGGGGACGGCGGCGACTTCGTCTCCGGCGGCAACCTCGGCTACATGAACTTCCCGCCGATCGACGGCGGCAAGGGCGACCCGAGCAACACCGTCGGCAACCCCGGCCAGTACATGTCGATCTCCTCCAAGGCGACGCCCGAGCAGAAGGAGATCGCCAAGAAGTTCTTCGCCACCGAGCTGATGAGCGACCAGGCGGTCAAGGAGTGGGTCGCGACCGGCGCGGTGCCGATCGTCAAGGGCGCCGACAAGGAGTTCGCCGCCTCCGACGACGCCGAGTTCCTCAACTTCGTCTACAACATCGCCGTCAACGCCAAGAGTTTCGCCCAGTCGTGGGACCAGGCGCTCAGCCCCACGGCCGCCGAGGTGCTGCTGGACAACATCGCCAAGTTGTTCCAGCTGTCGATCTCCCCCAAGGAGTTCGCCACCAACATGAACGCGGTCATCGGCAAGTGAGCGCGCTCGCGACCTCCGCCACGGCCCGCAGGCGAAAGGGCCGTGGCGGCTCGCTCGCGTGGATGTCCGTGCCCGCGCTGGTGGTCTTCACCGGGTTCGGGCTGATCCCGCTGCTCGGGGTCCTCGTGCTCAGCTTCACCTCGTGGGACGGGCTTGGCGACATCCACTTCGCGGGCGTCGACAGCTGGACGACCGTGCTCGCCGACCCGGGGCTGCCGCACGCGTTGTGGGTGACGTTCCTCGTGATGGCCCTGTCCTGGGCGGTGCAGACGCCGGCCAGCATCCTGCTGGGCACGTTCCTCGCCAACCACCACCGCTATCGCGCGGTCCTGTCCGTGGTGTACTTCATCCCGCTGCTGCTCAGCTCCGCGGCCATCGCCATCGCCTACAAGGCGCTGCTCGACCCGAACTTCGGGCTCGGCGCCGGGCTGCGGATCCCGCTGCTCGTGCAGGACTGGCTCGGCGATCCGTACCTCGCGTTCGGCGTGGTGATCTTCGTGGTGTCCTGGCAGTTCATCCCGTTCCACTCCCTGATCTACCAGGGCGGCGTCCGCCAGATCCCGCGCTCGATGTACGAGGCCGCCGAACTCGACGGCGCCGGCCGGGTGCGCAAGTTCTTCAGCATCACCCTGCCGCAGCTGAAGTACACGATCATCACGTCCTCGACGCTCATGGTCGTCGGGTCGCTGACCTTCTTCGACCTGATCTTTGTGCTGACCGCGGGCGGGCCGGGAGACGCCACGAGGGTGCTCGCCCTGGACATGTACGTGCGCGGATGGCAGGCCAGCCAGATGGGCCTGGCCAGCGTGATCGCGGTCATCCTCGTGCTCGTGGGGCTCGTGCTGGCGCTGGTCCTGCGCCGGCTCGGCGGCCGCGACGCGAGCCACAGCCAGCTCGAAGGGGCCTGATCATGGCGTCCACGCTCACCACGAAGCCCGAGATCATGGAGGGCGGGCCCGAGCGGCGGCACCGGCGTCGCAGCAAGCCCAGGGGCCGGCCCAACTGGCTGGCGGGCCTGGCCTCCTGGATCTGGCTGGCGGTCGTGGTCGTGCCGATCTACTGGATCGTCATCACCAGCTTCAAGTCGCAGAGCAACTACTACGCCGAGAACCCGCTGGTGCCGCCCGGCGAGCCGACGCTGGCCAACTATGTGATGGTCATCGAGTCGGACTTCCCCCTGTACTTCGTCAACAGCGTCGTCGTCACGCTGGGCGCGGTCATTCCCGCGGTGCTCATCTCCTTCATGGCGTCGTACGCAATCATCCGGGCCGGCAGGCGGAGCCGGTTCCTGCGGCTGACGAACTCGCTCTTCCTCATGGGGCTGGCCATCCCGCTGCAGGCCACGATCATCCCCGTCTACCTGATCATCATCCGGCTGCACCTCTACGACTCGCTGCTGGGGATGATCCTGCCGTCGATCGCGTTCGCGATCCCCCTGTCGGTGCTGGTGTTGTCCAACTTCATCCGCGACGTGCCCAAGGAGCTGTTCGACTCGATGCGCCTGGACGGCGCGACCGAGACGGCGATGCTCTGGCGGCTGGCGTTCCCGCTGACGCGGCCGGCCGTGGTGACGGTGACGATCTACAACGCGCTGACGATCTGGAACGGCTTCCTGCTGCCGCTGGTGCTCACGCAGAGCCCCGACAAGCGCACGCTGCCGCTGGCGCTCTGGTCGTTCCAGGGCCAGTACAGCATCAACGTGCCGGCGGTGCTGGCGTCCGTGGTGCTCACCACGCTGCCCATCCTGATCCTCTACATCGTGGGCCGCCGCCAGCTGCTCAGCGGTCTGACCGTGGGCTTCGGCAAGTGAGGTCACGCCGCAGCACGGCCTCGTGCCGCGTCAGGTGGGCGAGGTCGCACTCGTAGAAGATGTCGTCGCCGCGGGCGACGTGGCCGGCGAAGGCCTCGTCGCCCGCGGCGGCCCGCTCGTGCATGTGGCGGACCAAGTGCTCCAGGCGGGCCCGCGCGGTCGCGACGAGCGCGGCGCGGTCGTCGTCGCCGAGCGCGTACGCGCCGGCGAGCAGGCGCAGCCGCCGCGCCTGCTCCCCGACCGGGCGGGCGTCGGCGTGCCGGGGGTCGGTCAGCGGCACGAACCGGTAGGCGGCGTAGGCCACGTCCCAGACGCGCGGCCCGGGGTGGGCGGTGTCGAAGTCGATGAACGCGACCGGCAGTCCCTCGCGGAACACGCAGTTGTACGTGGCCACGTCGCCGTGGCAGATCACCTCGGCCGGGCTCACCGCGGGGAAGTACCATTCGGCGCCGGGAGGGGCCTCGAACCCCACGGTGGCGTCGTGGTAGCGGCGCAGCAACTCGCCGGCGGCGACCAAGGCCTCGTCGGAGCGCGCCCAGCCGGGCAGCGGGTAGTCGGCGGTCCGGCCCGGCACGAAGTCGAGGATCTCGCGGCCCTGGTCGTCGATGCCGTGGCTCCTGGGCGCCCCGGCGAACCCGCGGGCCGCCAGGTGGCCGAGCAGGGCGTGCACGGCCGGCGTCCACGGGCCGGTCGGCCTGCGTACGGTGGCGCCGACCCTGACCACGTGGTTGACGCCGCCTCCGGCCAGCACCTCTTCGTC
The DNA here is from genome assembly GCF_039871515.1 of Nonomuraea sp. B1E8. Lineage (NCBI taxonomy): Bacteria > Bacillati > Actinomycetota > Actinomycetes > Streptosporangiales > Streptosporangiaceae > Nonomuraea > Nonomuraea sp. B1E8. Next base: position 484,291 of record NZ_JBDPLS010000004.1, on the reverse strand, counting down.
GGCCATCACACCCCCTGATCACCGCCGGTCCGGCGGCCAGTGTGGCACGCGGCGCGCGGACGGAGCACGCGAATATCCGGCCTAGGCTGCTCACACACAACTCCCAGGCAGACCGGATACAACAGCCCGCATGGACGCACCGAGCCCCCGCACCGCCGGCAACCCCGTGGTCCTGGTGGTGGACGACGAGCCCAACATCCGCGAGCTGCTCCAGGACGCCCTGGAGCTGAACGGCTTCGCCGTGCGTACGGCCGCCTCGGGCACGCAGGCGCTGGCGCGCGTCGGCGAGGAGCGTCCCGACCTGATCGTGCTGGACGTGATGCTGCCCGATCTCAACGGGTTCGCGGTGGCGCAGCGGCTGCGGCCGGACGGCGGCGGACCGCCGGTGTTGTTCCTGACGGCGCGCGACACGGTGGCCGACCGGATCGCGGGGCTGACGGCGGGCGGCGACGACTACGTCACCAAGCCGTTCAGCCTGGAGGAGGTGGTGCTGCGCATCCGCGCCATCCTGCGCCGTACGAGTCCTCGCGAGCAGGCGCACGACGACGGGCTGCTGCGCTACGCCGACCTGGAGCTGGACGAGGAGACCCACGCCGTACGGCGGGCCGGGCGGCACGTGCACCTGTCGCCGACGGAGTTCGCCCTGCTGCGCTACCTGATGATCAACGCGGAGCGGGTCGTCAGCAAGCCGCAGATCCTCGACCGGGTGTGGGACCACGGTTTCGGCGCCGACAGCCGGATCGTGGAGTCCTACATCAGCTACCTGCGCCGCAAGATCGACGTGACGGGCCCGCCGCTGATCCACACGTTGCGCGGCGTCGGCTACTCGCTGCGCGACCAGAGCCTGCTGGACCGCGACCGATGAGGCCGATCACGCGGGCCTGGCCGCTGCGCCACCGGCTGCTGGCCGCCCTGCTCGGGTTGTCGGCGGCGGCGCTCGCGGTGTTCGCGACGGCCGGGGTGATCCTGCTCGACCGCTCGCTGCTGTCCCGGGTGGACACGCAGCTCACCGCCTTCGCGGCCACGATCGGCAAGGGACGGCCGCCGCCCCCTCTCGTGCGGCCGCCGCGCCAGGGCGAGGTGGAGCTGCCCAGCCAGTTCCGGGTGGACTTCCACCGGCCGTCGGGAGCGCCCGTCCGCGCGGGCCCTCCCCCCGCCGACGGACCTGACGTCCCCGCGGCCACCATCTCCGCCCTCCCGCCGAGCCCTTTCACCGTGGCCGGCAGGTCGGGGGACACCGACTGGCGCGCGCTCGTGGTGGCCCTCCCCGACGGTAACCGCGCGGTGGTGTCGATGTCGCTGGAGGCGGCCAGGAGCACCGTGCGGGAGCTGCTGGTCATCGAGGTGGCGGCGGGCACGCTGGTGCTGGTGCTCCTGGGCGCGGTGGCGCTGGCCGTCGTACGGCTCGGCCTGCGCCCGCTGACCCGGATGGAACGCACCGCCACCGCGATCGCGGGCGGCGAGCTCGACCGGCGGGTCTCCGACAGCGACCCGCGCACGGAGACCGGGCGGCTGGGGCACGCGCTCAACATCATGCTCGGGCGCCTCGGCGAGGCCCTACGCCAGCGCGAACGCTCGGAGCAGCGGCTGCGCCACTTCCTCGCCGACGCCTCGCACGAACTGCGCACGCCGCTGACGTCCATCCGGGGCTTCGCCGAGCTGTACCGGCACGGTGACCGCGAGCCGGATCCCGCCGTGGCGCGCATCCTGAGCCGCATCGAGGGTGAGGCCGAGCGGATGGGCGTGCTGGTGGAGGACCTGCTGCTGCTGGCACGGCTGGACCAGGAGCGGGCGCTCGACCTGACGGAGGTGGACCTGCACGTCGTCGTGGGCGACGTGGTGCACGGTGCGCGGGCCCGCGCACCAGGACGGCCGATCGAGCTGGTCCTGGACGAGCGGCCGGTACGGGTGACGGGCGACGAGCACCGCCTGCACCAGGTGGTCGCCAACCTGGTCGGCAACGCCGTGGCCCACACCCCCAAGGGCACGGCGGTCCGGGTGACCGTCAGCGAGACCGGAGGCGGGGCCACGGACGCGGACGCGGCCCCGTGGGCCCGGAGCGGGATCACGGGCACGGACACGGCCTCATGGGCCCGGAGCGGGACCACGGGCGCGGGCGCGTGGGCGGGGGCCCGGGTGACCGGGCCGGCGGCGGTCATCGAGGTGCGCGACGCCGGGCCGGGCATCGCGGAGGAACACCTGCCGCACGTCTTCGACCGCTTCTACCGGGCCGACGCCGCCCGGTCCCGCGACAGCGGCGGCACCGGCCTGGGGCTGGCCATCGCCGCGGCACTGGTCGAGGCGCACGGCGGCCGCATCGAGGCGCGCAGCGGCGGCGGCACCACCTTCCGCGTCGTCCTGCCAGTCGAAGGGCCGGTCGAAGGGCCCGTCGAGCCGCCGGTCCAGGGGCCGGAGGGCGTCTGACGCCGGCCACGGCACGCGTGTTCATCGCCCGGTGCGACAGGGTTCACACACTATTCCCAGGTTGTTGCTGTCCCCTATGGGCTGACACGAAGGGAGAGACATGCTGCGAAGATTCCGCAGGCGCCCCGTCCCCGCACGCCGGCCCGAGGTCTCGGCGGCCGTTGCCTCCGGCGAGGCGGGACACGCGTTGCGCGCCCCCAGCCGGCTGCACGCGTTCAACAGGTACGAGATCAAGTATCTGGTCGACGCCGCCGTCGCGCGAGAGCTGCGCGACGAGATGGACACCGTGCTCGACCGCGACCGCCACAGCGGCGACGGCGGCTACGGCGTCTGGAGCGTCTACTACGACACCCACCGGCTGCGCTTCTACTGGGAGAAGATCGAGGGCCTCAGGTTCCGCAGGAAGCTGCGCATCCGCCATTACGGCGACCGCTTCGCGGTGACCGGCGAGACCCCGGTCCACGTCGAGATCAAGCAGCGGGTCAACCGGGTCACGCAGAAGCGCCGGGTACGCCTGCCGTACCGGGACGCCCTGCGCCTGTGCGACGGGCGCGAGCAGGTGGGCCACGAGCCGTCCGAGCGGGGCTTCCTGGAGGAGGTGCTCGACCTGGTCTGCCGGCTCGACCTGCGCGCCACCGCGATGACCGGCTACCAGCGGCACGCCTACGTCGGGCGGGGCGCGGACGTGGGCCTGCGGGTCACCTTCGACCAGCGCGTACGCGGCCGCGACCGGGACTTCCACCTGGGCGCGGACGCCGCGAACCGGTTCATCGTCCCGCCCGGGAAAGCGATCATGGAGGTCAAGGCGAACGAGCGCGTCCCCTACTGGCTCACCGACCTGACCGCCGAGCGGAACCTGCAGGTGGTGCGGCTCTCGAAGTACTGCCAGAGCGTGGAGGCGCACGGCCTCGCGCCACGCTCGATCTTCCACATCCCCGGCCACGACCTGGACTTCGGACTCTCGTCGGCCCTGACCGCCCGCGTGGAGGCATGACCCATGGACTTCTCCTTCCAGGACCTGTCCGGCACGTTCAGCGTGGCCGACATCGCGATCGCGATGTCACTGTCGTTCGTGCTCAGCGCCATGATCGGCTGGGTGTACCGGGCGACGCACCGCAACGTCTCCTACAGCCAGTCCTACGTCCAGACGCTCGTCGTCCTCGGCATGCTGATCTCGCTGATCATGCTGGTCGTCGGCTCGAACATCGCCCGCGCCTTCGCCCTGGTGGGCGCCCTGTCGGTGGTGCGGTTCCGCAACGCCATCAAGGAGACCAGGGACGTCGGGTTCATCTTCCTGGTGATGGGCGTCGGCATGGCCGTCGGCACCCGCTTCTACCTGCTGGCCGTGGTGGCCGCCGTGGCGATCTCGCTGATCATCATGATCATGAGCAGGTTCAACTGGTTCCAGCTGAACGTGCGCCGCCAGGTCGTCAAGGTGCAGGTGCCGTCGGACGAGGACTACACGCACGCCGCCCAGGACGTCCTCGTCCGGCACACCGACGAGTTCGAGCTGGTCAGCATGGAGTCGATCAGGGCCGGCGCGCTGACCGAGCTGATGTACACCGTCCGGATCAAGAAGGGCAGCGAGCCCGCCGACCTCATCTCCGGGCTGCGGGAGCGCAACCACGGCCAGTCCGTCACGGTGCTGACCGGCTACGACCAGAGTGACCTGTAGCCGTGGCCCGGCTCAGACACCGTATTCCCGTCAGGCTCCGGCACCACTGGAAGCTCGTGGCGGCGTGCGTGGCGTTCCTGGCCGCCTGCTACGGAGTCTTCGGCAGCGGCACCATCCGCCCGTACGTCACCAGCGTGCGGACCGCCTCGGCCGACGTCGTCGTCCGAGACCTCACCGGGTCCAAGGAGCTGTTCGACGCCGCCACGCCGCACGAGGTCGCGCTCACGTTCCGGGACGAGGGCTACCAGGACATGCTGGCGGAGTACTTCAAGGACGGCGACAAGAAGTACGTCGAGGCCGACCTGACCATCGACGGGACCACGATCCCGAGCGTGGGCATCCGGCTCAAGGGCAACTCGACCCTGCAAGGGCTGACGTGGAAGGGGCAGACCCGGCCGCGCACCACGTCCGGCCGCGGGAACCAGCCGGAGGGATTCCGCCCGCCCGGCGGCGAGCCTCCCGAGGGCTTCCAGCCGCCGGAGAACGGACGGCAGGAGGGCGCCCGCCGGCGTGGCGGGCCCGGCGGGGAGTTGAAGGCCGAGGAGCCGGAGAACCTGCCCTGGCTGATCAGCTTCGACGAGTTCGTCGAGGGCCGCCGTTACCAGGGCCACTCCCAGGTCGCGGTGCGCCCGTCCTTGGGGTCGTCGGCCCTGCTGCACGAGGCCGTGGCCATCGCCCTGGTCGGCGCGGCGGGCGAGCCCTCCCAGCGGTCGGCCTACACGTCCTTCTCCGTGAACGGCCGCGCGTCCGCTCCGCGCCTCCTGGTCGAGTACCTGGACGAGGGGTACGCCGAGCGGCTCGGCGACGGCGTGCTCTACAAGTCGCTCGCCTCCGGCAGCTTCACCTACCAGGGCGAGGACCAGACCGCGTACGCCGACGACTTCAAGCAGGTCAACCTGGTGGGCCAGCGCGACGTGCAACCGGTCATCGACCTGGTCAGGTGGGTGGAGCAGGCCTCGGACGAGGAGTTCGCGTCGGGGCTGGCCGAGCGGCTGGACGTGGTGTCGTTCGCCCGCTACGCGGCCCTGCAGAACATCCTGCTGAACCACGACGACATGGCGGGCCCCGGCCACAACTACTACCTCTGGTACGACGTGGGCACGAAGAAGTTCAGGGTGATCAGCTGGGACATGAACCTCGCGCTGAGAGGGGACGCCACAGCCGGCCGCGACGACGCCATCGGCAGAAGGAGCCCCGGCGACCGCGCCGCCCGGCCCGGGCAGGGCGAGCAGCCAGAACAGCAGGCCCGCCCGCCCGCCGGCCGGCAGCAGGACGCGCAGCGTCCCGGCGGGGCGCGCGGCGGCGGTCACGCGCTGAAGGAGAGGTTCCTCAAGGACGCCGGTTTCAAGAAGCTCTACGACCGGGAGCACGCGGCCCTCACCCGCGACCTGCTGGCCGGCGGCACCGCCACGACCCTGCTGGACCAGGCACTCAAGGCGTACGGCCTGAACGCGGGCGCCGACCGGGCCAAGGCGGCCGAGGAGGCGGCCGACCTGCGCGCCACGCTGGAGACCCGCGCCACGTCGCTCGCGGGCTGATCACCGGCGGGAGCGGAAGGCCACGGCCGTCGTCGAGGTGATCGCGGTCACCAGCACGACGGTGAGCAGCACGCCGCCCAGGGGGTTGTCGCGGCGGCCCGGCGGCGGGAGGGGACGCCGAGCGCCGGCCCACCCCGACACGGACGGTGTCGGGGTGGGCGAAGGGGCCGGGGTGAGCGTGGGGACGCGCACCGGCCCCGCCTGGGGCACGGGCCGGGGAGCCACGCGCACCCGCCCGCGCGGACACTCCCCCACCCGCACCCCGCCCGTGCACAACCCGTCGCGGTAGACCGTCACCCGTGGCAGCGCCACCTGGGGTGCGGCCCGCCGCTGGCGGGGCGGCACGGAGATCGACACTCTCGGGACGGGCCGGCGCCGGGCCGACACCTTGGGCACGGTCACGCGGCCCGGCCTGGCGGTGACGCCCTTCGGGGGCACGGGGGCGCGTACGGTCACCCGCGGCGCCGGGCCCGGCCACGGCGCCCGGTCGGCCGCCGCACCGCTCACGTCGGCGCCCGTGACGCCCGCCACGAGCAGGGCGGCGGCGAGCAGCAGCGGAACGCGCCTGAAGGCCACGGTCACAACCCCCCGGCGATCCGCGTGAACTCCTGCAGCGCCCCCGCGAACGCGTCGGGCCCGACGGCCAGCGGCCCGGCGAAGACGTGCGCGATGTCCCACGTGAGATAGGTGCCGAAGCCGAGCAGCCCCGCGGTCGCCAGCAGCGGCAGGATGGCCAGGCCGCGCGGCCGGGCCCCGGCCAGGAACGGGAAGACGACGACGAGCGCCCCGGTGAGGACGGTCAGGATCAGCAGCCCGCCGGGGGGTGTCGCGGCGGCGTCGGCGGTGCGCTGGGCGCGCGCGGCGGCGATGCCCCTGATGTGGTCGAGCACCGCGGCCTTGGCGTCGGACTCCTCGTCGCCCGCCACCTCGACGGCGTGGACGGCGCCGCGCAGCTGGTCCACCCTGGCGCCGCCGACCGGGTCCATCGCGCCCTCGGCCATGAGCGGCCACTCGTCTCTGACCACGAACGTGACGTAGTCGTGCAGAGCCCTGCGCACGTCCTGGGGGGCCGTGCCCGGCAGCTCGCCGGCGGCCCAGTAGGCGTCGACCGCGGCCCGGCTCTCGGCGTGGGTGTTGAGCCTGGCGGCGTCGGCCGTGGTCCACGGCACGATGATGGCGATGGCGAACACCAGCAGGAACATGGCCGACAACATCGCCCCCGCGTGGGCGGCGGAGGGGCCGCTGGGATCGCGGTCCTCACCCGCCGCCCTGACCCGCCTGAACACCAGCGCGGTGAGCGCCACGGCGCCCACCGCCGCCAGGATGGAGAGTGTGTACGCCACCATGAGGATCTCCCGAGCCCTGTCGACTACACAGTGCGACATTACTATCACATAGGGCGACGATGGTGGCAGGCGCTGATCGGTAAAGTCCCGGGCGGGTTCCGCGTTCGTGAGGGTTCAGCCGAAGTGCTCGCCGTACGGGCCGCCGTGCCGGTGCCGGCTGGACGGATTGCCGATCATTGAGGGGCCTTCCTCGCCATATGTCCAACGAGAGGCTGATATTTCGGGACTTGCAGGGAGCATGGGGGCGTGAATCTCAACGGCCGCAAATTCGTGATGGTGAGCTCGACGGCGAGCGAGGTCGACCTGGACAGCCCGACGGAGTTCCAGTACTGGGAGGCGGACGGGGTGGTGTGGGGCCACTACTCCGGCGACACCGTGACCCACGGGCGCTTCGTCGGCACGCGGGACGGCGACCTGGTGTCGATCAGTTACGCACACGCGCTGAAGGCCGGGGGCAAGGCGGGCGGGCACAGCAGCAGCCGCGTCGAGGCCGGGGACGACGGGCGGCTTCGCCTGGTGGAGGAGTTCTCGTTCGAGGGGGACGACACCGTGCACGTCAGCGTGTGCGCCGAGGTGTCCTGACCGGCCCTCGTCACGCGGGCAGCCGTGGTGTCCTGATCAGCCCTCGTCATGTGGGCAGTCGGCCGCTCAGCCCTCCTTGTGGAGGGTGGCGCGGCCCTCGGCGGCGCCGACGAAGCGCATCTTGCCGAGCGGCACCTCGCTCTGCGTCTCCTGGGCGGGCCGCCGCGCCGGCCTGGCCCGGTCACTGGGCAGCACGTACGGCCGCCTGAGCACCTCGTCGAGGATGAACACGGTCTCGGTCGCCTTCACCGCGGGGATGTTCGCCAGCCGGTCGGTCACCATGGTGTGCACCTCGGCCACGTCGGACACGCGTACCTGGATCATCGCGTCGTGCTGGCCGGTGGTGATCGCGCAGTATTCCACCTGCGGCATCCTCGCCAACTCGGCCCTGAACTGCTTCCACATCTGCTGGCGCACGGTCACGAAGATCAGCGCGGTGATGCCGAGCCCGGCCCGCACGTGGTCGATCTCGGCCGTGAACCGCTTGATCGCGCCGTCGGCGCGCAGCGCCTCGAAGCGGGTGTAGGCGTTGGCCCGGGAGATGCCCACCCGCTCGGCCAGCGCCGCGACCGAGATCCTGCCGTTCTCGCGCAGGACCTCGAGGATCTTCAGGTGGACGTCGTCCAGTTCGAGACCGATGCCGATCCGTCCAGACTGACCGCCGTCGCCACCACCATTTCTAGAAATTTCACTCATCATTACCTCACCGACCTTTATATACGTCTCGCTGGGCGTACGGCGCCTGGACGTTCTGCCGGACAATCCTCCGCATCCCCTGCTGAACGTCCCATCATGGAGGACCTACATGGCGACCCGCTCGCAGACGGCGGCTGTGCTGCTCGCCGGTGCACTCGCCCTCGCCGCCTGCGGAAGCGGCGGCACGTCCCAGACCCCCGCCTCCGGCGGCGGCGGCAAGACCCTCGTCATCGACACGTCCTTCGACCTCAAGACGGCCGACCCGGGCCGCACGTACGAGCCGACCGGGCTCATCGTCGGCAAGGCGGTCTACGAGACCCTCCTCACGTTCGACGGCGCCGACGTGACCAAGCCGGTGCCCGCCCTCGCCGAGTCGTACGAGCTGGCCGAGGACGGCAGGAAGCTGACGCTGGAGCTCAGGCAGGGCGCCACCTTCGCCGACGGCTCGCCGGTGACGGCCGACGACGTGGTCTTCTCGCTGACGCGGGTGCGTGACATGAAGGGTACGCCGTCGTTCCTGCTCGACGGCGTCGAGGTGGCCAAGACCGGCGACTCCACGATCACGCTGACGTCGAAGGCGCCCAACCCGGCGCTGCCGTACATCCTGCCGAACCCGGCGCTCGGCATCATCAACAGCAAGGTCGCCAAGCAGCACGGCGCGACCGCCGACGCCCAGGACAAGGCCGAGCAGTACCTGAACGCCAACTCGGCCGGCTCGGGCCCGTACCGGATCGAGTCGTTCAACGTCAGCAGCCAGGTCGTGCTCACCTCGAACCCGAAGTACTACGGCGCCAAGCCCGCCTACGACAAGGTCGTCATCCGCAACGTCGAGGCCGCCACCCAGAAGCTGAACGTGCAGCGCGGCGACAGCCAGATCGCGCTGAACCTGTCGGGCGACCAGGTCACCGGCATGCCCTCGACCCTGCAGGTGAAGAAGACCGCCTCGGCCAACGTCATCTTCCTGCTGGCCAACCAGGACTCCGCGATCAGCAGGACCACCACGAACCCCAAGTTCGTCGAGGCGGTGCGCAAGGGCGTCGACTACGCGGGGCTGCTGGAGCTGGCCGGCGAGGGATCGACGCAGGCGCCGGGGGTCATCCCGTCGCAGCTGCTCGGCGCGCTGCCCGCCGACCAGGGCGCCGAGCGGGACGTCGCCGGCGCCAAGGCGGCACTGGCCGCCGGCGGGCTGTCGAACCCGACCGTGAAGCTGGAGTACCCGACCGAGCTGACCGTGAACGGCCTGTCCTTCCAGCCGCTGGCCGAACGCATCCAGGCCAACCTCAAGGAGGTCGGCATCACGGTGGACCTCCAGCCCGCGCCGGTCAGCACGGCGCTGGACAACTACCGCAACGGCAAGGAGGAGATGGGCCTGTGGTACTGGGGTCCTGACTACCCCGACCCCAGCGACTACCTGGCGTTCCTGCCGGGCAAGACGGTGGGGCTGCGGGCCGGCTGGAAGCCTGGGGCGGCTAAGGAGATCGAGGAGGCCGGGGAGAAGGCGGCCGCGGCGATCGGCGACGGCGCCCGCAAGGAGGCCTTCACCGACGTGCAGACCAAGCTCAACGCGTCCGGGCCGTTCGTCCCGCTGATCCAGCCGAGCCAGAACATCGTGACGGCCGGGTCGGTGACGGGCCTGGACTACCACCCCGTGTGGACGGTCGACGTCGCCGACCTCGGCGTGAAGTAAGGGATCAGGCAGGTGCCCGACAAGGAGGGTCCGCCCGCCCCGCGACCGCGGCGGACCGCGCATCCGCTGGCCCGCTTCCTGATCCGGCGCCTCCTCCTGGCCGTGCTCATGGCCTGGGGGATCACGCTGGTGACGTTCGTGCTGACCAACCTGGTGCCCGGCGACCCCGTGGCCGCGAACCTCGGCCAGCGGGCGCTCGGCGACCCGGCCATCGTCGCGCAGTGGCGGGCGGAGCACGGCCTGAACAAGCCGCTGTGGCAGCAGTACCTGATCCACGTGCGGGGACTGGTGCAGGGCGACCTGGGCACCAGCCAGCAGAGCCACCGCCCGGTCGCCCAGGACCTCGCCGAGTACGTGCCCGCCACGCTGGAGCTGGCCGGCGCCGCCATCCTGGTCTCCCTGGTGCTGGGCGTGGCGTTCGGCGTGATCGCCGCCCTGCGCAGGGACCGGCTGCCCGACCACGCGCTGCGGGTGCTGAGCCTGGTCGGCATCTCCGTCCCGACGTTCTGGCTGGCGCTGGTGGCGTTCTACGTGTTCTTCTACCGGCTGCAGCTCACCCCGGGCAGCGGCCGGGTGGACGCGGCCCTCGGCTCGGCCCCGCCCGTGACGGGGCTGCAGACGGTGGACGCGCTGCTGGCCGGCCGCTGGGACATCTTCTCCTCGGCCGCCGGCCACCTGGTCACGCCCGCCCTCGTGCTGGCCCTGTACACGATCGGCCTGCTCACCCGCTTCACCCGCTCGGCGGTGCTGGAGGTGCTCGGGCAGGATTACGTGCGCGCCGCCCGCGCCAAGGGCCTGCCGGGGCGGACGATCCTCTTCCGGTACGTCCTGCGCTCGGCGCTGGTGCCCATCATCACCGTGGCGGGCCTGGCCTTCGGCAGCCTGCTGTCCGGCACCGTGCTCGTCGAGGCGATCTTCGCCTGGCCCGGCATCGGGCAGTACGCGTACAAGAGCGCCACCACGCTCGACCTGCCCGCCGTCATGGGCGTCGGCCTGGTGGTGGGCGTCGTCTACCTGGTCATCAACCTGATCGTGGACGTCCTGTACGGCGTCATCGACCCCCGAGTGAGGCTCCAGTGACACGGGACCCCCTGGCCCGCCGGGGCCTGCTCAGGCGGCTCCCCGAGGCGTGGCGGCAGCCGCTGGCCGTGGTCGGCGCCGTACTGGCCGTGGCCTGGATCGTGATCGCGCTGGCCGCGCCCGTGCTGGCGCCGCACGATCCGCTGGCCCAGGACCTGCCGCGGCTGGCCGCTCCAGGACCCGGCCACTGGTTCGGCACCGACCAGCTCGGGCGCGACATCCTGAGCCGGGTCCTGCACGGGGCGCGGGTGTCGATACCGCTGACGTTGCTGCTGGTGGCGCTGTCGGTGCTGATCGGCGGGCTGCTCGGGGCGTGTGCCGGATATTTCGGCAGGTGGGTGGATGAGACGATCATGCGGGTGGCGGACCTGGTGTTCGCGTTCCCGACCGTGATCCTGGCCATGGTGGTGGCCGCCGCCCTGGGCGCGAGCCTCGGCAACGCGGTGCTGGCCGTGCTGGTCGTGGCCTGGCCCGCCTACGCCCGGGTGACGCGCGGGCTGGTGCTGGGGGTCCGGGAGCGGGAGTTCGTGCTGAGCGGGCGGCTGCTGGGCTTCTCGGTGTGGCGGTCCCTGCGGGTGGACGTCCTGCCGAACGTGACGGGTCCCGTCCTGGTGCTGGCCACGCTCGACATCGGCACCGCCCTGCTGCTGCTGTCGGGGCTGTCGTTCCTCGGCCTGGGCGCCAAGCCGCCGTCCCCCGAGTGGGGGGCGATGGTGGCCTCGGGCGTGGAGGTGTTCGACAGCTGGTGGGTGGCGACGTTCCCGGGCTTGGCGATCTTGACCGTGGTGCTGGCGTTCAACTTCCTGGGTGACACGCTGCGGGACGCGCTCGATCCCCGGACCGCCCGCGCGATCAAGGAGCGTGCCCTTTGAGCGAGCGAACGAGACTGTACGGCGACCTGGCCGCAGGTCCGGAGGAGGACCTGTGACCGAGCGGAGCGAGGGAACAGAACAGCACGGCGACCTGGTCGCAGGTCCGACGGAGGAGGACCTGTGACGCTGGACATCAGCGGGCTGAAGGTGTCGATCGGCGGCAAGGAGATCCTACGCGGCGTCGACCTGAACCTGGCCGCGGGCCAGGTGCACGGCCTGGCCGGGGAGAGCGGGTCGGGCAAGACCATGACCGGGCTGGCCGTGCTGGGGCTGCTGCCGCACGGTGCCCTGGCGTCGGGCACGATCCGGCTCGGTGAGCGCGACCTGCTGGCGCTGCCGGCCAAGGAGCTGAACCGGGTGCGCGGCGGCGAGGTCGCCATGGTCTTCCAGGACCCGGCGACCAGCCTGCACCCGATGCTGACCGTCGGCAGGCAGCTCACCGAGCACATGCGGCACCACCTTCGCCTGGGCAGGGCCGAGGCGAAGGAGCGGGCGGTGGAACTGCTCGGCAAGGTGCGCATCCCTGGGCCCGCGGAGGCGTACGGGCGGTTCCCGCACCAGTTCTCCGGCGGGATGCGGCAGCGCATAGCGATCGCCGTCGCGCTGGCCTGCTCGCCGAAGGTGCTGATCGCCGACGAGCCGACGACGGCGCTGGACGTGACCGTGCAGGCGGGGGTGCTGCGGCTGCTGCGCGGGCTCTGCGACGAGCTGGGGCTGGCCGTGCTGCTGGTCACGCACGATCTGGGGGTGATGTCGGCGGTGGCGGACGAGGTGAGCGTGATGAAGGACGGCCTGGTCGTGGAGTCGGGGCCGCGCGGGCGGGTGCTGCGGGAACCGGCTCACGCCTACACCCGCGCGCTGCTCGGCTCACTGCCCGGCGCGGGCACAGCCGAACCCGGCGAACAACCCGGCGGGCCCGGCTCCGGCCCCGTCCCGGAGGGGGAACGATGAGCCTGCTGAGCGTGGACGACCTGGTCGTCGAGCACCGCTCCCCCGGCCGTCCCGCGGTGCGCGCCGTGGCGAGGGCGAGCCTGACCGTCGGCGCCGGCGAGGTCGTCGGGCTGGTCGGCGAGTCGGGGTGCGGCAAGTCGACGCTGGCCCGCGCCGTCTGCGGGCTCAACCCGGTCACCGCCGGCTCGATCACGTTCGACGGGCAGCCGGTCACCCCGCTCGGGCTGCGGCGCAGGCGGCTCACCGGGATCCAGATGGTGTTCCAGGACCCGTACGCGTCGCTGAACCCGCGCCGCCGGGTCGGCGACCAGGTCGCCGACGGGCTGCGCACCGCGCGGGACACCGTCACCTCACCCGCCGACCTGCTCGAACGGGTCGGTCTGCCGCGCGAGTTCGCGGGCCGGCACCCGCACGAGTTCTCGGGCGGGCAGCGGCAGCGCATCGCCATCGCCAGGGCGCTGGCCGCACGGCCGCGGCTGCTGATCGGCGACGAGCCCATCTCCGCCCTGGACGCCTCCGCCCAGTCGCAGGTGGCCAGGCTGATGCGGGACCTGGCCGTGGACGCGGGCGCGGGACTGCTGTTCATCAGCCACGACCTGTCCGTGGTGCGGCTGATCGCCGACCGGATCGCCGTCATGTACCTGGGCAGGATCGTCGAGGTGGGCGACACGGCGGAGGTGTGGGCGGAGCCGCGGCACCCGTACACGAAGGCGCTGCTGCAGGCCATCCCGCAGCCGGACGGGAGGGGCGTGCTGCCCGCGGAGCTGCCCGGCGACGTGCCCGATCCGGCGAACCCGCCGCAGGGGTGCCGGTTCCATCCGCGCTGCCCGCACGTGATGGACGTGTGCCGCGGCAAGGAGCCGGACTTCGGGCCGGTGGCCTGCTGGCTGCACGAGCCGCCGCGGTGACGCCCCCACCGCGTTCCCCGCAGGACGGCGGGTCGGGCGGCGGGTCGGCTGTCCGGGCGGAGGTGGAGGAGGCCAGCTGATGAGCGGGCGGATGAGCGGGCGGATGGTGGCCGTGCGGGAGGCCATGGCCGGCGCCGGGGTGGATGCCCTGGTGTTGCGGCCGTCACCGGACTTCCGGTTCCTCGGCGGCGGGGAGGGGCCGTACCTGGTGGTGACCCGCGACGCCGTCGCCGAGACCGCCGAGCCCGCCCGGCTGGTGCCGGAGGGGGCGCGGCGAGTCGGCGTGGACCCGGAGATGCGGGTGCGCGAGCTGTTCGGGCTCGCCGTCGAGGCCGAACTGGTGCCCGCCTCCGCCGTGCTGGCGCCGCTGCGGCTGCGTAAGGAGCCGTACGAGATCGAGGCCGTCGCGCGCGCGGTGGCGGCCGCGGAGGAGGTGCTGGGGCAGGCGCGGGAGCTGGCCTGGTTCGGGGCGGGCGAGCGGGCGATGGCCCGCCGGCTGCGGTCGCTGCTGGTGGAGTCGGGCTGCGAGGAGGTGCTGTCGCTGCGGGTGGCGGCGGGCGAGCACACCGCGCGGCCCGCGCACGCGCCGGGCGAGCGGGTCATCAACCCGGGCGACGCGCTGCTGGTCTCGGTGTGCGGGCGGTGGGACGGCTACTGCGCGGAGGTCGCCAGGGTGTTCGCGGTGGCGGAGCCGCCGGAGGACTTCGAGGCGATGTACTCGGTGGTGGCCGCCGCGCACCGGGCGGGCCTGTCGGTGATGCGTCCCGGCGTCCCGGTGGCAGCGGTGTCCAGGGCGGTCGGCGAGGTGATCGACGGCAGCGGGTACGGGCGGTTCGCGGCGGCGCACGCCGGGCGGGGCATCGGGCTCGGGCACGACGAGGGGCCGCGGCCGGGCGAGGACGCCGTGCTGGCGGCGGGGATGACGTTCTGCCTGGAGCCGGCCATCTACGTGCCCGACCTGTTCGGGGCACGGGTGGCGGACGTGGTGGCCTGCACGGACGGCGGGCCGCTGGCGCTGGGCACGAGCCCGCACTCCCTGACCGTTCTGGACCGGTGAGACCGCCCGCACCTCACACACGGTCCGCGCAGACCGGCGCCCGCCCACAGCTCTGGCAGGCCGCCGGCGTAGACGTCGGCCTCCCTGCGCCAGTAGTTCCAGTGGCGCGGGTCGTCGGAGTGCCGCCACCCGTCCGGGGCGTCCTTCCGCCGGGTCAGCACCTTGAGGACGGCCGAGCGCGAGCCCCTGCGGACCCGCCAGATGCCGCCGGTGACACCGTTCTTCGGGTTGTGGGTGAGCGGCTCCATGACGGCGTCGGCGCCGCCGAGCACCCGGGTGAACTCCTCTTCCACCCGGGAAACTCTAGACCGTGACGACGTGAGGGCCGGGTCCCCGGCGGCCCGTCCGGCCGGGCGCGAGGTGCGGGCGAGTTTGAGTACGACGATACAGGCGGGCTCGCGCGCGCCCGCTAGGGCAGCTCGACGAAGGACCGCCGTTCTCTTGGTGGCCGGGCACGAATCCCGGCGGGCGCACCATGGCATACCGTCGCCAGTGAACGCGTCCACGAGGAGGAGCGGCAGGTTGATCGAGGTCAGGGAGCTCCACGAGATGGCGGAGTTCGAGCGGGTCAACGACCTGTTCGAGGACATCTGGCACTTCGGGCCCGGCGACCCGCCCATCACGATGGAGCTGATGCGGGCGCTGTCGCACGCGGGCGGCTACGTCGCCGGCGCCTTCGAGGGCGACCGGCTGGTGGGCGGCTCGGTCGGGTTCCTCGCGGCGGGCGGCGCGCTGCACTCGCACGTCACCGGCACGACGCGGCGCGGCGCCGGGTTCGAGCTGAAGCTGCACCAGCGCCGCTGGGCCCTGGGGCGCGGGATCGAGCGCATCACGTGGACCTACGATCCGCTCGTGCGCCGCAACGCCCACTTCAACCTGGCGAAGCTGGGGGCGCGGCCCCAGGAGTACCTTCCGCGCTTCTACGGCGTCATGGGCGACGCGATCAACCAGGGCGACGAGTCGGACCGGCTGCTCGCGGTGTGGCCGCTGACCGCGCCGCACGTGGAGGCGCTGACCCGGCGCGAGCCCGGCGAGAACGCGGCGCCGGAGGGGGCGCCGGAGGGGGCGGTGGTCGCGCTGGCCGACGACGGCGGCCGGCCGGTGCAGGGGCCGGTGCAGGGGCCGGCGGGGGCGGGCGCCGTGCTGGTCGCCGTTCCCGCCGACATCGAGGGGTTGCGCGGCAGCGACCCGGGAACGGCCAAGGCGTGGCGCCTCGCCGTGCGCGAGGTGCTGGGTGGCCTGATGGCGGAGGGCCGCACGGTCACGGGGTTCTGCGGTAAGACCTACTACGTGGTGGAGCAAACGTGAAGATCACTGGAGTTGAGCTGCGCCGGATCGCGATGCCGCTGGTGGCGCCGTTCCGCACCTCGTTCGGCACCGAGACGTCCCGCGACGTCCTGCTGGTCAGGGTCGTGACGCCGGACGCCGAGGGCTGGGGCGAGTGCGTGGCGATGTCGGAGCCGCTCTACTCCTCCGAGTACGTCGACGGCGCGGCCGAGGTGATCCGCCGTTTCCTGCTGCCCGCGTTGCCGCCGAACGTCGACGCGCAGGGCGTGGCCCGCGCCCTGGAGCCGGTCAAGGGTCACCGCATGGCCAAGGCCGCCGTGGAGACGGCGGTGCTGGACGCGCAGCTGAGGGCGGCGGGCGAGTCGTTCGGCCGGTTCCTCGGCGCGTCGCGCACCCGGGTGCCGTGCGGGGTGTCGGTCGGCATCATGGACTCGATCCCGCAGCTCCTCGACGCGGTGGCGGGCTACCTGGACGAGGGGTACGTCCGCATCAAGCTGAAGATCGAGCCCGGCTGGGACGTCGAGCCGGTCGGGGCGGTGCGCGCGCGGTTCGGCGACGACGTGCTGCTCCAAGTCGACGCGAACGCCGCCTACTCCCTGACCGACGCCCGGCGGCTGGCCCGGCTCGACGCGTTCGACCTGCTGCTGATCGAGCAGCCACTGGCCAACGACGACCTGGTGCAGCACGCCAGGCTGGCCGAGCAGCTCGCGACGCCGATCTGCCTGGACGAGTCGATCGAGTCGGCCGAGCACGCCGCGGCGGCGATCGCGCTCGGCTCGTGCTCGATCATCAACGTCAAGCCGGGCCGGATCGGCGGCTACCTGGAGGCGCGGCGCATCCACGACCTCTGCCGGGCCAACGGCGTGGCGGTGTGGTGCGGCGGCATGCTGGAGACCGGGCTCGGCCGGGCGGCGAACGTGGCGCTGGCGGCGCTGCCCGGGTTCACCCTGCCGGGCGACACCTCGGGGTCGCGCCGCTACTACGCGACTGACATCACCGAACCGTTCGAGCTGGCGGACGGGCACCTCGAGGTGCCGGCCGGGCCGGGTCTCGGCGTCGAGCCGATCCCGGCCGTGCTCGACGAGGTGACCACGGCCACGGAGTGGATCACCCTCTGAGGCGGGGCACCGCGGCCAGGAGGGCGCGCGTGTAGTCGTGCGCGGGCTCGCCGACGACCTGCTCGGCGGGGCCCGTCTCGACCAGCCTGCCCTGGTGCATGACGGCGACCACGTCGGCGACGTACCTGACCACGGCCAGGTTGTGCGAGATGAACAACATCGGCAGGCCCAGCTCGTCGCGGAGCCCCCGGACGAGGTTGAGCACCGCGCCCTGCACCGACACGTCGAGCGAGCTGGTGATCTCGTCGGCGACGAGCAGGCCGGGGTCGCCGCCGAGCGCGCGGGCGATCGCGACGCGCTGCCGCTGCCCGCCGGACAGCTCGCGGGGATAGCGACCGGCCACCTCCGCGGGCAACCGCACGAGGTCGAGCAGCCGCTTCACCTCGCTGTCGCGGTCGCGGCCCCTGATGCCCTCCGCGACCGTGTCGCCGACGGTCATGCGGGGGTTCAGCGACGCGTACGGGTCCTGGAACACCATCTGCACGCGGCGGGCGCCCTCGATGGTCCCCGTGTACGGCACGAGCCCGCAGACGGCCCTGGCCAGCGACGACTTGCCGGATCCCGACTCGCCGACGAGCCCGACGACGCGGCCGTCGGGGATCTCCAGCGTGACGTCGTCGACGGCGGTGAAGGCGCCGAAGCGCACGGTCAGGTTCTTGATGATCATGAGACCTCCCAGCAGGCGACCCGCCGGCGGGGGCCGTGCGCGACGAGTTCCGGGCGCTGCGTGGCGCACCGCTCGGTGGCCAGGGAGCAGCGGGGGGCGAAGGCGCAGCCGGGGCCGACCTGGTCGGGCGCGGGCTGGGTGCCGGGAATGCCGGCCAGCGGCTTGCTCCTGTCGGTGTCCAGGTCGGGCAGGGAGGCGATCAGCGCCCTGGTGTAGGGGTGGGCGGCGCCCTCGGCGAGCCGGTCGGCGGGCAGTTCCTCGACGACGCGGCCGGCGTACATGACGACGACGCGGTCGCACAGCTGGCCCACGACGGCGATGTCGTGCGAGATGAACAGCGTGGCCGCGCCGGTCTCCTCCACGACCTCGCGCAGCAGCCGCAGGATCTGCCGCTGGACGGTCACGTCGAGAGCGGTCGTGGGCTCGTCGGCGATGATCAGGCGGGGCGTGCCCATCAGGCCCATGGCGATCACGGCGCGCTGCCGCATGCCGCCGGACAGCTCGTGCGGGTGCTGGGCGGCGCGCCGTTCCGGCTCGGGCAGGTGCACCTGGCCGAGCCGGTCGACGGCGCGGCGGCGGGCCTCGGCGCGGCTCGCGCCCTCGTGCACGACGGCGACCTCGGCGAGCTGGCCGCCGACCTTGAGCGCGGGGTTGAGCGCGGCGAGCGGGTCCTGGAAGACCATGGCGAGCGCGGTGCCGAGCTCCTTGTCCGACAGCGTGGCGACGTCCTTGCCGCCCAGGTGCAGCCGGCCGCAGGTGACCTTCCCCGGGTAGGGGACGAGCCCGCCGACGGCGGCCGCGGTCATGCTCTTGCCGCTGCCGGACTCGCCGACGAGCCCGACGACCTCGCCGGGCGCGACGGTCAGCGACAGGCTCCGCACGGGGGTCGAGCCGCCGGGGAAGGTGACCGTCAGGTCCCGCACGTCCAGCACGGCGCCGGGGTCCGGCTCGCCGGGCTCGGGCGGCGGCGCCGGCGGCTCCTCCGCCCTGCGTACGGTCGTGCGCGCGGCCGCCCTGGCCAGGGCGTCCCCCAGCAGGTTGAAGCCGATGCCGGCGAGCGCGACGGCGGCCGCGGGGCCGAGCGCGACCTCGGGCGTCACGTAGATCCGCGAGAACCCGTCGAACAGCAGCCGGCCCCAGTCGTACGACGGTGGTTGCACGCCGATCCCCAGGAACGACATGCCGGCCAGGCCGAGCAGGGCGCCGCCGAGCGCCTGGGTGAGGTTGAGGATGAGCGGCTCGGCGATGTTGGGCAGCACGTGCCGGGCGAGGATGCGGCGGCGGGGCACGCCGAGCATGCGGGCGGCGGAGACGTAGTCGGCGCCGGCGACCGTGGCGGCCAGCGTCTGGGTGAGCCGGGCGAAGCCCGGCGCGATGGCCGCGCCGATGCCGAGCACCGCGCCGCGCGCGCCGAGGCCGGCGACGACCGCGGTGAACATGGCCAGCAGGAGCCCGGGAAAGGCCACCAGAGCGTTGACCGTGCCGGTGGCCAGCCGGGCCGCGCGTTGGGGGAGCACGGACGGGAGCGTGCCGAGCAGGATGCCGGCGACGGCGCCGATGAGGGTGGCGGCCAGCGCCAGCGCCAGCGAGAACCGGCCCGCGACCAGCACCCTGGCCAGCAGGTCGCGGCCGAGGTTGTCGGTGCCGAGCGGGTGCTCGGCCGAGGCGCCCTGGAGGATGGCGCCGGCGTCGATGCGCTCGGCGGCCTCGCCCCAGACGATCGGGCCGGCGACGGCGAGCGCCGCCATGAGCACGACGATCACGGCTCCGGCCACGGCGGGGCCGCTCCATCGGACGGACATCAGGACTGCTCCCTGATCTCAGAGGTGGGGTCGAGGGCGCCGAGCAGGAGGTCGACGGCCAGGTTCACGACCAGCACGATCGCGCCGTAGACGAGGATCACGCCCTGGGCGACCGGGTAGTCCTTCTGCGTGATCGACTCGACGATCTTCAGCCCGAGCCCCGGCCAGGCGAAGACGTACTCGACGAGCACGCTCCCGGCGATGAGCGAGGTCAGCAGCAGCCCGCACACGGTCAGGGTCGCGGTGAGCGTGTTGGGCAGCACGTGCCGCAGGTGCAGCCGGCGCGCGGGCAGGCGTTTGGCCCTGGCCAGGCGCACGTAGTCCTTGCCCAGCTCGCGCAGGGTCTCCACGCGGGCGATGCGGGCGATCATGGCGACCGGGCCGGCCGCGAGGGCCAGCACGGGCAGCACGTACGTGACGGGCCCGGCCTTGCCCGCGGGCGGGAACCAGCCGAGGCCGATGGCGAAGGCGGACACGAGGCCGATCGCGTACAGGAACTCGGGGACGGCCACGGCGGTGCCGGTGACGGAGCCGAAGGTCAGCTCGGAGCCGCGGTTGCGGCCGTTCTGGGTGCGGACGGCCGCCCCCATGCCGAGCGGGACGCCCGCCAGCAGGGCGATGAGGGTGGCGAGGAGGGCGAGGGCGAGGGTGTTGGGCAGCCGGGCGGCGATGACCTCGCCGACAGGCTCGCTGGTGATGAACGAAGTCCCGAAATTTCCGGACAAGACGTTGGTCACGTAGGTCACGAACTGCTCCGGGAGCGGGCGGTCCAGGCCGAGCGCCGCCCTGCGCGCCTCCACCAGCTCCACCGGCGCGGTCGGCCCGAGCGCCGTGCGCACGGGGTCGCCGGGGATGAGGTGGATCATCGCGAAGGAGGCGGCCAGCAGCACGGCCAGCGACACGGCGAACCGCACCGCCCGCCGCACCGCGACCCGCGCCCTGCGCCGCGCCGCCCGCCGGCCCGCCCGGGGTCGAGGTGGGGAGGGCTTCGGGTCGGTGACGGTCCCGGGCGTCTCGGGACCGCTGGTGTCGCGCACTCAGCCTCCCTGGGTGAGCCTGATCGAGGTGGGCACGAACTCTCCCGCCTGCATGTCGTACGTCGCCCCCTTGGCCGCGTGCAGCACCGTGTTCTCCACCACCGGCACCAGGTCGGCGGCCTCGAACAGGGCGGACTCCGCCTCGAGCCACTGCTCGCAGCCCTCGGCCGACGGCAGCTGCCCGGCCTCGGCGATGAGCGACTCGTAGCGCTTGTTGTCCAGGTGGGCGAAGTTCGCCCCCTTGGGCGCGGCCGGGCCGGACAGGAAGCCGATGAGCTGGGAGGGCAGGGTGACCCCGATCGGGAGCCAGACGACGTCCCAGTCCTGGGTGGCGTTGAGCGACTCCGACAGCTTGGCGTCGATGATGCCGTTCAGCTTCACCTCGACCCCTGCCCTGCGCCAGGCCTGGCCGAGATACTCGACCGCGGCCTGCACCCCGGCCCCGCGCGTGGTGGCGTACATCACCCGCAGCGTCAGCCGCTTGCCGTCCTTGACCCGCACCCCGTCGGGCCCCGCCTTCCAGCCGGCCGCGTCCAGGGCGGCCGCGGCGGCCGCGGCGTCGTGGGCGGGGACGTGCCCGGTGACCGAGTCGCCCTTGCAGGGGCGCGGCTCCATGACGAGCCCCGTGGCCGGCCTGCCGGTGCCGCTGGAGGCGATGCCGGCCAGCTCCTTGAGGTTGACGGCCTGGGTGAGCGCCCTGCGCACGTCCGGGTCGTGCGCGGGCCTGTCGTCGCCCTGGTGGTAGAAGTACTGGCCGTTGGTGAAGGGGACGACCTTCTTGACCACGCCCGGCGTGGCCTCCAGGCGGGCCCGGTCGGGGCCGTAGACGGTCGCGCCGTTGATGGTGCCGGAGACGAGCAGGTTGGCGGCGGTCTGCTCGTTCGGCACGACCTTGAGCACGACGGTCTCGGGCAGGTCGGCGGCGGTCGCGCCACCCGGGCCCCAGGCGTACTCCCTGCGTACCTTGAACGTGTAGTGGTCGCTGGGCACCGCCTCGGTCAGCCGGTACGGGCCGGAGCCGGAGGTCCCGCGGGCCAGCAGCGAGCGGTCGTCGACGCCCTTGCCGCACACGATGAACAACGACCGGGCGCTCTCCAGGATGAAGCTGAACGGCTCCGGCATGGACAACGTCACCGTGCCCGCCGCGTCGTCTGCGGTGGCCTTCATCCCGGTGGGCACCAGCACGCCGTAGATGGGCGACTTCGTGGCGGGGTCGGTGATGTGGTTGACGCTGTCGGCGACGTCGGAGGCGGTCAGCGGGGAGCCGTCCGAGCAGGTGACGCCCTTGCGCAGGGTGAAGGTGGCGTTGTCGGGCTCGACCTCCCACTTCTCGGCCAGCCTGGGCACGATCTCGCCGTCGTCGGAGGCGGTGACGAGCGTGTCGTACGCGAGCGAGAGCGTGGTGTTCGTGATCGAGAGCACGCCCATGGCGGGGTCCAGGCCGCCGGGGTCGGCCGAGATGGCGTAGGTGAACGTGCCGTCCCTGACCGGCGCGCCGGCACCGGCACCATCACTGGCACCGTCACCGGCGCCGTCGCCGCCGGTGCTTCCGCAGGCGGCCGCGAGCAGGGCGAGCGAGGTGAGAGCCGCAGCTGCCGGTTTTCTCATGGGGACTCCCGTCGAGCGTGGGGGGTGTGCACCACCTTCGCCCCTCGCCGGGCCCGGTGCTTCGTGCCGGGTGACGAAAAAGCCGGGCGGCCTCGTGCTAGCGGCCGAAGATCCGCATCTGCAACATCACCGTGAGCCGGGCGTCGGGGTCCGACAGGTCGAGGCCGCTGATCTCGACGAGACGCTTGAGCCGGTAGCGGAAGGTGTTGGCGTGCACGTGGACCCGGGCGCTGGCGGCGTTGACGTCGCCGAACGCGTCCAGGTACGCCCGCAGCGTGGCGGTCAGCTCGGTGCCGTGCTCCGCGTCGTGGTCGAGCAGCCGCTGGTAGGGGCCGGTGGGCGTCTGCTCCTCCGCGGCCGCCACGTCGGCGACCTGGAGCAGCAGCGACTCGAAGTGCACGGAGGTGTACCCGGCGACCTGGCCGGTGGCGCCGCGGGCGCGCAGCACGCGCAGCGCGCGGTCGGCGTCCGCGCGCGACCTGGCGACCTGCGCCAGGTTGAGCGCCAGGCGGCCCGCGCCGATGTTGGCGGCGTGCCGGGGCCCGACCCTGGCCAGGAAGCTCTCGGCCACGCGCACGGCCCGCGCCTCCTCCCCGCTGCTGTCGGGCCCGCCCGGCTGCAGGGGCAGCACCGCGTACGCGACGGAGCCGACGAGCGCGGCGGCGGCCTTGGGATGGATGGCGCCGACGTGCAGCGCGAGCGCGTCGCAGAAGCGCTGCCGATCGCTCTCGCCGCGCGCCGGGTCGGCGGCGGAGTCGCCGGTCGGCTGGGCGGCCAGCACGCACAGGCGGGTGGTGGCGATGCCGAGCCGCTCGGCCGCCTCGGCCGCGTCGGTGCCGCCGGCCAGCACGGTGGACAGCAGGTCGGCGCGGAGCCTCCGCCGGGTGTCGGCCCCGGCCCGCTCGCGCAGCAGCCGCAGCGCCACGATCTTGGCGGCGTCGGCGAGCGCGCGCTGCCGCTGCTCGCTGAGCGGCTCGTGCACGGCCACCCAGATGGAGCCGAGGATCTCGTCGCCGGTGCGGACCGCGACGGCGACCCGGTTGATGACGTTCTCGTCGTCGAGCTCCATGTAGACGGGCTCGCGGCTCTGGTAGAGCTGCTTGAAGAAGCCGCGTTCGTCGAGCATGCGCAGGTAGCGGTCGGGGACCTGGCGGCCGAGCACGGTCTCGACGCGGCCCTGGTCGGCCTCCTCCTGGCGGCCGGAGTAGGCGAGCACCCGCGACGACCTGTCCTCGATCGTGACGGGCGCGTCCAGCAGCGCGCAGACGGCGTTGGCCAGGGAGAACAGGTCGTCCGGCGGCCCCTCCCCCGGCTCGGCCAGGTCGCCCTCGGCCAGCAGCGAGCGCAGCAGGGCGGCCACCTGCGACCAGGAGGCCGCCCTGGTGAGCCCGAGCACGGCCACGCCGGTCTCCAGCACCACGGCCCGCACCCGCTCGTCCACGTCGACGGGCAGCTTGACGACGACGCCGGCGGCCTGCCCGGCCCGCTCGATCAGGGCGCAGATGTCGTCCGCGCGCTGGACGCCGACGGCCAGCAGGATCCCGCCGGGCGGGACGATCAGCTCGTCGAGCGGGTCGTAGATGTGCACGCCGGTGACCTCGGTGTCGAGGTCACCGGGTGACGCGGCGACGTCGAGCAACGTGGTGCCGAGATCGTGGAGGATGCGCCCGAGACTGGCCCGCGGACGATTCCTCATCCGATCACGATAATCCACGAAAACGGAGTTCACCCGGGCACGCCGTGCGCGCGGGCCGCCTCGCCCGGCCTGTCCCGCAGGTCCACGCCGCCCCCTCAGCCGGTCTTCGGGGTGGCGCGGGCGCCCATGTGCACGTACGGGGAGCCGTCGGGCAGCTCGTAGAACACGACGGACGTCCAGTCGGGCGAGCCGGCCATCCGGCAGACGAACGTGACGTCGTCCACGGGCACCAGCTCGCACTCCTCCGGCTCCTTCTGCAGGGCGGCCAGCGCTCCCGTGGCCTCGTACCGCAGCCAGGGCCTCCCGTCGCGCGACGACACCGTGATGCGGGCGCCCACCCGCTCGTAGACGCCGGTGTGGCGGGAGGCGTCCACGTCCGCGTCCTGCTCGGGCGGCTCCGGCTGCCGGGGCATGGCGAGGCCGTCGAGCTCGGCGAACAGCTCCGCGGCCACGGCGCGGGTGAAGGAGCCCGAGTGGCCGCCGTTGGCGGTGACGCACGCGATGGTGCCGGTGCCGGGCACGGCCCAGAGCATGGCGTGCTGGCCGATGGTGTTGCCGCCGTGGGAGATGACGAGCTGCCCGTCCCACTCGTCCAGGATCCAGCCGATGCCCCACTGCTTGCCGAGGGTGTGCGGGTTGGGGATGTCGATCTGCGGCTCCCACATGGCCCGCGGGTCGTCGAGCAGCCCGCCCTCGGCGGCCGTGCGCAGGTGGGCGCCGGCGAAGGCGACCACGTCGGCGGGGCGGGCGCAGATGAGCCCGGCCGGGCCGGCCGAGCGCATGAGCCCCCACGCCGGAGCCGGGGCGCCGCCGTCCACGTGGCCCATCGCGGCGCGGAAGCGCAGCACGTCCTCGGGCAGGGTGCAGGTGTGGGTGAGGCCGAGCGGCTCGACGATCTCCTTCCTGAGCGCGTCGTCCCAGCGGTCGCCGGTCAGGCGCTCCACGACGCGGCCCGCGACGATGAACCCGGAGTTGCAGTAGGACTGGGTGACGCCGAGCGGGTGGTTCTGGGCCAGGTCGGCGCACGCCTCGACGTACTTCTCGACGCAGTCGTCACCGCGGCCGGTGTCGAGGAACAGGTCGCCGTCGATGCCGCTGGTGTGGGAGAGCAGGTGCCTGATGGTGACGGCCTTGGTGACTTCGGCGTCGGCGACCTTGAACTCCGGCAGCACCTCCGCCACGGCGGTGTCCAGCGTCAGGCGGCCGCGCTCGATCAGCCGCATGAGCAGGGTGGCGGTCCACACCTTGGTGACCGAGCCGATCTGGTAGAGCGCGTCCGGGGTCGCCTCGACGCCGGTGGCGGCGTTGAGGGTGCCCGCGGCGAACTCGTGCAGCTCTCCCTCGTGCAGGTACGCCAGCGCCGCGCCGGGCACCTCGTACTGGGCGATCAGCTCGGGGAGCCGCTGACCCATTGCTCCAGCCACGTGATGATCCTTTCGTTGTAGTCGTACCGGTGTGAGGGCCGGCCGTTCAGGATGAACAGGTGACTGGCGCCGGGGTAGCGCACCAGCCGGACGGGCACGCGCCGCTCGCGCAGCGCGGCGAACCACTGCTCCGACTGGCCGACCGGGCAGCGGTCGTCGCTCTCGCCGTGCAGGAGGAGCGTGGGCGTGCCGACCTCGGACACGTACGTGATCGGCGACTGGGCCGCGAGGTCACCGGCCCATTCGTGCACCTTCATCACATACCCCAGGTCCGAGGTGCCGGCCAGGCTGGTCAGGTCGCTCACGCACCCGCCCGGGATCGCGGCCTTGAAGCGGCCGGTGTGGCCCGTCAGCCAGCACGTCATGTAGCCGCCGTAGCTGTAGCCGGTGACGGCCAGCCGGTCGGGGTCGGCGACGTTCTCCTCGATCAGAGCGTCGACGGCGGCGAGGAAGTCCTGGGCGTCGGCCAGCCCCCACGCGCCGACGGCCGCGGTGTAGAAGTCCTCACCGTAGCCGTCGCTGGCGCGCGGGTTGAGCGCGAGCACCGTCCAGCCCCTGGCCGCGAGGGCCTGGTGGTAGAGGTGGAAGCCGTCGAGCACGGGCGCCCAGGCGTTGTGCGGGCCGCCGTGCACGTCGAGCAGGAGCGGGCCGGGGGTGGCGGCGTTCTCGTCCCGGAGCACGAAACCCTCGACGAGGGTGCCGTCGGGGGCGGTGAACGTGCGGCGGGCCGGAGTGAACAGTTCGACGCCGTCGAGCGCGTGGCCGGTGAGCCGCTCCGGGGTCTCTCCCGGCCGGCCGAGGTAGACGTCGCCGGCGCTGTGCGGGGTGGCGGCCACGTACGCGATCCGGCCGGCCGCCACGCTCGCCCCCGACACGCTCGCCTCCTCGGGCACCAGCCGCTCGCCGGTGGCGCGGTAGAGGTGGGAGCAGCCGCGGTCGCGCACGCAGAACATCAGGTCGTCGCCGTCATCGGTGAGCGGCGCGGGGGCCGCGCCGGGGTAGCCGGGGGCGCCGGTCATGACGTTGCGGTCCAGCCCCGTCTCCACCTCCTCGGGCACACCGCCGGGGCTGAGCGTGAAGAGCCGTACGTGCCCGACCGGGCCGCCCCTCACGCCGGTGACGACCAGCCGCTCGCCCGGCCACCACACGCCGGTGCAGATGAGCTCGGGACCGGTCAGCCGCCGCGGCTTCTCGCCGGGCGCCACGGTGTGGACGGCGCCGCCTGCCTCCAGGTCGCGGTCGGCCTCCATGTCCGCGACGAACGCCAGCCGCGTCCCGTCGGGGCTCCACGACGGCTCCCCCGCGAAGAAGTCGCCCTCGGTGACCTGGGCCGTCTCCCCGCTCGCCACCTCCACCACGAACAGGTGGGCGCTCATCCCGCGCAGCAGTCCCGTGCCGTCCGCCTTGTACTCCAGCCGGTCGGTCACCACGGGCGCGTCCGGGTCGGGGGCCTGCCCGCCGGGCCCCACCGGGGCGCTGAACGCGATGCGGGTGCCGTCCGGCGACCATCGCGGCGCCCCCGCTCCCAGCGCCGCCGAGGTGAGCGGGGCCGGCTCGCCGCCGTCCATGGGGAGCAGGTGGATCTGCGGCCTGCCGTCCACGGGCCGCAGGAACGCCAGCGTCCGCCCGTCCGGCGACCACCGGGCCGCGCTCCCGCCGGCCAGCCTGCGCGGCGCGGCGCCGGGGGCGGCGAGCCAGATCTCCGTACGGTTCTCGTCGGCGTCCCGGTCGGCGGTGGTCAGCGTGTACGCGACCGCGCCGCCGTCGGGGCGCAGGCAGGGATCGGAGGGGACGGCGAAGCGGTAGAGATCATCCAGGGTGAGACGCGCCATATCCGAACCGTAGAGCAGCACCATTCCCCCTTCTTCGGACTATCCGACGAACGGCGGGGGTTCCGTTGTGCCCGCGCCCCAAGCAGAGGGCCGCCCGCCCGTGAGCCCGGCGGCGGTCCACGACGGCCGGGCCGGGGTTCGCCCGGCATACTGACCCCTGGTCTACGTGAGGAACCCCATGACGTTCTCCCCTGTGCCCCGCCTCGACGTCACCGAATATCTGGACCGGCTGCCCGTCCCGCTCGCCTACGAGGGCCCTTGTCCCGGTGGCCAGGTCGGCGCGGCGTACGTCCGCTGGCCGGACGGCCACCGGTCGGTGCTCACCCGTGGTCCCGACGTGAGCGAGCTTCTGGAGGTGGCGCGGGCGGCGGGCGTTCCCGCTCCCGCGTACGAGCTGGTCCATCCGCCGCTCGTCGTCCAGGAGCTGCTGCCCGGCGCGCCCGCGCACGCGCCCACGGCGGAGACGGTCCGTTCGATGATCGAGATCAACCGGCGGTGCCGTGGCGTGCTCGCGGGCCGATCCGGCCTGCCGGGGCTCCGGTTGTACCTGCGGGCGGACGGGCCCGGGTTCTGCCTGCACGGGCCGCTGCGCGCCTACGACAGCCGGACGCGGCGGCTGCTCGACGAGGTGGAGGAGATCGGCCAGGCGTTCCCCGACACCCTTGAGGGCGACGATCTGGTGCACACCGACTTCCATCCCGAGAACGTGCTGGTGGACGCGGCGGGGACGGTCACCGGCGTGATCGACTGGGACGGCGCTGTCCGCGGCGACGCCGATCTCGACCTGGTCACGCTCCGTTTCGACCTGGCCGCCCGCGCGCCCCACCTGCTGGCCGACGTCCCTGACCCGCTCGCCGGCACGGCGCTGACCTGCTGGGCGCACATGAGCCTGCGCCTGGTGGACTGGGCCATCCGGCACCACTCCGCCTCCGACGTCACCCGCTGGCTCGACCTGGCCCACCGGCTCAGGCCCAGCTGACCGGCGACGGGCGCACGGGAATAATGTGTTGCCTTCCCGTGCTGATCCACGCACTATGTTCCGCATGTTCCCGCGCGCTCACCTGACGACGCCCGCCCTGCCGGCGGGCGCGTTCGAGCGTGCCTGCGACGGCCTGGAGCGCTGACCTCTTCCCGTTCGTCCTGAAGTGACCCGGCGGGGGGAGGTCGACCGGCCCTGACGGGTCACGAAGCTCGGGAGTCTCAAGAGAGGGAATCATGGCCAAGCAGGCCTATGTGCGCAACAAGCCGCACCTCAACATCGGCACGATGGGCCACGTCGACCACGGCAAGACCACGCTGACCGCAGCGATCACCAAGGTGCTCGCCGCGCGGGGGCAGGCGACGTTCACGCCGTTCGAGCGGATCGACAGGACCCCGGAGGAGGCCTCCAGGGGGATCACGATCAACATCTCGCACGTCGAGTACGAGACCGCCACCAGGCACTACGCGCACGTGGACATGCCGGGGCACGCCGACTACGTGAAGAACATGATCACGGGGGCGGCGCAGCTCGACGGCGCGATCCTCGTCGTGTCCGCGCACGACGGGATCATGCCGCAGACCAGGGAGCACGTGCTGCTCGCCAGGCGGGTCGGCGTCGAGCACCTGGTGGTGGCCGTCAACAAGGCCGACGGCGCCGACCCGGAGCTGCTCGACCTGGTGGAGCTGGAGCTGCAGGACCTGCTCACCGGGCAGGGCTACCACGGCGTCCCGATGGTGCGGGTGTCCGGGCTGCGGGCGCTGGAGGGCGACCCGGTCTGGACGGCTTCGGTCGACGCGCTGCTCACGGCGGTGGACGAGCACATCCCCGTGCCGGTGCGGTACGTCGACGCGCCGTTCCTCATGCCGGTGGAGAACGTGCTGACGGTCACCGGCCGCGGCACGGTCGTCACCGGCGCCATCGAGCGTGGCGCGGTGCGCGTGGGCGACACGGTGGAGGCCGTCGGGTTCGGCGAGGGGTTCGGCGCCGTCGTGACGGGCGTGGAGACGTTCGGCAAGACGATGGAGCGGGGCGAGGCCGGCGACAACGCCGCCGTGCTGCTGCGCGGAGTGCGCCGCGAGCAGGTGCGGCGGGGGATGGTGCTGGCCGAGCCGGGCAGCCAGCGGGCCCGCTCGTCGTTCACCGCCCGCGTCTACCTCCTGACCGCCGAGGAGGGCGGGCGGCGCAGGCCGGTCGTGTCCGGGTACCGGCCGCAGTTCTACGTGCGCACGACCGACGTGCCCGGCGAGCTGGCGCTGCCCGAGCCGGCGCAGCCCGGCGACACGGTCGAGGTGGCGGTGGAGCTGGGCAAGGCGGTGGCGCTGGAGCCCGGGCTCGGCTTCGCGATCCGCGAGGGCGGGCTGACGGTCGGCGCGGGCACGATCCTCACCGTGCCCGCCTGACGACCCCGTCCCGGACCGGCCGGCCTGGTCAGGCTCGGCCGGTCCGGGCCGTCTCGCGGGTGCTCGGCGACGGTGGCCCGGCCTGCCGTCGTCAGGTCCGGGTGCGAGGGCCGGGTCCCGCGGCGTGCGGGACCCGGCCCGCCGGGGTCAGGTCCGGTCGAAGCGGATCCGGAGCGTCGACCGGCGGGCCCGCAGCTCGTACGCGGGCAGCACCCCTGGGCCGCAGGTGGCGGTGCCGATGCCCTGGTGCGCGAGGTCCAGGTGGAGGTGGACGCGGTCGCCCGCCACCAGGTCGGGCCGGTGGCGGGCGCGGGTCAGCGCGTCGTTGCTCCACGGCCGCGCCGTCATCCCGAACACGGGATCCCCCGTGACCCTGAACCCGCCGAAGTCGGCCCACCGCACCTCGGCCCGGTGGCCGTTCTCCTGCGGCTGGACGTACGGCGTCTGGAGCTCGTCGATCGTGGCCGACCAGCGGCCCATGCGGGCGGCCAGCCCGGTGTCCGGGTACGCCTCACCGGGCCCCATCCCGAACCACGTGACCCGGTCGAAGGTGCGGGGCAGCGACATGGTGACGCCGAGCCGCGGGATCGGGTCGCGCCAGTCGCCGGTGGGCTCGATGTCGAGGAGCAGCCGGAGCCCGCCGTCGAACGTCCACCGGTAGGTCGCCCAGATCCCGTGGTCGGTGGCCGCGGGCGCGACCCGGGTGCGCACGGTCAGCTCGTCGCCCTGCTTGACCGCGTCGACCCGGTGGGTGAGCCGGTGCAGGCCGAGCCCGCGCCAGGCGCCTTCGAGCCCGCCGTACCTGTCGTTGTCGGTGGGCGGCCGCCACAGGTCGAGCCGCGGGCCTTCGACGTCGATCCCGAAGAGCCGGACGAGCCGGCCCGAGGCGGCGTCGAACGCGCAGTCGCCGGCGGTGATCTCCGTGCCGCCGTGCACGAGCGCGGCGGCCGGCCGTTCGAAGCGGGCGGGGTGCCGGACGAGCAGCGCCTGACCCCACGCGACCTCGTGGCCGGCCCGCGCCCACGGCTCGTCGCGGGCGAGCACGGCGCGCACGGTCAGCCACCGTTCGCCGTCGGGGCCGCTCGCGCCGGGCACCTTGCACTCGCCGCCGCCGGCGGGCACGTCGAGCCGGTGCTCGGCGACGGTCTCGCCCTCCACCTCCACGGAGGCGACGAACTCCAGGTGGGACAGGTCACGGAAGCCGTATCCGTTGACGATCCGCACGACCCCGTCGCCGAACTCGAACCGGACCGGCTCGAACACCTTCTTCAGGTCGAGCAGCCCGGGGGACGGTGTGCGGTCGGGGAACACGAGCCCGTCGATCACGAAGTTGGAGTCGTGCACGGGCTCGCCGTAGTCGCCGCCGTAGGCGTACTCGTGGTCGGGGTGCTCGAGCCCGTGGTCGATCCACTCCCAGACGAACCCGCCGGCCAGCCGCGGGTAACGCTCGAACAGCTCCTGGTACTCGGCCAGCCCGCCGGGCCCGTTGCCCATGGCGTGGGCGTACTCGCACTGCAGGAACGGCATGGCCCGCCGCCGCGCGTCCTGGCCGGGGTCGTCGAGCGCCTCCTCCTCGTAGCGGCCGATGGCCTCGACCTCGGCGTGGGAGGCGTACATGCGCGAGTAGACGTCGGTGTGCGCGCAGGAACGGTCGCCCTCGTAGTGCAGCGGGCGGGACGGGTCGCGCTCGCGGGTCCAGCCGGCCATGACGGCGAGGTTCCTGCCGACGCCAGCCTCGTTGCCGAGCGACCACATGATGACGCTGGGGTGGTTCTTGTCCCGTTCGACCATGCGGCGCATGCGGTCGAGCAGCGCGTCGGCGTAGCGGGGGTCGTCGGTGGGGTTGCCGTGCCAGCCGACCTGGCCGAAGCCGTGGGTCTCGAGGTCGCACTCGTCGATCACCCACAGGCCCAGCTCGTCGCACAGGTCGAGGAAGGCGGGGTGCGGCGGGTAGTGGCTGGTCCTGACGGCGTTGACGTTGTGCCGCTTCATCAGCAGCACGTCCTCGCGCATCGTCTCGTAGGTGACCGCGCGGCCGTGCCGGGGGTGGAACTCGTGCCGGTTGACGCCCTTGAGCAGCAGCGGGCGGCCGTTGGCGAGGAGCACGCCGTCCGCGATGGAGATCGTCCGGAAGCCGACGCGCAGCTGCACGGACTCGCCGGGGCAGGCCAGCACCGCGTCGTACAGGCGGGGTGTCTCGGCCGTCCACGGCTCCGCCTCGACCGTGATCTCGGCGCCCGGCTCCAGCCCTGCCACGCCGAGCTCGGGAACGCTCAGGGTGCCCTCGCCGTCGAAGCGGAGCGTGCCACGGCCGTCGGCGTAGGAGGCGTGCACGAAGACGTCGGCGGTGGAGCGGGTGAGCGTGACGTCGCGGAAGATGCCCGGCAGCCACCACATGTCCTGGTCTTCCAGGTAGCTCGCGGCCGACCACTGGTGCACGCGCACGGCGAGCACGTTGCGTCCCGGCTTCAGCCACGGGCCGGCGTCGAACTCGGCCGGCACCCTGCTTCCCGTCCAGAAGCCCAGCTCGTGGCCGTTGAGCCAGACCCTGGCGAAGGATTCGGCGCCCTCGAACCGCAGCCGGCCGCCCGTCCACCCCTCGGGCAGGTCGAACGCGCGGCGGTAGTCGCCCGTTGGGTTCTCCCCGGGCACCCGGGGCGGGTCGACGGGGAACGGGTAGGAGACGTTGGTGTAGGCGGGGGCGCCGTGGCCGTGCAGCGGCCAGTGGCTGGGGACGGGCAGGTCGTGCCAGCCGGCGTCGTCGTAGTCGGGCCGGGCGAAGTCGTCGGGGACGTCGGCCGCGGGCGAGAGGCGGAAGCGCCACGTGCCGTTGAGGTCGACGGCTGGGGCGTCGGAACGGAGGGCCGCGCGGGGTTCGAGCAGGCCGGAACCGGGGCGGAAGCTTTCGAGGTCCATCGCCGCCGAGCCTAAGGCTTCGCGGCGGTTTCGTCATTGTCGCGTTGTCTGTCCGGTGCTCGGTTCACGTGCCGGGGCCCAGGTCGTAGACGCGGCGGGCGTTCTCCACGCCGATCATCGAGGCGACCCGCGCCGCCTGGGCGGCCGACCACTCCCCCTCGGCCACGAACCCGCCCAGCACGCGTGCCATCGCCCGCCGCCACAGCAGGGCTCCGAGAAGGTGCAGCTCGGCCGGGCCCCAGGCGTCGGAGGAGAAGAGCACCTTCGAGAACGGCGCCACCTCCAGGCTCTCGGCCACCAGCGCCGTGCTCCGCGCCCCCGTGTGGGTGACGGCGAGCCCCACGTCGAAGAAGACGTTCGGGTACGCCTCCGCCAGCAGCCCCGCGTGCCGGTGGTAGGGGTAGCAGTGCAGCAACATCAGCGGCACCCCGGTGGGCTCGGCCCGCTCGATGAGGCCGCGCAGCAGCAGCGGGTCGGAGCGGCGCAGGTCGATGTCGGGGTCGCCGTAGCCGATGTGGAACTGCAGGGGCAGCCCTCGGTCGAGCCCGGCCCAGATCAGGTGCCGCAGCAGCACGGGATCGTCCAGCCGCCCGCCTCCCCCGGCGAACCAGCGCCCGGCGGCCTCGGCGACCTCCGCGGGCGAGGGCGGGCCGGGGTCGAAGTCGAGGCCGTGCCGGTAGGCGACGATGGTCTTGAGCCCGCGCGCCGTGCGGGTGCGCTCCCACAGGGCCTCCGCGAACCGGCCGGCGAATGCGCCCGCCTCGCATCCGGCGGCGGCGACCTGCTCGGCCACGGTCTCCAGCCGCACCACCTCGTCGGCGGGCGAGCCGCTGGCCTCGGCCATGCCGGCAGGCCCGAGGAGCTCGTCGCCGCGGTAGCCGGTCTCGACGAGGAAGTGCCCGGCGCCGCAGGCCGTCAGCAGCAGCCGGTTGACCTCGCCGGTGCCGAGCCTGGCCCGCCTGGCCAGGTATTCCTCCGGCGCGCAGTGCGGGCCGAGGCCGAGCACGGGCGCGCAGTGGCGCAGGATCGCGTGGCCGAGCTGGGAGTCGAAGCGGGTCATCCACTCGGGAACCGGCCGGTCGGACTCGCCGATCATCTCCTCGAACGCCCTGCGCGGCAGGTCGCGGGTGGTGGCGCCGTGCACGTGGTGGTCGACCAGCGGCAGCTCGTCGATGACCCGCGCGAGGCCGCTGGGCACGAGGTCGAGCTCCATGGACATCGGCGATGTCTCCCAAGGTCAGCGTAGGCGACCAGGATAGGCGAGGCGCCGTGCCCGCCGGGGTTCACGCGCCGCCGTCCGGCGGACGGCCAACGCAAAAGGTCCGGGACGTCCATATATGTCCGGCTTTGTTTGTGGATAAGGTAGAAGATCGTCAATGACAGCAGCGACGTGCCAAGGCAGGGTTGTGAGCCAGGAGACGGGGATGACACCACCGGCGGAGCCTCTCGACGCGGCAGGAAATCAGGAGCTCGGGAGGCTGCTCAAGGGCTACCACGAGGACGTGGCGGCGCTGGAGCGGCTGAACGAACAGGTCACCGCGGTCAGGGGCCGCGGCGAGGCGGCGCAGGGACGCGTGGTCGCCGAGACCTCACAGACCGGCGGGCTCACCGGCCTCACCATCGACCCGCGTGCCATGCGCCTCGGCTCGGACGCGCTGGCGGAGGCCATCCTGGAGGCGGCGGGCGAGGCGGCACGCGACGCCGAGCAGGCGGCGGCCGACCTGGTGACTCCGTTCCTCGCCGGCACGCCGCTGGACGACGGCACGCGGGACGACCCCCGCGGGGGTCGTCGACGTTGAAGCTCAACTTCGGCCGCGCGGGCATCCTCGCTTTCGGGACCCTCGGTCTGGCCGGCTTCGTCTCCCAGATGCTCGCCGTCGACTATCCGAAAGGTGACCCCGCCAAGGCCCGCCAGGCCGCCGCCGTCTGGAGGCGGCTCGCCGACCGCATCGAGCGGAGCCCGCACCGCACCTTCCCCGCGGCCGAGGCCGTCTGGCGGCGCAACGGCGGTGACGGGGTGGACGCCTACAAGCGGGCCGTGACCGCCGATCTGTATCCCGCGGACGAGAGCGCGGGATACGCCGCCAGGCTCGCCCGCCGCTGCCGGCAGAACGCCTCGGCCTGCGAGGAGTTCGCCGACGTGATCGAGGCGGCGCGGCGCACGTACGAGACGCTCGCCATGGCCAACTTCGCCAGCTTCGTCTACATCGCCACCTTTCCCTGGCAGGCGGGAGCGGCGTACCAGGTCACCCAGTTCCTCATGCGCCGGGCGCAGGCGGGCATGCTGGCGAAGCTGCTGGAGCACAGCATCGCCAGGATCGTGCTGAGCAAGCTGACGGAGTACTCCCTCGGCAGCGCCGTCTTCGCGGTCGGCGACGTGTCGGTGGTGGCGGGGGTCAAGGCGCTGCGGGGCGAGGACGTCGGATCGTTCCAGGAGAACGCGACGCGGGCGCTGAAGGAGTTCGCCGCGTCGGTCGCCTTCTACGGCGTGTTCGACGCCGCGGCGCCCCTGATGAAGAGGGTGAGCGCCAACCCCGACGTGCAGTACTTCCTGAGCCGGCTGGCCGGGGGATCGATCGGCTACGGCCCCACGTACGACGTTCTGAGCGGGGAGACGGGCGCCGAGCTCGCCCCCACCTGGAAGGAGACCATCGGCAGGACGCTGGTGTACTTCGCCATGGCTCACAAACCCGCGCGCTGAGAGGACCACATGGAGATCGACCGACCGGGGATCGAATCGTCGGCGGAGGCGTTCGAACTCGAGGCCGGCGAGTTCGCCGCGTTCGTCACGCTGATGGGGGAGGAACTCGACGCCATCGGCGACTTCTGGGGCGACGGCAAGGAGGGCGTGACCTTCTTCAAGGGCCAGGGCGGCGGCATGGGGTACGAAGCGGTCACGGGGCAGGTCATGGAGGGCATCGACGTGTTCCACTCCGCGCACCACGAGATCGCCATGCGGCTGCGGGCGATGTCCGGCAGCGTCACGATGGCCGACTGGGAGAGCGTGGCCGCCCTCCTCCGGGCCCTTCCTCCACCCGACCCCGGCACACCCGTCTGGGGCACGACATAGCCGCCTGGACGTGCCGGTCCCCGGCCCGGTGAAAAGTTGTGGCCATGGGTGACAAGAAGGGCGAAAACTGTTTTAATCCCGCCTAGATGACAAAGGGGCTACATAGCCCCGTGTGACCGTTTTCCTCGAGCGGGAAAGGCGGGTCCGTGCGAGCACCAGGTGGCGAAGTCGTCATCACCGGCGGTCTCGGTTTCATCGGCTCTCATCTCGTGGACGCCTACCTCGCGGCCGGCCACCGCGTACGGATCATCGACTCGAACGCCGGCGCGGTCATCGACGGCGAGGACTACGACGCCGACCCCCGATGCGCCGTCATCCGGGAGCGCGTCGAGGACTACCTGGCCGCGGGCGGCGACTTCGCGGGCGTGGACCGGGTCATCCACGCCGCCTCCTACGTGGGCCCGGCCAGCATCCTGTCCCGGGCGGGACGGCTCGGCCACGACATCATCGGGAGCACCGCGCCGGTCATCGAAGCGTGCATGAACGCCGGGGCGCCGCTGTGCGTGTTCAGCTCCGCCGAGGTGTACGGCCGCAGCGGCGTCCTGGACGAGAAGGACGACATCGTCGTCCCGACGCAGTACAACACGCGCATCGAGTACGCGGTCGCGAAGACCCTGGCCGAGGCGATGGTCTGCAACAGTCGCAGGCACGGGTTGCGCGGGATCGTCATCCGGCCGTTCAACGTGGCCGGGGCGCGGCAGTCGCGGGCCGGCGGGTTCGTGATGCCGACGTTCGTGCAGCAGGCGCTGGCCGGGCGGCCCATCACCGTCTTCGCGGGCGGGGACCAGGTCAGGGCGTTCATCGCGGCGGGCGACCTGACGGGTTTCCTCACCGGGTACATGGACCTGGCGCTGCGGGGCGACGAGGTCATCATCAACGTCGGCAACCCCGCCAACGCCGTCACCATCATGGATCTGGCGGAACGCGTCAAGAGCCTGCTCGCCAGCCCCTCCCCCATCGTCAGGGTGGACGGCAGGAGCGTGCACGGCCCCCACTACGCGGAGGCCGAGTCGTTCCACAAGATCCCCGCGCTCAGGGCGGCCACCGACCTGGGCTGGCGGCCCCGGATCCCGCTCGACGAGCTGATCCTGAGCACCGCCGACTATTACCGTGCCAGAGAGGACCGAAGGGCAGTGAATGCGCCGCTTTGACCGCGTCTTGGTGATCTCCCCCCACGCCGACGACGAGGTTCTGGGCTGCGGCGGCCTGATGGCGGCGCAGGCCGACGCCGGAGCCGAGGTGCACGTCCTGTACCTGGCCGTGGACGGCATGCGCCACTACGGGCTCGACGGGGCCACCACCTACGGCCAGCGCCTCGACGAGATCGAGACCGTGCGCGAGCTGCTCGGCTTCACCTACGAGATCGCGTACGGGGACCGCGGGCTGACCGAGCGGCTCGACACGCTGCCGCGCAGGGAACTGGTCGACCTGTTCGAGCAGGCGCTCAACGAGCGGCGGCCCGACCTGCTGCTGCTGCCCAGCTTCGCCGACTACGACCAGGACCACTGCGCGGTGTTCCACGCCGCCTTCGCCGCGGCCCGGCCGATCGCGCCGCAGTTCGGCAAGTGGCTGGTGCCCAACGTCCTCATGTACGAAATGTCGAAGATCCAGTGGGCATCGGAGCCGATCCCGCGCTCGACGGCGTACTGCGACATCGGCGCCCACCTGCGGAGCAAGCTCGACGCGTTGCGCGGCTACAAGAGCCAGCACCGGCCCTCGCCGCACATCAGGAGCGAGGAGTCGGTGACGGCGCTGGCCACGCTGCGCGGGGCGGAGATCGGCGTCGCCCACGCCGAGGCGTTCGGGGTGCTGAGGGAGGTCCTGTGAAGACGTTCGCGTTCGCCACCGGCATGGAGTTCGCCGCCCCGGCCGTGGACGTGCTGGTCGCGCAGGGCACACCGCCGTCGCTCCTGATCGGCTACCCGCCGCGGCTCAGCCACCGCTCCGGCTACGCGCCGCTGCGCGAGGCGTCGGACAAGCACGGCATCCCGCTGCTGGAGACGGACGACATCAACGACGGCCAGGCCTACGAGCGGGTCAAGGACATGGACCTGTTCGTCATCGCGGGATGGTCGCAGCTCGTCCGCGAGCCGCTGCTGTCGGCCTGCCCGAGGGGGTCGATCGGCCTGCACCCCACCCGGCTGCCCGAGGGGCGGGGACGGGCCGCGCTGCCGTGGACGATCATCAAGCGGCTCGCCACGAGCGCGGTCAGCCTCTTCTTCCTGGACGAGGGCGCCGACACCGGTGACCTGATCGCGCAGCGGGAGTTCACCGTCAGCCGGCGCGACGACGTCACCGCGGTGTACCGCAAGGTCACCGAGATCAACATCGACCTGCTGGCGACGTACATCCCGCTGCTGCTGGACGGGCGGGTGGTGGCGCGGCCGCAGGAGCCCGGCGGGTCGTGGTGGGAGAAACGGCGGCCGGAGGACGGCGTGATCGACTGGTCGCGGCCCGCCTCCGACCTCTATGACTGGGTGCGCGCTCTGGCGGCCCCCTACCCGGGCGCGTTCACGTCCGTGGCGGGACGGCGGCTGTACGTGCACAGCGCCGACCTCATCGAGCACGGCGGGCCGGTCGCCGGGGCGGAGCCCGCGGGCACGGTGCTCGCGCCCGTCTGGTCGACCGGCACCGGCGGGATGCTGGTGGCGTGCGGGTCGGGGCTGCTGGTGGTGCGCGAGGTCCAGTGGGAGGGCGGCGAGCGGCGCGACGCCCTCGACCTGCTGGAGTCGGACGAGCTCGCGGTCGGCGCATGCCTGGGCGCCTGAAGCCGTCCGGCGGCCCGCCCTCCGGCGCGCGGCACCCCGGCGGCGCTGATCCGGAAGGGGACGTGCGGCTGACCGGTGCGGTGATGGCGCATCCCCGGCGCAGGGAGGCGGCCGCCCGGCTGGCCGGGGACGTCCTGGACGTGGTGACCGACCCCGATCCCGCGGGCAGGCCCTCGGCGTTCCGCACCTCGCTGCTGGCCTGGTCGAGCATCCCCGAGCACGCCACTCACCACGTGCTGCTGCACGACGACATGGCCCTGTCCGGCCGGTTCTTCGAGCGCGCCGAACGCGCCGCGCGCGCCATGCCGGGCGCCGCGCTGGCCCTGTTCGCGTTCTGGAACTCGCGCAACGGCGCCGCCGTGCGGATGGGCGCGCTGGCCGGGGCACGCTGGGTGCGCGGGGCGGGCGAGTACACACCGGTGGCGGCGCTGCTGCTGCCCAGGCACGTCGCCGCGGGATACGTGGAATGGGCCGGCGGCCGGGGCGAGACCTGGCCCGACGACGTGCTCATGGGCCGCTACCTGCGCCAGGCCGGGGTGCCGGTGTACGTGGCGGTGCCGAACCTGGCCGAGCACGAGGACCTGGCCAGCCTGGTGGAGAACGACTTCCAGGGGGTGCGCCGCTCCCCGTGCTTCTTCGCCGACGACCCGCCGGCCGATGCCGGCGAGGAGCGGGTGCTCGACCGGCTGCCGGTGATCCCGTTCTTCAAGCGCGGCGTGGCCCAGTGCGCGGTACGCGTGCCGGAGTCCGGCCGGTGGCGGGACCTGCGCTGCGACGACTACCTGGCGGGCCTGGGGATCGACGCGGGCTCGCTGCGGAACCAGGCGGGTGCGGGGCCGCACTTCCCGCTGTGGCTGACGGCGTACACGATGGGGGTGGTCCACCGCGGGCCGCGCGGGGACGCGCGGGTCGTGGACGAGGCGCTGGCCACCATGGGCCCCGGCGGGCTCTGCCACGAGCTCGGGGCGCGCGAGCTCGCCCGGCTGTGGCCCGAGTTGCACGACGTCGCCAGGGCCGGCCTCGAGGCGGGGCTGGCGGGCGCCCCGGCCGTCCTCGCATCACCGGTCGCTCTCGAGCGCTCGGAGGTGGCCGTGAGCGGCGCGGCGACGTTCGTCCGGCAGCACGTGGCGGACGCGCTGGCCGACCGGGGCTTCCGCCTGTCCGGCGGCGACGGGGACGACGAGGGCGACGGGGGCGACGGGGGCGACGCCGGACTCGTGGTGCACGTCTGCGCGCTCGGCTGGGACGCGGACGCGGACCCCGAGGAGGAGGTACGGCTGGCCCGCGCCGCCTTCGCGGGCGGCCGGGGCGGGGTGCTGCTGAGCTCGTGCCACGTCTATCCGGCGCGGAAGTGGGTGGACGAGGAGACGCCCGTCGACCCGGCGGCCACACCCCTGGCCCGGGCCCTCAGCGCCGTCGAGTCGGCCGCTCCGGGCTCCGTGGTGCTGCGGCTCGGCGAGCCGTACGGGCCCGGCATGCCCCAGCGCGGGGCGGTGGCGGAGCTGGTGCTGCGCTCGTCGCTCAACCGTCCGGCGCCCGTCGACGGCCCTCCCGTGCAGCTCGTGCACGTGCGGGACGTGGCTCAGGCGGTCCTGGCGGCCCTGGAGAAGGGCGTCGCGGGGCGGGTGTACAACGTCGCGGGGCGGCGGCGGTGGCGCATGCGGGAGCTGGCCGAGGCGGTGTCCAAGGCGGTGCGGCCGGTTCACATGGAGACGTCGGAGAGTCCCGGCGGGCCGCTGGTCAACGTGGAGCGGGCGGGCGTGGAGCTGGGGTGGCGGGCCGGGGTGACGCTGGACTACGGGCTGCACACGTTCGCGCAGTGGCTGGCGTACGAGAGCGACCGCGCCTGACCCGGCCCCGGAGAGCACCCGCGCCCGGCCCTCACCCGCGGACCACCACCGGCCGCGCGTGCCCGGTCATGGTCATGCGATCGGCCGCCAGCGGAGGATGCCGTCGGGGCCCGCGCCGATGAGGCGGCCGGACGCGGCGGCGAGGACGTTGTGTCCGGCCGCGGGGCCCAGATCCGCCCAGGGCATGTCGTGGCGGTTCACCGATCGGGTGAGGATACGGTCGCCCGCGACGCCGAACAGCCTGCCGTTCATCGCGGCCAGCGTCCCTGGGCCGCTCCCTGGGCCGCTCCCTGGGCCGCTCCCTGGGCCGCTCCCTGGGCCGCTCCCTGGGCCGGTCGTCGCGCCGGGTGCTGGGCCGATCGGGGTCCAGTCGTGAGCGGGGAGCCGCCGGATGGGGAGGTGCCAGAGTTCGTTCGCGGTGGTGACGGCGAACAGTGCCTCGTCGGCGGCGGCCAGTCCGGTGGTGCCCTCGGGTGCCCGGCCGGCGTCCTGCCAGGGTGCGGGGCCCGGCACGGGGTCTCGGTAGCGGATCGTGCCGTCGGGGGCGACGCCGTAGAGACCGGCGGGCGGGCCGCCGTGCGCCTCCCTTGGAGCGGCCAGGGCGATCGCGTCGGTCTCGTCGATCGTTCGCCACGGGAGGTTCTGACCGGAGATATCCCGGTACGCGAGCGTGCCGTCCGCGCAGGCGGCGAAGAGCCGGCCCTCACAACACACCAACGCCCGGACACCACCGGCGCGCGGGGACGAGGCAGCCGGCGTTTCCCCAGGCACGCTCCGGGACCCTGAACCCGGCGTCTCCCCAAGGATGGCCGGGGATTCCCCCGGCACCCCCGACGATCCGCGGGCACGGTCCGGGACGGTCACGGGCCAAGCCTCCGCGGCTGGAGGTCCGGCCCGCACGGGCGCGGGCGGGGTGGGCCGGGGGGCGGGGCCGATCGGTTCCCAGGCGGGTCCGGGCGGGGGTTGGGAGAGGCGGTCGAGGACGTTGCGGGTGATGCGGGCCAGCGCCGGGTCGTGCAGGGTGTTGCCCCAGTTGATGGTGCCCGCGTTGAAGACGGTGCCCGCGCCGAGGCGGTGCACGCTCATGGTGGCCGCCCCGGCCCTGCCGTAGCGGCGCCAGTGGGCGAGGTCGGCGGTGGCGAGCACCACGAGCGACGGAGGCGCGCCGTCGCGGCCGGAGGCCCGGGGAACGCCGTCCACCCAGTCGAGGTCGGCGGCGTCCGTCTCGTAGCCGATCGCCCCCCG
The DNA here is from genome assembly GCF_039871515.1 of Nonomuraea sp. B1E8. NCBI lineage: Bacteria > Bacillati > Actinomycetota > Actinomycetes > Streptosporangiales > Streptosporangiaceae > Nonomuraea > Nonomuraea sp. B1E8. The sequence goes on along the minus strand of NZ_JBDPLS010000004.1, from coordinate 442,773 downwards.
CCCGAAGGTGTCGCCGTCGGCCAGCCCGGCGCCCTCGAACACCCAGTGCCCGGCGAAGCGGACGGTGTAGGACTCCTCGGCCATGACCCGCGAGTCGACCCAGCAGCCGGCGCCGTTCCTGAAGGACAGGCCGGTCAGGAGGTTCTCCGGGCGGTTGACGGGTTCGCTGGGCCATTCGACGGTGACGCGGCCCGGGTCGGTGGCGGCCAGCGGGTCGGCGACGGCGTCGCGGTAGCAGACCATGGTCCGCAGGTCGTCCTCGAAACGGACCTGCCACCAGCAGGTGTTGCCGGAGAAGATGGCGATGTTGCCGCCGCGGCGGGCGAACTCCTCGGCCGCGTCCCGCATCTCCCACGACCAGTACTCGTCGTGCCCGTTGACGACCAGCAGCCGGTAGCGGCTCAGCAGGTCGAGACCTCCATGCGGGCCGAGCCCCTCACGAGGGTCGGGGGCCGGGCGGGCGGGGGCGCCGTGCAGGTCGAGGGCCGAGCAGTAGTCGACGGTGTAGCCGGCCGGCGCGAGCCAGCGGAGCAGGCCCAGCTCCCACTCCTCGACCTGCGGCCCGGCTCCCGGCCGGTCGAAGGTGACCTTGACGGCGCGGTCGGGCTGCTCCGACTGGTAGAGGCCCTCGCCGGGGACGCCGGGCCGGTTGTACGCCTCCCAGGTGGGGAACGGGATCGACACCAGAATGGGCGAAGCGGGCACGACACTGCGTACGACGAAATATGCCGAAGTTTCGTGGTAGACGGCTCGGTAGAGCGAGCTGGGCCAGTCCGCCCCGACCTTCAGCGTCCAGTACGGCCCCGGCGCGGCGGCGCCCTCCAGGACGGTCCGCCCGGACGGCACGTCCTCCACCCTGACCGGTCCGCCGCCCTCGCCGAGCAGGCGGAAGCGCAGCGCCTCGCCCTGCGCGCACGACGTCGCCGTGGCGTACAGGCTCATGACCGGGCCTCCCCCACCACCAGCTTCTCCAGGTCGAGCAGGTAACGCTCGGCGTCCGGCGGCGGCAGCAGCGCGGTGTCGGCGTAACACGACACCTCCATCCGGCCGGGCTCGCCGCCGACGTGCACGCGGAAGTCGCAGATGTTGCGGTCCATCGCGTCCGTCCTGGTCACCTCCGTCACCCCTGGTACGGACGCGCGCGGCGCCCCGTCCTCCTGCACGAGCCGCTGGTCGTTGAAGCAGCCGAACGACCTGATCCCCGGCCCGGCGGCGCCGACCGCCTCCGCCATCGCGCGCGGGTCGTACTGGGCCAGCCGGTAGGCGCGCAGCGCGCTCCCCCACGCCTGGCGTACCAGCGCGTCGAACGACTCCGTACGGAGGTCGAGCACCACGAGCGCCTCCTGCGAGATCGTGCCCACCACGTCGCGGCGGCCGGCCGCGAACCGGTTGTTCACGATCACCCGCATCCCGTGGAACCGCTGCCCGGTGAGCCCGCCGGCCAGCCGCATCGCGGCCGCCAGCAGCACGGTGGAGGAGCTGACCCGGTTGCGGGCGGCGACGTCCTGCGCGGCGCCGTCGAGGGCGGGCGAGCGCAGGGTGACCTCCACGAACCGGGGCCGGTCCGGCGGGTGGGACGGCGGCGGGACCGGGTCGAGGCGGGCGTGCTCGGCGAGCCAGGCGGCGATGGTCTCGCGCGACAGGCGCAGGCCCTCGGCCGAGCCCTGCCAGGCGGCCAGTTCCCTGGGGACCGGGCCCTGCGGGGGCGGCAGGGAGTCGCGCAGCAGGAGCAGCCGGAAGTCCTTGGCGACGAGGTCGGCCGCGTGGCCGTCGGCGGCGAGGTGGCTGAGGACCAGGACGACCTGGCGTACGTGTCCTCCCTCCGTCACGAACGCCACCCGCAACGGCCACTCCTCCGCGTACCGGAACGGCACGGCGGCCAGCCGGTCGCACACCTGCTGGGCCGGCTCGTCCCCGGTCACCTCGAAGGCGGGCCGCGCCTCGGGGAAGATCAGCTGCAGCGGCGCGTCGCGCGGTCCGGTGAGCCGGGTGCGCAGGGACTCGTGCCTGGCGACCAGCCGGTCGAGGGCCTGGGCGGCGCGCTCCACGGTGACGGGCCGCTTCCTGGGCGCGTCGAACACGCGGCCGATGGTCAGGTAGTGGTCCTGTGGCTCGGCCGCGAGGACGGCCCGCCAGATGTCCTGCTGGCCCCAGGTGAGGGGGGCGGTGAGCGGCGCGCCGACCGGTTCAGCCATGCCGGGCGGGTCAGCCGTGCAGCCGTACGTAGTCCACCAGCTCGTCGAGGCCGTCCAGGGTGGCAGGTTCGAGCTGCACCCCGAACTCGGCCTCCACCGCGTCGATCAGCCGCAGGTAGGCGAGCGAGGTGACGCCGAGATCGCTCAGCCGGGTCCGCCCGGCCATCACCTCGGCCGGGTCGACCGCGCCGTCCGTGGCCTTGACGATCATGCCGGCGAGCCGCTCGCGGAGCTCTCCATCCATCTGCACCTGGCGAACCCTCCGTGATCGGGGAATCCGCGGCGAGTGTGTCACGCGTTACCAGATGTCGGCAAGCGCCAGAAGGTGAGGGCTTGACGCCTTTGTGCATTTTTTCTAGCGTCAAGCGGCACGACGAAAAAAATTCTGGGGGTGGTTCCGTCGGCCCTTCCAGTCCCCGAACTCCTGTCGTCCCGAGCAGCCGCCGAACCCGAGCACGAAGCGCTCGTCGTCGCCGGTCAGGGAGCCCTGACCCTGCGCGAATGGGACGAGCGTTCCACCGCCGCCGCCCGCGGGCTGCCGGGGCCGCTCCAGGGTGACCGGGTGGCGCTGGTGTTCGGCGGCCAGGACTGGCTGGACTACGCGGTGAGCTGGATGGCCGTGCTGAAGGCGGGCGGCGTGGCGGTGCCGCTGCCGGACCGGGCGGCCCCTCCCGAGCAGGCGTACATGATCCGGCACTGCGGCGCGGCGGCGGTGGTGCACGGCCGCGACGCGCTGCGGGAGCCGCCGGCGGGGCCCACCGTCATCGCCTTCGAGGAGTTGTCACGCCCCTCGGAAGCGCCGCCTCCGCCCGCGATCGACCCGCTCTCGCTCGCCCAGATCCTCTACACCTCCGGCACCACCGGCCGGCCCAAGGGCGTGGCCGCCACCCACGCCAACCTGACCTCCCCGCCCGTGCACCCCAAGCGCCGCCCGTTCGCTCATTCCCGGCATCTAGTGCACGCCTTCCCGATCGGCACGAACGCCGGCCAGGTGATGGTGCTCCACGCGCTCACCGCGGCCCCCACGGTGGTCACGCTGCCGATGTTCACCCCGGCCCGCTTCGCCGCCCTGATCGAGGAGCATGCGGCCGGCACCTGCTTCGTGGTGCCCGCGATGGCGATCGAACTGCTCAACGCCCGCGTCCAGGACCGCCACGACCTGTCGAGCGTGCTCCTGCTCGGCTCGGCCGCCGCCGCGCTCCCGCCGGCCGTGGCCGCCGAGCTCACCGGCGCGTTCCCGAACGCGACCGTGGCCAACTACTACACCTCCACGGAGGCGGCCCCCGCCCAGACCATCATGATCTACGACGGCGACCGGCCCGGCTCGCTCGGCCGCGCCGCGGGCGGGTCGCGGCTCAGGATCGCCGACCCCGCGGGCGAACCCGTACCCGCCGGGACGACCGGCGAGGTGTGGCTGCGCGCGGCGGCCCACCCCCGCGCCTACTACGGCGAGCGGGACGACGCCTTCCGGGACGGCTGGGTGCGCATGGGCGACCTGGGCTACCTCGACGACGAAGGCTACCTGTACCTCGTCGACCGCGACGGCGACGTGATCAAGTCGGGCGCGTTCAAGGTCTCGACGCTGCAGGTCGAGGCCGCGCTGCACGAGCATCCCGCGGTGGCGGACGCGTCGGTGTTCGGCGTGCCGCACCCGGTGATGGGCATGGCGGTGGCCGCGGCGGTGGTGGCCCGCGAGCCGCTGGCGCTCAGCGACGTGCGGTCGTTCCTCGGCGGCCGGCTGGCCGGGCACGCGCTGCCGTCGAAGCTGCTCTGCCTCGACGTCCTGCCGAGGAACGCCGCGGGCAAGGTCATCAAGCGGGAACTGCGCCGTCTGGCAGAGGAGTGAACATGGTCCTGGCATCGCAGGCGCAGCACGGCATGTGGATCACCGAGGTGTTGCACGGCACCGGAACGGCCTACCACATGCCGTTCGCCCTCTGGTTCGACGGACCGCTCGACCGGGAGGCGATGGTGCGGGCGTGCGAGGCGGTCGTCGACCGCCATCCGGTGCTGAGGTGCGCGTTCGAGCAGCGCGACGGCGAGCTGCACCTGGTGCCGGCCGCCGGGCGGCCGCCCGTGGCGGTCACGACCGCGCCGGATCCGGAGCACCTGCTGCGTACGGAGATCGCGCGGCCGTTCGACCTCGGGCGCGGGCCGCTGGCGCGGTTCACGCTGGCCGAGGTGGCCCGGGAACGGCACGTGCTGCTGTTCGTCGGGCACCACCTGGTGTTCGACGGCATGTCCAAGGACCTGCTGACGCGCGACCTGGCGGCCGCCTACGCAGGTGAGGCGCCGCCGCCGCTGCCCATGCCGTACGGTGCTCCGCTCGCGATCCCGCCGGAGGCCTCCGCGTACTGGCGGGCCCGCTGGCGGGACGCGTCCGAGGTGGTGATCGGCGGGACGGTCAGGGCCGTGGGGACGGCGGGCCGCGCCGAGGAGGTCCTGCTCGACCTGACCGGCGAGATGGCCGCGGCGCGGGCGGCCGGGGTCACGCGGTTCGAGGCGTTCCTCGCCGCCGTGCACGGCCTGCTGTACTCCTACGGCAACGCGGAGGTCGCGGTCGCCATCGCCATGTCCACCCGGCATGAAGGGACGCGGGACCACATCGGGTTGTTCGCCACCGAGCTGCCCGTCTACTCCGCCCCCAAGCCGGACACCACGTTCAGGGAGCTCGCCCACGCCCTCAGGGCGGAGGTACGCGAGCTGAACCGCTTCCGCGACGTCCCCGCGGCCCGCGCCGCGGGCGGGGTCAGGCCGCGGCCCGCGCTGGCGCCGGTGTCGATCAGTTTCCGGCGGCGGGCGGCGAACGTGGTCTTCCCCGGCCTGCGGACGTCGGCCGAGTGGAAGATGTCGAGCCGCACGGTCAGGAACGTGCTGCACCTGCAGGCCGTGGACGGCGACGACGGGCTCCGGCTCACCCTGCACTACAGCCCTGACCTCGTGTCCGCGCAGGACGTGGAGGCGGCAGGCGACGATCTGAGGGCCGTGCTGGCCGCCGCCGGCGCCGACCCCGACGTGCCCCTGACAGCTCTGGCGCCGGCCCGCGCGCGGCCCGCCGCCGCCCCGCCGCCGGTCGCCGCGGGCTCCGCGGGCTCCGCGGGCTCCGGCGGCCCTCCCGCGCCGGCGCGGGAGGCGGGGGCCGTGGACGGCGAACTGGTCGAGCAGGTACGGCTCATCTGGATGGAGGTCCTGCGGATCGACGACGTCGCCCCCGACGAGGACCTGTACGACCTGGGCGGCCACTCGCTCACCATCACCCAGATCAGCGCCAGGATCAGGAAACGGCTCGGCGTGGAGGTGCCGTTCGACGTGTTCCTCGACGATCCCACGGTCGCCGGGGTGGCGGCGGCGGTGAGCGAGCTGCGCGCATGATCTCCCTCGGGCAGGAGCGGCTCTGGTTCCTGCAGCGGCTCGACCCGGCCGACCCCGCCTACCGGGTGGTCGTCACGCGCCGGCTGCGCGGCCCGCTCGACGCCGGGGCGCTGACCGGCGCGTTCGCCGACGTGGCGGCCAGGCACGAGGCGCTGCGCACCAGGTTCCCCGAGGCCGACGGCCAGCCGGTCGCCGTGGTCGACCCGCCGGGTCGCGTACCCGTCGAGCTGGTCGAGCTCGCGACGCCCGAGCAGGCCGAGCGGCTGTGCGAGGAACGCGCGAACACCCCTTTCGAGCTGGGCGCCGCGCCACCCCTGCGGATCACGCTGATCCGGCTGGCCGGCGGCGACCACGTGCTCTGCGTCGTGCTGCACCACATCATCGGCGACGGCTGGTCGCTCAACGTGCTCATGGACGACCTGGCCAGGTGCTACGCCGCCCGGGCGCACGGCACGCCGGCCGCGCTGCCCGAGCTGCCGGTGACGTACGCCGGGTACGCCGACGCGCAGCGGGCCGCGGACGCCGACGTCGGCTACTGGACGGGCAAGCTCGCCGGCGCCACGCCGCTGGACCTGCCCGCCGACCGACCGCGCCCGGCCCGCCGCGGCAGCAGGGGCGGCGAGTCGCACGTCGACCTCGACCCGGCGCTGACGGGCGGGCTGCGGCGGCTGGCGCGGGCCGGGCGCTGCACGCTGTTCATGGTGCTGCTGGCCGCCTACCAGGCGCTGCTGGCCCGGCACACCGGGCAGGAGGACATCCTGGTCGGCACGCCCACCGCCGGGCGGGCCCGGCCGGAGCTGGAGCCGATGGTGGGGTTGTTCGCCTCCACGCTGGTGCTGCGGGGCGATCTTTCGGGCGATCCGCCGTTCACCGAACTGCTGCGCAGGACCCGGCGTACCGTGCTGGAGGCGATGGCGCACGGCGAGACGCCCGTCGAGCGGGTGCTGTCCGCGCTCGACATCGACCGCGACCTCAGCCGCACGCCGCTGTTCCAGACCATGTTCGGGCTGCACAACGCGGCGGTCGGCTACGGCGAGGCGGCGACGTTCGCGGGCCTGGAGAGCACGCCGTTCCCGCACGGGGTGCCGCCCGCCATGGTGGACCTGCGGGTGGACCTGTGGCCCGACGGCGACGGGCTGCGCGGCGCGTTCGTCTACAGCGCCGACCTGTTCGACCAGTCGTCCGCCGACCGGCTGGCCGCCCGTTTCCGTACGCTGCTCGCCTCGGTCGCCGGCCGCCCGGAGGCGCGGCTGTCCGAGCTCGACGTGCTGCCGTCCGGGGAGCGCGAGCTGGTCGCCACGACCTGGAACGGCACCGCGCTCGCCGTGCCCGGCGGCACCGTGGTGGACCTCTTCCTGCGGCAGGCGCGGGCGCGGCCGGACGCGGTGGCCGTCGAGTGCGACGGGGAGCGCGAGGAAGAACACGACGGGGAACACGACGGGGAACACGACGGGGAACACGGCGGGGAACACGACGACGGGCGCGCGAGGCAACACGGCGGGGGGCGTGGCGGGGAACGGCGCACGTACGCCGAAGTGGCGGCGCGGGCGCGGGCGGTCGCCGGGGAGTTGCGGGCGTGCGGGGCCGGGCCGGGGTCGGTGGTGGCGGTGTGCCTGCCCCGCACCGCCGACCTGCCGGGGACGCTCCTCGGCGTCATGCTGGCCGGGGCCGCCTACCTGCCGGTGGACCCGGCGCTGCCGGCGGCGCGGGTCGCCGGGATGGTGGATCGGGCGGGGGTACGCGTGGCGCTCGCCGGCCCGTCGGCCCCCCTCCCCGAGCACATCAGGACGCTGCCCCTCTCCGCTCCGGCCGAGACGATGCCGGGCGGCGGAGCGCCGGAGGCCGGTCCCGGGCCTGGAGCGGCCGCCTACGTGCTGCACACGTCGGGGTCCACCGGGGTGCCGAAGGGGGTGGCCGTGCCGCACTCCGCGCTGGTCAACCTGCTGGCCGGGATGGCGGATCTGCTCGGATCCGGCCCGGGGGACGCGTGGCTGGGCAGCACGTCGCTGTCGTTCGACATCGCGGGGCTGGAGCTGTTCCTGCCGCTGGTGACGGGCGGGCGGCTGGTGCTGGCCGGCGACGCCACCGCGCGGGACGGCGTGGCGCTGGCCGGGCTGGCCGCCCGATCCGGGGTGACGCACGTGCAGGCGACGCCGTCCGGGTGGGGCATGCTGCTGGCCGGCGGGCTGGACCCGGCCGGTCTGGTCGCGCTGGCCGGAGGCGAGGCGCTGCCGCTCGCGCTGGCCAGAAGGCTGCGGCGGCGGGCGCGGCGGCTGTTCAACATGTACGGGCCGACGGAGACCACGATCTGGTCGACCGCCTGGGAGGTGCCCGAGTCGCCCGAGCGGGTCAGCATCGGCAGGCCCCTGGCCAACACGACCGTCCAGGTCCTCGACCGGTGGGGGTCGCCGGCGCCGGTCGGCGTGCCGGGAGAGCTCGTCATCGGCGGCGCGGGGGTCGCCCTCGGCTACCTGCGCGGGCCCGGGGAGCCGCCGGAGCCGTTCGAGGGCGGCCGGTACCGGACGGGCGACCGGGTCCGGTGGCTCGGCGACGGCACCCTCGAGTTCCTCGGGCGGGACGACGGCCAGGTCAAGGTGCGGGGCCACCGCGTCGAACCCGGCGAGATCGAGGCCACGCTGCTGCGGCATCCGCGGGTGCGCGAGGCCGCCGTGGTGGCGCGGGACGACGTGCTCGTGGCCTACGTGGCGCCCGGCGCTCCCGGCGACCTGCTGGACCGGGCGGCGGAGTGGTTGCCGGCGTACATGGTGCCTTCGGCGGTCGTGGCGCTGGACGCGCTGCCGCTGACCCCGAACGGCAAGGTGGACCGGCAGGCGCTGCCCGCGCCGTCGCGTCCCGCGGCGGGGCGGGGCGGGCGGCCGGCCACCGCCAGGGAACGGCAGGTGGCGCGGATCTTCGCCGAGGTGCTCGGCACCGGCGACCTCGGCGCCGGCGACGACTTCTTCGCGCTCGGCGGCCACTCGCTGCTGGCGACCCGGGTCATCGCCCGGCTGGCGGACGCGGGCACGCCCGCGCCGCTGCGGGCGCTGTTCGCGCACCCGACCGTGGCCGGGTTCGCCGCGACGCTCGACGATCAGGGGGACACGCCGGGCAGGCCGCTGCTGCCCCGCCCCGCGGGCACGCTGCCGCCGCTCTCCCCCGCCCAGGAACGCCTGTGGTTCCTGCACCGGCTCGACCCCGGCGACGCCTCGTACAACATGTACGTCGTGCGCAGGCTCCAGGGCCCGCTCCACGAGGAGGCGCTGCGGCGGGCGCTGACCGGGCTGGTCGCCAGGCACGAGTCGCTGCGCACCCGCTTCCCCGAGGTGGACGGCCGGCCGGTGGCCGTCGTCGAGCGCCCCTCGCCCGTCCGCGTCGAACGGCTCGACGCCCGCGACGAGGACGAGGCCCGGGCGCTGGTCGCCGCCCGCACCAACGCGCCGCTGGATCTCGGTGCGGCGCCGCCGCTGCGCGTCTCCCTGATCCGGCTCGGCCCCGCCGACCACGTGCTGTGCGTGGTGCTCCACCACATTGTCGCGGACGGCTGGTCGATCACCGTCCTCCTGGACGACCTCGCCGCCCTGTACGAAACGGCCCGGTACGAAACGGCCCGGTACGAAGCCGCCCGGTGCGAAACGGCCCCGCACGAAACGGCCCCACGTGAAGCGGCGCAGGACACCGTCGCGTCCGGCTCGCCGGGGCTGCCCGCCCTGGCCGTGCAGCACGGGGACGTGGCCCTCTGGCAGCGGGAGCAGGACACCGGGGAGGCGCTGGCGTACTGGCGGGCCCAGCTCGCCGACCCGCCGGCGCTGGACCTGCCCACCGACCGGCCGCACGGCGCGGAGCCCTTGCGCGGCGGCGTCCACCTGCTGGACGTGCCCGGCGATCTGCTGGCCGAGCTGGAAGCGACGGCGCGCCGGCATCAGGTCACGTTGTTCATGGTGCTGCTGGCCGCGTACCAGCTCCTGCTGTGCCGGCACACCGGGCAGGACGACGTGCTGGTGGGCTCGCCCGCGGCGGGGCGGAACCGGGTGGAGCTGGAGCCGCTCGTCGGTTACCTCAGCACCACGCTGGTGCTGAGGGGCGACCTGTCGGGCGACCCGACGCTGGAGGAGCTGCTGGCCCGCACGCGCGGCACGGTTCTGGACGCGATGGCGCACCAGGACGTGCCCTTCGAGCAGCTGCTGGCGGAGCTGGACGTGGAGCGGGACGTCACCAGGAAGCCGATGTTCCAGACCATGTTCGCGCTGAACGGCCAGACGGCCGGCCTCGCCGGTCGCGACGGGGCGCGGGACCGGCTGGGCGACCTGCGGATGTCGTTCTTCGACGACGGGTACCGGCAGGCGAAGTTCGACCTGACGGTGGAGGCGTGGCGGGCGCCCGGGCGGTTGCGGGTGGCGTTCGGGTACGACGCCGGGCTGTTCGACGCGGAGACGGTGGCCGTGCTGGCGGCGCGGTTCGAGGTGCTGCTGCGCGGGGTGGCCGACGCCCGCAACCGGCACGCGCCGCTGTCACGCCTGCCGGTGCTCACGGCCGCCGACGAGGCGCTGATCGAGACGGCGAGCCGCCCTCCGCCCGGCTGGGCGGCCGCGGGCGGGGACGGCCCCGATCCCGCGGCCCTGGTGCCGGAGTTGATCGCGCAGGCGGTGGCGGCGTACCCGGACCGGGTGGCCGTGAGCTGCGGCCAGGACGCCGTCACGTACGCCGGCCTGGAACGGCGCGTGGCCCGGCTGGCCGGGAAGCTGGCCAGGAAACTGGCCGGGGAACCGGCCGGGGAACCGGCGGGGCGGGGCGCGACAGGCGTGGTGGGGCTGCGGATGGCCGGCGGCTCGGTCGACGCGGTCGTGGCCATGCTGGCGATCTGGCGGGCCGGCGCCGCCTACCTCCCGCTGGATCCCGCCTACCCGGAGGAGCGGCTGCGCGCCATGGCCTCCGTGGCGTCCCTCGTCGTCACGGACGGCCTCGTCATCGAGGACGGCCCGGCGCGAGGACCCCACGCCGGGCCGGAGGGGGAAGCGGTAGCCTACGGACCCTCCGGCGGGGCGGCGCACGAACGCTGCGGCGGGGCCGCGTACGTCCTCCACACCTCGGGATCGACCGGCGCGCCGAAGGGTGTCGTGGTCGAGCACGCCGGGCTGGCCGAGCGGATCCGGTGGATGCGGGCCGTCTACGGCCTGGGTCCCGGTGACCGCGTCGTCCAGCTGGCCGCGCTCGGCTTCGACACCCACGCGGAGGAGATCTACCCGGCGCTGGCGGCGGGCGCCACGGTCGAGCTGCTGCCCGGTGGCGGCACCGCCCTGCCGGAGCTGCTCGCCAGGCGGCCCGACGTCACCGTGCTCGACCTGCCGACCGCCTACTTCCACCACCTGGTGAGCATGGTCGACGAGGTGGCCTGGCCCGAACGGCTGCGCCTGGTGATCCTCGGCGGCGAGCAGGTGCGGGCCGGGGCGGTGGAGCGCTGGCGCGAGCGGTTCGGGGACCGGGTCCGGCTGGTCAACACGTACGGGCCGACCGAGACGACGATCATCGCCACGGCCGCCGAGTTGCGCGGCGGCGACCCGCGCCCGCCCATCGGCCGCCCGGTCCGCGCGACCACGGTCAGGGTGCTCGACGCGTACGGAAGCCCGGTGCCTCCGGGCGCGCCGGGCGAGCTGCACGTCGGCGGGCCCGGCGTGGCCCGCGGCTACCTCGGAGGGGACGACCCGCGTTTCGCCGCCGGGCCGGGCGGCCGCGTCTTCAGGACCGGCGACCGGGTGCGCCTGCGGCGGGACGGGCAGCTGGAGTTCCTCGGGCGGCTGGACGACCAGGTGAAGGTACGCGGGTTCCGGATCGAGCCGGGCGAGATCGAGCACTGCCTCCTCGGGCATCCGGACGTGCGCCAGGCCGCGGTGCTCGCCAGGGACGGCGACCTCATCGCCTACATCGTCCCCGGCGAGTCCGGCACGTCCGGCGGGTCCGCGCCCGCGCCCGAGCCCGCCGCGTACGTCGCCCGCAGGCTTCCCCCGCACCTCGTCCCCACCCACTGGGTCGTGCTGGACGCCCTCCCCCTCACCCGCAACGGCAAGCTGGACCGGCGCGCGCTGCCCCTGCCGGGGCCCGCCGAGGGCGGCGACGTGCCGCCGCGCACCGACGCGGAGGAGCTGGTCGCGGACGTGTGGGCGGAGGTGCTCGGCGCCGGCAAGATCGGCGCTTTCGACGACTTCTTCGCGCTCGGCGGCCACTCGCTGCTCGCGATCAGGGTGGCCGCCGGGCTGCGCGCCCTGGCGGGCGTGGACCTGCCGATCCGCACCCTGTTCGACCGCCGTACCGTGGCCGCGCTGGCGGTCGCCGTCGAGGAGGCGCTGGCCGCCGAGGTGGCGGTGCTGTCCGACGAGCAGGCGAGGAGCCTGCTGGATCGGGAGGGCCCATGACGGAACTGAGCGAGGCGCAGCGGGCGCTGCTGACCCAGCGGCTGCGCAGGCGCCGCCCGGCGGCCGGGCCGTCGGTCCCCGCGCTGCCGCCCGGGCAGGCGCCGCCGCTGTCGTACGCGCAGGAGCGGCTGTGGTTCATGGAGCAGTACGCCCCCGGCAGCCCGGCGCACACCATCCCCCTGGTGCGGCGGGTGCGCGGCCCGCTCACCGCGGACGCGCTGGAGGCGGCGCTGGAGCGGATCGTGTCCCGGCACCAGCCGCTGCGCACGACGTTCCCCACGGGCCCTGACGGGCAGCCGTCCGTGCTGGTCGCGCGGGAGGCGGCGGTGCCCCTGACCGTCGCGGACGCGGAGTCGGCCGAGGCCGCCAGGGAACTGGTGGGCCCGTTCCTGGCCGAGCCGTTCGACCTGGCGTCGGGGCCGGTCATCAGGGTGCTGCTGGTGCGGCTGGCCGCCGGCGACCACGTGCTGGCCATCGCCGTGCACCACATCGCGGCCGACGGCTGGTCGGCGAACGTGCTGCTGCGCGAGATCGTGGCGCTCTGCGGCGGGGAGCCGGTGCCCGACCTGCCCGTGAGCTACGGCGACTTCGCCGCCTGGCAGCGGGACCGGCCGGGCGGCGACGTGGAGTTCTGGCGGGAGCGGCTGGCCGGGCTGGAGCCGCTGGAGCTGCCCACGGACGCGCCGCGCCCTCCCGAACCGACCCACGCGGGCGCGGCGCACCACTTCTCCGTCGGCGCGGAGCTGGCCGGGCGGCTCGACCGGGTGGGACGCGAGCACGGCGCCACACCGTACATGGTGTTGCTGGCGGCGTTCGCGGTGCTGCTCGGCCGGTACGCGGGCCAGCGGGACGTGACGATCGGCTCACCCGTCGCCGGCCGGATGGTGCCGGAGCTGGAGGGGCTGGTCGGGTGCTTCGTCAACATGCTGGCGATGCGGGTGGACCTGTCGGGCGAGCCGACGTTCGCGGAGCTGCTGCGCCGGGTGCGCGACACGGCCACGGACGCGTACACGCACCAGGAGGTGCCGTTCGAGCGGCTGGTGTCGGAGCTGAACGTGGCGCGGGAGCCGTCGCGCTCGCCGATGTTCCAGGTGATCCTCGCCATGCAGAACTACGGCGGCGAGCCGGAGGCGGGGGCGCTGGCGCTGGAGGGGTTCGAGCCGGGGCGCTGGGCCACCCGGTTCGACCTGGAGCTCTACACCGGAGGCGACGGGTCGTTCCTGTTCGTCTACAACACCGCGCTGTTCTCGGCCTGGCGGGTGGAGCGCATGGCGGGGCACCTGGCCACGCTGCTGGCTCAGGTGGCGGACGCCCCGGAGACTCCGGTGGCGGAGCTCGACCTGCTGACGGCCGCCGAACAGGAGGAGCGGCGACGCTGGAACGACACCGCCGCCGACCTGGGCCCGCCCGGGCTGCTGACGGACCCGGTCCGTGACGGCGACGCCGTCGCCGTGGTCCATCCGGGCGGCGCGCTGACCTACGCCGAGCTGCTCGGGCGGGCCCGCGCGCTGGCCGCCGAGCTGGTGAGCGCCGGCGCCGGCCCCGGGCGGCTCGTGGCGGTGGTCATGGAGCGCGGCTGGGAGCAGGTCGCCGCCGTCCTGGCGATCAACCTGGCCGGGGCCGCGTACCTGCCGGTCGACGCCGACCTGCCCGACCAGCGGCGATTCGAGCTCATCGAGCGCGGCGGGTGCGAGATCGCCGTCACCCAGCCGTGGCTCGGCCTCGCCTGGCCGGCCGGCCTGACCCGCCTCACCGTCCCGGACGCCCCCGGTGGTCCGCTGGAGAACCCCGCCACACCCGGCGACCTCGCGTACGTGATCTTCACCTCGGGTTCGACCGGCACCCCCAAGGGCGTGGTGATCGAGCACCGGGCCGCCGTCAACACCGTGCGCGACCTCAACCGCCGCTACCGGATCGGCCCCGCGGACCGGTTCCTCGCCCTGTCGGCGCTCAGCTTCGACCTGTCCGTGTACGACGTCTACGGCGCCCTCGCCGCGGGCGCCACCCTCGTGATGGGCGACCCGTCGGGCGACAAGGACCCGGCCGCCTGGGCCCGCCTGGTATCCGAGGAGCGCGTCACCGTCTGGAACTCCGTGCCCGCCCTGATGGAGCTGCTCGTCGACCACGCCGAGCACGAGGGGACCGAACTCGGCTCGCTGCGCCTGGTGCTGCTCTCGGGCGACTGGATCCCGCTGACCCTGCCGGACCGCATCCGCGCGCTCGCCCCTGACGCGGAGGTCGTCAGCCTGGGCGGCGCCACCGAGGGCTCGATCTGGTCCATCTCGTACCCGATCGGCGCGGTGGACCCGTCCTGGACGTCCATCCCGTACGGCCGCCCGCTGGCCAACCAGACCTTCCACATCCTCAGCCCCGGGCTGCGGGACGTCCCCGTGGGCGTGCCCGGCGAGCTGTACATCGGCGGCGCGGGCGTCGCCACCGGCTACTGGCGCGACCCGGACAGGACGGCCGCCTCCTTCGTCACCCTTCCGCGCACCGGCGAGCGCCTCTACCGGACCGGCGACCTGGGCCGCTATGCCGGCGACGGCACCATCGAGTTCCTCGGCAGGGCCGACGCCCAGGTCAAGATCCGCGGCTACCGGATCGAGCTCGGCGAGATCGAGACCCACCTCGCCCGTCACCCGGACGTCGCCGAGTGCGTGGTGACCACCGACGGGGAGGGCACCGCCGCGCAGCTCGTCGCGTACGTGGCCGGCGCCGGCCCCGACCCGGTGCGGCTGCGGGCGCACCTCGCCGAGACCCTGCCCGCGTACATGATCCCCACCCGTTTCGTGCCGCTCGACCGGCTGCCCCTCACGGCCAACGGGAAGGTGGACCGCCGCCGCCTGCCCGCGCCGTCCGCGGCCCCCGGGGCGGACGGCACGCGCGCCGAGCCGGGCACCGGCACCGAGCGCCTGGTGCACGCCGTCTGGGCGGACGTGCTCGGCGGCGCGGACTTCGGCATCGACGACGACTTCTTCGACGCCGGCGGGCACTCGCTGCTCGCCATCAAGGTCGTGGCGCGGTTACGCAGGGAGCTGCCGCAGGGGTCGGCGCCGGTCGCCGTGGTGGACCTGTTCAAGCACCCGACGGTCAGGGAGCTGGCCGCCCACGCCGACGGCGCAGCCACCGGGCCGCGCCCCCTCCTGCACGAGCTGACGCCGCGCCGGGCCGGGCCCGCCGACCTCACGTACGTGTGCGTCCCGTACGGCGGGGGCGCGGCGGTGGCGTACCAGCCGCTGGCCGACGCCCTGCCGGCGACGCACGCGTTGTGGGCGGTGTCCATCCCCGGGCACGACGTGGGCCTGGACGAGGACCCGCAGCCCCTGGAGGAGGTGGCGGAGCGCTGCGTGGCGGAGATCCTGCGGAACGTACGGGGACCGCTGGCCCTGTACGGTCACTGCGGGGTCGGGTCGGCGCTGACCGTGGCCATCGCGCGGCGGCTGGAGGCGGCCGGGCGGTCGCTCGAAGCGGTGTACATCGGGGCGATCTTCCCGTTCGCCCGGCCGGGGAACCGGGTGCTGGCGGCCCTGTCGCGGCTGGCCAGGCGCGAGTACATGCGCAGCGACCGCAGCTACGCCAACTGGCTGACGTCGATGGGGCTCGACATGAGCGACCTCGACCCGGGCCAGGCGCGGCACATCATCAGGAACATGCGCGAGGACACGGAGGCGGCCGAGGAGTATTTCACCGGGCTGTTCCGGAGCTCCGTGACGCCGCTGCGGGCGCCGGTCATCAGCGTGGCGGGTGAGCGGGACCCGGCGACCGAGTACTTCGAGGAACGGTTCAGGGAGTGGCATTTCCTGACGCCGGTGGCGGCCGTGGTGGAGCTGGACGAGGCTGGCCACTTTTTCCTGAAATATCGGGCGGAAGAGCTCGCCGAGATCGTCACCGGCGTCCACGGGGCCGTGGCCTCGGGAGGCGAGGCGTCAGGACCGAACTGGCGCCTGCGCGAGGTGTCCAGGACGGACCCCGGCCACCGGCCCGCGGCCCGCGAGCGGGCCAGTGGGCGGGCCGGCGGCGCAGGCGGGCGGGCGGTGGCGCCGGAGCCGAGCATGCGGCGCTTCCTCGGCGTCGTGAGCGGGCAGCTCATCTCGATCATGGGGTCGGCCCTGACCGAGTTCGCCATCCCCATCTGGATCTACCTGACGACGGGCTCGCTCGCCCAGTTCGCCCTGCTCGCCGTCATCGGCCTGGTGCCGGGGATGCTGGTGGCGCCGCTGGCGGGAGCCGTGGTCGACAGGAACGACCGCCGCACCGTCATGCTCGCCGGCGACTACGCGGCCATGGGCACCCAGCTCATGCTGGGCGTCCTGCTCTGGACGGGCAACCTGCAGACCTGGCACGTCTACCCGCTGCTGGCGGTGTTGTCCGTGGCGCTCACCTTCCAGCGCCTCGCGTACAGCTCCGCCATCCCGCAGCTCGTCCCCAAGCGCCACCTCGGCCACGCGAACGGCATCGTGCAGATGGCCGGGGGCATGACGCAGCTGCTCGTGCCGCTGGCCGCCGTCGGGCTGATGGCCGTCATCGGGCTGGAGGGCATCCTGATCCTGGACGTGGCGGGGTACGCGTTCGCGATCGTGGTGACGTCGCTGGTGCGCTTCCCCGCGCGGCTGGCGTGGCGGCGCAAGGAGCCGGTCGTGGCCGAGCTGGTCGCCGGGTTCCGCTACTCCTGGGGCCACCACGGTTTCCGGCGGATGTTGCTGTTCTTCGCGGCGCTGAACATCTTCCTGTCGCCGCTCTTCCTCATGCTCTCGCCGCTGGTGCTCTCATTCGCCGAACTGCGGGACGTGGGGCGCATCTCCTTCCTGTCGGGGCTCGGGGTGCTGATCGGCGGCCTGGCCATGACGGTCTGGGGCGGGCCGGGGCGGCACCGGATGCGGGCGGTGCTCTGGTGCACGCTCGCGCTGGCGGCGTTCTGCCTCGTCACGGGGTTGCGCGCGGATCTCGTGACGATCGGCGTCGGCGCGTTCGGGATGTCGTTGTGGCTGACGCTGCTCAACGGCATCTACGCCACGATCGTGCAGGTGAAGGTGCCGCAGCGGTTCCACGGCCGGGTGTTCGCGCTGAACACGCTGATCGCCTGGTCGACGCTGCCGCTCGGGTTCGGGCTCGTGGCGCCGTACGGGGCGGCCGTGTTCGACCCGTTGGTGGCCCCGGACGGGCCGCTCGCGTCCACGGCCGGCGCGCTGGTCGGCACCGGGGAGGGCCGCGGCGTCGGGCTGATGTACGTGCTGTTCGCGGTGGCGATGGCGGTGCTGGCGCTGGCCGCGCTGCGCTCCCGGCTGCCGTCGCTGGTCGACGACGGCGCCGACGCCCTGCCCGACGACCTGGTGGGCCTACAGGCCCTCGGCCGGCGTCCCCTCTAACGTCTCCCGCAGCGCCTGGAGGAACAGCACGGCGTCCCTGCCGTTGATCAGCCGGTGGTCGTACGCGAGGCCGACCACGGCCACCGTACGCCCTCCCTCCGGCTGCGGGGAGGTGAGGGCGACGGCGCACGCCTGGCCGGGGAAGACGATCGGCACGGCCATGACGATGCCGGCGTCGTGGTGCAGGGTGACGACGATGTTGCCGCCCGCGAGCTGCTCCTCCCTGAACCCGCCGCGCTGCGCCAGCCTGCGGTACGCGCCCAGCTCCCCGGCGATCTCGGTCACGGACTTCGTGTCCGCGTCCCGGATGACGGGCACGTACAGGCCGGTGCCGAGATCGATCGTGACGCCCACGTGCGGCGCGTCCGGGACCCTCGCGGTGCCCTCGTCCACGAGGGTGGCGAAGAACAGCGGGAAGTCGTGGTGCAGGCGGGCGACGGCGGAGATGAGCAGGTCGGGCAGGCCGACCAGCATGCGCAGCCGCCGGGTGAGGTCGCGCGCCGCGGCGGCGGCCTCCCCCACGTCCACCTTGACGGCGGCGAACGCGGCGGGGACGGTCCGGTGCGAAAGGCTCACGGTCCTGCCCACGGCGCGCTGGTTCCCGCTCAACGCCCGCAAGCTCCCACCGCCGGTCACGGGCGTGCCCCGATCGGCGGTCACCGGTCCGGGCTCGCTGCCGTCGGGACCACCTGCACGGCGTGCCGGGATCGCGTGCGGGCCCGCGGCGGCCAGGCGTTCGACGTCGGCGCGGCGCACCACCTTCACCGGGAGCGCGCGTACCCGCTCCGGGTCGACGCCCAGCTCGTCGATGAGCGCCTGGGCGGGCGCGGTGACCAACGGCCCGTCACCGGTCCCCGCCCCCGTCGGCGCGGCCATGGGGGCGGCGGAGGCGGGCGGGTGGCGGGAAGGCGGGCCGGCGGGTGCGTCCGGGGCGGTGACGCGGGCGATGGGGTCGCCGGGGGCGATGTCGCGGCCCGCCGGCGCCAGGTGGGTCAGCACGCCGTCGTGCTCGCTGGCCAGCTCCTCGACCGTCTTCGACGTCTCCACCTCCGCCACCACCTCGCCCGCGCGCACCGCCGCCCCGTCCGGTGCCAGCCAGGCGACCAGCACGTACGCCGAGTCGTTGGAGTTCAGCTTGGGCACCCGGATCTCAACCATCGAGCCCTTCCCGTACGGCGCGGCGGATCGTGCTGTCCTGCACCAGCACGTCCCTTTCCAGGTGGGCGGCCGTGGGGATGACGCTGTCGGCCGAGCTGACCAGCTTGACCGGCCGCCGGAGCCGCCCCCAGAGCCGCGTGTGCAGGTCGGCGGCGACGTGGCCGCCCCAGGTGCCGCCCGCGCTGCCGTCCTCGGCCACACAGATCAGCGGCGCCCGCCCGAGCAGGTCGAGGAGGGGCGCCGGGTCGAAGGGGTACAGGCGGGAGGGGACCAGGAGCACTCCTGCCAGGTCGTGATCGAGCAGCAGGGCTCGCATGGCCGCCAGCGCCCGGTGGGCCAGCCCGCCGGGGACGATGACGACGTAGTCGAGGTCGCCGGGAGGGATCTCCGGAGCACCGGAGAGCGGCGCGGAACCGGGACCGGTCGCGGCCGGCACGGAACCAGTGCCGGGGCCGGTCGCGGGCGGCGCGGAGCCGGATCCGGTCGCGGCCGGGTCGAGGCGCACCACCGCCACATCGCCCACGAGATCCCATCGGAACAGCTCCTCCGCCAGTCCAGGCGGGTACATGCGCCGCGTGTAGAGCACCTTGTCCTCGAAGAGCAGGCACGGCTCCCCCAGCGCGAGCATGCGGTCGAGGACGGCCCGGTTGTCGTGGAACGGC
Source organism: Nonomuraea sp. B1E8 (assembly GCF_039871515.1). NCBI lineage: Bacteria > Bacillati > Actinomycetota > Actinomycetes > Streptosporangiales > Streptosporangiaceae > Nonomuraea > Nonomuraea sp. B1E8. The sequence goes on along the minus strand of NZ_JBDPLS010000004.1, from coordinate 423,613 downwards.
GACATCTCGAACAGCGACAGGCCGGGGATGCCGATGAAGTGCTTCTGCGGGCTCTGGCTGTGCGTGGGGCCGTACCCGCGGTGGCCTCCGGAGGGACAGCGGATCACCAGCGGCATGGGGACGCGGGCGCCGTACATGGTGACGGACTTGCTGGCGAAGTTGAGGATCTGGTCGAAGGCGAGCGCGGCGAAGTCGGCGAACATGATCTCGGCGATCGCCTTGCCGCCCGCGAGGGCCAGCCCGGAGGCCGCCCCGACGATGGTGCCCTCGCTGAGCGGGGTGGTCAGTACGCGGTCGGGGAACCGGGTCGACAGGCCCTTGGTGATCTTGAAGGCGCCGCCGTAGGGGTCGAGCAGGTCCTCGCCGAGGACGTACACGGAGGGGTCGTCCTCCAGAAGGCCGTGCAGGGCGCGGTTGAGGTCCTCGCCCACCCGGGCGCCGCCCCGGTCCGCGACCGGCGGGACGGCGGGCCCCGGACGCCCGGCGGGCTCCCCCGGGCTCACGCCGCCGTCCAGGCCGCCGGTGGGCGGGCGGCCACCTCGGCGGCGACCTCGTCGACGCGGGCGCGGGCCTCGGCTTCGATCCTGGCCGCCTGGGCGGGGTGGGCGGCCCGGTAGGCGGCGTACCAGTCGGTGCGGGGGAAGCCGGGCGGGCGGGTGTCGTCGCCCTTACTGTGGGGGCCGAGGCGGTGGGTGGCGAACTCGACGACCAGAGGGCGGGGGTCGGCGCGCACGGAGTCGATCAGGGGCGCCAGGCCGTCCCGGACGCGGGGGATGTCGAACAGGTCCACGCGGTGGTGACCGATGCCGAACGCCCGCGCCCGGCCCTCGATCGTCCCCGCCATCTGGAGGGCCGTGGGCGTGGACTGGGCGATGCCGTTGTGCTCGACCACGACGAGCAGCGGCAGGCGCCACAGTTGCGCCAGGTTCAGGGCCTCGTACACGGAGCCCTCGCCCCACGTGCCGTCGCCGATGTACACGCACGCCAGCGCGCCCGGCTCGTGCCGCTTCAGCCGCAGCGCCACCCCCGCGGCGACCGGCAGGCTCTGGCCCTGCACCCCGGTCGACAGGTAACGGTCCCGCCGCAGGTGCTGGCTGCCGCCGACGCCCTCGCAGACCGCGCCCTTCCTGCCCATGATCTCGGCGAGCAGCCCTTCGGGGTCGCCGAACCTGGCCAGGTAGTGCCCGTGCCCACGGTGGTTGCTGAACACCCAGTCGGGTTCGCGCAGGAGCGGGCGCAGGGACACGGGGACGTACTCCTGCCCCAGGCAGGTGTGGGTGGTGCCGTTGAGCTCGCCCCGCTCGAAGAGCTCGAGGAGTTTCAGCTCGAAGGACCGGATGAGGAGCAGCAGCGCCAGGTCGTCGTCAGAGAGTCTGTCCATAGGCTCCTCGAGCACCAGGAAAACCTCCTGAAAGCGTATACAACACCCGCACATCGCGTCCAGGACGGGGATGCCGGGGCCGCGCCGCGCCTTGACGACGCGGCCCGGCCCCGGCGTGGAGCGGCCTGGTCCAGAGGGGATCGGACGGGGTCAGGCGGCGGCCTTGGCGGTGGTCGCCACCGACGCCCGCTCGGTGACGCCGTTGACCGTCACGGCGACCGTCACCTTCCCCTCGCGCAGCGCCGTGAGCGTGCCCTTCGCGGGGTCGAGCACGGCGACGTGCCAGGGTTTGGCCGTCCTGCGGCTGCCGACGTGCAGGTTGGGCGAGCCCGACCACGCCACCGAGACGGGGTAGGCGGCGGGCACCGTCGTGTCGTCCTGCCTGACGGCGGCGCTCACCTCGGCGTCCGCGCCGACGGCGACGGTGGCGGGGACGGTCAGCGCGAGCTCGTCCACGTGCGGGCGCACCTGGGTGCCGATCCAGTCGGGCGCGTCGGCGAACCAGTTCCGCCTGACGTGCTCGGCCTCGGCCGGCGTGACCGGGTCGACGCCCCACAGCGACCAGCCGGTGAACCCGCCGTCCTCGGGCGCGGTGGCCGGGTTCTTGCCGGAGTTGCCGTTGATGAAGTACGGCACCGCGTCCACGTGGGCGGCGTGGAACGTCCCCACGTGCGCCCCGATGTGGGCGGCGCCCTTGCCGGTGGTGCGCTGGAAGTCGGCCAGCCAGCCCTCCACGAGCGCCGCCTCCTTCCGGTCGCCGAGCTGGCTGCCCTTGCCCGGTGTGGGGTCGCGCGGCGGGACGTGGAACAGGACGGTGACCGACCCGATCGAGGTGTCCTTCGCCGCCTTGTCCAGCTCGGACCTCAGCATGGCCACCTGCTCGAAGCCGCCGCCCCGCAGGCTCAGGCGGGAGGTGTCCAGGGTGATGAAGCGGGTGCCCTTATGGTCGAAGGTCCGGTACGTGTCGCCGAAGGCGGCCTTGAAGGTGTCGATCGCGCCGCCCATGACCTCGTGGTTACCGGGGATGTAGTAATATTTCAGCTCTCCGCCTAGTTCCTCGTCGAGGATCCGCTTGGCCAGCGCGAAGTCCTCGGGCGACGCCTCGTCCACCAGGTCCCCGTTGATGACCAGGAAGTCGGGCTTGGCCGCCTTGATCTCGCGCAGCGTGCGGCGGGCGTTCTTGACGAGGTCGCTGTCCGGCTCCCTGGCCACGAACTGCGCGTCCGACATGACCGCGAACCGCCACGGCATCGTCGCCACCTCGTCCCTGACGACCGGGTCGGCGACCTTGGCCGCGGGCGGCGCGTCGACCGGCGGCGGCACCTTGGCGACCAGGCCGTCAATCATGATCTCGTTGGTGTACCGCACGTCGGCCTTGGTCTCGGCCACGTAGAAGCGCCGCAGCCGCAGCGGGTGGTCGACGCCGGGAGGCACGGCGAACTCGACGTACTTCCAGCCGGTCCACGTCATGTACGGCCCGCGCAGGATCTGCGACTGCCCGAGCGCGTCGTAGAACTCCAGGCTCGGCCACTCCCCCTTGCCGGTGGAGTGGATCCAGAGCCCGAACGCCTGCGGCTGCCCCTCCACCACGATCTCCTTCGGCGGGCTGGCGTACGCGGCCCGGGTGGCGGTCGAGGTGCTGAAGTCGTACGACAGCTTGAGGCCGCCGCCGTCGTGACCGGGCGCGGCCGACAGCGAGCCGGTGGCGCGGGCGGCGGCGAACTTCCAGGTGGCCGCGTCCTCGAAGTCGGCGACCGGTTTCTCCTCGAACCCCACGGTGACGGGCACGGCGGTGGTGAGCTTGCCGACCCTGGCGGTGATCAGCCCCGCTCCCGAGGCCTGCTTGGCCTTGACGGTGAAGGAGCCGTGGTCGGCGGCGGTCACCTCGAAGAGGTTCCTGTCGTAGTCGAGCTTGAGGTCGGCGGGCTCGATGGGCGCGGAGTTGCCGTTGCGGTCGTAGCCGACCACGCCGAACGTGGCCACGCCGTCCGCGCCGGCGACGGCGAGCCGGTCGGCGGTGGCGCCGAGCCGCTGGAGCGGCTGCAGGACGGTCAGCTCGATGTCGCCCTTGGCGCGGCCGCGGGAGGCGGTGACGGTCGTCTGGCCGGGCACCAGGGCGTGGAACCTGCCGTCGCGGACGACGCCGTGCACGGCGGGCTCCGCTCGCCATGCGGGCTCGCCCTCGGCGGGGCCGTACGTCTCGTCGTACCCGGCGGCGGACAGGCGCCTCGTGAGGCCGGGGAAGACCCGGTCGGGGCGGCCACCGGCGACGGGCGCGACGCCGGGCGCCCTGGACGGGTCGCTCGCGGTCTCCAGCCAGAAGCCCTTCAGCTTGCCGCTGCCCTCGGGCGCGTAGAGCGCCAGGCCATTGGGGACGTGCCGCTCCCCGCCGTCGGAGGGGCTGTTCTCCACCTGGACGTCGGCGGAGCCGGGCTCGCGGGCGAGCATGGTGGAGGAGCCGCCGCCGTCGAGGTTGAGCGCGTTGGCCGCGCCCAGCTCGACCATCATGGCCGCGAGCTCGTTGAGCGTGACGCCGCGGCTGTCGGCCTGGCGGCCGTCCACGGTCAGCAGGTACATCTTCCTGCCGTCGGCCGAGAACCCGACGGCGGTGCGCGGGTGGGCGCTGGTGTCGGTGGAGTTCTGTACGGCGCCGTCCTTGACCAGCACCCAGTTGCCGCCGACGGCCGCCTTGACCGTGCTGCCGTCCGACGCCTTGGGCTGGTACTTCACGTCGATCCGGTCGCCCTGCTTCAGCCCGGACAGCGCCTCGGCGCCGGCGTCGCGGCCGAGCAGGATCGAGGTGCCCGCCGGGATCGGGCCGGTGCCCGCGGAGGTGCGCACCTCGGTGACCACGCCGTCCTTCATGACGACCTCGGCGACGGACGTGGCGCCCTCGACGGCGCGGGCCCGGTTGTAGGAGCCCCACAGCGGCGTGAACAGCCCCACGCCGCCGTCCTGCACGATCTGGTTGAACTGGGTGAGCGTGATCGGGGAGCCGCCGCCGGGCGTGGCGGTGCCCTCGAAGTACATCTTGAGCACGCGTCCGACGCCGTCGCCGGTGATCGCGACCGCGTTCTCGTGCCCGGCGACGGGCGACTGGACGAGCGTGCCGTCCTGGACGCCGATGCCCTGGGCGGCGCCGGAGTTGTTGATGTCGAAGAAGTCGCCGTTGACGGCGGCGACGGCGTGGGAGCGCCTGGCGGGGCCGGACAGCGGCTCGGTCTTGGACACCTCGCCGGAGAACACGTAGCCGGCCTTCGCTCCGCCGAGGTCCGCGGTGATCGCGTCGGCGCGCAGCCAGCCGAGCGGGTCGTAGGTGTCGAACGAGGTCAGCGAGATCCCCGGCGCGACCGGCCGGGTCCTCTTGGCCGTCTCCAGCCGCTGCCGCCCGTCGGCGGCCTTGGTGATCAGCGTGGACGGCGGCGGGTAGGACGACGCCTGGGGAGCGTCCTCCGCGGGGGGTGCGGCATCGGCCCGCGCGGGCACGCTCAGGGCCACGGGGGCTAACACGAGCGCGGCGGCGGCCAGCAATCTGAGGGTCTGCACGACCGAACTCAATCGTTCATGGATATAACTTTCAAGGCTTACGCATGAACTAAAAGAAAATTTCAGATCTTGTACGCCTCGCGCGGGGCCCACCACGATGGAACGTGTGGATCGAGAGGCCTTCTACCGCGACCCGTACCCCGTCTACGCCCGCGCCCGCGCCGCCCCGGGGCTGACCTTCGCCGGCGAGCTGGACGCCTGGCTCGTGGCCCGGCACGCGGACGTGCGCGAGGTGCTGGGCCGGCCGGCCGACTTCTCCTCCCAGGGCGCCTTCCGCGGCGACGTGACGCCGAGCCCGCGCGCGTTCGCCGAGCTGGCCGGCGCGCCCGGCAACGCCCCCGTGGTGCTCAGCTCCGACGGCGAGGCCCACCAGCGTTACCGCAGGCCGCTCACCCGCGGCCTGTCGGCCGCCCGGGTGGCCGCCGCCCGCCCGTTCATCCAGGCCACGGCGGCCGAGCTGGTCGCGTCGTTCGCGGCGGCGGGCCGGGTGGAGTGGATGGACGGCTACGCCAGGCCGCTGCCCGCCACCGTCATCGGCCACCTGCTCGGCCTCGACCCGGCCGACGTGCCCGCCGCCGTCCGGGCGGGCGACCGCGCCGAGGACCTGATCTTCACGCCCATGCCGGAGGACGAGCAGATCGCCGCCGCCCGCGAGGTGGCCGCGCTGCGGCACCTCCTGGTCGCGCACGCCGCCCGTTCGCGCGACCAGGAGAGCCTGACCGGCGAGCTGGTCCGCGGCCTGGCCCCCGGCCCCGCCGAACCGACCGACCGGCAGCGCGACGAGATCGTCTCCAACACCCAGAACCTCATGCTGGCCGGCCACCTGACCACCACCGCGCTGCTCGGCACCGCCGTGCACCGCCTGCTGCGCGACCGCCGCCAGTGGGAGCTGCTGTGCCGGCGGCCCGAGCTGATCCCGGCGGCGATCGAGGAGGCCGCCAGGTTCGAGGCGCCCGTGCAGGGCTTCCGCCGCCGGGTCACCAGGCCGCTCACGCTGGGCGGCACGGAGCTGGCCGAGGGCGACACGGTGTTCGTGTCGTTCGCCTCGGCGGGCCGGGACGAGGCCGTGTACGCGGATCAGGACGTGTTCGACATCGCCCGGGAGCCGGCGCGTCACCTGTCGTTCGGGCACGGCGTGCACGCCTGCCCCGGCGCGCTCCTGGCCCGCGAGCAACTGCGCATCACGCTGGAGCTGCTCGTACGCGAGCTGCCCGGGCTGCGCCTGGCCGAAACCGAGGTCACCATGGCGGCCACCCTGATCCACCGCGCCCCCGAGAAGCTCGTCCTGTCCTGGTGATCCGCGCCCTTACAGGGCCGTACGCTCGGGCGGCAGGCTCGGGGTGATCAACCGGGCCAGCTCGTCGTGGTAGGGCGGGTCGAGCCAGTAGCCCGAGTGCCAGCGCGCCTCGGGCAGCGGCTCGCCCGGCTCCGGCCGGAGCGGATCCCAGCAGAACCGGTCCACCGTGTTGCCGCGGTCGGGTTCGGCGGCGAGGGGGTCGACGCGGCGGAACGCGGGGCCGCCGATGGGATCGCTCAGCCGGTACAGGTTGCGCCAGGCGACCGCGTCACGCAGGACCGGCAGGCCGCGGCCGGCGAAGTACGCGGGGAAGAACGGGGCGTACAGGCGGCGCAGCGGCGACCCGTGGGTGAGCAGCCTGACCCGCCGGCGCACGTCGGGGTCGAGCTGCAGGACCAGGGCGGCCGCGATGACGCTGCCCTGGCTGTGCCCGGACAGGACGACGGTGTCCCGGTCGGTCGCGGCCAGCCTGCCGAGGCGGGCCATCAGCTCGGGGATGACGCGCTCGGTGTAGCAGGGCGGGGCGAGCGGGTGGATGGCCCTGGGCCAGAAGGTGGACACGTCCCAGACGATCCCGACGGTCCTGCGCAGCCGCGAGCTGCCGTACGTGCGGCGTCCGAGCAGCACCAGGCCGACGACGGCGGCCGCCGTGGCCCAGCTCCCGATCGAGGCGAGCAGCCCCGCGAACCCCGCCTTCGGCGTGTACAGCCGCAGCTGGTAGATCACGGCCACCACGGCGAACCCGGCCACCCCGATGCCGGTGAGCAGGCCCAGCACCAGCCCGGCCCGGTCGGTGAGCGCGGCCAGCGCCCACTTCCGCGCGACCGTGGCGCCGCCCCGCTCCCCGTAGTGCTCCTCCAGCTCGGGCGCCAGCCTGCCCGCCTCGGCGCGGCGGACCAGCCAGAGGGCGATCGCCACCCCGGCCGACGCCGCCCCCAGCAGCGGCACCAGCGCGGCCGTCCACCAGACCGGGTCGTCGATGAAGAGCCTCCTGCCGGGCGGTCCCGGGTCGGCCAGGCTGCCGGGGACGCCGAAGAACGTGGCGGTCCAGAACAGCACGCCGAGCGCCAGCACGTTCGCGCAGCCCGCGGCCACCATCAGCATGAACCACGCGGCGAGCCCGCCCATCGCCGGCCGGTCGAGCGGGTCCCGGCCGCCGCCTGGCCGGTCCATGCGGGCCAGCACCCAGGTGGCGGCCAGGATGAACGCCCCGAGCCCCAGCATGAGCGCGAACTGGACCGGCCCCGCGCCCACGCTGGGCAGCACCAGCCCCTCCATGCCCGGCGGCAGACCGGCCAGCGCCGCCCAGAACGTGGCCAGGAACACCAGCGGCGCGGCCACCCGCAGCGCATGGCACGCGACCCTGAGCCAGGTGGGCTCGCGCCCGCCGGAGTGCGGGTCCAGCCGCCGGCCGGTCCACGGCAGCACGACCAGCACGGCGGCGGCGAGCTCGACGCCCGCGTTCGCCGACGTGAGCGCCAGCCCCAGCGGGGTGGCGGCGAAGGGCGCGGCGACGGCCATCCCGATCGAGGCGATTGCGAAGGCGACGTGCACGATGCGCAACCGCCACACCGGCGCGCCGCCGTGCCACAGCCGCGCCCGCGCCAGCAGCAGCCGCTCACCGGCGGGCCCGTCCTGGGGGCCCTCGCCGGCACCACCGGGAACGCCGTCAGAACCGCCGCCGTGACCGTGGCCGGGACTGTGATCAAAACCGTGATCAGGACCGTGATCAGGACCGTGATCAGGACCGTGATCAGGACCGTGATCAGGACCGCTGCCGGAATCGCGGCCGGAAGCGCCGGCGGGGACGACCTTGCTCTCGTCGCGGCGCCAGGTGCGGCGGGCGATCCACCACAGCAGGACGACCACCAGCAGCGGCACCAGCGCGGTGACGGCCAGGCGCTTGGACGGCTCGTGCCCCCACATCTCGCCCATCCACCGCAACCAGACGGGCGCGAGCACATCGGTGCAGGCCCGTCCCGCGGCCGTGCACTGCCAGCCGACGAGGTCCACGCAGGCCCTGGTCACGGCGCCGACGAGGGTGCCGGTGAGGAGCAGGGCGAACAGCCGCTGCGCCGCCTCCGTCACGTGCCGCAGCCGGTCGCCGCCCCGCGGCCTGGGCAGCATGAAGTAGGACAGGTTCGCCAGCGAGAACGGCAGCAGGAGCAACCACAGCGCGATCGTCCGCCCGCCGGAGGTGAGGCCGCCCCACGCGTACGCCTCCCGCCGGCGGACGCCCGGCACGTCGGCCCGGTCGCCCACCGGCTGCCCCGCCGTCCACCAGCGCCGGTAGAACCCGGTGGTGCCGTCGCCCGCGACCAGCCGGGGATGGGGATGGTTGAGCATGCCCGCCGGCGGCGTGCCCGAGACACCGTGGACGCGCAGCTCCGTCACCCCGCCGCAGGTCTCGTCGAGGAATCCGTCCATGTGGACAAGGATCCTGCGACAATCCCGTCACGTACAGTTATCGATCGAATACTTTACGCTTTGGTCGCGCCGGCGGTGAGCCCGGTGACCAGGTGGCGCTGCACGAGGAGGAAGACCACGCCCGCCGGGATGGCGATGAGCACGGCGGAGGCGGTCATCAGCCCCCAGTCCGACCAGTGCTGGCCGACGAACTGCTGCAGGCCCACCCCCAGCGTGCGTTTGTCCTCCTGCGACATGAACACCGTGGCGTAGCCGACCTCGCCCCAGGCGGTCATGAAGCAGTAGAACGCGGTCACCGCGATGCCCGGACGGGCCAGCGGCAGCACGACCCGCCAGAACGTGCCGAACGGCGTCAGCCCGTCCACCATCGCGGCCTGGTCGATCTCCACCGGCACGGTGTCGAAGTAGCTCTTCATCATCCAGGCGCAGAACGGCACCGCGATCGTCATGTAGGCGATCACCAGGCCGGGGATCTGGTTGAGCAGGCCGAGCCCGGCCATCAGGTTGTACAGGGGGACGATGAGGATGGCCACCGGGAACATCTGGGTGATCAGCAGCAGCCACATGACCGAGCGGTGCCCGGGGAAGCGGAAGCGGCTGACGGCGTAGCCGGTGGTGGCGGCGAGGAACACGCCGAGCACCATGGTCAGCCCCGCCGTCAGCACGCTGTTGAGCAGCCACTGCGGAAACGCGGTGGCGGTCAGCACGCGGGCGTAGTTGTCCAGCGAGGAGTCGTCGAACAGCCGGAGCTCGGCCGACAGCCAGCTGTCGCGCGGCTTGAGCGAGGTGAGCACCAGCCACACCACCGGGAACAGCGAGATCGCCACGGCGGTGAGCAGGCCGGCGTGCAGGCCGATGGAGGCCAGCGGTCCCCGCTCGCCTCGGGGCCGGGTCGCGCGGGTCACCAGGGGCCTCCTTGACTGCGCAGGGTGCGGCGGTAGCCGATGGCCAGCACGACCAGCATGGCGAGGATGATCACGCCCCACGCGGCCGAGCCGGAGTAGTTGCGGATGCCGGTGAAGGCCTCGCGGAAGGCGTAGGTGACGAGGATCTCGGTCTCGCTGCCCGGCCCGCCCCGCGTCACCAGGAAGATGATCGGGAACATGTTGAACGTCCAGATCGTGCCGAGCAGGACCACGGTGGTGGAGACCTGCCGCAGCCCGGGCAGCGTGATCGCCTTGAAGCGCTGCCACGGGGAGGCGCCGTCGACCTCGGCCGCTTCGTACAGCTCGGCCGGGATCGACTGCAGGCCGCCGAGCATGGCGACCATCATGAACGGCACCCCGATCCACACGTTGACCGCGATCACCGCGATCTTGGCGGTGACCGGGTCGTCCAGCCATCCCACGCCGGACAGCCCGGCGACCTTGAGGAAGCCGTTGATCACGCCGTAGTCGCTGTTGTAGAGGTAACGCCAGATGAACGCGGCCACGAACGCCGGCACCGCCCACGGCAGGATCAGCAGCACCCGGTAGACCGAGCGCAGGCGCAGCTTGCGGTTGAGCATCACGGCCAGACCGAGCCCGACGCCGTAGTGGAGGCCGACGCACACCACCGTCCACGTCACGGTCCAGAGCACCTTGTCCCAGAACAGGCTGCTGGTCAGGATCTGGAGGTAGTTGTCCAGGCCGACGAACTCGTACGTGGACGGGATCACGTTGACCCCGATGGTGCGGCCCATGTTGGCCTCGGTCGCGTCGGTCAGCGACAGGTAGACGCCCCTGGCCAGCGGCCAGCCGATCAGCACCAGCATCACGACCACCACCGGAGCGATCATCGCCCAGGCGTACCAGTGGGCCGACAGGGCGCGTCTCAGCCGTCCGGGGCGGTCATGGCGGCGGCTCCGGCCGCGGGCGGACCCGCCCGCGGCCGGAGCCCGTCCGGTCGAGACTGCCACCGGTCAGCTCCAGTCCTTCATGATCCCGTGGTACTGCTCGTCGACCTTCTTGAGCATGTCGGCGGGCGTGGCCTGGCCGCCCACGAGCGACTGGTAGCCCTCCAGCAGCGGCTGGAACAGCTGCCCGCCCTCGGGGATCCACGGGCGGGGCACGGCGGTGTCCATGATCGGCTTGAACACCGCGACGTCCGGGTTGCCCTGCACGTCGGGGTCGGCGTAGGCGGAGGTGCGGGTGGGCAGCAGGCTGATCTCCTTGGCGATCTTCGCCTGGGCCTTGGCCGTGGTCATGAACCGTACGAACTCGTACGCGGCCGGGATGTTCTTCGACCCGGCGTAGATCGCGAGGTTCCAGCCGCCCGTCGGAGCCCCTGCCTTGACCGAACCGGCCGGGACGGGGGCGATGCCGAGGTTGGACTTGTCCTTGAACTCCTTGCCCTGGTAGATCTCCGACAGCGCCCACGGCCCGTTGTAGATCATGGCCGCCTTGCCCTCCTTGAGGGCCGTCATGGCGTTGGCGTAGCTGTCGGTCGTGGCCGGCTTGGGCGCGGCGCCGGAGTTGATCAGGTCGGCCACCGTCTCGATGGCCTTCACGTTGGCCGGCGAGTTGACCACGATCTTCTTGCTCTGCACGTCGAGCAGGTCGCCGCCCTCGCCGTACATGAACGGCAGCAGGAAGTAGGAGTCGACGTTGAGCGCCAGGCCGTCGGCGTCGGTCTTGTCCTTGACGTCGAGGGCGGCCTGCTTCAGCTCGGCGATCGTCGTGGGCGGCTCCTCGTGGCCGGCCTCCTTCAGCAGCCGCTTGTTGTAGATCAACGCCAGCGTGTCGGTGACCTGCGGCACGGCGTAGGTCTTGCCGGTGTACTTGGTGCTGCTCAACGGCCCGGGCAGGAAGTCGGACTCGTCCTCCACCGCCCGGGTGCCGTCAAGGGGCTGCAGATAACCCAGCGAGGCGAACTGCGGTGTCCACGCCACCTCGGAGCGGATCACGTCGGGCGCGCCGGTGCCGGCCTGCGCGGCCGTCTGGAACTGGTTCTGGGCCTGGTCGGACGGCACGTTCACATATTTGACCTTGACGCCGGGGTATTGCGCCTCGAACTCCTTGATCAACGCCTGGAACGTCGGGCCCTCGCTGTCGGGCCTGGTCGTGTCCCACCAGGTCAGCTCGCCGGTGATCTTCGAGGGGTCGGTGACGGAGGCGGTGGGAGCGGCGGCCTCACCACCCCCGCCGCCGCACGCGGTGGCCGTCAGGGTGAGCGCCGCCACGGCCGAGGCCGCTAAGAGTCGTCGCATGTCCTTGTCCTCACAGCTGTCTGAATCAGAGGTCGGGGTACGCCGGAGGTTACGCCGAGGCGGCGTTCTCGGATAGATGGGAACGCAAGATTTCTGCAAGTTGTTACATTGATCCGCACACGCGGCCTTCCGCCCGTTGCACGCCGCACCCCTCGGCGTTTCCGCAGGTACAGGGAGAGTCGTTCCACATGGTGGACGGCCGGACGGCGGTCGGCCGCCGCCGGGCGAGCCGGGAACCGGGTGGGCCGTTGCAGAAATTTCCAGAAATGCTTGCAAGCAACGATGCCAGCCATGTCGTTCAGGCGTATTCCTACGTCGCACGGTCGCGGTCTTCGTCACGGCCCGGTGAGCGCAGCCGGTAGACGACGGGTGCGCTGGGTAGGGGAATCCCCAGGTCGAAAACCCATGGCTTTCAGCCGCACGGCAACGCAGACTGGATAGACGGCGATCGCGTGGAGCAGTGGAGCACCCGTGGACTATCACCTTGATCACATGCCGGTTCTGTCCCGAGGCAGACATCGCAACCCGAAACGCGGTGCCTGTTTCATGGAGCTGGCCTCCTATCTGGCCGGAGAGCGCTGGAGCGACCATCCGGCCTGCACACACCCGTTGCTGGCCGCGCTCGCCCGCCTGGTCAACGACAACACCAGCGACGAGAGCCGGGCCGGGCTCGTCCACCTGGTTCCGTCCATCATCGGCCTGGCCAGCGACGACCTGCGCGTGGACGCGCGGATCGCGCTGCGCTGCGCCACCACGGCGCTGCCGGTGGCGGCGGCCGAGCGCCAACTCGCGCTGGCGGTGTCGGTGCTGGCGGCCGAGGAGATGCTGGCCAGGCTCGACGGCGCCCCGCCGGGGCGGCTCAGCGAGTCGAGCGTGCGGGTGATGGAGGATGTCCCGCACGCGGCCGAGCAGGCGCGCCGCTTCAGCCGCGCGGCCAGGATCACGCAGAAGGGCTTCCGCCGGTACGCCGCGCCCAACGCGGTGCAACTGTCGGTGGTCGGCATCGTGCAGGCCTGCATCCCCGACCCGGACGCGTTGCTGCGCCGGCTTCTGGAGGAGACCATCGCCGACTGCGACGCGATGATCCGCGGCCCGCAGGCCGACACCTCCGGCACCATCACCACCCCGGCGGCCCACGCCTGAGACGGCCGGCGTCCCCGGCGCCCGCTGGAACGCACGACCTGCCGGATCGACCGGACGACCATGGCCTTCACCCTGATCGTCCGCCCACCGGAGGCTACGGCTCGAGCGGGCGCACGCGTTCGCGATAGCGCTCGTACAGCGCGGCGTTGTGGTCGTCGCCGCTCGCCAGGTTCGCCGAGAGGAAGACCGGGACGTCGGCTCCTCGTTCGAGCAGCCTCCGGCAGACGAGCTCGGCGAGCACCTGCGCGATGAGCACCCCCGTGAAGGAGGAGACCGCGCCGACGCGTGTCCCGGGGGTGAGCTCGACGGCGGCGTCGCCGGCCGGGGCACAGTTGTCTATCACGACGTCGGCGAGATCGGCCAGGCGTGGTCCCCCTGCCTTTCGCGCGGATGACGAGCGGGTGTGTTCGAGCGACGTGAGCGCGATCACCCGATGGCCGTTGGCGCGGGCGAGCTCCGCCATCTCGACGATCGCCGCGTTGATCCCGGAGTTCGACACGATCAGGAACACGTCGGCCGGTTCGGGCCGCGCCAGCGTGTAGATCCGCTCGGCGAGGCCGGGCGTGCGCTCGTACGTCGGATCCAGGACGAGCGCCGGGTCCACGCCCCCGAACATCACCAGGTCCTTGACCGCGAGCATGCTCACGGCCGCAAGGCCACCGGCGCGACCGGTGAGCTCCAGCGCGACCACCCGCGAGTGCCCGGTGGCGAACGCCTGGAGCACCCCGCCGGCGGCGATCGAGTCGGCGACGAGCTCGGCCGCCTGGTGGATGGCGGTCATCTGCGTCGTCAGCACCTGGTCCACGAGTGACCCGGCACGGGCCGCGAACTGTGATCCGGCCATGGAGGCTCCGTTCCTTCCCGATGTCTCGACGGCATGGACCGCGGCCGCCACGACGCGCTCGCCGCTGCCCTCCGCGACCGGGCTGACGAGGGTCTCGTACGTGGCCGGAGTGCCACGGCTGGGCAGGTACCCCAGATAGCCGTTGGTGTAGCCGAGAACGACGACGGGTGAACCGTGCGCCGAGGACGCGGCGCGGACGGCCTCGCCCAGTTCGAGGAAGAGCTCACCCGGCACGGCCACGAGCGTGACGTCGCCGAGCCGGATCGCCTGGACCTCGATCTCGTAGGGTCGTGTGCGCCCCCGGGTCTGGAGGTCGCGCGCGATCCGCCGGCCCTGGCGGACCACGCTCCGGTGGCGTTCGCCGGCGTCCCGCGCGTCCGCCGCCGCGTCGATGGCGGCGGCGAACTCCTCGGGCCGCTTGGGCGCGAGCTCGACCCGGACGGAAGCCGGTACGAGGACGGACGCCTCCCCCGGCTCGCCCGCGGGAGGCGCCGCGACAGGGAGCCGCTCGGCCACCAGCATGCCGAGCCGGTCGATCTCCGCCCGGTCCCGCGCCCGCCGCGTGTGCCGCGTGCTGATGTCGCCCGCGGCGCCGGTCGCCACCACGACCCATCGGTCACCGGTCTGGAGGGCACGCCGGATGCCGCCGGCGAGGTCCGCGCCGGCACCGCTGTTGCCCGCCGGGAGCACCGTGGGATGCACGGGCGAGACCACGATGACGCCCACGGTCTCTCCCTCGGGGGACGAGACGACAAGCGCGTCGACCGGCAGGTCGGCGGCGTGCCGGTCCGGGAACGCGCGCCGGCCACCCAGGTTCGGGACCTCCGCCCGTACCGTGTGGAGCCGGGCGTCCCGCTCGTCCGCGAGCGCGGCCCTGACGGCCTGGAGCGACGCGCGGACCAGGCGTTCGGCCAGCGAGGCAGGGGTCGGCGCGCCCCCGGGGACGCATCCGGCCTCCGGGCTCGCGTGGGTGTGCGTCGCCGCCACCCAGCAGGAGCCGACGCCCAGGTCACGGACGGCGACCCGGATCCGCTCCACCACATCGGTGTTCACGCACACGAGGTCGGCGACGATCAGGGCGAATCGGTGCCCGCCGCCGGTGAAGGTGACGGCGTGGACCTCCAGCGGGTCGAGGGTGCCGGTGATGCCCTCCGTCCGGTCGGCGTACCCGCCCATGGCCTCGCCCACGACGACGTCGAGTCGCTCGGCGCCATGCCCGGCTCTCAAGCCTGGCCTCCCTGCTGGGTGGCGAGCCGCCGCAGCAGGCCTCGATACGGTTCTTGCGAACGGAGCAAGGTCAATCCACCTTCCAGAGATGTGGCGAGCGGCGCGGCCAGGTCCAGCCCGCGGCCGGACAGACTCGCGACCAGAGCAGTGTGCAGGAGGTTGCCGGGAGCCAGGAGGCGCCCGTTGTAGGAGACCCGCCGGCCCGCGTCCGGCAGGCGCGACACCGCCGCCGCCGCGGCGGCGGCGAGATCCTCGGCCGCCTCGACACAGATGCCGCGGGCCACCGCGTCGTGTTCCGCGGCCTCCAGGACGGCACGCGCGAAGGCGGCGGTCCGCGCGACCAGCGCGGCGTCCCGGTAGAAGCGCTGCAGGCCGGCAAGATCCGTGCCGCCCAGTTCCTCGACGAGCCGGTCGGCCAGCTCGGTCGCCGGCCCCACGCCGTCGTGGGCCGCCGTGGCGGCGCGCAGCCCGGCCAGGCCGATGGCGTGGGCGCTGCCGCGGTCTCCCAGCAGCGGCCCCCAGCCGTCGATCCTGGTGCTGTGCCCGGAGTCGCCGACCGCGAGAACCGTGGTCCCGGTGCCCACGCACAACACCGTGCCCGCGCCCTCCAGGGCCCCGGCGTGGGCGAGCAGGCTGTCCTCCACGACGAGGGCCGGGCCTCCGAAGAACTCCTCGAGGAGGGAGACCAGCCGGCGCCTCGCCGCCGGGTCGCCGGGGACCCCGGTGAGGCCGGCGGCCACGCCTGCCGCCCTCGCCGGCAGCCGGACCGCCTCGGCGGCGGCCCGGACGCTGCCCAGGATGCGGGCGACGCCGTCCTCGCCCGGCTCGTACGACATGCCGGGCCCGACGCCGTACTGCCGGTCCCGGCCGGAGCTCACGAGCAGGCGAAGCTCGGACTTGCCGCCGTCGATGCTGATGTAGGGCTTGTGATCCGTCGTCAACGGGACATACCTGCCGTCAGTCCGGCGATGATCTGCTTGGTCGCGAGCGCGAACACCAGGGCCAGCGGCACAAGGGCGATCACCAGCCCGGCGAAGAGCGTCGCCCGGTCGGTGGCGAACTCGCCGAAGAAGCGGGTCAGGCCGACGGGCACGGTGTACTTGGCGTCGCTGCGCAACAGGACGAGCGGGTAGAAGAAGTCGTTCCACGTGGGCGCGAACTGGAAGACGGTGACCACGGCCAGGGCCGGTCGCATGAGCGGCAGGGCGATCGACACGAAGAGCCGTCCCTCGTTCGCGCCGTCCAGGCGAGCGGCCTCTTCCAGTCCGGTGGGCAGCCCTCGCATGAAACCCATGATCACGAAGATCGAGAAGGGCACGCCGCTCGCGGCGTACAGCAGCATCAGGCCGGGCCGTGTGTCGATCAGCCCCATGGACAGGTACATGTAGAAGACCGGCAGCAGCCCGAGTTTGGCCGGGATCATCAGCCCTGACAGGAAGAAGGCGGCCAGGAGCGCGCGCCCGCGAAACCGCCAGCGCGACAGGGCGTAGGCGGCCGTGGCCGACACCGCCACGCACAGCGCGACGGCGCCGACGGTGACCAGGAGCGAGTTGGCGAAGTACGTGGAGATCGACGCGGTCTCCCAGGCTCGCAGGTAGTTGTCGAGGGTGAGCGACTCCGGCAGCCCGACCGGCTGCCGCAGGATGTCGGCGTTGGTACGGAACGAGCCGATCGCCACCAGGAGGAGCGGGCCGAACGCGACCGCGGCGTAGGACCACAACAGGGCGTGGACGACCAGGACCCGTACGCCTCGGCGTCTCGTGGTCACGGGGTCACCTCCCGGCGCCGCAGGAAGCGCTCCAGGACCGCGGAGGCGCCGAAGACGAGGATGAAGATCATGATGGCGAGCGCGGAGGACTCCCCGATCGCGTTCGTGCCGCCCTCGAAGGCTGTGCGGTAGTAAAGCAGGCCCAGCACGTCCATCGCGCCGCCCGGGCCGCCGTCCGATCCGCCGAGCGCGTACACCAGGTCGAAGAGGTTGAAGCAGCCGATGAAGGTCAGCACGGTGATGACCCCGACCGCGGGCATGAGGAGCGGGAACCGTACGCTCCAGAAGGCCCGGAACGGGGAGGCGCCGTCCATCGCCGCGGCCTCCTCCAGCTCCCGGGGGATGCCGCCCAGCGCGGCGAGAAAGATCAGCATCGGGCCCCCGATCCACTGCCAGGCGTTCACCAGGACCAGGACGGGAAGCGCCGTGTCGGGATCGCCCAGCCACGGCCGGGCCCATGAGTCCAGGCCGGCCGCCCGCAGCAGGAAGTTGATCGGACCGAACGTGGGGCTCAGCAGCAGTGACCAGACGTATCCGACGATCAGCGGGCTGATGAGGTACGGCAGGGAGAAGATCGTCTGGAAGAGGCGCTTACCTCGGGGGTTGCGATACAGCAGCACCGCGAGCCCGAGCCCGACGGTGTTCTGGATGGCCATCGTGCCGGCGAAGAACAGCACGTTGTGCCAGAGCGCGGCGGGAATCTCCTGGTTGAGCGGATACCTGGTCAGCACCTCGAGGTAGTTGCCGAGCCCGGCGAACTCCGCCCGGCGGATGCCCTCCCACCGGAACAGGCCGTAGTAGAAGGCCGTGACCAGCGGGACGACGACGAACACGCCGTAGAGCACGAGGGCCGGCAGGCAGAACGCCGCGATCCAGGCCGGGGAGGTGCGGCCGGCCCGGTAGCCAGCACGGTAGCGCGCCGGCCCTAGGCGCCCGGCGGTCACTGGGTCGGTTTGAACCACTGGTCCACACCCTGCTGAATGTGTTCGGCGGCGTCCTCGGCGCCGGAGCGCCCGGCGACGAACGTCGAGAACGCCTCCGAGGCCAGGTCCCAGGCGGTCGGCGAGCCGCCGGAGAAGTACGCGTAGGTGACGTACGGGCTGGGATCGGCCTGGTAGGCGGCCAGCGCCTGGGCGAGCAGCGGGTCCTGGGGCCGCACGCCCGGCACCGCCGAGATCTGCCGGAGCCCGGTGGAGAACGCCTGGCCGAACTCGGGGGAGGCCATCCAGCGCACCAGGTCCATGGCTGCCTTCTGGTGGGGGGACTTGGCCGAGACACCGAACGAGCCGTCGACGTAGCCGGGGACGAGCGTCCGGGTGGCCGTCGCGCCTGGCGGCGGTGGGACGTTGAAGATGCCCAGCTCAAGTTCCGGGTTGGATTTCTCGAAGACCGCCAGCTCCCAGACCCCTCCGGGGAACGTCGCCGCCCGCCCGGAGGTGAACAGCGCCTGGGCGTCGACGTAGCTCACGCCCTCGTACTGCTCGGGCCAGTACTTGCTCGTGCTCTTCCACCTCGCCAGCGAGTCCACCCAGGGCCGGTCGGTGAACTTGGCCTGCCCGGCCAGCATCTTGCTTAGGTAGTCGTGGCCGCCGTAGCTCGTCGCGCCGAAGATCTCCTGCTGGATGGGGAGCATCCACGTGTCGGTCACCGTCGTGGCGAGGGGGACGAGATCGGCCGCCGCCAGCGTGTCGAAGGCCGCGATCATCTCGTCCCAGGTCTTCGGCGGGGTCAGCCCGTGCTTGCCGAAGAGGGCCTTGTCGTAGATGACGTGCAGGGTCTGGATGGCGAACGGCACGCCGTACACCCGCTTGTCGCGCTCGCCGCGGGCGCCGTCCAGGACCGGCTCGGGGAAGCCGGCCAGCTCCTGGACCTGGCCGTCCAGGGGGACCAGGCTCTTGGCGGCGACGAGCGGCTGGAGCAGCCCGTACGAGCGCAGCTGGGCGACGTCGGGGCCGTTGGCGTCGCTGAGCCCCGTCCGCAGGATCGTGTCGTACTCGTCGGCCTTGTAGGGCACGTACTTCACCTTCACGCCCGGATGGGCGTCTTCGTAGATCTTGAAGATCTTCTCGTAGGCGGCGACGTCCTCCTGCCGCCATCCCCAGACGTCAAGAGTGACCTGTTCAGAGGTCGTGCCGGAGCTCGCCTGCCCCTCGGGGGCGCTCGGGGCGCATGCCGACAGAGCCATGGTCAGCACCCCGGCCGCCGCGATCAAGCCGCGCCGTGTACGAAACATACGCATTTCTCCATATCAGGCGCTCATGCGATGGACTGGAAGTTAATACTGGTATAGACCGTAAGTCAACAGGCGCGAGGCCATAAGATGGTGCGCCGACAGGACTGGGAGGGAGCCGGCGGTGGCGAGGCCGCGACACGAACCGCGTGATGTCGCACCAGAGGTGTTCTCGGCGGGCGAGGGAAGCCCGAAGGGCAAGCACATCCAGGACGTCCTCACCGCCCTGGTGCTCGACATGCGCGACGGCGCCCTGCTCCCCTCCGAACGCGTCCTCGCCGAGCGGTTCGGCGTGGCCAGGATGACGGTCCGCGGAGCGATCAACGACCTGGAGGCGCGCGGGCTGGTCAGGCGCGTGGCGGGCCGGGGCACGTTCGTGCAGCAGCCCACCCTCACGCACTCGGAGAACTTCCGCTCCTTCAGCGAGGACATGCGGATGCGCGGGATGGTTCCCGGCGCCAGGAGCTACCGGGGCCGCACCCGGCCCGCGCCGCGCGACATCGCGGCCCGCCTCGGCCTCGCCCCCGGCGATCCGGTCCACTCCATCGAGCGGGTGCGGACCGCCGACGGCGTTCCCATGGCGCTGGAGCGCACGAACCTGTCCGCCGCGCGCTTCCCGGATCTGCTCGCCGAGATGGGGCGGGACGACTCGCTCTTCGAGCTCCTGGGACGCCTGTTCGGCGTGCGGCTGGAGACGGCGGAGCAGACCGTCTCCATCGCCCGCCTGAGCCGGTCGGAGGCCAGACGGCTGGAGGTGCCGGACTATGATCCGGCGTTCCTCGTGGAGCGCGTCGCCGTGGACAACATGGGCAACGTGGTCGAGTTCGGCCGCTCGCTGTACCGCGGCGATCGCTACGTCATCCAGATGCACGTCAGCCGGCCTCCGTCCGCTGACTGATCCCAGCCCGGCGGACCCTCACGCGGACTGCCGGGCCCCTTTCCTCCACACATCTCCCTCTTGTCACTCCCTCCACGCGGTGTTACGTTTCCGCCGAATACTGGTCTAGACAGGAATGTCTGGGCTGGGACCCACCCTCAGGGAGACGCACCATGAGATTCGGAGTCACCGCGATCGTGGCAGCCGCCGCATTACTCCTGGCGACGCCCGCCGTCGCCGCCGCGGAGCCGTCGGACTCCGCTCCGGCCGGACAGGCCGAGCGCAGGATCCGGATGCTGGACTTCAACTTCGCCGGAAACGGCTTCAACGGCGGGAGCACGGGCGCCCCGGTCGACGACGCCGTGACGAAGATCTACGAGCAGGGCGCCGAGATCATCTCTCTCAACGAGATGTGCTACACGCAGTGGGTCGCGTTGCGGGACCGGCTGAAGGCGAAGCCGGGGTACGGCGGCCTCACCGAGCAGGTCGTCGTGACGAACCACGACATCCCCAACTGCCACGACGCGGACGTCAATCCCGGCGGCTGGTACGTCATGGGACTGCTGAGCAAGCACCCGTCCGACCGGGTGATGTTCGGCGACACGCCGTACCTGGACCTCGGCTACCACTATCGCCAGCGGTTCCGCAAGCTCGTCTGCGGCGACGTCCACGTGCCCCGCGCCGCGGCCGTGCGCGCGTGCGTGACCCATACCGAGGTGCCCCTGGTCATCATCAACGAGGACTCCTTCCCCGACGACCCGGACATCGCCGCCGACCCCCACTACGGCCGCTCCATCAACTACGCCCAGTCGAAGCTGATCGCCGACACCATCACGCCGATGGCCGCCCGGATGCCGGTCGCCCTGCTCGGCGACCTGAACGAGTTGCCGTTCCTGCCCTCGCTCACCCACTTCTACGCCAAGTGCGGCGGGACGGGGGTGTTCAACGAGGTCGACGGGGCGGACCCGCGCTGGCGCGGCAACATCAGGCGATGGCACCTCGGGACGGAGGCGTGCCCGCACCGCCAGGGCGAGTGGACCATGGGTGCCGAAGGTCTGCCCGACGACTACGACCGGCCGTACCAGAGCAACCGGAAGATCGACTACATCTTCGTCGATCGCCGCCATTTCAAGGTCGGCCCCACGTCCGGCTGGGTCGTCTCGACGCCGTACTCCGACCACCGCATCGTCGTCGGCGACGTCGCGCTGAAGCACTGAGGGGCACGCACATGCGAAGGCGAACGAGATTGTGCGCCGCGGCGCTGACCGCGGCCCTCCTTCCGGCGGGCACCCTGTCAGGTCAGGCCACGGCGGCCACCCGGCAGGCGGAGTTCCGCATCCTTCCGTATCTGCAGAGCCCGAGTTCCTCGGGCATCACCATCACCTGGTTCACCGAGGACGGCGAGCCGGGCCGGTTGACCGTCCGCGGCCCGGGCCTCCGGGGCCGCCAGATCGCGCGGGTCGCCGGCGAGCCGCAGCCGGACCTGGCCTACACGGCCGCCGAGCTCACCCAGGAGATCCCCGGGCTGGAGCAGGGATCATGGCTCGGAGGGCCGGACAGCTACAAGCACTCCAGGCAGGTCAGCGGCCTGCGACCGGGCGCCCAGTACCACTACACGGTGGAACAGGGCGGGGAGACCTTCCGCGGGCGCTTCCGCACCGCCCCGGCCGCCGACCGCTGGCAGCACATCAGGCTGATCGCCATGTCCGACTCCGAGACCGAGCCGCGCGGGCGCGTCCAGCGCCGGGAGTGGGCGCCGGGCGCCGGCGCCCACTCCCGGCCCCTGGCCGATGTTGGCTCGCTCTGGGACCGAACCTACGGCACCACGGTCCTGTCCGGGACACGCGTCCTGCGCTATCCGCTCACCGAGGACGAGGGCCTGCGCCGCAACCTCGCGGTCGTGCGCGGCAGATCGCCCGACGCGGTGCTCTTCACCGGAGACCTCGTCCAGGGCGGCGGCTACCAGCCCGGCTGGGACGAGTTCTTCCGGCACACCGCCGGCGCCTCCGGCGACCTGCTGACCGGCGTGCCCATCATCCCCGCGTTCGGGAACTGGGAGAGCTTCGGGGCGATCAACGGCGGGTACGGCACGCCGGAGGACCGCACGCCGGTCGTACGATCGCGCGCCAAGTTCCACGCCTACTTCGACGGGCCGCCCAACGGAACGCCGGAGCACCGCGACAACTACCACCGCATCGACTACGGGCCGGTCACCGTGCTGACGCTCGACAGCAACAACGGCGAACCGGATGACAGCGCGGCGAGCTACCCGCCCGAGGAGAAGCTGACCGGCCGCGAGTACACCGGACCGGGCACCGACACCCAGGAGAACTTCACGCGCTCGGAGTACGAGGCGGCCGGCGGCCGTGACCTCTCGGACTACAGCCCGGGCGGCCGGCAATGGACGTGGGTGGAGCAGCAGCTCCGCGATGCCAGAGCGGCGGGTCAGATCGTGCTCGTGCAGTTCCACCACATCCCCTACAGCAGCGGGGAGCACGGCCTGCCCATGAACCACACGCTGACCTCGGGCCAGGGCGGCACCCCGATGCGGGTCTACCATCCCCTGTTCGAACGGTACGGGGTGACCGCCGTCATCTCCGGACACAGCGAGATGTTCGAGCGGAGTTTCGTCGACACGGACGGCGACGGCACCGGTGTGCACTACTACGACGTGGGTGTCTCGGGCGACGGCCTGCGGGGCGTGCGCAGGGACGGCCCCACGCTCGACAGCCCGCCCCTGGCGTACAACGCGTTCAGCCGGTGGACGGCTGACCAGGGCGAGCCCGAGGTGTGGGACGTCGCCGGCGGTACGCCGCGGCTGCTCTCGGGCGGCAAGCACTACGGCCATCTCGAGATCGACGTCGACCGGGTGCGGGGAAAGGGCGGCCGGAAGGCGCGGATCACCCTGACACCCGTCCATGTCTTCCCGGTCATGGACGACGCGCTGACGGTGCTCCGTACCGAGCGGCGAACCTACTCCGACCGCGTGGTGATCGACGTCGACGCCGACGGGAGGCCCGCGCGCTAGCCGCCACCACGGCCGCGCGGCCGGCTGACGCCGGCGAGAACCGCTGGACCACGCCCGCCGAGCTGTTCTGGCGGCGGAATGCCTGGTCAGGAAAGGCTTTCCTTCGTTGCGGATCTTGGCGACATATGCCTACATTTCCGGATAAGGCACCCGAAAACGGAGGAATGCATGACCATCGAGCTCACCCGGCCGTACTCGCCCGAGAAGCATCACAGCCACCGGGACGTCACCGGCGGCTGGCTGCGTCCGGCCGTGTTCGGGGCGATGGATGGGCTCGTGTCCAATTTCGCGTTGATCGCCGGCGTCGTCGGCGCGGCGGGCGCCGGGCGCGGCGCGGTGCTGGCGGGGCTCGCCGGTCTCGTCGCCGGGGCGTGTTCCATGGCGGCCGGGGAGTACACGTCCGTGAAGTCCCAGACCGAGCTCATGCGGGCGGAGATCGCCGTCGAGCGGCGCGAGCTGGCCAGGAACCCTGAGGGCGAGCTGGCCGAGCTGGCCGCCCTCTACCAGGCGCGCGGGCTCGACCCCGCGCTGGCGCACCGGGTGGCCGAGGGGCTGTCCGCCGATCCCGAGCAGGCGTTGCGGGTGCACGTCCGCGAGGAGCTGGGCGTGGATCCCGACGACCTGCCCTCGCCGTACGTGGCCGCGGGGTCCTCGTTCTGCGCGTTCGCCGCCGGGGCGCTGGTGCCGCTGGTGCCCTTCCTCTTCGGAGCGTCGGGGCTGGCGGTGGCCGTGGTGCTGAGCGTGCTGGCGTTGTTCGGGTTCGGGGCGGCGGTGGCGCGGATGACGGCGCGGCCGTGGTGGCTGGGCGGGCTGCGCCAGCTCGCGCTGGGCGTGGGGGCGGCGTCCGTCACCTTCGGGCTGGGCCACCTGCTCGGCGTCGCCGTCTCCTGATGGCGGGCGACCGCGCGGAAGGTTCCCGGGTACGTTTCTGGAGCATGAGCGGCCCCCGCGAGCACACCTTCCGCCCAGCCCGCCGTTCCGACGTCCCCGCGCTGGTCGACCTGGTGCAGTCGGCGTGCCCATGCGTGACGACCTGGCGTTCGAGACCCTGACGAAGGAGCTCGGCTGACGCCGCGTCCGGCGTTCAGCACATGGTCCACGAGGTGGACTGGCTCTTCCGCACCGGCGACGTGAGCTGGAAGACGACCGTGTGCTCGGTTCCGAGGTCGGGGCTGATCTGCTTCTTCGAACCGAAATAGTCGGACCTGGCGTGGGACGGGATGCGCCTGGAGCCGCTCTCGATCACCTGGCCGTCGACCACCCACTGGTAGGAGAACGGGGCTCCCATCTCGGACGCGTCCAGCCCGACGCCGAAGCCCAGCGAGCCCGTGTAACAGGTGACGCCCTCGCTGTTGATCTTGGACGAGCCGGCGACCCGGACATAGGCGAGGGTGAACGATGCGGCCTTCGTGCTCTTCTTGCTGGCGGTGGGCGACGGCCGCCTGGTCACCGGCTTCCTGGTCGCCGGGCTCCTCGTCGGCTTCGGCGTGCTCGTGGGCGTTCGCCGCGCGGCGGTGCGCTCCCGTGACGGCCGCGTGGCGGGGCGCGAGCGCGCGGTCTCGGGAGCGGCCGATGGAGTACGCGCCTTCTTCCTGGGCGGGGCGGTCCTCTCGCGCCGGGGCGTGGTGGTGGCGGAGAGGGACGGCTCGCTGGAGCCGGCGGCCAGCACCGGCGGGGCGGGACTCCTGTCCGCCAAGGCGTTCCACACGACGACGCCGGCCGCCAGGCACACGGCGACCGCCCCGGAAACGGCGGCGATCAGCGGCACACGCGCTCCCGTACGGCGCGGCGGAAGCGTGCGGCGCGGCGAACCGGGCGCGCCGTGCGGATGGCCGGGTGCGGTCTGCGGCGGCGGTGGGTGTGCCCCGGCCGGGTGCGGCTGTGACCCGCCGAGCAGGTGCAGCAGGACGTCCCGCATCCGCGGGCGGGCGTTCGGGTCCTTGGCCAGGCAGGCGTGCACGACCTGGCGCAGCGGCTCCGACAGGTCGCCGAGGAACGGTTCCTGGTTGAGCACCCGGTTGATGACCGCGGGCAACGAGTCCTCGCCGAACGGTGGCGTGCCCGTCCCCGCGAACACCATGACCGACGCCCAGGCGAAGACGTCCGCCGCCGGGCCGACGTACGCGCCCGCCAGCTGCTCGGGGGCCATGTACGCGGGCGTCCCGACCACGCTGCTGGTCACGGTGACCGCGGAGTCGGCGAGGCGGGCGATGCCGAAGTCGACGACGCGGGGCCCGTCCCGTCCGAGCAGCACGTTGGAGGGTTTGAAGTCGCGGTGCACGACCCCGGCCTCGTGGATGGCGGCCAGCGCCGTGGCCGTGCTGACCGCCAGGCGCTGCAGATCGGCGCCGCGATGGGGGCCCGCCTCCTGCAGGGACGGGCCTTCGACGTACTCGCTGACGATGTACGGACGCCCGCTCATCGAGGCGTCGAGCACCTGCGCGATGCAGAACGGCTCCACGCGCCGGGCCGCGGCGATCTCCTTGGCGAAGCCGTTGCCCCCGGCGACGGACTGGCGCAGCACCTTGACGGCCACCGGCCGGCCGTCGGGAGCCTGTCCGAGGTAGACGGTGCCCTGGCCGCCCTCGCCGAGCCGCCCGACGAGCCGGTAGGCCGCGATCGCCGCGGGATCGTCTGGGCGCAGCGGCTCGGCGTTCGGCATGAGGGGGGCAACTCCTGTGACGGCTGGGGCGGACCTCATGCACCTTAACGGGATAAATCCCGACGCGTGGGCGTGTTACGTGATCGACGCGCTCACCTGCCGGCGCGCCGGGTCAGTAGCTGGGCGGAGTGGCGACGATCAGGAAGTCGACCGGCTCGTCCCCGGTGTTGAGATAGCGGTGCGGCAGCGCCGAGTCGAAGGAGCAGCTGTCCCCCGCCTCCAGCACGTGCCCGGCCCCGGACACCTCGACGACGAGCCGTCCCCGCAGCACGAGCACGCACTCCTCGGACGGGTGCGACCACGGCTCGGCGGCCGACGATCCGCCGGGCAGCAGGTGCCCTTCCAGCACCTCCAGCCGCCCGTGCCCGGGCGAGACGCGGGTGTAGGTGATCCCGCCCGCGGGGGACCTGACCAGCATCCGCCCCTCGCGCCTGACCACGGCCACGGTGGCCGCGTCGGGTTCCTGGAACAGGCTGAACAGCGGCAGGTCGAGCACCTTCGCGATCTTCCTGAGCGTTTCCAGGCTGGGGTCGGCCAGGTCGCGCTCGACCTGGCTGATCAGCCCGCTCGACACGCCCGCCTCCGCGGCCAGCCGGGCGAGGGTCAGCCCGCGTACGGTGCGGAGCTCACGGATCCTGGCGCCAATCACACGCAGATCCTAGCGGGCATTAATCCCATTGAAGATGTATTGACCTGGTTAAAACAGTCCCGATAAGGTGCCCGAAATGTCGCATCTGCTGAACGCCACCCAGTTCCGGGCCGAGTTTCCCTCCCTGACCGACTCCGTGCACCTGGCGAGCTGCAGCCAGGGAGCCCTGTCGTCGCGGCTCGCGTACGCGCTCCAGGAGATCGGCCACACGCTGCGCGACGCGGGCGCCCCCTGGGAGGCGTGGATGGGGGAGGTCGGCCGCGCCAGGCGGCGGTTCGCCCGGCTCATCGGCGCCGAGCCGGACGAGGTGGCCGTCCTGTCGTGCGCCTCGGAGGCCGCCTTCCAGGCCGCCTCGTCGCTCGACTGGTCGCGCCGTCCCGGCCTCGTCACCAACGACCTGGAGTTCCCGTCCATCGCCCACGTGTGGCTGGCCCAGCGCGGGCGCGGCGCCATGGTCAGGGTGGCCGCCGACACCGGCGAGAACGTCACAGCCGAGGCGTACGAGCAGGTCGTCGACGAGAGCGTCAACCTGGTGTCGGTGCCGCTGCACACCTACCGCAACGGCGCCCGCCTCCCGGTCGAGGACGTCGTCCGCCTGGCGCACGAGAAGGGCGCGCGCGTGTTCGTGGACGCCTACCAGGGCGCCGGCGTCACCCCGATCGACGTGAAACGGCTCGGCTGCGACTACCTGGCGGCCGGGTCGCTCAAATACCTGCTCGGCCTGCCCGGCATCGCGTTCCTCTACGTACGCGGCGGCATGGAGCAGCAGCGCGAGCCCGAGCTCACCGGCTGGTTCGGCCGCACCGACCCGTTCGCCTTCGACCCCCGGCTGCTCGACTTCCCCGCCGGCGCCCAGCGCTTCGAGACCGGCACGCCGCCCATCCCGTCCGCCTACGCGGCCAACGCCGGGTTCGACCTCATCGAACGGGTCGACATGGAGGCCGTGGACACGCACGTGTCCGCCCTGGTCAAGGAGATGGCGGAGCGGCTGACGGCGGCCGGCGAGCGCGTGGCGAGCCCGGCTGGGGCACGCGGCGCGCAGGTGGCCATCGCCGACGACGACCCGGCCCGGCTGGCGGCCAGGCTGGCCGAGCGCCGCATCTGGACCGCGCCGCGGGGCGGCCTGCTGCGGTTGTCCTTCCACTACTACAACGACCGGTCCGACGTGGACGCGGCCGTCGAAGCCATCAGCGCCTGCCGCCGGGCCTGATCACCCCCGAGAGGTCTCTTGTGGACAACGCATCCGGACTGCGACGCAGGCTGACCGGGCGCCAGCTCACCATGATCGGGCTGGGCGGCGCGATCGGCACCGGGCTCTTCCTCGGCTCCAGCCTGGCGATCTCCCAGGCCGGCCCCGCGACCATCGTCGCCTACATCATCTGCGCGGGCGTCGCCCTGGTGATCGGCTGGTCGCTGGCCGAGATGGTCGTCGTCCACCCCGAGGCCGGCGCCTTCGGCGTCATCGCACACCGGTACCTCGGCCCGTGGGCCGGATTCGTGGTCCGCTGGACGTACTGGACGATCCAGGTCATCGCCATCGGCGGCGAGGTCATCGCGGCCGGGATCTACGTGCAGTTCTGGTGGCCGTCGTTGCCGCTGTGGTTGCCCGTCACCGTCTTCTCGGCCGTGGTCCTCGTCGTGAACACCGCCGCGGTCAAGCTGTTCGGCGAGGTCGAGTACTGGTTCGCGATGATCAAGGTGGTGGCGATCATCGTGTTCATCCTGCTCGGCGTGCTGCTCGTCACCGCCGGCCTGCCCGGCGCGGACGCCACCGGCGTCTCGAACCTCACCGCGCACGACGGGTTCCTGCCCAACGGGATGAGCGGCCTGTTCCTCGCCATGGTGTTCGTGCTGTTCAGCTACATCGGCACCGAGGTCGTCTCGGTCACCGCCGCCGAGTCGGAGAACCCGGTGCGCGACATCCCGCGCGCCGCCCGCCGCATGGTCACCCGGCTGGCCCTCTTCTACGTGCTGGCCATCGCGGTCGTGCTCACGGTGGTGCCGTGGACCACCACCGCCCAGGGCGGCTCCGTGACCGAGAGCCCGTTCGTCAGCGTGTTCTCCGCCGCGGGCATCCCGGCCGCGGCGACCGTCATGAACTTCGTCGTGCTGACCGCCGCGCTGTCCAGCGCCAACACGAACCTCTACCTGACCACCAGGATGATGCACTCGCTGGCCGCCAACAGGTACGCCCCCGCCTGGACCGGGCGGCTCAGCGCCGCCGGCGTGCCGCGCAACGCGCTCGCGCTGTCGGCGCTCGGCCTCGCGCTCGCCGCGGTCGTGTCGGCGGCCAGCGAGAGCGACGCCTACCTGGCGCTGTTCGGCGTGTCGGTGTTCGGCGCGCTGGTCGTGTGGTTGCTGATCCTCCTCACGCATCACGCCTTCCGGCGTACCCGCGCCGCGCAGGGGCTGCCGCCCTCACCGGTCCGGCTCTGGGGCGCGCCCGTCACGTCGGGCCTCGTGATGCTCTTCCTCGCCGCAGTGCTCTTCTCGACGTTGTTCATCGAGTCGCTGCGGCCGGCGTGGTGGGCGGGCGTGCCGTTCTTCGTGATCGTCAGCCTGGCGTACGCCGTCGTCTCCCGCCGCCCGGCGTCACCGGGGTAGCTACGGGTTGCCGGAGGTGGCCAGCTTGACGCCGAGGGCGATCAGGGCGGCGCCCGTCAGGCCGTCCACGGTCCTGCGTACGGCGGGCCTGGCGAAGGCCTTGCGCAGGGTCCCCACGATGGTGGCCACCACCAGGAACCACGCGACCGTGCCCGCCAGCGCGACCACCGACAGCACCAGGGTGTCCGGCAGCGAGGCGCCGGAGCTGAGGAACTGGGGCATGAGGGCCACGAAGAACAGGGCGGCCTTGGGGTTGAGCACGTTGGTGAGCAGCCCTTCCGCGAACGCCGCCCACGTGCCCTGCCCTGCCGGGTCGGGCGCGTCGAGCGTCAGGCCGCCGCCCCGGCGCAGGGCGGCGCGCAGCGCCCTGACCCCGAGATAGAGCAGGTAGGCCACGCCGGCCACCTTCACCACGGTGAACGCCATGGCCGAGGCGGCCAGCAGCGCCGCGACGCCGGTGGCCGCGGCCACCACCCAGACGAAGACGCCCACGGAGATCCCCGTCGCCGCCGCCATGCCGTGGCCGCGCCCGGAGACGGCCGAGCGGCGTACGACGACCGCGAAGTCGGGGCCGGGCGACATCGCGCCGAGCAGCACCACCCCACCGAAAGCGACAAGCTGCGCCACAGAGGTCATGGCGTCCACTTTAGGTGCCCCGCCTGGCCGGTGACGCGGGGCGGGGACTCAGGCTCGGCGGCCGCGCAGCTCGCGGTACCGGCGGACGAGCCGCTCGGTGGAGGGGTCGGGCAGCGCGGCCCCGCTCACCTGCGGCGGCTCGCCGGAGGTGAGCGCGGGCGCAAGGTCGAGCGCCATCTTCTTGCCCAGTTCGACGCCCCACTGGTCGAAGGAGTCGACGCCCCAGACGGCGCCCTCGACGAAGACGATGTGCTCGTAGAGGGCGACGAGCTGGCCCAGCGTGGACGGGGTCAGCCTGGGCACGAGGATGGTCGAGGAGGGGCGGTTGCCCGGCATGACCTTGTGGGGGACGATCCCGGCCGCGGTGCCCTCGCGCGCGATCTCCTCGGCCGTCTTGCCGAACGCCAGCGCCGAGGTCTGCGCGAGCAGGTTGGCGACGAGCCGGTCGTGCATGCCCTCACGGTCTTCGAAGGGCTCGGCGAAACCGATGAAGTCGGCGGGCACCAGCCGGGTGCCCTGGTGGAGCAGCTGGTAGAAGGCGTGCTGACCGTTGGTGCCCGGCTCGCCCCAGAAGATCTCGCCGGTGGCGGCGGTCACGGGAGTGCCGTCGGCGCGCACGGACTTGCCGTTGGACTCCATCGTGAGCTGCTGCAGGTAGGCCGGGAAGCGGTGCAGCCGCTGGCTGTAGGGCAGCACGGCGCGGGTCTCCGCGCCGAAGAAGTCGTTGTACCAGATGCCGAGCAGGGCCATCAGCACCGGCATGTTGGCCTCGAACGGCGCCGTGCGGAAGTGCTCGTCGATGGCGTGGAAACCGGCCAGCATCTCGCGGAACCGCTCGGGCCCGATCGCGATCATCAGCGAGAGGCCGATGGCGCCGTCGAAGGAGTAGCGGCCGCCGACCCAGTCCCAGAAGCCGAACATGTTGTCGGTGTCGATGCCGAACTCGGCGACCTTCGCGGCGTTGGTGGAGACGGCCACGAAGTGCCGGGACACCGCGTCCTCGCCCAGCGCGCCGACCAGCCAGCGGCGCGCGACCCTGGCGTTGGTCAGCGTCTCCAGCGTGGTGAACGTCTTGGAGCTGATCACGAACAGCGTGGTCGCGGGGTCGAGCCCGGCGAGGGCGCCGGTGATGTCGGCCGGGTCGATGTTGGAGACGAACCTGGCCGCGATGCCCGCGTCGGCGTAGTCGCGCAGCGCTTCGTAGGCCATGGCGGGGCCCAGGTCGGAGCCGCCGATGCCGATGTTGACGACGGTCTCGATGGGCCTGCCCGTCGCGCCCTTCCACTCCTTCGAGCGGATCCGGCCGGAGAAGGCGCTCATCTTGTCGAGCA
The DNA here is from genome assembly GCF_039871515.1 of Nonomuraea sp. B1E8. Classification (NCBI taxonomy): domain Bacteria; kingdom Bacillati; phylum Actinomycetota; class Actinomycetes; order Streptosporangiales; family Streptosporangiaceae; genus Nonomuraea; species Nonomuraea sp. B1E8. The sequence goes on along the minus strand of NZ_JBDPLS010000004.1, from coordinate 392,776 downwards.
CGGCGTGCACGTCGGCCACGACGTCCTGGCCGTCGACCACCAGCCGCGTCTCGCGGGGCATGCGCAGCGCGACGTGCAGCACCGCGCGGTCCTCGCTGACGTTGATGTGCTCGCCGCCGAACATGGCCGCGATCCGCTCGCGCAGCCCGGCCCGCTCGGCCAGGGCCAGCAGCAGGTCGATCGTCTCGCGCGTGGCGCGGTGCTTGGAGTAGTCGAGGTAGAGGTCGCCGGCGGTCGCCGTCATGCGCTCGGCCCGGCCCGGGTCATCCGCGAACAGCTCGCGCAGCTGCTTGCCGGCCAGCTCGCCATGGTGCTTGTCGAGGGCCGCCCACTCCTGGCTCCGGGTGATGTCGCCGTTCACGCTCTTCCTCCTCGCGTCGCCAAACCGATCACCATCGTCCCGTAACCACGTACCCTCCCGGGTTGATTCCGCCCGTGGCGGATGAGACCTTTTGCGTACGCAGGACTCCTGTCATGTCCCACACCTTGCCGGGCGAAAGTGGATTCAGCTCGCTCTCCAGAGGAAGCAGCAGAGCATGGAGCATATAGACGCATACTGGCGGGCGGCCAACTACCTGTCGGTCGGACAGATCTACCTGCTGGACAACCCGCTGCTGAGCGAGCCGCTGCGGCCCGAGCACATCAAGCCGCGCCTGCTCGGCCACTGGGGCACCACGCCGGGCCTGAACTTCGTCTTCGCCCACCTCAACCGGGTGATCAACGAGCGCGACCAGGACATGATCTACATCGCCGGTCCCGGGCACGGCGGCCCGGCGGCGGTCGCGCACGCCTGGCTGGAGGGCTCCTACACCGAGCGCTACCCCGACGTCTCACAGGACGTCGAGGGCATGCGGCGGCTGTTCCGCCAGTTCTCCTTCCCGGGTGGCGTGCCCAGTCACGTCGCGCCCGAGACGCCCGGCTCCATCCACGAGGGCGGCGAGCTGGGCTACTCGCTCGCGCACGCCTACGGCGCCGCCTTCGACAACCCGGACCTGGTCGTGGCCTGCGTCATCGGCGACGGCGAAGCCGAGACCGGCCCCCTGGCCGCCGGCTGGCACGCCAACAAGTTCACCGACCGCCGCCGCGACGGCGTGGTGCTGCCCATCCTGCACCTCAACGGATACAAGATCGCCAACCCGGCCGTGCTCGCCCGCATCCCCGAGGACGAGCTGATCAAACTCATGGAGGGGTACGGCCACCGCCCCCACCTGGTCGGCCCCGACCACGCCGAGATGGCCGGCACGCTCGACACCGCCTGGGAGGAGATGGCCGCGTACAAGGCCGGCGACGCCGACCGCCTCCCCATGATCATCCTGCGCACGCCGAAGGGGTGGACCGGGCCGCGCGAGGTGGACGGCAAGCCCGTCGAGGGCACCTGGCGGGCCCACCAGGTGCCGCTGGCGAAGGTACGTGAGAACTCCGCCCACCTGGCCATGCTGGAGGAGTGGATGCGCTCCTACCGCCCCGAGGAGTTGTTCGACGCCGACGGGCGCCCGGCCGCGGAGATCGCGGGCACCGTGCCGGCCGGACCGCGCAGGATGAGCGCCAACCCGCACGCCAACGGCGGCGAGCTGCTGAAGCCGCTGCGGCTGCCGGACTTCCGCACCCACGCGGTCGAGGTCAAGTCGCCCGCCGTGCAGGAGACCGAGCCGACGCGGGTGTTCGGCGGGCTGCTGCGCGACGTGATCGCCAGGAATCCGCACACGTTCCGGCTGATGGGGCCGGACGAGACCGCCTCCAACCGGCTGCAGGAGGTGTTCGAGGTCACCGACCGGGCCTGGAACGCCGAGCTGCTGCCCACCGACGAGAACCTCGGCGCCGGCGGGCGCGTCATGGAGGTGCTCAGCGAGCACCTGTGCCAGGGCTGGCTGGAGGGCTATCTGCTGACCGGCCGCCACGGGCTGTTCAACTGCTACGAGGCCTTCATCCACATCGTCGACTCCATGTTCAACCAGCACGCCAAGTGGCTGGAGTCGTCGCGGAAGATCCCGTGGCGGCGGCCGGTCGCGTCGCTGACGTACCTGCTGTCGTCGCACGTGTGGCGCCAGGACCACAACGGCTTCAGCCACCAGGACCCCGGCTTCCTCGACGTCGTGGTCAACAAGAAGGCCTTCGTGGTGCGGGTCTACCTGCCGCCGGACGCCAACACGCTGCTGTCGGTCGGCGACCAGTGCCTGCGCTCCCGTGACTGCGTCAACGTCGTCGTCGCCGGCAAGCAGCCCGTGCTCGACCTGTTCACCATGGACGAGGCCATCGCCCACTGCACGCGCGGCCTCGGCATCCTGCCCTGGGCCTCCACCGACCAGGGAGGTGAGCCCGACGTGGTGCTCGCCTGCGCCGGCGACGTGCCCACCCTGGAGACGCTCGCCGCCGCCGCGCTGCTGCGCGAGCACCTGCCCGAGCTGAAGGTGCGCGTGGTCAACGTCGTCGACCTCATGCGTCTCCAGCCGCGGTCGGAGCACCCGCACGGCCTGTCCGACGCCGAGTTCGACACGCTCTTCACGACGGGCAGGCCGGTCATCTTCAACTTCCACGGCTACCCCTCGCTCATCCACCAGCTCACCTACCGGCGCACCGGCCACGACAACATCCACGTGCGCGGATACAAGGAGGAGGGCACCACCACCACGCCCTTCGACATGTGCATGCTCAACGACATCGACCGCTACCACCTGGTCATGGACGTCATCGACCGTGTTCCCGGGCTCGGCTCCACCCAGGCGCACCTGCGCCAGCACATGAGCGACGAGCGGCTGCGCGCCCGCGCCCACACGCGCGAGCACGGCGAGGACCCCGCCGACATAAGGTCCTGGACGTGGCCGACCGCATCCTCGTCCTGAACACCGGCTCCTCGTCCATCAAGTACGAGCTCATCGACGTCCGCGCCCCACGAGCGCCCCCCAGGGGCCTGGCCGGGCGTGTCAGCACGGGACCCGAGCAGGACACCGCGCCGGATCCCCTGACAAACGGGCACGGATCGTTGACGGGCCGCGCTTACGGACGGATCACGTCAGCGGCGGGCGGATCAGAGCTCTGCCGGGCTCCGGGTGAGGTCGGCGGTGAGCTCGCACCACACCGTCTTGCCGTTCTCGGCCGGCGCGATGCCCCACCCGGTGGACAGCAGCCTGACGACGTGCAGCCCCCAGCCGTCGCCGGGGCCGGGCTCGCGGGGCCGGGGCAGCCCGGCACCGGTGTCACCCACCTCGATCCGCACGTCCGACGCGTCGGCCCGCATGCGCAGCGAGGGCGGGCCGTCGCCGTGCACGAGCGCGTTGGTGACCAGCTCGGACACCACCAGGAGGACGTCCTCGTGCCGCCCCTGGTAGCCGCGGGCGGCCAGAGCCTCACCGATGATCTGCCGCGACGCCGTGATGCTGCTCATCTCCTCCGGCAACCGGGTGTCCACGGTGTACGGCTGCGCCTCCTTGCTGCCCATTCCTCTGCTCTCGGGGGTCTTGTGCGGCCGGCCGGCCGTCCGTCGAACGGGTTCGTCACGTTGCGCCGCTGAGCAGTCTCCCACGAGTCACCGTCCAGCACGCGACGGGGGGCGCGACCGGCCGCGAGCCGGCTCTCGCAGGTGTGGCCGGCGGGGCCGGTAAGCGCGGGTATAGCGCGGGTATTGCATTGGTAGGGTTGTCCGGAAAAATGCGGATTTGAACAGGTGGGACAGGTGGAGGTCGAACAAACAGCACTGCCCGGCATCGGTCTGCGGCACGATTTCACGACGCGCAAAGGACAACGAGTCGGCATCGTGTCCCACCGCACCGGGCGCCGGGACCTCGTGATCTACGACAAAGAGGACCCCGACGCCGTCTGCCATACGGTCAAGCTCAATGACGAGGAGGCCGACACCCTGGCCGAGCTCCTGGGGGCGCCGCGCATCGTGCAGCGGCTCAACCAACTGCACGAGCAGGTCGAGGGCCTGGTCAGCGTGCAACTGCCGATTTCGGCGGACTCCCCGTACGTGGGACGCCCCATGGGGGACGCGCGTGTGCGCACGCGTACGAGCGCCTCCATCGTGGCCGTCGTGCGCAGCGGCAAGGTCTTCGCCAGCCCGGGACCCGATTTCGTCTTCACCGGTGACGACGTCGTGGTCGTCGTCGGCAGCGAGGACACCACGGCCGAGGTCGCCGGCATTTTGGCAGAAGGGTAGGGCCGCGGGTGCACCATACCGCGATCCTTTTCCTCGAATTCGGTGCGGTACTGCTGGGTCTCGGAGTGTTGGGCGCGCTGGCGTTGCGCGGCGGCATCTCCCCCATCCCCCTCTATCTGATAGCCGGGCTGGCGTTCGGTACCGGCGGCGTGCTGCCGCTGGCCACCAGCGAGGAGTTCATCTCCGTCGGCGCGGAGCTCGGCGTGGTCCTGCTGCTGCTGACGCTGGGTCTGGAGTACAACGCCGACGAGCTCGTCACCAGCCTCACGAGCAACGCCCGCGCGGGCATCGTCGACCTGGTGCTCAACGCGGCGCCCGGCGCGATCATCGCGCTGCTGCTGGGCTGGGGCCCGGTCGCGGCGGTGGCCATGGCCGGCGTCACCTACGCCACCTCGTCGGGCATCACCGCCAAGGTGCTGTCGGATCTGGGGTGGATCGGTAACCGGGAGACGCCGACGGTCCTGTCGCTGCTGGTGTTCGAAGACCTCACGATGGCGGTCTACCTGCCGATCCTGACGACCATGCTGGCCGGGCTGAGCCTGGTGAGCGGGGCGATCTCGGTGGGCGTCGCGCTGCTCACGGTCAGCATCGTCCTGGTCGTGGCGCTGCGGTTCGGGCGCTTCATCGAGGCGTTCGTGTCCAGCCCCAACTCCGAGGTGTTATTGCTCAAGGTCGTCGGCCTGGCCCTGCTGGTCGCCGGCCTCGCCCAGCAGCTGCAGGTGTCGGCGGCGGTCGGCGCGTTCCTGGTGGGCATCGCGCTCTCCGGCGAGCTGGCCGAGGACGCTCAGGCGCTGCTGGCGCCGCTGCGCGACCTGTTCGCCGCGGTGTTCTTCGTGTTCTTCGGCTTCCAGACCGACCCGGCGAAGATCCTGCCGGTGGCGGGGCTGGCCGCGCTGCTCGCCCTGGTCAGCATGATCACCAAGCTGCTCACGGGCGTGTACGCCGCCAGGCGGGCCGGCATCGGCAAGGCCGGCCAGGCGCGGGCGGGCATCGCGCTCATCCCGCGCGGTGAGTTCAACATCGTCATCGCCGGCCTTGCGGTGGGCGCCGGAGCCCACCCCGACCTCGGGGCGCTGGCGGCGGCGTACGTGCTCATCCTGGCGGCGTTCGGGCCCCTGGCGGCCAAGGCCGTGCAGCCCCTCATCACCGCCATCGCGAAGCGGGCCTGATCCGCTAGCTTGTTCGCATGGCACACCCCACGGAGAAGACGGTCTGGTCCACGGACTGGGACACGCTCGAGATCACCGGCGAGAGCCACCGCCGGGTTCTCTTCCAGGACGTGGACATGACGGAGCTGGTCGACCATGGATCCTCCTTCGAGGAGTGCCATTTCAGCGACGTGCGGTTCAACGTGTCGGAGCACATCGACGCGAGGTTCCTCAACTGCACGTTCACGCGGTGCTCGCTGTTCGACGCCACGTTCACCGGGTGCAAGCTCACCGGGAGCGTGTTCGACGGCTGCACGTACGGCCTGCTGAAGGTCGAGGGCGGCGACTGGTCCTACACCGGCCTGGCGGGGGCCGATCTGCGGGGCAGCACCTTCCACGGCACCCGGCTGCGCGAGGCCGACCTGGCGGGCGCCCGGCTGGAGCGGGCCGAGCTGCGGCGGGCCGACCTGACGGGGGCGTCGCTGCGCGGCGCCGACCTGACGAGGTGCGACCTTCGCGGCAGCGACCTCAGCACGCTCGACCCGCGCACGGTCACGATGACCGGCGCGATCATCGACCCGTTCCAGGCCACGGTCGTGGCCGCCGCGCTGGGCTTCGACGTCCGCGAGTGAGCGGCCGCGGGCTCAGCCGCTCACCGCGTGCAGGGCCCCCGTCACCCGGCCCGCGAGGCGGTCGAGCGCGCCCGCGGTGCCGGCGCCGGCCGGCAGGTGGACGACGACGCTCTGCTCGCCGTCCGGCAGGTCGAGCGTCTCGCGCGACAACCGCAGCTCACCGACGCCGGGATGAGCCACCCGCTCCACCGGCACCGTCGGCGGCGTCAGCGGCACGGCGGCGAACCGCGACGTGAACGCCTCCCCCGCCGCGAACGACAGCTCGGAGACCAGGTCGTCGACATAGAGGTCGTCGTAGCCGCTGACCAGCCTCAGCCGGGCGGCGTGCTCGGCCGCGACGCGCTCCCACTCCGGGTAGGCGTCCTTGGCCCGCTCGTCCCCGAACACGAACCTGTGCACGTTGGGCGGGTCCGCGTCCAGGAGGCCGAGGGGCCCGAAGAGCCGCGCGTACCCCTCGGTGTGGGCGATCACGTCGCCCAGCCTGTTGAGCACCGCGGCGGGCGCGGGCTCCAGCCGGTCGAGCAGGGCGCGCACGGTGGGACGCACGTCGTGGGAGGGCTCCTGCCCCATCGACATGCACAGCGCGACGCCGCCGCCGGCCACCTTGGCCAGGTTGCGCAGGTGCAGGCGCTCCTCCTGCGTCATGCGCAGGGCGTCGGCGAGCGTGACGAGCACCTGCGTGGACGGGTTACGGTCGCGCCCCTGCTCCAGCCTGGTGAGATATTCGACGCTGATGCCCGCCACCGTCGCCAGCTCGGACCTGCGCAGCCCCGGCGTGCGCCGGCGCTGGCCGCCGGGCAGCCCCACGTCGGCGGGTTTGACGGCCTCGCGGCGGGAGCGCAGGAAGGCGCCCAGCTCGTTGTCGCTCACGTGCCCGAGTGTACGGAACATCCGCCTCGCCCTATCGTGGCCCCGGCAGGGCCAGTCCCGGCACGGTCTCCCTCGGCCGTCCGGTTTCCGGGAGGGTGGTGCGCATGACGTCCACGACTCGATCGAAAGCCGGAGCGCCGGCCGTGCGTGCCGGGAGGGTGCTCCCATGATGCGTTACCGTCTGCTGGGCCGTACCGGGCTCAGGGTCTCCCAGCTGTTCCTCGGCGCGATGACCTACGGCGAGGCGTCCCCGGAGGTGCGGCGCATCTTCGACCTGTACGCCGACGCCGGCGGCAACGTCGTGGACACCGCCTCCATGTACGGCGAGAGCGAGAACGTCGTCGGCCGGCTGCTCCAGGGCCGCCGCGACCGCTACGTCCTGGCCACGAAGTACACCGGCACCATCGACGGCACCGACCCGAACGCCGCGGGCAACCACCGCAAGAGCCTGGTCCGGTCGCTGGAGCAGAGCCTGCGGCGGCTGCGCACCGACTACATCGACCTCTTCTGGGTGCACGTCTGGGACCGGCACACCCCGGTCGAGGAGACGATGCGGGCGCTGGACGACGCCGTCAGTGCGGGCAAGGTGCTCTACGCCGGCATCTCCGACGCCCCCGCCTGGGTGGTGAGCCGGGCCAACACGCTGGCCGAGTGGCGCGGGTGGACTCCGTTCGCCGGGTTGCAGGTGCCGTACAGCCTGCTGTCGAGGGACGTGGAGCGGGAGCTGCTGCCGATGGCGCAGGCGTACGGGATGAGCGTGGCGGCGTGGGGGGTGCTCGCGCGCGGGGTGCTGTCGGGCCGCTACAACGCGCCGGACGCGGCGGCGTCGCGGCTGTCGCCCGGCTCCCTCACCGAGCGGGACCGTACGGCGGCGCTTGCCGTGACGGAGGTGGCCGCCGAGCTGGGCGTCACCGCCTCGCAGGTGGCCATCGCGTGGGTGCTGCGGCGCGGGGTGCACCCGATCCTCGGCGCGAGCAGCGCCGAGCAGCTCAAGGACAACCTGGGGGCGACCGAGGTGGAGCTGCCCGGCGAGGCGGTGCGGCGGCTGGAGTCGGCGGTCGGCTTCGAGCTGGGTTTCCCCGGCGACTTCATCGGCGAGGTGGACCGCAGCCCCGGCATCTACGGCGACGCCGTCGACCGCCTCGACGGCCGGTGACGTGTCCGGCCTGTTTCACTGAGCATCCGGCTGCTCTCCTCCGGGGCGGCGGCGCGCGGCCCTGAGCGCGACGACCGCGCCGAGCACGACGAGCACCGCCAGCGCGACCCAGATCCAGGCGGGCACGCCGGACGCCGCCGTCTCCGAGGAGGCGGCTGCGTCCTGCCCGGTCGCGGTGGCGGGCCCGGAAGAGGCCGGCTCGGCGGAAGCGGGGGCGGGAGAAGGCGGTGCGGACGAGGTGGCGGCCGCGCCCTTCACGGTGAAGGGGATCTCCCCCTCGATGGGGTGGCCGTCGGAGGAGACGACCCGCCAGGCGATCACGTACGAGCCGGGGGCGAGCGGCTGCGGAACGGCGGCGGACACCTTCGGCCCGTCGAGCCGGGGCTCGCCGAGCCCGACCTGCTCGCCCGCCGCGTCGCGCAGCACGACGAACGGGAACTTGACCGTCGCGGTGTATTCGAGCTCGATCTCCTCGATCGCGGACACCTCGGCGTCCTTGGCGGGCGAGCTGCTCTTGAGCGTGTCGTGGGCGTGGGCGGGCGCGGCGGGAAGGACGAGGGCGAGCAGGCAGGCGAACGCCGCGAGCACGGCCGCCTTGCGGATGCGTGATGTGCGGATGGTGGGTGGCGGGAATGCCATGACAGGTCTCCGGAAAGGGTCTCCCGGACGACCGCGCCCGTGGCGCCGGCGTCCGGATGCTGGCAGGGCGGCGGGCTTCAGCGTGAACGCTGGACCTTTCGGGGCGGGCCGCGCCTGCTGACCGTTCCGGAGACGATCTCCCCCGTGTACGCGGGGACGCCGGGGGTGGAGGGCCGCCATGACGGCAGGGCGACCTCCACGGGGGCGGCGACGAGCAGCCGGATGACCGGCGGCGGCGTGGCGTACAGGCGGATCATGAGCCACAACGCGCGCTCGCCGCGGTGCAGCCACCACGCCGTCAGCGCCGCCACCGTGAGATGGACCAGCGCCATGCCCGGCCCCGGGTGCGCGTGCGCGAGCTCGGACGCGGGGGCGGGGGCCAGCCGCTCGAAGAGCTGGTGCAGCACCATCTGGGTGCCCGTGGTCGCGGCGAGCACCGCCACGGGCCCGCGCTCGCGACCGTCGATCAGGTAGGCCAGGCCGAGCGCCGCCAGCACCGCGGCGCCGTGGACCGGGAGCGGCACCGGCCCGCCGCCCGCCAGCGCGTGCCCGCCCGCCGACATCGCGCCGCAGGCGGCCGCGAACACGACGGCCCGCGCGAGCCGCAGCCCGGCCGCCGCCGGGAGCGCGGGTGATGACGGAAGGGGCACAGCCGCCATCCTTACACAGGGGCCGGCCGGTCCCGCGTTCTCACCGCCCGCGGCGCCTCGCCGGTCGGGCCGTCAGGCCCTGGCGGGTCCCGCGTTCCGCCATCCGGCGCCTCGCGGGGACCGGGCCGTCAGTCCCTGGCGGTCGCCCGGAGGGGCCGGCCCACCTCGTGCAGGTGGCGCAGTGCCTGCCCCCAGGACCGGAAGAGGCCGCATTCGACGTAGTCGATGCCGAGCGACTCGCAGTAGTCCCTGACGATGGGCTGCGCCTTGCGCAGGTTCGCGGTGGGCATGCTGGGGAAGAGGTGGTGCTCGATCTGGTAGTTCAGGCCGCCGAGCGCGGTGTTGACCAGGCGGCCGCCGCGGACGTTGCGGGAGGTCAGCACCTGGCGCCGGAGGAAGTCCAGCTCGTCCTCGGCGGTGAGCACCGGCATGCCCTTGTGGTTGGGCGCGAACGTGCAGCCGAGGTAGACGCCGTAGCACGCCTGGTGCACGGCGAGGAAGGCCAGCGCCAGGCCGGGCGGCAGCACCAGCAGCAGCGCGCCCGCGTAGGCCAGCACGTGGCCGGTCAGCAGCAGCCCTTCGAGTCTCCTGTTCTTCAGCGACTTCCTGCGCAGCGCGCGGAAGCTCGACACCTTCAGGTTCAGCCCTTCGAGGGTGAGCAGCGGAAAGAACAGGAACGCCTGCCAGCGGCCCACGAACCTGGGCAGCCCCCGGCTGGCCTCGGCCTGCTTCTCCGACCAGAGCAGGAAGTCGGGCGAGACGTCGGGGTCGTGGTCCTCGTGGTTGGGGTTGGCGTGGTGGCGGGTGTGCTTGTCCATCCACCAGCCGTAGCTGAGCCCGATGGCGAGGTTGCCGGTGATCAGCCCGGCGATCCTGCTGGTGCGCCGCGAGCGGGAGATCTGCCCGTGCGCGAGGTCGTGGGCCAGCAGGGTGACCTGCCCGAACGCCACGGCCATGAGGACCGCGACGGCGAGCTGCCACCACGAGTCGCCGACCCAGGCGAACAGCGCCCAGCTTCCCGCGAACAGGCCGGCGACCAGGGTGATCCTTGCCGCGTAGTAGCCTGGCCGCTTCTCCAGCAGGCCCTCCTGCGCCATACGGCGCGCCAGCTTGGCGAAGTCGCTTCCTCTCTCTCCTGATGGCCGGGCACGGGACGTGTCCACCACGGTCAAAGTCTTCTCCGATGCTGAGGCGTCGTACGGGGATTACCTACAGCATCGCGGACGATGCGACCGGGTGTGACCCCCGCTGTCACCCTTTCCCGTGGTAGGGCAGGCCCTACCACGGACGCCGGGACGACGTCCCCGCCGCCTGGGCCTGGGCTGCCGTGCCCTCCGGGGTGGGGCGGGCGGCGGGGACGCCCGGCTCAGATAGGTTGCGGGGCCGGCACCTCCTCGGGCGCGGCGGCGTCGCCGTACACGTGCAGGTCGGGGCGGAAGGCCCCGAGATAGGCGGCCCGGTCGCGGAAGGTGGCGGCCAGCGCGTCGCCGTAGTCGATGAGCTCCCTGTGCGCGTGCCTGCGGGGCTCGTAGCGGGCGTAGAGCAGCCGGTCGAGCAGGCCGGGGTCGCCGCCGGCCGTGCAGATGACGTCGGCCAGGATCTCGGCGTCGTGCAGCGTGTAGCTCATGCCCATGCCCGTCATCGGGTGGCAGGCGAAGGCGGCGGATCCGAGCAGCGCGGCGTTGCCCTTGTGGTAGGCGGCCACGCGCAGCGACGAGACCTTGATCCGCTGCCAGGTGGCGGGCTGCAGGGCGTTGAAGGCGTCCGAGCTGTCGGTGACGAACTTCTTCAAGGTGTCGATGAGGACGGGGATGCCGTCCTGGAAGATCTCCTTGTCGTCCTCCGGCGGCAGGCCGACGAACACCCTGGCCTGGTCCCTGTTGAGCGGGTAGAGGTAGGCGAGCCAGCCTTCGGAGCTGAGGTAGAGCCGGTTGAGCCGGGCGACGCTGGCGGTCAGCGGCACGGTGGCCACCCGCATGAGCAGCCGCTCGTACGGCATCGTCTGCTGCTCGATGTCGAGCGCCCGGCGTACGGCCGACTTGGTGCCGTCGGCGCCGATCACGACGCCGGCCCTGAGCGTGCGGCCGTCGGAGAGCGTCAGCTCCTCCACCTGGCCGTCGCCGATCGCGATGTCGTCGATGCTCGTGTCGAACCAGAACTCGACGCCCTCCATGGCGCAGGAGGTGTAGATGAGCTCGACCAGCTCGCGGTAGGGGCGGATGAGGAAGCCGCCGTCGGGGAAGCGGCATTCCCTGATCGGGTCGCCGTCGTGGTAGTAGCGGATGGTGTCACGCCTGAGGCCATGGCGTTCGACGAGGTCCGCCAGCCCGTGGCGGGCGAGCACGCGCTGGCCCGGGGGCTTGAGGAAGTCGGCGCCCGCGCTGGGGACCGAGGGTCCCTGCTCGATGACGACGACGCGCTGTCCGCGGCGGCCCAGTAACAAGGCCAGGAAGCAGCCGCCGAGCCCGGCGCCGACGATGGCCACGTCGCACGATGTGGTTGCCATGACGAGAGCCCTTCTGAAGGTTGAACTAGTTCGCAGGCCCGCGGGTGCCGGCGAGGGGGCCTGTTCCGGCCGCCCGCGGCAGCGGGACCCGGCCCATCCGGGTGTCCGCGGGGGGAACCGGCTGGGCGTCCGGCCGGAGGGCCGGTGGGGTGGTGGTGGGGGGTGTGCGGGTCTCGACCGGCAGCAGGGCGTCCGCCTCCGCCGCGACGGTGGCGAGGGTCATGCGCAGTTCGAGCAGGAGCTTGCGCGGCACCTTGACCATGACGTCGCCCGGGTCGGGGCGCATCTTGGTGATCTTGGTGAGGGCCAGAGCGCCGATCAGCACGGAGATGGCCACGCACAGCGCCAGCGCGCCCGCGAGGCCGGCGAAGGGGCCGGTCATGAACGGGTGGTCGATGACGACCGACACCACGGCGACCCCCACGGCGCCGCCGACCATGCGCGCCATGGTGGCCGAGCCGACGGCGGAGGCGTACTGGTGGGGGCTGGCGGCGAGGGTCGTGGCGACGGAGGTGCCGGGGGCGAGCGCGCCGACGCCGACCCCGACCACGACGCTGGCGATCAGGCCCCACACGGTGGGCCCTGACTGCACCAGGACGAGCACGCAGGCGCCGCCGCAGAGCAGGGAGCCCGCGTAGATCAGCCCGTACGGGCCGACGCGCTTGATGAGCCGCCCGGCCAGGAAGCTCGACACGACGACGGCCACCGACGTGGGCGTCAGCCACATGGCCACTTCGAGCATGGGGTAGCCGAGGTGCAGCAGGTAGAGCGGCTGCACGGTCAGCAGCCCGTACGACAGCGCGCCGAAGCCCCAGGTCGCCAGCCAGCCCCAGACGAAGCGGGGCCGCCGCCACAGGGCCAGGTCGATCGCGGGGAGCCGGTGGTGCCTGGCCTGCGCGAGCGCGCCGCCCAGCAGGGCCAGCGCGGCGAGCGCGAGCCACAACACGTCCGTGCCCCAGGCCATCGCCTTGGAGATGGCCAGCACGATGATCGCGATGCCGGCCGCGAGCAGCCAGGCGCCCAGCACGTCGGGGACACCCTTGGCGCCGGGCCGCCTGCCGGACGGGAGCCAGGCGCAGGCGATCAGCAGCGCGACGCCGATGACGACGTCGGGGATGAACAGCGCCCGCCATCCGACGGAGGCGGCCAGCCAGCCGCCGCCCGCCTGCATGAGCAGGCAGCCGAGGCCGGACGCGGAACTCCACAACGCGATCGCGCCGCGCCGCTCCGACTCCGGCAGCTCTCCCAGCAGCAGGCCGAGGCTGGCCGGGATCATGGCGGCCGCTCCCGCGCCCTGGACCGCCCGCGCCGCCAGCACGTACGACCAGGGCTCCACGGTGACGGCGGCGATCCCGCCCAGCACGAACACCACGAGGCCGACGGCCAGCACCCGCCGGCGGCCGAACAGGTCGGCCCACCGGCCCGCGGTGGCCAGCAGCGCCGCGATCGGGATGAACGCCGCGCTGGTCAGCCAGACCAGGTCACCGAGCGGCATGCCCGCGCCGGCGGGCGTGTACCGCAGCACCCCGACTGCCAGGGTGGTGGCCGTGGTGTCGGCCATCACCGTCAACATGACACCCGCACCGACCAGCCGCAGCATCACGCCGTGTCGGCGGTCTGCGCCGGCCGTGCTCGTTCCCCGGACGGCCGCTGGTGACGAACGCACGTGGTCCCTCCATCTTCGCTGTCGATCTCAGGTCGCCCCGCCGCCTGGCACACTCCGGCTGTGCGGACGGCGGAGCCGGACGGGTGGGGTCAGGCGCCGTACCGGCCGGGCGAGAGCAGGCCGTCCGGGTCGAGCGCCGTCTTGAGCCGGTGCAGCATGCCGAGGCTGGCGGTGCTGGTCTCGGACCAGACGTCGGCGGCCGCGTGGTCGATGTCGGAGCGGTAGATGGCGCAGCCGTTGGCCCGCAGGACGCAGCTGCCGTCGTTGCGGAGCTGGTGCGCCCGGTAGGCGGCGTCGGGCGCCCCGCGGTCGAAGAAGATCTGCATGACGCCGTTGGCCATGTGCCTGCTGACCAGGTTCCACTCGACCATGAGGGCGGTGGTGTGCGCGTCGACGGCCGTCTGCAGGGCGGCCAGGACGTGCTCGGTCTTCCGCGCGTGCATGGGCATCAGCGGCAGCAGCGCGAGGAAGCCCATCGGGCCCTCGTCGATCTGGTCGCAGGAGGTCACGCCGAGCGCGTTGTGCACGCCCATGCAGGTGGGGATGCCCTGCGCCATGAGCGCTCGGGGGTGGAGCGGGTCGCCGGCGTCGACCTCGGCGGCGTCGACCACGCGCAGCGCCTCGGCGCCCTCGACCTCGATCAGCGCCTTGCGCAGCAGTTCCTCGGCCAGCTCGACCGTGGCGTCGCTGCCCATGAGCGGCCCGAGGATGGTGAACAGGGAGGGGTCGACGCCGGCGGGCAGCACCCAGTCGCCGTGGCCGGGCGTGAGCGACAGCTCGCGCACCCGCATCAGCCCTTCCGCCGGGTTGCCGCGGCGCAGGAACCCGGTCATCGCGCCGACCGCGACGCCGGCCTGGTCGCGCGGGATGCGGCCGTGCACCAGGGCGATGGTCTGCGGGCGCGGCACGAGCGAGACGGCCATGGCGGTGACGATGCCCAGGTTGTGCTGGACGAACGAGGACGTCAGGTCCGGCCCGGCGACCCGCCCGTGGTAGCGTCCCGCGGGGTCGAGCCCGCCCGTGGTGACGACGCTGCCGTCGGCCAGCACGGCCTCGATCCCGGCGACGTCGTGGACGCGGGAGCGGATGCAGCCGTCGCCGCGGTCGAGCGCGTTGCCGATGACGGAGGTGTCGGCGCACGAGGCGGTGACGTTCAGCATCCAGGGGGTGCCGCGCAGCACCTCGGCGAGCTGGGCCTGGGTCACTCCCGGCTCGATGACCGCGAAGCCGGCCTCGAGGTCGAGGCTGCGTACGCGGTTCATGCCGCCGAGGTCGACGACCAGGTTGTCGTCGGTGACCGGCATGGCCGATCCCATGCCCCAGTTCCTGCCGGTGCTGATCGGGTAGAGGCGGCGCCCGGCCGTCATGGCCTGGCGGACGAGCGCGCGTACCTCGTCGAGCGTGCGCGGCGTCTCGATGCCCGCCAGGGAGCGTGGCTGGTGTCCCCCGACGTCACGCGACCTCAGCTCCGGTCGCGACAGATCCTGCATGACTCTCCTCAAAGATCAGATATCGCTCGATGGGGGCACACTTCAGGCAGTGTGCTGGAGCAGGTCGTCGATGGAGCCGATGGCCTGGTTGGACATCTCCCTGATCTCGAGCAGCCGCCGCTCGACGTACTCGTCGGGCTCGTCGGAGTGGAGGGGGTCGGGGAGGACGAGCGTGTCGCGCGGCCCGGCCTGCGCGGGGATCTCGTGCAGGCCGTACGGGTGACGCCGGACGTGCCCGGTGTCCCGGTGTTCGGTGTCCCGGTGTTCGGTGTCCCGGTGTTCGGTGTCTCGGTGCTCGCGCCTGGCGCGGGCGGGCAGGTGCGGGGGGGTTCGCATGACGGGAGCTCTCCTACCGGACTCGGATGGGGTTTTCCGGGTGACCGCTCGCCCTTGAGCGGATCGAGGTCAGCGTGCGTCCTCCGTGCGGCCGAGGTGTTCGGCCCGTGGGGCGGCGGCCGCGCGGGTCACGCGTGGCACGCCGTGGTTGATGACGCTCGCGGCGATGCGGCGTTCGGCCAGCCCCATGTGCGGGCGGCCGATGCCTGGAGCACTCGGCCGGGCGCCGGCCGAGCCACGGATCATGGTGCTGGCGTGCACCCAGCGGCGCGACTCCGCCAGCACGTCCCGCTGCGCGCGGGGCAGGTCGCGGTGCCGCGCGTACTGCTCGCAGACGGCCCGGGCGAGCACCCGCGCCATGACGAGGTGCTCCTCGCAGGCCCGGGCGACCTTCGCCTCCAGGCCGGCGACCTGCGCGAGGAGGAGCTGCAGGTGCGGCAGCTCGGAGCTGCGCTCGTACCCGGCGAGCTCGGCCAGCCGCTCCGGCCAGCGCAGCCGCCGCTCGATCGAGGCGCAGACGGTCGTGGCCACCAGCGCGGGCGGCTCGCCGTCCGGGTCCTGCCCGTCGAGCTGCACGGCGCGCTGCGCGGTGTGCTCGAAGTCGGCCAGGCGGCGCAGCCCGCTCTGCAGCAGGCGCACGCGGTTGTGCAGGCAGGCCGCGCTCCAGCCGAGGACCAGCAGGCGGTCGGCGTCCGCCTCGCAGTGCCAGCCGACCAGCGCCACTTCGCGGGCCATGCGGTGGTGCAGCACCCACGGCTCCGGCGCGGCGCCGGCGTCCACCGTCGTCTCGATCCACACCTGCAGCCCGCCGGGCGGCAGGTCGCCGACGCCGATCTCCATGCCCTCGGGGGCCACCCTGGCGCAGATCCGCTGGACCACGCGCTGCTGCGCGGCCGCCTCCGGCGCCACGGGCACCGGGCCTGGCAGCACGCGCTCTGGGGCCACTTGCGCCCTGGGCTCGATGCTCATCTGGGGCCACCTCCGAACCCGCGGTCTTTCGACCTACGTAAATTCACACTTAATGGTGCCGCCTCGATCGTCGTCAGACAGCGGTTCTATGTCAACTGTCAGTTTACGAATGGCATGAATCATCGGCCGCCCGGGCATGAACCGGCGACTCCCCGCAGGTGAATGCCGGGTTGGCGGCGCGGGGTGATCTAGAGTCCGTACCGTTGGCGTACGGGGGAAAGGCGGGGCCGGTGCTGGTGCACACAACCGTGGTCACGGCCCTGTCGGCGACCTTGACGCTGCCCGCCGCGCCCGCGCCGGCGCAGGCGCCGCCCGGCTACTGCCCGCTGCCCGACCAGCCCGCCGCGAGCGAGGGTTACCTGATCGCCAGTGCTTCCTCACCCGATCTCGTCCATCCCTTTCCGCGGCCGCCCGCGCGGGAGCCCACGGCCTCCGAGCGGCTCGACTTCGCCGGCTTCCCGAACGTGTCGGTGCTCGACGTGACCGGCCGCGGGGGAGCTCCGGAGCGGAAGGTGATCGTCACCTACACCACGAACGTCGACGAGGTCGTGACCCTCACCAACGCGGCCGTGGTCTCGGACGACGGCGGCGCCACGTTCGGCCCGCCGAGCCGCACGCCGCTGCGCGAGTCGCCCGTCGAGCTGCACGACGGGCGCTTCTTCGCCACCGAGTACTACCCGGCCAGGACAGGCCCGCACACGGCCGCTCTCGGCGTGCTCACCTCGTCCTCGCTGGACGACGCCGAGAGCTGGCTGCGTTCCGAGGCGACCCTGACCACACCGGGCGACCTGCTGCCGGGCGGGGCCGTGCACGGGACGCCGGTCCAGCTCGCCGGCGGCACGATCCTGATCACGCTCTACGCCCGTTACAGCGGCACGGGGGCGTACCAGGCCGAGGTGTACGCCAGCGAGGACGGCGGGACGACGTTCTCGCGGCGCGGGGTGATCGCCACGCCGGCCGAGGGGTTCGCCTACACCGAGGCGGCCCTCGCGCAGACCGTGGACGGCAGCCTGCTGGCCGTGCTGCGCCACGACGGCGGGACATACTCCACCCTGCGCCAGAGCCGCTCGGTGGACGGCGGCCGCACCTGGTCGCCCGCGCGCGAGCTGCGCTTCACCGGCCCTCTCGCCGGCCCGTCCGCTGACGGTGGCTGCGTGGTACGCGGAGTGGCGCCGAGACTGCTGCTGACCCCGGCGGGCGTCCTCGTGCTGAGCGCGGGGCGGCCGGACAACTGGCTGGCCGTCTCCCCCGACGGGCGTGGCGAGGCGTGGCAGGAGCCGCGGGTGACGTACCACAACCGCGACGGCATCTGGGACACGCACGGATCGTCCGGCTACACCGGCCTGGCCGCCGTCGGCCCGCACCGGCTGATCCAGGTCTTCGACAACTGCAAACTCCCGGGCGTGCGGCCCGACGGGCTGCTCAACGAGACGGCGTGCCCGGCGCACGGCCGATTCGAGCACGGCGGCTGGTACGCGATCAAGCGCCGCCTGTTCACCGTGGCCCCGCCCGGCCCCGGCCTGCTGGACCTGGCGGCGATGCGCCGGCGCGGCGACCTCACGATCGACACCACCATGACGTGGGCCGGCCGTCACCGCCCCAGGACACGGCCCGCCGCGGCCTTCGACGGCAGCACGTCCTACTGGTCGGGCGCGGTCGCCGCCGGGCGCGGCCGCTACGTCCTGCATCTGGACCGGCCGTACGCCTTCACCCGGATCGGCCTCAGCCTGCGCCCCGGGCATCCGGCCGGAGCCCGCGTGTACGTCTCACGGGACGGCCGTTCCTGGGGCGAGCCGGCGCTCACCGTCACCGGCAGGACCGACTACGCGATGCGCTACTCGGAGGTCGAGGGCACGGGCCGGCACGTCAAGATCGTTCTCACGCGCACGCGTGACTGCGACCCCGAGATCGGCCGCACGTGCAGCATGCTGAACGAGGTCGAGCTGTACGCGGGGGCCGAGCCCGGGCGGCGCGCGCCCGGCCGCTGAGGCCCGCCACCAGCCGCGCGGAGCAACCCGGCCACTGAGGCCCGCCACCGGCCGCGCGAGTGCTGATGCCCGCCACGCGGCACGGAAAAGCCCGGGCGCTGATGCCTCTCACCAGCGACCGGGGCTTTTGCCTGTAAGGTCCGCAGCGGCGCGTCCGGCGCCACTGCCCCGTATGTCACCGCTCCGGGGGAAGGTCACTCCCGCCGCGGCCGAACATCCCGTCGTCGTCCCTGTCGATGGTCACCCCGTCCTCGTCGATCTCCAGCCGCTCCTTGCGGATCTGGCCCTCGACGGTCTCCTCGTGCTGCACGTCCCGCTTGCGTACGTGGATCCGCTCGACCGGCCGGCTCTCCTTGCCGACGACCGGACGCTCCTCGTGCAGGATCATCTCGCGATCTTCCTCGCCGATCTCCTGCGTCGCCGTCGCGTCCCCTTCACGGATGGGCTCGCGCTCGATCACGACCTCCTCGCGCGAGAGCGGCACCGTCTCGTGGACGGTCTCGGTGTCGACGTACTTGTGGAGGCGGACGCGGCCGGTCTCCCTGGTCTCCTTGCCGATGCGCAGCCGCTCTTCCGACCTGGTCATGGAGATGTCGTCGACGTCGGCGAGGTCGCCGGTGAGCCTTTCGCCGGTGACGCCGGGACCGGCCGTCCTGCCGGCGAAGTCCCGGCGGCCCGTCTCCCCCACGGCGCCTTCTCCGGCCGTCCCCTTGCCCGCTGGGCCGCCCGCCGCGCCTCCGGTGATGAGGTCGTCGCGGGGCGCGCCCACGGGCCTGTCGGGCCGCTCCCCCGTGACCGGCGCCTTTTCCTTACGCGGTTCGCCGGCACGCTGCTGCGGAACACTCGATGGCCGCATGCCGTAGTAGCGGTAGAGATTGGCCTCCTCCTCGATCGTGAGGCGGTCGTCGACGTCGATGTTCGGCGCGCCTTTGATCATCTCCTTGTCGAAGGGGACCCTGATCTCCTCCCCCGAGCGACGGGCGTTGGCCAGAGGCACGAAGGTCTGCTTCATACCGAAGAGCCCGGTGCGTACGGTCACCCACTCCGGCTCGCCCGAACGATCATTGAGGTAGACCTGGCCCACCTTGCCGATCGACTGACCGTCCGACCCGACCACGTGGCAGTCGAGCAGGTTACGGATCTCTGTTTCCGGTGCCACGACGATCCCCCAATGCGCTCGTCCTGGTTTCAAACAGGACAAATACCCCATATCGCCATAAATCCACGTTCTCTCGGGCAGTTTTTGGCCTGATCCGGGCATCACGCACCCTGTCCGAGGGGCGGCGTGCCGACAGCGCCCTTCCTGAGAATTTGGTAAAGAAAGGGTCACGAAGGGTTGAGCCGGAGCGAGGAGGGAAGGGCAGGCAACTCGTGAACGTCGAACGTGAGGAGGAGCCGTAGTGCTCACCCTGACAGCCAACGCAGCCCAGGCGATCCGCGACCTGACCGCGGCCGCGCCCGAGCCCTCTCAGAGCGGGATCCGCATCTCGTCCCAGGGCGAGGGCGCGAGTTCGCTCACCCTTTCCCTGGCCACCGCCCCGGAACCGGCGGACTCGGTGGTCGAGTCGGAAGGAGCTCGGGTCTACCTCGATCCGGTGGCTGCCACCGTGCTGGAGGACAAGTCTCTGGACGCCGGAGCCGACGACCAGGGGAGCGTGTCCTTCCTGGTCACCGAGCAGAGCGCCTGACGCGGCCTCCGCCGTGCCGGACCCGATCGGCGGTCCGGCACGGCGGGCGTCCGCTCAGCCGTCGCCGAGCAGCTTGTCCAGATAGCGCAGCTGCTCCTCGGACTGGAAGCCGCCGCCGCCCTCGTGGTTGTTCCAGGGCCACACCGTGATCTCCTTGGGACCCTGCCAGTGGTTGTAGGCGGCGAACACCGTGGACGGCGGGCACACGTCGTCCATCAGCGCCACCGAGTACAACGCCGGGACCCGCCCGCGCGCCGCGAAGTTCAGGCCGTCGAAGTACGACAGCGTGCGGAACACCTGGTCCGCCGTGTCGCGCCGGGTGGCGAGGAAACGCACCAGCTCCTGGTACGGGTCGCGCCCGGTGATCTCGACCGCGCGCCTGAAGTGGGTCAGGAACGGCACGTCGATGAGCGCGGCCTTGACCGACGGGTGCAGCGCGGCGGTGGCCTGCGCGATGCCGCCGCCCTGGCTGCCGCCCGAGACGATGATGCGCGCGGCGTCGACCGCCGGGTGCTCGATCGCCGCGTCCACGGCCCTGACGGCGTCGGTGAAGACGCGCCGGTAGTAGTAGTCGTCCGGATCGAGGATGCCGCGGGTCATCATGCCGGGCGCCTGCGGTCCCGCGCTGCCGTGCGGGTCGCCGGTGACGCCGGGGCTGCCCACGTTGGCGCCGCCGTGGCCGCGCGTCTCCATCACGAACACCGCGTACCCGGCGGCCGGCCACATCAGGTGGTCCTTGGGAAACCCGCGCCCGCCGCTGTAGCCGATGTAGTGCATCACGCACGGCACCGGGCCGTCCGCGCCCTTCGGCAGCAGGAACCAGCCGTTGATCCGGTGACCGCCCCAGCCGGCGAACGAGACGTCGAACACGTCCACGGCGGCGAGGGGCAGGTCGTACGGGACGTACTCGGCGGCCGGGCCGGACTCCCTGGCCTCGGCCAGGGTGCGGGACCAGAACGCGTCGAAGTCGGCGGGCTCGTCGCGGTCGGGAAGGTAGCCGCGAAGTTGCTCAAGGGGCATGTCGAACAGGGGCACGAGGTCTCCAACCTGTAGCGGGAACAATGACATTTCATCGCATAGCACTGGAAAGCGCTATCCCGCCCCCCGTATCGGGCCGGCTGTTCGAACGCGTCTCCGCCGGGTAGCCGATCACCGTGACGGAACACGTGGTCGAAGTTCCCTACTCGCACCTCTATCCCGGCCTGGTCCTGGACGCCCCCGCCGGCGCCTTCGACTTCCTCGTGCTGTTCGGCGACGATTCCGAGTCGCGGGCGCAGCTGGTGAACGACGACACCGGGCGCCCGGTGCTCAGGATGGGCGGCTACATGACGGCCAGGGGCACCGTCATCGACGAGCGTGTGTGGACCGTACGCGAGAGCGTGCGGCACGGGGACCGCGTCCGGCTGCGCCTGGGCCGCTCCCTCCCCTGACCGTTCCCTCCCGCCGGCACCGACCCGTGACCGCGCCGCCAGCCGACCCCGCCGTCAGCGGGATTCCGGTCGCGAGGAGTCGCCGCCGGCGTCGCAGGCGCCCGCCTTGGTGTTCGCCACCTTCCACTCCGCGCCCGGGAACGGGCTCATGAAGTGCGTCAGCAGGTCCACCGCGTAGTCCGGCACCTGGCCGCCGGGGTCGAGCAGCGAGACCATCTGGGGCCCGTCGGCGCCGCGCAGGGTGATGGAGTTCTTGCCGCCCCCGGCGACGAAGCCGGGCTTGGCGTCCACCGTCAGGCAGGCCACGCTGAACCCGGCGGCCTTGATCTCCTGCTTGGCCCCGATGCGCCTCATCCGCTGGTCGTAGCGGCGCATGGCGAGCGACTTGGTGCCGCCGATCCGTACCGACTCGTGGAAGAGGTCGTTGCCGATGTCCCTGCTCAGCCTGATGTCCAGGGAGACGTCCGGCCGCAGGTCGACACCGTCGGCGGAGAGCTTCAGCCGTCCGTAGTTCCCCTCGAAGGAGGGCGCCACGTAGCCGAGGACGGGCGGCGCCTTCATGCCGAACGGGATCTTGCCCGGCCTGATCCGCAACCACGACATGCCCTGCACCGACAGCCCGACGTCCTCGACCGAGCTCCTGCCGAGCCCGAACTGGCCGGCCACCTGGTAGGTGAGGAAGCCCTTGGTGTGCGGGACCTCCTTGCTCACCGCGATGCGCTGCTTGGCGACCGGGTCCATCCGCAGCCCGGCGCGCAGCGTGATACGGCCGGTGGCGACGGGTTTCGAGACGAGGTTGAGCGACTGGTCGGGATTCATGCGGATGGTGGTGTCCGAGGCCAGGTTCCTGACCGCGACCGCCACGTCCCCGAGGCGGCCCTTCGGGTCGATCAGACCGCCTTCCACGCCCAGATAGCCGTCGAGGGTGTTGACGCCGCCCAGCGCCTTGTACGTGACGGCCGGCACGCCGAACCCGGCGCCCGAGGCGTCGGCGTCCACCCCGAAGCGGGCGGGCACGTCGGAGAAGCGCAGCTCGCCGGTGCCCTTGCCGGGCAGGGTGACCTTGGCGCTGAGGCGCTCGACGGCCGCGGAGTTCGTCACGCGGATGCGGGTCTTGGCGCCGTACGTGCCCTGGACGGCCACGGAGGCGGGGACCGGATCGACCGCGACCCTGCCGCGCACCCCGCCCGACTCCGCGTGCACGTCGAGGCTGCCCAGGGTGGCGGCGGGCTCGATGCGGTATCCGGCGTTCACGGCGTTGCCCTTGGCCACGTCGAACGGCCCCAGCGCCATGCTGGTGATCTTGGAGGGCAGCCCGGTCAGGGTGGCCCTGGCCTTGATCGGGACGGGCGCCAGCACGCTGCTGGCCAGGTAGACGCCCAGGCTCTCGCGCTTGGGGTTGAACCCGGAGAACCCGAACGTCTTGCCCGCCGGGTCGACCGAGACCCGCTCGGGCAGCCCGGTCACGTCCAGGAAGCCCTGGAGCCCGTAGCAGCCGCGCTGCGGCGTGCAGAAGGGCCCTGGTGAGCAGCCCTTCGACCCGGTGGCGCAGCCTCCGTCCACCAGGGACACGCCGCCGCCGGGCAGGGCGGGGGCGGCCCGCATGCGGTCGAGCGCCGCGACCTTGCCCAGCCAGGCGCGGGCGCGCACGTCGAGCCGGGAGCCCTCGTAGGTGAGCTTGCCGCCGGCCGAGGTGACGGCCAGGCGGCCGGGCGCGGGGCCGAGCGTGCCGATCAGGCCGAAGCGGGTGTCGCCCCGGGTGACGTCGGCGTCGACGGCGAGGGTCTGCTTGGCCGAGCGGAAGTCGGCGGTGAAGCCTTCGGCGGCCGGGGTGAACTCGACGCGTTCGAGCCCGTTGACCAGCACGCTGCCGTCCATGTCGCCGGAGGCCTCGTCGTAGTGCGCGGCCAGGTGGGGGCCGGTGGGCGACTTGGCGCCGTCGTGGTTGGTGAAGGCCAGCTCGGCCGTCCCGACGGGGCCCGACTGGCCGCGGAAGCGGGAGGACGTGGCGTTCCACGAGGCGTCGAAGCGGGCCGGCACGTCACGTACGTCGGCGGCGGCCCTGACGTAGCGGTCGCCGAGCTTGACCCTGGCCAGCGCCGTCACCTTGTCGATCGGGTCGGCGGCGGTCCAGGTGAGCGTTCCCGCCCTGGTGTCGGCGACGAGCTCGGCCTGCTTGCTCAAGCCCTTGGCGGTCACCTGCAGGTCTTCGCCCGTCGGCTGCTTCACGTACGCTTTATTGGCATAAATCCGCAGTTCGTCGAGCTTCCTGGGCGCAGCGATCCGCATCGTGGACCGCTCGCCCAGCTCCCATGACGCCTTCACGTCGTCGCGCACGCCCACGAGCGTGCCGTCCACGGTGGGGCCGGACTTCAGGTTGGCGTAGGCGGCGTGGATGCGCTTGATCTCGCCGCTGGCCCGGAAGGCCGCCTTCCTGGCGGCGGGGTCGAGCGTGATGTCGACGGTGGCGGGCGTGTTCGAGATCTCCATCCTGGCCACGTGGGTGCCGTCGAGACTGGCCGCGCCGGTGAAGGAGCGGCCGCCGGAGTCGACCTCCAGGTGGGCGTGCGGCTTGCCGCCGTACGTGACGTCGAACTCGGACAGGCCCGACAGCAGCGCGGAGACCCCGACCGCGGCACCGTTCTTGATCATGGTGACGTGGCCGCCGCGCGGGCTGGAGATGGCGCCCCCGTTACGCTGCAGCACCGCCTCGAACCTGCCGACCGGCGAGCTCGTCTTGTGCGTGACGCGATGCCTGGTCAGGTCGTTGACCAGGCGCACCTTGGCCGGCAGGGCGCTCAGCTCCGTCCTGACCACGGTCTGGGACGCGTTCCTGTCGTAATAGAGCAGGCTGGCGGCCCCGGCCCGCGACCGGCCCGGGCCGGCGTCGACCGACACGGTCTGCTTGCTCTTGCCGGAGCCGTACTTCGCCACGAAGGAGCGCGGAACGCGTTCGAGCTCGGCGCTGACCACCTTCGACAGCCGCCCGTCGCGGTAGGTGAAGGAGTTCAGGCGGGCGCGCGGGACGCTCGACGAGCTGGTGAAGCGGATCTGGCCGCCGGACAGGCTCACCTCGGCGCGGGCGGCCATCTTGTCGAGCACCGCGTGGACGAAGCGGCGGCCGTTCACGGCGAGCGCGTCCAGCGTGGCGGGCGAGGAGGCGGCGACGTCCAGGGTGGGCGTGTCGAGCGCGGCGTTGACGGTCAGCTTCTCGGTGGCGGGCGTCTGGCGCAGGCTCACCGCGCTGCGCCCGGTCATGCCGGCGATCATGGCCGCGGACTCGCCGGGCTCCTTGCGGGTGATGCTCGCCTTGACCCGCCTGCCCTCCATGTCGACGGTGAAGTTCCCCCAGTCGCTGGCCGACAGGGAGGATCCGCGCTTCAATCCGTCGAACCCGACCGACACCTTGCCGTCGTACTCGGCCCAGACGCGGGCCCTGAGGTTCTCCTGCGACAGCCGCCTGACGGCGAACCCGAGCCCGACGGAGCCGTTGGCGGGGCTGGCGGTGGGTACGAGGTCGGCGGCCAGGTCGGGCTTGACGTCCCCCGTGACGTCGGCGGCGACCGGCACGCCGACGGGCTTGGAGATCGAGCAGGACACCGGCACGCTCTCGCTCTCGACGCAGAGCCGGTACGTCAGCCCCGGCACGGCCTTGCCGAGCTTGCCGAACGTCTTGAGCACGGACGCCAGCGGCTTGATGAGCGTCAGCGTCTCGGCCTGGGAGGTGTCGGGCAGCACGTCACGCGTGTCGGGCGCCTTGGCGCCGAGCCCCTGCTCCTCCTGGACGGCCGCGGCCTCGGCGGTGATCTCCTGGACGAGCCCTGGGCCGGCGGAGGTGGTCACCTCGGGCGCCTGGGGCCCCACCTTGTCGTCGCCGGCGGGCCGGAGCGCGAGCGACTCGCGGGTGGGCACGGTGACCGTGGCGGGCGCCGGCTCCTCCACGGCGGGCACGGGACGGACCTTCGCCGCTTCCGTCTGGACTGCGGCTGATGCGACCCCAGCTGGGGTGATCTCGGCTTCTGCGACGGCCGGCGGCACGGCCACCAGGGCCGCGGCACTTGCGATGGACGTCGAGACGAGCACGCGCAGGAAGGCGTGCGGCATGTAGCGTTCTCCCCGTACCGGTCTAATTCATCCCATCAGAAACATAGGTCACGAGCCGACCACATCCCCTCACTGGCCGTCAAACTGGTTCGGACATTGGAACTCCAGTTTTCTGACCCGGACGATCACTCACGGTCACCGCCGCAGCGGCCGGCAGGGCGCGTCCGCGCTGGTAGGGGTGGAGCCGCGGCCACCAGCCGGGAAGATGCGGACGGTGACGAGCCCTCAGGCGACGCCGGTGTCCCTGCCGACGACGGTGAACCTCTCGGCTACCAGGCCCACGGTGGCGCCGGTGGACAGGGGGCGGCGGTGCTCGAAGGCCAGCTGCTCCCCTCCGGGCAGCTCGGCGACCGACTCCCTGGTGCCGCCCTGGAAGCTGCTGCGCACGACCTTGCCGGTGAACTGGGCCTGACCGCTCTCGACGATGCGCAGGTCCTCGGGGCGCAGCGCCACGTGCACGGCGGCCCCGGCCGGGCCGAGCGGCCGGCCGAAGCCGACCTTGCCGCCGCTGCCGAGCGCGAGCTCGCCGTCGTCGGTGACCTGGCCGCGCAGCAGGGTGACGCTGCCGACGAACGAGGCCACGAACGTGGTCTCCGGCCGTTCGTAGACGTCCTCGGGGGCGCCGATCTGCTCGACCCGGCCGCCGTTCATGACGGCGACCAGGTCGGAGATCTCCAGGGCCTCGTCCTGGTCGTGGGTGACGTAGACGGCGGTGATGCCGGTCTCCTGCTGGATGCGGCGGATCTCCCTGCGCATCTCGACGCGGAGCTTGGCGTCGAGGTTGGACAGGGGCTCGTCCATGAGCAGCACGTCCGGTTCGAGGGCGAGCGCCCTGGCCAGGGCCACGCGCTGCTGCTGGCCGCCGGAGAGCTGGCCGGGCCGGTGCTGCTCCCTGCCGGTCAGCCCGACCATGGCCAGGCCCGCGGCCACCTTGTCCGCGACGGCCTCCTTCGGCAGCTTGCGCAGCCGCAGCCCGTACGCGACGTTCTCGGCGACCGTCATGTGCGGCCAGAGCGCGTAGCTCTGGAAGACGAACCCGATGCGGCGCTTCCAGACGGGGACCCTGGCGATGTCGCGCTCGCCGAAGCGGATGGCGCCGGTGTCGGCGGTCTCGAACCCGGCGATGATCCGCAGCAGTGTGGTCTTCCCGCAGCCGGACGCGCCGAGCAGGGTGGCCAGCCGCCCCGACGGCACGGACAGGTCGACCGACTCGAGCGCGGTGGTCTCCCCGAACGTCTTGGAGATCCCTTCGATGTTGATGTCCATGATGAGCTCCGGATCACAGGGAGACCGTCTTGTAGCGACGGCGCAGCAGGTAGAGCGGGACGTAGACCGAGACCAGCAGCACCGTGGTCATGGCCGAGGCGACGCCGAACGGGCTGCCCGGCTGCATCGCGTTGGTGAAGATGACCACGGTCATGGTCACCCAGGGCACCGCGTACAGCATGACGGTGGCCGACAGCTCGGTGATCATCTGCAGGAATCCGACGGTGCCGCCGGAGATGACGGCGGGCCTGATGATCGGCACGACGATGTCGCGGAAGCTGCGCCGCGGCGGCGCGCCCACGCTCATCGCGGCCTCCTCCAGTGACGGGTGCACCTGCCCGAGCGCGGTCTCGATCGACTTCATCACGTACGGCAGCCGCCGGATGAAGTACGCCACCACGATGATCAGCGCGGTGCCGGTGAGGATGACGGGCAGGTGGTTGAAGGCCAGGATGAACCCGATCGCGAAGACCGTGCCCGGCAGGATGTACGGCACCATGACGAGGTTGTTCAGCAGCGGCCCTGAGATCATGAACCGCTTGCGCGCCACGATGTAGGCCACCACGACGCCCAGCACGAGAGCGATCAGGCAGGCGATGCCGGCGAAGACGAAGCTCAGCACGATGGGCTGCAACGACTCCTCGAACAACCGCCGGTAGTTCTCCAGCGTCGGCTCCCACTGCAGGATGCCCGACTGCCAGCGCAGGAAGCTGGTGAGCACCACCACCAGGTGCGGCACGAACCCGAGCAGCAGCGCCGTCCAGATGCCGGTCAGCACCAGCACCCTGGGGCCGCGGCGCAGCTCCCGCAGCGGCTGGCCCCTGCCTCCCGTCACGGCGAACGACCGCCTGGCCACGATCCTGCGCTGGGCCACCAGCGCCAGCCCGGAGACGAGCACCATCATGAGGCTGGCCGTGGCGGCCACGCCCGGGCTGGCGGCGACCTCGGACATGAAGTTCTGGTACACCACGACCGGCAACATCGAGTAGCCGCCGCCGATCAGCATGGGCGTGCCGAAGTCGGCGAAGATCCGCATCGCGGCCAGGTAGCAGCCGGTGGCGATGGCGGGCACGGCGAGGGGCAGCGTCACCTTCGCGTGGGTGCGCCACGGCGTCGACCCGACGGACGCCGCGGCCTCCTCCAGCGCCGGGTCCACCGCCCTGAACGCGTCGTACACCATGAGGAAGATCAGCGCGAAGGTGAACCACACGCCGACCCAGATGATCCCGCCGACCCCGAGGATCGACTCGAACGGCAGGGGCAGGCCGGCCTCCCTGGCGGCCTTGGTGATGATGCCGCCGCTGCCGAGCAGCAGCAGCCACGCGTACGCGCCGAGGAACGGCGGCGAGGTGGTGGCCATCGTGAGCATGGTGAGCACGCCCTGCCGGCCGGGGATGCGGTAACGCGCCACGACGAACGCGAGCGGCACCGCCACCAGCGCCGCGCCCGCCCCCACCGCCAGGCTGACGACGACGCTGTGCAGCAGCGGCTCGGTGAAGCGCGCGTCGGTGACGAACGCGCCGAACCTGGCCGGCGTGAACGCGCCCGCGTCGTCGGTGAACGCCGCCCGGACGATCCACAACTGCGGGTAGACGATGAAGATCAGCAGGATGAGCAGCGCGATCAGCCCGGCGAGCCGCCACGGGTCGCGCCAGCTCGACCGGGACCGCCGGCCCGGCCGTCCCCGCGCGGTCGTGGAGGCCGCCATCAACCGGCGCTCTTGACGGCGTCGTCGAACTTGGCGAGGATCTCGTCCTTCTTCTCCGCCGCCCACTTCTCGTCGACGTCGGCCCGCTTGAGCCCTTCGACCGCCGGCAGGCCCTTGGGCGCGGGCACGTCGCCACGCGACGAGCGGCGCTGCACCTGGTCGACCATGATCTGCTGGGCCTCCTTCGACATGAGGAAGTCCACGAGGGTCTTGGCGGCCGCCTCGTGCCGGGCGCCCTTGATGATGCCGGCGGAGCCGATCTGGCCGGACACGCCGTCCTCGGGGTAGATCAGCTTGATCTTCACGCCGGCGTCGATCCACTTGGCGCCCAGGTCCTCGTTGATGAACGACGTGCCGACCTCGCCGTCCTTGACCATGTTGAACATCGCGGTCGAGCCGTCGAGCATGCGGGCGTTCCTGACGAAGCGGTCGACGTAGTCCCAGTCGTGCAGGGTCACCATGGTGGTGAGCAGGCTGTAGGAGGTGCCCGACGACTTGGGCGTGGCGAAGGCCACCTTCCCACCCGCGTACCCCGGCTCCGCCAGGTCCTCGAACGTCTTCGGGTGCTCGGCCGCGTCGGGGAACTTGTCGGTGTTCACGGCGATCGCCTGGAAGAGCAGGTCGGTGGCGTGCCAGATGTGGGCGGGGTCCTTGGCCACGGTGGCGGCGTCGTTCGGCAACTCGACGGGGGCGATGAGGTCGGCGTTGGCGGTGTACAGCTCCGACGAGCCACCCCAGATCGCGTCGCCGAGCGGCCGGTCCTTCTCGGCCCGCACCCGGGCGAACGCCTCTCCGGTGCCCGGCAGGCCGATCTTGTTGACCTTGATGTCGGGGTGCTTGGCCTTGAACGCGGCGAGGATCGGGTCGGTCACCTCGGGGCCGCTCACCGAGTAGAGCGTCACCGTCTTGTCGTCGCTCTTGCCCGCGGTGGCGTTGTTGGTCAGCACGCCCGAGCAGCCCGTGAGGACCAGCGCGAGCACGCCGGCGCCGAGCGTGGTGGCATACCGCATGAACTCTCTCCTGACACGAGGGGGGTTTCAACCGTCAGGGCGCACCCAGACGGGGTTGCCCGCGGCCCGCAGCGAGCTGTGGTCCCTGAGGGAGCTCGCCCAGAACTGGGGGTCGTTCCTGCCGGGGTCGGCGTGGACCTCCGCCCGGTAATAAGCCCGGTAACAGGCGCTGGGGCCGCCGGGTGCGGCGAGGCGGTCCTCGACGGTGATCCGCTGCCACTCCCCCCGCTTGTCGGCCGCGGGGACGACGTTGATCAGCAGCCCGTCGCGCAGCACGAACACCACGACGGGCTCGTCCGCCCGCACGTCCACGTCGACCTGGACCCGCCCGCCGGGCGCGGCGGCGGTCGCGCCCATGGGGGCGCCGTTGACGTGCATGTCGACGTCCGCGCCTCGCCAGACGCGCACGCGCCCCCGCCGCAGGCCCTCGACGATGCCGTGCTCGCTGCCCTCGTCCGCGTGCACGACGGTGACCACCTGGCCGAGCGCCTGCCCGGGGTCGGCCGGGTCGTGGCAGTCGCTGCCCGCCACGCCGATCACCCGGTGGCCCGAGGTCAGCAGGCGGTCCCACAGGCCGATCTGGGCGTCGTTGTTGGCGCCCTGCTGGAGGTGGGCGATCTCGATGAGGTCGACGGCGTCCCAGGGGGTGTCGAAGCGCCGCCAGGCCTGGTCTCCGCTGAAGGCGTGGTTGACGCAGACCAGGCCGCCCTGCTCGTGCACGTCGGCCGCGACGTCGACCATGGTGTGGTCCGGACGGTCGACGTAGGTGTCGACCCAGCGGGTCAGGCCGTGCAGGTTGGCGTGGCCGCGGTGGCTGGTCAGCTCCATGGAGTGCAGCAGCACGATGCCGTCATGGGCGTCGAGATCGGGCCAGTGGGCGGCGGTGAAGTGGTCGGTGACGGCCAGGAAGCCGAGGCCCGCCTCCTTGGCGGCGCGCACCAGGTCGGCGACCGGCCGGCGGCCGTCGGAGTGCGCGGAGTGGCTGTGCAGCTCGCCGCGGTACCAGCCGGGGCCGCCGACGGCCCCCCGCGGCCGCGCCTCACGGCCTCCCGGCCTGGCCGCCACACCGCGTGCCACCGCCGCGGCACCGCGTGCCGCTTCGGTCGCCGCGCCGGGTGCGGCGCCGGTCGCCGCGCCGCGCTCCGGTTCGGTCACCGCGCCGGCGGCGGGCCCGGCGGGGGTCCGTGCCGCGCGTACGGTCAGCGTGTACGGCGCCGCCGCCTTGTGCCGGTCGAGGTCGAGCCGCACCGTCCAGCGGCCGGCCGGGACGGGCCCGGCGACGCAGCCGGGACCGGCGCCGTCCGCGCCCACCCTGATCGCCAGCCGGCGCGGGCCGGGACCTCCCGGGCACTGGACATGGCCGCGAAAGGTGCCGTCGGGCTCCAGCAGCACGGCGTAGATCTGCACGACGTCGACGATCTTGTCGTACTCCAGCACCAGCTCCAGCTCGCTCACCCCGTCGGGGACGTCGAGCGGATAGTGCAGGTAGTGCAGGTCGAACGCCGGCTCCGGCAGGGTGGTCACCACCGAGAGCAGCTCGGTCCCCCCGATCATGCGGTGCCCGCCTCCGTCCTGTCTGGATGGTTAATGCTTTCTATCCAGCAGATGAACGGCATGTCAACATTTGTTAAGACATAAGGGCAATCTGTTGTCTACCCGCGAGCCGGGCGTGCCCCAGAAGGGCGCCGGCCGTTCACGAGGTGGGGCCGGCTACCCGTGGCCGGCGTGGGTGCGCGGATCGCCCGCGACCTCGCGGCTGTGCGCCAGCAGTGCCGGGTAGTCGGTGGCGATCCCGCCCAGCACCGCCGCGACGGCGCTCTCCACCTGGTCCCCGGTGACCGGCGCGTGCCCGAACAGCGCGCGGTAGTGCACCAGCGAGCCCAGCATGTCCAGCACCAGCTCGCGGTCGAGGTCGGCCCGCAGGTCGCCACGCGCCACCGCACGCTCGATCATCTCGGCCACCGCCGCTCTCGGCGGGTCGAACAACGTCGTCATGAACGTCTCGCGCGCCTCCGGCTCGGCCGCGCAGTCGGCGAACAGCGGCCCCAGCACGCCGGGCCTGATCCGCCGGAAGGCCGCGACGAAGACGTTGATCCCCTCGTTGAGGTCGCAGAGCGTGCACCCGGTGTCGGGCGCGCGGGCTGTGCCGAGCCGGGTCGCCAGCGCGGCCAGGACGAGACGCCGCCGGTCGGGCCAGCGGCGGTAGATCGCCGGCTTGGTCGCGCCCGCGCGCCGGGCGACCTCCTCGATGGTCAGCCGGGGGTAGCCGGCCTCGTCGAGCACCGCCAGCGTCGCGTCCAGCACGGTCCGGCCGATCTGCGGGTCGCGCGGGCGGCCCGCACGCGGCGCCCGCCCCTCCTGACGTGGTTGCACGCGCCCGAGTCTAACCTTTATGTTTCGTTTCGACCCGTAATGTAATAAGGAGGACTCCCCATGAACGATCTCTCCGTGACGGTGCTCGGCCTCGGCGCCATGGGCGCGGCCCTGGCCCGCACGTTCCTGGAGCACGGGCACCCGACCACGGTCTGGAACCGCTCCCCCGCCAAGGCCGCCCCCCTCGTGGCCGGCGGAGCGCGGCACGCGGGCACGGTCGCGGACGCCATGGCCGCGAGCGACCTCGTCGTCCTCTGCCTGACCGGCCACGACGCGGTCATGGAGGTGCTGGCCGCCGGGGGCGAGGCCGCGGCCGGCCGTACGCTGGCGGACTTCTCCACCGGCACCCCCGACGAGGCCCGCGAGAGCGCCGCGTGGGCCCGCGAGCACGGCGCCGTCCATCTCGACGCGGTCGTCCAGGCGGGCCCCGAGGACATCGGCACCCTGGCCGCCACGCTGATCTACAGCGGCCCGGCGCGGGCGTTCGCGGCCTGCCGTCCGGCACTGGAGCCGCTCGGGACGGCCCACCACGTCGGCGAGGACCCCGGCCAGGCCGGACTGTACGACCTCGCGCTGCTCGGCCTCTGGTACGACACCACGCTCGCCTACCTGAACGCCCTCGCGCTGGCCAACGGGACCGGGGGCGTCGAGCCCGAGACGTTCGCGCCGTTCGCGGCCAAGCAGATGGGCTACGTCGTGGCGGCGGCCCAGGAGACGGCCCGCGAGGTGCGCGACCGCTCCTACCCGCGGGGCCCTGCCTCGCTGACCGAGCACGCCCCGGTGCTGGAACACCTCGTCCGGCTACGCGCCGCCGCCAAGCTCGGCACCAGCCAGTTCGAACACCTGCTGGCCCTCGTCAACCGGCGCATCGCAGACGGCCGCGGCGACGAGGGCTTCACCGGCATCGTGGAAGAGCTCGCACGCTGACCCCGCCCCCACGGCCAGTCGTCTTTGCGAAGCCGCCCACCTGGTGCAATGTGGGGGTGAGCCTCCAGAGCCGGCCGAGGGGAAGTCACCATGCAGGCGAACGTCGGCGACACGCTGATCGTCCACGGTCATGTCGTGGGCCAGGGAGACAGGAAGGGCGAGATCATCGAGATCCGCGGCCCTGACGGTACCCCGCCCTACATCGTCAGGTTCGAGGACGGGAGCGAGCATCTCGTCTTCCCCGGACCCGACGCGGTGATCAGGCCGGCCTGATCAGTCGTCCTCCAGCGCGTCGAGTGCCTGGGCGATGTTGCCGCCCGA
This sequence comes from Nonomuraea sp. B1E8, assembly GCF_039871515.1. NCBI lineage: Bacteria > Bacillati > Actinomycetota > Actinomycetes > Streptosporangiales > Streptosporangiaceae > Nonomuraea > Nonomuraea sp. B1E8. The sequence goes on along the minus strand of NZ_JBDPLS010000004.1, from coordinate 359,746 downwards.
GCCGAACGCGACCTCGGCGCCCTCCTGGTCGCGCACGCTGGCGGTGGTCCGCCCGTGCTCGTCGAGGGCGAGGACGATCGTGCCGCCGCCGAGCAGCATCACGTCGGCGGCGGGCAGATGGCGCGGAGCGGGGCCGTCGGCCAGCCGCGCGGCCGCGACCAGGGCGGCGACGGGGCGTCGGTGCCGGGACAGCAGCACCGGCTCCTGCTCGTACGGATGGGCGACCTGGCGTACGAGGTCGCCGAGCCTGCCGCGGGCCGTCGACACCGGCACCAGCGGCAGGCCGCTCAGCAGCCCGGAGACCTCCGACAGCGGCACCAGCGCGGCCCATTCCGAGCGCTCCCGGGTGATCAGTGTGATGGCGCCGCTCCTGGCCTCCCGCACGAGCGCACCCCAGCGGGCGCGGGCGTCCTCCACGCCGAGCGGCGCCCCGAGGCGGGCCACGAGCTCGTCGTACGCGGGCCGTGCCATGTTGATCATCCGGAGATCGGAAGCCTCCTTACGAAACTCCCGCAAGCCGCCCGACGAAATCCGTACGGAACCGGCACCCCCGGGCCGTCTCCGGGGAACGTGAACGCGCGGCGGCCGTCAGCCGCCGAGCCGGTCGAGGACGGCGAGATCGTCGGGGGTCAGCGAGACGTGCGCCGCGCCGAGGTTGTCCTCCAGGTGGGCGAGGGAGCCCGTGCCGGGCGTGGGCAGCATGACCGGCGAACGGTGCAGCAGCCACGCCAGCGCCACCTGTCCGGCGGTGGCGCCGTGCCGCCGCGCCACCTTCGCCGGTCCGGCCGCGCCCGGCCCGGCCAGCGCGCCGTTCCCCAGCGGGAACCACGGCAGGAACGCCAGCCCTCGTTCCTCGCACATCCGCAGCACCGGTTCGGACTCCCGGTCGAGCAGGTTGTAGCGGTTCTGCACGGAGGCGATCTCCGTGATCTCCAGCCCCCGCGCCAGTTCCCCGGCGGTGACCGTGTCGAGGCCGATGTGCCGGATCTTGCCCTCACGCCGCAGCTCGGCCAGCGTTCCCAGCTGGTCGGCCATCGGCACCTCCGGGTCGAGCCGGTGGAGCTGGTAGAGGTCGATCGTCTCGGTCCTCAGGCGGCGCAGGCTCGCCTCGCACATGGCCCGCAGCCGCTCGGGCCGCCCGGCGACGTGCCAGACGTTCGGCGCAGTGCGGACCACGCCGCCCTTCGTCGCCAGCACCAGCCCGCCGGGGTACGGGTGCAGCGCCCGCGCGACCAGCTCCTCCGCCAGGCCGGGGCCGTAGTTGTCGGCCGTGTCGATGAGCGTGACGCCGAGCTCCACGGCGCGGCGCAGCAGGGCCACCGCCTGGCCGGGCTCCATGCGCGGCCCCCAGTAGCCGGGACCGGTGAGCATGCCGGTGCCGTATCCGAGGCGTCTGACGCGCAGCACACCCGCGATGTCGAAGCTGTCGCCGGTCAACCCGGCCCCCTTTCAGTAGCTGTGGCTTGCCGTGACCTCGGCGGAGGCCGACACCGCCCGCTCGGCCGGGCCGCCGCGCAGCCCGAGCACGAGCATCGACAGCGCGTCGACGATGGTGAGGTGGGCCAGGCGGCTGGCGACCGCCTCCATGCCGAAGACGAGGTCCTGCCCGCCGCCGACGAGCGCCCACGTGCTCAGCTCGGTCAGCGGCGAGCGGGCGTAGCTGGTGATCGCCACCACCCGTGCCCCAGCCGCTCCGGCGCGGCGGGCGGTGTCGACGGTGGACCGGGTGGCTCCGCTGTGGCTGATGGCGAGGCAGACGGAAGGCTCGGGCAGCAGCTCGGCCGCGAGCTGGGCGGTGAGCGGGTCGGGCGGCAGATCCACCGGCAGGCCGAGGGCGCGCAGCCGGTAGGCGGCGTCGGTGGCCGTGGCCCCTGACAGGCCTGTCCCCGCGACGAGCACCCTGGAGGCCCGACTGAGCGCCTCGGCCGCGTCGCGCAGGCTCGCGCGCGACAGCGTGACGTCCAGCCCGCCGAGCGCCTCCTGGGCGGCGCGGACGGTGGCGGCCAGCACCCGGGCCGCGGGATCGGGGTCGTCCTGCGGGTCGGCGCTCCGCGGCGTGTCCCGCGCGGCGGTGATCTTCAGCTCCTGGAAGCCCTGGAACCCCAGCCGCCGGCACGCCCGCACCACCGTGGACGCCGACGTGCCGGCCAGCCTCGCGACGTCGATCACGCTCAGGTGCACGAGGTGAACTCCCTGGTCGAGCACCACCCGCGCGACCCGGGCCTCGGCCGCGTGCAGCCCTCGCATCCGGGCGCGCACGGCCGCGGACAGAGAATTTCGTTCCACAGCGGAAGGCTAGCAGAGAACGAAATTCCGCCCGCGCGGCGGCCGGCCGACGGCCCGGCCCCGCGGACGGCCGCGCGAAAATCAGTCGAGCCCGTACGACCCGCTGGCTACCGTTGCCCCGTGCACGTTCACCTGGAGACCGAGCGGCTGACACTGCGCCGCTTCACCGAGTCCGACGCCGACCTGCTCCTCGCCCTGCACAACGACCCCGACGTCATGCGTTACCTCAACGGCGGCAAGCCGACGCCGCGCGAGGTGATCGTCGGCGAGACGCTGCCCAGGTTCATCGCGACGGGCTTCTTCGCCGCCGCCGAGAAGTCCTCGGGGGAGTTCATCGGCTGGTTCCACCTGCGCGCGCCCGAGGGCGGGCCGGCCGACGAACCCGAGCTCGGCTACCGGCTGCACAAGCGGGCCTGGGGCAAGGGGTACGCGACCGAGGGCTCGCGGGCGCTGATCCGCGAGGCGTTCGAGCAGCAGGGGGCCCGCCGGGTGTTCGCGCAGACGATGGCCGTCAACCTCGGCTCCCGGCGCGTCATGGAGAAATGCGGGCTGACGTTCGTCCGCACGTTCTTCGAGGACTGGCCCGACCCCCTTCCCGGCTCCGACCAGGGCGAGGTGGAGTACGAACTGCTGCGCTCCGACTGGCGGCCGTGAACGGACCTGGTGCACTGGTCTGACCAGTCGTTAGGGTGCCTCGTATGAGATATGACGCGCTGTTCCGCCTGGACGGGCGGCGGGCCGTGGTGATCGGGGCGGGAAGCGGGATCGGCAGGGAGGCTGCGCTGGCGCTGGCCGCGCACGGGGCGTCCGTGGTGTGCGCCGACCGTGACCTGGCCGCGGCCGAGGAGACCGCCGGCCGATGCGCGGGCCGTGCGCGGCTGGTCGACGTGCTGGACTCCGCCGCCGTGCGCCGGCTCGCCGGCGAGGAGCCCGCCGACGTCCTGGTGTTCACCGCCGCGACCAACGTGCGCAAGCGGCTGCTCGACTACACCGGCGAGGAGTTCGACCGGGTCGTGAGGCTGAACCTGCGGGGCTCGTTCGACGTGGTGCGGGCGTTCGGGGCGGGCATGGTGGAGCGGGGGCGCGGCTCGATCATCGGGTTCGCCTCGATCCGGGCGTCCGTCACCGAGCCGGGGCAGAGCGTCTACTCCGCCACCAAGGCGGGGCTGGTGCAGCTGCTGCGGACCGCCGCGGCCGAGTTCGGGCCGCACGGGGTGCGGGTGAACGCGATCGCGCCTGGCGTGGTGGAGACGCCGCTGACGGAGCAGATCAAGAACGACCCCGGTTGGTACGACGCGTACGCCGCCAAGAGCGCGCTCGGCCGGTGGGCGGCGCCGGAGGAGATGGCCGGGGCCGTGGTCTACCTGGCGGGCGACGCGGCCAGCTTCGTCACCGGCTCGGTCCTGTACGTCGACGGCGGCTGGACCGCCGTGGACGGCCGCTTCGACCCTCCGAACTGACCGCAGGCGCGCCGACCGGGCCGGTTCGGCGGCCGGGTCGGGTCGGCGCTCGGGCCGGTTTCGGGATGGCGGCCACCAGCTCGTGCGGCGGGGTGTCCCTGAGCAGGTAGCCTCCGGCACGCCACTGGCGGCGCTGCCGGCGCTCCCGTGCGGCGCCGCCTTCGCCGCCTACCGGAGGCGGGGCCGGCGCGTCACACCTGTGGCCGGATGATGGCCATCCTGGTGACGGTCAGCTCCTCGATGGCGAACCGCGGGCCCTCGCGGCCGGCGCCCGAGTCCTTCACGCCGCCGTACGGCATGTTGTCCGCCCTGAAGCCGGGCACGTCGTTGACCACCACTCCCCCGGCCTCGATCCGCTCGATGGCCGCGAAGGCCGTGGCCAGCGACCGGGTGTGGACCGCGGCGTGCAGGCCGTACCGTGAGGCGTTGACCGCGGCGAAGGCGGCGTCGAGGTCGGGCACCGAGCGCACGCACACCACGGGACCGAAGATCTCCTCGTCCCAGGCGTCGGCGCCGTCGGGGACGTCGGCGAGCACGGTGGGCGCCAGGGCACGTCCGACGCGGTGCCCGCCGATGATCGGCCGCGCTCCCGAGGCGGAGATCCACGCGAGCACGCGGTCGGTGGCCGCCTCGTCGATGAGCGGGGCGACGCGGGTGCCCGGCAGGCGCGGGTCGCCGACGGTGACGCTCTTGACGCGCTCGGCCAGCAGGGTGACGAACCGGTCGCGTACGGGCTCCTCGACCAGCACCCGCTGCACCGAGATGCACGCCTGGCCGGAGGCGTAGTAGCCGCCGCGCACGACCGCGTCGGCGGCGGCCTCCAGGTCGGCGTCGGCCGCCACCACGAGCGCCGCGTTCGAGCCGAGCTCCAGCAGCACCTTGGTGGGGGCGGCGCCGCGCGCGATGGCGTGGCCCGCCGCGGCCGAGCCGGTGAACGAGACCGCGCCGATCCGCCGGTCCTCCACCAGTGTCCTGCCGACCTCGACGTCCCCGGTGACGAGCTGCACGGCGGCCGGGGGCAGCGCGCCGGCCGAGCGCAGCAGGTGGACCAGCCAGAGCGTGGCCAGCGGGGTCGCGGGCGCCGGCTTGACGATCACGGGACAGCCGGCCGCCACGGCCGGGGCGATCTTGTGCGCGGCCAGGAGCAGCGGGTAGTTGAAGCCGGTGATGCCGACGACGACGCCGATCGGCCGGCGGGTCCAGAACCCGATCAGGCCCTCCCCCGACGGCATCAGGTCGAGCGGCACGGTCTCCCCGTGCAGCCTGGCGACCTCCTCGGCCGCCGTGGCCAGGGTGACCAGCGTCCTCGCGACCTCGACCTTGCAGTCGGCCAGCGGTTTGCCGGTCTCCAGCACCAGGAGTCGCTCGAACTCCTCGCGGGCCGCCTCCAGCGCGTCGTGGGCGTGCGTGAGGGCGGCCCGCCGGGCGTGCGAGGGCAGCCCCGCCATGGCGGGAGCGGAGGCCAGCGCCGCGTCGAGGGCCTGCCGCGCGTGCGCCGGCGTGCCCAGCGGGGCCGCGGCGACCCGGGTGCCGTCGTAGGGGAAGATCACGTCGGTGGTGGCCGCGGTCTCCGTCCATCCGTCGCCGATGGGCAGTCCGGCGGGCCAGGCTTGCTCGATGCTCATGGCTCTTTCCGTAGGGCGCTGGGAAACACGTCGAGGTACGCGGGCGCGCCCTCGCGGCCGGTCGCGGCCAGCACGGCGTGCGCCACGGCGCGGCTGAACACGTCGGCCGCCGCCGCCAGGGCGTCCTGGAGCACGTCGTGGTCGGGGGCGGGGCGGGCGCAGGTGGCCAGGGCGAAGATGGTGTCGCCGTCGGTCATGGTGTGGGCGGGCCTGATCGCCCTGGCCAGGCCGTCGTGGGCGACCGCGGCCAGCTTGCCGCACTGGGCCTTGGTGAGAGTGAGGTCGGTGGCCACCACGCCGATGGTGGTGTTGAACGACGGAGCCTGCTCCGGACGCCAGGCCGCGGCCTCCTCCGGCGTGGGCGCCTCCAAGGCGAACTCCCCGGGCAGGCCGTACCTGGCGCCGGAGAGGGTGGCGTCGGCGGGGTCGAGCACGGAGCCCGCGGCGTTCACGACGGCCAGGGCGGCCACCGTCGTGCCGTCGGGGAGCACGGCGCTGGCCGTCCCCACGCCTCCGGCCAGCCCGCCCGCCACCGCGCCGGTTCCGGCCCCGACCGACCCGTTCGCCGTCGCCGGCGCCGTCGTGCACGACACCCCGCCGTCCTGGGTCACCAGAGGCGGTCCGCCGGGGGCCGGGAACTCTGCGGCGGACGCGGCGTCGTAGGCGGCGGCGCCCAGCGCGGCGTCAGGGACGGCGCGGAACGTGCCACCCCGCCCGAGGTCGAAGATGACGGCCGCCGGCACGATCGGTACGGCGCCGCCCGCCACGGGATAGCCGGCGCCCGCGTCGGCGAGCCGGTCCACCACCCCGCACGCCGCCCCGAGCCCGAACGCGCTCCCGCCGGACAGCACCACGGCGTGCACGCGTTCCACCAGGTTGCGCGGGTCGAGCAGCTCCGTCTCCCGGGTGCCGGGCGCGGCCCCGCGCACGTCGACCCCGGCCACCGCGCCCCCGGCGGGCGCCACGACCACGGTGGTGCCGGTGCGGTGACCGCCGCCGACCCGCTGCGCGTGGCCGACGCGCAGGCCGGGGACGTCCACCAGCGCGTTGGCGGGGCCCGAGCGCATCAGTGGTCTCCGGTCAGGAACCGGCGGGCGGCCTCGGCGAACACCTTGGCGCACTGGACGATCTCGGCGACCTCGACGAACTCGTCCGCCTGGTGCGCGATCCACTTGCCGCCCGGCCCGTACACGACGGAGGGGATGCCGCCCCAGTGGGTCAGCACGGTCCCGTCGGTCGAGCCGGGCACGCCGCCGTACACGGGTTCCCGCCCGGTCACGGTGCGGTGCGCGGCGGCCAGCGCCGCGACGACCGGGTCGGAGACGGGCACGTCCACCGGCGGCCGGTCCACCAGCGTCGACACCTCGGCGATGATCCCGTCGCGGGAGGCAAGGGCAGCCACCCGGTCGGCGATGGCCTTGTGCTCGACGCCGGGGACGGTCCGCACGTCGACGAAGACGGAGGCGAGCGCGGGGATGACGTTGACCTGCTCCTCGGACCCGGCCCGCACCACGGTCGGCGTCACGTACACCTCGCCGAGGTGCTCGTGCGCCGGGTGCAGCGCCTGGAGCTCGTCCTGCAGGGACCGCAGGCCGGCGAGGAGCTCGCCCACGGCCTGGATGGGGTTGCGGCCGTGCTGCGGCATCGCGCCGTGGGCCATCCTGCCGGTGAGGTCGACGCGCAGGCGCAGCGCGCCCTTGGCGACGGCGCAGATCTCGCCCGCCTCGGGCTCGGCGACGATCGCGCCGTCCACGTCGGCCGCCAGCCCTTCGGCGACGAAGTGGTGCGCGCCGATCATGAGCCCTTCCTCGTCGGCGAGCGCGCACACCTTGATCCGGCCGGGGAACGGTCCAGCGAGCTGCAGGGCGCGGGTGGCGTAGAGGGTGGCCGCGAGGCCGGACTTCATGTCGGCGCTGCCGCGGCCCCACAACCGCCCGTCGCGGATCTCGCCGCCGAACGGGTCGACGGTCCAGGTGGACAGGTCGCCCTCGGTCACCACGTCGGTGTGGCCCTCGAACATCAGGGTCGGCCCGTCGCCGCCGCCGCCCTCGACGACCGCCACGACGTTGGGCCGTCCCGGCGCGGCCTCGTACACGACCGGCTCCCAGCCCCACTCGCGCATCTTCGCCGCGACGAGTTCGGCGGCGGGCCGCTCGTCGCGGCCGCGCGCCGGGTCGTTGGTGCTGGGGATCCGCACCAGCGCCTGCGTGAACTCCACCACGCCGTCGGCGTCGACCTCGATCACCACAAACCCTCCAATGTCGGTACGGCCCGCAGCAACTCCTGCGTGTACGGGTGGGCGGGCGCCTCCCAGACGTCGTCCACGGGCCCGGTCTCCACGATCTCGCCCTCGCTCATGACCGCGACCGTCTCGCACACGTGCCGCACCACGGACAGGTCGTGCGAGACGAAGACGAGCGTCAGGCCCAGTTCGTCGACGAGGTCGGCCAGCAGGTTGAGGATCTGCCCGCGTACGGACACGTCCAGGGCGCTCACCGGCTCGTCGGCGACCAGCACCTTCGGCCGGGGCGCGAGCGCGCGGGCGATCGCGATGCGCTGCCGCTGCCCGCCGGAGAACTGGTGCGGGTAACGGCCGGCGGCCTCGGGCGGCAGCCCGACCTCGGCCAGCAGTTCGCTCACGCGGTCGCCGGCCGGCAGGCCGAGGGCGACGAGCGGCTCGGCGACGAGGTCGCGTACGCGCATGCGGGGGTCGAGCGAGCTCATCGGGTCCTGGAAGACGATCTGGAGGTTCTCGCGCAGGAACCGCAGCCGTTTCTCCGGCAGGCCGGCGATCTCCTGCCCGTCGAAGCGGATGGAGCCGCTGGTGGGCCGGTCGAGCGCGCACAGCAGGCGCAGGAGCGTGGACTTGCCCGACCCGGACTCGCCGACGATGCCGAACCGCTCCCCGCGCCGGACGGTCAGCGACACGTCGCGCAGCGCGTGGACGGCGGCGCCCGGCCTGGTGAGCGAGGTGCGGGGCCGGTGGTAGACGCGGTTGAGGCCGCTCGCCTCAATCAGCGGGGTGCCAGCATGCGAAGGCATGTCCGTCTCCTGTCAGCGCCGGCGCCGTCTCGCACGCGGGGGTGGCGTGCGGGCAGCGGTTCCTGAACACGCAGCCGCCGGGGAACCGTCCCGCCGGCGGGACGCTGCCCTGGATGGTGGGCAGCCGGGTGCCGCGCGGGGTGAGCTTGGAGGCGGCCAGCAGCCCTTCGGTGTAGCGGTGGCGGGGGCGGGTGAAGACCTCGCGGATGGGGCCGCTCTCGACGACGCGGCCGCCGTACATGACGAGGACCCGCTCGCAGACGGAGGCGACGACGGCGAGGTCGTGGGTGATGAACAGCAGCGCGGGCGCGACCTCGGCGATCAGCTCGAGCATCTGCTTCTGCACGGTGACGTCGAGCGCGGTGGTGGGCTCGTCGCAGATGAGCAGGCCTGGTCCGTTGGCGAGGGCGATGGCGAGCATGACGCGCTGCCGCTGGCCGCCGGAGAGCTGGTGGGGGTAGGCGCGGGCGACCTGGCCCGGTTCGGGTAGGCGTACGCGTTCCAGCATCGCGACGGCGCGTTCGCGGGCCTCGTGACGCGGCGTGCCGTGCAGCGTCATGACCTCGGCCACCTGGGCGCCGACGCGCATGAGCGGGTTGAGCGCGGTCATGGGCTCCTGGAAGACCATGGACACCTCGCGCCCGCGCAGGTCCTTGACCCGGCTCTCCGGCACGCCGACCAGGTCGCGATCGCCCAGCCGGGCGGTGCCCGAGGCGGTGACGTCCTCGGGGAGCAGGCCCATGAGCGACAGCGCGGTCAGCGACTTGCCCGACCCCGACTCGCCGATGAGGCCGACCCGCTCGCCGGGCGCGATCGTGAACGAGACCTCGCGGACGAGCTCCAGCGATTCGGCCCTGACGGTCAGCTTCTCGACCCTCAGCGTGCTCACCGGATCCTCCTGAGCTTCGGGTCCAGATAGTCGCGCAGGCCGTCGCCGAGGAGGTTGAAGCCGAGCACCGCCAGCGCGATCGCCAGGCCCGGCCAGAGCGCCAGGCGCGGGGTGGAGAACAACAACTCCTGCGACTCCTGCAACATCCGGCCCCACGAAGGCGTGGGCGGGCGGGTGCCGAAGCCGAGGAACGACAGCGCCGCCTCGGCCAGGATCGCGATCGCGAACGACACCGACGCCTGCACGATCAGCATGGAGCCGATGTTCGGCAGCACGTGCCGCACGGCGATGGCGGGCCGCCGGCGCCCCGCGGCCCTGGCGGCCATGACGTAGTCGGTCACCATGACCTGCAGGGTGGCGGCGCGGGCCACCCGGGCGAACGCGGGCACGGTGGCCACCCCGATCGCGATCATGGCGGTGAGCGTGCCGGCACCGTAGACCGCGCCGAACATGACGGCGAGCAGCAGCGCGGGGAAGGCGAACACCAGGTCGTTGACCCGCATGATCAGCTCGGAGAGCCAGCCGCGCGGCGTCATCCCGGCGATCATGCCGAGCGGGACGCCGAGCGCGGCGGCGATGCCGACGGCCACGATGCCGACGTAAAGAGTGGTGCGCGCGCCGACCATGAGCTGGCTGAAGGTGTCGCGGCCGAACTTGTCGGCGCCGAGCGGGTAGCCGCCGCCCGGCTCGCGCAGCTTCTGCGCGGCGTCGACGAGCGTCGGGTCGTGCGGCGTCCAGAAGAACGACGCCACGGCCGCCAGCACCACGAGCCCGACGAGCACGCCGCCGGCGACCAGCCCGGCGTTCGTCCTGCCCCTCATCGCACCCTCCGGTTCACCGCAGCCTCGGGTCGAGCAGGTGGTAGGCGACGTCCACCACGAAGTTGATCAGCAGGACGGCCGCCACCAGCACCATCACGACACCCTGGACGAGCAGCAGGTCGCGCCCTGCGACGCCGTTCAGCAGCAGGTCGCCGAGCCCGGGGATGACGAAGACCCGCTCGACCACGACCGCGCCGATCAGCAGCGTGGCCAGTTGCAGGCCGAGCACGGTGACCACGGGGACGGAGGCGTTGCGCAGCCCGTGGCGCCACAGCGCGCCGGTGCTGCCGCGGCCCTTGGCGCGGGCGGTGCGCAGGTAGTCCTCCCTCATGACGTCGAGCACGGCGCTGCGCACGTAGCGGGTGAGCACCGCGCCCTGGACGAGCCCGAGCGACGCCCACGGCAGCAGGAGGCCGCGCAGCCACTCCCCCGGGTCCTCCGCGAAGGGCACGTAGCCGCCGGACGGCAGCACCTGGGCCTGCACCGCGAACACGAACACCAGCAGGATGCCGGCCAGGAACGCCGGGATCGCGATGCCGACCTGGCTGGCCGCGCTGATCGCCGCGCCGAGCGGGTCGCGGTGGTGCACGGCGGCGTACGTGCCCAGCGGCACCGCGACGGCCAGCGCCACGGCCATGCCGCCGAGCACGAGCACGGCCGTCACGCCGAGCCGGTCGCCGATCTGCGGCCCGATGGGCGAGCTGGTCACGTAGGAGGTGCCGAAGTCGCCCTGGAGGAGACCTCCGGACCAGTCGAGGAACTGCGCGACGGGCGGCCGGTCGGTGCCGAACTGCTCGCGCAGCGCGGCCACCGCCTCGGGCGTAGCGTTGACGCCGAGCGCGATCTCGGCCGGGTCACCGGGCAGCAGCGCCATGAACGCGAACACCGCGACAGCGGCCACGGCGGTGCTGGCGAGCAGCACCGCCAGGCGTTTGAGCAGGTAAAGGGTCACTGCTTGGAGAGTGCGGTGAAGTCGAAGGACTCCGAGATGGCGTTCTTCGGCAGGCCGGTGACGCCCTTCTTCGCCACGATCAGGTTGGGGAAGAGGAAGAGCCAGTCGGCGGCGGCGTCGTCGGACAGGAGCTTGGCGGCCTGCTTGAGGTCGTCGGCCTGCTCCTGCTCGGTGCCCTGGTCGGCGGAGGCGAGGAGCTTGCCGAACTCGGGATTGTCGTAACCGAAGTAATAAGACTTATCGGCGAAAATCCCCATGTCTCGGGGTTCGACGTGGTTGATGATCGACAGGTCGTAGTCGCCCTTCGTGAACACCTGGTCCAGCCAGCGGGCGGGGAACTCCAGCGGCTCGATCTCGGCCGTGATGCCCACCTGGGCCAGCTGCGACTTGACGACCTGCGCGCTCGCCACCGCGTACGGCAGGTTGGGGATGCGCATCTTGACGTTGTACGTCTTGCCGCCGAGCAGCTGCTTGGCCTTGGCCGGGTCGTACGGGTAGTCGCCGGTGCGGTCCTCGTACCAGGGATCGGTGGGCGGCACCATCGAGCCGATCAGCCCGCCGCGCCCGGCCCAGGCGGTGTCGAGCAGCGCCTTGTGGTCGATGGCGTGCCGGACGGCCTGCCTGGCCTTCTTGTCGTTGAACGGCGGGCGGCCGTTGTTCATCGACAACACGACCTCGCCGTTGGTGGTGCCCTCGATGACCTCGAAGCGGCCGGGGTCGGCGAACTGCTGCAGCGACTCGGGCGCCTGCACGCTGGAGATGACGTCGATGCCCCCGGTGAGCAGCGCGTTGTTCATCGCCGTCGCGTCCTTGAAGTATTTCAGCGTGATCGACGACAGCGGCGGCTTCGTACCCCAGTAGGAGGGGTTGGCGTCGAGCTTGATCGAGTCGCCGCGCCGCCACGAGCCGAGCACGTACGGGCCGGTGCCGACGGGCTTACCGGCCAGGTCGGACACTCCCGTGCGGCTGAACATCGCGCCCAGCCTGGTGGCCATGGAGTAGAGGAAGCCGTTGCTCGGCTGCTTGAGCGTGACCACGGCGGTGGAGTCGTCCTTCTTCTCCACCTTGTCGACGACGTCGAGCTGCGACTTGATCTTGAGCTTCCAGTCGGACTTCACCCGGTCGAGCGAGAACACCACGTCGTCGGCGGTGAAGGGCGCACCGCTGGAGAACGTCACGTTCTCGCGGAGCGTGAAGGTGTAGGTCTTCCGGTCGTCGGAGACCTCCCACTTCTCGGCCAGCAGCGGCACGATCTCGCCTGCCTGGTCGAGCTTGACCAGGCCCTCGTAGACGTTGACGAGCAGCGCCTGCGGGATCGCGGCGCCCTCGGTGGAGGTGAAGTCGAGGTTGGCCGGCTCGGCCACGAACCCGACGGCCAGCGACTGTGCCTCGGGGGTGCCGGACGCGGATTCACCGCCGTCGCCGCCGCCGCAGGCGGCCGTGGCCAGCAGGAGACCGCCGACGGCGATCCAGATGCCGATGCGCCTCATGTCTTCAGCCTCCTGGCTAGTGCACTGGTCGGACCAGTAGGCTGCACATTGCCAGTCGTCGGCGGCTCGGGTCAAGGGGGATTGCATGGGTGGTCCGCGGTTCGAGCCGGTGCGTGCCGTCCGCGCCTACGAGCGGGTCGTGGAGCAGGTCGAGGAGGCCATCGAGAGCGGCGTGCTCAGCCCCGGCGAGCGGCTGCCCAGCGAACGCGACCTGATGGCACAGTTCTCGGTCAGCCGGTCCACCGTGCGCGAGGCACTGCGGGTGCTGCAGGCGCGCGGCCTGGTCCGGTCACGTCCCGGCGATCCCCACGGGGCGGAGGTGCTGCCGTTCACGCCCGCCGCCCTGCACAAGTCGATGACCACGCTGGCCAGGGTGGCGGAGCTGTCGCTGGCCGAGCTGGTGCAGTTCAGGATGGTGCTCGACTCGTCGGCCAGCCTGCTGGCCGCCCGGCTGCGCACCGAGGAGCAACTCGACGAGATGGGGGCGGCCGTCGCGCGCATGCGCGCCGCGACGGACCACGACGCGTTCGTGGCCGAGGACGTCTCCTTCCACGACGTGGTGGCGCGGGCCAGCGGCAACAAGCTGATCCAGATCTGCACCGACGTCGTCCGCTCGATCGTGCTCGGGCTGATCTCGGAGAAGCTCGCCGCCGCCCCCGACCGGCCGGCGCTGATGCGGCAGACGATCAAGCACCACGAGGAGGTGCTGGCCGCCGTGCGCGCGGGCGACGGGCCGCTGGCCGCCCGGCTGACCCGCAAGGCGATGTACGACTATTACGCGGACTACGTGCCGGACGGTGAGCGTCCGGCCCTGCGAGCCCTGCTGGAGTGATCGCGCTGACTCCGCACTGGTCACCTGACCCGGGGCTCCGAATGTTATCTTGCCCACGTGCCGCTCGATGATGGGGACGCGTTGCGCGAGGCGTTCCTGCGCGAGCCGCGCCGCTACACCAGCCACCAGGTCGCCGACATGGCGGGGGTGCCGGTCTACCGCGCGCGGCGGCTCTGGCGCGCCCTCGGGTTCCCCAACGTGGCCGACGACGCGGTCGAGTTCACCGACTCCGACGTCGAGGCGCTCAGGACGATGTTGCGCATGGTCGGCTCCGGCGCCTACGACGAGGAGCACATGCTGCTGATCGCCCGCTCCATCGGCCGGGCCACCACCAGGCTGGCCGAGTCGCAGGCCGAGGTGGGCGTGGAGTCGCTCGACCAGGCGGGCGTGCCGCTGGAGGAGCGGTCGCGGGCGTGGCGCAGGCGGGCCGAACTCGTGGTGCCCGACCTGGCGCGGCTGCTGGTCTACGCCTGGCAACGCCAGCTCGCCGCCGCCGCGGGGCGCATCGCGGGCCAGGACATGAGCGCCGTGCGGCTGTCCGTCGGGTTCGCCGACCTGGTCGCGTTCACCCGGCTGAGCCGGCAGATCACCCTCGGCCAGCTGGCCCGGCTGGTCGACAGGTTCGAGGGGCGCTCGGCCGACATCGTGACCTCGTCCGGCGGGCGGGTGGTCAAGACGCTGGGCGACTCGGTGTTGTTCGTGGCCGACGAGGCGCACGTGGCGGCGGACATCGCGGTACGGCTGGTGGAGACGCACGCGCGCGGCAAGGACATGCCGGAGCTGCGGGTGGGGCTGGCGGCAGGGCCGGTGATGTGGCGCATGGGCGACGTGTTCGGCACCACGGTCAACCTGGCCAGCCGGCTCACCGCGCTGTCGTTGCCCGGCACGATCCTGGCCGATCCGCAGCTGGCGGAGGAGCTCGAGGGCGACCGGGAGTTCCGGCTGCGGGCGGTCGACCGGCTGTCGGTACGCGGGCTGGGCGAGCTGGTGCCGTTCACGGTCACGCGCGCCGAGACCCCCTGACGCCGGTTCCCCCGCCCGGTGGCGCCGGTTCTCCACGGCGCGGGCAACCTGGCGTCGCGCTCGATGCGTCACTACCGTCAGCAAGCTTCGAGGAGGCAACTCACGTTGGCGGATAGGGCGATATTTCATGACTTTGTGGCGACCAGGTCCGACCGGCTGCTGCGCACCGCGTACCTGCTGACCCGCGACTGGGGAGTCGCCGAGGACCTGCTGCAGGAGTCACTGGCCAAGGCCTGGTTCGCCTGGCCGGGCATCGACGAGCCCGAGGCGTACGTGCGCAGGGTCCTGGTGACCACGTACACGTCCTGGTGGCGGCGCAGGTGGCGCAGGGAGCTGCCCAGCGACGACCTGCCCCACGCCGTGGCGCACGATCCTCCCGGCGGCGAGCGGGAGGAGCTGTGGCAGGCGGTCGGCCGCCTGCCCGCCCGGCAGCGCGCGGTGGTCGTGCTCCGGTTCTACGAGGACCTGCCGGTGGCCGAGGTGGCCAGGATCCTCGGCTGCCAGGAGGGCACGGTCAAGAGCCAGTGCGCCAAGGCGCTGGCCAAGCTGCGAGTGGACGAATCGATCGTGAAGGAGCTGCACCGATGAGCGCGCACGACCTGCGTGACGTCCTGCGGGAACGGGCCGAGGCCCCGGCGCCCCCGAACCCGCACCGGCACGACCAGATCCGCACACGCATCCGCAGGACCCGCGTCCGCCGGAGCGCGATGGCGGGCGCGGCGGTGGCGGCGGCCGTGCTCGCCGGCGTCTCCCTCATCCCCGGCGCGGCCGAGCCCCCCGCCCGGGAGATCACCGCGGCGGCCAGGCCCGCGGCCGAGCTGCCCGAGACGTTCACCTCCGGCGACGGCACCGAGTACCGGCGGGTGGCCACGGCCGAGCTGGCGGCCAAGGGCGGTGAGAAGACGTCGGTCACCGTCCCCGTCACCGGAAAGCCGCTGGACCTGGCCGGGTTGTGCCAGGGCAGGCCCGGGAGCCAGCCGCCGCACATCACCGTGAACGGCAGGCCCCACCGGGCCGGCTCCCTGAGGTGCGGGAAGGACATGGAGCTCAGACCGCTGGTCGTACCGGACGGCGCCACGGAGGTCACCGTCGCCTTCGACACCGAAATAACCGGGTACGGCTGCGTACGCGAGAAGAAGGGCGGGAAGTGCGAGCCGCTCAAGCCGCACTGGGCCGCCTGGAGCCTGGCCGTCTACGAGTGGACGCCGCCCGCCGAGCCGGTCGAGCCCGGCGAGCTGCGCTCCCCGCCTGCCAAGCTGGCCGGTATGAGACTTGCCGCCAGGACGGGCGGCACGTGGACGAAGGAGCGCTCGTTCGAGCTGGTGGTCAGGAGCCCCGGCGGGAAGCTGGGCCTGGAACAGCTCTGCACGGGCGACCTGGCCCGTCGCATGTGGTTCACCTACCGGATCAACGGCGAGGACACCGGCTCGACCGCGGACTGCGGCACCTGGAAGAGCGGCCCCTTCCCGCTGGCGATGGGCCAGCACACCGTGCCCAAGGGCGAGAAGGTGACGATCACCGGGAAGGTGAGCCTGTGGGGTGAGGCCACCAACCGGCCGGTCCGCTGGTCGGTGGCGGCGTACGTGAAGTGACCGCCCCGGGCGTGCACCGATGACCGGCCGCCGGCGGCGGCCGGTCAGAACCTGTCGCGCAGTTCCCGCTTGAGCACCTTCCCCGAGGCGTTCTTGGGGAGGGTGTCCACGAACACCACCCGCTTCGGGGTCTTGAAGGCGGCCAGCCGCTCCCGCAGGAACGCGATCAGCTCGTCGGCCGTCACCGCGGCGCCCTCGCGCAGCACCACGGCGGCCGTCACCGCCTCGATCCACCGCTCGTCCCGCACGCCGAACACGGCCGCCTCCGCGACCTCCGGATGCTGGTAGACGGCCTCCTCCACCTCGCGGCTCGACACGTTCTCGCCGCCCGACTTGATCATGTCCTTCTTCCTGTCGACCACGGACAGGTAGCCGTCGGCGTCCATGACGCCCAGGTCTCCGCTGTGGAACCAGCCGCCGCGGAACGCCTCCTCCGTCTTGGCGGGGTCGTTCCAGTAGCCGAGCATGGCGTGCGGGCTGCGGTGCACGATCTCGCCGACCACGCCGGGCGGCACCGGCCTGTCCTCGTCGTCGACGATCCTGGTCTCGACGTTCAGGGCGGGCCTGCCCGCCGAGCCCAGCCGGGTGAGCTGCTCGTCGGGCTTGAGGATCGTGGCGACGGGGGCCATCTCCGTCTGGCCGTAGAAGTTGAACAGGCGCACCTCGGGCAGGCGGGTGGCGATCTCCTTCAGCACCTCGACGGGCATGATCGAGGCGCCGTAGTAGCCCTTGCGCAACGACGACAGGTCGCGGCGGCCGAAGTCGGGGTGGCGGAGGAGGCCGATCCAGACGGTGGGCGGGCAGAACAGCTTCGTCGCGCGCTCGCCCTCGATCGTGGCCAGGATCACCGAGGGGGTGGCTCCCGGCAGGATGATGTTGGTGGCGCCCAGGTATATGCCGGGCGTGAGGAAACAGTGCAGTTGCGCGCAGTGGTAGAGGGGCAGCGCGTGCACCTCGACGTCGTCGGGGCTCATCTCGCCGTCGGCCACGCACGTGACGTACTGGGAGATCAGGCTGCGGCTCGACAGCGTGGCGCCCTTGGGGCGCGACTCGGTGCCGCTGGTGTACATGAGCTGGATCGGGTCGTCGTCGGCGATGTCCACCTGCGGCTCCGACGCGTCGTCGCAGGCCGCCCAGCTCGCGAACGGCTCCCAGCCGTCCGCCGCCGCGCCGACCACCCCGCGCACGGTGACCCGCGGGCCCGCCGCCGCGGCGGCCACCGGCAGCAGCCCCTCCTCCACCAGCATCCCGGTCGCGCCCGAATGTTCCAGGATGTACGCGACCTCGTCGCTCCCCAGCATGAAGTTGATCGGCACGGAGATCGCGCCCAGCCGGGCCAGCGCGAAATACGCGACCACGAACGCGTGGTTGTTGTGGCTCAGCACCGCGAACCGGTCGCCCTTGCCGACGCCCCGCGCCGCCAGCGCATTCGCCGTGCGGTTGACCATCAGATCGAGGTCGGCGTAACTCTGGCGCAGATCACCGTAGACGACGGCGGTCTTGGCGGGGTGGCGGGCGGCCGAGCGCCGCAGCAGGTCAGCGATGGTATGCCGGCGGATCATGGAGACATCCTTCAGTCGCGCAGAACCATGTTCGGGTGATCCTAACCGTTCTCCGTCTCCTGCGCCCGCGCGCGATGCCCCGGCATCGGGTGGCGGGGCATAGACGGTGGTCATCCGGGAACTCGCTTCGGTGACGACGTCATCTCAGTTCACGGAGACGCTCACGCGTCTCATCCGAGAGAGGCCGCGCCACCGCCATGCCGCCCATTCCAGAGATCATGCACCGTACGCTGTTCCGCACCCTGTCACTGCTCCCGCCGCAGGCCCAGGGCATGGTCCTCGGCCGTTTCTTCGACTGGCGGCACCGGGTCCCCGACCCCTGGAAGTTGTCGACCGACGACTACGAGCGGCAGAAGTACGAGGCCACGCTGAAACACGTGCCGCGCAGGCCGTACCGGCGCATCGTCGAGGTCGGGTGCAGCGAGGGCGCTTTCACCCGCGCGCTGGCGGCCGCCTATCCCGAGGCCGAGATCGTCGGGGTCGACGTCTCCGCTCGGGCGCTGACGCGGGCCCGCCGGCGGCTCCCCGGCGCCGGCCGGGTGCGCTTCGTCCGGGCCGACATCCTCACCCATGTGCCCGAGCAGCGCTTCGACCTCGTGTTCTGCTCGGAGACCCTCTACTACCTCGGCCGCCACGAGCGCCTGCGCCTGGCCAGCGCCCGCCTGGGCCGGCTGCTCGTGCCCGGCGACGGGGTGCTCGTGGCCGTGCACCCATGGCCGGAGGCCGGGCGGCTGCACCGCTACCTCGACGCCGACGCGGCGCTGTCGCGGCTGACCGAGGAGGTCTACCTGGCGCCTCACCGCCCGTACGCCGTCACGATCTACACCACGAGGGCCGGCCCGCCGCCCGCGTGACTCACCCGCGACATCAGCGGACCGCAGGCCGTCCTCCCGGCGGCGGTCCGTGCCCCCCCCCGGCCGGCACCCTCGCCAGCGAGCCCGGCACGCCCGCATCACCGTCTTCAGCCATCTCCCAGTCTGGACCATGAGCCTCGCCGGCCTCACCGGTCACGAAGGGCCGGGCTGCTCGCCGCGGAATCCCGGCCCCAGGTCCGTCACACCGGCGCACACGTGGTCCCTGAACACCCGCGCCGCGGGGGTCAGCCGCTCGCCCGCCGGCCAGCTCACGCCGATCGTCCTGAACAGCGGCGGCGACAGGGGGATCTCCATGACCCCGGCGACTGAGCCGGGCGGCCCGGAGCGGGGCAGGATCGCCACCCCCAGCCCCGCCGCCACGAGCCCGCGCACGGTCTCCGACTCCTGCCCCTCGAACACGATCCGCGGTTCGAATCCCGCCCTGGCGCACAGGTCGTCGGTGATCTGGCGCAGGCCGTACCCGGGTTCGAGCGTCACCAGTTCCTCCCCCGCCAGCTCGGCGGCCCGCACCCGCCTCCTGGCCGCGAACCGGTGCGAGCCCGGCACGGACAACACCAGCTCCTGGTCGGCGAGCCGCCTGCTGACCAGGCCCGGATCGTCCAGCGGCATGGGCGCGAGGAACACCAGGTCGATCTCGCCCTCGCGCGCGGCCCGCAACATGGTCTGCCGCGAGCCCTGCACCAGGCTGAACCGGATCCGGGGATGGCGCTCGCGGAAGTCGCGGATGAGGGAGGGGACGAGCGTGCGGCCGAGCAGGTGCAGGAAGCCGAGGACGACGCGGCCCGTGCCCGGGTCGGTCTCCTCGCGCACCTCACGGACGGCCGCGGTCACCGAGCCCAGCGCGCGGGCGGAGGCGGCGGCGAGCACGCGCCCGGCCCTGGTCAGGCGGATGCCGCGGCCCTCGGGGAGCACGAGCGGCGCGCCGACCAGGTCGGCGAGCGCGGCGAGGCGGCGGCTGGCGGTCGGCTGGGGGATGCCGAGCAGCTCGGCCGCGCGGGTCACGTGCCCGGTCTCGCCGACCGCCGCGACCAGCGCGAGGTCGGAGGCGAGGCGGGCGGCCAGCTGCTCGTCGGACTCATCCATCACGGTATGAATCATCGCCTGTTTCTGCATTGGACGTATCTATGTGCCGTGCTTAGCGTGGCGCGGGTGGTGGTCACTCAGGCTCAGGCTCTGCCCGCGGGCACGCGGCGGGTCAGCGCGGCCGTGGCGGCGGCCGGGGTGTCGTCGTTCGCCCTGCTGTACGCGCCGCAGCCGGTGCTGCCGCAGCTCGCAGGGGCGTTCCGGCTGGATCCGGGGAGCGCGTCGCTGGCCATCGGCGTGGCCACGACCGCGCTCGCCGTGACGGTGCTGCCGCTGGCCTGGCTCGCCGGGGTGGCGGGGCGGCGGCGGGTGATCCTCTGGTCGGTGCTGGGGTCGGCGGTGATCGGGCTGCTGCTGCCGCTGGCTCCGTCGTACCCCGTGCTGCTGGCGATGCGGGCGGTCCAGGGGGTGGCGGTCGCGGGGTTCGCCGGGGTGGCGGCGGCGTACCTGGCCGACCGGCTCGGCACGGCGCGGCTGCCGGGCGCGGTGGGCGCGATGATCGCGGGCAACACGATGGGCGGGATGCTCGGCCGGCTGGGCGCGGGCTTCGCCGCCGGCCCGCTGGGCTGGCACGGCGCGTTGTTCGCCGTGGCGAGCGTCGCCCTGCTGTGCGCGCTGTTCACCGCCCTGGCCCTCCCCCGCGACCAGTCCCCGCCCCCTGGCCACGGGCCGCGGCACCCCCACGTCGCGGCATCCGCGCCGTCGCGTGAGGGGCCGGGGCGGCCGGTGGCCGCCTACGCCGTCGGCGCGCTGGGCATGGGCGCGTTCGTGGCGCTGTACAACGCCGCCGGCTTCCGCCTGTCCGCGCCGCCGATCTCGCTCAGCACCGCCGCCGCGTCCCTGGTCTTCCTCGCGTACGCCATGGGCACCGCCTCGTCGGCCGCCGCCGGACGGGTGGCCGCCCGCCTCGGGCGTAGGCCCGCCCTCGTCACGGCGCTGATGGTCACGGTGGCCGGCGCCGTCATGACCGCCCATCCGGCGCTGCCGTTCGTCGTGCTCGGCTTCGCCGTGCTGACCGCCGGCTTCTTCGCCGCACACGCCATCGCGAACGCCTGGGTCACCGCCGATGCCGCGCCGCGGGCCCGCGGCCGGGCCGCCGGGATGTACACCCTGGCCTACTACCTGGGGAGCGGCGTGGGCGGCACCGCAGGGGGCATCGTTTACGGGCACGCGGGCTGGACCTGGCTGGTGGTCCTGACGTCGGCCTGGCTGCTGCTGGCGGGCCTGGCCGTCCTCGTGTCAGGCGCGGGGAGGGGACGACGGGTCAGACCGTGCGGGCCGCACGATCCGACCGCGCAGGCGCCGCAGGTCAGGCGGTGAGGGCGCGCTCGAGCGCGTCGGCCAGCCACAGGTGGGTCGAGCCGAGCGTGGCCTTCTCCCCGCTGACCTCGCTCACGAGCCGCCAGTAACGGCGGAAGCGCGGGTCGCGGTCGGGAGCCACGTTCGCCAGCAGTTCGCGCCGGAAGTCCGGGGTGTCGCCGACCCTCCGCACCGTGGCGTGCACCGCCACGAACCGGTCCAGCTCGGGCCCGGGACGCGGTGCCTCTCCTGCGATCACGAGCGGCTCGACCAGCGCGCACGCCTCGCCGACGCCGTACATCAGCTCGTCCTCGTCGTGGATCACCTTCACGTTCTCCAGCGCCCGCGCGCGCAGGAGGCGCGTCAGCGACCGGTCGGCGACCAGGGCGACCAGCTCCGCGTACGCGACGACCTGGGGCGGGGTCGGATGGGCGGGCGGGCCGGGAACGGCCATGGCCACGAACGACGCGAACATCTCGTCGGCGATGGGCGCCACCATCTGCCGCCGCCAGAACCCGACCAGCTCGTCGCGGGCGGCGGCGCCCTGCTCGGCCGCGGCCAGCAGATCCAGCCGGGCCGCCCGCTCGGCCGGGCCCGCCTCCTCGACGGCGCGCAGGGCGGCCCGCCGCCAGGCCAGCCCGGCGAGCTGGACGTCGAGCGCCGCGCGCTGCTCCGCCACCGCCTCGGCCACGGACCGCTCGCCGGCGAGCACGCGCGCGATGGCGGCCAGCCCCAGGCCGAGCCCGCGCAGCCGCCTGACCATGCCGAGCCGCTCCACCGCGGCGCCGTCGAACCTGCGGTGGCCCCCGGCACTGCGCACCGACTCGATGATGCCCTCGTCGCAGTAGAAGCGGATGGTCCGCACCGGTACGCCGGTCAGCGCCGCCAGATCGCCGATCCCGAGCGTGTCGTTGCTCACATCCACTTGAACCTCCACCGGACTGGAGTTTCTACGGTACCGGCGTACCCGTTGA
The DNA here is from genome assembly GCF_039871515.1 of Nonomuraea sp. B1E8. Lineage (NCBI taxonomy): Bacteria > Bacillati > Actinomycetota > Actinomycetes > Streptosporangiales > Streptosporangiaceae > Nonomuraea > Nonomuraea sp. B1E8. The sequence continues at coordinate 337,941 of NZ_JBDPLS010000004.1, read as the reverse complement.
GAGGATTTTTCGCCATGACGACACTGGACACCGCCCGGCTCGCGGAGGGGTTGCGGGAGCAGACGGCGAGGTTCGCCCGCGCGGTCACCGGCGGTGACCCGGACGCCCGGGTGCCGACGTGCCCGGAGTGGCGGCTGCGCGACCTGGCCGGGCACGTCGGGCACGCGCACCGGTGGGCGGCCGAGCTGGTGCGCGAGGCCGCGCCCGTGCCCATCGCCGATCCCGCCACGGACGATCCCGGTCCTCTGGACGCGTGGGCGCGGTGGCTGCGGGACGGCGCGGAGGAGGTGATCGGCGCGGTCCAGGAGGCGCCCGCCGGCGCCCGGGTCTGGTCGCTGACGGGTCCGACGCCGCCGGTGTTCTGGTTGCGCAGGATGCTGGGCGACACCGTCATCCACCACTATGACGCGGCGGCCACGACCGGCGCCTCGTTCGACGTCGCCGGCGACCTGGCGGCCGACGTGATCTCCGAGGGGATGGGGCTGCTGGCGGTGCCGGCCGCGGCGGAGTTCAGGCCGGAGCTGGCCGAGCTGCGGGGCCGGGGCGAGACGATCGTGCTGCGGCCGGACTCGGGGCAGGGCTGGATGATCACCAGGACGCCGGACGGAATCCGTTGCGATCGCGGGGGCGGCGACGGCGACGTCGTGGTGTCGGGCTCGGTGACGGAGCTCATGCTGGTGTTCACCCGGCGCGTGCCCCCGCGCGACGTCACGGGCGACCGCGCGCTGCTCGACCACTGGCTGGCGCACACCGCGTTCTAACCCCAGGCGATCCGCTCCTCCAGCAGCGCCTGCTGGGCGGGGTTGGCGGTCAGTGCGAGGGCGCGCTCGTCGGCCCGCCGGGCCTCCTCCCTGCGGCCGAGATCGCGCAGCAGCTCGGCGCGGGTGGCGTGGAGGAGCGGGTAGCGGCCCAGCGCCTCGCCGAGGTCTTTGAGCTCGGTGAACGCCGCCTCCGGGCCGTCCACGTACCGCAGGGCGATGGCGCGGTTGAGCCGGGCCACGGGCGACGGGGCGAGGCAGAGCAGCATGTCGTAGAGCATGACGATCTGCCGCCAGTCGGTGCCCGCCCATGACGCGGCCTCGGCGTGGCAGGCCGCGATGGCCGCCTGCAGCTGGTACGGCCCGGGACGCCGATGTGCGCGTGCCGTCCGGGTCAGGAGCCGGATCGTGTCCTCGATGGCGGCGTGGTCCCACAGGGAGCGGTCCTGGTCGGCCAGCAGCACGAGCCGGCCGTCGGCGCCGAACCTGGCGGCGCCGCGGGCCCGGTGCAGCCGGATGAGGGCCAGCAGCCCGGCCGCCTCGGGCTCGTCCGGCATCAGCCCGGCCAGCAGCGAGGCCAGCCACTCGGCGTCGTCGACCAGGTCACGCGCCTGGGCCCGCTCCAGCGTGCTGGACAGGTAGCCCTCGTTGAACAGCAGGTAGATGACGGTGAGCACCTCGCGCAGCCGCTCCGGCCGCTCCCCCGCCGCCGGCACGCGGTACGGGATGCCCGCCTCCGCGATCTTCCTCTTGGCGCGGGTGATGCGCTGGGCCACCGTGCTCTCCCGGGTCAGGAACGCGGCGGCGATCTGCGCGGTCGTCAGCCCGCACACCACCCGCAGCGTGAGCGCGACCTGCGCCTGCCGCGGCAGCGCGGGATGGCAGCAGGTGAAGATCAGCCGGAGCCGGCCGTCGGGTTCGCCAGGCTCCGGCACGCACAGCCGGGCCAGCTTGTCGCGGTGGTTGCTCTCGCGGCGCAGCAGGTCGAGGCCGCGCCGCCGGGCCACGGTGTACAACCACGCCTCGGGCCGCTCCGGCACGCCGTCCTCCGGCCAGCGCACCAGGGCCTTCTCCACCGCGTCCTGCACCAGGTCCTCGGCGGCGGAGAAGTCGCCCAGCAGCGTCACCAGCGAGGCGGCCAGCCGGCCGGCGTGCTCGCGCACCACGCGGGCCAGTGCGGCGTGGGAGACGTCCGTCATGACCGCTCCTTCTCGTGTTCCCCGGTGTCCATCGTCCCATTTCCCTTCGTTCGTCATGGGACAGACGATCGGGGGTCCGCCGTCCGCGACATCAGGTCAGAGTTCGACGTGGGTTTCGGGATCGCCGCCGAGCCGTCCACCGCCGTCGAGCTCGGCCATCCTCGCCATCTCCGCGTCCGACAGGCTGAAGTCGAACACCTCCAGGTTCTGCCGCATGCGCTCGGGGTGGGCCGACTTGGGGATCGGCACGGCGCCGAGCTGCAGGTGCCAGCGGAGCACGACCTGCGCGGGGGTGCGCGCATGGGTGATGGCGAGGTCGGTGACGACGGGTTCGTCGAGCAGCTTGGAGCCGCTGCCGAGCGGGCTCCACGACTGGGTGACGATGTCGTGCTCGGCGTGCCAGGCGCGCAATTCACGCTGCGCCAGGCCGGGGTGGAGCTCGACCTGGTTGACGGCCGGCAGGACGCCGGTCGCCTCGGCCAGCCGCTCGATCTGCGCGGGGGTGAAGTTGGAGACGCCGATGGAGCGGGCCAGGCCCCGCTCGCGCAACTCGACGAAGGCGCGCCAGGTGTCGACGTAGAGGTCGCGACCCGGCAGCGGCCAGTGGATCAGGTACAGGTCGACGTAGTCGAGGCCGAGCCTGGCCCGGCTCTCCTCGAAGCCCTGCATGGCGGCGTCGTAGCCGTGGTGGGATCCGCGCAGCTTCGTGGTGATGAACAGGTCGTCGCGGGCCACGCTCGCCTCGGCCACGGCGGCTCCCACGCCGGTCTCGTTGCCGTAGCTGGCGGCGGTGTCGATCAGCCGGTAGCCGAGCGATATGGCGTGTCTCACGGCCTGGTGCGCTCCGTCGTCGTTCATGGGCCACGTGCCCAGACCGAGACGCGGCATCGGGCGGCCGTCGCAAAGCATGATGGTCATGGCCACATCCTTGCCCGATGCCCACCCAAAACAACCACTTTTGTCGCATTCGTCCCCCGCGTCGCTCTGGGCAGGGTCAGCCCTCGATGTAGCGCAGGACGGCCAGCACCCGACGGCTGTAGCCGGGGTCGCGGGGCAGGTCGAGCTTGTCCATGATGGCGTTGACGTGCTTCTCCACGGTGCTGAGCGAGACGTGCAGGCGCTCGGCGATGGCGGCGTTGACGAAGCCCTGCGCCAGGTGCCGCAGCACCTCGCCCTCACGCGGGCTCAGCCTGCTCAGCGGGTCGGCGTGGGTGGTGCGGGCGACCTGCTGCGACTGCTCCTGAGCGCGTCCGTCAGGGGTCGGTGACGGTCTTGGCGATGTCGAACGACTGGCCCGTCACGTCCTCCTCAGCCAGCCGGTACGCCTCCACGATGGCCTCGCTCAGCGCCTTCGAGCCCAGCCGCATGGCGCGGGGGTCGATGTGCAGCGCGGCCAGCGACCCGGCGGGCGTGACCTCGAGGGCGACCTGCCCGCCCGCGCTCTCGCCGCGTCCCCTGGTCTCCTGCAGCCGGCGGGTTACCTCCTCGAACCCGGCCGTCTGGGCGGCCATCTCGGCGAGGACGCGGTCGAGCTCGGGGTCGCCGGTGGGCGGTGGTGTGATCAACTCGCTCCTCGGTCAGCGTTTGAAGATGAACGCTCTCGGCGCGTGCGCCATCGCCGAGCGCAGGGATCCCGCCGCGCTCAGCTCCCCGCTGATGACGAGGGGGTAGATGGTGGACGCCGAGAGGGTGCGGCGGAAGAACCGGCCTGCCGAGCCGGTGCCCAGCAGCGTCTCCGTGACCCTCGTGGCGGGGAAGAACCTGCGCACGTCGCTCAGGGCCTTGATGCCGCCGTTGTAGGCCAACTCGGCGACGAAGTGCTTGCCCGCGTACTCGAAGAGGTTGCCCATCGGCTGGCCGGTGGCGGCGGAGCTGGCGGCGTGCACGCCGGTCTTGAGCACGGCCCACGTGGCGGAGTCGGCCAGCGCGTCGAGCCCTTCGCGCACCATGTAGGTGCCGACGCGGCGCTTGCCCATCCGCTGTTCCAGGATCATCTTGACGATCTTCTGGAACAGGGTGCGCTCCAGCTTGGCCCTGGCGACCAGCATGTTGAACGCGCGTTGCGCCGCGAACCTGGCCGCCGGATAGATGAAGCCGAACATCATGGTGAAGGCGAGGGCGGCCAGCTGGGTGCCGATGATCCAGAGTTGTTCCCGGTGGCTGTCGACCGCGTCGGCGTACTCGTCGCAGCCGTCGGCCAGCTCGTGCAGTTCCTCCTGCAGGGCCCTGTAGCGGGGGGCGAGCTCCAATGGCCACACGTCCGCGAACCGGTCCACGGCCCGGCTGTCGTTCTGGCTGCGGGCCGCGGCGACGGCCATCTCGGTGCGGGCGGCGACCCTGCCGATCGAGCCGGCCAGGTCGCGCAGGGCCTTGGCGCGTGCCCTCAGGTTGGACGTGTCGGCCTCGGGCACGTGCACTTCGGCGAACCAGGCGAGCGCCTGGAAGGGGTCGAGCATCAGGCGCCGTCCCTGGGCGGTGGCGCCTGCGGGATCGGCGGCTGAGCGAGGTCGGGGATCTCTGGAAGCGACCGGATGATCTGCTGTTCCAGGTAGTCCCACAGCTCTTCGAAGTCGCGCAGGCCGGCCGCCGAGACGAAGCTCTTGTCCGCGATGCGGCGCATGGCGTCGGTCAGGGAGTCGTAGCCGTCGGCGTACCACTCGGCGAACGTGCGGCCCTGGTCGTCACCGCCGACCAGGCCGGACGTGCCGGCCAGCGCCGTGGCCCCGCGCTGTAACGCCACCACCTCGTCGCCGGTCTTGTCGAAGAGCCAGGCGAGTTCGCGGATCGACCGCCAGTCGATCTGGACCTGGTCGCGGGAGCACTCGGCCGGGGACTGCGGGGCCTGTCCGGCGGGCGCGCGCTCCGGCGGCAGGGCGGGGTCGCTCGTCGCGCTCTCCGGCGGGGACGGCGTGCCGCTCGGGGTGCCCGAAGGAGTGGGGGTTTCCGACGGCGTCGGCATCTCGGAAGGAGTCGGCGTCTCGGAAGGAGTCGGCGTCTCGGAAGGAGTCGGCGTCTCGGAAGGCGTGGGCGTTTCCGACGGCGTCGGGGATCCCGGCGGGCTGGGTGGCCCGGTGGGCGAGGCTGTGGGGCCGGGGGTGGTTGCCGGGCCGGACTCACTGGACGGATCCGCCATCGACCCCTCCTTCACCAGTAGGCGATCACGCGACGACAGGAAGACAGTGACGGCGACGAACCTCGCACAGGGCTAATCTCCAGGAATATAACGCTAATTCATGTTAAAAGGGCGTTCATCCACGAGGGAGGTTCCGCGAGCAGTTCGCCCAGCTCATCGATCGCCTCTCCCTCGACGGTCCCCGTACGGGCCGCGTCCTCGACGCGCTGGCACAGCGCCGCCTCGCGGACGGCGCCGACGGTCGCGCAGGCGCTCTTGAGCCGGTGGGCGAGCGCGCCCGTCTCCTCCGCGTCGCCGGCCTCCCCCGCCCGCCGCAGTTCGTCGAACGTTCTCGTCGCGGTGGCGAGGTATGCCTGCGCCACGTCGGCGACCGCCTCCGGCGACAGACCCGCCAGTTCCGGCGGCAGGCTCGAGTACGCCGCCCACTCCGGGATCCTGGCCAGCACCCTGGGCCAGTCGACCGGCTTGGCCAGGTGGTCGTCCATGCCCGCCTCCAGGCACCGGATCCGGTCGTCCGGCATGGCCGCCGCGGTCATCGCGATGATCGGGGTGTGCCCCTCCTCCCGGCCGCGGATCTCCGCGGTCGCGGCCAGCCCGTCGAGCACGGGCAGCTGGCAGTCCATGAACACGAGGTCGTAGCCGCCGGCCAGCACGGCCCGCACGGCCTGCTCGCCGTCGTCCACGGTCTCGACCTCGTGCCCGGCCTGCTCCAGGATGAGCATCGCCACCTGGCGGCTCACCTCGTCGTCCTCGGCCACCAGGATGCGCGTGCCGCCGTCCTTCCCCTCGGCCTGCGCGCCCTCACCGGGATCGCCGGGGGCGTCGGCGGTGCCCAGGGCGTTCTCCACGGCGGCGAGCAGCCGGCGGCGGCTGAGCGGCCGGGTGATCGACTGCACGGCGCGCTCCCCCGAGGCGCCCGGCCAGGCGAACCCCGAGCGGCCCGGCGTCACGACCACGACGACGCTGGTGGCCTGGAGCAGCGGGTCGGTGAGGATCACGTGCGCGAGCGACTCCGTCTCGCCGAGGTCCAGGGCGACGACCGCCAGCTCGTACGGCCGCCCGCTCTCGGCGGCGGCCCGTAGCAGCGTCAGCGCGGACGCCTCGTCCTTGGTCTCCTCGACGGCGAGCCCCGCCTCCGTCAGGGACCTCCCTGCCAGGGTGCGGTCCTGGGGACGCGGGTCGGCGACGAGCGCGCGCCGCCCCTCCAGCGCCTCGGGCTTCGGCTCCGACCAGGTCAGGACGTCGACCGGCAGGGTCGCCCAGAACCGGCTGCCCACGCCCTCCACGCTGTCCAGCCCGATCCGCCCGCCCATGAGCTCGATGAGCTGCCTGCTGATGGCCAGGCCCAGGCCGCTGCCGCCGGTCCTGCGGGTGATCGGCGAGTCGACCTGGCGGAAGACGCCGAAGACCCGGTCACGGTCGTCGGGGCCGACGCCGATCCCGGTGTCGGCGACCGCGAACCGCAGCACCGCCCGTTCGTCGCCGGGGCTGCCCTCGTCCAGCGTCACGTGCAGGTCGACCCCGCCCTGGACGGTGAACTTGAGCGCGTTGCCGACCAGGTTCGTGAGCACCTGGCGCAGCCGGGCGGGGTCGCCGGCCACCTGCCGCGGCACGCCCTCGTCGAGCCGGAGCGTGAGCCAGAGCCCCTGCTCGTAGGCGTGCGGCGCGAAGGGCGCGACCACCTCGTCGCAGAGCCGCGGGAGGTCGAACGGCGCCGCCTCGACCTGCAGGTGGCCCGCCTCGATCCTGGACAGGTCGAGGAAGTCGTCGAGCAGGCGCAGCACGTTCCGGGCCGCGCCCTGGGCCGTGGTGGTGTAGTGGCGCTGCTCGTCGTCCAGCCGGGTGCCCATGAGCAGGGAGTTCATGCCGAGCACGCCGTTGATCGGGGTGCGGATCTCGTGGCTGATCTTGGCGAGGAACTCGGACTTCGCGCTGGAGGCGTTGACCGCGTCGTCCCTGGCGGCGGCCAGCTCGGCCGCGTACCTGGCCAGCGTGGCCTGCGCCCGGCGGCGGCCGTGCTCGCTGCGGATCTGCAGGCCGAGGCCGATGAGGATGAGCAGCGCCAGCAGGGCCGCGACGGCGAGCACGTTGGACCTGAGCTGTTCGGCGGAGGCCAGCGCCGCGGCGGCCGGCACCTCGGCGGTGACCGTCCAGCCGATGCCGGGGATCGGCTCGGACGCCGACAACACTGTGCCGTCGATGCCGCGGAACGTGCCGTTCCAGGTGCGCCCGGCGAGCGCCGCGTCGACCCGCGGGTCCTCGCGCAGGGAGGTGAGGGCGTAGAGCTTCCTGCCGGGGTCGGCGACGAGCACGCCGGCCTGGTCGGTGATCAGCAGCCTGATGCCCTGCGCGTTCGCGGCCTGCTCGGCGAACTTCTGGATGGCGTCCAGGCTGTAGACGACCGTGAGGATGCCGAGCATGCGCTCGCCGTCGGCGCTCGGGATGGGCGCGGCCACGGCGACGGCCCTGGACACGCCGACCATCGTCGGCGTGTACGCCTGCGAGACGTGGGCCTGCCGCCGGTCGCGCACGGCGCGGTACCAGTCGGTGTTGCCGATGTCCTGGGGCAGGCCGCTCGGCGGTTCGGCGCCCATCATGTCGCCGTCGGGCGTGATCAGGATGAGGCCGCTGACGCCGTCGCGCTGCCGTTCGAGCTGGTCGAGGAAGCCGCGCATGGACGTCGTGGTGACGCGCCCGACGGCCTCGCGGACCTGGGGGCGTTGCGCGAACGCGGTGACGAGCTGTTTGAGGGAGTCCATCTGCTGCTCCACCACGACCCGGCTCACCGAGGCGGTGGTCCTGACCCGGTCGGTGACCTCGTCCCGCACCGCCCGCTCCGACAGGGAGATGCTGGAGGAGGTGAGCAGTGCCAGGGGCAGCAGGCCGAGTAACGTCCACAGGGCCGTGACCGCGAGCAGCCATCTCACCGGCGTCCGTCCCTTCCCGCTGTCGTCCGCGTACAGACTAGGAGGAAACGGGCGTCAACGGCGGATCGTGATGAGCATAACGAGCAAAAGTCGATCTTTTGTGATAAAAGCCTCCTAAGCTGCTAGAACCCCCTAACAGCTGGACGAGGAGCGTGGCGATGCCTGAGCCCAGGGACATCACCGTTCTCATCGTGGACGACGATCCGGTCGTCACCGCGGCACTGCACGCGCAGGTGAACCGGGTCCTGGGCTTCAGGGTGGTGGGCATCGCCCACAGCGGGCACGCGGCGCTCGCCGCCGCCGCCCGCTTCGCGCCCCGGCTGGTCCTGCTCGACCTGCACCTGCCGGACCTGCCGGGGCTGGAAGTGGCGCACCGGCTGCGCCGGCCCGACCAGCCGCCCGCCGACGTCATCGTGATCTCCGGCCGCAAGGAGTCCGCCACGGTCCGCGCGGCCATCCAGCGCGGCGCCCTGTACTACCTGGTCAAGCCGACCCGGGCGGGCACGCTGGAGCAGACGCTGCTGCGGTACGCGGCGACGGTCGCGCAGCTGGAGTCAGGGGGCCGCTTCGCCGAACAGCAGGAGATCGACCGGATCTTCCGCTCGCTCCACCTCGACCAGGGATCCCGGCCCAAGAGCATCTCCGCCGCCACCGAGCAGGCGGTGCTCGACGCGCTGGCCGGCGTCGACGAGGACGCCTCCGCGCACGAGCTCGGCGAGCTGATCGGCGTCAGCCGGGCCACCGCCCGCCGCTATCTGGAGCACCTGGCCGAGCGCGGCCTGGTGGAGGGGCGGCCGAGATACGGCCCCACCGGGCGCCCGCAGCACCGGTACCGCGTACGGTGACCGCGCTCAGGGCTCTGCTCGCCGTGCTGTTATGCCTGCTGGCCGCGGGTTGCGGCGAGGCGAGCCCGTTCCCCGAGGGCTCCACCATGAAGCGAATCAGGGATCGCGGCGTCCTCACCGTGGGCATCAAGTTCGACCAGCCGCTGTTCGGCTACAAGGACCCGGCCAGCGGGCGGATCACCGGCTTCGACGCGGAGATCGCCCGGCTGGTGGCCAAGGACCTCACCGGCAGCGAACGCAACATCCGCTTCGTCGAGACCGTGTCACGCGAGCGGGAGAACTTCCTCAAACAGGAGGTCGTGGACCTCGTCATCGCCACGTACTCGATCACGCCGGCCCGGGCCGAGCTGGTCACCTTCACCGACCCGTACTACTACGCCGGGCAGGACATGCTGGTCAGGTCCGGCGACTCCACCATCCGCGAGGTGTCCGACCTCGACGGCAAGCGGGTCTGCACGGCCAAGGGCTCCACGTCCGTCGATCGGCTGCGCACCCTGCTGCCCGGCGCCGACCTCGAGGTCGTCGACGTCTACAGCGTGTGCGTGCCGGCGCTCATCTCCGGGCGCATCGACGCGGTCAGCACCGACGACACCATCCTGTACGGGCTGATGGCCCAGCATCCCGACACGCTGCGGCTCGTGGGCAAGCCGTTCGGGCGCGAGCCGTACGGGATGGGGGTCCGCAAGCAGGACACGGTCTTCCGCGACTACCTCAACGGCCTGATCGCGGGCTGGCTGCGTGACGGGCAGTGGGACCGCGCCTTCATGTCCACGATCGGGGTCTCCGGCGCCACTTCGGAATCGTCGAAACCCCGCTGATCGCTGAGCAGAACGCTCACAAGCCTGTGCGCGGAACACGCGCCTCCTACGGTTACGCCAACGCTGACCGACACGAGGAGCGTGACGCATGACCCAGGCGGACCTGATCGTCCTGGACCAGGTCAACAAGCGCTACGGCGAGCACCATGTGCTCAAGGACGTGAACCTGACCGTCAAGCAGGGCGAGGTCGTAGTGATCATCGGCCCGTCCGGGGCGGGCAAATCGACCCTGTGCCGCGCGATCAACCGGCTGGAGACCATCGACTCCGGCGTGATCAGCGTGGACGGGACCCCGCTGCCCGCCGAGGGGCGGCAGCTCGCCCGGCTCCGCGCCGAGGTGGGCATGGTCTTCCAGTCCTTCAACCTGTTCGCGCACAAGACCGTCCTGGACAACGTCGTCCTCGGGCAGGTCCACGTGCTCAGGCGGCCCAAGGACGAGGCCGTGCGCAAGGCCCGGGAACTGCTCGACCGGGTCGGCATCGGCGGCCAGGCGGCCAAGTTCCCCGCCCAGCTCTCCGGCGGGCAGCAGCAGCGGGTGGCCATCGCCAGGGCGCTGGCCATGGACCCCAAGGTGATCCTCTTCGACGAGCCCACCTCCGCGCTCGACCCCGAGATGGTCAACGAGGTGCTCGAGGTGATGACGGCGCTGGCGCGCGACGGCATGACCATGGTCGTCGTCACCCACGAGATGGGCTTCGCCAGGCGCGCGGCCGACCGCGTGGTGTTCATGGCCGACGGCGAGATCGTCGAGCAGGACACCCCTGACGGTTTCTTCGGCGCCCCGAGCAGCGAGCGCGCCCAGTCCTTCCTCGCCAAGATCCTCACGCACTAAGGAGTGTCATGTTCGGCAGATCCCTCTATGCCGTTTTCGCCGTCGTCACGCTGGCCACCGCCTGCGGCGGCGGCCAGGAGAGCTACGCCTCCGTCGTGGACAAGGCCAAGAACGAGAAGAAGCTGGTCATCGGCGTGAAGGCGGACCAGCCCGGGCTCGGGCTGCGCACCCCCAACGGCGACTTCTCCGGATTCGACATCGAGGTCGCCACCTACGTCGCCAAGCAGCTCGGGGTCGAGGCGAAGGACATCACCTGGAAGGAGACCGTCTCCGCCAACCGGGAGGCGTTCATCGAGCAGGGCCAGGTGGACATGGTGGTGGCCACGTACTCCATCACCGACGCCAGGAAGCAGAAGGTGTCCTTCGCCGGGCCGTACTTCGTGGCCGGGCAGGACCTGCTGGTGCGAGCCGCCGACGCGGCGCTGACCGGCCCGGAGGCGCTCAACGGCAAGAAGTTGTGCTCCGTCGCCGGCTCCACCCCGGCGCAGAAGGTCAAGACGGAGTACGCCAAGGAGGTGCAGCTGCAGGAGGAGCGGACGTACTCGGCGTGCGTGGACCGCGTCCTCGGGGGCCAGCTCGACGCCATCACCACCGACGACGTGATCCTCGCCGGCTACGCCGCCCAGCACGGCGGCAAGCTCAAGGTGGTCGGCAAGCCGTTCAGCACCGAGAAGTACGGCATCGGGCTGAAGAAGGACGACACGGCCGGGCGCAAGGCGGTCAACGACGCGCTGGAGAAGATGTTCTCCGACGGGAGCTGGACGAAGGCGCTGCAGGCCAGCGTCGGCTCCTCGGGCTTCACCCTGCCGGAGGCCCCGAAGCTGGAGCGGTACTGATCCCATGGACGCGCTGCTGATCGAGGGCGACACCGTCCTCGCCGCGTTCTGGATGACGGTACGGCTGACGGCCGTCAGCGCGCTCGGCTCGCTCGTGCTGGGGGTCCTGCTGACGGCCATGCGGGTGGCGCCGCTGGCCTCCCTGCGCGGCGCCGCGAGCGTCTACGTGTCCGTGGCCCGCAACACGCCGCTCACCCTCGTGCTGCTCTTCACCGGGCTCGGCGTCGGCGCGAACCTCGGGGTGGAGCTGTCCGACGACATCGCGACCAACAACTTCTGGCTCGCCGTCATCGGGCTGACCGCCTACACCTCGGCGTTCGTCTGCGAGGCCCTGCGCTCCGGGCTCAACACGGTGCCGGTCGGCCAGGCCGAGGCCGCCAGGTCGCTGGGGCTCGGTTTCATCAAGACGCTCGGGCTCATCACGCTGCCGCAGGCGTTCCGCTCCGTCGTGGCGCCGCTGGGCAGCATCATGATCGCGCTGACCAAGAACACCACGATCGCGCTGGTGGTGGGCGTGAGCGAGGCGTCCGTGCGGATGCGCGAGATGATCGAGACGTACGGGGACCAGGTGATCGAGATCTTCTTCGGCTTCGCCGCCGGATTCGTGCTGCTGTGCCTGCCCATGGGGCTGGCGTTCGGCTGGTTGTCGCGGCGGATGGCGGTGGCACGATGACGTACGCGAACCTCTACGAGCCCCCCGGGCCGCGCGGGATCCGGCGCAACCGGACGCTGGCCGCGGGCGTGGCGATCGTGCTGCTGGCGCTGGCGTACTTCGTCTTCGTGCGCTTCGACGAGAAGGACCAGTGGGCCGCCGACAAGTGGACCCCGCTGCTGCGCGGCGACGTGTGGGCCACGTTCATCCTGCCCGGCCTGGCCGGGACGCTGGCCGCGGCCGTGGCCGGAGTGGTGCTGGCCGGGCTGTTCGGGATCGTGTTCGCCACCGCCCGGATGTCCGACCACCGGTGGGTCCGGGTGCCCGCGGCCGCCGTGGTGGAGTTCTTCAGGTCCGTCCCGCTGCTCCTGCTCATCTTCTTCGCCTTCTTCGGGTCGTTCGCGCTGCTCGGCACGAACATCTCCGCCTTCAGCGCCGTCGTCTTCGGGCTCACCCTCTACAACGGGTCGGTGATCGCGGAGATCATCCGGGCCGGGGTGCAGAGCCTGCCGCGGGGCCAGCGGGAGGCGGCGTACGCGATGGGCATGCGCAAGGGGCAGGTGATGCGGCTCGTCCTGCTGCCGCAGGCGCTGCGGGCCATGATGCCGGCCCTGGTCAGCCAGTTCGTGGTGCTGCTGAAGGACTCGGCGCTCGGGCTGATCGTCGGCTATGACGAGCTGGTGGACCGGGGTCTGAACGGGATCGCGGCCAACTTCTCCAACGTCATCCCGGCGGCGATCCTCATCGCGGCCATCTTCATCCTCATCAACCTCAGCCTCGACCGCCTCGCGCACCGGCTGAGCGCCACCCGCCGTTCCTAACCCGGGCGCGGGGGGGCGCTCGGCGGGAGGCGGGCGGGATGTCGTACAAAGGGATGCATGCCGACACCCCCAGAGCCCATCAGGACCGGACCGTTCGCCGGGCGCACCGTGGCCGCGCTCGGCCAGGACCTGCGTGAGGGACGCACCACCGCGACCGAGCTGGCCCGGCAGGCGCTCGACGCCGTGGCCGGCCTCGACCCGGCGCTCAACGCGTTCGTCACCGTGGACGCCGCCGGTGCGCTGGAATCCGCCCGGCGGGCCGACGGCGAGCTGGCCGGAGGCACCGATCGGGGCCCGCTGCACGGCATCCCGGTCGGCGTGAAAGACCTCATCATGGTCGCCGGCCTGCCCACGACCATGGGGTCGCGGCACTTCTCGGGGCACGTCCCCGACCAGGACGCGGCCTGCGTGACGCGGCTCCGCCGGGCCGGTGGCGTCATCGTCGGCATGACCACGACCCACGAGTTCGCCTACGGCCCCACGGGCGACCGCTCGGCCACCGGGCCCTCACGCAACCCCTGGGATCCCGCCCGCATGTCGGGCGGCTCCAGCGGCGGCAGCGGGGCCGCGGTGGCGGCGGGCATGGTCCCGCTCGCGCTCGGCACCGACACGGGCGGCTCCGTCCGCATTCCGTCCGCGCTGTGCGGGATCGCCGGGTTCAAGCCCGCGTACGACGCCATCCCCGCGGAGGGCGTCTTCCCCCTGTCGCGCACGCTCGACCACGTCGGCGTCCTCGCCGGCGACGCCCGCGACTGCCTGCTGGCCTACCACGCTCTGACCGGGCAGGACGCGGGGCAGGTCGCCGGGCAGGACTCCGGGCAGGACGCAGGGCTGGACGCCGGCCGGGTGCGGGTGGCGTGGCTCGATCCGGCCGGGCTGTTCCCCGGGGACGCGCGCGTCGTGCGCGCGGTGCGGGCAGCGTCGGGGGTGGAGGAGGAGGTCCGGCTCCCCGCCGGCGTCGGCGGCGAGCTGCGGGAGACGTACACGACGATCCAGAGCTGCGAGGCCGCCGCCGTGCACGCCGACCGCCTCGCCGAGGCGCCCGAGCTGTTCGACTCCGAGGTGCTCGACCGCCTGCGGGCCGCCGCCGAGATGCCCGGCTGGCGGTACGTACGCGCCATGGCCGCCCGCGAGCGGCTGGCCCGGACGGTCGGGGAGCTGTTCGACCGCCATGACGTGCTCGTGTTGCCGGCCGTGCCGATCACCGCGCCCCTGATCGGCCGGCGCGAGACCGTGCTCGACGGGGAGAAGGTCGCCGTCCGGGCCGCCCTGCTGGCGTACACGAGCCCGTGGAACGTGCTCGGCCTGCCCGCGCTGACCGTACCGGCCGGCCCGGTGGACGGCCCGGTGGACGGCCTGCCGGTCGGGGTCCAGCTCGTCTGCCGCCCTGGACGGGAGTCGCTGCTGTTCGAGGTGGCCGCCCGCCTCGCCCGCCCCTGACTGCGTACACCCGGCGGGGACCCGGTTCTCTGCCCGGCAGCGGAACGGCCGGCGTCACGCCTCACCCGTCGCACCTTCGGTGCAGGCGGCACGCCCATCCCCTACCAAAGGCGGAGCCGCTCCCCTCCGGGGGAGGGCACGGCGCGACCGCGCGCCCGATGTGGCGGACCGGGCCGGCGGGAGAGGCTGGCCGTCATGGACACCTCCTCGAACGCCCCCGTGCACGCCGCCCCGGCCACCTCCATGAGCATCTCCGTCAGAAGGCTGCTCACCGCGCTCGGCGCGTCCGCGGCCGCGCTGGCCGCCTGGGTTCTGGCGGTCCCTGTGGCCGGAACCGCGCTGACCGTGCGGATGGGCGGCGGCATCCAGCAGGTCGGGCCGGCAGCGGTGGTGGTGGCGAGCCTGGCGGCCGGGCTGGCGGGCTGGGCGCTGCTGGCCGTTCTCGAGCGGTTCGCCGCCCGGGCCGGCCGGCTCTGGAAGGTCGTCGCCCTGGTCGTGCTCGCCCTGTCCCTGCTCGGCCCGCTGGGCAGCGCCGTCGGCACCGCCTCTACGCTGGTGCTGCTCCTGCTGCACCTGATCGTCGGCGCCGTGCTCGTTCCGGGGCTGGCCCGGCGATGACCGCGCTCCCGCCGGCACCACCACACAGGAGACCCGACATGACAGTCCTCGCCAGGGCGATCGGCGTCACCCGCCGCTACGGCGACGTGCTCGCACTCGACCACGTCTCGTTCGACATCAGAGCGGGCGAAGTGGCCGGCCTGCTCGGCCCGAACGGCGCCGGCAAGTCCACCCTCATCAACCTCTTCGCAGGGCTGCGCCGGCCCACGTCCGGCACGGTGGAGCTGTTCGGCGGCTCGCCGCTGGACCCGGCCATGCGGCGCGGCATCGGCATGACCCCCCAGGAGACGGGGCTGCCCGAGTCGCTGCGCGTCGGCGAGATCACCGACTTCGTCTCCGCGCACTTCCCCGACAACGTCGGCACGGGCGAACTGCTGGCCAGGTTCGGCCTCGGCGACCTGGTCAGGCGGCAGGTCGGCGGCCTGTCCGGCGGGCAGCGGCGGCGGCTGGCGGTGGCGCTGGCGTTCGCGGGCAGGCCGCGGCTGGTGTTCCTCGACGAGCCGACGACCGGCCTGGACGTCGAGGCCAGGCGGGCGCTGTGGGAGGGCATCAGGTCCTTCCACGAGGAGGGCGGCACCGTGCTGCTCACCAGCCACTACCTGGAGGAGGTCGAGGCCCTGGCCGAACGGGTCCTGGTGGTCGGTCACGGCCGCGTCCTGGCCGACGACAGCGTGCGGGCCGTACGCGGCATGGTGGGCACCCGGCGCGTCTCCCTCGTCGCCGAGCACCTGCCGCACTTGCCGGGCGTGCTCGGCGCCGAACGCTCGGGCGACCGGTTCGACCTGGTCGTCAACGACCCCGACCGGCTGGTCGTGGAGCTGGTACGCAGCGGGGTGCCGTTCTCCGGCCTGGAGATCAGGCCGGCCACGCTGGAGGAGGCCTTCCTCACCCTCACCTCGAAGGAGCCCGCACATGTCTAGCCTGGTCCTCGCGCACACCCGCTACCTCGTGATCGAGCAGATCAGGGTGCCGATCGCCATCCTGGCCAGCGCGTTCTTCCCGGCCGTCTCGATGGTGGCGTTCGTGGTGCCGTTCGCGGGCCGGGACCCCGTGGCCGCGACGACGGCGACGGGCTCGCTGATGTTCTTCGGCGCCATGTCGGCCGCGCTCATGGGGCTCAGCAGCGCGGTCGCCCAGGACCGCGACCTGCCGTGGAACCCGTACCTGCGCACGCTGCCCGCGGGCCCGCTCCCGCGTTTCGCCGGGCGGATCCTGTCGACGCTGGTCGTCATGCTGCTCTCGGTGATCCCCGTGCTGGTGGTGGCGGCGCTGTTCACGGAGGCGACGATCACGCCGGCCGGGCTGCTGCTGGGGATCGGCGCGCTGGTCGTGGGCGTGGTGCCGTTCATGCTGATGGGGTTGTGCGTCGGCTTCCTGCTGACCTCGAAGGCAGCCATGGCGGTGTCGCAGCTGTTGTTCTTCCCGACGGCCATCCTCGGCGGGCTGCTGCTGCCGCCGCAGATCCTGCCGGGGTTCGTGCAGGCCGTCTCGCCGTACGTGCCCACCAGGGGCGCGGCCGAGCTGATCTGGTGGGCGATCACCGGCGCTCAGCCGGGCGTGGTGCCGCTGGTCATGCTGGCCGTCTGGACCGGCGCCATGGTGGCCGCCGCCGCCTGGGCCTACCGCCGCGACGAGGGCCGGCGTTTCACCTGACCGCATGCCGTCGCGGACGGCAGGAACACTTAGCCCTTGCGCTAACCATCACTTCGCGCAATACTTAGCTTCATGGCACAGCATTCGGCACAGCTCGACGGCGTGTTACTCGCCCTCGCCGACCCGACCCGGCGCGCCGTCGTCCAGCGCCTCGGCCGCGGTCCCACGAGCGTCGGCGACCTCGCCCGCGACTTCCCCATCACCCTCCCCTCGTTCATGAAGCACGTACGGACTCTCGAGACGAACGGGCTCATCCACACGACCAAGACCGGCCGGGTACGCACCTGCGTGCTCAACCGCGAGCGCCTCGCCCTCGTCGACGACTGGCTCGGCGAGCAGCGCCGGATCTGGCAGGAACGCACCGACCGTCTCGAACAGTTCGTCACCGACCCGCAGGAGAACAGGCCATGAACCCCGACCTCGACCTCAGTATTGAGCGGATCATCCGCGCCCCGCGCGCCACCGTGTGGAGCGCCTGGACCGACCCGTCCAAGCTGGAGCAGTGGTGGCTCCCCGCACCCTCCCGCTGCCGGGTGGAGCGCCTGGACCCGCGGCCCGGAGGGGCGTTCGTGACGCGGATGAGCGACGGCGGGCCGGAGTTCGTCCCCCACCTGGACGCCTGCTTCCTCGCCGCGGACGAACCCGAACGGATCGTCTTCACCAACGCCATCACCAGCGCCTGGCGCCCCGCCGCCCCCGCCCCCGTCGCCATGACCGCCACGATCACGCTGAGCGACCACCCCGACGGCACCGACTACCGGATCGTCGTCCGGCACGGCGACCCGGAATCGCGTGCCCACCACGAGAAACTCGGCTTCGCCGACGGCTGGGGCTCGGTCACGCGCCAGCTGGCCGCCTTCGCCGAGAGCATGGCACCGCGATGAAGATCGTCCTGCTCCAGTTCGTCACCCTCGACGGGGTCAGCCAGGCACCGGGCTCGCCGGACGAGGACACCAGCGACGCCTTCACCCGCGGCGGCTGGCTCGTGCCCCACATCGACGAGACCTTCGTCCGGCGCACCTCCGAATGGCTCGGCCTCGCCGACGGCCTGCTGTTCGGACGCCGTACCTACGAAGCGTTCGCGCGCGACTGGCCGAAGATCACCGACCCGGCCGATCCGTACGCCGAACGCATGAACGCGTTGCCGAAATACGTCGTGTCGAACACCCTCACCGAGGGAACCTGGCACCCCACGACCGTGCTCGGCGGCGACCCCGCCCAGGCGCTCGCCGCGCTGAAGGCACGGCCGGGACGCGAGCTGCAGATCCACGGCAGCGCCCGCCTGGCCGACGCGCTCCTGGCGGCAGGCCTGATCGACACGGTCCGCCTCGCCGTCGCGCCCACGCTGCTGCGCACCGGCCGCCGCCTGGTCGCCGGCCCGGGCGCCACGTCCGGCCTGCGCCTGGTCCGCCACGAGGCGACACCGAACGGCCTGCTGCTCCTGGAGTACGACACGACAGGCCAGGCGTCCCAGGGCGCGTACGAGGGCGTCACCGCCTTCCTCCCCGGGGAAGGCGCGCCGTAGGCCACGCCACCGCCATCCTGGTCCGCCGCGAGGTCGGCCGGCTCCGCGACGCCGAGCCGTCAGCGGACCTTGCGGAAGAACGCCCGGACGTCGTCGACCAGCAGGTCGGGGGCCTCCATGGCGGCGAAGTGACCGCCCCGGCCGAACTCCGACCAGTGGATCACGTTGTGCTCGCGTTCGGCGACACGCCGGATCCCGGCGTCGCCGGGGAAGACCGCGACCCCGTGCGGGACCTCCGAGCGCTCGACCGGCATGCCCCACTGTGCCGAGCCCTCCTTGTAGAGCCGGGCGGACGAGGCTGCGGTGCGGGTCAGCCAGTAGATCGTCACGTCGGTGAGCATCTGGTCAAGGTCCACCGCGTCCTCGGGCAGGTCGTGCGCGGGGTCGGTCCACTCCTTGAACTTCTCCGCGATCCAGGCCAGCTGGGCGGCGGGAGAATCGTGCAGGCCGAAGGCGACGGTCTGCGGCCGGGTGGCCTGGATGATCGCGTAGCCGGAGCGGTCGTCGTCGGCGTAGAGCTGCATGCGGGCCTGCTCGGTCTCGGTGAGGCCCTCCATCTCGGACGGGTCGAAGGCCGGAAAGCCCAGCGCGCCGTTGACGTGCACGCCGGCCACCCGGTCGGGGGCGACGCGGCCCAGCTCAGGGGAGATGACCGAGCCGCTGTCGCCGCCCTGGGCGCCGTAGCGCTCGTAGCCGAGGCGGCTCATCAGCTCGGCCCACGCGCGGGCGACCCGGCGCAGGTCCCAGCCGGTCTCGCGGGTGGGGCCGGAGAAACCGAAGCCGGGGATGGACGGGGCGACGACGTGGAAGGCGTCGGCGGGCTCACCGCCGTGGGCGCGGGGGTCGCTGAGCGGGCCGACGACCTTCATGAACTCCACGATCGAGCCGGGCCAGCCGTGGGTGAGGACCAGCGGCAGCGCGTCCGGCTCCGGGGAGCGCACGTGCAGGAAGTGAATGTTCTGGCCGTCGATCTCGGTGGTGAACTGCGGGTATTCGTTGAGCGCCGCCTCGTGCTTCCGCCAGTCATATCCGCTGCGCCAGTATTCGGCCAGCCGCCGCACGTACGAGACCGGGATTCCGTACGACCAGCCGACGCCGGGCAGCTCGTCGGGCCAGCGGGTGCGCGCCAGCCGGTCGTGCAGGTCGTCGAGCTCGGATTGTGCGATGTCGATGCGGAACGGGCTGATCTCCGTGGTGAACGTCATGGGGAACACGCTAGAGACGGGTTAGGACAGGATCAGTCCTAGGGATGGGGCAATCTGGAACGCATGTTGGAGACATCGGCCCGGTTGCTCAGACTCCTCTCACTCCTGCAGACGCACGGGGAGTGGTCGGGCGCGGAACTGGCGGAGCGGCTCGGCGTGACCGCGCGGACCGTCCGCCGCGACGTCGGGCGGCTACGCGAACTCGGCTATCCCGTGCACGCCGCCGTGGGCACGCCCGGCTACCGGCTCGGCGCGGGAGCCGACCTGCCGCCACTCCTGTTGGACAACGACGAGGCGGTGGCGGTCGCGGTGGGACTGCGGACCGCGGCCGGCGGCTCGGTGTCGGGGATCGAGGAGACCTCCATGCGGGCGCTGGCCAAGCTCGAGCGGGTGCTGCCATCCCGGCTCCGGCACCGCGTACACGCCCTGCAGTCGATGACCGTGCCGATGGGACGGGCGGGCTCGGCGGTGAACCCGGCCTCCCTGACCGCGATCGCCGCCGCCTGCCGCGACCACGAGACCCTGCGGTTCGACTACCGGACGCGTGAGGGGCAGGAGAGCGCCCGCGCCACCGAGCCCTACCGGCTCATCCATTCGGGGCGGCACTGGTACCTGCTCGGCTGGGACACCGGCCGGGCCGACTGGCGCACCTACCGGGTCGACCGCCTGAGCCTGCGGACGCCGAACGGACCGCGGTTCGTCCCCCGGGACCCACCCGACCCCGATCTGGCGACCTACGTGTCCCGGTCGATCTCCAGCGCGCCCTATCGCTACCAGGGCCGCTTCACGATGCACGCTCCGGCCGAGGTCGTCGCCGAGCACATGCCGCCCACGACGGGGACGATCGAGCCGATCGACGGGCGGTCCTGCACGTTGTCCAGCGGCGCGAACGACCTCGACGAACTCGCCGTCTGGGTCGCTCTCATGGACATCGACTTCGAGGTGCACGAGCCGCCTGAGCTCATCGACCGCATCCGCGCCCTCTCCACCCGCCTGGCCACCGCTGCCAGATCAAGCGAGATCGCGCGGACGCCATCCCACCGCCGCTGAATACCGCCACCCCCTGGGCATCAGGCAGGTGACGGCAGCTCGACGTCGACCACGACGGGGAAGTGATCCGAGGCGTCGGTGTTCAGCACGGTGGCCGAGGTCGCCCTGACGTCGGGCGAGGACATGACGTAGTCGATGCGCGTGCGCGGATTGTCCGTGCTGTAGGTGAGACCATCGCCGTGGCCGGCCGTGTCCCAGGCGTCGGCCAGGGACTCCTTGAGCGTGACCATCTCGGCGGAGTCCGGCGAGGCGTTGGTGTCGCCGGTGAAGATGACGGGGTCGGACGACTCGGCGAGCAGGTCCCGGATGACGGCCACCTGGGCGATGCGCTCGACCTGGGAATTGTGCTGGAGGTGCGTGGTGAGGACGCGGACGTCGACGCCGCGCACCTTGATCCGCGCCTCCAGCAGACCCCGCTGCTCCCCGCCTTCCGGCCGGGGGAGCAGCGTGTTCCGCCACTCGCGGATCTTGTAACGGGACAGGATGGCGGTGCCGTACTGCTGCCTTTCCGCGCCGGGCTCGGGGGGATCGCGGTCGATGTTCGCGCCGAAGACGGCGTGCATGCCGAGCCGGGCGCCCAGCCACTTCGCCTGGTCCACGAAGTCGGAGCGCTCGCTGTGGTGGCGGTCCACCTCCTGGAGGCCGATCACCCGGGCGCCGGAGTCCTGGATGACCTGCGCGATCCGTTCGAGGTTGAGCTTGCCGTCGTTGCCCACGCCATGGTGAATGTTGTACGTGGCGACGCGTAACTGCCGGACGCTGTCGGCGTGGGAAGGGGTGGCGGCGAGGGGCAGGACGGCAATGAGCACGACGATCAGGGCGCGGACGCGGGAGTGTGTCATGGTTCTCCTTGTTGTAACCAGGCCGCCGTGTCGGGCGGGAGCAGGCCGTGGGCCAGGTCGCCGCTCAGCAGCAGCACCCGGGTGTGCGCGGGTAGTTCGATCGGCTCCCGCGACAGGTTGACCACGCAGGCGAAGCCGGGGTCGCGGGTGAAGGCGAGCACGTCGGGCCCGGCGGGCAGCCACGTCATCGTGCCGTCGCCGAGGACGGTCTCGTCTCGGCGGATCCGCAGCGCGGTCCGGTACAGCGACAACATCGAGTCCGGGTCTCGCTCCTGCGCCGCGACCGTGAGCGCCCGCCACTCCGGCGGCTGCGGCAGCCATGTGCGTGCCGGGCCGAACCCGAACGGCGGGTCCGCCCCCTCCCAGGGAATCGGCACTCTGCACCCGTCGCGGCCGAGCTCCTCACCGTTCGTACGGCGGGTCACGGGATCCTGTCGCAGCTCCGCAGGGATGTCGAGGACCTCCCACAGGCCGAGTTCGTCCCCCTGATAGAGGTAGACGCTGCCGGGCAGCGCCATGGTGAGCAGCGCGGCGGCCCTGCCCCGCCGGGTGCCCAGCGCGAGATCGGCGGACTCGTCGCGGGTCCGCTGGGTGTATCCGGTGTCGCTCCGGCCGTAGCGGGTCACGTGCCGGGTGACGTCGTGGTTGGACAGCACCCAGGTCGGAGGCGCCCCTGCGGGCGCGTGCGAGGCGAGCGTGGCATCGATGACGGCGCGTAGCCGACCGGCCTCCCAAGGGCTGCGCAGGAAGGGGAAGTTGAACGCCGTGTGGAGCTCGTCGGGGCGTAGGTACCGGGCGAAGCGGGCGGGGTCGCTCACCCAGATCTCGCCGACGAACATCCGTTCGGCCGGGTAGGAGTTGAGCAGCTTGCGCCACGAGCGGTAGATCTCATGGACCCCCGGGCGGTCGGCGTGCGGCTGGTCCACCGGATCGGGGTCGGGACCGAGGTCGGGCAGGCCGTCCGCCTTCACCAGCCGGTCGGCCACGTCGATCCGGAAGCCGTCCACGCCGCGGTCGAGCCAGAACCGGAGGATCGACTCGAACTCCGCCCGCACGTCGGGGTGCTCCCAGTTGAGGTCGGGCTGGGAGGAGTCGAACAGGTGGAGGTACCACTCGCCGTCGGGCACCCGGGTCCAGGCGGGTCCGCCGAAGCGCGACGGCCAGTCGTTGGGAGCGTCGCGAAAGTGGTAGCGCTCGCGTTCCGGCGACCCGGGTCCGCCGGCCAACGCTGCTCGAAACCACGGATGCCGGTCGGAGGTGTGGTTCGGGACGATGTCGACGATCACCCGCAGCCCGTGGCCGTGAGCCTCGGATATGAGGGCGTCAGCCTCCGCCAGCGTCCCGAAGAGGGGGTCTATGTCGCGGTGATCCGCGACGTCGTAGCCGGCGTCGGCCATCGGCGACACGTACCAGGGGGTGAGCCAGAGCGCGTCCACCCCGAGCTCGCGCAGGTACGGCAGGCGAGCGCGCAGCCCCGCGAGGTCGCCCACGCCGTCGCTGTTCCCGTCCGCGAAGCTGCGCAGGTACACCTGGTAGATCGCGGCGCCCCGCCACCAGCTCATGTCTCCCCCCACAGCACCGTGCGGCCTTCCACTCGCGATCTCTCGGCCGCGAAAGCCATCCGGTGGCTGTCGAGCGACGCCTCAAGAGAGGTCGCCGGAGCGCCGCCGCCGGTCAGCGAGGAGACGAAGGCGTCCATGAGCCCGTCGTCGCCGCCCGAATGGCCGCGATGATCCTTCGTCTCGCCCTCGGCCGGACCGGCGAGCAGCTCGATCGTCTGGTGCAGCAGGGGGCCCCGCCTGGCTCGTACGACGTCTCTGGCGTGGGTCAGCGTGGGCAGGACCGCGGTGGGGGAGAAAAGGTCGACCTTCACCGACCCCGACCGAACATGCCCCGCGATCTCCCCGCCGGTCCCCGTCAGCCGCACCGTCCGGGTGTTCTGCCCGGTGAAGGCCGAGGTCGACAGCGTCGCGGTGAGACCGCTGGGAAAGGACATCACGGTCTGCTGGTGGTCGACGACGTTGTTGCCGCCGGCGAACACGCATCGGCCGTACGGCCCGTGTTCGAGGGCTCGCAGCCGTCCCTCCGGCGAGGTGTCGGCGCCCAGCAGCGTCACCGGGGAGCCGTGCACGTCGCGCAGCGCGTCCACATAGTAGCGGGGGGCGTAGAAGGGGCAGTCGTCCGCGTGCGGGCAGCCGTCCAGGCATCGCTCAGGAGCGCCGGGTGGCGCGTTCTCCGGACGGAAGTAGGTCAGCTCGCCCACGCTGGACACGCTCACCGGAGGGGAGCCGGCGAACCAGCGGATCACATCGAGGTCGTGACAGGTCTTGGCGAGCACCATCGGGCTCGACGTCGAGGAGTTTCGCCAGTTGCCGCGCACGTAGGAGTGCGCGAAGTGCCAGAAACCTATGTTCTCCTCGATGCGCATGGTGACCAGGTCTCCGATCGCGCCGCCAGCCACCAGCTGGTGCAGGGTCTGCCAGAACGGCTGGTAGCGCATGACGTGGCCGACGGAGATGCGCGCGTTCAGGCGGCTGCCGCCGTCGGCGAGTTGCTCCAGCTCCGCCGGCGTCGACGAGACGGGCTTCTCCACGAGCACGGCCAGGCTGCGGCGGGCCGCCTCCAGCGTCGGCGCGACATGGTCGCGGTCGGGCAGAGCGACGATCACCCCGTCCAGGTCCAGGTGCTCGGCGTCGGCCAGCAACGGCTTCCAGTCGTGGTAGCGGCGCTCGTCCGGAACCCCCGCCGCGGCCGCGAGACCGTCCCGGCGATCCGGGATCGGGTCGGCCACGGCCACGATCTGCGCCCGCTCGGGATGCCGGATGATCCATCGCCCGTAGGAATCCCTCCCGCGGCTCCCGGCGCCGAGGACGCCCAGCCGAACCGGCATGTCTTTCACCCCTTCTCCGCTCCGGCGGTGAGCCCGGAGATCAACAACCGCTGCGCCAGGAAGAACCCCGCGACCACCGGGATGGTGACCGCGATGGACCCGGCCATCAGCACGGTGGCCGGCACCGAGAACTCGGTGAGCTGCGAGATGCCCAGCGCCACCGTCCAGCGCGGCCGGTCGTGCACGAGGAACAGCAGCGCGAACAGGTACTCGTTCCAGGCGATCATGAAGACGTACAGGGACGTGGCGGCGATGCCCGGCAACGCCATCGGCAGCACGACCCTGCGAATGAGAGCCAGCCGCCCGCAACCGTCGATCATCGCCGCCTCCTCCACGCTCGCGGGCACGGCGATGAAGTAGTTGCGAAGCATGTAGAGCGCGACCGGCACGGTCTGGGCGATGTAGACCAGCACCAGCCCGATCAGGGTGCCGGTCAGCCCCACGCGGCTGAGCAGCACGAACAACGGAACGGCCAGGACGATGCCGGGGAGCATGTAGACGCCCAGGAAGAGGACGTTGACGGAGCGGCGCCCGAAGAAGTCCAGCCGCACGGCCGCGTACCCGCCGAGCACGCTGAACAGGACGGCCAGCACAACGGTCGCCAGAGCGACCTGCAGCGAGTTGAGCATGAAGCCGCCCAGTCCATACTCGCCCATCGCCCTGGGGTATGCCTCCAGCGTCACCTCCTCGGCCGAAGGGATCAGCGACAGCGGCGACGCGGCGACCGACGCGAACGGCCGCAGCGACAGCAGGAAGCCGTAGACCAGCGGGCCCGCGCACACGATGACCGTCAAGGTGATGACCAGCCATTTGAGCACCCCGAGGATGCGGTCTCCGCCGTTCATACCGCCTCCTTCGCCGGCGGCGTGAACGGAAACCGACTGTGCTCGACCGGCCGCTCGCTGCGCTCGCTCATGTCCGCTCCCCCCTGATCATCCAGGCGTACACGAACAGCAGCACCAGGAGCATGGCGGTCATCAGGAGCCCGGTGGCCGAGGCCGTGCCGATGTCGGCCCGGGTGACCAGTTCCTCGTACACCCGTACGGCCAGCACTTCGGTACCGCCCGCTCCTCCGGTGAGCAGATAGATGTCGTTGAAGTTCTGGAAGGACCAGATGAACCGCAGCACGATCAGCAGGGCGATCACGCCGCGCAGTTGCGGCAGGACGATGTGGAAGAACGCCCTGACCTTGCCCGCGCCGTCGATCGCCGCCGCCTCCTCCAGCTCCATCGGCGTGACCTGCAGTCGCGCGGTGATGAAGAGGAAGGCCAGCGGAAACGTCTTCCACACCTCGAAGGCGATCACGGTCACCAGCGCGACCGGGATCGGGATCCCGCCGAACTCCTGGCTGCGGGTGGTGAGGAAGGCGATCGGGTCCTCCCAGCCGATCAGCTGCCTGCCGACGGCGTTGACCAGGCCGTACTCGGTGTTGAGCAGGGTCTTCCAGATGGTGGTGGCCGCCACCACCGGCAGCACGTACGGGATCAGCACCAGGGCCCTGACCAGCCCACGACCACGGAACGGCCGGCGCAGCGCCATGGCCACCACCAGACCGGTCGTGATCGCCCCCGCGGTGGTGCAGGCCGCGTATGCGAGCGTGGTGCCCAGCGCGGACCAGAACCTGTCGCTCCCCCAGGCCGACCGGAAGTTGTCCAGGGTCAGCGTGAGCCGGTCGAGCGTCAGCCGGGGGATGTCGACGAGCCGGACATCGGCG
Organism: Nonomuraea sp. B1E8; assembly: GCF_039871515.1. Taxonomy (NCBI): domain Bacteria; kingdom Bacillati; phylum Actinomycetota; class Actinomycetes; order Streptosporangiales; family Streptosporangiaceae; genus Nonomuraea; species Nonomuraea sp. B1E8. Next base: position 312,183 of record NZ_JBDPLS010000004.1, on the reverse strand, counting down.
AACGCCAGCAGGAGGACGGCCAGGAAGGGCAGCACGACGAAGGCCAGCACGACGAGCATGGTCGGGCCGACCAGCAACCTGCCGTGCAGGTCATCCCGCTGGGACCGGTTGAGCGGGCGGCCCCAGCGGGTGAACACCAGCCGTTTCGAGGTCATTCACCCAGGTCCTGCTTGACGGAGCCGACCTCTGCCGCCATCTTCTTCGCGACGTCGGCCGGCGACGTCCCGCTGAACAGGGGCCCGAGCTCCTTCGACAGGGTGCCCTGGGAGAACACCACGCCGGCCAGGGTGGCGTCGTCGGTGCCCCATCCCCAGCGGCCGAACGACGCGGCGCCCTTCGCGAGCTGGTCCACGACGTCCTCGCCGTAGACCGCCTTGATCGATTTCTTCGTGGCCGGGTCGTTGCCGACCGGGAGATCGGCCCACGCGTCGAGGTACTCGGTGGACCCCTTCGCCGGTCCCGGCCGCATCGGGATCCGGCCCTCGGCTGCCGTCGACAACATCTCCACGTATCCCTCGGACATGGCGAAGGAGACGAACTTCTTGGCGTTCTCCACCGACGCGCCTCGGGGAATAGCGTAGTTGGACGTCTGACCGTACTGCGGAGCCGTGCCGAGAGCCGTCACGAAGCCGGTGTTCTCCGCCAGGTACGTCGGGTCCTTCTTGCATTCCTCGCACGTGACCGGGTTGTCCTTGTCCAGGCCGGCGACCTCGTCCACGATGTGCGAGGAGAACAGGAGCATCGCCGCGTCTCCGGCGAGGTAGGCGGCTCGTGCGGCGGCGACGTCGAGCTCCCCGGTGCCCGCTGCGGCGCCGAGCTTCTGGACGGCGTCCAGGCCGGTGACGCATTCCGGCGAGTCGATGGCGACGGTGCCGTTCGTCACGAGCTGGCAGCCTGCGGCCTGCAGCAGCGACTCCAGGCCCTCGCCGGTGTAGCCGTCGCCTGGCTGGGTGCCCATCGCGATGCCCCGCACGCCGTCCTTCGCCAGCTTCTGCGCCGCGGTGACCATGTCCTCGACCGACTCGGGAGCCTCCAGGCCCGCGCTCTTGAACAAGTCCTTGCGGTAGGAGATCACATGCCCCCAGCCGTCGCTGGGCACAGCGCCGAGCTTTCCGCCGACCGTGGCCATCCGGATGGCGCTCTCGGTAAAGGTGTCGGCTCCCAGCTCATCGACGATCTGCTGCGGCGCCTCGGTGTCGATGAAGCCCTGGGCGTTCCAGGCCGCGATCAGGTTGGGGCTGTAAAGGATCACGTCGGGCACTTTGCCGGAGGCGGCGCCGGTCGCCAGGCTCTGGCTGGCCTGTTTGGATTCGAGCGGCACGACCTTGACGTTGATGCCGGTCTTGCTGGTGAACTTCGCCGCGACGGACTGCTGGACGGCCAGCCGGTCCGGCGTGGTGTGCGGTGTCCAGAAGGTGAGGGTCGCCGCGGCGGACGACTCCTGAGGTTCCGCGCCGCCACAGGCTCCCGTTAACAGCAGAGCCGTCGTCGCCACGCTTAAGGTGACTTTCCTCATGGGTTCGTCTCCCGCAGATAGGTCACGCTGGAAAACTCGTACCGGTCACCGCGATACAGCGCGTGCACCTGCTCGACCCGGCGACCGGTCTGGTCGTAGCCGATGTGGGGCACGCAGAGGGCCGCGGTGCCCTCCTTGACGCCGAGGAGCTCGGCCTGTTCCGCGTCCACGTTGATCGCGGTGATCGTGCGCTCGTGCCGGGTTATCCGGATGTCGTAGCGATCGGCGAGCAGTTGATGGAGCGAGCCGGTGAGGTCCTCGTCGATCAGTCCGGGGACGAAGGCGGCGGGCAGGCACACCCGCTCGTAGCTGAGCGGGGTGTCGTCAGCGGTCCGCACCCTGCCGATCTGGTAAACGGCGTCGCCGGGCTTGATCCCGAGGGTGGCGGCGAGCCGCGGGTCGGCGTCGAAGGCGGTCCGTTCGATCACCCGGGATCCCGGCCGCCACCCGCGCTTGTGCGCGTCCTGGGTGAACGACGACAGGGTCGGGCCCTTGGACACCTGCGGAGGAACCACCATGTAGCTGGCCCCGGGCGCCGAGCGGATCAACCCGTCGGCCTCCAGCAGCTTCAACGCGGCGCGAACGGTCATGCGGGCGACGCCGAACTCTTCGGCGAGCCGGCGCTCCGAGGGAAGCACGGTGGCGGGCCCGGGAACGGCGATGAACCTTGCCTCGATCAGAGTCCTGACCATCTGAGCCTTGTTCGCCGTACGCGCCACGGAAAACCCTTCCCCCCACTTAAGTAGACCATTGGTATATCAATGGTCGTGGCCGAGTCAATGGGCCAGCACCTCGCTTACCTCGAAGTCGTCGGTCATGACCACGAACTCCGCCGCGCGGCCCGCTTCGATGCGTCCGCAGTCCAGGCCGAGCAGCCGGGCGGGCACGGCAGAGGCCGCGGCCGAGGCGACGGTCACCGGCAGCCCGACCTCGCGTACGGCCCGCCGTACCGCCTGCGCCATGGTGAGTGTGCTGCCGGCCAGCGATCCGCTGCCGACCAGCTCCGCGCGCCCCGCCCTCACCTGCACCTGCCGGGCACCGCGCGCGTACCGGCCGTCGCCCATGCCGGCCCCGGCCGACGCGTCGGTGATGAGGGCGACGCGATCGGGCGCCTGGCGCACGATGAGCCTGACGATGGGATCGGCCAGATGGATGCCGTCGTTGATGACCTCGAGGACGACATCCGGCGACTCGCAGGCCGCAAGGAACGGCCCGGGCTCGCGGTGATGCAGCCCGCGCATGCCGTTGAAGGTGTGGGTGAGCACCCGCGCGCCGGCCTCGAAGGCCGCGCGACACGTGGCGTAGTCGCCGTCGGTGTGGCCCACGGCGGCGATGACGTCGCACGCCACCAGCTCCCTGACCAGATCCAGGCCACCGGGAAGCTCGGGGGCGACCGTGACCATGCGGATGCCGCCCCGTCCGGCCTCCAGGAGCTTGCGCAGCTCCGCCGTCGCCGGCGCGCGCAGATGATCAGGATCATGGGCCCCGCAACGCAGGTGGGACAGGAACGGCCCTTCGAGATGGGCCCCGGCCACACCGGGCTCACTCGCCATCAGATCGGCTACCCAACCGGCGGCCCGGGCCATCTGTTCCATGGGAGAGGACACCAGGCTGATCAGGGTCCGGGTGGTTCCGTGTAAGCGGTGGAAGGCCACGGTGGCCGCCAAGTCGGCCGGTGAGTCGATCGCCGACACACCGCCTCCGCCGTGCGCGTGGATGTCCACGAACCCGGGCAGGAGCCAGCCACCGCCGAGATCACGGATCGGGGTGCCATCGCGCGGCGGCGCCCCGGCCCCGACACCGGCGATGCGCCCGCCCCCGATCTGGACCCAGCCTGGTTCGAGTACGTCTGAGCGGGTCACCACGCGAGCGCCCGCGAGAATCTGATCGGTCATTCCGCCACACTCCAGGCGAGGATTCCGGCACCGAGCATGGACGCGCGGATTCCCAGCGCCCCCCGCGAGATGGGCGGCGGCTCCCGGAGCGACAGCCGGGCCGCCAGCCCCTTCGCCAGCGGATCCAGGAGCCGTTCTCCCGCGCCGGCCAGGCCGCCGCCGATCACGATGAGCTCGGGGTCGAGCAGGAGCGTGCACGTGGCCAGACCTGTCGCCAGCGCCTCGATCGCCTCGTTCAGCACCCGCTGCGCATGGTCGTCGCCCTGGTCGGCGCGGGCGAAGATGTCCTCCGTCCGCAGGCGGCCCTTGCCGTAGCGGCGGACGATCGAGGCGGCCGAGGCGTAGGTCTCCAGGCATCCGCGTCGCCCGCACACGCAGGGCTCCCCATCTGGACGGACCGGAATGTGGCCCGCCTCTCCCGCATGGCCACAGGCGCCGCCGTACAGCCGGCCCTCCATAATCATCGCGCCCGCGATGCCCGTGCCGATCGCCAGGAACAGGAAGTTCCGCGCGTGCGCCCCGGCGCCGTAGACGTTCTCGGCGAGGCCGCCCGCCCGCACGTCGTGCCCGAGGGCCACCGGCACGCCCAGCCTCTCGCCGAGCATCGCGGAGATGGGCGCGTCCCGCCAGCCGAGGTTCGCCGCCCGGGAGGCGACGCCCGCTTTCTCGTCCACCAGGCCGGGAACGGCCACCCCGGCCGCATGCGGGGGCGCTGGCGCCCGCGCCGCCAGGTCTGCCACGAAGTCCCCGAGCCTGTTCAGCACGTGCTCCGGCCCTCGCTCGCGTCTGGTCGGGCGTTGCTCGAAGGCCTCCACATCGCCGTCGCGGGTGACGAGTGCCCCCTTCATCGCCGTCCCGCCCACGTCCACAGCGATCACATGGCTTGTCATGCGCCGATCGTAGGTCCTGCCGACCATCTCCTCCGGCGGGGTCATGACCTTGCGGGGCTACGCGGCGCGTCCTGCACCGTTGCGAAGGCACATGCGGATGGACTGCGTCGCCCAGCTATGTGGCTTCCTTCGCGAGATCGGGCGCCAGGTGTTCTCGACTTTCGGGCGCCACTGAGCGCGCGCCCTGGCTTCCGGAGCGACGTCACGCGACGAGCACGGCGGTGAGCATCGAGAGATACGACTCATGGGCGAGACGCAGGCTGTCCAGGTCGGACGTCTCGAACCACGCCACAGCGTCGTGCTCGTCCGGCGCTTCGATGACACAGCAGCACCCGATCGCCGTCGCGAAGAACGGCCGTCACGATCCGGACCGGACCGGAGTCGTCAGCGGAGATCGTCATCGGCACATTCTGACCCATGCGGATCTGCCGCGGACAAGGCGCGTCCCGCCTCCGGCCCCGTCACCGTGCGTGAGCGGTGCGCTGAGTCACCGCAGGTGATCGTTACGAGGCGCCGTTAGCCGGCTTCTAGAACGAAGAACAAGAAGCACAGGAACCTCATGCGGGTGGGCTCGATCTCGCGGAACTCCTCGGGGAACAGTTCGCGGGCTTCCGGCACGAACGGCGGTTCGCTGACGACGCTGATGCGAAAGCCCGCCGCGGTGAAGGCTTCGGTCATCGCGTGCAGCGGCCGGTCCCAGAATCTCATCTGGGTGGCCTGCCCACCCATGGTCCATTCTTCGGTCCGGCAGCGGGTCTCGAAGTACTTGGGCTTCTCCCCGGCCATGTGCTGAAAGAGAGCGATGGAGAAAGGATGGTCGACCGAGGCGAGGAGTCTGCCACCAGGCTTCAGCACGCGTCGGAGCTCGGCCAGTGTCGGTCCCCAGTCTTCCAGGTAGTGCAGCACCAGCGACGCGATGACGTCGTCGAAGGTGTCGTGGGGGAAGGGCAGTGGGCCGGCCAGGTCGGCGACCCGCAGGTCCGCGTCGGTGCCCAGCCGCTGCCGGGCCATCTCCAGCATCCCGGCGCTCGCGTCGACACCGGTGACGATGGCGCCTCGATCGCGCAGCTCGGCGAACAGAGGGCCTGAGCCGCAGCCGGCGTCGAGGATGCGCCGGCCGGTCACGTCCCCGGCGAGTCCCAGCATCGCGGGACGCTCGTAGTACGCGTTCAGGAGGCTGGTCTCGTTCTCGGCCGTGTACCCCTCGGCGAAGCTGTCGTAGTCGTTGAATCGGGACGGATGTGCAGTCTCAACGTGATCCTCGGGCATGGTAGGCATGCGGGCCATTGTGGCCCAGCAGTCTCGGCGGCACAGACATATGGCCCGTTCGCCGTGACTGAGCGCTTCGACCGGCCGGAATCGCCGCCTTGCCCTCACCAGCGAAGACGCAGCAGATCGAGCCAGCCGAAGTAGCCCGTCCCCGCCCATAGAACGCGCGGAGCTCGCCGACTCAAGCGCAATCCGCCGGCTGAAGCGCTCAGTCACCCCGAGCCGGGCTCCACCGGATATCAACGTGGTCGCTTGTCTGGAGCCACTGAACGTCGCCGCTGACGTGTCGGACGGAGCTTATCGGCGTATCGTTCCATCGAGGTCGGCGCCAGTGATCCAGTCGAGGATCGAGTGGTACCGGGGGCGCCAACCGAGCAGATCGCGGGCACGAATGGCGCGGACACGGCTGTTGGAGCCAAGGGCGTGCATGGCGAACTGGGGGTTCCAGACATTGTCAGCGGAGTCGGGGTTCCAGGGCCGTGGACCGGGCAGACCGAGGCGGCGAGCGATGGCCTTGGTGATCGCGGCGAAGGATTCCTCACCGTTCTCGACGAAGTAGAAGGTGCCGGGGGGCGACTTCTCCAGGGCAAGGAGATACAGGTCGGCGACGTCGTCGAGGTGCACGTTGGACCAGATGTTGCCTCCCGCGCCGACGTACTGGACCGACCCACTGGAACGCGCCTGCCGCACCAGCGCGGCGATCAGAACGCTGTCGCTCGGCAGCCCGCGTGCGTCTCCATAGATCAGGCTGTGACACAGGACCGCGGTACGCACTCCTTGTGCCGCGGCGGCCAGGACCAGCCGGTCGATGGCGAAGCGTGCTTGGCGTATGGGGTGTTCGGGCTGCCAGGTGGAGTCCGGGTTGAAGAGGTCTTCGTGAAAGATGGTCTCGGATGCTTCACCGCTGGTGCCGACGCCCACGATGCTGGAGCCGCTGGTGTGGATGAGCGGCTTGCCGGACCCGGCCAGCGCGGAGATGAGTGTTTCCGCTGCTCGGCGGTGGTCACTGTCGGCCGCGTTGATGACCGCGTCGGCACGGCCGGCGTGCTTGGTAAGTATTCCCGCGTCGTCCAGGCTGCCCACCACCGGCTGGATGCCCAGCCGAGCAAGGTCGCCTGCCTTGGCCGCGTTCCGGGTCAGGCCGGTGACGGTGTGACCCGCCCGAAGGAATCGGGTAGCGACGGTGCCACCGATGTAGCCGCTTGCTCCGGTGACGAAAACGTGCATCAGCGTCCTGCTTCCTCGTGCGATTGGAGCTGGTCGTTCAGCCGGAGCCAGCCTCGTTGCCCCTTGGCCGAGCCACAACTTCCGTTGCCGAGACGGCAAAACGGATCAGCTCGGGGTGCGAGCCTGTCTCCCGCACACCCGGGCCTCTGGGCCGGCGCCCAGCCCGTGCGGCACGGCATTGCGCTGCCTGGTCTCGACTACGGGCAGTGATGTCCCAGTCGGCCGTACGCGAGGAATGTCAGTTGGCGCCGTCACCACACCCGGCCAACCACCACTCTCGATTGGCCACCTATCGCTCCCAGTGGCCATCTATCGTTCACAGCCTGTCTGAACCTAGCGAAGATGACAGTGGAGCCTGCTCCTAACCTGGGCGCTGTCACTTCGATAGGTGTCGAAATATCGGCGCTCGCGTCATCGAAGTTGGCAGTACCCGGTCGAAGATCGCGTCCCCTTGAGAGGGCTATGACTCCGCGCGGAGGCTTCAGGGAGTCGGACGCCGTGCGCTTGAAGCCGGGAGAGAATCAGCTCTCGGAGCTCGCGTTCTTGGTCCATCCTGCGGAAGAGTCCGCATCGTACATCGCAAAGACCAACTGGCGATCTTGCGATGGTGGCGCCAGGGTGTAACCATTGCGCCGATCGCCAGGTTGCACACCCGCTGGCCTACTGAGTCGTCGCCGGTTTCGTCAGCGGGCGTTTCGCAGGCGCAGGAGATGCCCGGTGATGTGGTCACGGGCCGCGGTGACAGCGCGAACTGCGTGATCGTCGATGCCTTGTGGCGGGCGGGTGCCCTTGAAGAGCAGGGTGGCGTAGCCGTGCGTGGTGGACAGGTGCACGTAGACGAAATCGGCGGTGTCGGCCCAGGAGGTGTCGGCGGGCAGCACGTCCGCGGCCAGGCGCATGAGGGCGGCCGTGAGGTGGCGGCTCTGCTCCTGGACCGTCGGCCGGTGGGGCTCGGCGAAGTCATAGGAGTAGACGAGGTCGAGGCCGGCGCGGTGCTCCAGGACGAAGCGGGTGTAGGCGCCCGCGGTGGCAGCGAGCCGGTCCACGGGATCGGGCCCCGCCCGCTCGGCCGCCTCGACGAGAACCTCGGTGATGTCGCTGATGATGGCGGCTGCGCAGGCGGCGAGCAGTGCCTCCCGATCGGGGAAGTGACGGTACGGCGCGGCCGATGACACGCCGACGCGGGCGGCGACCTTCGCCACGGAGAAACCGGCGATGCCCGACTCGGCCAGGAGCGCGAGGCCCTCGCGGATGAGCTCGGCGGGCAGGTCGCCGTGGTGGTAGCCGCGTTTCGGCGGCGTGGGTCTGCTCACGGCGAACGATTCTCCCTCCCTTCCCAATGTTAGAGTACTCTTACTTAATGTTAGAGCACTCTTACATCTGCGGGAATGAGGACGCATCATGAAGCAACGGGCCCTCGGACGGCAGGGGCTGGCGGCGTCGGCGCTGGGATACGGCGCGATGGGCATCTCCCTGGCCTATGGGCCGTCGGATGAGAACGAGGGGATCGCGACGATCCGTCGGGCCCACGAGCTGGGCGTGACGTTCTTCGACACGGCCGAGCTGTACGGGCAGGGCGAGAACGAGCGGATCGTCGGCGCCGCGCTCGCACCGATACGCGACGAGGTCGTCATCGCGACCAAGTTCGGCTTCGACTTCACCGGCACCAGAGAGGGCGGTGTCGACAGCCGTCCCGAGCACATCCGCGAGGTCGTCGACAACAGCCTGCGTTACCTCGGCGTCGACGTCATCGACGTGCTCTACCAGCACCGCGTCGACCCCAACGTGCCGATCGAGGACGTAGCCGGGACGGTCAAGGAGTTCATCGACGCCGGTAAGGTCCGCTACTTCGGGCTGAGCGAGGCGGGGGCGAACACCATCCGTCGCGCGCACGCCGTACAGCCCGTCTCGGTCCTGCAAACCGAATACTCCCTGTTCGAGCGGGACGCCGAGATCCTCTTCCCCGTCCTGCGCGAGCTCGGGATCGGGTTCGTCGCCTACTCGCCGCTCGGCCGGGGTTTCCTCACCGGGCAGGCCAAGCCCGGCGCCGAGTACGACCCCACCGACATGCGCACCTGGGACGCCCGCTTCCAGCCCGGCAACTACGAGAAGAATCTGGAGGCCACCCAGCGGCTCGCCGACCTGGCCGCGACCAAGGACGCCACCGTCGCCCAGCTCGCCCTGGCCTGGCTCTTGACCCAGGGCGACGACATCGTCCCCATCCCCGGCACCCGCAGCATCCAGCGGCTGGAGGAGAACGTGGCCGCCGCCGATCTCACCCTCGACGACACCGACCTGAAGCGCATCGCCAAGATCCTCCCGACCGGTGGCTTCGGCGCCCGCTACCCCGAGGGCATGCTGCCCACTTGGGACTGACCTCGCTGACCGGGCACGGCCTTTTCTCCTATTCGGGTACGGCTCGGACACCAGCCGACAGATAGACGCGATGCCGGGGGCGGGTCCCGCAGGGCAGCGGATGCCGGGCGACGCGCAAGACCGGCGCGGCCAGGCACTGGGGCAGAAGGCCGCGGCATCAAGGGTTAGGGACGCCGCCCCGCCCAGGGCGACCCTTCGCACGGGGCCCGCCCGATACCTCCACAGCACCACCACACAACGGGCCGCGACAGCGTCAGTCCTGGGCTCCGGCGTCGATGCTGCCGACGGTCAGGTCGGTCAGCGCCGCGATGGCCTCGGCGACGGTGGCCCGCCCCCGGTTCAGCTCCGCGGCGATCGCCTCGGCCGCGCCCAGCGCGCCGACGCAGCGCAGCCGGAGGGCTTCGTGCGTGAGCCTGGAGTACGGCCGCAGGGCGGTGGCCATCAGGTCCGTGTAGCCGTCGAGCAGCTCGCGCTCGATCGCCTCCATCTCCTGGTTCCCCTTGAGCGCGGCCGAGATGGCGGTCCACTCCGGCATGTCGGTGGCGCAGGCGAAGTAGGCGGCGCTCAGGACGCGGGCGATCTCGCGGGGGACGGCCGGGGCGTCACGCAGGGCCTCCTCCGAGGCGGCCCGGTGCCGCTCGTCGAGCCGCCGGTAGAGCGCAATCAGCAGGCCGGGGCGGGTGCCAAAGTGGTCGTAGACGATCGGCCTGCTCACTCCGGCGGCCTCCGCCAGGCTGAGTAGCGTGAGGCTGTCGGTGCCGTGGGCGCGCACGATCGCCATGGCGGTGTCGAGCAGTTGCTCCCGCCTGGCCGGCTTGGACAGGCGAGTCGATCCCGTGGCCATCGTCCTCCCTTGCGTCGCCTTCCAGCATAAGCTACAAAATGTAAGTTACAGAATGTAGGTTAGCGAATGTAGGTTAGCGAGAGGACATCACCGTGGAGCAGGCCGTACTGATCATGGGCGGATCCGGCCAGGCGGGCGCGGGGACCGCAGCCCTCCTGCGCCGGTGGTACCCAGAGCTGCCGTTGACGATCGCGGGCCGCGATCTCGGCCGCGCCCGGCGGGTCGCCGACGAGCTCGGCGGCGCGACAGCCGTGACCATCGATCTGCGGCGAGGCGACCTCGGCCTCCAGTGGACCGACCGCTACTCGGCGGTCGTGGCAACGGTGTGGGACAGCCACCTGAACGGACTGCGTTACGCACAGGACCGCGGCCTGCCGTACGTCAGCATCTCCAGCGGCCTGGTCGACATCGGCCCCGAGGTTGTCGCCGCCGGCCTGCGAGCCGGCGCGGCGCCGATTCTGCTGGCCAGCCACTGGTACGCGGGGCTCGTCGTCCTCGCGGTGCTCGGCCTCGCCAGGGAGTTCGACAGGCTCGACACCATCGAGGTCGGCGGCGTGCTGGACGAACAGGACAGCGGCGGGCCCGCGGCCACGGCGGACATGGCACGCCTGCTGGCCGCCACCTCGGCGGGGCACGTCCGCCGCGACGGCGTCTTCGACTGGGTCAGCGGCCCTGACGCGCAGGTGGAGGTCACCAGTGTCGACGGCGCCGTGCTGCCCGGCCAGATCGTCCCCATCCTCGACGTGCCGAGCCTGGCCGTCGCGACGGGTGCGCCCAACGTCCGCTTCGCGTTCGCGATCGGTGAATCGGCGGGCAGGCGGCGCGGCGGGCCCGCGTCCACGGAGGTCAAGATCGACCTCGAAGGCGTGGACCGCGCGGGCGCACCACTCAGGACGAGCCGCTACCTCCTCCACCCGGAGGGGCAGCGCCCCCTGACGGCGCTCGGCGTCGCCCTCGGCGTCGAGCGACTGCTCGGCCTGCGCGGCGACCCCGTGCCGCCCGGCCTCCACACCCCCGAGGCGTTGATCGACCCCGGCTACGCGGCCGAGCGGATGGCGGAGATCGGCGCCGCCTTTACCGGCGCGCACGGCGATCACTGACTCCGCCGATCGAGAATCGGGGGCGGCGCACCCGTGAGATGACCTGGTTCATGATGGCTCTGTCGGCACGGGCCGCCCCGCCGGGCTCGCCCGGGCGTCTCGACACCGAGGACGGCGACCGCGGCCCGACCGCCCCGCCTAGCTCGCGGGCACGGACGTCACTTGACGCGCGTACATCCAGCCCTGACGCCTCGGCCATCGTCCACGGCGGACATCCGTTCCGCAGGGCCATCCGATCCACCCGCGACGCGAACGACTCGCCGTACGCCGGTGCCACCACCAACGCCAGCCGCCGGGGCCAGAGCGCCGCCATCTCCCGAGCCGAACCTCCTGCCGCACACGTCCCCACTGTCACTCCGATGGCCTACCGGCATGTCCGCTTCCAGATGGCGTGACGGACTGTCATCTTCAAGGCCGCCAGACAACAGCCTCAACTCCGCACAGTGCCCTTGACGAATCAAATGAACGACTTTTTAATTCGTTCATGGGGCGCATCGCCGGTGTCACCGCCGCGGAAACGCGGGAGCGGCTGCTGCGCGCGGCCGCCGACGCCTTCGCCGAGCGCGGATACGACGGCACCCGTGTCGCCGACATCGCGGCCGCCGCCGGGGTGAGCAACGGCGCGCTCTACGCGCACTTCGGTTCAAAGGCGGACCTGCTCGTGGCGGCCCTGCGCGCGCACGGCCGCAGCATGCTCGCCGACCTGCTGGCCGCCGACCCGAACCGGCCGGTCACGGAGCTGCTCCTCGTCATCGGCCGCCGGCTCCCCCGCAGGCCCGACGTCCGGGGCCGTCTCATCGTCGAGGCGCTCGTCGCGGCCCCCCGTGACCAGGAGGTCGCCCTGCCGATGCGCGACTACATCGGCGAACGCGCCGGCCAGATCTCCGGGCTCGTCCGCGGGGCCCAGGACGACGGTGAGCTCGATCCCGCGCTGTCGCCCGACGCGCTGGCGCACTTCTGCCTCCTGCTGGCGATGGGCAGCGTGCTGGTCACGCCGGACCTGCACGCGGTCGCCGACGAGGAGTGGGCCGAGCTGCTCGCCCGTGTCGTGACGGTCCTCGGTCCCGCGGGCATCACAGAGAAGAAGGAGTCGATCCCGTGAAAGTACAGATCAACCCCGAACGGTGCCAGGGGCACGGGCGCTGCTACGACCTGGCTCCGGGCCTGTTCGGCGAGGACGACGAGGGTTACGGGCAGGTTCTCGGCCATGGCATCGTTCCGCCGGGCGAGGAGGAGGCGGCGCGCCTGGCGGTGGCCAACTGTCCCGAAAGGGCGATCGACGCGCACGAGGAGACCTGACATGGCCGTTGACGAGCGCTTCACGCAGGACTACAGGGACGGGCAGGACGACGCGTTCGTCGGCACCCGCAGCGAGATCGTCACCGGTCCCGTCTCCGACTGGACGACCGACTTCTCCCACCTGGAGCCCGAGTGGGCCGCCGACCCGTACCCCATCCAGGACGAGCTGCGGCAGGGCTGCCCGATCGCGCGCACCGAGCGGTTCGGCGGCGGCTGGCTGCCGACGCGGTACGAGGACGTCGCCGCGATCGCCTACGACACCGAACACTTCTCCTCGCGCGCGATCATCATGAGCAACTACCGGCCGCCGCTCGACCTGGCGCCGGTCGGCGGCGTGCCCCCGATCTCCTCCGACCCGCCGTTCCACCGCGACGCGCGCAGGCTGCTGCTGCCGGCGTTCACCAAGAGCGCCGTCGCCAGGCGGGAGGCGGCCACGCGGGCCTACTGCCACACGCTCATCGACGCCTTAGAGGGCCGGCGCGACGTCGACGCGGCCCGCGAGTACGCGCAGCACATCCCGGTCCGCGTCATCGCCGACATGCTGGGCTTCCCTCCGGAGGACGGGCCCCGCTTCCGCGCGTTCATCGAGCACGCGCTCGAGGGCGTCAACCTGCCGCCCGAGGAGCGCATGGCGCATATGGGGGAGCTGTTCGACTACCTGCTGGAGCAGATCCGCGACCACCTCGACAACCCGCGCGACGACCTGACCACCTACCTCATCGAGGCGGAGCTGTACGGCCAGAAGCTGCAGCCGGCGCACGTGTCCGGCACGATGGCCCTGCTGCTCATCGCCGGCATCGACACGACGTGGAGCGCGATCGGCGCGTCCCTGTGGCATCTGGCGAAGACGCCGGCCGACCGGGAGCGCCTGGTGGCCGAGCCGGAGCTGCTGCCCACCGCGATGGAGGAGTTCCTGCGGGCGTACGCGCCGGTCACGATGGCGCGGCTGGTCAAGCAGGACATGCACTGGCGCGGCGTCGACATGAAGGCCGACGACTGGGTGCTGCTGTCGTTCCCAGCGGCCAACCGTGACCCGGCGCACGTCGAGCGGGCGGACGAGGTCGTCATCGACCGCGAGGTCAACCGGCATGTCGCGTTCGGCCTGGGCATCCACCGCTGCGTGGGCTCCCACCTGGCGCGCATGGAGCTGCGGGTCGCCCTGGAGGTGTGGCTGGAGCGGATCCCGGAGTTCTCCCTGGCCGACCCTGCGGCGGTGACCTGGGCGACGGGGCAGGTCCGCGGGCCGCGGACGCTGCCCCTGCGCGTCGGACGGGCGTGACGCCGGCCGCATGGGCGTCCCAGGGACCGCTCAGCCGGAGAAGAGCTGGGTGAGCTTGAGGAACAGCTGGTAGACGCCGTACGTGAACGGCACCCCCACCCACGCCCATGCCAGCACCATCAGCCCCGTCCGCCGGTTCGCCGTGTCCGCGCCGCCCGTCGTGGCCGTCGTGTCCGTCATACCGCCTGCCCCTTCTCCGTCACGTTCTCCTGCCGTGGCCGCTCGTGGTACCTGTCGTGCACCGGCCTGATCAGCTCGTTGGCGACGAAGCCGATCACGAGCAGGCCGATCATGATGTAGAGGGACGTGGTGTAGAGCGCGGGTCCCGACCGCCCCGCGGCCTCCTGCCCGTCGGCGATCGCGTTGATGATCAGCGGGCCGAGCACGCCCGCGGTGGACCAGGCGGTGAGCAGCCTGCCGTGGATCGCCCCGACCTCGTATGTGCCGAACAGGTCCTTCAGGTACGCCGGGACCGTCGCGAAGCCGCCGCCGTAGAAGGACAGGATGCCCAGCGCGCAGATGATGAACAGCGGCTTGGAGGTGTCGCCCGCCAGCGCGATCGCGAGATAGAGCAGCGCGCCCACGCCCAGGTAGACGCGGTACATGTTCTTGCGCCCGATCAGGTCGGAGGTGGACGACCAGCCGAAGCGCCCCGCCATGTTCGCCAGCGACAGCAGCGCGACGAAGCCCGCCGCCGCTCCCGCCGCGACGGGTGTGGAGGTGTCGGAGAAGAAGTCGGCGATCATCGGCGCGGCCTTCTCCAGGATGCCGATCCCGGCGGTGACGTTCAGGCACAACACCAGCCACAGCAGGTAGAACTGCGGGGTGCGGACGGCGTTGCGCGCCGAGACGTCGGCGGTGGTGACCAGCCGGCGCGTGGCCGCCTCGCGCGGTCGCCACCCCTTCGGCGTCCACCCGTCGGCGGGGACGCGCACCAGCAGCACGCCCATGGACATGAAGACGGCGTAGACGACGCCGTGCACGACGAACGTCGTGGCGATCCCGCCCGTGCCGGTGCCGAACGTGCCGAGCATCTGCGCCGACCACGGCGAGGCGATGAGCGCTCCCCCGCCGAACCCCATGATCGCGATGCCGGTGGCCATGCCCGGCCGGTCGGGGAACCACTTGATCAGCGTGGAGACCGGCGAGATGTAGCCGATCCCCAGCCCGATCCCTCCCACGCAACCGTAGCCGAGCACCACCAGCCAGTACTGTCCCGTGGCCACGCCCAGCGCGGACAGCAGGAACCCGGAGGAGAAGCAGGCCATCGAGACGAACATCGCCCAGCGTGGCCCGTTGCGCTCGACCAGCGTGCCGCCGAAGGCCGCCGACAGGCCGAGCATGACGATGCCCAGCTGGAACGGCAGGGCGCTCTGGGTGCCCGACAGGCCGAGGGAGGATTCGAGTGGCGGTTTGAACACGCTCCACGCGTACGCCTGCCCGATCGCCAGGTGCACGGAGAGGGCGGCGGGTGGCACCAGCCACCGGCTCCACGTGGGGGCCGCCACGGTACGGGAACGGCTCAGGAAACCTGTGGGACTCGCGAACCTCGTACTGATTGCCACGAAGATACGGGTAACACATACGGTATGCCGTATTTCGCATCCGGAGCGGGTTTACGGCGAGCGGTCAAATCTGGTCGGCGAACGGCGTGCGAAGCCCGGCACGCCCGCCCGCCACCTCGTACCGGTGGTGTTCCCGGCCGGGTGACGTTGTGGGAGGTGGTCAGCGTCCCGGTTCCGGCGACGGCGGCCGTCACGGCTCGTCACTGATCGTCGGACGCTCCCTGACCGGGGCGTCCCAAACCTTCGAAGAGCAGCAGGAGCAGGCGATCGCCGGGAACCTCGGCCCCCGACATCTGCTCGCGCGCCCATGAGGCGCCCGCGACCAGGGCCAGGAACTCCAGCGGCGCGACGTCGGCGCGCACCTCGCCCGCCTCCTGCGCGCGGGTCAGCAGCGCCGTCGCCGCGCCGCGCATCGTCTCGCAGGAGGCGTGCAGGGCCGAGGCCGGGTCGTGCAGCGTCGCCGTCACCGCCGCGGTGAGCCCACGGTAGACGGTGGTGGTCCGCACGAAGTCGAGCGTCCAGGTGACCAGCGCCTCGCGGGGCGACGGGTGGGCGGCGAGCTGCCGCGCGCCCGCGGCGAGGGTGTCGAATCGTTCGCGCAGCAGCTCCGCAAGCAGCGCCTCCCGCGTGGGGAAGTGCCGGTAGAGGGTGCCGACGCCGACCCCGGCGCGCGCGGCGACGTCCTCCAGCGAGGCGTCGGTGCCGTGGTCCAGGAAGGCGGTGCGCGCCTCGGCCAGCAGCCGGTCGCGGTTGCGCCGCGCGTCGGCCCGCATGGCGCGCCGGGTGGTGGTGTCGGCCACATCCGCCTCCTGGGGTGCACGAACCGGAGCCTCCTTCCGTATCGTAGTCTCCCAATAAGCGGAGGCTGGCTCCGCTAAGCTCGGACAGGAGTGCCGATGACCCCGACACAGGACCGCCTCGGCCGCTTCGGCGTGTGGATCGCGCCGATGACGCTGCTGCACACGCCGGTGGCCAGGCAACGGGAGCAGTTCGCGCGGATCGAGCGACTCGGGTACGGCTCGGTGTGGACGGGCGAGCCTCCCGCGGCCGCCCCCGTCGCCGGGCGTGACATCCTCACCCAGCTGGCCGTGGTGCTCGCCGCCACCGAACGACTGGTCGCGGGCGCCGGCGTCGCCAACATCAACATGCGCGACCCGCGGGCGACCCACAGCGGTGCGGCCACGCTCGCCGAGGCGTACCCCGACCGCGTGATCCTCGGCCTCGGCGGCCACGGCGGCGAGCGTCCGCTGGCCGGGCTGCGCGCCTACCTGGACGCCATGGACGAGGCCGCCACCCGCGTCCTGCCGGAAGCCCGCTACCCGCGCGTCCTGGCCGCCCTCGGCCCCAAGGCGCACCGGCTGGCCGCCGGACGGGCCGGCGGCGTCCACCCCTTCCTGCAACCCGTCGAGCACACCCGGGCCGCGCGCGACGCTCTCGGCCCCGGGCCCCTGGTGATCCCGCACCTGGCCCTCCTCCTCGACACCGACGAGGTCCGCGCCAGGGGACGGATCCGCGCCCTCTTCGGCGCCGGCGGCAGCGAGAACGCCTACACCGCCCACTACCGCAGGCTCGGGTACGGCGACGCCGATCTCGACGGCGGGTACAGCGACCGCCTCGTCGACGCCATCGTGGCCTGGGGGGACGACGAGGCCATCGCCGCCCGGGCGGAGCGGCACCTCGCCGCCGGCGCCGACCACGTCCTGCTCCACCCGCTGGCCGACGACCTGACGACCACGGTCGACCAGCTGGCGCGGCTCGCCCCCCGCCTGCTCCCCCGGGCCTGACCGCGGGCGGTCAGACGGGGCGGGCGGCGCGCCGGTCGGCTCGCTGGGCGAGCTCCTCGTCGTCCACCAGGGTGAGCATCGGCTTGCCGGGCTCGCACAACATCGTCACGAGGAACCGGAGCGGGATGTCGTCGCGGTTGTTGCCGTCCTGGTAGTGGATGACGTCCCCGCCGGGCTCCCAGAACGCCTCACCGGCGCGTACGACCCGCTCGGGCTCGCCTTCGAGCTCCAGCAGCATCTCGCCTTCCAGCACGTAGCCGAAGGCTGGTCCGTAGTGGCGGTGCGGCGGCGCGCCGGGATCTCCGGGCGGATATTCGACGACCAGGGTCATCTCGTGCGCTCCCTCGGGAATGTACGGCGGTTTTGCCTCCTGCACGATGGTGATCGCCGTCTGCCAGGCGTTCGATCGGTGTTCCCTCATGGTGGGTTCCTCCTTGACGGGATGGGCGGGCTACTCGCCGAGCCAGCCGTCGTAGGTGATCTCGCCGCGGATCGTGTCCTCGACGGGCACCAGCGTGTCCTGGTCGAGGTGGAGGCCGAAGTAACGGGCCTCCGGGTCGGTGACGACCTGGCGCGGGTCTTTCCAGGCGGTCAGGGCGTCGCGGAAGAAGTCGTCCATCAGCACCCGCTCGGGCCCGGCGACGTCGAGGCCGCCGTTCAGCGGGGTGCCCTCCGCGACCCTGCTGACCGCCGTGGCGACCTCCTCGCCGGCGATGGGCTGGAACCACACCGGCGCGATCCGTACGGTGCCGTCCTCGGTGGCGCCGTCGGCGATGCCGCGGGCGAACTCGAAGAACTGCGTGGCGCGCACGATCGAGAACGGGATCGAGGACTTCTCGATCAGTTCCTCCTGGGCGGCCTTGGCCCCGAAGTAGCCCTTGCCCCGCTGCCGCCGGGCGCCGACCACGGACAGCGCGACGTGGTGCCCGACTCCGGCCGCCTCCTCGGCGGCCAGCAGGTTGCGCGTGGAGGTCTCGAAGAACTCCCGTACGGCGGCGTCCTCGAACGACGGCGAGTTCGACACGTCGATCACCACCTGCGTACCGGCCAGCGTCTCCTCCAGCCCTTCCCCGGTGAGCGTGTCGACGCCGGTGTTCGGCGAGGCCGGCACCGCCTCGTGGCCACGTTCGCCGAGCTTGGCCACGACTTTCGACCCGATCATGCCGGTCCCGCCGATGACCACGATCCTCATGACGTTCCTCCCCGTCCGCCGGGAGCACCGTTCGCCCCCGCTCGCGAGCTAGGACAGGGCGGCGCACCCGCCTGTGACGCCCGCGCGGAAGATTTTGCGTTCCGCTGACCGGCGGTGCCCAGGCGCACAGAGGCGACACCAGATCCCCGCTAAGGGGTCATACGGGTGCAGGTCACATCAAGCCTCCCCTTACAGTGAGGAACGCATGCAGTGAGCTGAGGAGTACGCGTTGCACGAGAAGCTGTCGTCGATCTACGACAACGTCCTTCGCCGCAACCCCGGTGAGACGGAGTTCCACCAGGCTGTGCGCGAGGTGCTCGAGAGCATCGGCCCGGTTCTCGGGAAGCACCCCGAATACGCCGAGTCGAAGATCATAGAGCGTATCTGCGAGCCCGAACGGCAGATCATCTTCCGGGTGCCGTGGGCCGACGACCGTGGCGAGGTGCAGATCAACCGCGGCTTCCGGGTGGAGTTCAACGGCGCTCTGGGGCCGTACAAAGGTGGGCTGCGTTTCCACCCGTCGGTCTACCTCGGGATCGTCAAGTTCCTGGGGTTCGAGCAGATCTTCAAGAACAGCCTGACGGGCCTGCCGATCGGCGGCGGCAAGGGCGGCTCCGACTTCGATCCGAAGGGCCGTTCCGACCGCGAGGTCATGCGCTTCTGCCAGAGCTTCATGACGGAGCTCTACCGGCACATCGGCGAGTACACCGACGTGCCCGCCGGTGACATCGGCGTCGGCGGGCGGGAGATCGGCTACCTGTTCGGCCAGTACAAGCGCATCACCAACCGCTACGAGTCGGGCGTCATCACCGGCAAGGGCCTGGCGTACGGCGGCGCGCAGGTCCGCACGGAGGCCACCGGCTACGGGTGCGCGTTCTTCGTCGACGAGATGCTGAAAGCGCGCGGCACGTCGTTCGACGGCCGGCGCGTCGTGGTGTCCGGCTCCGGCAACGTGGCGGTCTACACCATCGAGAAGATCGAGCAGCTCGGCGGCCGGGTCGTCGCGTGCTCCGACTCCTCCGGCTACGTCCTCGACGAGAAGGGCATCGACCTGGACCTGCTCAAGCAGATCAAGCAGGTCGAGCGCGGCCGCCTGAACGTGTACGCCGAGCGCCGCGGCCACAACGCCACCTTCGTGGCGGGCCGCAGCGTGTGGGAGGTGCCGTGCGAGGTGGCGATGCCGTCCGCCACGCAGAACGAGATCACCGGCCGCGACGCCGCCGTCATGGTCGGCAACGGCTGCATCGCCGTCGGCGAGGGCGCGAACATGCCCACCACGCCGGAGGGCATCAAGGTGTTCCTGGATGCGGGCGTGGCGTTCGGGCCGGGCAAGGCCGCCAACGCGGGCGGCGTGGCGACCAGCGCGCTGGAGATGCAGCAGAACGCCAGCCGCGACTCGTGGACGTTCGAGTTCTCCGAGCACCGGCTTGAGGAGATCATGCGCGACATCCACGACCGCTGCCTGCGGACCGCCGACGAGTACGGCATGCCGGGCGACTACGTGGCCGGGGCCAACATCGACGGGTTCCGGCGGGTCGCCGACGCGATGCTGGCTCTCGGCCTGATCTGAGCCCGCCCCCCTTCGAACGCCGCCTTCGAGCCGGAAGGCCCGCCCGGCGGGGCGTGGATCAGGCGAAGAGCCGGTGCGGGTGCATGCCGTCCACCAGCCCCAGCTCGGGCGGGTGGATGCTGTACCCCAGCATGCGGCGGGTCCTGGCGCTCAGCTGCCTGGCCACGTCCCTGCCCGGGGACAGGAGGAACGCCTCCCTCGTGCGCAGCCAGGGCTCGCAGTAGTGCGTGGTGACGGTCATGTGCGACTGCCCCCGCTGCGGGGGCCGGGCGTGCCACAGCGTGCCGAGGAGCAGGGTGCAGGAGCCCGGCGGGGGCGCCAGCAGCACGCCCGCCGTGGCGGGATGGCGGCCCGCCCAGCGGTGGCTGCCCGGCCACACCGTGAGCGTGGTGCCCGGGTCGAGGGTCCAGAGCGCGGCGACGGACAGCGCGGGGCGCGGGCGGGGCACCGGGTAGTGCCGGTCGTCGTAGGCCGGCGGCCGGGCGGGCGCTCCGGGGCCCACCTCGACGACCTCCAGCTGCGAGAGCAGGAAGTTGGGCAGCAGCAGCCGGTCGACGAGCGCGAGCACGCCGGGGTGGTCGATGAGGGGGTCGGTGGCGCGGGTGTTGTGCAGCACGCCGTACACGCGGTGGGTGTGGCGCGAACGGAACGGGTCGCGGCCGGCGGGCCTGAGCAGCGGGGCCAGCTCCTCGCGGATGCGGCGGCAGCCGGCCGGGGTCAGCAGGTCGCGCAGGACCAGGTGGCCGTCGCGGTGCAGCGCGGACATCGCCCCCGTCCCGGTCATGACGCCTCCGCGCGTGCGGCGCCGAGCGCGGCGGTGGTGAACTCCCAGATCTCCTGGAGCACGGCGGCCCGGCCGGGGCGCGGGTCCTGGTCGAGCACGACCGCGAGGATCGAGCGCATGCCGCCGACGACGGCGGCCGACATGAGGCCGGGGTCGCGGCCCGGGGTGACGCACCCTTCGGCCTGACCGGCGGCGACGTGCTCGGCGCCGAGGGCGATGACCTGCCGGGCGCAGCGGGCCTCCATGGCGGCGACCTGGGCGTCGCCGACCATGCGGCCGAGCACGACGGGCGCGAGCGGCTCGTCGTACACCCAGTCGACCCACACGGTGAGCTGGGCCCGCCAGCGGTCGAGCCAGGTGGTGCCGTCGAAGTGGCCGAGCACGGTCTCGGTCACGAGGCGCTCGTAGAAGTCGGCGAGCAGGGCGCTCATCAGCCCGCTGCGGGTGCCGAAGTAGCGGTAGGGCAGGCCGACGCTGAGCCCGGCGCGGCGGGCGACGGCCGCGACCTCGACGTCACCGGTCTCGATGAGCTCGGCCGCGGCGGCCTCGAGGATGCGGCGGCGGGTGGTGGCGGCGCGTTCGGTCAGGGGCTCCACACCCCCAAGTTAGTTGAGTTCAACTCAATTAACCAGCCCTCACTGGACGGCGCCGGGCCGACGTGCCAATGTCGAGGACGGGAGGTGCCCATGAGATGGCCCCGTAACTCGCCGCGGCTTGGTCTGGGAGGACTTCGGCCGTCCCCGTCAAGCTGGGTCCGGGATGACCGTCGCGCGCGAAGGGCAACAGAGCTGGCTCGGGGAACCCGGCGGGCCGTCCCGGTCGTTGCCCGTAAGAGTTCGGCATCGCATCCGCCGCAGGTGTGAAGGTGATGCGAGCTCTGCACGCGAACGGTCTGATACGCACGGTCCCTGGCCCGCGGGACGGGTGAACCCCCCGTTACATTGGAGCTGTGTTCGACGACCAGCACGGCCTGGCGATGAGCGGGGCGAGCGCCGCCGCGGCGCGGCACTACGACCGGGCCGTCCACGAGCTGCTGCACTTCCGGGCAGAGGTCGCCGCGGAGACGAGGGCGGCGCTGGCCGACTCCCCCGCCTTCCCGATGGGCAACGTCCTGTCGGCCTACCTGGGGCTGCTCACCACCGAGGCCGGCGACGCGCGCGAGGCCCGGGCGCGGTTCGGGGCGTTCCGCCGCGCGGGCGACGAGGCGTCGCTGCTCCCCCGCGAGCGCGCGCACGTGGCCGCCGTGCAGGCGCTGCTCGACGGCGACTTCCTGCGGTGCGGCACGCTGCTGGCCTGGATCACCGTGGAGCACCCGCGCGACGCCCTGGCGCTGGTGGCAGGCCACCAGATCGACTTCTTCACCGGCGACGCACGCTCGCTGCGCGACCGCGTCGGCGGCGCGCTGAACGCCTGGCGCCCGGACGACCGGCACTTCGGGCACGTCCTGGGCATGTACGCCTTCGGCCTCGAAGAGGCGGGCCACTACGACCGGTCGGAGGAGGTGGGGTTGCGCGCGGTCGAGCTCAACCCGCGCGACGTGTGGGGCATCCACGCGGTGGCGCACACGTACGAGATGCAGGGCCGCTTCGGCCACGGCCTGCGCTACCTCGACGCGCGGCTGCCCGACTGGTCCACCGGCACGTTCTTCAACGTCCACACCTGGTGGCACTACTGCCTGTACGCGCTGGAGTCCGGCGACGTGGCGCGGGTGCTGGAGATCTACGACGCGGTGCTGGCGGACGGGCAGTCGTGCATGGAGCTGCTCGACGCCGCCGCCCTGCTCTGGCGCCTCCACCTGGAGGGCTCGGAGCAGCACGAACGCTGGCGCGCGCTGGCCGCCGCCTGGCCGCCGCGGGTGGCGGAGCCGTTCTACGCGTTCAACGACATGCACGCGGTCATGGCGTACGTCGGCGCCGGTCGCATCGGCGACGCCGAGCGGCTGATCGCGGAGCGGGAGGCGTACGTGCGGGAGCCGCGTCCCGGCGTCACCAACCACACCATGACGCTGCAGGTCGGGTTGCCGGTGTGCCGGGCCATCGTGGCGTTCGGGCGCGGCGACCACGCCTCGGTGGTGGAGCTGCTCTATCCCATCAGGCATCGGGTCAACGAGTTCGGGGGCAGCCACGCGCAGCGGGACGCCGTGCAGAAGACGCTGCTGGAGGCGGCCCTGCGGGCGGGGCTTCGTGACGTCGCGCGGGCGCTGGTGAGCGAGCGGATCAACGTGCGGCCGTGCAGCCCGTACAACTGGCTCAAGCAGGCGGCGCTCGCCGACCACCTCGGCGGCCGCGCCGCCGCCGCGGCCGCCCGGCTCCGCGCCGGCGACCTCGCCAGGACCGGCGGCCGCACGTGACGGCGTGCTGATCCTCCAGGTACGCGAGCACCGCGCACACCGGCCCTGAGCGCCGGCCCCGAGCGCCTCCGGGCCGGCGCCGAGCTCGCGGCGGGCCGCAACTGTCGGAACCGGCCGCTAGTGTTCCGGTCATGGACCCGCAACTCACCCTGATGGTCGTGCACGCCCACCCCGACGACGAGTGCCTGAGCACTGGCGGCATCCTTGCCCGCTACGCCGACGAAGGCATCCGCACCGTCCTGGTCACCTGCACCAACGGCGAGCAGGGCGACGCCGAGGGTGGCGTCAAGCCGGGCGAGGCCGGGCACGACGACGCCGCGGTCGCCGAGCGGCGGCTCGCCGAGCTGCGCGAGTCGGTCACCCACCTGGGCGTCGACCACCTGGAGCTGCTCGGCTACCGCGACTCGGGCATGGACGGATGGGAGGGCAACGCCCACGCCGGCGCGTTCGCCAACGTGCCGGTCGAGGTGGCGGCCGCCAGGCTGGGCGCGCTGATGGAGCGCTACCGGCCGCAGGTCGTGGTCACCTACGACGAGACCGGCGGCGGCGGTTACGGCCATCCCGACCACGTCCAGGCGCACCGCGTCACGGTCGCGGCCGTCGAGGCGACCGGCATCCCCGAGAAGTTCTACTACACGGCCATGCCCCGCGCCGAGATGAAAAAGATGTTCGAGCTGCTGCGCGAGCACGGCGTCGAGCTCGGCTTCGAGCCGTCCGGCGACTTCGGCACCCCGGACGAGCGGGTCACCACCCTCGTCGACGTCGGCCCCTACACCGAGCGCAAGCTCAAGGCGCTCAAGGCGCACGAGAGCCAGGGGCAGAGCATCTTCGTGCTGGACATGCCTGAGCACATCCAGCAGCAGGCGTTCTCCCGCGAGGCCTTCGAGCGCAAGTTGTGCAAGGTCGACGCCCCCGCCCGCGAGGAAGACCTTTTCGCCGGCCTGCGCCCCACGTGATCCATCCGCCGTGCGTCGCGTCCCCCGCTGGCCGGAGCCAGCCAGAGGCGGTCGGATCATGCCGGAGCGGGCGCCCCATGGTCCTGCCGGGTCGGTCGCTTCGGGGTCATCGCGGGGCGGGGGTGGTGAGCTGGTGGGACCAGGGTGGGTTGGCGCCTGCCACTGAGCACGTCAGGGCCGCCACCCGGGTGGCGAAGCCGGCCGCCGCCACCGCCGTCGCGAGGTCCAGATCGTCGAGACGCCCGCCCAGGTGGCCCTGGGCGTCCAAGGCGTGCAGCAGCCCGGCGGTGAAGGCGTCGCCAGCGCCGACCGTGTCCACCACGTCCACCTCCGGTGCCCGCACGCCCGCCCGCTCGCCGTCCACCGACACCATGGCGCCCGCCGCACCCCTGGTGACGACGATCAGGCGGGCGCCGGCGGCGTGCCAGGTGTCGCAGGCACGCTCCATCGACGTGCCGGGCAGCAGGAAGTCCAGGTCGTCGTCGCTGAGCTTGAGGATGTCGGTCCACTCGCACCAGCGGGTGACCTGATAGTCGTCTCTGGTGGCGAAGCTGGGACGCACGTTCGGGTCGATCGAGATCGTCGCATGCTCGGCGGCGGAGCTCGCGAACTCCTCGACCGCCTCCCGTCCCGGCTTTCCGACCAGTGCCATCGAGCCCGTGTGCAGGCACCTGAAGGGGCCCACGCGCCGCGCGTCCAGCTCGTGCGGCCGCCACTGCCAGTCCGCCGCGCCGTCGGAGTAGAACGTGAAGGCCGCCCGTCCGTGCGGGTCGAGAGCGGCGACGGAGAGCGTGCTCGGCTCCTCGGCTTCGACGCACGCCGACAGGTCCACGCCGGAGGCGGTGAAGCGGTCGCGGAACATCTCGCCGAACACGTCACGCGAAAGGCGGCCCAGGAAGCGGGTGGGAGTGCCGAGCCTGGCCAGCGCCACCGCCGTGTTCGCCGGCCCCCCGCCCGGCAGCACCCGCAGCGCCAGCCCTTCGGTCTTCTCGCCCGGCCGCACCTCACCACCGACCGGCCGACCGCCTTCGCCCGGCGGCTCACCGCCGGGTCGCGATGCGCCGCCGACCGGGGTGGGCGGGTCGCCGGCGGGCGGTGCAGGGTCGGCGGGCGTGGTGGGGGCGGGCCCGCTGGGCGCGGCCGGGTGGCGCGTGGTGAAGCTGTCGGCGACGCACTCGCCCAGGACGGCGATCATCGGACCTGCCTCTCTGGCATGTTGCCGATTCGTTACGGCAGCAGGGCATTGACGTTTCCAGGATCGGAGTTCATCATCGCAGCACGGAAGATGTCAACGTTGACATATGTCAACGATGACATCGGATCCCCCCTGATAGGACAGCGCCATGAATGCACAGCTTTCGGCCGGCCTCCTCGTCACCGCGCTTCTCGTCACCGGCTGCGGCGGCAGCGGCGGGGGAAGCGACTCCGCCGCCCCCAAGGTAGGACTGATCACCAAGACCGAGACCAACCCGTTCTTCGTCAAGATGAAGGAGGGCGCGCAGAAGGCGGCCCAGGCCGGCGGCATGGAGCTGATGAGCGCGGCGGGCAAGTTCGACGGCGACAACGCCGCCCAGATCACCGCCATCGAGAACATGGTCGCCGCCGGCGTGAAGGGCATCCTCATCACCCCGAGCGACACCAAGGCCATCGTCCCGGCCATCAAGAAGGCGCGCGACGCGGGCGTGCTCGTCATCGCCCTCGACACCCCCACGGAGCCGCAGGAGGCCACCGACGCGCTGTTCGCCACCGACAACCTCAAGGCGGGCGAGCTGATCGGCCAGTACGCCAAGGCCGCCATGGCCGGCAAACCCGCCAAGATCGCCACTCTTGACCTCGCCCCCGGCATCACGGTCGGCAAGCTGAGGCACGACGGCTTCCTGAAGGGGTTCGGCATCCAGGAGGGCGACCCGTCGGTCGTCTGTTCCCAGGACACCAGGGGCGACCAGGCCAAGGGCCAGACCGCGATGGAGAACTGCCTGCAGAAGGCCCCCGACATCAACCTCGTCTACACCATCAACGAGCCCGCCGCGCTGGGCGCGTACACGGCGTTGAAGGCCAAGGGCCGCGAGAAGGAGGTGCTGATCGTCTCGGTGGACGGCGGCTGCACCGGCGTCAAGGCCGTGCAGTCCGGGCAGATCGCCGCGACCAGCCAGCAGTACCCGCTCAAGATGGCCGAGGACGGTGTCAAGGCGGTGGCCTCGTACGCCAAGGGCGGCCAGAAGCCCTCCGGCTACACCGACACCGGCGTCACCCTGATCACCGACAAGGCGGCCGACGGAGTCGAGGCCGAGGACACCGCCTTCGGCCTGGCGAACTGCTGGGGCTGATCGTGGCCGTGATGGAAGCGTCGCTGCCGCGCCGCCTGATCAGCACCCCCGTCGCGGGCCCGCTCGCCGCGCTCCTGCTGGCCTGCCTGTACTTCGGCCTGAACACCGACCAGTTCTTCACCGGGACGAACTTCTCGCTGATCATCCAGCAGGTCATGGTGGTCGGCACGCTGGCCATCGGGCAGACCCTGATCATCCTCACCGCGGGCATCGACCTGGCCAACGGCGCGATCATGGCGTTCGGCGGCATCGTGATGACGAAGCTGGCGGTGGACAGCGGCCTGCCCCCGCTGCTCGCGGTCGCCGCCGGGCTCGCGGTCTGCGCCGGGTTCGGGCTGGTCAACGGGCTGCTGGTGACGCGGATCTCGCTGCCGCCGTTCATCGTGACGCTCGGCATGCTGAACGTGGCGTTCGCGCTCACCCACATCTACTCCGGCGAGCAGACCGTCACGGACCTGCCGCCGCTGCTGACGTTCCTCGGTCAGACGTTCCAGGTCGGCCAGACGAACGTCACCTACGGCTCGCTGCTGACGATCCTGCTGTTCCTGCTGTTCGCGTACCTGCTGGGCTCGACCGCGTGGGGCCGGCACGTGTACGCGCTGGGCAACAACCCCGAGGTGGCCCGGCTGACCGGCATCAGGACGCGGCGGCTGACCGTGGGCGTCTACACGCTGGCCGGCTTCGTGTACGGCATCGCGGCCCTGCTGCTCGTCTCGCGTACCGGCGTGGGCGACCCGCAGGCCGGCCAGACCGACAACCTCGACAGCATCACGGCGGTCGTGCTCGGCGGCACCAGCCTGTTCGGCGGCCGGGGCATGGTGCTGGGCACCCTGGTCGGAGCCCTCATCGTGGGGGTGTTCAGGAACGGCCTGCAGCTGATGGGCGTACCGTCGATCTACCAGACGCTCATCACGGGCATCCTGGTGATCCTCGCCGTCGCCGTCGACCAGCTCTCCCGCAGGAGGACCCGATGACCGCACCCGTGCTCCAGGCGCGCGGCCTGGTCAAGAAGTACGGCCACGTGACCGCGCTCGACGGCGCCGACTTCGACCTGATGCCCGGCGAGGTGCTCGCGGTCATCGGCGACAACGGCGCCGGCAAGACCAGCCTGATCAAGGCGCTGACGGGCGCGCTGCAGCCGGACTCCGGCGAGATCCTGCTCGACGGGAAGCCGGTGCGGTTCCGCGACCCGCTCGACGCCCGCAGGCACGGCATCGAGACCGTCTACCAGGACCTCGCGGTCGCGGCCTCGCTGGACATCGCGACGAACATGTTCCTCGGCAGGGAGCTGCGGAAGCCGGGCATCCTCGGCCGCGTCTTCCGGATGCTCGACAAGAAGCGCATGCGCGAGGAGTCGGCCAGGCACATGGCCGAGCTCAAGATCGGGCTGCGCTCGCTCACCCAGCCGGTCGAGTCGCTGTCGGGCGGGCAGCGGCAGGGCGTGGCCGTGGCCAGGGCGGTGGCGTGGGCCACGAACGTCGTGGTGATGGACGAGCCCACGGCGGCGCTCGGGGTCAAGGAGTCCGGCCAGGTGCTCGACCTGATCAGGCAGGTCCGCGACCGCGGCACGCCGGTGGTGCTGATCAGCCACAACATGCCGCACGTGTTCGAGATCGCCGACCGCGTCCACATCCAGCGCCTGGGCCGCAGGGTCGCCGAGATCGTTCCCGGCGACCACAGCATGGCCGAGGTGGTCGCCATCATGACGGGCGCCATCCAGCTGTCGGAGGGCAGGTCCGTGGTGACCGACAAGGACGCGGCGGAGGCGATCGGGCTGTCGTGACACGTTCCCGTACTCCGCCTGCCGCTGTGACGGGTCATTAGCATGGGCGGGATGCGGCGTCCGACGATGACAGATGTGGCGCGCGAGGTCGGCGTCACCGCCAAGACCGTCTCGCGGGTGCTCAACGACGACGGCCCGGTCGCCGTCGAGACCCGCGAGCGCGTGCTGGCGGCCGTCAAGAAGCTCGGCTACCAGCCCAACCTGATGGCCCGCAACATGCGGGTCGGCGCGCGTGACGCCGCGATCGGCCTGGTCATCCCCGAGATGGGCAACCCGTTCTTCGGCACGGTCGCGGGCGGCGTCGAGAGCGCCGTCAGGGCCCGCGGGCTGACGCTCATCGTCGGCTCGTCGAGCGAGACGGCCGCCCTGGAGGAGTCGCTGATCGCGACGTTCCTGGCCCGCAGGGTGAGCGCCCTCATGATCGTCCCGTCGGCCACCAGCGAGCACCGGCGGCTGCGCGGCGAGCGGGTGGCCGGGCTGCCGATCGTCTTTCTCGACCGCCCGGCGGTGGGCCTGACCGCCGACAGCGTGGTCAGCGCCAACCGGGAGGGCTCGCGGGCCGGCGTCGCCCATCTGATCGCGTACGGCCACCGCCGCATCGGCTTCGTGGGCGACCTGCCCGCCTCCCTCTACACCCGCCGCGAACGTTTCCA
The DNA here is from genome assembly GCF_039871515.1 of Nonomuraea sp. B1E8. Classification (NCBI taxonomy): domain Bacteria; kingdom Bacillati; phylum Actinomycetota; class Actinomycetes; order Streptosporangiales; family Streptosporangiaceae; genus Nonomuraea; species Nonomuraea sp. B1E8. The sequence continues at coordinate 283,524 of NZ_JBDPLS010000004.1, read as the reverse complement.
GGGCTACCGCGACGCGCTCGAGCGGGCGGGGCTGCCGTTCGACCGCTCACTGGCGGAGACCGGGCACGACCAGGATGCCGCGGCCCAGGCCACCCTGCGGTTGCTGGCGCTGAGCGACCCGCCGACGGCGTTGTTCGCGGCCAACAACCTCGCGTCGATGGGCGCGGTGGTGGCGCTGGCCCGGGCGCGGCGCACCGACGTCGCGCTGGTCGGGTTCGACGACCTGCCGCTGGCCGAGGTCCTCGACCCGCCGCTGACGGTGGTGGCCCAGGATCCGGCGGGGATGGGGGCCGCGGCGGCGGAGCTGGTGTTGTCGCGGCTGGACGGCGACCGCTCCAAGGCCCGCAGGCAGGTGGTGCCCACCCGGCTGATCGTCCGCGGCTCCGGCGAGCTCCCACCGCCCCCGTGACGTCCGCCCTTCTCAGCGAACGAGCACGTGACCGCGGCCCCTTGAAAGCGCCGGTGACCGGCCGGCCGGGCCGCTTCGCGCCGCGCGGCCCGGCCGGTCGGTCGTCAGTGGCGGACCGTGAACCGTCCCGACAGGGGCCCGAGGTCGACGGTGTACGTGCCGGGCTCGCCACGCCGTACGTCGAACGAGACGCGCCCGCTCTTGTCCGGCCGCAGGGACAGGGTCCTGCTCTGGTCCTCCTGGCCGTTCACTCGCAAGACGGCCGCGTACTCGCCGGCCCGCTCCCCCACGTTCTTCACCTGGGCCCGCACCCGTACGCGCCCCGACCGGGAGTGCTCCGGGGTGATCTTCAGGTCGCTCGGTGCGAACAGCGGCTCGGGGCCGGGGGTCAGGTCGTGCACGAAGACGTCGGAGCGGTGGTTGGTGTCGCCTTCGACGAGGTTCCCCGCGGAGCTCTCGAAGGCCACGTACCTTCCATCGGCGCTGATGGACGGCATGTCGGCCCCGCCGTCGCCCTCGGCTCCCTTGGGAGCTCCTGAGATCTTCCTGCTGGTGCCGGCCGCGACGTCGCGGACGAACACGTCGTTGGACCTGTTGGTGTCTTCTTCGACGATGTCGTCGGCGAGACTGTAGAAGGCGACCAGGCTCCCGTCGGCGCTGAGCGACGGCGCGAACGACATGTTGGAGGCCTCGCCTCCGTCCTTGTTCGCCGACACCAGCGTGGACTTGCCGGTCGTCAGGTCCTGGACATAGATCTGGCCGAGCCCGACGCCGTTGGTGAAGGCCAGCGCGTTGCCGTCGGCGCTGAGCACCGGGGACCTGGTGTCGGTCTCCGGGTGCGGGGACACGACCAGCTTGAGCGCGCCGGTTTCGCGGTCAAGGACGAAGACGTCCGTCTCGCCGTTGTCGTCGCCGGGGACGAGGCCGTCCGCGTCGCTCTGGAAGGCCACGAAACGGCCGTCGGCGCTGATGGACGGCTCGCGGGACTGGTCGGCCGCCTGCGAGCCGTCGTGGGCGACGGAGATCCGCTCGGTCGTGCCGGCCTGGCGGTCGCGCAGGAAGATGTCGGCGCGGCCGTTCGTGTCGCCGGGCACGAGGTTGGCGGCGTCGCTGACGAAGACGGCGAACCGGCCGTCCGACGAGAAGTCCGGCGCGCCGGAGAGCCCGTCGCCCTGGGCGCCCTCGGACGACAGGGAGATCCGCTCGGTCGTGCCGGTCTGCCGGTCGCGCACGAACGCGTCGGTCTGCCCGTTCGTGTCGCCGGGCACCAGGTTGGTCGACCCGCTGGTGAAGCCGACGAACCTCCCGTCGTGGCTGACCGTCGGCGACAGGGAGAACGAGTCGCCCAGGCCTCCGCCGGTCGGCACCGACACCCGCTCGGTCGTCCTGGTCCGCAGGTCGGTGGCGAAGATGTCCAGTTCGCCGTTGGTGTCCTCGTCGCTGACGAGGTTGGAGGCGAAGCTGGCGTACACCACGACGTTCCCGTCCCCGCTCAGCTCCGGCCACCACGTCTCGTGGTTGGCCTGGCGGCCGTCGGTACCCAGCGACACCCGTTCGGTGCCGGGACGCCGTGGGAGGGTCAGGTCGGTGGTGTTCCTTCCTCGGCCGACGCTCGTCTGCGCGGGCTCCGAGCGTGAGATGCCGGGGGCGTTCGCGGAGACGCGGTAGTCGTCGCCGTAGGGGACGTCCTTGATGGTGTAGCGGCCGTGCTTGTCGGTGGTGGCCGACAGGTCGTCGGGCACGTCGAGCACCGTGACCGTGGCGCCGGGCACCGTCGACCCGGTCGGCCCGTAGGTCACCCGCCCGGACAGCGTGCCCCAGTTCGTACGCTCCAGTTTCATACGCTCGTCGGAGAGGTGGCCGGCCCGGACGCGTACGGTCTCCGTGCGGTCCTCGTAACCGAACCGGGACAGCGTCAGGCGGTGCTGTCCCTCGGGCAGTCGCAGCTCGAAACGCCCGTCCTCGCCGGTCTCGACGCTGCGCCCGTCCGTCCTGGCCACCTTCACGCCGGCCAGCGGCCCGCGGGTGCGCTCGTCGGTGACGACGCCGCGCACGCCGCTTTCGAGCGCGGCCTCCGCGACGGCGGCGTAGGCGTCGATCCGGCCGGCGCCGACGCGGGGGTTCGGGCGAGGGCCGTACCGGTCGTCGGAGACGGCCGTGCCGGTCAAGATGTCCAGCGCGGCGTCCACGGTCAGGTCAGGACGGGCCTCCATCATGAGCGCGACCGTGCCCGACACGTGCGGCGTGGCCATCGAGGTGCCGTTGAGCGCCTGGTACCCGCCCCCGGGCATGGACGACAGCACGTCGACGCCGGGCGCCGACACGTCGGGCACGACGTACGAGTCCGGCCACTCGGGCGGGGCGTCGACCCAGTCGGTCCGGTCGACCACCCCGCCGCAGGAGAAGTCGGGCACGTTGTCGTCGGCGTCGGTCGCGCCCACGGCCACGGACTCGTACACGTTGCCCGGGCTGCCCGACGAGCCGGGGCGGCAGTTGTTGCCGATGGCGAACGACGGGAACGCGCCCGCGTAGTAGATGTTCCTGGCCGGCTGGATCATCTCGTCGGCGTAGCCCTCGCCGCCCAGCGACATGCTGACGATGTCGGCCGGCTCGCCCACCTTGGTCCCGTCGGCCGAGAACGGCGCGATCGCCCACTGCATGCCGGCGATCACCTGGGCGAAGGTGCCCTGCCCGCCGGGGATGACCAGGGCGCCCATCAGGCTGACGCCGGGCGCCACGCCGATGCGGGTGCCGGAGGCGTCGCCGCCCGCGATCGTGCCCGCCACATGTGTCCCGTGAGAGCTGCTGTCGTGCGGCTCCGAGGCCACCGGCATGCCGTCACGGCCGAACTCGATCCAGCCGCCCGGATGCCTCGGGTCCGAGGGGTCGGCGGTGACGAGCTTGCCCTGCAGGTCGGGGTGGGTGATGTCGATGCCGGTGTCGAGCACGGCCACGTGCACGCCCTTGCCGGTGAGCCCGCGCTCGCTGTTCACCCGGTCGGCGCCGATCTTGGCGATGCCCCACGTGGAGGCTCCTGCGGCCTTGGTGGTGGCGCCCTTCCCGGGGTCGGGCGCGGTCAAGGTGAAGTTGGGGATGATGCGCTCGACCGTCTCAAGCTCCGCCAGGGCGTTCAGCGTGCCCTGCGTGGCCCGTACCAGGACCATGTTCTTCAGCCAGAAGGTGTTGACCACCTGGTCGCCGCGTGAGGTGACGAGCCGGACCACGGGGTTCTGGCTGGCCTCGGCGCTGCGCCGCAGCGTGTCCCGCGCCTCGGCGCGGGACACCGGCGCGCCGGGCGGCGTGTGGGGGACTCGCAGCACGACGGCCGCTTCGACGCGCGCGTCGGCACTCTTGAGCTGCGCGGTCAGCTTCTGGTCGATCTTCGGTGCGGCCTCCGGATCCGCGGTACGGGTCTCCGCCGCGGCCGGGCCCGCTACCAGCGCGCCGAGCATGACGGCCGGTAACAGTGAGGCGAGCAGGCGACGCGTGGCGGATCGTCGGGAGGATGGCGGCATGGTGCTCCTTCGGTGCTGTGGCCACGGGGGCCGATGGTGCACCTGGAACGCTGACATCTCCCGACATTTCCTGACAAGATCGATGTGTGACGAATTTCCGCCATATGACGTGATCCCGACATTCAGAAGGAGCGGCGTGCTCGAGGCCATCGGACTCAGGCCCCAGGACGAGGAGGTGTACGACGCCCTGGTCCGCCGGACGCAGGCGACGGTGACCGAGATCGTCGGCGACTGCCACCTGCCCGCCACGGCCGCGCGGCGCATCCTGCAGTCGCTGGTGGAACTCGGGCTGGCCACCCGCTCGGTCGGCCGGCCCACCCGCTACGTCGCGGTCTCGCCCGACAGCAGCCTGGAGGCCATCCTGCGCGAGCGCGAACGCGAACTGGACGGCGTGCGCGCGCACATCAGGTCGCTGATGGACGTCTACCGAGCCGGCACCCGCTTCGCCCACCCCGGCGAGCTGATCGAGGTGGTCTCGGGCCGCGACGAGGTCAACCACCGGTGGGTGCGGATGCAGCAGGACACGCGGGCGCAGATGCGCGGGTTCGACCGGCCGCCGTACGCCGCTCCGCAGCAGCACACCGAGTCGAACCCGATCGAGCTCAACCTGCTCCGGCGCGGTGTGAAATATCGCGTCATCTACGACACCAGCGTGCTGGAACTCCCCGGCTGGCTGGAGGACGTGACGGCCGGAATGCGGCACGGGGAACAGGCCAGGATCGCCGCCGGCCTGCCGATGAAGCTGGCCATCTCCGACGACCGGCTCGCCATCATCCCGCTGCTGCGGGCCGGCGACGACGCGGTCACGGCGTCGTACCTGATCCACCCGTCACCGTTGCTGGACGCCCTGGTGGCGTTGTTCGAGGCGCTGTGGGAGCGCAGCGTGCCCGTCCGGATGACGGCGGGGGTCGGGGAGTTGTCCGACGACGAGGAACGGCTGCTCACGCTCCTGGCGTCGGGCGCGACGGACCGCGCGGCCAGCCGTGCGCTGGGATGGAGTGAGCGAACGGTGCAGCGGCACATCACGAAGCTGATGCGGCGGCTGGGCGCGCGAACCCGCTTCCAGGTGGCGATGGAGGCGACCCGGCGCGGCTGGATCTGAACCGTTCGGGTGATGTGCCGGCGAAGCCGAGAGCCGGCTCCCCTCGGCAGTCGGGAGCGCGTCAATGGTCGCGAGGATGTTCCGCGTCCGACGGCGGCACCTGGAGGGCCGCCGGGCGCGCCGGCGCGGGGTCGGTGACCGAGAACCACACGACCTTGCCGCCGTCGGCCGCCCGCACTCCCCAGTCGTCGGCGATCGCCGCGACGATCCGCAGGCCCCGCCCCGACGTCGCGTCGGGCCCCGGCGAGCGCGGGCGCGGCACGCCGTCGCCGGGGTCGAACACCTCACCGTAGACGCGGTCGTCGCGGTCCTCCAGGCGGAGCGCGTACGCCGACCCGCCGTACAGCACGGCGTTGGTGACGAGTTCGCTGACGATGATGAGGCAGTCGTCGATCAGGTCGTCGTGGCCCCATGCGACCAGGTCCGCGCGGACCAGGGCGCGCGCCTCCCCGACGCCGGCCGGCACCGAGGGCAGCAGGTGCTCCGCCGTCCGGATCGGCGTCGCGGGCGGGGACCCGTGGCGGAGGGGCATGCACATCACATCTCTCGGCTTTTTGGGAGCGCTCCCATACTACGGTAAGCTCTTTCCGCACGGATGGGAATCCGTGACGGCACACATTGTTGCCAATCCGTGTCCAGCCCGGATCTCGCCTGCGCGGCGACGGTCATTCGGCGGGCAGCGTACGGTAGCCGTTCCAGACGAACCGGGCCGTGGTCACCGCGTCGTCGCCGTCTCCCGTGATGAGCTGGTGGATCGCGATCCCGTCCAGTTCCCGATATTCGCACCACTCGTGGTCGGACGTGAGCACCAGATCCAGCCCCAGATCGACCAGCAGGTCGAACACCTGCCCCCGGTTGGTCCTGTCGACCCCCACGAACACCTCGTCGAGCAGGATGAAGCGCGGGCACCCCGGATCGGTCTGGTAGTGCGCGGCCACGGCGGCGAACAGCGGCAGGTGCAGGGCGATGGCCTTCTCCCCGCCGGACAGCGCCCCGTGCAGCTTCCTGGTCAGGTCCTGCCAGCCCTGCCCGTCGCCCCGCTCGAGCCTGACCACGAAACGGTGCCAGGAGGTGTAGTCGAGCACCTTCATGAGCTGGTCCTCCCAGCTCGCCGACGAGTCGTCGGCCCGCGCCTCCTCCACGCGGTCCCTGAAGAAGACGTAGAGGGCCTCCTTGTCGGCCTCGCTCAGCCCGGCGGGATCGCGCAGCAGCAGGTCGCGGGCGGCGCGGGTGCCGGGCGACTGCGCGGGATCGACCTGCCACACCAGCCGCACGGCCACCCGCGAGGCGGTGCGGACACGTTCGAGGCGCTGGTTCATGCCCTCGACCAGCGCACTCGCCTGCCTGATGCGGTCGGCCAGGTGCCGGCGCGTGTCACCGGCCAGCGTCCGGTCGAACAGGTCGCGCTCCGCCTCGGTGATGTCGGAGCGCCGCTCGTCGCGCTCCTTGCGCAGGGCCGCGCTGAGAGCCGCGGCCCCCGCCCGCACGCCGCTCACGGTGGCGGTCAGCATCTGCACGTCGTCGTCGGGCGCCAGCTCCAGGTCGGCCCGGCCGGCGAGGACCTCCCTGGCGTGGTGGAAGGCGTCCTGCAGCCGCGCCTCGGCCTCCCTGACGTTCTTCTGCTCGTACGGCACGGCCGCCAGCTGCTCGGCGACGGCCCCGGCCGACTCCAGCACCGCCCTGGCCCCGGAGCCCGCGGGCGGCTCGGCCGTCACCCGCGCGTCCGCCGGCAGGTGGCCGGCCGCCAGCCGCCGGAACCGTTCGCACACCTCGTCGCGCGTCCGCCCCGCCTCGGCGTGCTTCTCCTCCGCCGTGCCGAGCTCTCCCCTGAGCCGGCCGAGCCTGGCGTTGAGCCGGGCCAGGCTCTCGTTGACCGACTTGATGAGCCGGCGGCAGGCCTGGTAGGCGGCCTGGGTCTCCTGGAGTTGTTCGAGCATCTGGTGGTGCTCGGCGCCGACGGCGGACTCGACGGCGGTCAGCTTCTCCGCCAGGACGACGGCGGCGGCCGCGGCCTGCTCGGCGCGTTCGACGGCCGCCACGGCCAGAGCCTGGTATTCGCGGGCGGTCTCGCGCGCGTGCCCGGCGCGTTCCCTGGCGGTGCGGGCGGCGGCGCGCCGGTCGTGCCAGACGGTGCCGGTCATCTCCGCGGCGCGCAGCGCCTCCTCCAGGTTGTCGAGCGCGGGTGCGCCCGTGGGCAGCGCGTGGCTCGCGGCCAGCTCGGTGAGCCGCCGCAGTGATGTGGCGACGTCCCGCTCGCGCTCGTGCAGGCGCTGCTCGCAGGCGTGGAGCCGGTCTTCGAGCAACGCGACGCCTCGTACCGCGCCGTCGAGCTCCTGGACCGCCTCGGCGTACGGTGTCCTGTCGGGCCTGCGCCGCAGTTCGGCGGCGAGCGTGTCGCGGTCGCCCTCGACGACGGCGAGCAGGTGGTCGCACTCGGCGATCGTGCCCGCGAGCTCGCCGAGCCGGTCGTCCAGCTCGGCGATGCGGCGGCGCCTGGCCCGCTCGCGGGCGGTGGCGCCGATGTAGGCGGGCTCGGGCTTGACCCAGCGGCCCGCCGCGAGGCCGAGCCGCCACGTGCCGTCGGCGCCGATGACCGCCGGATGGTCGACGCCGATCGCGCTGGGCGCGAACGCGATGCCGGACAGCACGGTGTCGGCGGGCACGGGCGAGTCCGCCTCCGTGAACAGCACGTGCGCGAGGCTGTAGCCGGGGGCGGGCTTGGCCAGCGAGGCCACGGCGAAGGCGTCGTGCTCGCCCGCGTCGAACCCGCCGTCGGGCAGCAGCCACAGGTCGAGCAGGCCGGCCGCTTCGAGCGCGGCCTCCACGCCCGCCTGGGCGACCGGGTCGAGCCCTGACCTGAACGCCACGGCCCGCCACAGCGGCGCGCCAGGGCGGCCCTGCCGGCTCGCGGTACGGGTGGGCGGGGCGGGGGGCGCCAGGACGGTCTGGTCGTTGAGGCGTTCGCGCTCCTTGGTCAGGTCGGCGCGCTCGGCGACCAGCCGGTCGCGCAGCCCCGTCAGGTGCTGCTCGCGGGCGGCGTAGCGGACGGCCGCGGCGGTGCGGGCGGCGCCGACCAGCTCGTCCGCCTGCTCGGACCCGGCCGGCTCGGCCGCCTCGCCGGGATCGAGCTTGAGCTGGGTGCAGCCGGCGGCCCACTCGGCCAGGGCCGTGGCCAGGTCGCGGGCCCGCTCGTCGCGCAGGCGCTCGGCCTGGTCGTGGGCGGCCCTCGCGGCGGCGAGGTCGTCCCTGGCGACGTCGCGGTCCTGCTCGGCGGTGGCGCGGCGGTCGATCGCCTCGTGGTGGTCCGCGATCCCCGCCCTGACCTCCCTGATCTGGGCGGCCCTGCTGGACACGGCGGCGCGCAGCAGCTCCCGCGCCCTGCGCACGTCCTCCTCGCCGTCCGGCCCGCCCGGCGGAGCGCCGGCCGCCTCGCCGCCGGGCCCGTCCCCGAGCTCCGCGCGGGCGTCGCGGGCGGCGGCGCGTGCGCTCTCCTCGTGGACGCCGAGCAGGCCGGCGCGTTCGGCCGCTCTGCGGGCCTCGCCCCTGGCGCGGCCGGCCAGCGCGGCGGCCGTGCGGGCGCCGTCCTGGGCCAGGGCGGCCAGCTCCTCCTTGGCGGAGGAGGCGCGGGCCGCCGCACCGGCCTGGTCACGCAGCCGGGCCGCCGTCTCGTGCGCGGCCTGCGCCTCCGTACGCAGCCGGTGCAGCTCGCCGCCGGCCTGGTACGCCTCGCTCTCCTTGAGCCCTTCGATCTGGGCGGCCAGCGCCAGTTCCTGCGACTCCTCCTCCGCCAGCCGCACGGCGGCGGCGTCCAGCTCGCCCTCGGCCTCCTTGAGCGCCTCCCGCTTGGCCCGGACCTCGGCGGCCAGCGAGTCCACCGTCCGGCCGGCGGACGTCACGGCCGCGGCGGCGGCCCGCAGGACGCGCTGGGCGTACCCGCGCTGCCGGGCGGCCAGCCGGTCGGCCTCCTCCACGTCGCGGTCGAGCAGCCGCAGTTCCTCGCGCTGCCGGTCGAGCCGCTCGAAGCCCTCCGCGATCTCGTGGATCTCGCCCTCGCCGAGCGGCGGCAGCGCGCTGGACAGCAGCTCCGACAGCAGCCCGGGGTCGAGGCGTTCGGACAGCTTGGGGGTGCGGAGCTGGCGCAGCGCGGTGAGCAACGAGTCGTAGCGCTGTTCGTTGAGCCCTCGGTACAGGGTCCGGCGCACGACGGCGCGGTAGGCGTCGGCGGAGTCGTGCACCGTGCCCGACGTGCCGAGCTCGTCGGCGAGCTGGACCTTGGTCAGCGGCTGGCCGCTCTCGCCGCTGAGCCGGATGCCGTCGGGGGTGCCGACGCGGGACTCGGTCGTGAAGTAGGCGGCGGTGACGTTCTTGGTGTGGACGGTGGCCTGGAGCCGGGCGCCGCAGGTGAACCAGCGTCCGCCGGAGTGCCGGAACTCGATCCACACGTAGCCGACCCGGGTGGCGCCGGCGGCGCCGTCGCCCATGAGGTTCCAGTGCATGGTGCGTTCGGTGCCGCCGAACGTCGACAGCCTGCTCGGCTTGAGGCTGGCGTCGAGCAGGTACGGCAGCAGCAGCTCCAGGACCTTGGACTTGCCGCTGCCGTTGGGCCCGCGCAGCAGCAGCCGCCCCCGGTGGAACTCGAACACCTCGTCGTAGTAACGCCACACGTTCAGGATCCCCGCGCGTACGGGAACCCAGCGGTCCTCACCGGCCTGCGCGGTGCGCGAGGGCGTGAGCTCGGTGACTGTCATGCATCCTCCTGGACGGCCGTGCCGCGGTCGACCCGGTAGCGGGCCGCGGCGGGCAGGGCGGCGACCCGGTCACCCGTGCGGCGGGCCAGCCCGAACATCGTGAGCACCTCCAGCGCGTCGGCGGCCAGCCGCGCCCCGCCGCCGTCGGACTGGTACGCCTTCGCCCACTGCGGGAAGCGGCGCAGCAGCCCGCCCGCCTCGGCGTGGAGCCGCCGGGCGGTGATGGGCCCGGCCGAGACGAGCAGGTCGAGCAGCAGCAGGGCGGCCACCTTGGCGTGGCTGCCGTCGTCGGGGAACCGGGTGTCGGTGGCGGTGCCGTCGGGGTCGATGAGCAGGAACCCCTCGGCGCGCTCTTCGAGCACGAAGCCGGCCTCCTCGGCGGCGCGGCGCAGGATCCGGCGGCCGGTGAGCGAGGCGGCGTAGCCGGACTCGGCGGAGGTCAGGTCGGCGCGGTAGACGACGGGCTCGTCGAGCAGCCGGCGGACGAGCGAGTGGCGGGCCCTGAGGGTGCGCTGGGTTTCGGTCGGCTCGTCGGCGCCGTAGCGGGACTCGGCGACGAGCGCCGCGGTCAGCTCGGCGAGCGTGCCGGAGCCCGCCTGCCCGGCCGCGATCCTCGACGGCGGCACGGGCGCGGCGAGCAGCCTGATCACGCGGGTGGTGTCGACCCGGTAGAGCACCTTGGCGTCCTCGTCGTCCAGGTAGGAGTCGGTCGCGCCGTCCATGACGGTGATCGCGCCAAGGTGTTCGAGCAGCTTGAGCGCATCGACGAGGGCGGCCCGCTCGGCGGCCTTGACCGGGTCGAACACGGGCACGTCCGGCTCGACGGCGGCCGCCTGCACGACCCGCTGGGCGAGCATGCCGATCGTGGTGACCGGCGAGGTGAGCAGCTCGGCCGCGCACAGGCAGAACAGGGTGTAGCGGCGGCGGTCGAAGGGCGCCCTGGTGGCGCGGCGGCGGCGGGCGGGCCGGGTGGCGCTCGGCTCGGTCCTGACCTTGACCAGGCGGGCGTAGCCCTGGCGCGGCTCCACGACCAGCCGCCAGCCGCAGAAGTAGTCGAACCACTGGATGAGCGGCCGGCGGCGTTTCCTGATCAGGTCGAAGGCGGCGGGGTCACTCTGCCGGGACACGAGCGGCCGGCCGAGCAGGGTCCTGATCGCCCGCGCGATCTCCTCCTTCTCGGCCCTGACGAGCTGGTTGGCGAGGCTGCTCATGCGCCCACCCGGTGCTCGCCGGCCGGCCTGGCGGCGGGCGCGGCGGCGGGCGCGGCGGCGCGGGTGTCGCCGAGCGCGCGTACGTCGACGAGGTAGTCGGGACCGCGGAACCACCCTTCGGAGGTGCGCAACACCGCGACGGCCCCGTCGCCGGGCGTCCTGAGCACGATCTCGACGCGCCCGTCGGAGGTGACGGCCCGCCGGGCCCCTGTCGCGTCGGGGCGTTCGGCGAGGGCCCGGCCGAGGAGGTCGAGCAGCCGCCCGAACGCCTCGTGGTCGAGCTCCCCCAGCCGCGACAGCCGCATCGCCCCTGTGGTGGCCAGCGCCGCCCATGCGGCCTCCAGCTCGGCGCGCTCCTTCTCGGCCCGCGACCGGCGCCCGGCCCGCAGCTCGGCCACGTCGCGGACCCTGCCCGTGCGGCCCATCCGCTCGGTGCGCCCGCGCGAGCGCAGCAGCGCCGACACCTCCACGGGCTCGGCCTCCGACCAGGGGACCCCGGAGGGGATCAGCTCGGCGTCGGGGTGCCCGAGGTGCGCGTGCCGGGCCGAGCCGAGCCCGAACGCCGCGTCCCACAGCCGGTGCGCGTCGTGCTCGGCGGGCGCGGTGGCGAACCAGCGGGCCAGCGTACGGAAGTCGGCGGCGGCGCTGGAGGAGCGGCGGCGGGAGTCGGTGATCCGGTCGAGCACCTGCAACAGCGCCACGATCGCCTGCCTGGCCACGTCGTGCAGCTGCCGCACCCGCGGCACGACCCGCTCCCCGGCCCTGCGGTCGGCGCCGCCGTCGGCGCTGTCGCCGGTGCCGTCGTGGTGGGCGAACCACGACCGCAGCCCCTCCCACCTGGCCGCCCGCACCCCCAGCCACGGGGTGGCGTGGTCGGTGCCGGGCGTCCCCGGCAGGTCGGCGCCGTCGAGCGCCCGCGCGTGCAGCACGCCGACGCCGTGCTCCTCGACCTTCTCCAGGGCGGCGGCGATGGCCTCGCCGCGCTGCTCCAGGCTGGTGGCGAACTCCTGCAGATAGGTCACCATGGCGGACTTGACCTCGTGGAACGTGGCGAGATCGGCGCCTTCGAGGCGCAGCAGCCGCTGCAGCTCGCCGTTGAACCGCCTGGTGTCGGTGCGCAGCCCGTCGAGATGCCCCTCCAGCTCCCGCAGGCAGGTGAAGATGCGCCGGTTGCGCCCCGGATCGGGGTCGCGCAGCAGGACCTCCAGCTCCCCCAGCCGCTCGGCGATGGCGTCGAGCACCGCGGTCTGCAACGCGCCCGCCGAGTCCAGCGTCGCCATCGCGTGCCGCAGCCCGGCGAGCGCCGCCTCCCCGCGCCTGGTCAGCGCATAGTGCAGGTTCCTGCGCTCGTACTCCTCGGCGGTCGCGAAACCGCCGGCGTGGTTGAAGATCACGTCGAGCAGCCCCCAGCCGGCCAGCTGCTTGAGCGTGCCGGACAGGTCGTGGTCGGCGACCGGCGCGTACCATCCCACCGATCGCAGCCGCTCGTGCACCTCTTCCGAGGTCAGCGCCGTCTCGAGCCGCTCGGCGGCCTCGCCGAAGGCGCAGAGGACGGCGGTGTTCAGGTCGGCCCGCTCGGTGGTGGTGAACCGGAACATCTCCGGCGGCACCCGTGGCAACTCCGCCATCGCCCCGCTCCCCTCCCCCGCGACACACCCGCACGACTCGCGCCGGCAGCAAAGGTAGCGGCAGGACCCGGCGGACCGGCGGCTGTTTGCCCGCACATCACACGGGTACGGCGGGAGCATTGACCGGGGGGTGTGCCAGGGGGTGTGCCAGGGGGTGTGCCGGGGGGTGTGATGGCGGAGTTCGAGGCGACGCGCGGCATGCCGGCCGACAGCATGATCGTGTACGGCGTCGCGTCCGACGTGGAGATCATGGACAGGTGGCTGCCGCAGGGCCTGACGGTGACCGGCAGCGGCCCCGGCACCGTGGAGGCGGGCGGCGAGCTGGTGCCCGGCCCGGGCCCGCACGAAGGGTTGTTCCGGGCCTCGGACGAGCAGCTGCGCGTGGAGTGGGGCGGGCGCGACCATCCCGGCTACGCCGGCTGGCTGCAGGTCTCCGACGCGGCGAGCGGCACCAGCGAGGTGACCGTGCACATCTCGCTGCTCGACGAGCCCGGCTCGGGGGCCCACGCCGACGAGGTGCGCGAGCTGCTCGACCGGTCACTGGGCCAGCTGGCCGACGAGGTGCGCCGGCGCGTCGACGACGCCGGCTGAACGCGCTGACGGCTCCTGTCGCCGGCAGGCGGATGGCGTGCCGGCGCCCTGAGGCGCCACGGCGTTGACGGCTCCGTCCCACACCCGGGTGTGGGAGTGGTGAGGTTCGGGTCAACCCCGGCCGTGCCTGCGCGGCGGCGGGGGCACCGCGGGAGAGATTGGGCGGACGTAACCGGAATTTCCCGCCCGAGGAGCCCATGGAGCTGCTGCTGGTCCTCCACGCGGTGGCGGCGATCTGCGCTCCCTGGCTGGCCGCCCGCATGGGACGCGCCTCCTTCGCCGTACTGGCCGTGCCGCCGGCCGCCGCCTTCGTCTACACGCTCTGGGTGGCGGTGCGGGGGCTGCCCGCGCGGGAGGCCACCACGTGGGCGCCGGTGATACAGCTGGAGCTGGACTTCCGCGCCGACCCGCTGGCCGTGGTGATGATGGCGCTGGTGACGGGCGTCGGCGTGCTGGTGCTGGGCTACAGCGCCGCGTACCTGCCGGCGGACGACGACGGGCTCGGCCGCTACGGCGGCGTGATGGTGGCCTTCGCCGGGTCGATGCTGGGGCTGGTGACGGCCGACAACCTGCTCCTGCTGTACGTGTTCTGGGAGCTGACCACCGTCTTCTCGTACCTGCTGATCGGCTACGACCCGGTGAGCCGGGCGAGCAGGCAGGCGGCGATGAAGGCGCTGACGATCACCACGTTCGGCGGGCTGTGCATGCTGGCGGGGTTCGTGCTGATCGGTCAGGCGGCGGGCACGTACCGGGTGTCGGCGATCGCGGCCGATCCCCCGGCGGCCGGGCCGGTCGCGCTGGTGCTGGTGCTGACGGGGGCGCTGGCCAAGTCGGCGATCTTCCCGTTCAGCACGTGGCTGCCCGCCGCGATGGCCGCGCCCACGCCCGTGTCGGCGTACCTGCACGCGGCGGCCATGGTGAAGGCGGGCGTGTACCTGGTGGCCAGGCTCGGCCCGGCGTTCGGCGACGTGGCGCTGTGGCGGGCGGTGGCCGTGCCGCTCGGGCTGGTCACGATGGTGCTCGCCGGCTGGCGGGCGCTGCGCGAGACGGATCTCAAGCGGCTGCTGGCCTACGGCACGGTCAGCCAGCTGGGCTTCCTCGTGGCGCTCTTCGGCGCGGGAACGCGGGCGACCGCGCTGGCCGGGGTCGCCATGCTGGTGGCGCACGCGCTGTTCAAGGCCTCCCTGTTCCTCGTGGTGGGCATCGTCGACCACGCGGCCGGCAGCCGCGAGACGGGCGAGCTCAGCGGGGTGGGCCGGGCGATGCCCTGGGTGTGCGCGGCGGCGGCGCTCGCGGGGGCGTCGATGGCGGGTCTGCCGCCGCTGGCGGGGTTCGCCGCCAAGGAGGCGGCGCTGGAGTCGCTGCTGGACGCGCCGTTCGCGCTGGCGGGCGTGGTGGCCGGGTCGGCGCTGACGGCGGCGTACACGCTGCGCTTCCTGTGGGGGGCGTTCGCCGCCAAGCCGGGGGTGGCGGCGCGGCCGGTGCACCGCGTGCCCGCGGCCATGTTCGTCCCCACCGCGCTGCTGTCGGTGCTGGGGCTGGCGCTGGCGCCGGCGGCCTCCTGGTACGCGAGCGCGATGTCGGCCTACACGGGGGCCTTCCGCGATCCCGGCCACGAGACCCACCTCGTGGTGTGGAGCGGGTTCGGCCTGCCGCTGTTGTTGTCGGCCGCGGCGCTGGCCGCCGGCGTGCTGCTGTTCGCGGCCAGAGAGCCGGTGGCCAGGGTGAGGGCGGTGCTGCCCGTGCTGGACTCCAGCCAGGTCTTCTGGATCGTCCTGCGCGGGCTCGACCGCTTCGCCATCCAGCTGACCGGCTTCGTGCAGCGCGGCTCGGTGCCCGACTACCTGATGCTCACCATGCTGGCCACGGTCGGCGTCGGCGTGTTCTCCGTCGCCTACGGAGGTGCGCCGCGCCTGGACGTGCCGGTCGTCGCCTGGCAGCGGCCGGAGCAGCCCGTCATCACCGTGCTGGTCGCGGCTACGGCCGTGCTGGCGCTGCTCGCCCGCGCCTCCATCTTCCTGGCCGTCGTCGTCGGCATGCTGGGGTACGGGACCGCGCTGCTGTTCCTCGTGCACGGCTCGCCCGACCTGGCGCTCACCCAGTTCCTGGCCGAGACGCTGCTCCTGGTGGTCTTCGCCCTGGTGCTGCGGCGGCTGCCGGTCGACCCGGGCAGGGGGCGGCTGCCGTTCCCGGTCAGGATCGCGCTCGGGCTGGCCGTGGGGGTGGTCCTCACCGGCGCGGGCATGCTCGCGAGCAGCGCGCGCGACGTCGATCCGGTCGGCGCGCACATGGCGATGGCGGCCGAGGAGGCGGGCGCCCGCAACATCGTCACCGCGCTGATCGTCGACATCCGCGCCTGGGACACCCTGGGCGAGAGCACGGTGCTCGTCGTGCTGACCCTGGGCCTGACGAGCCTGGTGTTCCTGCGGCGCAGGTCGTACCAGATCGAGCCGGTGGAGGCGGAGCACCCGCCGGCGGAGCCGCACTGGCTGGCCTCCACGCTTCCGCGCGGGCAGCGGGTGCTGGCGTTCGACGTGGTGGCCAGGCTGACGTTCCACACGGTGCTGCTGCTCTCGGTGTTCCTGCTGTTCGTCGGGCACAGCGGGGTCGGCGGCGGGTTCGCCGGCGGCATCGTGGCCGGGCTGGCGATCGCCGTGCGCTACCTGGCCGGCGGGCGGAACGAGCTGGCCGTGGCGGTGCCGGTGCACGCGGGCGTGCTGATGGGCGCCGGGCTGACGCTGTCGGCGGGCACGGCGCTGATCGGGCTGCTGTTCGGCTCGGCGGCGCTGGACATGCTGGCCACGGACGTGAGCGTGCCGCTCGCCGGGCACGTGCACCTGTCCACCGGGCTGCTGTTCGACCTCGGCGTGTACCTGTCGGTGATCGGCATGGTGCAGGACGTGCTGCGCGGCCTGGGCGCCGAGCTGGACCGGCAGATCGACGCCGGGGAGATCTCGTGACCGTCTCCCTGGCGCCGTTCCTGGCCTGCCTCGTGATGATCACGACGGGGGTGACGCTGCTGCTGGAGCGGAGCCTGGTACGCGCGCTCGCCGGCGTCATCGTCCTCGGCAACGGCGTGAACCTGCTGATCGTCACGGCGGGGAGCAGCGCCGGCGGCCCGCCCCTCCTGGGGGTCACGCCGCCCGCCAGGATGGCCGATCCGCTGCCGCAGGCGATGGTGCTCACCGCCATCGTGATCACCATGGGCGTGACGGCGTTCCTGCTGGCCATGGTGCACCGGACGTGGCAGCTGACGGGGTCCGACGAGGTGCAGGACGACACCGAGGACCGGCGCGTGCGGCTGCTCTCTCGGCGCGGCGAGCTGGGCGACGCGGTCCGGCGCAGGGTGGACGACTACCGCCGGCTGCTCGTGCGGCAGCGGGCCGAGCTGGCGAACCTGCAGGCCGAGCAGGCCGAGCGGGAGCGGCTGCAGGAGGCCGACCTGGAGCGGCGCCTGACCCGGGTGCACGACGAGCTTGAGGACTGGATGCGCCAGGGCCGGGAGCAGGGACTGTCGGAGGAGGAGCTGCACCGGCGCTTCGAGGAGGTCGGGCTGCGGGAGGAGGCACGGGCGGGCGACAACCTCGCGCGCATCGAGGAACTGCGCGGCGAGCACGCCCGCCGGCGGGCGGCCCAGGCGGCCGAGGTGAAGGAACTGCGCAGGAGGTTGCGGGTGCGGCAGCGGGAGGCGCGCAGGCAGATGCGGGCGGCCATCAGGGAGGAGCGCGAGCGCCAGGCGCTCGCGCAGGACCCCGACCTGGAGGGGGACGACTGATGGAGCGCCACTCCGACGCGGAAAGGGGCTGAGCGTGGTGCCCTCCCTGCCCGTGGAGAGCCTCATCTGCGTGCCGGTGCTGCTGCCGCTGCTGGCGGCCGGGGTGAAGCTGGCCATCGGCGGCCGGCTGCGACGGCTGCAGTCGGTCATCAGCCTCGTCACCCTCGGCCTGTCGCTCGCCGTGTCCGTGGTGCTGCTGGTGGCGGCCGAGTCGCGCGGCCCGCTGGTCACCTCCCTGGGCGGGTGGCCGTCGCCGGTCGGGATCTGCCTGGTCGCCGACCGCCTCTCGACCCTGGTGCTGGTGATCTCGTCGGCGGTGACGTTCTGCGTGATGGCGTACTCGGTCGCCAACGCCTACGACGAGCAGGAGCACGACGCTCCCATGGCGATCTTCCATCCGGCCTTCCTCGTCATGGTGGCCGGGGTGGCGGACGCGTTCCTGTCCGGCGACCTGTTCAACCTGTTCGTGGCGTTCGAGCTGCTGCTGAGCGGTTCGTACGTGCTGCTCACGTTCGGCGGCACCGAAGCCAGGATCCGGGCCGGGGCGACGTACACGCTGATGGCCCTGGCCTCGTCCATGTTGTTCCTGGTGGCGCTGGCCGTCACCTACGGGGCGACGGGGACGCTCGCGCTGGCGCAGCTCGCCGAGCGGTTCCCGTCGCTGCCCGAGGACGTGAAGCTGCTGCTGGAGCTGACACTGCTGCTGGCGTTCGCGATCAAGGCGGCGATCTTCCCCATGTCGGCGTGGTTGCCCGACTCCTACCCGACCGCGCCGACTCCGGCCACGGCCGTGTTCGCCGGTCTGCTCACCAAGGTCGGCGTCTACTCGATCATCCGGCTGGAGGCGCTGCTTTTCCCCGGCGGCCCGGTGTCGACGCTGCTGATGTGGCTGGCGCTGGCCACCATGCTGGTGGGCGTGCTCGGCGCGGTCGCGCAGACCGACCTCAAGCGCATGCTCTCGTTCACGCTGGTCAGCCACATCGGCTACATGGTGTTCGGCGTGGCGTTGTCCACGCGGGCCGGGCTGACCGGCGCGATCTTCTACGTGGTGCACCACATCACCGTGCAGACGAGCCTGTTCCTGGTGACGGGGATGATCGAGCGGCGTTTCGGCACGACGTCGGTGACCAGGCTCGGCGGCCTGATGAAGGCCACGCCGCTGATCGCGGTGCTGTTCTTCGTGCCGGCCATGAACCTGTCGGGCATCCCGCCCATGTCGGGTTTCCTGGGCAAGCTGCTGCTGGTGCAGGCCGGGCTGGCGGCCGGCGGCTGGCAGGCGGGCCTGCTGGTGGCCGCGAGCCTCGTCACGAGCCTGCTCACGCTGTACGCCCTCGCCAAGGCCTGGAACAGGGCGTTCTGGAGCGCTTCGCGCGCCGAGCGGGTGGGCACGGTGGTGGAGAGCGAGGAGGACACCGGCGAGGACCCGACGGTGACCACGACGTCGCTGCCGGCGGCCCTGACCGTGTCGGTGACGGCACTGGTGGCGCTCGGCCTGTCGTTCACGGCGTTCGCCGGGCCGCTGTCGGCGCTGGCCGGGCGGGCGGCGAGCGAGCTGATGGAGCGCGAGCCGTACATCACGGCGGTCCTGGGGAGGGAACGGTGAACCTGAACGTGCTGGCGCCGCGGGTGTTCGGCAGGCGGGTGCCGCTGCCGCTGGTCGCCTGGCTGACGCTGGTGTGGACGGCGTTGTGGGGGGACGTCAGCGCCGGCAACCTGCTGGGCGGGCTGGCCGCCGGGATCGTGGTGACCTGGCTGCTGCCGCTGCCCGCCGTGGACCCCGGCATCAGGGTCAACCCGGCCGGCCTGGTGCGGTTCCTGCTCTGGCTCACCGCGGAGGGGGTGGTCTCGACCCTGCGGGTGGTGTACTGGGTGGTCCATCCGGGCCCGCCGCCGACGCAGGTCGTCCGCGTGCGGATGCGCACGTCGTCGGAGTCCATGGTCGTCCTGACCATGGTCGCGATCACCTCCTTGCCCGGCAGCCTGGTGGCGGAGCTCTACCCCGAGGAACACGAGCTGGCGGTGCACGTGCTGGGGCGCCCCGGCGATGTCACCGAGGCCGTGCGGGCCGACATCACCGCGCTGGAGAGGCGCATCGTGGAGGCCTTCGGCACCCGGGCCGACAGGGAGGAACTGCGGTGAAGGCGGTGTACCTGGTGGCGATCGGCCTGCTCGGCTGCGGGGCGGCCGCCACGCTCTTCCGGCTGTGGCGCGGGCCCTCGATGCTCGACCGGGCCGTGGCCCTGGACGTGCTGACGGCCATGGCGATGTGCGGCGCGGGGGCGTTCGCGGTGGTCATGGACGACTACTCGGACCTGCCGATCCTGCTGGTGCTGTCGCTGCTGGGGTTCGTCGGCTCGGTGTCGCTGGCCCGCTTCTTCTCGGGGAGGTCGCGGTGAGCGCGCTCGACGTGGCGGCGGCGGCCTTCCTGCTGCTGGGGTCGGTGCTGGCGCTGGCGGCCGGCGTCGGCCTCGTACGGTTCCGCACCACACTGGATCGTATGCACGCCGGCACGAAACCGCAGGTCCTGGGCGTGCTGCTGGTGCTGCTCGCCATGTGGCTGCACCGTCCCACCTGGGCGACCGCCGGCCCGCTGCTCCTCGCCGGGATCTCCCAGGTGATCACCGTGTCGGTCGCGGCCTACATGGTGGCCAGGGCGTCCTACGCCCGGGGGTCGTCGGCGCCGCCCGGCGACGGCTCGTCGGCGCCGCCCGGCGACGCATCCGTCGACTGATCCGACCTGGTCAGCGCCGGCTGGCCGAACCGGGTCCACGACGCCGGCAGGGCCGGCACGCCCGCGGTGGCCCCGGCCGGCGCGGCGTCGAACAGGTAGTCGATCACGAACATCCTGGCCGTGGTCATCGACGCGGCCAGGGCGAGCGCGCCGGCCAAGCCGTAACGGTTGGAGCGGCCCCTCTCCTTCCTCCGGCGCGGCGGCTACAACCTTGACAGAATCTTGACCGGCGTAATGGGCAGGTCGCGCACGCGATGACCGGTCGCGTGGTGCACGGCGTTGCCGATGGCCGCGGCCGTGCCGACGATGCCGATCTCGCCGATGCCCTTGCTGCCCATCGGGTTGAGCTCGCCGTCCTGCTCGTCCAGCCAGACCGCCTCGACGTCCGGCACGTCGGCGCAGGCGGGCACGTGATACTGCGCCAGGTCCCTGCGCAGGAACCCGCCGAACTCCTCGTCGGTGAGCGTCTCCTCCATCAGCGCCATCCCGAGGCCCATCGTCATCCCGCCGATGAACTGCGACCTGGCCAGCTTGGGCTCCACGATGCGCCCGGCGGCGAAGACGCCGAGCAGGCGCGGCACGCGGATCTCGCCGGTCACGGAGCTGACCCGGACCTCGGCGAACTGCGCGCCGAAGGCGTGCCTGGCCAGCTGCGCGTCGTTCCCGACCTCGCCGGTGGTGTCGGCGCGGCCCTCCTTGCCGTCGCCGTTCCTGAGCTCCTCGCAGGCCCGTACGACGGCCGACCCCCACGAGGCGGTGCCCATGGAGCCGCCGGCGACGGGCGCCTCCGGCAGGTCGCTGTCGCCGAGCTCGACGTGCACCTGATCGGGTGGGACGCCGAGCGTGTCCGCGGCGATCCTGGCCAGCGCGGTACGGGCGCCGGTGCCGATGTCGGCGGCGGCCACCTGGACGACGTGGTCACCGTCGCGCAGGAAGACGAACGCGCTGGCCGGGCGGCGCCTGGACGGATAGGTGGAGGCGGCCACGCCGGTGCCGACCAGCCACTCCCCCTCGCGCCTGACGCCGGGCTCGGGGCCGCGGTGCCGCCAGCCGAAGCGGCGGGCGCCCTCGCGCAGGCACATGACGAGGTTGCGGGAGCTGAACGGCAGCCCGCCCTCCGGCTCGGCGTCGGCGTCGTTGACGACGCGCAGCTCGACGGGGTCCATGCCGAGGGCGCAGGCGAGCTCGTCCATGGCGGACTCGAGCGCGTACATGCCGGGGCACTCCCCCGGCGCGCGCATCCACGACGGGGTGGCCACGTCGAGCCGGACCAGCCGGTGCGCGGTGCGCAGCGCGGGCGTGGCGTACATGACGCGGGCCGGGGTCGCGGTCTGCTCGGCGAACTCCACCAGCGTCGAGCTCTGCTCGTACGCCACGTGCTCCACCGCCGTGAGCCGGCCGCCGGCGTCCGCGCCGAGCCGCAGCCGCTGGATCGTCGGCGTGCGGTAACCGGTGACGTCGAACATCTGCTGCCGGGTCAGCGCGATCTTGACCGGGCGGCCCGCGGCCCTGGCCGCCAGGGCGGCGAGCACGGCGTGCGGCCTGGTGGAGCCTTTCGACCCGAAACCGCCGCCGACATGCCTGGACACCACGCGCACGTCCTCCTCACGCAGGCCGAACGTCCGCGCGATGGTGTCGCGGTCGGGAGACGCGCCCTGCGTGCTGTCGTAGACCAGCAGCCTGCCCTCGGGGTCCCACACCGCCAGGGCGGCGTGCGGCTCCATCGCGTTGTTGTGCAGGACAGGCGTCGAGTACGTCACGTCGACGCTCGCGGCGGCGCCGGCGAGACCCGCCTCGACGTCGCCTTTCACGGTGTCGGACGGGTAATCGGGGTTGACGACGTCCGGCCGGTAGAAGCCGGGATGGCCGGTGCGGAGGGCGACGTCGTGGTCGTCCGGGTCGTACTCGACGCGCACGGCCGCGGCGGCGGCGCGGGCGTTCTCGTAGGTGCCGGCGACGACGGCGGCGACGATCTGGCCGCGGTAGGCGACGTCGCGGCTCTGGAAGAGCGCCAGCTCGGCATCGGCGTCCTCGGCCAGCCGGGGCGGATCCTCGCAGGACAGCACGGCCAGCACGCCGGGCATCTCGCGGGCCTCGGCGTCGTGGACGCGGACGATGCGGCCCTTGGCGACCAGCGACTGCACGATGTAGGCGTAGGCGACGGCTTCGACCGGGTATTCGGCCGCGTACGTGGCCAGCCCGGTGACCTTGACGCGGCCCTCGACGCGGTTCACGGTGCCAGCTCCTCGAGGGTCGCGACGATCAGATTCCTGGCCAGCGGCAGCTTGTAGGCGTTACGCGGCAGCGGGCGGGCCTGCCCGAGCTCGGCCTCCGCGGCCTCCAGGAACGCCGCGCCGGTGGCGGGCCCGCCGACCAGCAGCCGCTCGGCGCGCGCGGCCCGCCACGGGACGTGGGCCACGCTGCCGAGCGCGATGCGGCAGTCGCGCACGACACCGTCGGAGCCGACGTCGAGCGAGGCGGCGATGGACACGAGCGCGAACGCGAACGACGCCCGCTCGCGCACCTTCCGGTAGGCGGAGGCCCCCGGCGGCGGTGCGGGCAGCTCCACGGCCGTGATCAGGTCGCCGGGTTCCAGCACCGTGTCACGTTCCGGCTCGTCGCCCGGCAGGCGGTGCAGCCCGGGCATCGGGATGATCCGGTCGCCTCCCGGGCCGGTGACGTGCACCTCGGCGTCCAGCGCGGCCAGCGCGACCGCCATGTCCGACGGGTGGGTGGCCACGCACGCGCCGGAGGCGCCGAGCACGGCCAGGTTGCCGTGGTCGCCTTCGATGGCCGGGCAGCCGGAGCCCGGCCGGCGCTTGTTGCACGGCCTGCTCACGTCCTGGAAGTAGGCGCAGCGGGTGCGTTGCAGCAGGTTGCCGGCCACGGTCGCCATGTTGCGCACCTGCCCGGACGCCCCGGCCAGCACCGCCCGCGCGAGCATCGGGTAGCGGGTGCGCACGAGCGGGTCGGCGGCGAGATCGGTGTTGCGCACGGCCGCGCCCACGCGGAGCCGGTCGCCGACCGGCTCGATCACGTCGAGAGGCAGCCGGCTGACGTCCACCAGCAGGTCGGGCTCGGCCACGCCGAGCCGCATGAGGTCGACCAGGTTGGTGCCGCCGCCCAGGTACATGGTGCCGGGCCGGAACCGGCGCACGGCGTCGGACGGGCTGCCGGCGCGGGCGTACTCGAAGCGCTTCACGGGGCGGCCTCGGCGATCGCCTTCACGATGTTGACGTAGGCGCCGCACCTGCACAGGTTGCCGCTCATCCGTTCCCTGATCTCCTCGGGCGTCAGCTCGGGATCGAGCGCGACATCGCCGGTGACGGCGCTCGGCCCCGGCTCCCCCAGCATGCCCACGGCCGAGCAGAGCTGCCCCGGCGTGCAGTAGCCGCACTGGAACGCGTCGTGTTCGATGAAGGCCGCCTGCAGCGGGTGCAGGTCGTCCCCTTCGGCCAGCCCTTCGACGGTGGTGACCTCGGAACCGTCCACGGCGACCGCCAGCGCGAGGCACGCGTTGGCGCGCCGCCCGTCGACGAGGACCGTGCATGCGCCGCACTGCCCGTGGTCACAGCCCTTCTTGGCGCCGATCAGCCCCAGCCTCTCGCGCAGCAGATCGAGCAGCGACATCCGCGGGTCGACGTCGACCGCGCGCGGTGCGCCGTTCACCTTCAGGGTGATGTCCATGGCGCACGACTACCCGACGCCCTCGCGCAACAATCCTGAGCACGCCAAATCCAGACGGAGCCTTGATTTGCCCAGTTTTGCGGAGACGCTGCCGGGTAGCGCGGCGGTCATGGGGCGGGCCATGGACGAACAGACGACGGACTCCGCGGCGATCCTGACCGTGAACGCCGGCTCGTCGAGCCTGCGCCTCGATCTCGTCCAGGGCGGCAGCGTGATCGACAGCGCGCACGCTGGGCGCGCCGCCGCCCCTGACGCCGCGCGGGAGGAGCTGTCGGCGTTCCTCGGCGGCCACTTCGACCGCGACATCAGGGCCGTGGCGCACCGGCTGGTGCACGGCGGCGAGGTCGTGCGCGCCCCGGCGGTCGCCGACGACGAGACGGCCGCCGCGTTGCGCGGCGTCACGGGCCTGGCGCCGCTGCACCTGCCGCCCGCGCTGGCCCTGCTGGACGCCGCCCGCGAGCAGCTGCCCGCCGTGCCGCACGTGCTCTGCCCCGACACCGCCTTCCACGCCGGCCTGCCGGACGCGGCGGCGGTCTATCCGCTGCCGTCCGAATGGCGCAGGCGGCACGGCCTGCGCCGGTACGGCTTCCACGGCCTGTCGTACGCCTGGGCCGCGGGCCGGGTGGCCGACCTGCTCGGCAGGCCGCTCGCGGAGCTGGACCTGGTGCTGGCGCACCTGGGCGGCGGCTGCTCCGTGTGCGCGGTGTCGGGCGGGCGCAGCCTCGACACCTCGATGGGGTTCACTCCGCTCGACGGGCTGCCCATGAGCAAGCGCTCGGGCAGCGTGGACCCGGGGATGCTGGTGTGGCTGCTGTCGGAGGGCCACCTGTCGGTGGCGGAGCTCGGCGAAGGGCTGGAGCGCCGGTCGGGGCTGCTCGGCCTGTCCGACGGCCTGTCCGGTGACACGCGCGACCTGGTCAAGGCCGAGCGCGACGGTGACGACGCGGCCGCGCTGGCATTGCGCGTGTTCGGCCACCGGGTGAGCAGGGAGATCGCCGCCGCGGCCACCTCGCTCCGGCGGATCGACGCCCTCGTGTTCACCGGGGAGATCGGCTGGGACCAGCCCGAGGTGCGCGAAGCCGTCTGCGGCCGTCTCGGCCTGCTCGGCGTGCTGCCTCCCGTACGCGGCAACCGCCACGACGACGGGCCGGTCAGCGCGCCCGGCGCCGCCGTACCCGTCCTGGTGGTCCAGGCACGCGAGGAGCTGCAGCTCGCCCGCGAGTGCCTGGACGTCCTCGCGGACACGGATTCCTGACGGAGCGCCGCCAGGCCCTCGGGCCGGCGCCGCCGTTGACCGCGGCGCCCGGCGTTTGGACGACTGTCGGTGGCGGGTGATTGGATCCCTGCTGTGGAGGCGTCGGTCGAGCAGCTCGTCTACGTCCGCGAGGACGCATACACCGTGGCGCGCATGAGCGCCGACGGCGTGCCCGGCTTCGTGGCCACCGGGCGGGCGCTGGGCGGGGTGCAGCCGGGCGAGACGCTGCGGTTGTCCGGCGACTGGAGCAGGCATCCGCGCCACGGCAGGCGGTTCGCGGTGAGCGCGTGCGAGCGGGTGACGCCCTCGTCGGTCCGCGCCATCCGCATCTACCTCGGGTCGGGGCTGATCAGGGGCATCGGGCCGCGGCTGGCGTACGCGATCGTCGACCACTTCGGCGAGGCCACGCTCAAGGTGATCGACGCCGAGCCGGAGCGGCTCACCGAGGTGGTCAACATCGGGCCGCAGCGGCAGGGGCAGATCGTCCAGGCGTGGCAGGAGCAGAAGGCGATCGCCGCGCTCATGGTGACGTTGCAGGGCCTGGGGGTCAGCCCGCTGCTGGCCGCGAAGATCTACCAGGTGTTCGGGCCCGACGCCGACGAGGTCCTGGCCACCGACCCCTACACACTCATCGGGCGGGTCAGGGGCATCGCCTTCCGCGTCGCCGACAAGATCGCTCTGCAGTCGGGGGTGCCCGAGCGCAGCCCGCAGCGGGTCAAGGCGGCCCTGCTCGACCGCGTCGAGGCGGCGGGCAACCGCGACGGCCACTGTTTCGTGCCCGTCGCCGCCCTGGTCAGAGAGACGGCGGAGCTGATCGAGCAGGACGAGGAGCTGGTGCGGCCGATGGTCGACGCGCTCGTGGGCGAGCGCCGCCTGGTCGTGGAGACCGCCCCCGACCGGCCCGGGCAGGCGGTCGCCTACGCCAAGCACGTCCACGCCCGCGAGGTGGCGCTGACCGAGCAGCTCACCCGGCTGGCGCGGGCCCGCTCCACGCTGCCGCTGCGCGCCTTCCGGGAGGACCCTGAGCTCCACGACGACCAGCGCGCCGCCGTCAACATGGCGCTGACCAGCACGCTCTCCCTCCTCACCGGCGGCCCGGGGTGCGGCAAGAGCCACACGGTGAAGGCCATCGCGACCACCGTCAGGGCCGCGGGCGGCACGGTGACGCTCACCGCTCCCACGGGCAAGGCGGCCAAGCGGTTGTCCGAGCTCACCGGGCTGCCGGCCATGACCGTGCACCGGATGCTCGCCCAGCAGCCCGATCCCGACCCCGAGACGCTGTTCGACGAGCGGCCCGCCCAGGCCGACCTCATCGTGGTCGACGAGGCGTCCATGCTCGACCTGCACCTGGCGACCCGGCTGACCGCGGCCGTGCCGTCCGGCAGCCACCTGCTGCTGATCGGCGACAGCGACCAGCTCCCGAGCATCGGTCCCGGCGACGTGCTGGCCGACCTGCTGCGCGTCACGGAGATCCCGCGGGTCCAGCTCACCCACGTCTTCCGGCAGGCGGGCGGCAGCGGCATCGTCGACGCCGCCCACCGCATCCGCGCCGGCCGGTCGCCTGCGGTGGGGGGCGGGTTCTGGTTCGAGGAGCTCGACGATCCCGAGCAGGTCGCCCGGCGGGTCGCCCACCTGGCGATGGTGGCGATCCCGCGCAAGCAGCAGGTCGAGCCCGACCAGGTCCAGGTGTTGTGCCCGATGCGCCGGGGCGAGACGGGCGCCGTCGCGCTCGGGCGGCTGATCCAGGACCATCGCAACCCCGCCGCCGACGGCAAGGCCGAGCACTGGTCGGGGGCGACGGTGTTCCGGGTGGGCGACCGGGTCATGCCGATCCGCAACAACTACGACAAAGGAGTCTTCAACGGCGAGACCGCGACCGTCACCGCGGTGATCCCGGAGGAGCGGACGATCCAGATCCGCACCGACGACGGCGAGAGCGTGCGCTACGGGTTCGACGAGCTCGACGATCTGACCCATGCCTACGCCATCAGCGTGCACCGCTCGCAGGGCAGCGAATACCCGTTCGTGGTCGCGCCGATCGTGGCCGAGGCCGGGGGCGTCATGTTGCGGCGCAAGCTGCTCTACACGCTGGTCACCAGGGCCAAGGCGTGGGTCGTGCTCGTCGGCCAGCGCGAGGCGCTGGAGCTGGCGGTGCACCGGGTGGGCCGGCGCAGGAACACCGGCCTGGCCCGTCGCCTGGCTCTCAGCCTCGAGAGCTGACGTCGCCCGCCGTGGCCCGGGCACATGCGGTTGACGGGCGCGGGACCATGGGGTGGTGGACGAGCGTCGCCTGACACGGATCTCGAAATACCTGGCCCGGCACCTGCGGCACGACCCTCAGCGCATCGGGCTGACGCTCGACGCCCAGGGATGGACGCCGGTCGACGAGCTGCTGCGGGCCGCCGCCGAGCACGGGTTCCCGTTCACGGAGGCGGAGTTGGGTCAGGTCGTCGCGTCCAACGACAAGCGGCGCTACACGATCGCGGACGGCCGCATCCGGGCCAACCAGGGGCACTCGGTGCCCGTCGACCTCGATCTGCCCGCCGTCGCCCCTCCCGAGACGCTCTATCACGGCACCGTGAGGCGGTTCGTGGCGGCGATCAAGGAGGAGGGGCTGCGGCCGATGAGCCGGCACCACGTGCACCTGTCGCCCGATCGGGAGACGGCCACGCGGGTGGGCGGCCGCCGGGGCGTTCCCGTGGTGCTCGTGGTGGCGGCCGGGGCGATGCACAGGGACGGGCACGTGTTCCTGCGCAGCGCCAACGGGGTGTGGCTGGCCGACCACGTGCCGCCCGGCTACCTCCGCTTCCCCTCAGGCTGATCGACGGTGAGCGCGGGCCAAGGTCCGTGTGGGTGCCCGCTTACCAGACGCCCCGTCGCCTCCTGTCTCCCTGCGGCTCGCTCGAAGTCTGCCTGCCGGCCCCTCGGGTCCGACGGCCGCCCCGGACGACGTCGCCCAGGTGGGAGCGGCCGACGGTCATAGCGGGGTGGCGTGGCGGAGCGCGTCGCGGGCGGCCATGAGAGCGAAGCCGAGCAGGTTGAGGCCCGTCCACGTCGCGGGCGAGGCGGCGCGCTCGTCAGTGGCCGCCAGGCCGATGCCCCACACCCGGTCGAGCGGGCTCGCCTCCACCAGCACCCGGTTCGACGTTCCCAGCAGGAACGCGGCCAGCTCCGCGTGCTGCCCGAACTTGGCGACGCTCCCCCGCACCACGATGTCGTAGCAGTGGGTGTCCCACGTCGCCTCGTCGAAGCCGCGCACGGTGCGGCCGAGGGCTTTGGCCTCCCCAGGGTGGCCGGCGGCGAGGATCTTGGCCGCGCTTTCCTCGTCACCGAACAACCACGCCTTGTGCGCCATCATGTAGTGCTCGGCCGTGGCGTACGTGTGCCCGTCCTCGTGGAACGTGACCGGCCACCACTGGCTGAGGCAGCCCGGGCCCGGTCCGCCGTCGCGGGCCGGCCGGTGGCCCCAGAAGAAGAGGAACTTGAGTGACCGACCGGCGCGTTCCGCGGCGATCGCCTCGTCGACGGTCATCGGCAGGGGGGCTTCGTCTGGCACGACCTCAACGTACAAGACCCGACCCGGCTCCAGCCGTCCCGCGCCGGGCCGCCCGGTCCGGGCGCCGGCCGGGCGCTGGGCCGGGCCGTCGGGTAAAGAACGCGCACCCAGGGGCTACCCGGTCGGGCGCCGGGTAGCCGGAGCGCATGGGAAAGAAGAAGGAACCGGCCGAGGGTGACGAGGTCACCTGGCGCAGCCACGGCTCCACCGCCAAGGGCAAGGTGGAGAAGAAGCTCACCAAGAGGCAGAAGGAGGCCGGCCGCACGGTCGCGGCCTCTCCCGAGGAGCCGCAGTACGTGGTGCGCAGCGAGAAGAGCGGCAAGAAGGCCGTGCACAAGCCGTCGGCGCTGCGCAGGGAAGGCTCGTGAGCGAGGACCGCCGGGAGGTCGCGGCCGAGTTCGGCAAGTCCGTGAACATGACCGCCGGCGAGCTCGAACGCTGGCTGGCCACCGACGAGTCCCGGGCGGTCGGACAGAAGGACGGCGGCGGCGAGTCGGTCGGCCACGAGTCCGGCAGGAAGATCGTCGACCTCCTCCGGAGGAAGAAGGGAGACTGGACGGACGACGACTACGACCACATGAAGAAGGTCGTCGGCTACGTCCACCGCCATCTCGCGCAGCGTCCTTCCGGCGACCTCAAGGCGTCCAGGTGGCGTTACTCGCTGATGAACTGGGGCCATGATCCACTCAAGTGACGCGGGGCGTGTTCACGGTCAGACGACTCGGGTGCGCCGGCGCCCTGGAAGGCTGTTACCGTAGTGCGCTGTGAGCAGGGGAGTCTCTCGGCTTCGACTGCCTGCTGAGGGTTCCCTAGGGGCGTTCACGATGCGTGACATGCGGGGCGGCGATCGATGATGAGCGCGACACCGCCCTTTCCAGCCAGATTCCGGCATCCCGCCCAGCTCGTGGTCGCCGCGTTCGGCCTGGCCGTGGCCGTCGGCACCACCCTGCTCTCGCTACCGGTCGCCACCGAAGAAGGCGAGGCCACGGACACCGTGGTCGCGCTGTTCACCGCCGCCTCGGCCGTCTGCGTCACCGGGCTGGCCGTCGTCGACACCGCGTCACACTGGTCGGCGTTCGGCGAAGTGGTGATCGCCGGGCTGTCCCAGGCGGGCGGCCTCGGGATCATGACGCTTGCCACCCTGTCCACCCTGCTCCTCTCGGGCCGGCTGGGGCTGCGGAAGCGGATCGCCGCCCAGACGGAGACCAAGACGCTGAGCATGAGCGACGTGCGCAAGCTGGTGCGCAAGCTCTTCCTCTTCAGCCTGGCCTGCGAGGCCGTCGCCGCCGTCCTGCTCACCGGCCGCTTCGTCATCGGCTACGGCGAGTCCTTAGGCCGCGCCGCCTACCTGGGCGCCTTCCACGCGATCTCGGCCTTCAACAGCTCCGGGTTCGTGCTCTGGCCGGACAACTTCACCCGGTTCGTCGCCGACCCGTGGATCTGCCTGACCATCGCGACCGCGGCCATCGTCGGCGGGCTGGGCTTCCCAGTGGTGTTCGAGCTGGCCCGGTCATGGCGGCATCCGAGCAGATGGACGGTGCTGACCAGGATCACCGTCGCGGTGACCGTGACGTTGCTGGCGCTCGGCACGCTCGTCTTCCTGGTCACCGAATGGCGCAACCCCCGGACGTTCGGCCCGCTCGACGACGGCGGCAAGCTGCTGGCCGCCTTCTTCACGTCGGTGATGCCGCGCTCGGCCGGGTTCAACGTCGTCGACATCGGGCAGATGTACCCATCGAGCTGGCTGGCCACCGACCTGCTGATGTTCATCGGCGGCGGCAGCGCCGGCACCGCGGGCGGCATCAAGGTGACCACGATCGGGATGCTCGCGTTCATCGTCTGGGCCGAGCTTCGCGGGGAGAGCAGGGTGAACATCGGTCACCGGCGGCTTCCCGAGACCACGCAGCGCCAGGTGGTCACGATCATGGTGATGGGCGTCGCGCTCGTGACCGTGTCGACGTACGCGCTGCTCGCGCTCACCCCCCACAGGCTGGACCAGGTGCTGTTCGAGGTGATCTCGGCGTTCGGCACGGCGGGCCTGTCCACCGGCATCACCCCGGCCGTCGGCACGGCCGGGCACCTGCTGCTGACTGCGCTGATGTTCATCGGCCGGATCGGCCCTCTCACCCTGGGCTCCGCCCTGGCACTCAACAGGCGCGCCCGCCACTACGAACTACCCGAGGAGCGAGTCATCGTTGGCTGAGTACAAAGGCGACCCCGTCGTCGTCATAGGGCTGGGGCGGTTCGGTACGTCCCTGGCGCTTGAGCTCACGCGCCGAGGCACCGAGGTGCTGGCCATCGACAGCCGGCCCAAGATCACGCAGAGCCTGGCCGGGCGGATCACCCAGATCGCGACCGCGGACGCCACCGACATCGAAGCGCTGCGCCAGCTCGGAGTGTCCGACTTCTACCAGGCGGTGGTGGCCGTGGGCAGTGACATCGAGGCCAGCATCCTGACCACGTCGCTGCTGGTCGAACTGGAGATCAACGACATCTGGGCCAAGGCCATCAGCACCCAGCACGGCCGTATCCTCAGCCGCATCGGCGCCCACCACGTCGTCTTCCCCGAGCACGACATGGGCGAGCGGGTCGCCCACCTGGTCAGCGGCCGGATGCTCGACTACATGCAGGTGGACGACGACTTCGCGCTGGCCAAGACCACGCCGCCCAAGGAGTATGTCGGCATCCCGCTCGGCCAGTCCAACCTGCGCCGCAAATACGGGGTCACCATCGTGGCCGTCAAGCCCTCGGGCGAGGAGTTCACCTACGCCACCGCCGAGACCGAGCTGTCCTACGGGGACGTGGTCCTCGTCTCCGGCCGTACCGAACAGGTCGAACGCTTCGCGGAGCTGCCATGAGGGCTAGGCTCGTGCTGCGGAGGTCATGATGCGTGCACGTGATCTCACGGTCGAGTTCCCCACCGTCACCATGGACACCCCGGCGCTGGAGGCGGCCAGGCTGCTGGCCGAGCGCGACCTGCCCGGGCTCATCCTGGTCGACGGCGCCGGGATGCCGGTCAGCATCCTGCCCGGCACGCAGGTGCTGCGCCTGGCGGTGCCCGCCTACTGCCGGGAGGACCCGGCGCTGGCCCGGGTGGTCGACGAGGCCCACGCCGACCTCTTCCTGCGGCAGCTCGGGGGGCGCACCGTACGCGAGTGCCTGCCGGAGCAGCCGCGCGAGCTGCCGGTGGCCGACGTGACGGCGACGGTGCTGGAGCTGGCGGCGCTGATGGCGCGTACGCGCAGCCCGCTCGTGGCCGTCGTGGACGACGGACGGCTGGCCGGCGCGGTCACCCTGCAATCCCTCCTCGACCACACCCTCGAACTGTAGCCCCCACCCTCCTGGCGCCCGGCGCCGCGGCCCGCTTCGTGCCGTGACCTTCGCCCTCCGGGCATCCCGAGCCGTGACCTGCGCCTTCCTGGTGTCCTGGGCGGGCCGTTACACGGTCGCAACCTCGGCGACGGCATCCTAGGTTCGGTGGAACTCCGTGAAGCGGACCGTCTCCTCGCCGCCGCACGCGCGCTGCTGGGCGAGCACGCCGTCGTGCACCGGCAGGCCGCCGCCGCCCTCGACCAGGTGCGCCTCGACGCGGCCAGGGCGCAGCTGGAGTCGGTCCCGATCTCCCGGCTGAAGGACGTCACCGACGGCCGGCTGCGCGTCGCCACCCTGGAGAAGGCCGGCTACACCACCGTGCGTCAGGTGCTGGACGCCTCGGCGTACCGGCTGCAGTTGCTGCCGGGGATCGGCGCGCGGACGGCGGGCCACATCCACGCGGCCGCCCGGCAGATCGAGCGGGCGGCGGCCGACGCCGCGAGCGTCCGCATCGACGTCGAGCACCACGACCAGCCGGTCACCGACCTCGTGATCGCCCTGCACCGCCTGGTGCGGGTGGGCCCCGACCTGCCCCGGGCCGTCGCGGCCGCCCGCGACCTGGACGGGCGGCTGGGGCCGCTGCTGGCCGCGGCCGGGCCGGCGCGCAGCCGCCTGCGTATGTGGTTCACGCTGCCCAAGCGGCGGCAGCGGGCACGCGACGCGCTGGCCGAGATCTCCGGCCTGCTCGACGCCTCGGCAGAGATACCGTTGCTGCTCGCCCAGGTCACCACCGATCTGCTGCGCCCGCCCGCGTCCGAGCTGGAGGCCTGGACGGACTTCGAGTCCCGCTCCCCGGATTACTTCGGGCTGCTGACCGGCCTCGCCGGGGAGCCCTTGCCGACGGGCGAGACCACGTTGCCCGGCGACCTGGCGGCCAAGGTCGGCGGGCAGCCGCTCGACGACACCTACCGCCGGGTGTCGCTCCGCGGCTACCAGGCGTTCGGCGCTCGTTTCGCCCTCGCCCAGGAACGCGTGATCATCGGCGACGAGATGGGCCTGGGCAAGTCGATCGAGGCCATCGCCGTGATGGCGCACCTCAGGGCGGAAGGGGCGACACATTTCCTGGTGGCGTGCCCCACGAGCGTGCTGATCAACTGGGTGCGGGAGATCGAGTCGCGCAGCACCCTGCGCGCCCACCCGCTGCACGGGCCCGGCCGGCTCGCGGCCCAGCAGGAGTGGGAGCGGCAGGGCGGCGTCGCCGTGGTCACCCTCGACAGCCTCCACCGGCTCGGCACGGAGGCCGTGCCCGGCCTGCTCGTCGTGGACGAGGCCCACTACGTGAAGAACCCGCAGGCCAAACGGTCCCAGACGGTCGCCTCGTGGTGCCGGCGCGTCGACCGGGTGCTCTTCCTGACCGGCACGCCGATGGAGAACCGCGTGGAGGAGTTCCGCGTGCTGGTCTCCTACCTGCGGCCCGAGCTGGCCGCCGGCCTGCGCAACAGCGACATGGTGGCGGGCGCGCAGGCGTTCAGGAAGGCGGTCGCGCCCGTCTACCTGAGGCGCAACCAGCAGGACGTGCTGGCCGAGCTGCCCGACCGGGTCGATGCGGACGAGTGGGTGGAGTTCAGCGGCGCCGACTTCGCGGCCTACCGGCAGGCCGTGTCCGACGGCAACTTCATGGCCATGCGCCGCGCCGCCTACGCCGAGCCCGCCACCTCGGCCAAGCTGAAGCGCCTGCTCGAACTCCTCGATGACGCCGAGGCCAACGGGCTCAAGGTGGTCGTGTTCTCCTACTTCCGCGCGGTGCTCGCCTGCGTGCGGGCGGAGCTGAACGGCCGCGCGCACGGGCCGCTGTCGGGTGACGTCGGCGCCGCGCGCCGGCAGCAGGTGGTCGACGAGTTCTCCGCGGCCAAGGGCCACGCGGTGCTGCTCAGCCAGGTGCAGGCGGGCGGGGTGGGGCTCAACCTGCAGGCGGCCTCCGTCGTGATCCTGTGCGAGCCGCAGGTCAAGCCGAGCATGGAGACCCAGGCGATCGGCCGCGCCCACCGGATGGGGCAGGTCCGCAAGGTGCAGGTGCACCGGCTGCTCACGGTCGACTCGGTCGACCAGCGCATGCTGGACATCCTGCACCGCAAGTCGCGGCTCTTCGACGCCTACGCCCGGCGCAGCGACCTGGCCGAGTCGGCGGCCGACGCGGTGGACATCTCGGAGCAGGCGCTGGCCCGGCAGGTGGTCGAGGAGGAGCAGCGCCGCCTGCTCGACCGCGGTGACGGCACCGGGTGAGCTCACACCCGCACGACCGGCTCCCCGGCCTCGATGATCGACGCGACCTGGAGGTGAGCCCGCGGCTCACCGGACGACCGCGACCTCGCGACCTGGACGTGAGCCCGCCGCTCAGCGGCCGAGCCGCGCCTTCGCGACCGGCACCAGCACCTGGCCCGTGACGAACTCGCTCCACAACCCGAAGGTCAGCGACGACCCGGGCTTGGCCGTGGTCTCCACGAAGCCGACGGTGCGGCCGTGGTGCTCGCGGGTGGCGCCGAACGACAACCGGAACCTGGTGGTGCCGGCGCGCTCCTGGGGCGGGGTGTCGTTCGGCGGCAGGATCTCGTCCAGCGCCCACCGGTAGTCCTTCCGGTACGGGCGCGACACACGTTCCAGGGTCTGCTCCAGCACCACGCCGGTGGAGGGCAGCACGACCAGCACGCCGGGCGAGCGGCCGATCCGGGTGTTGAAGGCGAGCACCTCGCGCGGCTCCCCGGTGGCGTACTCGGCCAGTCCGCTGCCCACCTGGGAGCCGTCCGGGCAGGCGGTCGCGCCCTTCTCCTCGATCAGTGCGCGGTCGCAGGTGGGGAAGGCGTCCGGGTTGAAGCTCACCGACCGGTCGAACAGGAACACGAACCGCCTGGCGCCCGCGGGCACCTGCCCGGTGCCGGCACGGCTGCGCCGGTCCCAGGCGAGCGTCACGCCGCGGCCTGGACCGGCGGTCGCCGTCACCTCCAGGGAGTCGATGTTGCGGGGACCCTCGACGTCCGCCTCGTGGGGCCGCTGCGGCCCGCCGGGCGCGGGGTCGGCTGGGGCGGCGGACGCGGGCGCCGCGAGGACGGTCAAGGACGCGAGCGCGGTCAGGGCGGCCAGCGCGAGCTTCGCTTTCATGGATCCTCCAAGGGGGTCGATCAATGTCGCGATGGTCACTCAACCAGCGAGCACCGAAAGATCAGATAAAGCCGTCGGTGAGACTTCCAGCATTTTCGAAGCGCGCTGCGGGATTCTGAAGGGATGACCGCCGAGGAGGACCGTCCCGGGCCGCCCGTGACCAGCACCTCCATCGTCCTGCTCACGCTGGCCCGCCGCATCGAGAGCGAGCTGGGCGCCGCCCTGGCGCCGCTGGATCTCACGGTCGGCCGGCTGGGGCTGCCCTGCCGGCCCTGCTGATCGTCCCCCGCCAGCGGGCCGCGCCGGCCGAGCCCGGCGAGCCGGCGGCGCTGCGCACGCTGAGCATGCTCACCGGCGGCTACGACGTGTTGTGGGCGGTCGTGGTCGTGCTGGTGATCGTCCAGCCGGGAGGCGGTCAACCGGCGCGTACGACTCGCCCGCGGTCGCGGAGCCAGGCGTAACCGCTCACCGCGATGCCCGCGACCGTGACGGCCGCCGCCACGAGGTAGAGCGAGCGCAGCCCGAGCCCGGCGTCGATGACCCGGCCGCCGAGCCAGGCGGCGAAGGCCGCCGCGAGCTGGTAGGCGGAGGCGTTCACCGCCATGGCCAGCGTGGGCGCGGCGGCGGCGGTGGCCAGCACCCGTGCCTGCATCCCGGGGATGACGGAGAAGCCGAGCGCGCCGACCACGAACACCATCACCGCCGTGACGGCCGTGCTGCCGCTGCCCGCCCACATGAGCACGAGCGCCCCGGCGAGCAGGGCCAGCAGCCCGATCTGCGCCCGCATCGGCGACATGTCGGACAGGCGGCCTCCGGCGATGTTGCCGGCCGCCGCGCCCACGCCGTACACCAGCAGCAGGACGGCGACCGCGCCGGCGGCGAACCCGGTGACGGTGGTGACGAGGGGCGCGAAGAAGGTGAAGACCATGAGCAGCCCGGCGTTGCCCACGGCGGTGACGGCGATGGCGAGGAGCACGTCGCGCCTGCGGAACACGCGCAGCTCGGCCACCGCGGAGGTGGCCGGCGCGGCGTCGCGGACGTCCGGCACCAGCCGCGCAACCAGCAACCACCCGGCCGCGCAACACGCGGCGACGGCCAGGAACGTGGCGCGCCAGCCGTGCGCCTCGCCGATGAGGGTGCCGATGGGCGCGCCGAGGATCATCGACAGGTTCATCCCGAAGACGAGCGTGGACACGGTGGACGCCTGCCTGTCCGGCGGGGCGGTGGAGGCGGCGATGACGATCGCGTTGGCGAAGAACGTGGACGTCACCAGCGCGGTCACCACCCGCGCGGCGAAGAGCGCGGGATAGGCGGGCGCGAGCGCGGAGGCCAGGTTTCCCGCGATGGCGATCGCGAGCAGGGCCAGGATGAGCGGCTTGCGCGGGAAGCGGGCGCTGAGCGCCGTCAGCACCGGGCCGCCGACGATCATCCCGATCGCGTACGCCGTCACCAGCAGCCCGGCGGCCGGGATCGACACGGTCAGGTCATCAGCGAGGTCGGGCAGGATGCCGGCGATGACGAACTCACCGGTCGTGATGCCGAAGACGCAGAGCATCAGCGCGGGCACGCCGGCGTTGGTCCTGGTCACGAAGACTCCATTCTTTACTGATCTGTACAAAATTACGGCAGCACGAACCCCGCGGCGGATCCCGCGGGGTTCACAGGGCGGCGACGGCCCCCTCGACGACGTCGAGCAGCGCCTGCCGGTCACCGGTGACCTTGGCGAGCACGCGCAGACCGTAGTAGGCACTCTGGAACGCGCGCGCCACCTGGAGCGGCGGCCGGTCGGACGCCAGCTCGCCCGTGCTCTGCCCGACCTCCACCAGCCGGAGGATCGCCTGCTCCAGATCGGTGAACTGGCGGCGCACGAGCCCGGCGACGGCCTCGGTGCGCCCGCTCGACTCGGTGGCGGCGTTGAGCGCCAGGCAGCCGCGCCGGCCGGGGTCGGCCATGTCGGCGTCGATGACGCCCAGCATCAGGTCTTTCAGCCGGTCGCGCACGGAGCCGGACTCGGCCAGCATGGCGAGCTGGGCCTCGCCCTTGGTGTCGGCGTAGCGGCGGATCGCCGCCTCGTAGAGCCGGTGCTTGCTGCCGAAGGCGTTGTAGAGGCTGCCGCGGCCGAGCCCCGTGCGGGAGCACAGGTCCTGGGTGGTGGTCGCTTCGTACCCCTTCTCCCAGAACAGCTCCATCGCGGCGTCGACGGCTGCCGCATCACTGAACTCGCGTGGCCTGCCCATGGAGGGGAGGCTACCGGATTCTGTACAGATCAGTAAAGAACATGCCGCGCCAGCCCACGCCACGCGCGGGCGCGGCACGGGTGGCGGCGGACGAGGGGGAAGAAGTGCTTAACTTGGCTACGTAAAACGTTTCATTCGCTCCGCGTCACCCCGGAAGGACACCCTTGGACTACGAACGCCAGCCGTACAGAAGGTGCGGCCGCAGCGGTCTCCTGCTCCCCGCCGTGTCGCTCGGCCTGTGGCACAACTTCGGCGGAGGCAGGCCGCTCGACAGCCAGCGCTCGATCCTGCACAAGGCGCTCGACCTCGGCATCACCCACTTCGACATCGCCGACCGGTACGGCCCCCCGCTGGGGGCCGCCGAGTCCACGTTCGGCCGGATCTTCCCCCGGTCGATGCGCGACGAGGTCGTGGTCACGACCAAGGGCAGCAACCCCATGTGGGACGGCCCGTACGGCAAGGGCAACTCCCGCAAGCACCTGCTCGCCACCCTCGACAGGTCGCTGGAGCGGCTCGGCCTCGACTTCGTCGACATCTACTACCTGCACCGCGACGACCCCGACACCCCGCTCGAAGAGCAGGTGGCCACGCTCGACCACATGGTCCGCAGCGGGCGCGTCCTCTACGTCGGCGTCTCCAACTTCTCCCCCGAGCGCACCGCCCAGGCCGCCCGCCTGCTGCGCCAGCTCGGCACCCCGCTCCTGGTGCACCAGCCGTCCTACTCCCTGCTCAACCGGGGCATCGAGGACTCGCTGCTGGGAGTGCTCGAGGAGCAGGGCGTCGGCTGCGTGGTCTACTCGCCGCTGGCGCAGGGCCTGCTGACCGACCGTTACCTCGACGGCATCCCCGCCGACTCGCGCGCCGCCGAGGGGCGTTTCCTCACGGCCGACCGGGTGACGCCGGAGGTGCTGGCGTTCGTGCGCTCGCTGTCCGAACTGGCCGAGGCGCGCGGCCAGACGGTGGCCCAGCTCGCGCTCGCCTGGACGCTGCGCGACCCGCGCATCACCTCGGTGCTCGTGGGCGCGTCCAGCCCCGAGCAGCTGGAGGCCAACGTGGCCGCCGTCGACAACCTCGGCTTCACCCACGAGGAGCTGGCGGCCATCGACCGCGCCGCCAAGGAGTCCGGCGTCGCGGCCTAGCGCGCCGCCCCTCGGCCGGCCGGACGGCGGCGCCTGCGGTGCTCAGCCGTCCGGCCGGTCGAGACGCTGGTAGAGGCCGTACACGAAGCGGGCACGGTACGCCGTGCCCGCGTGGGCGAACTCGACCGACCAGTGGTGCGGCGCCTGCCCCTCGAGCGAGGTGGCCCCCGGAAAGCTCGTGCCCACGTCGGCGACGACGCACGTCCAGGGGGTGAGGTCGGCGAAGGCCAGCCGCACGGCGCCGCGGGGCCGGACGAACCACTGGTGCCAGACCTCGCCCCCGGGCCCCGTCAGCACCTCGAACTCCAGGCCCGGCCACGACGGCAGGGCCCACCGGTGCACGTCGCAGGTCAGGCTGCCGAACGCGCGCGGGCCCGCGTGGTGGGGCGGGCCCAGCGCCATCCGGAAGACCGCCGCTCCCTTGGGAGCCCGCGCCGCGTGGGCCAGCCGGGTCCAGTGGGTGTGCGCGGCCCGCACCTCGGCCCTGGACGCGCCCATGGCGGCGAGCGCGTCCTCCACCCGGCCGGCGTTGAGGTCGCGCATCCGGTGCATCAGGGCCAGCTCGAACTCGCGCACCCGGAACCGCATGCCCCCAGCCTGCCAGAGGGCGCCGGTCGTTCGGACGGCTCAGAAGGCGAGCACGGTCACCGAGTGCGGGCCCACGGCCCACGTGCCGTCGCTCGCCTCGACCTGCCCCAGATCGCGCACCGCGACCGTGTCCGGCGCCCCGAGGGTGTTGACCGCGTGCAGGTCGCCGGTCCCGAGGGTGCGGACCCGCGCGCTCACGGGGGTCTCGCCGGCGGCGCCGTCGAGGACGATCCGCAGGCGCACGCTCTCGTCGCGGTGCCGGTTGACGACCGCGACCCGCACGGAGCCGTCGTCGGCCCGGGTGGCCGACACGTCGATGTAGGGGACGGTCATGGGCGCGGTGAGCAGCCGCCCGTCCGGGCCGCGGTTGTCGCCGAGCCGGACCGCCGCCGACCGCGCCGGGCCGTCCACCCGCGACGGCAGCACGGTCGGGCCCGTGTGGTGCCGGTAGAGGTGCCAGACGTGGTAGATGGCCGAGCGCAGCGCGCCGCCGGGACGGGCGACGATCACGCCGTTGGCGTTGACCAGGTTCACCGGGTTGGCCATGCTCACGGGCGCAGGCAGGCCCACGGTGCGGTGGACGGCGTGGAACACACCGGCGTAGAAGACGAGGTCGCCGACCGTACGCGGGCTCCACCGGTTCACCCGCACGGGGCCCGGCCGATCAGCGGGCGTCACGTCGGGGAGCTCGCGCGGGGCGATGCCGCCGTCGTCGCCGGGGAGCGGGTCCGGCCAGGCCGCGGGCTCCAGGTGGCGCATGTTCCACTCGTCGAGGGCGAGCGCGGGCGGGCGGTCCAGGCCGGCCTCCGCGGCGAGCGCCGTGACCAGCTGGGAGTAGGACTGGATCTCCCGCTCGAAGTAGAGGGACTGGGCGACGACGTCGTCGTAGTCGTCTCCGGTCCACAGGTGGGTGCCGGCGCCGTACAGGTGGAGGGACAGGTAGTCGAGCAGGTGGCCCGCCTGCCGCATCAGGGGGCGCGTCCACTGTTCCTGCTGCCAGGGGATGCCGACGCCGATCAGGCGGAGGTCCGGGTCGACCAGGCGCATGAACCTGGCGTGCTCGCGGGCCGCGGCGGCGTACTCCTCGGGCGGGCGGTGGCCCATCTGCCACGGGCCGTAGACCTCGTTGCCCACGCCCCAGTACTTCACCTTCCACGGCTCGGCGCGCCCGTTGCGGGCGCGCCGGCCGGTGAGCGCGGTCTCCTGGGCGGCGTTGGTGTACTCGACCCAGCGCACCGCCTCGTCGACGTCCCGGCAGGAATGCACGAGGTACGGCTCCGCGCCGACGGCCTCGCACCAGGCCAGGAACTCGTCGGTGCCGAAGCGGTTGGACTCCAGCCCGCCCCAGGCCAGCTCCAGCCGGCGGGGCCGGGTGTCGCGCGGGCCGACGCCGTCCTCCCAGTGGTAGGCGGAGGTGAAGTTGCCGCCGGGCCAGCGGATGGGGCCGGGGGCCAGTTCGCGGCAGAGCTCCAGCACGTCGGCGCGCACGCCTTGGAGCAGGCCGGGTTCGTCGATGGACAGCGGCGACCCTTCGTCGAAGACGCCGCCCTCGATGTTGCCGAAGAAGGCGGACTCCAGGAAGTGGCCGTAGACGTCGTCATCGATCCGGCCCTCCGGGTGGCGGGTGTCGATCGTCACGAGCGCCTCACGGGCGGGGACGGGCATGTCAGGGATCTCCGTTCCGGTCATTGCTTCACCGCTCCCGCGATGCTGTCGACGAACTTGCGCTGGAGCACGACGAAGACGGCGATCACCGGGATCAGCGAGATGACCGCCGCGGCGGCCATCCCCGACCAGTCGGTGCCCCGTTCTCCGACGAAGACGGTCATGCCCACGGCCAGCGTCCGCAGGCCGGGCTCGCTGAGCGTGAACACCAGCGGCAGGAGGTAGGCGTTCCAGGCGAACAGGAACGTGAGGATGACCACCGTGGCGGTGATCGGCCAGGCGAGCGGGAGCATCACGCGGAAGAAGATTATGAAATGTCCGGCGCCGTCCAGGCGCGCGGTCTCCTCCAGCTCCTTCGGCATCCGCCGGAAGAATCCCGCGTAGAGCAGGGTCGAGGCGATCTGCCCGCCCGCGCCCAGCCCGAGGATCACGCCGGCGTGCGTGTTGAGCAGGCCGAGCTGGTCGGTCAGCTGGGTGATCGGGATGATCGTGTACCCCTCGGGGAGGAAGAAGGTGACCAGGAACACCCCGATGAGCAGCTTCTTGCCGACGAAGTCGTAACGTCCGAGCACGTAGCCCGCCAGCGCGCTGCGCACGACGACGAGCAGCACGGTGCCCACGGTGATGACGAGCGTGTTGACGAAGTACGTGGCGAAGCCCACCTCGTTCCAGGCCCGGGCGTAGTTCTCCCAGACCGGCTCCTCGGGCAGCAGGGCGAGCCCGCGGCCGAAGATCTCGGGCGAGGACTTCAGCGACGCCGAGACGAGCCAGGCGAACGGGTAGACCCACAGGCCGCCGAGCACGAGGAGCAGGACGACGGTCACCACCTGACCCGGGCTGGGACGGCGGAGCAGGCGGGCACGCCAGGTCGGGCCGGCCTGCGCGGTCGCCGTCATGACGCCCCGGTCCTTCCTCTGGCCCAGCGCATGCCGACGGCCTGGGCGATCGCGAAGCCCACGGTCAGCAGCCCGAACAGCACCGCCGCCGCCGACGCGTAACCCAGCTGGGGAACGGTGGCCTGGAAGGCCGTGCGGAAGATGAAGATCTCGATCACCTCGGATGAGAAGGACGGGCCCCCGCCGGTCAGGGTCTGCATCAGGTCGAAGACGTTGAACGCGGCCACCGTGTCGATCAGGGTGATGATCACGAGGAACGGCACGAGCAGCGGCATCGTCACGTGGCGGAACTCCGCCCACGCGCCCGCGCCGTCGATCATCGCGGCCTCGTGCACCCCCTGCGGGATCGTTTGCAGCGCGGCGAGCCAGTAGATCAGCGTGATGCCCAGCCACTTCCACACCCACACGGCGATCCCGGCGTAGAGGGAGGTGCCGGCGTTGGCCGCGAAGTTCGCCGGCGAGTCGATCAGCCCTGACCAGACCAGCGCCAGGCTCACCGGGCCGCTCGCGTCGAGCAGCAGGGTGAACACGACGCCGACGATGGCTCCCGTGGTGACGACCGGCAGGAAGAACAGTGTGCGGAAGAAGCCCTTGAACGGCGTCTTCTTCCGGTTCAGCACGAGCGCGAG
Source organism: Nonomuraea sp. B1E8 (assembly GCF_039871515.1). Lineage (NCBI taxonomy): Bacteria > Bacillati > Actinomycetota > Actinomycetes > Streptosporangiales > Streptosporangiaceae > Nonomuraea > Nonomuraea sp. B1E8. The sequence continues at coordinate 241,694 of NZ_JBDPLS010000004.1, read as the reverse complement.
CGCCAGCGCCAGCCCCACCCGCAGGGGTACGGCGAACACCAGGAACACGATCGAGTTCCAGAACGCGTTCCAGAAGAGGTCGTCCCCGATGAGCCGCTCGAAGTTCTCGACGCCGACGAAGGTGCCGGCGGTCGCGAAGCCCGGCCAGTCGAGGAGGGCGAACCACCACGAGGCCAGCAGCGGGTAGACGGTGTAGGCGCCGTAGCCGAGGAGGGTCGGGAGCAGGAAGAGGTAGATCCACCAGTCCTGCCGCAGGCGGCGCAGCAGGCCGCGCCCGCCGCGGTCCCGCGCGGCCGCCACGGCCGGACGCTCGCGCCGCCGGATTGTCGTTGTCATCGTGCTCCTGTTCGCGGGCGGGCTCGGCTCAGCGCTCGGCGTAGGCCTGCTGGTCGTAGTCCGCCTTCCTGTCCCAGTTGGCGAACACCCAGGCCTTCGTGTCGACCTCGACGCCCTTCTCCTCGCGGACGGCCTTGATGGCGCGCTCGCGCTCGGCGCTCATCGCGTCGGTGTAGCGGCGCAGCTCGCCGGCCACGTCGGAGGTCGACCCGGTCAGCACCGACTGGACGATGTCGCCGAGGTTCGGGTGGACGTCGCGCATCTCGGCGAGCACCTGCCAGACGCCGGGGGTGGCGACCTCGGGCGCCGGGGCGATCCGCACGTCGTCCTGGAAGTTGGCCACGCACTGCCGGTAGGCCGGGTGCACCTCCGCCTCCTCCACCACGTCGGCCAGGGCGGGCGGCTGGTCCATGGCGGCGGCCAGCCTGGCCTGGAACTCCTTGGTCGTCATCTGCAGCATGAGGTCGGCGGCGTCCTTGGCCCGCTTCGACTGGCTCGACACCCAGAAGGTGCCGGACTGCGGAGGGCTGTAGACGAAGTTCCTGCTCGTCTCGGGGCAGGGGATGTGCCAGGTCCCGACCCCGCGCTCCACGGCCTCCGGCTCGTCCACGCGCAGGCCGCCGATGAACCAGGCGCCCCACAGGTACACGCCCGCCTGACCGGCCGCCCAGCGGGCGCGGGCGTCGCGGGCGCCCATCGACGGTGACGCGGGATGCACGACCTTGTCGGTCTGCAGGGCGGTCAGGAACTCGATGGCGTCGGCGTACTGCTGGGCGTCGAAGGCGTACGCGCCCGTCGTCCAGTCGATGCCGCCGGGCGCGCCGGCGGTCATGGCCAGCCGGTTCACCAGGAACTGCAGGTATTCGGTCTCCTTGCTCGGCACGACGATCCCGTACACGCCGTCGCCGGTGCCCTTGGTGAGGCGCCGGGCGACGTCGCGCAGGTCGTCCCAGGTGGCCGGCTCTTCCTCGGGGTCGATCCCGGCCTGCTTGAGCATCGCGGTGTTGTACCACGGCACCGCCTCGTGCCAGCGGCCGGAGAACATGGGGAAGGAGTAGATCTCGCCGTCGAAGCGGTGCATGCCGTCATGGAGGAACTCGCCGACCGGGCTGCCCTTGAAGTCGGCGAGCTTGCCGATCGGCTGGAACCAGCTCTCGCTGACCAGCGCCGCGGCGGAGGTTCCCAGGCCGGCCAGCGAGTGCACGTCCGGCATCTGGTTGCTGCGCCGCCCGACCTGGAGCGCCTGCCCCAGGTCGGGCACGTCCATCTGGCGCCGCTCGATCGTGACCCCGGGATGCTCCTTCATGTAGGGGCCGAACAGATCCTCCTGCAACATCTTCGTCAGCGGGCGGAACTGGTCCCACCACTGGAGGGATCCGCTCGAACCGCCGCTTTCCCGGCTCATCTGCCCGCCACCCGTGCATCCGGCCAGCGCCGCGGCGAGTGCGGCGGCGCCGGCGCCGCCGATGAACTGGCGCCGGCCCATGCTGGGTCGCCCGGCGCTCCCGGCGCCGGGCCGGTTTCCAAGGATCCGTTGCTGCCGCCGCATGGCGACTCCTCTTCGTCGGTTCGGTCAGCGACCTGTCCCGCCCGTCCCTGATCGCAGGGATCCCCCGGTCAAGCGGATTTATGTTTGCGCAAACCTATGTCCGCCGTCCATCAGCGTCAAGATGGTGACGGTGAGGATTCCGCGCGGACGGCATCTGTCACTGCGCTGGGCGTGATCGGCTTGACGTCGTGATATGCATGTTTGCGTAAACAAGAGAAGCGAGCACACGAGGGCTCGGGGAACGATTTCCGCGGCCCTGGGCGGGGATGTACGCTGTCGGCGGCGACACGTCCTTGAGCGACGTCGAGAGCGCCGGCGGCCAGGCCCTGACCGGCCCGTCCCCGCCTTTTTCGTACGCTCCGCCCGCTGCGATGACGAAGGGAGACGCCCGGCGTGGTTCGAGCACCAGGCACGAGAGCGTCCGGAGGGCCGTCCATGGCCGACGTCGCCAAACTCGCCGGGGTCTCCGGCCAGACCGTCTCCAGGGTCGTCAACGGCAACGACCGCGTGACCGCCGCCACCCGGCTCAAGGTCGAGACGGCCATGAAACAGCTGGGCTACCGCGCCAACATCGCCGCGCGGGCGCTGGCGACCGGCCGGTTCGGCACGATCGGCGTCGTCACGTTCAACCTCAGCGCCGTGCTCAACGTGCGCATCGTCGAGGCCGTCGTGACCGGGGCCCAGGCCCGCGGCTACTCGGTGAGCATCGCGGTGGTCGACGCCCCCACGGAGAAGGACGTGCGCGCGGCCGTGCGCGGCCTCACCGACCGGGCGGTCGACGGCGTGATCGTGATCGAGGCGCGCGTGCTCGACACCCCCCACCTCCGGCTGTCCGACGAGGTGCCCCTGGTCATCGCCGACAGCAAGGCGGCGCACCGGCATCCGACGTTCGGCATGGACGAGGCGGCCGGCGCCCGCGCCGCCGTCGACCACCTCCTGGAGCTGGGGCACGCCACGGTCCACCACGTGGCGGGGCCCGCCGGGTCCAATCCCGCGCAGCGGCGCAGGGCGGCCTGGCAGCGGCTGCTGAAGCGGGCGGGACGCGCGATCCCGCCGCCCGTCGTCGGCGACTGGTCGCCGCGGTCCGGCTACGACGCGGCACTGCGCCTGCTGGCCGACGACTCCGTGACCGCCGTCTTCGCCGCCAACGACCAGATGGCGGTGGGCGTCCTGCGGGCGGCGGCCGAGCTGGGCCGCCGGGTGCCCGATGACCTGAGCGTCGTCGGGTTCGACGACCTCGACTTCGCGCCCTTCCTCACCCCGCCGCTGACCACGGTGCGCCAGGACCTCGCCGCGGTGGGGCGCCGCTGCCTGGAGCATCTGATCGCCCAGATCGAGACGCCCGCCGGACCTGCCACGGCCGCCGGCACCAGCCGGTTCGTCCGTCCCGAGCTGGTGGTCCGCGCGTCCACCGCGCCGCCGCGCCGCTGAGCCCACGCGGGCCGGCCGTTGACAGCTCGATCGAGTTAGCGCAAACATGGCCCGACGAGTGCGCCGATGACCACACGCTCATCCCCCAGGGAGCAACCATGCTGCGCCGACTGCCGATCCTCACCATGACCGCGGTTCTGGCCTTCTCGACCGCCGCCCACGCCACCGCCCACGCCACCGCCCAGGAAGGCGGGCCCGTACGGAACGTCCAGCCCCGCGCTCTCGGAGCCCTCGGGGCGAACTTCAACCAGAACCTCGACGCGCTGGACTACCGCGAGCTGCGGGAGGCCGGCGCCCAATGGGTGCGCGGGTTCTTCCCGATGCCCGCAACCGACGACGCCGACCCCGCCGATCACTTCGCGATCCGCACCCTCACCGAGGCCGCAGGACGCGGCTACGACACCCTGCTGAGCCTGAAGTTCCCGTACAACCAGGCCTCCTTCCCCGCGCCCGGCAGCAAGGAGATGGCCGCGGAGCTGGCCCGCCTCGACCGGGTGCTGCCCGCCGTGATGGGCAAGATCGACATCATGACGATCGGCAACGAGCCGTTCATCGAGAGCCTGCCCGCCGAACGCGACGAGCGGCTCAACACCTTCTACGAGACCGTCGCCCGGCACGTGATCGGCTATCGGCGCGAGCACTGCGGCGCGGGCTGCGGCACCAAGCTCTACATGGGCGCGCTCAACCGGCTCGACCTGGCCGACCGCCGCACGCCCGCCACTGAGCGCTGGATGACCTTCGTCCGTGAGACTCCGGAGATCGAGGGCGTCGACATCCATCCCCACGTGCCCGCGCCGGAGAACACGCAGCCGTTCCTCGACTACATCCTGCCGCGGATGCGCGCGGGCCAGACGTTCCTCGTCACCGAGTTCTCGCTGGTGTGGCACTGGAAACAGCACCTGGAGGACCCCATCGCGGCGGACTTCGCCCGGCGGTACGGATTCGCCCCCGGCACCAAGGTGTGGCAGGTGATCAAGGCCGCCATCGACAACCCCTTCCCCCAGCGCAAATGGCGTGACTTCCTGACCAGCTGCCCGTGGTTCACGAGCCAGTCGACCTTCCTGCGCGACCAGATGCGGCTCTACCGCGGCACCGGCCGACTGGCGGTGGCGACGTACGGCTTCAAGCAGGACGACCTGATGGTGCGCAACTTCGGCCCGGACAAGAACCCGTGGCTGCTCAACAGCGTCTTCGCCACCTACACCGTCAAGCCGCGCGGAGAGGGGACGTCCGCCCCCAACTACTGGCTCGGCGCCTTCAAGGCCCAGCAGCGGACGTGACTCCCCCGCCGTCCCACCCTGGAGCCCTGCCGGGACGGGCCGGACAGCCGGGCAGCCAGCCGGGACGGCGGGCCGGGGCGGACAGCCGGGTGCGCCCGGCGGGGTCCCGGGGGCGGCAGGGCGTGGCCCGCGACATGCCCCTCACCTGCGCCTCGTGCGGTGCGGGCCGGGTCGTTGGCACCATGGTCACGACCGGCGTGGAGCGCGGCAGGCGCTCCACGGAGTCCCGAAGGAGCTGACAGGATGCCGAACACCTGGCTGACCGGCCGTTTCCGGCTCGATGTGCCGCTCGTCGGCGCGCCGATGGCGGGCGTGGGCGACGGGCGGCTCGCCGCGGCCGTCTCCAGGGCGGGCGGGCTCGGCATGGTCGGCGTGCCCCCCACCGCGTCCGGCCAGTGGGTCACCGAACAGGCCGCCGTGGCCGCCGCCAGCGGGCGGGCGTACGGCGTCGGGCTGATGGCCTGGGCGCTGCCGGGCAACCCCGGCCAGTTCGAGGCGGTGCTCGCGGCCCGTCCCGCCCTGGTGTCCGTCAGCTTCGGCGACTACCTTCCGTACGTCGGACCGCTGCGGGAGGCCGGCGTCACCGTGGCCGTCCAGGCGGGCACCACGGACGAGGCCCGCGCCGCCGAGCGGGCCGGGGTGGACGTGGTCGTCGCCCGCGGCGGCGAGGGCGGCGGGCACGGGCGCGCCGACGTGGCCACGCTGCCACTGCTGCAGAGCGTCCTGGACGTGGTGGACGTGCCGGTGCTCGCCGCCGGCGGTATCGCCACGGCCCGTGGCCTGGCCGCCGTCCTGGCCGCGGGCGCGGAGGGCGCCTGGGTGGGCACCGCCTTCCTCGGGTGTTCGGAGACGACCGCCTCGGAGGCGGCTCGGCAGCGGATCCTCGACGCCGGCGAGACCGGCACCGCGTACGGGCGTGTCTTCGACGTGGCCCAGCGGCTCGCCTGGCCCTCCGAGTACGGCGGCCGCGCCCTGCGCAACACGTTCTTCGACCGGTGGGCCGGCCGGGAGGCGGAGCTGGCCGGCGACGAGGCGGCGCAGGCGGAGCTGGCGCGGGCCCGTCGCGAAGGCGACTTCGACACCGCCTACGTCTACGCCGGTCAGGCCGTGGGCCTGGTGCGGCGGCAGCGCACGGCGGCCGACGTGGTAGCGGACTTCGCCGCCGCCGACACCCTGCTGTCCCGCTTCACCACCCCCCGCTGACCCCGGCCGCCTCACCCCCTGGCGGCTGTCGGAGCGCACGCCGGGGAACCCGGGCTGCCGGCCGGACGCCCGGGGCGATGCGAACGGCGGGCCTCCCCCGGACGACGTGGGCACCGTAGCGGCCCCCGGCCGAAGCGCGGGCTACACCACGGCGCCCGACCCCTTTCGGGCCTCGGGTGCGCGGCGCTTGGCGGGCTCGGGCGGCGGCCGCCGGTCGAACCTGGACAACACGATCGACGCCGGCCCGGCCACGAAGGAGGAGGACAGCGTACCCATCACGATGCCGGCCACCAGCGCGATCGCGAAGTCCTGCAGCGAGTCACCGCCCAGGACCATGAGCGCGATCAGGATGAACAGCGCTCCGAGACCGGTGTTGACCGTGCGCGGCATGGTCTGCAGGATCGCGCCGTTCACCGACGTGGCGAACGGCTCCTTGCGGCGTGCCGTCCACAACTCCCGCACCCGGTCGAACACCACCACCTTGTCGTTGACCGAGTACCCGACGATGGTCAGCATCGCGGCGAGGAAGACGCCGTCGATCGGCTTGCCCAGCCACGCGAACAGGCCCGCGACCACGAACACGTCCACGAGCAGCGCGATCACCGTCGCCGCGCCGAACGTCCACCGGAACCTGACCGCCAGGTAGAGCAGCTGCATCGCGACGGCCACGCCGAGCGCGATGAGCGCGTTGCGGCGCAGTTCCTCACCCAGGCTCGGGCCGATGAACTCCTCGCGCTGCTTCGTCACCTCGCCGGCTTCCCGCTCCAGCTCCTGCTCGATCTGCGCGGCCTCGTTCATGCCGAGCTCGGCCGCGCGCACGGTGACGGTGTCGCCGCTGGACTGCACCACCGCCGTGGGCAACCCGGCGCGCGAGACCGCCTCACTCGCGGCCTCTGCCGGGATCGGGCGGTTCGTGGTGAACTCCACGAGCCGGCCTCCGGTGAACTCGACGCCGAAGTTCAGCCCGCGGACGAGCAGCCCGGCGACGGCCACCAGGACCAGTCCGCCCGCGACCGCCAGCCACACCTTTCCGGCCTTCATCAGCTGCGGGTTCCTTCGGGCGAGCCAGGTCCTGACGGTGCCGGGCGAGCCGACGCCCGACAGGCGGGGGCTCATCGTGTTCATGGCGAGCTCGGTGAGCACGCGGGTGATGAGCATCGCGGAGACGAGCGAGGCGAGCACACCGACGGCCAGCGTCACGCCGAAGCCCTTGACGGGACCCGACGCCAGCCAGAACAGCAGGCCGGCGGCGATCAGGGTGGTGATGTTGGAGTCGGCGATGGCGCTCCAGGCGTTCTTGAAGCCCTTGGCCATCGCCGACTTCAGCCCTCTCTTGGGCGCCTGGCCGTACTCCTCCCTGGCTCGTTCGAAGACCAGCACGTTGGCGTCGATGGCCATGCCGATCGCCAGCACGAACCCGGCCAGGCCCGGCAGCGTCAGCGTCGCGCCCATCGCCACCAGCACCGCGTAGGAGATCAGGCCGTAGCAGACCAGCGCGATCGTGGACAGCAGCCCGGACAGGCGGTAGACGGCGATGATGAACCCGGCCGTCAGGATCAGGCCCACGACCGCCGCCTGGGCGCTCGCCTCGATGGCCGCCTCTCCGAGCGTCGGGCCCACCGTACGCTGCTCGACCATGGCGAGCGGGACGGGCAGCGCGCCGCCCTTGATCAGCACGGCGAGGTCACGGGCCTCCTGGTGCGTGAACGAGCCGGTGATCTCGGACTTCCCGCCGGGAATGCCGGCCTTGCAGGCCACCGACGGGTCGAGCGGCGGCGAGGAGATGATCTCCTTGTCGAGCACGATCGCGACCCTGCGTTTCGGGTCGCCGACCGGCTCGCACGCGGCCGCGCCGGTCAGCCGCTGCCAGGCGGCGGCGTCGCGGAAGTCGAGCGTCACGAACCACCCGGGGCCGCGCTGGGGGTCGCTCTGCTCGGCGGCGTCGCTCACCCCGTCGCCGGTGATGGCGGGCGGCCCGAGCTTCAGCGGCTGCCCGTTCTCGTCGGGCAGCGCCGACTTGTCCCCCTGCTTGGCCGCGCCGGTCACGGGGTGGAACGCGAGCTGCGCGGTGCGGCCGATGACCTCGGCCGCCTTGCGCGGGTCGAGCACGCCGGGCAGCTCGACGATGATGCGCTTCTCCCCCGAGCGGACCAGCGTGGGATCGACCACGCCGAGCGCGTCGGCCCGCTGGCGCAGCACGGACAGCGCGCGGTCGGTGGCGGCCGCGTCGGCCTTGACGGTCGGTGAGTCTCTCGCCTCGAAGACGAGCTGGGTGCCGCCGCGCAGGTCGAGACCCAGGCGCGGCTCCATGGACAGCGCTAGTACGGATGAGATCGCGATGACGGCGAGCGCCGTCACCGCACGCCAGAACGGCGCACGGAACATGGCAGCCTCCACAGGCTAAAACGTGCGGAAAAAGATCGTCAGTGCACTGTGGAGGGAGGCGCGCGGGCGGGCGAGGCCACCGGCTTGCGCTGCGCGGTGGCCTCGGGGGTGGGCCTGGAGACGACCACGGCCCACGCGTGCCGGACGTGCAGGAGCTCGGATACGGGCAGCGCCGCGCCGCCCGCGCCGGTGAAGGTGTGCGTGCCGGCCCATATGCGCGCGGCGGCGGGCTGGAGCGGGTGCTGCCGGGCGGCGGGCGGCTGCCCGGCCGCGAAGGTGGCGGTCTTGACCGTGGTGACCGGCTGGACGGGCTGCGCGTGCGCGACGGCCGGCAGGAACCAGGAAAGGAGGAAGACCAGTGCGGCAGGCAGTCTCCCGCGCATCACTCCTCCTCCCCCTCAAAGCTCCCAGCCTAGCCCTCTGCGGCCGGTACGAGGATCATTCCCGCCGCGCGGCGTGGCACGCCGGCCCCGGCGAACCGTCCCCGCTGCCGGGCGTCGGCCGGGCGGCTGAGCTGACCCGCGCCGGACTTCCATCCTTTTGCCCGGAACACCGGTCCGGCTTAGCCGGCCGTTGACGGTCGCGAGACTACGCTTCCGTAATGCGGCTCACCAGTTGCTTCGGCGGCTCACCGCGGGGGGAGTGACGACGTTCTCCCGCGTCCCGCCGCGCCGCACGGCGGCCCACGGGGAGGCCATGCATGAACACAGTGCCCAAATTCATCGCCGGTCCGAGCGGATATCTCGACGATCGGCTGGGGGTGGCGCCCGCCCTCAAACGCAACCTGCGCAAGATATTTCCGGACCACTGGTCGTTCCTGCTGGGCGAGATCGCCCTCTACTCGTTCATCATCCTGCTGCTCACCGGAACGTTCCTGACCTTCTGGTTCACGCCCAGCATGGAACACGTCGTCTACGACGGCTCCTACGCGCCGCTCAGGGGCGTGATGATGTCCGAGGCGTACGCCTCGACCTTGGAGATCACCTTCGACGTGCGCGGCGGTCTGCTGCTCCGGCAGATCCACCACTGGGCCGCCCTGCTGTTCACCGCCAGTCTGATGGTGCACATGATGCGGGTGTTCTTCACCGGGGCCTACCGCAGGCCGCGCGAGCTGAACTGGCTGATCGGCATCGCGCTGTTCACCCTCGCCCTGGCCGAAGGGCTCACCGGCTACTCCCTGCCCGACGACCTGCTGTCCGGAGCCGGGCTGCGGATCACTCAGGGAGTGCTGATGTCGCTCCCGCTGGTGGGCACGTACCTGTCGTTCCTCCTGTTCGGCGGCGAGTATCCCGGCGATGTCGTGATCCCGCGCTTCTTCACCCTGCACATCCTGCTGATCCCGGGCATTCTGATCGCGCTCATCACCGCCCACCTGGTGCTGATGTGGGTGCAGAAGCACACGCAGATGCCGGGCAAGGGCCGTACCGAGAAGAACGTGGTGGGCGCGCCGCTCCTGCCCGCCTTCATGGCCAAGTCAGGCGCGTTCCTCCTCTTCACGGTCGCCGTACTGGCCGGGCTGTCGACCTTCACCCAGATCAATCCCATCTGGCTGTACGGCCCCTACACGCCGTCGGACGTCTCCGCGGGATCCCAGCCGGACTGGTACATGGGCTTCCTCGAAGGCTCCCTGCGCATGATGCCCTCCTGGGAGATCAACCTCTTCGGCACCGCCCAGGCGGGCACGTTGCCGCTGAGCGTGCTGATCCCGGCGCTGGCGCCGCTGGGCCTGATCCTCACCGGCCTGGTGCTCTATCCGTTCCTGGAACGCTGGATCACCGGCGACCGCCGCGAGCACCACGTCGCGGACCGTCCCCGCAACAACCCGCACCGCACCGCGATCGGCGTGACCGGCATCACGTTCTACGGCCTGCTCCTGGTGCTCGGCGCCAACGACCTGATCGCGACCTTCTTCAACGTCAGCCTCAACTGGACGACGTACGCCGGCCGGGTGCTGATCTTCCTGGGCCCGGCGCTGGCCTACCTGGTCACCTACCGGCTGTGCCTGGGCCTGCAGCGGTCGGACGCCGCCACCATCGATCACGGGGTGGAGTCCGGCGTCATCCGACGGCTGCCCCACGGGGAGTTCGTCGAGGTCCACACACCGCCGTCGGACGACGTCGAGGCCCACCTGCGCGGCAGGTCAGCCATCCCGATGTTGCCCGGGGCGCGCGGGGACGGCGAGCGCGTCCCGCCCGAGACCGCCCGGGGCCCGCTCGGCCGGCTCAGGCTGAGGATGAGCCGCGCGTACGGCGAGGACCAGATCCCGTACGGCGACGGCCACGACGGCGAGAAACACGACGGCGAGAAACAGGCCGCGAAGACACCCGAGAAGAAGGCGCCACCAGGCTGACGTCCGCCACGTCGTCGCCGGTCACGCCTGCGCGCGTCCGTGCTGGAGGGCGCCCCGCAGCCAGCGGCCGAGGCCGCCGGAGGCCGGCCGGCCGCGCCAGGCGAGATGCGCGTCGGGACGGACGAGCCAGACCTCGTCGTCTCGCCAGCCGGCCGGTGTGAGCACGACGACGCGATCGCCCAGGGACGCGCTCGCCTCCGACCGGCATGCGGGCGCGGCGCTGCCGGTGGCCAGCAACGCCCAGCGCCCGCCCAGTTCGGCATGCAGCCGGGTGACGTCGCCGTGCGCGTCGACGCACCGCAGGTCGGGAACGCGGTCGCCGGATCGTGGACGGCGGCCGGGCCCGAGCACGGAGGCGCGGACCGCCAGGGGGCCGCGGCGGTAGCTCACTCCCAGCTGCGAGGCGATCTGGGTGGATCGGCGCTGCACCGCGGGGTGGTTGCCCAGCGGCGCCAGCACCCACTTGATCAGCAGCCGCAGCAGCGGGCCGTCGCCGATCTGGAGGCGGGTGGTGGCGCTGGTGTTGCGGAGCACCTCGGTCGCGAGCGGACGGCGTTCGTCCTGGTAGGTGTCCAGCAGCCGCTCGCCGGCGTGGCCCTGGATGACGAGCGCGAGCTTCCAGGCGAGGTTCTCGGCGTCGCCCATCCCCGTGACCATGCCCTGCCCGCCCATCGGGCTGTGGATGTGGGCCGCGTCACCGGCCAGCAGGACCCGGCCCCGGCGGTAGGCGTCGGCCAGCCGGCGGTGGACGCGGAAGACCGACGCCCAGACCGCGTCGCGGATCTTCTCCCCGTCGAGGCCGGCGCGCTCGCCCACCAGGCGGCGGAAGGCCGTGAGGATCTCGGGCTCGGTGAGCTGCTCGTCCTTGGCGCCCGGCAGGTAGGCCATCAGCCGCCACCGGTCGTCCGATTCGCCCCCGGGCATGGGCATGGCGAACAGCGGCCCGTCCCGGTGCGCCCACCCGTGTCCGCCGGCGCGGGCGAGATCCCAGCCGGCGTGCACGTCGGCCAGGAGCCACTGGTCGGTCAGCGGCGCGCCGGGAAAGGGGATGCCGGCCAGTTTGCGCACCGTGCTGTGGCTGCCGTCGCAGCCTGCCAGCCAGCCGGCGCGCACCTTGCGCCCGCCGTCGAGCACGGCGGTGACCCCGTGGTCGTCCTCGGCGAGGTCGGTCAGGGCGGTGCCCCATTCCACGTCGACGCCCAGCTCCGCCAGGCGGGCGCGGAGCTGGGCCTCGATATCCGTCTGGGGAAGGACCAGCGCCGGCTTGGGCGTGCCCGGGCCGGCCTCGCCGAAGCGGGTGACGATCGCGGCCCGCCCGCCGATGTAGGTGGTCAGGACGAGGGAGGGGGCCGAGCGGCCGGGCAGGTCGCCGAGCGCGCCCAGCCGGTCGAGCACCTCGGCGCCGCGGGCGTGCAGGATGTTGGCGCGTGAGGTGGTGGCCGGGCCCGGCGCCTGGTCCACCACCCGCACCGTCACTTCGTGCAGCCGTAGAGCGCAGGCCAGTGCGAGACCGGCGGGCCCGGCCCCCACCACCAGGACCTCAGCGGAATCTGCCATGGCCACCACCTATGAATGATCGACGTCAGGACGGAACTGTTACGTTCCTTCGTCGTTACGTTAGCCCCCACTACGATGGAACACAACCGTTCCGTCTCATTGGAGGGTCTTCCGGATGCCCGACGCCACCTCCGGCCCCGACCGCCGGCCGGCAGGCGCGGCCGTGCTGCGCGCCGACCTCACCGACGCGATCCGCCAGGCGGCTCTGGACGAGCTGATCGACAGCGGCTACGCCCGGATGTCCATGGACGCCATCGCCCGCCGCGCAGGAGTCGGCAAGGCCGCCATCTACCGGCGCTGGGCCTCCAAGGAGCCGCTGGTGCTGGAGCTCCTCACCCGCCTGGCCGACGAGGCCGTGCCGCTGCCCGACACCGGCGCCCTGCGCGAGGACGTCGAAGGCTTCGTACGCCACGCTTCCGCGCTGCGGGCCGACCCGCGGACCATGCGCGTCCTCACCGACCTGACCGCCGAGGCCACCAGGAACCCGCGCCTGGCCGCGGCCCTGCAGACCAGCGCGGAGCAGCCCCGCCGCTCCGCGGGAGCCCGGCTGCTCCACCGCGCCGTCGAGCGGGGCGAGCTGCCGGCCGACCTCGACACCGAGCTGGCCGTCGACTGCCTGGTCGGGCTGGCCTACCTGAGGCCGCGCACCCCGTGGCAGCCCGCGGAGCCCCCGGACGACGACATCACACCACTCGTAGAGGTCATTCTGGCCGCGCTGGCGGCCTGCCGCCGGTAGCTCCAGCCACCGATGGCGGGCGCGACACAGCGCGACGGCATGCACGAACTGGCGTCCAGGTCTTCTGTGACTGGCCATACGGGGTGCTGTGGGTATATTAATAAAGCGAGCGTCGCTTTATTAATGGAGTGAGACAGTGGCACGGACGGTGAACCCCGCGGCATACGCGGCCCGGCGGGACGCGCTTCTGGATGCGGCCCAGCGGCTCATCGATACCAAGGGCTACGCCCAGGTGAGCGTGCAGGAACTCGCGCAGGAGGCGGGAGTCTCACAGGGTGCCTTCTACCACTACTTCGACTCCAGGCCGGCGATGCTGGAGGCGTTGATCGAGCGGACCTCCGACCAGCTGCGCGCCCACCTGTCCACGGCAGTGGAGGAGCCCGGACTGTCCGCGATGGAGCGGCTCCAGCGTTTCCTCAACGCACTGGCCGGATGGAAACTGGCACGACGAGACCTGCTCGTCGCGATGCTTCAGTACTGGTACTCCGACGACAACGCCGTCGTCCGCCAGAAGCTGCGCCCCCGCCTGACCAAGCGCATCGCGCCGCTGCTGGCGCAGATCGTACGCGCAGGGGTGGACGAGGGCGTCTTCCCGGTGCGGCACCCCGACCAGACCGGCCACGTCCTGGTCTGCATGATCCAGGACCTCAACGACGCGCTCGGCGACGTCTTCCTGTCCGGCGGCACAGCGGACACCGTCGAGGAGATCATCGCCGCGCACACCGACGCGGTCGAGCGGGTGCTCGGCGCGCCGGCCGGATCCCTCACGCTGGTCGATCCAGCGGCCCTGCTCAAGTGGTTCGCAGAGGAGCCATGATGACCGTCGCGCTCAAGATCCTTCTCGGCCTGTACACCCTGCAGGCCCTGATCAAGTTCTTCAACCTGTTCGTGGTGCCCTACTCCTTCCGGATCAAGCGGATCGCCGCCATCTACAGCGGCGGCGGCCGCTCCGTCAAAGTGTTCGACGACGTGCTGCTCGCCTTCACGGTGCTCCTCGTGGCGATGCTCGCGTCAGCCGGGCTCGAACATCTCAGCTTCATCACCGGGCTCATGGTCGGCCTGACCTTGACCCAGCTCCTGTTCCACCGCTTCAACCGGCCACTCGACGCGGACAAGGCTCCGCCGCCGCCCGTCTCCCCCATCAAGAGCATGTCGTACGCCATCCAAGCCACCCCGGCGCTGGCCTGGCGCGAGCTCATCGTCCAGACGGCCTTGTTCGTCTGGGCGCTGTACATGCTCGTCACGGGCGCCTGAGCGCCGTCCCACCTGGCCAGGCCCCGGCGCCGCAACGCATCCTCGGCCTCTCGCCGCACCTCCTGGGGTGAAAACCCTTGACGGGGCCGGCAACAGGCGTAGTGTGACTCATTGACCAGATTTCACATCGAGTCAAAGGAGTTCTGGTGCGGGAGCGGGCAGACCGGATTCTCGACGCGGCCGGGGAGTTGCTGCTCCGGCACGGTTACCGGAAGGTCACCGTCGAAGACATCGCCACGCGGGCCGAGGTCGGCAAGGGCACGGTCTACCTGCACTGGCGCACCAAAACGGAGCTCTTCGAGGCGCTGCTGCTCCGCGAGGCCATCGAGGTCGTGGAGGAGTTCGCCGCGATGTTGCGCCAGGATCCGGCGCAGGTGCAGCCGCACCGCTTCGCGCGTGCGTCCTTCCTCACCGTGAGCCGCCGGCCGCTCCTTCGGGCGATGTTCACCACGGACATCGATCTGCTCGGCAAGCTTGCCAAACACCCGATGCGCAGCCACGACCTCCTCGCGGCCGAGCGCTTCCACCGGGTGGCCGAGAAGTACGCGCTGCTCAGGACCGACGTGCCCAACCTGCGGTACACGATGCAGGCCGTACAGGGGGGCTTCTACATCTTCGACGGCACTGAGACCACGGAAGCCGAAGTGGACGAGGAAGCCAGGGCCGACGCGCTCGCCTTCGCCGTACGGGAGCTCTTCGAGCCGGCGCAGGCACCGCCGCCTGAGGTGCTCGCCGCGGCGGCCACGGAGTACATCTCGATCTTTACGGAACTGGTCCCGCCCTACAAAAAGTGGATCTACGACTAAGGAGAGGCGATGGCCGACATCGTCCAGCGGTACGCCATTCCCCAGCAGCACTTCTGGCTGCACGGGCCGCGATCGGGCCGGCCGGTCGAGTTCGACACGGCCACCGGGATGTGGAACGTCTACGGATATCCGGAACTGCAGGAGATCCTGGGCGATCCGGCGACGTTCTCCTCCGACACCATGCGCGTGATTCCCAAGAGCATGATGCCGGAGGCGGAGGAGTTCTCGATGGAGGGCTTCATCACCCAGATCGACCCGCCGGAGCACGGCAAGCTGCGCAAGCTGGTCAGCAGCGCGTTCACCCGGAAGGTGGTCGCGGATCTCGAACCGAGGATCGCCACCCTCACCCACGAACTGCTCGACGCGGCGGCCGAACGGGGCCGGTTCGAGCTGGTGACCGACCTGGCCTACCCCCTTCCCGTCATCGTCATCGCCGAACTGCTGGGGGTGCCCAGCAGCGACCGTGCCCTGTTCAAAAAGTGGGCCGATGCGCTGTTCGAGCGTGACAGCAAGATCTCACTCACCGAGCAGTCGGAAGAGCGCGAGGCCGAGCTCAAGGCGGCGATGAAGCCGTGGATGGAGATGTCCGGCTATCTCGCCGCCCACGCCGCGGAGCGCAGGGCGCGACCGCGCGCCGACCTGCTCACCAAGCTGGTCGAGGCCGAGGTGGACGGCGAACGGCTGCCCGACGACCAGGTGGTCAACTTCGCGATCGTCCTGCTGCTCGCCGGGCACATCACCACGACGATGCTGCTCGGCAACACGGTGCTGTGCCTCGATGCCTTCCCCGAGGCGCAGGACAGGGTCCGGGCCGACCGCTCCACCGTTCCGGCCGTGATCGAGGAGTCCCTGCGCTTCTTCACCCCGTTCGCCGCACTCGCGAGATCCACCACCCGCGAGGCCTCCCTGGGCGGCGTGACGATACCCGCCGACCAGCTCGTCATGGCCTGGCTGGGACCGGCCAACCGGGATCCCCGGCAGTTCCCCGACCCCGGCGCCTTCGACCCCGGCCGCGACCCCAACCCGCATCTCGCCTTCGGCCGCGGCATCCACTTCTGCCTGGGCGCGCCCCTGGCCCGCCTGGAAGGACGGGTCGCGCTCAACATCCTGCTCGATCGCCTCGACCCCCTGCGCGCCGACCCTGACCAGCCCGTCGAGTTCATCCCCACCCCGACCATGACGGGAGTGCGCCGCCTGCCGCTGCTCTGGCCGCCGCGCTGACCGCGCCCCGCCGGCGGGGCGAGCCCTGGGGCCCGCCCCGGCCGGCGGTCCGGTCAGGGCGCCGTACGGACCGGCAGGGAGGTCAGGGCCCGCTTCATCCCGGGCTGCCAGCCGATCTTCGAGGCGGGCACGCTCAGGGTGAGCCCGGGAAAGCGGTCCAGCAGGGTCGCGAGGGCGATCTGCGTCTCGCACCGGGCCAGCGCCGCGCCCAGGCAGTAGTGGATGCCGTGGCCGAAGGCGAGATGCGCGTTGTCGGCGCGGCTCAGGTCCAGCCGGCCGGGCTGGTCGAAGCGGCGAGGGTCGCGGTTGGCGGCCGCGTACACCACCTGCACCGCCTCCCCTCGCGGGATGGTCACGCCGCCGATCTCCACGGGCTCCAGCGTGTAACGCAGGACGGCGATCTCCGCGCTCCCCGTGAAGCGCAGGAACTCCTCGACGGCGTCGGAGATGTCACCGGGGTCGAGGCGGCGGGTGAGCAGGAGCCAGACGCTCTGGCTGATGAGGCCGACGGTGGTCTCGTGCCCGGCCATCAGGATGCTGATCGACATCGAGATCAGCTCCTCGTCGGCGAGCCGGTCTCCGTCGGCCTCCTGCACCCTGATCAGCCCTGACAGCAGATCGTCGCCGGGATCCGCGCGCTTGGCGTCGATCAGCCGGGACATGTATCCGACCAGGCCCCTGGCACCGGCCGCGACCTTTTCCACGTCGAACGCCCCGAGGTCGGCGGCCCAGGAACGCCACGTGCCGCGGTCCTGCGCCGGAACGCCGAGCAACTCGCAGATCACCTGGACCGGCAGGGGGTAGGCGAAGCGCTCGATGAGGTCGAACTCCTCGGGCAGGCCGGACACCAACGCGTCGACGATCTCCTGGATGCGCGGGCGCAATTTCTCCACCCGGCGGGCGGTGAACTCCCGCGACACCAGCCGCCGCAGCCTGGTGTGGTCGGGCGGATCGTTGACGCCCAGCGTGCGCAGCAGGTAGGGGGCGACGTCGTCGGGCAGCCCGGCGACGGCGGCCAGGTCGATCGCGGACTGCCGGGTGATGTCGCTGCTGAACCGCGGATCCGTGAGCACCGCGACGCTCTCGGGATAGCCGGTCACCAGCCAGACGGGGGTGCCGTCGATGTAGGTGCCGCGGCACACCGGCCCCTGCCTGGCCAGATCGGCCAGGAACGCGTCTCTGTCGGGGGCGGTCAGCAAACCGGCGATGTCGGTCATGGTCATGTCTCCTCGGTGGGGAAGGTGGTCGTGGCGGCAGCGCCGTCACCGCGCCCGCCGCTCCTTCCTGACCGCCTCCCAGGCCGTCAGAGCGCGGTCGTCGGCGAACACGCCGTCGGTGAAGATCTCGATGCCGGCCCGCGAGTAACGCAACGTGGCGTCCATGTCGTGCGGGTCCGGAAGGCCGAGCACCCGCGACAGGTGCTCGCCGAAGGCCAGCGGGGCGAGCAGCCAGGTCACGTAGATGGCGGCGCGGGCGCGCGGGTCCTGGCTCGGCCGTGCCCACCCCTCGGCCACGCCCCGCTCCAGCCACCGCTCGGTGGTCTCGACGATCTCGTCGTAGAGCGCAGCCGCCTCCGGTGTGCCGTCGAGGAACGCCCGGCCGAGATATCTCCGCACGGGGCCGGCGGCCTCCAGCATCGCCGCCAACCCCGCCGTGTCCTCCAGCGCCTCGACGCCGGGGCCGCCGCGCACGAGCGAGATCACGTACGCGTCGCACTCCTTGCGCAGGCCCTCCTTGCTGCCGAAATGGTGCAGGACCAGGGCGTGGGAGACGCCGGCACGGGCGGCGACCGCACGCAGGCTCACCCCGCTGACGCCCTCGGCCCCGAACAGCTCCAGGGCGGCGTTCCTGATCCTGGCACGTGCCTTGAGATCGTCCGTGTCTGACCTCATGCTCAGTATAATAACCAAACGGCCAGCAGATTGTACAATTGGTCAGCCCGTACATTTGATCCACGCCATACTGTTACATCAAATGGATTTGATAGAGTCGCCGCGGCGGGCCACACCAGAGGAAGGACCGCGGCGATGAGCGAGCACGTCACCGGAGGTTCCGGCGAGGCGAGGGCGTCCTGGCACGCGGTGCGGGAGGTGGCGCTGCTCTTCCTCAAGCTGGGCACCATCGCCTTCGGCGGCCCGGCCGCGCACACCGCGATGATGCGCGACGAGGTGGTGCGCCGCCGCGGCTGGGTGAGTGACGAGCGCTTCGCCGACCTGATGGGCGCGACCAACCTGATCCCGGGGCCCAACTCCACCGAGCTGGCCATCCACCTGGGCCACGACCGTGCGCGCATGCGCGGTCTCGTCGCAGCCGGGGTCTGCTTCATCCTGCCTGCCGCGCTCATCGTCACCGCCCTGGCCTGGGCCTACGTCACCTACGGCAGCACGCCCGCGGCCGAGGGCCTCCTGTACGGCGTCGTCCCGGCGGTGATCGCCATCATCGCCCACGCCCTGTTCGGCCTGTGGCGCACGGTGATCAAGACCGGGTGGCTGGCCGCCCTGGCCCTCGCCGCGCTGGCCGCCTACCTGGCGGGGGTCAACGAGCTGCTGATCCTGGCGGCCGGGGCGCTGCTGGCGTTCGCCGTACGCCTGCCGCGCCGCCCGCCCGGCGGCCAGAACCGGCTGCCCGGCGTGCTTGCCGCCCCCATGCTCGCCTTCGGCGGATCTCCCCTCTTCCCCGACCCGACCGGAGGTCAGCTGACGCAGCTGTTCCTCACCATGCTGAAGATCGGCTCGGTGCTGTACGGCAGCGGTTACGTGCTGCTGGCCTTCCTGCGCGGGGATTTCGTCGAGCGGCTCGGCTGGCTCACCTCGCAGCAGCTCGCCGACGCCGTCTCCATCGGGCAGGTGACCCCTGGGCCGGTGTTCACCACCGCCACCTTCGTGGGCTATGTCGTCGCGGGACCGATCGGGGCGTTCCTGGCCACCGTGGCCATCTTCCTGCCGTCGTTCGTCTTCGTCGGCCTGCTCACCCGGCTCACCGGCTGGCTGCGCTCGAGCGGGTGGGCGTCCGCCCTGCTCGACGGGGTGAACGCCGCGGCGCTGGCGCTCATGGCCGGGGTCTCCTACCAGCTCGCCCGCACGGCCGTCGTCGACCCGCTGACCGCGGCCATAGCGGTGCTCAGCCTGGTGCTGCTCTGGACGACCAGGCTCAACAACGCCTGGCTGATCGCCGGCGGCGCCGCCGTCGGGCTGGCCCGCACGCTGCTCTCCTGAGCCCATCAAATGGTTTTGATGTATTCTGGCGGCATGGTGCCCACCGGCCGAACCGCCCCGGCGTTCGTACGCATGGCCGCCCACCCCCTGCGATGGCGGCTGCTGGCCGCGCTGGCCACCGGCGACCACCGGGTGCGTGAGCTCGTCGAGCTGCTCGGCCACCCGCAGAACCTGATCTCCTACCATCTGCGGCTGCTGCGCGGAAGCGGGCTGGTCACCGCCCGTCGCAGCGGCTTCGACGCCCGCGACAGCTATTACCACCTCGACCTCGATCGCTGCGCGCACGCGCTGACCGAGGCGGGCGCCGCCCTCCATCCGGCGCTGCGCCTCGATCCCGCCCCGCCACCCGCCCCGCCGCCCACCCCGCCATCCGGCGAGCTCCCGGCGTCTCCCCGGGTGTTGTTCGCGTGCACCGGCAACAGCGCCCGCTCGCCGATCGCCGCCGCGCTGCTGCGCCACCGCAGCGGCGGGCACGTGGAGGTGACCAGCGCCGGCAGCCACCCGAAACCGCACGTGCATCCCAACGCCGTACGCGTCCTGCGCGAGCACTACGGCGTCGACCTGCCCGACCGGCGGACGCGCCATCTCGACACCGTGGCCCACCGCCGTTTCGATCACCTGATCAGCCTGTGCGACAAGGTCCGCGAGGTGCATCCCGTGTTCGGCGGCCGGCCGCGGCCGGCGCACTGGAGCATCCCCGACCCGGCCGCGCCGGGCGACGACGATCAGGCGAGCTACCCCGCCTTCCTGCGCACGGCGGAGGAGATCGACACCCGCATCCGCTACCTGCTGCCCGTTCTCACCCGCACCGCCGACCCGGAGGAAACGCCATGACCTCACCACCCGCCGAACTCGCCGGCGTCCGCTACATCGTCGACGACGTGGCCGCCGCCGTGCGCTTCTACACCACCCACCTCGGCTTCACCCTGCGCGCCAACCCCGCGCCCGCCTTCGCCGACGTGGTCCGCGGCCCGCTGCGGCTGCTGCTGTCCGGGCCGGAAAGCTCCGGCGCCCGGGCCACGCCTGAGGGATCCGCCGCGCCGGGCCGCAACCGCATCCATCTCACCGTCCACGACCTCGACGCCGAGATCGGCCGGTTGCGAACCGCCGGGCTGTCCTTCCGCGGCGAGGTCGTCGCGGGGCCGGGCGGGCGCCAGATCCTGCTCGCCGACCCGGCCGGCAATCTCGTCGAGCTGTTCGAGCCCGCCGGGCGCTGAGCCACGATCATCTGCAGCGCCGGTGCACCTCGTCCACCCGTTCGGTGAGGCCGGCTCTGTCGAGGTGTTCGAGCAGCGGCACGACGACGCGGCGGGTGGTGTCGAGGGCCTGTCTGGCCTGGCTGACCGTGAACGGTTGCGGCAGCCGGCTCAGCAGCTCGGCCGCCCGCGCGTCGGCTCCCGGCAACAGCGCGACTCCTTCGCCCACGCGCAGCAGGCTCCCGGCCCGTTCGGCCGCGGCCAGTTCCCGCGGGCCCAGGCCCAGCTCCGCCAGCCGGCCCGCGTCCGGCGCGTGGAAGGGCCGCGCCGCCAGGTCCCGCCTCATCCGCTCGACCGCCCTGGCCACCCGCTCCGGCAGGCCCGCGGGCCCGGCCACGATCCGCCCTCCGGCGAGCGCGAGCGGCGGCCGTACCAGCGGGGCGACCAGCCGCCGGTCGGGCAGGCCCAGCTCGTGGCGGGCTGCCTCGATCGGCATGGCGGGATCGAGGGGATGGCCGGCCGCGTAGTGCCGCACCGCCGCCACGAGCCGCCGGCCCAGATCCTTCCAGTGCCCCGGGTCGGCGTGCCACTCCCCTGACATTCCGGGAGCGTCCGGCGCGACGCCCATCGCACGCAGGTCGGCGGCGCGCAACAACCGGTGCAGGCGCAACGCGTACGCCGTGCCGGGCGCGAAGGCCTCCGGCAGGGCCTCGTCCAGCAGCGCCGACTCCAGGAAGGCCGCGCGCTGCCTGGCGGCGCCCCTGCGGCCCAGGGCGGGCGGGCGCACGTCGAGGACGCTCGCCCCGGCGAGCACCCGCATCTCCGACCGGTCGCGTCCGGGGTCACGCAGCAGCAGCACGTCGCCGAGGTGCAGCGGCACCGGCCGGGCCAGCCGCAGCCGTACGACGCGCCCGGCGAGCGGCCGCGCCTCGGCCGCCACCGCCGCCGACCCGATGTGGACCGTCAACCGCCTGGGCAACCCGGCGGCCTCGCGCCGCAGCCCTCCGACGTGGGCCCCGACGTGGGAGAGGCGGACGTCCACCAGGTCCGTGGACGTCCAGCCGCCCGGCGTGACGAGCGCGTGCCCGCGCCCAGGGACGTCATGGCCGCGCAGGTTGACCGCCACCCTCGCGACCCCGGTCACCGTCCCCCGCGGCTCCTTGAGCGACTCGAGCCCTCTCACCCGCACCGGCTCGCCGGCGAGCAGCAGTTCGTCGCCCACCGAGACCGTTCCGGCGGGCAGCGTGCCGGTGATCACCGTTCCGCTGCCGGTGACGCTGAACGCCCGGTCGATCCAGAGCCGTACCGCTGCGGCCGGATCGGGGCGGGGCAGCCCGCTCACGAGCCGGTCCAGCGCCTGCCGCAGCTCGGGCAGCCCCTGGCCGGTGCGCCCGCTCACGGCGACCGCCTCCACCTCGCCGAGGCCGGCCGTGTCCAGGCGGGCGAGGGCCTGGGCGACCACCGGGGCCGGATCGGCGAGGTCGGACCGGGTCACCACGAGCAGGCAGTGTCGTACCCCGAGGGCCTCCAGGGCCACCAGGTGCTCCTCCGACTGGGGCATCCACCCCTCGTCGGCCGCCACCACGAACATGACGGCCGGCACGGGCCCGACCCCCGCGAGCATCGTGGCGAGGAACCGTTCGTGACCCGGGACGTCCACGAACGCGAGCCGTTCGCCCGACGGGAGCGCCGTCCACGCGTAGCCGAGCTCGATGGTCAGGCCGCGCCGGCGTTCCTCGTCCAGCCGGTCGGGCTCCATGCCGGTGAGCGCGCGTACCAGGGTGGACTTGCCGTGGTCGACGTGCCCCGCGGTGGCCACGACGTGCATCAGCCCCGCACCTCCGCGGCCGCCAGCACCGCGCGCTCCACGTCGTCGTCGCGCTCGGGCGGGACGGTGCGCAGGTCCAGCAGCAGGCGAGCGTGCTCGATCCGGCCGACGACCGGCGGATCGCCCGTGCGCAGCGGCACGGCGAGCCGTTCGGGCAGGCTCACGGCGGCGCTCGGCAGCCTCACGCCGGGCGCGCCGCCACCCCCAACGGCGGCCGTGCTCGGCACGCTCGACGCGTCGACCCCGGCGCCGGCCAGCCGGCCGGCCAGGACTTCGGCGCGCCCGGCCAGCGCCGCCGGGACGGCGTGCAGCGCCTCCCGGACCGGCGGTACGGGACCGCGCAGCGTCGCCTCCAGCGCGGCGAGCGTGAGCTTGTCCACCCGCAGCGCGCGGGCGAGCGGGTGCCGGCGGCAACGTTCGACCAGGTCGCCGCGGCCCAGCAGGAGCCCCGCCTGCGGCCCGCCGAGCAGCTTGTCACCGCTGGCCGTCACCAGGTCGGCACCCGACTCGATCATGGTGGTGGCGTCCGGTTCCGCGGGCAGCAGCGGCTCGCGGACCAGCAGGCCCGAGCCGATGTCCACGACGACGGGCACGCCCAGCCCGGTCAGCTCCGGCACCTCGGCGGCGCCGGTGAAGCCCTCGATCCGGAAGTTCGACGGGTGGACCTTGAGCACGAACCCCGTCAGCGGCCCCACCGCGTCGGCGTAGTCGCGGGCGGAGGTGCGGTTGGTGGTGCCCACCTCGCGCAGCCGCGCCCCGGTGGAGGCGAGCAGGTCGGGGATGCGGAACCCGTCACCGATCTCCACCAGCTCGCCGCGGCTGATGACGATCTCCCGCCCGGCGGCGAGCGCGGTGGCGACCAGGACGAGAGCGGCGGCGTTGTTGTTGACGACATGGACGGCCGCCGCGGCGGGAACGGCCGCGGCGAGCGCCTCGACCGCGCCCCGTCCCCGCCGTGCCCTGGCGCCCGTCACCAGGTCGAACTCCACGTCGGCGGGCCCCGCGGCGGCGGTCATCGCCGCGACGGCCGCCGCCGACAGCGACGCCCGGCCGAGGTTGGTGTGGATCAGTACGCCCGTGGCATTGACGACCGGGCGCAGGCTGGCCGCGTGCGCCGGGAGCGCCGCCACCGCCGCGTCGGCCACGTCCCCGGGACCGATCTCGCCCTGCCGCGCCCGATCCTGGGCAGCCGCCACCGCCGCCTTGACCACCGGCCTGCCCAGCCGCCCGCCCGCCTCCACCAGGCGCGGGTCGGCGAGCACGGCGTCGGTGCGCGGCACCAGCCTGCGACGGTCCATGTTCCCGAACATAAGCGGAGGCGGACGGGAATCGAACCCGCCAGGCCGAGGACCTCGGCCTCGTCGGTTTTGAAGACCGCGGGGGCCACCAGGCGCCCAGACGCCTCCAGGGGAGAACCTACCCACCACGGGGTAGGTGACCCGGCGGCACACGCGAACTGCAGTGAGGACGGCCATGACATCGGCGAACGTGGTGGAGGACGGCCCAGTCCGGCTGACGCGGTACGCGCACGGAGGCGGCTGCGCCTGCAAGATTCCGCCCGGCGAGCTGGAGGCCGTCGTCGCCGGTCTGCGAGCGCCGCGTCCCGGCGCCGCAGGCACACCGGCCGGGGAGCTGATCGTGGGACTGGACGACGGGGACGACGCCGCCGTGGTGGGGATCGGCGGTGACCGGGCGGTCGTGGTCACCGCCGACTTCTTCACACCCGTGGTGGACGACCCGTACGACTGGGGGCGCGTCGCGGCGGCCAACGCCCTGTCCGACGTGTACGCGGTCGGCGGGGAGCCCCTCGTCGCGGTGAACCTGCTCGGCTGGCCCCGCGATCGGCTGCCGCTCGATCTGGTGAAGGAGGTGCTGCGCGGCGGCCTGGACGTGGCGCGGGAGGCCGGCTGCCACGTGTCCGGCGGCCACAGCGTGGACGATCCGGAGCCGAAGTACGGCATGGCGGTCACCGGCCTGGCCGACCCGGCACGGCTGCTGCGCATCGACGCCGCCCGGCCCGGCCTGCCGATCTCGCTGACCAAGCCGCTCGGCATCGGCGTGCTCAACACGCGGCACAAGGCGACGGGCGAGGCGTTCGCGCAGGCGGTGAACACGATGATCACGCTGAACCGCGACGCCGCGCGGGCCGCGCTGGCCGCCGGGGTGGAGTGCGCCACGGACGTGACCGGCTTCGGCCTGCTCGGGCACCTGTACAAGCTCTGCCGGGCGAGCGGCGTGACGGCCGTGGTGGACGTGGCGGCGGTGCCGTACCTGGAGGGCGCCCGGCAGGCGCTGCGCGACGGCTACGTGAGCGGCGGCACCCGCCGCAACCTCGACTGGGTACGGCCCCGGCTCGACCCTGGCGGCTTCGGCGAGGACGAGCTCCTGCTGCTGGCCGACGCCCAGACGTCGGGCGGCCTGCTGGTCGCCGGCGAGGTCCCGGGCGCGCCGGTCATCGGCGAGCTGGTCCCCTTGGACGGCCCTCACCTCCGCCTGCGCTGACGCCTCGGGCAGCGGCGCGTGGGAGACGTGCCCCGCGACGGCCCCGCCTCAGGCACCGGCGTCGTGCGGGAGGTGTCCTGCACGATGGCCGCCGCCGTCGGAGCCGGCGTCGTGCGTGAGGCGTCCGGCGTGGAGGCCGCCGCCGTCGGGAGCGGGTGCCGAGGCCGCGTCGAGGCGTTGGCGTTGGGGGACGACGGTGTACTTCGGGTCGGCGGCCGAGGCGCGGCCCGCTTCCAGGACACCGAAGCGGGTGCACAGGGAACCCGCCGTGAGGGCGACCCCGGCCAGGGCGGTGAGGGCGCGGCTGCGCCCCGCGACCACCGCGAGCAGCCCGCCACCCGCCGTCAGGGCACGCCCGGCACGCATGAGCCGGCCGGCCCGGCCCGTCCGGTACGGCTCCCCGACGAACCCGAGCCGCCGTTCCAGCACCTCGCCCGCGACCATCTCCGTGGCCGCCCCGAGCGCGGCGACGGCACGGGCCGGGCCGGCCTGGGCCCGGGGCGTGCCGAGCATGGCGACCGCGC
Source organism: Nonomuraea sp. B1E8 (assembly GCF_039871515.1). Lineage (NCBI taxonomy): Bacteria > Bacillati > Actinomycetota > Actinomycetes > Streptosporangiales > Streptosporangiaceae > Nonomuraea > Nonomuraea sp. B1E8. Next base: position 216,321 of record NZ_JBDPLS010000004.1, on the reverse strand, counting down.
CCGCCGCGGCCATCGCGCTGCCCGCGAACAGGAACGGCAGCTCCCGGTACGCCTCGTGCCAGGCGGGCACGGCGGTGTCGGCGACCAGGACGGCGGTGTAGGTGGCGGTCAGCGGCCCGGTCACCCCGGTGGCCAGCAGCGCCGCGTCTCCGGCGGCCGGCAGGATGCCGGTCAGGGCGCGGGGCAGGATGCCGGGCAGGGCGCCGGGAAGGGCGCCGGGAAGGGCGCCGGGAAGGGCGCCGGGAAGGGCGCCGGGAAGGGCGCCGGGAAGGGCGCCGGGAAGGGCGACCGCCGACAGCCCGCTCTGGGCGGTGAGGATCCACGAGCCGACGCTCATCGGGGAGGTGGGCTTGAAGACCCGCAACATGTTGAGGAACCGTTCCGGCCTGCCCAGCTCGGCGGCGAGCAGGGCGGCTCCGAGGGACGCCCCGGCCGCCGCCGCGATGCGGGCGGTGCGGTCCAGGCGGGTGTGGCCGGTCAGCCGGGCCATGACGGCGATGGTGGACGAGGCTCCCGACATCCCTCCCAGATAGAGATATGTCGGCATGTGGGGCTCGTGCCAGATGGGCGGCTTGAGCACCGGGCGACCGTAGTAGGACCGGAACTCCGCCTCCGGCACCACCGCCCGCTCCCGCGTCACCGCCGCTCCCCCCTGCGCGACGGCCCGAGGAAGGCGAGGGCCACGGCGCCCACCGCCGACAGCGCGGCCGCGCCCGCCCAGCGCCACATGGCCGGCAGGTCACGGGTGGTCACCACGGGATCCGGCGGCAGGCCGTACACCTCGGGCTCGTCCAGCAGCAGGAAGAACGCCCCCGCGCCGCCCACGCCGTCGCCGGGGCTCTCGCCGTACAGGCGGGCCTCCCCGTGGCCGTCGGCGCGCAGGCGGGTCACCCGTTCCTCGGCGCGCTCCCGCAGCTCGTCGAGCGGCCCGAACTGGATCGAGTCGGTGGGGCACGCCTTGGCGCAGGCCGGTTCGAGGCCGCCGAGCTGGCGGTCGTAGCACATCGTGCACTTCCAGGCCCGCCCGTCGTCCTCCCGCCGGTCGATCACGCCGTACGGGCAGGCGGGCACGCAGTAGCCGCACCCGTTGCAGATGTCGGACTGCACCACCACCGTGTCGAACTCGGTCCTGAACAGCGCCCCGGTCGGGCAGACGTCCAGGCAGGCGGCGTGCGTGCAGTGCTTGCACACGTCGGAGGACATCAGCCACCGGTCCACGCCCTCCTCGTCGCCGGCGCGCACCGGCCGTGACTGCTCGATGAAGGCGACGTGCCGCCAGGTGTTCGCCCCCAGCATGCCGGTGTTGTCGTAGGAGGTCGCCTCGAAGACGAAGCCGTCGTCGGGGATCTGGTTCCACTCCTTGCAGGCGACCTCGCACGCCTTGCACCCGATGCAGACGCTCGTGTCGGTGAAGAACCCCATCCGCTCAGCCATGGCGGTACCTCTCCAGCAGGTCCAGCGCCGCCCGGCCCCTCGGCCGGCGGCCCGGCCGCACGTCACAGGTCATGGCCTTGCCCTCCTGGATGTAGACGTTCGGGTCGAGCACCAGCGGCATCAGGTCGTTGACGACGTCACCGGTGACCAACCCGCGTCCGCCCCACCCCCAGTGGTACGGCAGCCCGACCTGGTGCACGATCCCGCCCCCGACGCGCAGCGGCCGCATCCGCCCGGTGACCAGCACCCTGGCCTCCACCACGGCGCGGCTGGTCACGATCGTGGCCCAGCCGCCGTTGACCAGTCCCACCTCACCGGCGAGCTGCGGGGACACCTCGCAGAACAGCTCGGGCTGCAACTCGGCCAGGTAGGCCAGCGGCCGGCTCATCGCGCCCGCCGTGTGGTGCTCGGTCAGCCGGTACGTCGTCAGCACGTACGGGAACCGTCCCCCCGGCGCGTTGTACGGGCTCTCGGGCCGGTGGTAGGTGCGGCGGGCCGGGTTGGCCTGCTGGGTGTAGAGCGGGTTGGCGACCGGCGACTCGTGAGGTTCGTAGTGGGCGGGCAGCGGTCCGTCGACGAGTCCGGCCGGCACGTACAGCCAGCCCTTGCCGTCGGACTGCATGATGAACGGGTCGGTCCCGGCGAGCGCGGCCTGGGCGCGGGCGCCTTCGGGCGGCACGTAGCCGGGCGGCTTGCCGATCTCGCAGTCGGGCACGTCGTCCCCGGTCCACTCGCCGCGCTCGGCGTCCCACCACACGTACGCCTTGCGCTCGCTCCACGGGCGGCCCTCGGGGTCGGCGGAGGCCCGGTTGTAGAGGATGCGCCGGTTGGCCGGCCAGGCCCAGCCCCATTCGGGCGCCACGGCGCTCTGCTCCCGGCCGGGGCGGCGGCGGGCGGCCTGGTTGACCTCGTCGGCGTACACGCCGCAGTAGATCCAGCAGCCGCAGGTCGTGGAGCCGTCGGGCTGGAGCTGCGTGGAGTTCGACAGGGCCCGCCCGTCGGGGCCGACCCCGTTGATCTCGCGGAGCACGGCCTCGGCCGAGGGTTCGCGGTGCACGCCGTGCTCCGGGTAGTCCCAGGTCAGCTCGCGTACCGGCCGGTCGATCTCGTCGCCGGTCATCCGCTGTCTGAGGAGCTTGCCGAGGTGGTGGTAGAACCACAGCTCGCTGCGGCAGTCGCCGGGCGGGTCGAGCGCCTTCTCCCGCCACTGGAGCAGCCGCTGGGTGTTGGTGAACGTGCCCTCCTTCTCCACGTGGCTCGCGGCGGGCAGGAAGAACACCTCGGTGCCGATGTCCTCGGTGCGCAGCTCGCCCGTCTCCAGCTCCGGGCCGTCCAGCCAGAACGTGGCGGTCTCCACCAGGGTCAGGTCCCGGACGACGAGCCAGTCGAGGTTGGCCAGGCCGAGGCGCTGAGCGCGGCCGCCGGAGGAGCCGACGGCGGGGTTCTCCCCGACCACGAAATAGCCCTTCACGGTGCCGTCGATCTGGCCCATCACGGTGGTGTAGTGGCCGTGGTCGCCGGTCATGCGCGGCAGGTGGCCGAAGCAGAAGTCGTTCTCCTCGGTGGCGGCCTCGCCCCACCACGCCTTGAGCAGGCTCACCATGTAGGAGCGCCGGTTGCCCCAGAAGCCCGTCGTGCCGCCCTCCACCTCCAGGTAGTGGTCGAGGCCGCGGTGCCGCTCGGCGTGCGGCATGTTCAGGTAGCCGGGCAGGATGTTGAACAGCGTCGGGATGTCGGTCGAGCCCTGGATGCTGGCGTGGCCGCGCAGCGCCAGGATGCCGCCGCCGGGCCGTCCCATGTTGCCGAGGAGGAGCTGCAGGATCGAGGCGGTGCGGATGTACTGCGCGCCGACGGTGTGCTGGGTCCAGCCGACCGAGTAGACCCAGGCGGTGGTGCGCTCGCGGCCGGAGTTGGCGGTCACCGCCTCGGCCAGCTCGGCGAAGCCGTCGCGCGGGATGCCGCACAGCCGCTCGACCAGCTCCGGGGTGTAGCGGGCGAAATGCCGTTTCACGATCTGGTAGACGCAGCGCGGGTGGGTCAGCGTCGGGTCGGTGCGCGGGCTGGGGTGCGCGCCGGGTCCGCCCGCCCCGTAGGTGTCCGCGCCGGCCGCCTCGGCGTGCTCGGGCCCGCCCTCCGCCTGATCGGCCGGGGGCCGCTCACCCGCGGGCTCGTACGCCCAGCTCCGCGGGTCGTACGTGGCCGTCTCCCGGTCCCAGCCGGAGAACAGGCCGTCGAGGTCCTCGGTGTCGCGGAAGTCCTCGGACACGATCGTGGCGGCGTTGGTGTAGGCCAGCACGTACTCGCGGAAGTCCAGCTCGTTCTCCAGCACGTGGTTGATCAGCGCGCCGAGCAGCACGATGTCACTGCCCACGCGGATCGGCAGGTGCCGGTCGGCCAGCGCGCTCGTACGGGTGAAGCGCGGGTCGACGTGGTAGACCCTGGCCCCGCGGGCCTTCGCCTCCATCACCCACTGGAAACCGACGGGGTGGCATTCGGCCATGTTGGAGCCCTGGATGACGATGCAGTCCGCGCCTGCCAGGTCCTGCTGGAAGGTGGTCGCGCCGCCACGCCCGAAGCTGGTCCCCAGACCGGGGACGGTGGAGGAGTGTCAAATGCGGGCCTGGTTCTCGACCTGGATGGCTCCGAGGGCGGTGTAGAGCTTCTTCATGAGGTAGTTCTCTTCGTCGTCGAGCGTCGCCCCGCCCAGGCTGGCGATGCCCAGCGTGCGGCGCACGACCTTGCCCTCGTGGGTCTCCTCCCAGGTCTCCCGCCGGGTGCGCGCCACCCGGTCGGCGATCATCTCCATCGCGGTGTCCAGGTCGAGCCGCTCCCAGGCGGTGCCGTGCGGCCTGCGGTAGAGCACCTCGGTCTGGCGGCCCGGATGGGTGACGAGCTGCTTGCTGGCCGAGCCCTTGGGGCACAGCCGGCCTCGGGAGATGGGCGAGTCGGGATCTCCCTCGATCTGGGTGACCTCACCGTCCTTGACGTAGACGAGCTGGCCGCACCCGACGGCGCAGTAGGGGCAGATCGAGCGGGCGACCGTGCCGGCGTCCTCGGTGCGGGGGCGCAGAGCGTCGGTGCGGGCCGATCGGGCCGCTTCGCTCCTGCCGTCCTCGCCCGTGAGCTGGCGAATCACCGGCCACCGGGCCAGCCATCCCCTTCCTGGCATGATGCGGCTTCTGCCCGTTTGGGACTCGCCCATTCGGGCGGCTCAGTCAAATTCGGGGCACGCAACGGCCCCGGCGTGGCCCTGCCGCATCGCGTGCTGGGCGGTCTGCGGGCACACCGATCCCGGGCGGGTCAGGTCGGGCACCGCCGCCGCGTCCCCGAGCGACCCCGGTCGCCTCCCCCGGTTTGAGCCGGGCGCGCCGCAGGCCCCGCAGCGGGACCGCCGCGTCCGCCGGGTTGACGACACCGGCCGCGACCCTCGGCTTCGCCATCTCCACCTGCTGTGCCCTGCCATCTGGCCGGGCGGAAGCCCCTCAATTTCGCCTTTCCCCTATCAGGGCCGTCCGTTGCCCCTTTCGGGAAGGGTCAGGGCAGCGGCAGCAGGCCCTCGTGGCGGATCTGCCAGGAGGCGGGAAACCCGGGGGCGGGCGGGCCGCCGTCCCAGCCCCTGGCCATGAGGGCGACCGCCGCCAGGAGGCCGCCGTTGCCCGGCAGGTAGACGGGCAGGGACGCGGTCTGCCGGTTGTGGCCGTTCGGCAGGCAGGCGTTCTTGGCCACGGGCATCAGCAGGGCGTCCACCGCCGTCCCCGGCTCGCCGAGCCGGGTCGCGGTCATGGCGATGGCCGGGTAGTCCCAGCCCCAGGTGCTCTCCCAGTCCCAGGTGGCGAGCACGTCGCGCAGCGTCGCGCGCATGATCCCCGGGTCGATGAGCCGGGTGGGCGGGACGAAGCCCAGGGCGTACAGCATGGACGGGTGGTCGTCCCGCACCGTGTACGGCGGGGCGTCCATCGCGGCGTAGACCCCGTCGCGGACCAGCGGGCGGGCCATGCCGGCGGCGACCTGCGCCCACACCGGCTCGGGCGGCAGGCCCAGCAGCCGCCGCCAGCGCTGGGCCACCTCCAGCGCCCACGACCAGTACGCGAGCTCGAACGTCGGGTTGGCGGCGCTCGCCCGCACGTCCGCGTACGACTCCTGGGCCGGCACCAGCGGCGGCCCGAGCCCGTGCCCGCCGGGCCCTTCGGTCGCGAAGGCGGCCATGAACGCGGCCGTGTCGAGCACGATGCCGGCGTACTCGGCCAGCGCCCGGGGGCCGGTCGCGCGGCGCACCAGCTCGGCCAGGAAGATCGGATGCGGCTGCTGCCAGAGCAGGAACGGCCCGATCGGGCTGGGGCTCTCCCGCCCGTCGGGGCCGACCTGCTTGGGCCAGCGCGCCCCCGGGCACCCCTGTGCCCTGGCCGTCTCGCGGGCCCGCGGCAGGATGGAGGCGTACCAGCCGAGGCTGCGTTCGAGCAGCGCCGCCCGCCCCCACAGGGGGAAGTGCGCCGCGTGCCACCAGTGCATCTCCAGGTGGAAGCGGCCCCGCCAGCTGTTGGCCATCAGCCCGGTCTCCGCCGGAGGGGTGGAGCCGGCGCAGTGGATCGCGGTGAGGTACTGCGACAGCACGACGCGGCGTTCGAGCTCGGGAGCCCGCGCGTCGCCGGCGCCCGACAGGTCCACCGCGCCGCCCGTGCTCCAGAAGCGCGCCCAGTGGCGGCCGGAGGCGGCGGCGACCTCGCCGAAGCGGGGGAGCTGGCCGCCGCCGGCGGGCGTGAAGGCGACCACCAGCTCGGCGGCCGGCTCGGTGAAGGTGAGCAGCACCTCGTGCGGACCGTCCGGCGCGGCCCGGCCGCCGCCGGTCATGGCCACCGCCACGTCGTACGCGGTGCCGTCGAGCACCCGCTCCACCGTGCACCCGCCCGGAGAGTGCCGCACTTTCGAGGTGTGCGCGCCGGGACGCGACCAGTCGGCCGCGTTCCCCCACGCCTGCGACCCGTACGGGAACGCCAGCCGCACCGCGAGACCGCTGGCCAGCAGCGGCGACTCGACCCGCACGGCGAGCACGTCGCGCTCGGGATGGCAGGCGGTGGTGACCCGGACCGGCGCGCCACGCAGCAGGTAACGGCTGGTGATCACGCCGGTCCACAGGTCGAGCCGCTGGTGGATCCCGGTGAGGTCGCCGGGGGTCAGCGGCGGGCCGGCGGTCGCGGCGAACCCGATCCGGCCGAGGTCCAGCCGGTGCGGGTTCGCCCGCAGCCACGCCTCGGCGGCCGAGGCGGGCGACTCGCCCGAGCCGCTCAGGTCGCCTGCCATGTCCACGTACGGCACCGGCCCGCGCGGCGTGTCGTACGTGCGGGTCGTCTCCGCCGGGTCGTACGCGCCGGGTACACTGTGCCAGCCCCACGCGGACATGGTGGCCAGCAGCGTCCCCGGCGCGGCGGCGGTGCGGTCCTCGACCGGGTAGGCGTCCGGGAAGGTCTGCAACCCGGTGACGTCGACCGTGCAGCAGAACTCCCCGTTGCCCACCGACAGCGGCGACTCCGGCACGATCCGCGTCACCTCGACCGCGTGCCGGCCGACGAGCGCACGGCGGTCGATCCCGGCCCCGGTCACTGCTGGATCGCCGTCCCGACCTGCTGGATGAAGTCGGCGGCCGCCTCGGCCGGCCTCTGCCGGTCGAACAGCACCTCGGCGTTGACCCGGTCGAGGATCTTGGGCGTGTCGGTGGAGCCCGCGGGCCCGATCACCAGCGGCGGGCCGGCCTTGGGCGTCAGGTCGTCGATGAACTCGGCCTGGGCCTTCTCCTCCTCGCCGAGCACGCTCGCGATGGCCTGCCGTACGTCGGAGTTGGCCGGGATCCCGCGGTCGGCGAGGATGATCTTCCCGGCGTCGGGGCTGTTCACCAGGAAGTCCACGAACGTGGCCGCCTCCTCCTGGTGTTCGCTCCTGGCGTTGATGCTGTAGATCTGCGACGCCTGGAGCCACATGCCCGGCTGGGTGGCGCCGGTCTCGCCGGGCACGCGGATGAGCTTCAGCGGCGTCCCCGCGGCCTTGGTCAGCGAGGTGAGCTGGTTGCTCCAGTCGAACTGCATCGCGGCCAGGCCGCGGCCCATCAGCGACTGCTCGGGGGCGGGCTGGGTGATGAGCTCGGCCGTCTGCGAGGCCGGCGGGGTCGCCCCGGCGTCTCGGAGTTCGAGGGTCATCGTCCACCAGTCGACCAGCGTCGCGGCGCTGATGCCGACCTTGCCGTCGGCGGTGTAGAGGGCCTCGCCGCGCTGGCGCGAGTAGACGTCCAGCATGTCGGTCCTGGTGGGGTCGGCCAGCGCGAACGTGCCCTTGGGCAGCTTGCCGGCCAGTTCCTTGGTGATGCGCTCGAAGTCGTCCCAGGTCCAGGTGTCGCCGTCGGGCACCTCCACGCCCGCCTTCTCGAACACGGCGGGGTTGATCACGGTGGCGATCGTGTTGACCCCGGAGGGAACACCGTACTGGACGCCGCCGAACGTGCCGTTGTCCAGGGCCGCCGCACCGATCTTGTCGGTCTTGAGCGTCACCTTGGACAGGTCGAGCAGGGCGCCGCGGTCGCCGTACTCGCGCGGGTAGGCGCCGCCGAGCGTGATGACGTCGGGCGCGCGCCCGGCGGCCACCTCGGTGGCCAGCCGGTCGAAGTAGGAGTTGAAGTCGGTGTAGGAGCCCTTGACCTTGATGCCGGGGTTCTTGGCCTCGAACGCGTCGATGACCTTCTGGGTGGCTTCGGCGCGGTCGTTGTTGCCCCACCAGCCGAAGCGCAGCTCCACGGTGCCGTCGTCGCTCTCGGACGACCCGCCGCCGCAGGCGGAGACCGCCAGCATGACGCCGGCCAGGCAGAGCGCCGCGAGCCTTCTGGACCTTCGTGACATGGGCCCTTTCCTTTCTCCTGGGATAGAACGTTTTAATCGCCCGTGCGGCGACGCCCGCGAGACATGCCGTGCCGGGCTCACTTGAAGCCCGTGGTCGCGATGCCCTGGGTCAGGTAACGCTGACCGGCGAGGAAGAAGCCGAAGATGGGCATCAGCCCGACGATGGACATGGCGAACAACTCGCCCCAGGCCGTCTCACCCTGGCCGTCCATGAACGACCGCAGCGCCACCGGCATCGTCCACAGCTCGGGATCGGTCAGGAAGATGAGCTGGCTGAAGAAGTCGTTCCAGGTCCAGATGAACGTGAACAGCGCCGAGGTCGCCAGCGCGGGAACCGACAGCGGGATGATGATCCGCCAGTAGATCCTGATGTGGCCGCAGCCGTCGATGCGGGCCGCCTCGTCGAGCTCGCTGGGCAGGCCGCGGATGAACTGCACCATCAGGAAGATGAAGAACGCGTCGTGCGCCAGGAACTTCGGCACGACCAGCGGCAGGTTGGTGTTGATCCAGTCGAGCTGGGAGAACAGCACGTACTGCGGAACGATGAGCACGTGGATGGGCAACATCAGCGTGGCCAGCATCGCGGCGAAGAAGAGGTTGCGGCCCCAAAACCTCAGCCGGGCGAACGCGTAGGCCGCCAGCGAGCACGACAGCAGGTTGCCGGCCACCGCGAGGACCGCGATCACCGCGGAGTTCCACAGGTAGAAGTGGAACGGGTGGCTCAGCGCCCCCCAGCCCTCGACGTAGTTGCCCAGGTCGAGCTCGGTCGGCCAGATCGAGGGGTCACGGAAGATCGTCTCGGTGGGCTTGACGGAGCTGGACACCATCCACAACAGCGGATAGAGCATCACCAGCCCGAAGCCGATGAGCAGCACGTGCCTCGGCAGCCGCCACGACCGGCGGCGGCGCGAAGGACTCGGCTCAGTTGCCATAGAACACCCACCGCTTGGCGAAGAGGAAGTTGAGCCCGGTCAGGACGGCGATGATGGCCAGCAGCACCCACGCCATCGCGGAGGCGTAGCCCATGTCGAAGGAGCCGAAGCCGCGCTCGTAGAGGTAGAGCGTGTAGAGCAGGGTGGCGTCGGACGGGCCGCCGCGACCACCGCTGATCACGAACGCCTGGGTGAAGCTCTGGAAGGCGCCGATCAGCTGCAGCACGAGGTTGAAGAAGATGATCGGCGTCAGCAGGGGGAGCGTGATGCGGAAGAACCTCGACACCGGGCCGGCGCCGTCGACCTCCGCCGCCTCGTAGTAGGAGTGCGGGATCTGGCGCAGCCCGGCCAGGAAGATCACCATCGGCGCGCCGAACGTCCACGCGTTGAGCACGACGAGCGTGCCCAGGGCGAAGTCGGGGTGGGCGACCCAGCTGACGCCCTCGAAGCCGGCCATCGCGAGCACCTGGTTGACCAGGCCCTCCTTGCCGAAGATCTGCCGCCACAGGATCGCGACGGACACGCTGCCGGCGAGCAGCGACGGCAGGTAGTAGACCGAGCGGTAGAAGCTCAGCCCGCGCACGCCCCGGTTGAGCAGCAGCGCCAGCGCCAGCGCCAGGACCAGCTGGACGGGCACCGACACGAACACGTAGACGAACGTGACCGCGAGCGACTTGTGCAGCCGCGGATCGGCCAGCATCTGCCGGTAGTTGTCCAGCCCCAGCCACTCGGGCGGCTTGAGCAGGGTGTATTCGGTGAACGACAGGTAGAGGGAGGCCAGGATCGGCCCCACGGTGAACAGCGCCATGCCGATGAACCACGGCGTCAGGAAGAGGTAGCCGATGCGGTCGCGCGCGGGGCCGCTCGGCGAGGACCGCCGTCGCCGCCGCCTCCCCCGCGCGAGAGGGGGCTCTCGCTCGGGCGGGGCGATGGCCGGGGTCGAACGGTTGCTCATAGACCACCCTTTGCCAATCGCGCGGGGGATGCGCGCGTCAGGGCGACCGGGGCCAAGGTGCCGCCCGGCCAGTGAGTAACCAGTTTCTAACAGAGCCACCAGAAGGTGTCAACGCTTGTCGAGCGAAGCACTGAGCTGCGGCGATGCCGGACGGAATTTCCCTCCGGCCTCTGGGACAACCGATTGCAGCCCTCTCCAGAAACCGGTATCTTGCGAGCGCGCCCGGCCGCGGGCGCGCTCGTCACGGCTCGGCGGTTTAATGCATGCAGGCGGAACGGCCGCAGTCATGCTGGGGGAGCGGATGAGGGCAGGAACCGGAGAGCGTGCAGAGGACCGGGAGGAGCCGGCCCTCCGGCCGGGATCGGCCGGGAGGCGGGGGCCACGGCCGGCGGGCGCGCCGACCATCAGCCGGGTCGCCGAGGCCGCGGGCGTCTCCCGCGCCACCGTGTCGCGGGTGATGAACGGCTCCACCACCGTCAAGCCGGAGCTCGCCGCCCGCGTGCGCGCGGCCGCGCAGGCGCTCGACTACGAGCCGAGCGTGGCCGCCCGCAGCCTCGCGCTCGGCCGCACGGGCACGGTCTCCCTCGTGGTCCCCGACCTGGCCAACCCGCTGTTCCAGGGCGTGCTGCGCGGGCTCAGCCAGGCCGCGGGCAAGGCAGGACGCCAGCTGCTGGTGGCCGAGTCCAACGAGGACGTCGAGGAGGAGACGATCCTGGCGATCGAGGCGCGGCGCAACTCCGACGGGCTCGTGCTGGCCTCTCCGCGCGCCCCCGACGAGCGGCTGCGCGAGCTCAGCGACCGCCTGGCGCCCTTCGTGCTCGTCTACCGCGACGTCCCCGGCCTGGCCGCCCCGTCGCTGTCGGTCGACAACGTCGCGGGCATCGACGACCTGGTCTCCCACCTCACCGGCCTCGGCCACCGCCACCTGGCCTACCTGAGCGGTCCCGAGGCCAGCTCCTCGCACGCGCTGCGGCTCGCCGCGCTGCGCGCCGCGGCGGCCCGCAGCCCGGGGTTCACGCTGACGGAGCTGCCGTGCGGCTCGATGTTCGACGACGGCCACGCCGCGGCCGGCGCGGTGCTGGAGTGCGGCGCGAGCGCGGTGGTGGCGTTCAACGACATGGTGGCCTCCGGGGCGCTGACCGGCCTGCACGAGCTGGGCGTGCGGGTGCCCGGCGACGTGTCCGTCACCGGGTTCGACGACATCCCGTTCGCCCGCTACACCACTCCCCCGCTGACCACGGTGTCGATCCCCAAGAACGAGCTGGGCCGGCAGGCGTGGGACCGGCTGTGGGCGCTGATGAACGGCGAGAGCGGCGGCTACAACGTGCGCTTCCAGCCCCGGCTGCTCATCCGCGACAGCACGGGGCCGGCGCCGTCCTAGGAGCGGGACCTCCCCTGGGCCGCGGGCCGAGCCTCAGCCGAGCGCGCGGTCGAGGTTGAACGCCGCGCTGATCAGCGCCAGGTGGGTGAAGGCCTGCGGGAAGTTGCCCTGCTGCTCGCCGTTGCGGCTGATCTCCTCGGCGTACAGGCCCACGTGGTTGGCGTAGGTCAGCATCTTCTCGAACGCCAGCCTGCCCTCCTCCACGCGGCCCGCGCGCACGAGCGCCTCGACGTACCAGAACGAGCAGATGGAGAACGTGCCCTCCTCCCCGCGCAGGCCGTCCGGGCTGGCCTTCGGGTCGTAGCGGTAGACCAGCGAGTCGGACACCAGCTCGGCGGTGAGCGCGTCGAGGGTGGCCAGCCACTTCGGGTCGGTGGGCGAGACGAACTTCACCAGCGGCATCATGAGGACAGCGGCGTCGAGCACGTCGGCGTCCTCGTACTGCACGAACGCCTTGAGCTCCTTGGACCAGCCGCGGCTCATGAGGGTGCGGTAGATCGCGTCGCGGACGAGCCGCCAGCGCGGGATGTCGGCGGGCAGGCCGCGCCGGATGGCCACCCGCATGGCCCGCTCGATCGCCACCCAGCACATCAGCCGCGAGTAGAGGAAGTTCCTGCGCCCGCCGCGGGTCTCCCAGACGCCCTCGTCGGGCTGGTCCCAGTGGTCGCACACCCAGTCCACCAGGCCGCAGACCTCGTCCCAGTGGTCGCTGGAGATGGGCTGCCCCCACTTGTCGTAGAGGTAGATGGAGTCGATGAGCGCTCCGTAGATGTCGAGCTGGAGCTGGCCCGCGGCGGCGTTCCCGACGCGCACGGGGGCGGAGCCCTGGTGTCCTTCCAGGTGGTCGAGCTCGCGTTCGGGCAGGTCGGTACGCCCGTCGATGCCGTACATGATCTGAAGTGGCCCGGAAGGGCCGTCGGCGCACCGGGTGACGCGCCGGGTCAGGAAGTTCATGAACGCCTCGGCCTCGCCGGTGAACCCCAGCCGGAGCAGGGCGTACACGGCGAAGGCGGCATCGCGTACCCACAGGTAGCGGTAGTCCCAGTTGCGCTCGCCGCCGATCTGCTCGGGCAGGCTCGTCGTCGGCGCGGCGACGATCGCGCCCGTCGGCGCGTACGTGAGCAGCTTGAGGGTCAGCGCGGACCGGTGCACCATCTCCCGCCACCGGCCGTGGTAGCGGGAGGCGGACAACCACCGCCGCCAGAACGTCACCGTGGCGGCGAACTCGGCCTCGGCCTCGGCGTACGGGCACGAGCGCGGCATCACGTCGCCGCCGACCTGGTCGAGCGCGAACACCTGCGACTCGCCCTCGTCGAGGGTGAAGGCCGCCCTGGCGTCCAGGTCGTCGCATTCGACCGGCACCGTGGCGGTCAGCGCCAGCGACAGGTCCTCCGACTCGAACAGCACCATCCCGTCGTGCTCGCGCACGTGGTGCGGCTGCGCCGCGTAGCCGAACCGGGGCGCGACCCGCGCGTGGAACGGGATCGACCCGCGCACGCAGATCACCCGCCGGATGAGCCGGTGGCGGCGGGCCTCGCCCGAGTCGGTGGTCACCGGCATGAAGTCCTGGATCTCGCCCACCCCGCCCTCGGTGAAGAACCGGGTGATCAGGACGTTGGTGTCAGGGAAGTAGAACTGCTTGGTCTTCGCGGGCACACTCGCGGCCAGTTCGAACGCTCCGCCCTTGCCGGCGTCGAGGATCGAGCCGAAGACGCTGGGCGAGTCGAAGGTCGGGCAGCAGTACCAGTCGATGGTGCCGTCGGTGCCCACCAGCGCCACGGTGCGCAGGTCGCCGATCAGGCCGTGCTCGGCGATCGGCAGGTAACGGGCGGGCCCGCCGCGGGCCCCCCGATCGGATGTCTCGGCCATGGCAACCTCTTCTCCGGCGTCGCGCTGCCCCTACCCACGGTTGCGCCGCCGTCTCTCCCCCGATCCGGCGGTGCGAACCGTCATGGGCGTGCCAGGTGTCGGCGGGGCTGCCCCGATCCCGCCGCCTTCCGGTGCACACTGGCCCGATGGGGGTGCGGGTCCGGGTCGAGGGCGTGGTCCAGGGGGTGGGGTTCCGCCCGTTCGTGCACGGGCTCGCCACCCGGCTCGGGCTGGCGGGCCGGGTCGGCAACGACGCCCGCGGCGTCTTCGTCGAACTGGACGGCGAGCGCGACCGGATCGCCGAGTTCCTGACGCGGCTCGAACGCGACGCGCCCCCGCTGGCCGCGATCGAGCGCGTGACCGTCACCCCGAGCGGCCGGGCGGCCGCCGGAGGCGACGGCCGGTTCCTGATCGTGGCGAGCGAGCGCTCGGGAACGCCGCGCACGCTGGTCTCGCCCGACATCGCGACGTGCGCCGACTGCCTGGCGGAGCTGGCCGACCCCACCGACCGGCGCTACCGCTACCCCTTCGTCAACTGCGTCAACTGCGGGCCACGGCTGACGATCACCCGGGCCCTGCCGTACGACCGGCCGCTGACCACGATGGCGGGCTTCGCCATGTGCGACGCCTGCCTGGCCGAATACCACGACCCCGCCGACCGGCGCTTCCACGCCCAGCCCGTCTGCTGCCCGGCCTGCGGCCCGGCGCTCAGGCTGGTGGACGCGCGGGACGCCCCGCGGGCCGGCGGCGACGTGCCGGCCGCCGCCGCCCGGGTGCTGCGCGGAGGCGGGGTGCTGGCGGTGAAGGGCCTCGGCGGCTACCACCTGGCGGTCGTGGCCTCCGACGAGCGGGCCGCCGCGGAGCTGCGGCGGCGCAAGCGGCGGGCGGACAAGCCGTTCGCCGTCATGGTGGCCGACCTGGCGCAGGCCCGCCTGCTGTGCGAGGTGGACGCGGTGGCGCGGGCGCTCCTGACCGGCCGCGAGCGCCCCATCGTGCTGCTGCCGCGCCGCACGGACGTCTCCGGGGCCGTGGCGGGCGCGGTCGCCCCCGGGCAGCGTCACCTCGGGCTGATGCTGCCGTACACGCCGCTGCACCACCTGCTGCTCGCGGAGACGGGCGCGCCCATCGTGCTGACGAGCGCGAACCTCGCCGGCGAGCCGATCGAGTACGACGACCGCGCCGCCCTCGACCGGCTCGGAGGCATGGCGGACGCGTTCCTGACCCACGACCGTCCCATCCACCTGCGGGCCGACGACTCGGTGGCGCGGGTGGTCCGGGGCAGGGGCACGCTCCTGCGGCGCTCGCGCGGCCACGCCCCGGCCCCGTTCACGCTGGCGTGGGAGGCGCCCCGGCCGGTCCTCGGCTGCGGCGCGGCGCTGAAGAACACGTTCTGCCTGGTGAGGGGGCGGCACGCGGTCGTCTCCCCGCATCTCGGCGACCTGGAGGGCTACGAGACGCTGCGGGCGTACGCGGCGGGGATCGAGCACTTCTCGGCCCTGCTCGGCGTGCGTCCCGAGGTGGCCGCGCACGACCTCCATCCGGACTACCCGTCCACCCGGTACGCCCTGAGCCTGCCGGACGCCGAACCGGTCCCGGTGCAGCACCACCACGCGCACATCGCCTCGTGCCTGGCGGACAACGGCGAGCACGGCCGGGTGATCGGCGTCGCGTTCGACGGCCTCGGCTACGGCGCCGACGGGACGTTGTGGGGCGGCGAGTTCCTCCTGGCCGACCTGGTGTCGTTCGAGCGGGCCGGGCATCTGGCGCCCGTTCCGATGCCGGGCGGCGAGGTGGCGGTCAGGCAGCCGTGGCGGATGGCCGCCGCCTACCTGGCGGGCCTGGACGGCGCGGCGGAGACGGCCGTGGCCCGCCGCGCAGGCGCCCGGTGGGAGAGCGTGACCGCGCTGGCCAGGCGCGGCGGGGCGGCGGCGCCGCTGACCTCGAGCGCCGGGCGCCTGTTCGACGCCGTGGCGGCACTGGCCGGCGTGCGCGACACGATCACGTACGAGGGGCAGGCCGCGATCGAGCTGGAGCAGCTCGCCGACCCCCTGGAACGCGGCGCCTACCCGGCGGGCATCGTGCGGCACGACGGGGTGCTCGTGGTCGCCGGCGCGGACCTGGTGCGGGCGGCGCTGGAGGACCTGGCCGGGGGCGCCGGCCCGCCGGTCGTGTCCGCCCGCTTCCACAACGGCGTCCGCGAGCTCATCGTGCGCTGCTGCACGGCGCTGCGCGAGGAGACGGGGCTGACGACGGTGGCGCTGTCCGGTGGCGTCTTCCAGAACGTGCTGCTGGTGGAGCGCACGGTGGAGCGGCTGGAGCGCGCCGGGTTCAGAGTGCTCACCCATGCGGGCGTTCCGGCCGGCGACGGCGGCATCAGCCTCGGCCAGGCAGCCGTCGCCGCCGCCCGCGACCTCTTCCGGTAGCCGGGCGCGTTCGGCCTCCGCGCAGGTCAGCGAGGTTTCGGCCGGCATCAAGGGCGGTATGTCCGCTACGTAGAGCTACCGTCCGGGCACATCACGACACCGGACCGGAATCTCTGCATCCGGCCACGAAAGGGGCTTGGGCCATGACGACCACTCAGACGCCAACAGGTCTGGACGAGCTTCACATCCTGTGGACCTCGGAGGGGATGAGCTGCGACGGCGACACCGTCTCCGTCACCGCGGCGTCCCTGCCGAGCCTGGAGGACGTGCTGCTGGGGCTCGTGCCGGGGCTGCCCAAGGTGCACCTGCACAACAAGGTTCTGGCGACCGAGGTGGGCGACGCCTTCATGGCCGCCTTCCACCAGGCCCATCAGGACGAGCTCGGCCCGTTCATCCTCGTGGTCGAGGGGTCGATCCCCAACGAGAAGATCAACGGCGACGGCTACTGGACGTCGATGGGCAACGACCCGGTCACCGGCGAGCCCATCACGGTGAACGAGTGGATCGACCGGCTGGCTCCCAAGGCCTGGGCGGTCGTCGCCATCGGCACCTGCGCCACGTACGGCGGCATCCACGCCATGGCCGGCAACCCGACCGGCTGCATGGGGCTGGCCGACTACCTCGGCAAGGACTTCCGCTCGGCCGGCGGCCTGCCCATCGTCAACGTGCCCGGCTGCCCCGTGCAGCCGGACAACTTCATGGAGACCCTGACCTGGCTGCTCTACCAGGCGGCGGGGATGGCCCCCACCATCCCGCTCGACGAGATGCTCCGGCCCACCTGGTTGTTCGGCAAGACCGTGCACGAGGGCTGCGACCGGGGCGGCTACTACGAGCAGGGCGACTTCGCCCACGACTACAACTCTCCCAAGTGCCTGGTGCGCGTCGGCTGCTGGGGCCCGGTGGTCAACTGCAACGTCACCAAGCGCGGCTGGATGGACGGCGTCGGCGGCTGCCCCAACGTGGGCGGCATCTGCATCGCCTGCACCATGCCCGGTTTCCCCGACAAGTTCATGCCGTTCATGGACGAACCCCCCGGCGGATCGGTGTCGGCGGCGGTCAGCGGCGCGTACGGCTCACTGATCCGCAAGATGCGGTCGATCACGAACAACACGGCCAACAAGGAACCGAAGTGGCGTCACAACCGCCGCAGGCTGACGAGCGGGTACGACCCGCGCTGGGGAAACGGCTAAAGGGAGAGTGGCGAGGTGACAACCCGTACAGCGGGCGCCAGGCAGCAGGCGGGCGAGTCCCGCGAGCTGGTGGAGATGTCCTGGGACCCGATCACGAGGATCATCGGCAACCTGGGCATCTACACCAAGATCGACTTCAAGAACCGCGAGGTCGTCGAGTGCAAGAGCACCTCGTCGCTGTTCCGCGGCTACAGCGTGTTCATGAAGGGCAAGGATCCGCGCGACGCGCACTTCATCACGAGCCGTATCTGCGGCATCTGCGGTGACAACCATGCGGTCTGCTCGATCTACGCCCAGAACATGGCGTACGGGGTCAAACCCCCGCCCCTGGCCGAGTGGATCATCAACCTGGGCGAAGCGGCCGAGTACATGTTCGACCACACCCTCTTCCAGGACAACCTGGTCTTCGTCGACTACTGCGAGCAGATGGTCAAGGAGACCAACCCCAGCCTGCTGCGGCGGGCGGAGACCGCGGAGGCGCCGAACGCCGGGGTGCACGGCTTCCGCACGATCGCCGACATCATGCGCGCGTTCAACCCGTTCAGCGGCTCCGTCTACAAGGAGGCGCTGCAGGTCAGCAGGGTGACCAGGGAGATGTGCTGCCTGATGGAGGGCCGGCACGTGCACCCGTCGACGCTCTACCCGGGCGGCGTGGGCACGGTGGCGACGCCCCAGGTGTTCACCGACTACCTGGTGCGGCTGCTGCGGGTGCTCGACTTCGTGAAGAAGGCCGTCCCGATGAACGACGACCTGTTCGACTTCTTCTACGAGGCGCTGCCCGGCTACGAGGAGGTCGGCCGCCGGCGGGTGATGCTCGGCTGCTGGGGCGCCTTCCAGGATCCGTCCGCGGTCGACTACGACTACCGGACCATGAACGCGTGGGGCAGGAAGATGTTCGTCACGCCGGGCATCGTCCTGGACGACGAACTGCTGACCACCAACCTGGTGGACATCAACCTCGGCATCCGGATCCTGCTGGGCAGCTCCTACTACGACGACTGGCAGTCCGAGGAGACGTTCGTCACCCAAGACCCGCTCGGCAACCCGGTGGACCAGCGCCACCCGTGGAACCAGACGACCCTGCCCAAGCCGCAGAAACGCGACCTGGAGCACGGCAACTACAGCTGGGTGATGAGCCCGCGCTGGTACGACCAGCGCACCGGCGACCACCTGGCGCTCGACACCGGCGGCGGCCCGCTGGCGCGGTTGTGGTCGACGGCGCTCGCGGGCCTGGTCGACACCGGCACGGTACGCGCCACGGGCCGGAGCGTGGAGATCAACCTGCCCAAGAGCGGCTCCCTGCCGGAGATGCGGCTGGAGTGGAAGGTGCCGCGCTGGGCCAACACCATCGAGCGCAACCGGGCCCGCGCGTACTTCGTCGCGTACGCGGCGGCGATGGCGGTGCACTTCCTCGATCAGGCGCTGGGAGAGGTGCGGGCCGGCCGCACGCAGGTGTTCTCCGACTTCGACGTGCCGGACGACGCGATCGGCTGCGGCTTCCACGAGGCGGTGCGGGGCGTGCTGTCGCACCACATGGTGATCCGCGACGGCAAGATCGCCAACTACCATCCGTACCCGCCGACGCCGTGGAACGCCAGCCCGCGCGACATGTACGGCACGCCGGGGCCGTACGAGGACGCGGTGCAGGGGTTGCCGATCTTCGAGGAGAACGGGCCCGAGGACTTCAAGGGCATCGACATCATGCGTACGGTGCGAAGCTTCGACCCCTGCCTGCCGTGCGGCGTGCACATGTACCTGGGCGGCGGCAAGGAGCTCAAACAGGTGCACTCCCCCACCTTCGGCGCAAGTCTCTCCGGTTAGGGGCGGGGGATGGACGATCGCATCGCGCGGATCGAGGTCATGCTCGACGAGGCCGGCCCTGACGCGGTCGAGCTCGTCAAGGAGCTGCTCGACCTGTACGGCGAGGGCCTGGCCCGTGTCATGGCGGTCCTGGAGGACGAGCAGGCGGCGCGGCTGGCCGCCGACGAGTCGGTGGCGCCGCTGCTGCTGCTGCACGACCTGCATCCGGTGGACGTGCGGGCCCGCGTGCAGGCGGCGATCGGCGGCTCGGCCGAGGTGCTCGCCGTCGAGGACGACCTGGTACGGCTGCGCGTGCGCCCCGCCGGCTGCCGCTCCTCGTCCGAGGCGGCGACGACGGCCCTGCGGGAGGCGGTACGCGCCGCCGCCCCGGAGATCGAGCACGTCGACATCGAGGTCGAACGCGGGGAGACGCCGCTGATCCCGGTCGAGAGCCTGGCCGTGCGTTCCGGCCCGCGAGCGCCGTGACCGGCCTGCTGCGCCGGCTCGCCGCGCAGGCGCGGCAGGCGCGCGAGCCGGAGCCGTCCCGTCAGGCGGAGGCGTGCGCGGTGTGCGGCGAGGCGCTGCCGGACGTGCACCGCCACCTGCTGGAGCTGCCGTCCCGCGAGCTGCGCTGCGCGTGCCGGGCCTGCCAGGTGTTGTTCGACCACGTGGCGGCCGGTGGCGGGCATCTCGTCCTGGTGCCGGACCAGCGCCGGCGGCTGAGCGGCTTCGTGCTTGCCGAGCCGGTCTGGGCGCGGCTGGGCGCCCCGGTGCGCATGGTGTGCCTGGTGCGCGACTCGGCCTCCGGGGGGGTCGTCCAGTTCTACCCCAGCCCGGCGGGTGCGGTGCGGGCGCCCGCCGACCCGGCGGCCTGGGACCTGCTGGTGCGGGACAACCCGGTGCTCGCGCAGCTGCGCCAGGACGTGGAGGCCCTGCTCGTCGACCGCGACCGCGGCGCGTGGATCGTGCCGCTGGACGACTGTTACGCGCTCGTGGGGACCATCCGGGCCCGCTGGCGCGGGCTGACCGGCGGCCAGGACATGCGCCGGCACCTCGCCACATTCTTCACCGACCTCGACGACCGGTCCGTCACCGTACCGGCCACCGACACCAGGAGCCCAGCGTGAGCAAGAAACACCCGATCAGGACGGGCCGCCCCGACGTGCACCCCGACGCCTCCTCACACGTGAAGGGCGTCAAGGAGGGCAACAGCCGCGGCAACTACGACAAGCAGGAGGGCCACCTGCCCGACGGCCGCTCCACGGCCCGGCGCTCGACCGGCATCAGTCCACGCAAACACGATCCCATCGACCCCGACATGCCCAACCTGTCGCCCGCCTGATCACGATGCCACCGACAGCACCGGCCGTGCGGATCGAGGTCCACGGCGTCGAGCCGGCCGCTCCGGCCGCCGCGCCCGCCCTGGACTTCCGGCTGCGCGTGCACGCCGACGCGCCGGTCCGCGCGCTCACGCTGGCCACGCAGCTGCGCATCGACGCCGACGCGCGCGACTACGACGAGGACGCGCGAAGGCGGCTCGAAGGGCTGTTCGGCCCGCCCGAGACGTGGGGGCGCAACGTGTCCAGCCTGCTGTGGGCGCGGACCGTCACCCACGTGCCCGCCTTCACCGGCAGCACCCAGGCGACGCTCACCGTCCCGTGCACCTACGACTTCGACGTGGCCGCGGCCACCTACCTGCACGGCCTGCCCGGCGGGGAGGCGCCGCTGCGGTTCCTGTTCACCGGCACCGTCTTCTACCTCGACGACGGCCGCCTGCAGGCGGCCTGCCTGCCGTGGGACACCGAGGCGGACCACCGCATGCCCGTGCGGGTGTGGAAGGAGCTCATGGACCGCCACTTCCCGCGCACGGCCTGGATCCGGCTGGAGCGCGACACGTTCGACCGCCTGTACGCGCACCGGGTGCGGCACACCCTGCTCGGATGGGACGACACGGTCAGGTCGCTGTTGGAAACGAGCGGAGGCTGACCGCGCATGGACCCGCAGACGAATCAGGTCCGGCAGATCGCCCAGGCCGTGCTGTACGAGGGCTACCTGCTGTGGCCGTACCGCGAGTCGTCGCTGAAGAACCGGCACCGCTGGACGATCGGCGGCGTGCACCCGGAGGCGTACGGCCGGGCCCACGAGGGCGACCGCTGGCGGATGCGCACGGAATGCCTCGTCGAAGCGGAGCCCGGCGACACCGTCGACGTGTGCGTACGGTTCCTGCACGTCGTCACCCGCGAGCCGGTCGCCGGCGGCCCCGGCCGCCTGTCCGGCGAGGAGGCGCGGGAACGCGAGCTGACCATGCCCGGCCTCGTCGTGGACGAGCTGGCGCGGGGCCCGGCCGTCACGGCCATCGACCTGCCCGCCGGACGCCGGATCGAGCCGCTGCACGGGCCCGGCGGCGCCACGGACCGGGCGCCCGCGCCGCCGGCCGACCTGCCGGTCGAGCCGCCGACCGAGTTGCCGACCGGGTTGCCGACCGGGCCGCCGACCGGGCTGTCTCCTGGGGCGGGCGGGCAGGCGGGGACGGTGGTGCGCAGCTGGGAGGCGCTGCGCGGCCGGATCGAGGCGAGCGCCCGGCGGCTGGGACCCGGCCTGTTCACGATCGCCGTGGAGGTGGTCAACACCACGCCCTGGGGTCCGGGCACCCGCGCCGACGCGCTGCGCCGCACGCTGGTCTCCGCGCACACCGTGCTGCACGGGCCGCGGGCCCGGTTCGTCTCGCTCATGGATCCGCCGCCCGAGCTGCGCGAACACGCCGAGGCGTGCCGCAACGAGGGTGCCTGGCCGGTGCTCGTAGGGCCGCACGGCGACCGGCACACCGTCCTGGCGTCGCCGATCATCCTGTACGACCACCCGGAGATCGCGCCCGAGAGCCCCGGCGACCTCTTCGACAACACCGAGATCGACCAGTTGCTCACGCTGAGCGTGCTCGCGCTCAGCGACCAGGAGCGGCAGGAGATCCGCGACGGCGACCCGCGCGCCCGCGCGATCCTCGACCGCTGCACCGCGCTCGCACCCGAGGACCTGATGCGCCTGCACGGTCTCATGCGCAGGACGGAGCCACAGGCATGAACGACTTCTGGACGCGGATGGCCGGGCGCGGCCCCGGCGAGGTGATCGTGGACGGGACGGTGGTCGGCCCCGGCAGCCTGGTCAGGCTGCGGCCGAGAAGCCGGACCGACGTCTTCGACCTCGTCCTCGACGGCCGGGTGGCGGTCGTGGAGAGCGTGGAGCAGGACGACGAGGGCGCCCTGCACGTCGCGGTCACGCTCGCCGACGATCCCGGACGCGACCTGGGCGAGGCCAAGATGCCCGGGCACCGGTTCTTCTACTCCGCCGAGGAGATCGAGCCGATGGGCGAGCACCAGGAGCGGCCGGGCGGCGCCCGGATCCTGGTCGCCGGCATCGGCAACGTCTTTCTCGGCGACGACGGCTTCGGCGTCGAGGTGGCCCGCCACCTGGCCGAAGGGCCCGCCGTCCCGGGCGCGGACGTCGTCGACTTCGGCATCCGCGGCATGGACCTGGCCTACGCGCTCCAGCGCGCCTACACGGGCGTGATCTTCGTGGACGCGGCGCCACGCGGCCACGCCCCCGGCACGCTCACCGTGCTCGAACCCGACCTGCCGGGCGACGGTGAGGCGTCCTCGGGAGGGCCCCTGGAAGGGCACGGCATGGACCCGGTCGGCGTCCTGCGGCTGGCCCGGCGGATGGGACACCTGCCCGCCCGGGTGCGGGTCGTCTGCTGCGAGCCGGCCACCGCCGACGAGGCGCTGTTCGAGCTCAGCGAGCCGGTACGCGCCATGGTCGGGACGGCGGCCGGCCTCGTGAAGTCCCTGGTTATGGAAATGATTGCGGAAAACGCCGGGCCTGGTTCCCGGGATCCGCTCCCACGGTGAGGTGATGTGAGATGTGGAAGAAGCGCGTGGTGAAGCTGGTCGCGCTCGGCGGGCTGGTGGCGATCGTCGTCCACCAATGGCCGGAGATCCACCGGTACATGAAGATCAAACGAATGTAGGACGGCATGCACGAGATCGGGATGTGCGAGGGCCTGGTCGAGCTGATCGAGCGGCGGGCGGCGGGCAGGCGGGTCACGGCCGCGCGGGTGCGGGTCGGCGCCCGCCACGCCGTCGTGGACGCCGCCTTCGGGCAGGCCTTCACGCTGGCCGCGGCCGGCACCGCCGTCCAGGACGCCGTGGTGGAGCTGGTCATCACGCCGATGACGGTGGGCTGCCGCGCGTGCGGCGGCCGCTCCGAGTCGGCCGACCCGCTGGCGGCCTGCCCGCTCTGCGGCGACGAGGGCGTCGACCTCAGTGGCGGCGACGAGCTGGTCCTGGAATCGGTCACCTTCGGCGAGGAGGCGGCCGATGTGCCTGGGCATCCCCGGTGAGCTGGTCGAGTTCTCCCCGGAGCACGAGGACCTGGCCGTCGTCGACGTGAGCGGCGTGCGCCGGCGCGTCAACGTCGGCCTGCTCGCCGACGAGGGGCTGCGGCCCGGCGACTGGGTGCTCGTGCACGTCGGGTTCGCGCTGTCGAAGATCTCCGAGCGGGAGGCGCAGGCGGTGTTCGACTACCTCGAAGGGCTCGGGCAGCCGTACACGGACGAGCTCGACGCGCTGCGCGGCTCGGACATCGGGTAACCGGGACAACCAGGGGGCACGGATGCGGTTCGTCGATGAGTACCGCGACGCGGGCCGGGCGCGGGCGCTGGCCGAGCGGATCGCCGAAAGCTGCCGGCCGGGGCGCCGGTACACGTTCATGGAGGTGTGCGGCGGCCACACGCACACCATCTACAAGCACGGCCTGGAGGATCACCTGCCGTCCGAGGTGAACCTCGTGCACGGCCCCGGCTGCCCGGTCTGCGTGATCCCGATGGGCCGGGTGGACGACGCCATCCACATCGCCCGGCAGCCGGACGTGATCATGACGTCGTTCGGCGACATGATGCGCGTGCCGGGCGGATCGGGGTCGTTCCTGGACGCCAAGGCCGCGGGGGCCGACATCCGGATGGTGTACTCCCCGCTGGACGCGCTGAAGATCGCGCGGGCCAACCCGGACCGGCGGGTCGTGTTCATGGCCATCGGCTTCGAGACCACAGCGCCCTCCACCGCCATGACCGTGCTGCGGGCCGCGGCCGAGGGTCTCGGCAACTTCTCCGTCTTCTGCAACCATGTCATGATCATCCCGGCGATCAAGGCCATCCTCGACTCGCCTGACCTGCGCCTCGACGGGTTCATCGGCCCCGGTCACGTCTCGGCGGTGATCGGCTGCCGGCCGTACGAGTTCATCGCCCGCGACTACCGCAAGCCGCTGGTGGTGGCCGGCTTCGAGCCGCTCGACATCCTCACCTCGGTGCACATGCTGCTCGGGCAGCTCGCCGAGGACCGCTGCGAGGTGGAGAACCAGTACGCCCGCGTGGTGCCCTGGGACGGCAACCGCATCGCGCTGTCGGCCATGGGCCAGGTGATGCGGCTGCGGCCGCACTTCGAGTGGCGCGGGCTGGGCTTCATCGCCCACTCCGCCCTCGCCATGGCCGACGAGTACGCCGCCTTCGACGCCGAACGGGTCTTCGACCTGCCCGGCCTCCGCGTCGCCGACCCCAGGTCGTGCCAGTGCGGCGAAGTGCTCAAGGGCGTGCTCAAGCCGTGGGAGTGCAAGGTGTTCGGCACCGCCTGCACCCCGGAGACGCCCATCGGGACGTGCATGGTCTCCTCCGAGGGCGCGTGTGCCGCGTACTACAACTTCGGGCGGTTCAGCCGCGAGCAGATCAGCGCGGCGGCGCGCCAGCCGAGGGAGGCGAGCCGGCCGTGACCCGCGAGCAGCAGGTGCTCGACCGCATCGAGCGGATGCGGCGGCGCAAGCCCGTCGTCAGGGAGGAGCGCATCACGCTCGCCCACGGCGCCGGAGGCAAGGCCACCCAGACCCTGATCGAGGCCGTCTTCCTGGAGGCGTTCCGCAACCCGATGCTCGCCCCGCTGGACGACGGCGCGCTCGTGCGGCTCGGCGACGGTCCCGTGGCCTTCACCACGGACTCGTACGTGGTCTCGCCGCTGTTCTTCCCCGGCGGAGACATCGGCGACCTGGCCGTCAACGGCACCGTGAACGATCTGGCCATGTGCGGTGCCCGCCCGGCCCACCTGTCGGCGGGCTTCATCCTCGAAGAGGGCTTCCCCGTCGCCGACCTGCGGCGCATCACCGCCTCGATGGCGGCGGCCGCGGCGGAGGCACAGGTGACGATCGTCACCGGTGACACCAAGGTCGTCCAGCGCGGCAAGGCCGACGGCTGCTACGTCACCACGGCCGGGGTCGGCGTCGTCGAGCAGCCGGTCACGCTGTCGGCCTCGGGCGCGCGGCCGGGTGACGCGGTCATCGTGTCGGGCCCGATCGGCGCTCACGGGGCCGCCATCATGCTGGCCAGGGACGACTTCGGCATCGAGGCGGCGATCACGTCCGACACCGCGCCGCTGCACGGCATCGTCGCCGAGCTGCTCATGGCGATGCCGCGGCACGTCAGAACCCTGCGGGACGCCACCCGGGGCGGGGTGGCCACCGTGCTCAACGAGGTGGCCCGCGCGTCCGAGGTGGCCGTGGTGCTGCAGGAGGACCAGGTCCCCGTACACCCCGAGGTGACCGGAGTGTGCGAGCTGCTCGGTCTCGACCCTCTCTACGTCGCCTGCGAGGGCCGCTTCGTGGCCGTGGTCGACGGCGAGCACGCCGGGGAGGCCCTCGACACGCTGCGCGCCCACCCGCTGGGCGCCGAGGCCGCGATCGTCGGGACGGTCGCCGCCGACCCACCGGGGCTGGTGCTGCTGCGCACCGCCTTCGGCGGCACCCGGGTGGTCGACGTGCTGGTGGGCGATCCGCTACCGCGCATCTGCTGAGACCAGCTCGGCCAGCACGTGGTAGAGCGTCGCCTGCGCCTCCTGGATCCGGTGCACCGACGACGACGGGATGACGAACAGGTGCTCGGCCAGCCGTTCCTCTGCCATGCGCCCGCCTCCCGAGCCGGCGAAGCCGACGGTCGTCATGCCCTGGCTCCTGGCCTGGGCCAGGCCGCGCAGCACGTTCGCCGAGCCGCCGCTGGTCGACAGCGCGCAGGCGATGTCGCCGGGACCGCCGAGCGCGGCGAGCTGGCGGGCGAACACCACGTCGAACCCGACGTCGTTGCCGAGCGCCGTCACGAGCGCCGCGTCGCCGGTCAGCGACACCGCCGGCAGGCCGTGCGCGGTGCAGAGGTCGGCCATCGACTGCGCGTCCGTGCTGCTGCCGCCGTTGCCGAAGGCGAACAGCCGCCCCCCGGCGCGGAACGCGGCCGCCAGCTCCGCCGCGGCCACCGCCAGCGGCGTCAACAGCTCGTTGAGCACCCGCCGCCGCAGCTCCAGGCTCTCGCGGGCCTTCTCCTCGGTGGACGCCCGCACGTCCAGCGGGTCGCGCCGCAGGAACGGGTACATCGTCTCGGTCATGCTTCCGCCCTCTCCACCACGGCGATCGCCTCGCCCGCGTGCACCAGCACCGTGTCGCCGACGCGCGCCTCCACCAGCGCCACGCTGATCTCCTCCGTACCCGTGCCCGCCCCTGTACCCGCGCCGCCTGTATCCGTGCCCGTGCCCGCGCCCATGCCCGCGCCTGTGCCGACCAGCGCCAGCCCGCCGGGCAGCAGGCCGACGACGCGTACGCGCACGGCGACGTCGCCGCACGTCACGCACGAGTCGCAGAACGGTGCCGCCTCTTCGTCACCGCCGCCGGTCACGAGCCCTCCTCCGACTCCAGGAACACGTGCGCCAGCTCCCACAGCAGGTGGTACACCGTGATGTGGATCTCCCGCACGATCAGCGGATCATCACTGTGCGCGGCCAGCACGTGCTCGGCCGCGACGCCGGCTCCCGTCACCCCCGCGACCGCACCCGCCCTCGCCCCGGCCACCGACTCGCCCGCCGCTGTCGCAGGCGTGTCACGGGTCGCGCTCGCCACCAGGGCGACGGTCAGCATGTCCAGCTCGCGGGCGGCGTCGAAGTCGCCGGCGGCCGGGAGCACGCCCACGGCGATGTCACCCGGCCGTCCCAGCACCGGCAGCAGGCCGGGATCGCCGCCCAGGCAATGCGCGGGAAGCGCGGGCTTGCCGACGATCACCGGGTGGCTGAACTCCACCGCCACGTGCGCCGCGTCGGCCGCCGCCGCGCCCCGGCCGAAGGTCAGCAGCCTGCTCCCCCGACGGAACCGCCCGGCCATGGCGGCCGCGGCCTCGACCACGGCGCCGGCGTCGGCCATTAGCGCCCGACCGGCGGACTCCCGGCCGGCGCGGATCCGATAGAGCACTCCGGCCATCCCGCCATCCCGCCTTCCCCCCGCGTACCACGACACCGCCCATTCCACCGTGGTCCCGCGCGGCCGGCGCGGCGTTTCCCGCAAGGGGTCCGGCAAGGTCCCGGCAAGTTTCCCCACGTGACCCCGCCACGGTCCCCGCCTTCCGGCCCGCGCCATGAGGCCGCCGCCGGAGGTCCGTACGACTGTGTGCCCGCGACGCGGGTAGATCCTCATGCCGCCGCCCGCGTGGCGGCGCAGACGTGATCCCCCATCGAGAGGACGTCATGTTCCCGGTCATCCTCGCCCGGATCCGGATGCCGATGATCATCACCGGCCTGCTCCTGGCGATCGGCGAGTTCGTCCACCACGTCCCCCTGCTGAGCGTGGCGGGCGTGATCCTGTTCCTGGCCGGCTTCGCCTCGATGTTCCTGCCCGCGGGCTCCGTCGAACGCGCGCCGATCCCGATCGCCAGCCCCGTGCGGGGACGCTGGCTCGCGGTCAACAGCCCGGCCGACAAGGTGCCCAGCCACGGCCTGCACGCCTACGGCCAGACGTACGCGGTGGACCTGGTCAACTGGCCGGACGAGGACACCGAGTGGAAGGCCGTGGTGCGCGCGCCGTTGATGAGCCGTCCCGAGACGTTCCCCGGCTTCGGCCGCCCGATCCACGCGCCCGCCGCCGGCACCGTCGTCGCCGCCAGGGACTTCTGGCGCGACCACCTGAGCCGCAACTCCTGGCCCGCGCTGGTCTACAGCATGGCCGAGGGTGTCGTGCGCGAGCTGGCAGGCCCGGGTGGCGTGCTCGGCAACCACGTGATCCTCGACCTCGGCGACGGCGTGTACGCCGCGTTCGCCCACCTCAAGCGCGGCTCGGTCCAGGTCCACAAGGGTGAGCGGGTCGAGGCCGGTCAGCTGATCGGGCAGTGCGGCAACTCGGGCAACTCCAGCGAGCCGCATCTGCACTTTCAGCTCATGGACAACGCGCACCCGTCCATCGCGGCCGGACTTCCGTTCGCGTTCGAGGAGATCCTTCCGGACGGCACCACCCGCCGAAGCGTCCCGAGCAAGCGG
Organism: Nonomuraea sp. B1E8; assembly: GCF_039871515.1. Taxonomy (NCBI): domain Bacteria; kingdom Bacillati; phylum Actinomycetota; class Actinomycetes; order Streptosporangiales; family Streptosporangiaceae; genus Nonomuraea; species Nonomuraea sp. B1E8. Next base: position 188,079 of record NZ_JBDPLS010000004.1, on the reverse strand, counting down.
CAGCCCCTGTTGTCACCGGCGCGCTGACCGTCACGCGCGCGGAGCCTGCACCCCGTAATACGTCAGAGCTACGCCGGAGGTGCACCCCGCAGCGGGACGCCGGTTAGTCGCGATGATCCATACCTTCGAGGCCCGAGTACGTCTCCGGCACGGAAGGATCACCGCCCATGGCGACCCGCCGGCGAGGCAGCCTGCGCCGCGTCCTGCTCACCACGCTCGTCACCGCCTCGGTGGCGGGGCCGATCAGCGGCGTGACCCGCCCAGGGGCGGTTCCGGCGCCCGCGCCCGCCCCCGTGGCCCCGCTGTCCGCCGCGACCCCGTCCGAGCTCGCCCGGCGGTACGCGTCCGCCCGCGCGGAGATCCTGGCCGCCGAACGGACGGCGGCCAGGCACGGCCACCGGTGGCGGGCCGCCCGGCTGCGGGAGATGGCCGGCCCCGCGCGGCGGTTCCTGGCCTTCGACGGCCGGGACGGCGGCCGGGCGGTGGAGGTTCTCGGCGACCTGGCCGCCGCCGAGCGGATCGCCGTGATGGTCCCGGGCGCCGGCATCGACCTGGACAAGTACGGGATGTTGCGCGGCGGCTCATTGCGCCTCCATGACGCGCTCGGCGACCGGTCGACCGTGGTCGCCTGGCTCGGCTACCCCACGCCGAGCAGCGTGAGCCTCCAGGCGGTGACCCCGCACCGCGCCGCCGAGGCCGCTCCCCGCCTGCGCGCCTTCGTACGGGAGCTGCGCGCGGCCAGGCCGGGCGCCCGGGTCACGCTCCTGTGCCACTCCTACGGCTCCGTGGTGTGCGGCCTGGCCGCGCCGGGGCTGGACGTCGCCGGCATCGTCCTGTTCGGCAGCCCCGGCGCGGGCGTGCCCGACGCCGCCGCGCTGCGTACCCCGGCCACGGTGTGGGCGGGGCGCACGGCGGGAGACTGGGTCGCGGGCCTGCCGCATGGGTCGGTCGCGTTACCGTTCGTCACGGTGGGGCTGGGCGCCGACCCGGCGTCGCCCCGGTTCGGCGCCCGGATCTTCGCGGCGGGCGGCGGCGGGCACAGCGACTACCTGGCGCCCGGATCGAAGGCGCTGGGGAGCATCACGCGGATCGTGTCCGGGCAGGCCGGCGCCGATGCGTGACCTCACCGCGCGGACCGCGTCCGCACGACCCGCACGACTGCGTGACCTCACCGCGCGGACCGCGTCCGCACGACCCGCACGACTGCGTGACCTCACCGCGCGGATCGACGCCGCGACCCCGGACGGCCGCGACCGCGCCCTCGACGCCCTGCGCGCCCTGGCCATCCTCGGCGTGGTGGCCGGGCACTGGATGGTGACCGCGCTGGTCGTGGAGAGCGGGACCGTGCGGGTCGCCAGCCCGCTGCGGCACATGCCGCAGCTCGCGCCGCTGTCGTGGGTGTTCCAGACTCTGGCGGTCTTCTTCCTGGTGGGCGGGCTGGTGGGGACGCGTTCCCACCGCCGTGCCCGTGCGGAGGGGGTGCCGTACGGGCGGTGGCTGGCCGGGCGGGTGGCCCGGCTGTTCCGGCCGGCGGTGGTCGTAGCGGCGGTGTGGGCGGGGGCGGCCCTGGTGATGCTGGCCGTCGGGGCGCGGCTGGAGAGCGTGCAGGCGCTGGTCAAGCTCGTGCTGTCGCCGATGTGGTTCCTGCTGGTGTTCGCGGCGTTGACCGCGGCGACCCCGCTGGTGTCGAGGCTGCACCCGGCCTGGCCGCTCGCCGTGGTCGCGTGCGTCGACCTGGTCAGGTTCGGCGGCCTCGCGGAGGGCCTGCCGGCCGGGCTCGCGGGCGGCTCGCTCTGGTGGGTCAGCGTGGCGGCCGGGTGGCTGGTGCCGTACTGCGTCGGGGCGGCCTGGGCCCGTGACCGCCTGCAGGGGCGCGCGACCGGGTGGGCGCTGCTGCTCGGCGGCGGGGCCGCCGCCGTCGCGCTCGTCGGGTGGGGCGGCTACCCCGCCACCATGGTCGGCGTGCCGGGGGCGCCGCTGTCCAACCTCGACCCGCCCTCGCTGGCGGCCGTCACCTTCGGGATCGCCCAGAGCGGCGCGGCCCTGCTGCTGCTCGGCCCGCTGCGGCGGCTGCTGCGCCGCCCCGCCGCCTGGGTTGCGGTGGCGCTCGCGAACCTGGCGGCGATGACGATCTTCCTGTGGCACCAGACCGCGATGATCGCGGTCGCCTCGCTCGCCCTGCTCGCCGCGGGCTCGACGCCGTGGACCGGGCTGCACACCGTCCCCGACGGGCCGGACTGGGTGCTCGCCCGGGTGGCCTGGCTTCCGGCGTTCGCGGTGGCGCTGCTGGTGTGCTGCGCGGCGTTCCGCGGTCACGAGCGGGTACGATCGCCCGCCGGGCCGGTTGCGGAGCGCCTGCATGCTGGATCATCCTGACCGGGGGGCGGGTCGAGGGCGGAGTCGAGGGCGGAGGGGACGTAGGCGAGGTGGGCAGGCTGCGACGAGCCCTCGACGCCGTACGCGCGGACCTGTGGACGGCCCGCGCCGACCCCCTTCCCCGCATGTCGCGTCCGCGCGGGCTGTCCCGCCTCCCGCACGTTCTGGTCATCGTCTACGCGCTGGCCATGGGCCTGCTCCCCGATGGGGAGGGCATCGACCCGACGGTTCCGCTGCTCGCCATGATCCACGCGGCGATCCTCGTGCTGGCGATGTCCCGCCCGCTGCCCGCCTGGTGGGCGTCGATCGCCGTCATGGTCATCGGCGCACGTACGGGAATGACCTATCTTCCGTGGACCGAGAGTTTCCCCTGGATGATCACCTCGCACGAGGTGGCTTTCAGGCCCGTGATCCACGACGCGGTGGCGTACCCGTGGACGGGCTCCGGCATCGCGCTGCAGGCCGGTGTGATGTTCCTGCTGGCGCTGCGGGTGCGCCCCCGGGTCACGGCCCAGGCGCTGGCGATCACCACGCTGGCGGTCGTGCTCTGCGTCGTGTTCCTGCCCTTGAGCAACGGGAGCGGCGGAGTGCTGGTGGCCCCGGTGGTCGACGCGGCCGCGGTCGCGGTCGGGGCGGGGGTGCGCGCGCTCAGGACCACCCGTACCCGTCTGGAGGCGCAGGAGGAGCTGACGGCCGAGGAGCGGGCCCGCCGCACGCTGCTGGAGGAGCGCAGCAGGATCGCCCGCGAGCTGCACGACGTGGTCGCACACCACATGTCGGTGATCTCCATCCAGGCGCAGGTGGCGCCGCACCTGGTGGCGGACCCGCCCGACGAGCTGAAGGAGAACCTCGCGGGCATCCGCGAGAACGCCGTGGAGGCGCTGACCGAGCTCCGCCGGGTCCTCGGGGTCCTGCGCGCGCAGGACCCGCCCGGGGACGCGCCGCAGCCCACGCTCGACCGGCTCGACGAGTTGTTCGCGAACGTGCGCGGCGCGGGTGTGGCCCTCACCACCGAGATCGCGGGCACGCCGCGCCCGCTGTCGCCCGGGGTGGAGCTGTCGGCGTTCAGGATCGTGCAGGAGGCGCTCAGCAACGCCATGCGGCACGCGCCGGACACGCCGGTGACGGTCCGGCTGTCCTACCGGCCCGACGCCCTCACCCTCAGGATCGTCAACGCCGCACCCGGCGCGCCGGTCCCGTCCTCCCCCGGGGCGGATCACGGGCTGCTGGGCATGCGCGAGCGCGCGGCCATGCTGGGCGGCGACCTCGTCACGGGGCCCACGCCGGACGGCGGTTACGAGGTCAGCGTGTTCCTTCCGGTCGGCACGGAGAAGGACACGGGTGAAGACGCGGAGAAAGGCATCGAGGCCACCCCATGACCAGAATCCGTGTGCTCATAGCCGACGACCAGGTGATGGTCCGTCAAGGTTTCACCGTGCTGCTGAACGCCGAGCCCGACATCGAGGTCGTCGGCCAGGCCGTCAACGGCCTCGACGCCGTCGCGAAGGTCGCCGAGCTGGAGCCCGACGTGGTGCTCATGGACGTGCGGATGCCCGAGCTGGGCGGCATCGAGGCGACCCGCCGCATCGCCGGGCAGCCGGACGCGACCGTGAAGGTCCTGGTCCTGACCACCTTCGACCTGGACGACTACGTCTACGAGGCGCTGCGGGCGGGCGCCTCCGGCTTCCTGCTCAAGGAGGCGTCGGCGGCCGACCTGGCCCACGCGGTGCGGGTGGTCGCGGCCGGGGACGCCCTGCTCGCGCCGAACGTCACCAAACGCCTGATCGCCGAGTTCTCCCGGATGAGCGGCGCGCCGCGCGCCCCGCTGAAGGAGCGCGTGGGCGACCTGACGGAACGCGAGACCGAGGTGTTGTCGCTGATCGCCCAGGGCTTGTCGAACGCGGAGATCGCCGAGCGCCTGGTCGTCGCCGAGCAGACCGTCAAGACCCATGTGAGCAGGATCCTGGTCAAGCTCGGGCTGCGTGACCGCACCCAGGCGGCCGTCTACGCGTACGAGACGGGGCTGGTGCGCCCGTCGGGTTACTAGGACCTGTACGGAGTCGCCCCTCCGGTGCCACCGATCAGACCCCGAGGTCAGAGGTGGAGAATCGATCCGGCGGACCCATCACCGATGGCCCGCTTGAAGTCGGGGCATTCGACGATCGGCTCGTGGTCGCAGACGGCGGCGTGCCGGAGGCTGTCGCGCAGCCTGGCGAGCCGGCCGATCTGCTCGTCGAGGTCGCGGGCCTTGGCGTCCATGCGGACACGCAGGTCAGGGTCACCGGGTCGGGCCGAAAGGAATCGGCCGATCTCGGCGACGGTGAATCCGGCGTGCCGCGCGCACGTGATCAGCTCCAGGCGTTCCAGTACGTCCGGGTGGTAGGTGCGGCGAAGCCCGTTGCGTCCCGCCGCGGCGATCAGTCCCTTCTTCTCGTAGAACCGCAGCGCCGAAGGCGCCAGCCCGAACCGCCGCGCCACCTCGGCGATGTCCAGCAACACCTCGTCCATCGACTCTCCTTGACTTGAACCGCGCTTCAAGTCGCAGTCTAGGCGCATGAAGATTCATCACCTGAACTGCGGGTCCGTCCGGACGATCGAAGCCACCTACGATGGCCCGCTGCCCGCGCCTGCGGTGAACCACTGCCTGCTGATCGAAACCGACGCCGACGGCCTGGTGCTGGTCGAGACCGGACTGGGCCTCGGCGACGTCCGCGATCCGGATGGCACGCTCGGCACCTCGTGGGTCGAGATGGCACAGCCCGTCCTCGACGAGGAGGAGACGGCCGTCCGCCAGGTCGCCCGGCTCGGCCACGCGCCGTCCGACGTGCGCCACATCATCGTGACCCACTTGGACGTGGACCACTGTGGCGGCCTTCCCGACTTCCCCGGCGCACGGGTCCACGTGCTGGCCGCCGAGCTCGAGGCGGCGCTGGCCGAGGCACCCGGCTTTCGCTACCGCTCCGCCCACTGGGCCCACGGCCCCGACTGGGTCACCTACTCCCCCACCCCCGGGGAGGAGTGGTTCGGCTTCACCGCGGTGCAGCCGGAGGGGTTGCCGCCGGAGATCAAGCTGATCCCGCTCGGCGGGCACACCCGCGGCCACACCGGGGTTGCCGTGCGGGACGACGATCGGTGGCTCCTGCACTGCGGCGACGCCTATTACTACCACCGCGAGCTTGAGTCGCCGAAAGAGCCGCACCCGCTGCTTGACCTCGTCCAGACGGGTTCAGAAGTCCATCGCGACCTGCGGCTCGGCACCCAGGCCCGGCTGCGCGAGCTGGTGCGCGACCGCGCCGGCGAGGTCGAGACGTTCTCCGCGCACGACCCGTGGGAACTGGCCCGCTACCGCTAGTACGAGGTTCGGATCTTCAGGCCGTAGGCTTTGCCTCGCCGGGCTCGCCGCCGGGCCGCGCTCGCCCGCGGGCAGGTGCGGCTCGATCAGGGACCACTCGTCCTCGGTGAGCTATCCACTCGCCATGGCGGTGGCTCACCATGACCGCAGGCCAGGCACCTGCGAGTCCCACTGATCCGAACCCCGTACAGGTCCTGAAGGCGCGCCTTCCGTGCGCTGACAGCGAACCGGGTCCGCTGTCGGTGAACCCGCCTGGGCGCCTGGGCACTTGCGGTGCTTGGGTGGCGGGATGGACATCGTGGTTCTGGGCGGGACGGCATGGGTGGGCCGGGAGGTTTCCCGGCAGGCGATCGAGCGGGGGCACCAGGTGACGTGCCTGGCGCGCGGCGAGAGCGGGGCGGTGGCCGACGGCGCGGCCCTGGTGGCCGCCGACCGGCGTGACCCTTCGGCGTACGCGCCGCTGCTCGGCCGCGACTGGGACGCGGTCATCGAGGTGTCGTGGCAGCCGGGCTTCGTGCGCGAGGCGCTCGCCGCGCTGGGCGGCAGGGCCCGGCACTGGGCCTATGTCTCCTCCGGCAACGCCTACGCCTCCCACGCCGAGCCTGGCATGGACGAGTCCGCGCCCCTCCTGGCTCCGACCGACCGCGCCGAGGCCGACCGCGCACTCTACGGCGAGGCGAAGGTCGCCTGCGAGCAGGCGTCGGCGGCCGCCGTGGGCGACCGCCTCCTCATCGCCCGCGCCGGTCTCATCGGCGGCCCCGGCGACCACAGCGGGCGCTCCGGCTACTGGGTGGCCCGTGCCGCGCGCGACCCGCACGGGCCGATGCTGGTTCCGGCCACGCCGGACCAGCCGACGCAGGTCATCGACGTACGCGACCTCGCCGCCTGGCTGCTCGACGCCGCGGAGCGGGGCACCATCGGCACCTATAACGCCGTCGGCCCCGTCGTCCCGTTCGACGAGTGGATCGAGCTGTGCCGCACCGCCGGCGGGCACACCGGCCCGGTCGTCACCGCCGAATCGGCCTGGCTGCTCGAGCACGGCGTGACCCAGTACATGGGAGCGGAGTCGCTGCCGATGTGGCTGGTCGAACCGGGCTGGGAAGGATGGTCGTGCAGGAGCGGCGCCGCGGCGCAGGCGGCGGGGCTGCGCCATCGGCCCCGGGCCGAGCTGGTGTCCGCCACGCTGGCCTGGGAACGCGAGCAGGGCCTCGACCGCGAACGACGCGCCGGCCTCAGCGCCGAGCGCGAGCGCGCACTCCTCGACGCCCTCGGCCGACAGGCCGCACGCCGGTGACCGCGCGACAATCTCACCATGATTGTGGACAAGGCCATCTACCGCGGTGGTGTGCGTGAGACCGTCAGCGGCGACATCAGCGAAGCCTTCAGCGCCGCCCGGGCCAGGGGCGACAGCTTCCTGTGGATCGGCCTGCACGAGCCCACGCAGGAGGAGTTCGATCTGATCACCCGTGAGGTGCGGCTGCACCCGCTGGCGGTGGAGGACGCGATCCACGCCCATCAGCGGCCCAAGCTCGAGCGCTACGACGACACCCTGTTCGTGGTGCTCAAGCCGCTGCTGTACGTCGAGGAGACCTCCGACATCGAGGTCGGCGAGATCAACCTCTTCCTGGGGAGCGACTTCGTCATCAGCGTCCGCCACGGCCAGGCCAATCCGCTGGGCGGGGTGCGGCGGCGGGTCGAAGCCGATCCCGACCTGCTGTCGACCGGCCCGGCCGGGGTGCTCTACGCGATCTGCGACCAGGTCGTCGACACCTACGCCGAGATCTCCCACGAGGTCGAGCTCGACCTCATCGCGCTGGAACGGCGCGTCTTCAGCGGCGAGCGCGACGACGTCACCGCCGACATCTACTCGCTCAAGCGTGAGGTCCTGGAGTTCCGGACCGCCCAGGACCCGCTGGTGCCCGTGCTGGAGGAGATCGTGAAGGGCCGGGTGGCGTTGTGCGACGGCACCCGCGACCACTTCCGTGACGTCCTGGATCATCTGCTGCGCGTGGACTCCCAGGTCGACGAGCACAACGAACTGCTCACCAGCGCCCTGAGCGCTCACCTGGCCCTGGTGGGGCGTGACCAGAACAAGGTGGCCATGCAGCAGAACGCCGACATGCGCAAGATCTCCTCATGGGCGGCCGTCATCGCGGTCCCCACCATGATCGCCGGGATCTACGGCATGAACTTCGACCACATGCCCGAACTGCACTGGTCGCTCGGCTACCCGCTGAGCCTGTTCCTCATGGTCGTCGCCGTGATCGTCGTCCACCGGTTGTTGCGCAGAAGCGGCTGGTTGTGAAGCGCCACCCGCTCCCGCCGCGCCACGGCTCCGCGTCTCCGTAACGGTCGTGGTTCGTGGTCGTGCTGGGTGCTTGTTCGCTCATGCACGATGAGACCATCGCGCGGACCGGAACTCATCGGTGGCGCGCGGAAGCATGGCAGCACCGAGCGGCGCCACCGCTAACGTTCGGCGCGCCATCTGCGCACCTTCACCACGACCCCGATGGCGGCTGCGGCCACCAGCGCACCGGCCCAGAGCCGGTCCGTGGTGTCCTCAGCCGTCAGGTAGCCCATCGCCGCACCGGCTGACGCCGCCAGGGCCAGCCCGACGACCCCGAATGTCATGAGATCGTCGACATCCCAGTCGCCGGCACTCCAGGCGCCGCCGAAACGCCGGGCGGCCCACAGCGGAACGGTGAGTAAGGCGGCCAGCAACCCGAAGCCGATGAGAACCAGCGTCACCACCGCGACCCCGTACCGTCCCGCGGACGGGTGCAGATAGGCGGACCCGTTGAACACCCGGGCCTCGACCCGATCGCCCATCTCGGACTGGGAGAGCTGGCTGAGGCGCCCGTACAACGTGCCGCCGTCCTCACGGCCATCGACCGACCAAGCAGCGCCCGGGCAGGTGACGGTCGGCTCGCTGGAGCTCCGGCGACGTGACGGGCCGATTTCGCAGTCCGCGGGCACCTCAACCGTCGTCGGCGTCCCCAGGAAGTGAGCCACCGGCCACCCGACGAACGACCCTGGCGGGCCACCGGCCACCACAGGAACCAGGAACATCAACAACGCCGCCAGCACACCGAGCCCCCCAAGAGCGAAGCCCGTGGCCCGGGCGGTGGACACGATATCCGGGAAATCCATGCGTCCCCTGCTCGTCGTCATCCGACGATTTTCCGATCGCGGACTCGGACCGGTCGAGCCGTTTCGGATGGAGCCGAAACGAGGCTGAGATGGATGCCGATGGGGACGGGTTGGCTACGGTCGGGGGCATGGTCGGCAGACCTCGCGGCCCTTGCTTCTCTGCCTCCCGTCCGAACTCCAGTCGCGTCCAGCCCTCGCCGACGTCCATAAGCCCGCGCCGTCAGGGGCTCCAATCCGGACCCGTTGATCAAGCCGAAATGTGATAGCATTTCACAATGTGAATGCTAATCACATGAACGTGCGGCAGCTCGGCAGGACGGACATCGAGATCAGCCCCATCGGACTGGGGTGCATGCAGTTCGCCGGCACAGCCAATTACACGCGCCTGATCATCAATCCGATCGACCAGGAGATGGCCACCTCGGTCGTGCGCGCCGCCCTCGACAACGGGGTGACGTGGTTCGACACCGCCGAGATGTACGGCAGGGGCCGATCGGAGGAGACCCTCTCCACCGCGTTGCAGCAGTGTGGTCTCGCCCCCGGGCAGGTCAGCGTCGCGACGAAGTGGACGCCGCATCTGCGCACCGCTGCCAGCATCGCCGCGACCGTCGGCGACCGATTGAAGCACCTGGGTGGCCATCCCATCGCTCTGCACCAGATCCATTTCCCCAGCGGGAGCCTGTCGAGCATCCCCGCCCAGCTCAAAGTCATGGCGAGGCTGTTCAGGGAAGGCACGATCGGTGCGGTCGGCGTGTCCAACTTCTCCGCTCGGCAGCTCGTGCTCGCCCACGACGTGCTGGCCGCCGAAGGCGTCACGCTGGCCTCCAATCAGGTGCGGATCAGTCTGCTGCACCGGAAGATCGAGCAGGACGGCGTGCTGGAGGCCGCACGAAGGCTGGGCGTCACGCTCATCGCGTACTCGCCTCTGGAGGGCGGAGTGCTCACCGGGCGGTACCACGGCAACGTGAGCCTGGCCAGGTCTGCGCCGCCGGCGCGCAGGATCCTCTCCCGCAGCCGGCTGAGCGACCGAGGACTCGCACGCACCGCTCCGCTCATCAACGCCATGCGCCGCATCGGTGAGGAGCACGGCGCCACGATCTCCCAGGTGGCGCTCAATTGGCTGATCACCCGGTACGGTGACACGGTCGTGGCCATCCCTGGCGCCTCCAAACCCGGGCAGGCGGCCGAGGCGGCGGGCACGATGAGTTTCCGGCTGACCGAGAGCGAGATCCGTACGCTGGATGAGCTGTCGTTAATCTGAGACCATGCCCCGACAGGTGTCCCGAACGACCAAGCGTGACCGCTACCACCACGGCGACCTGCGCGCTGCGCTCATCGAAACCGCCATGGAGCTGGTCGCCGAACGAGGTGTGCAGGCCTTTTCCATGGCGGAGGCGAGCAGGCAGTTGGGTGTCGCGCTCAGCGCGCCCTACCGCCACTTCACCGATCGCGACGAGCTGCTGCTCGCGGTCGGCGTACGCGCGGCGAACCTCCTGGTCGAAGCCGTCACCGCGGAACGCGGCGGCAGCGCACCGCAGGATCGGCTGGTCGCTGTGGCCAGGGGATACGTGCGGTTCGCCGCGAAGCACCGGGCGCTGTTCGAGACGCTGTTCGGCATGTGGTCGACGGCCAGCGAACCGGAGCTGGAACAGGCGTCCCGCCCCGTGAAGGAGGCCTTCCAGGCAGGGGCCATGGCCCTGTCGGCGGATGATCCGGTGGCCGCCGAGGCGCTCGGGCTGGCCGTCGCAGCCACCGCGCACGGCCACGCCGAACTCCTGCACCTGGGCATGTTCGGCACCGGCGAGCAGGGCGTGGAGCGTGCGGTTCAACGCGCGGCCGCCGCCACGCTCGCGCTCATCGACGGCCGCGCGTCCCTCACCAGCTGAACATGGACCGGCCGGGAGCCCGTGGACGGCCAGAAGGTCCACAGCCTTGAGGGAAAGGTCGCGCTGGTGACCGGTGGATCGCGGGGCATCGGGGCGGCGAGCGCCCGCGCGGGATCACGGTCAACGTCATCCAGGGGTCCTGAGGAGGAAGCGGAATCGGCCACGGGAACGAGAAGGAAATGGCCACGCGCCCGAAGCGGACGCGGTCCCCCGCTCGTCATCCTGGTCGCATGCTTCCACTTGGCCCGGATCGCCCGCACAGGCGGATCGCCGCCCTCGACGCGCTGCGCGGCTTCGCCCTGTGCGGCATCATCTTCATCAACATTCCCCAGACCATGGAGATGTTCGCGTACGCGGGCGAGCTGCCCACCCCGCTCCTCCTGCTGTTCTACGGCCGCTTCTACCCCATCTTCTACCTGCTGTTCGGTGTGGGCTTCGGCATCTTCCTCACCTCGGCCGCCAGACGCACGAGCCGTCCGAGGGTGCTGCTCGTGCGGAGGCTCGTCGCGCTGGGCGTCCTCGGTGGAGTGCTCCACCTGCTCCAACCCGGCGAGGTGCTGCTGCCGTTCGCCGTCACCGGTCTGCTGGTGCTCCTGCCACTCAGCTACCTCCCGCGCCGGGCGCTCCTCGCCGTGGCCGTCACGCTGACCGCGGCGGGGATCCTGGCAGGGGTGGGCGGGCTGGGGATGCTGCCCGGGCTGTTCGCGCTCGGATTCGCCGCGGCGGAGTGGCGAGTGCACGAGTCCCTTGGCGACCGCCCAGGCCGTCTGGTGGTCATGGGCGTCGCTGCCGTGGCCGTGTGGGGGCTGGGGGTCTGGCTCGTCACCCTGCCCTTGCCCGAACTCGCGCAGATCCGGCTCGGGTTGACGGTGTCGCTGGCGACCGCTTGCTGCTACCTCGCGGTGTTCCTGCTCCTGCTGCGTACGCCGGTGGGCGCCGTGCTGTCGTGGGTGCTGGCCCCGATGGGCAGGATGGCGTTGACGAACTACTTCAGCGCCGCTCTGATCTTCGTCCCCGCGGGCACGACGATGGGCCTGCCCGGTTCGGAGCGGTGGCCGGCCTCGGCGCTGCTCGGCGTTGGCATCCTGCTCGTCCAGGCCGTGGTGAGTAACCTGTGGTTGCGCCGGTTCGGTTACGGCCCGTTGGAGTGGACGTGGCGGTGTGCGACGTACTGGCGGCGGCTGCCGATCCGTGGTGGCGCGAGCCGGGCTCGCGCGACGGGACAGGCCGTCGAAGCGGGATGACGGGAAGGGCCGGCGAAGCGAGGGTGAGCAGGAAGGGCATGGCGATGGCGCGGCCCAGGGCCGGTCTGCCCGAGGGCCGGGACGTCCCGGTGGCGGCGGTGCTGGCCGTCGTCGTCACGGCGCGGCTGGCGTTCGTCCTCGACGACGCCCGGATGGCCGGGCTGCCGGGCTGGGCGTTCGGTGTCAGTCACCTGCTGGCCCTCGCCGACCTCGCCACCATAGCCTTCCGGCGCAGCCACGCCGTGCCCGCTCTCGTGGCCGCCACCGTGATCCCGCTGGTGAGCATGTTGCCACCGACCCGCTCCGCGCTGATCGGGGTCGGTGTGCTGTTCTGTTCCTACACAGTGGCGAGCCGCCTGCCGCAGGTCAGGGCCACCGTCGTGGTCTCCGCCTGCGCGGCGGGCCACATGCTCGGCGGTCTGCTCCTGAGCGCCGCCGGCGCGACCACGGCGGGCTGCTCACGTTCTGGGGAGTGGCGCGGGGCGACGCGCCGGGCATGGCCGCGGCCGTGACCGCGGCTTACCTGCTGCCGGCCACCTTGGGGTTCTCCGTTCGGTCCAGGCGGGCCGCGAAGACGAGGGGGGCCGCGCGTATCGCGGGCGAGCAGGAGGAACGCGCCAGGGCCGCCGTTGCGGAGGAGCGCGCCAGAATCGCCAGGGAACTGCACGACATCGCGGCCCACGATCTGTCGGCGATCGTCGTCCAGGCGGGTGCGGCCGACCGTCTGCTCGATCGCAACCCGGCCGCGGCCAGGGCCACGCTGCGCGCGATCAGGGCACAGGGGCGTGACACGCTGGTGTCGATGCGCGCCCTGGTGGGGATCATGCGCGAGAGCGAGACCGGGACGGATCTCGACTCCGCCGGTGGCAGGGCGCCAACCCTGGCGGGTCTGGAGGAGACCGTCCGCCGTTCCCGTACCACAGGCATGGACGTCGAGTTGCGCGCCACAGGCGAGCCGCGCCCGCTGCCCGTCACCGTCGATCTGGCCGCCTCGCGCCTCGTGCGCGAGGCGCTGGTCAACGCCAGGCGGCACTCCCCGGGAGCATCGGTCAGCGTGACCACGGCCTTCGGCGACGCCGAGTTCGTAGTCGCTGTACGCAACTCGAGCCCCACCCGCACCCCGCCTCCCGTCGAGCCGAACGGCGGACACGGCCTGCTCGGCATGCGCGAGCGCGTGAACCACGCGGGCGGTGAGCTCACCATCGGACCACAACCCGACGGCGGCTGGCTGGTCAGCGCCACATTTCCGTTGGAGCGGCCATGACCGTCGACATCGTGATCGCCGACGACCAAGCGGTCGTGCGCACCGGCTTTCGCACGATCCTGGAATCGGAGCCCGATCTCCGGATCGTGGGGGAGGCCGCCGACGGGGATGAGGCCGTTCGCCTCGCCAGGCGGCTGCGGCCCGACCTGGTGCTCATGGACGTCCGGATGCCCGTGCTCGATGGGCTGGCCGCCACCGAGCGACTCGCGGGGCCGGGGATCGAGCAGCCCGTCGCCGTGCTCGTCGTGACGACGTTCGACCTCGACGAGTACGTCTTCGCCGCCTTGCGCGGCGGGGCGCGCGGCTTCCTGCTGAAGGACGTCGAACCCGACGACCTGGTGGAGGCGGTCCGAGTGGTCGCCTCGGGCCAAGGCCTGGTCGCGCCCGGTGTCACGCGGCGGCTCATCGCCGAGTTCGCCCGCACCTCGAAACGTCCGCGGACCGTGGAGTTGCTGCCGGAGCTGACGGTGCGAGAGCGCGACACACTGGAGCTCATCGCCAGAGGCCGGTCCAACGTGGAGATCGCCGAAGCCTTGACGGTCAGCGTCTCGACGGTCAAGACCCACGTGGCCAACCTCCTCCCCAAGATCGGCTGCCGTGACCGTGTGCAGGCGGTCATCTACGCGTACGAGCACGGGGTCGTCGAGCCCGGCACATGACCGAAGTCATGCCGATGGTGATCGCGGCGCCGGACCCGACGAAGTTCGACACCCGTCCCGGTCACTCACGGATCCGGCCCTCGGCCCTGGCGCCGCACAGCACGCCTGGGGGCGGCCCTCTGATCACCTGCTGCGCTGGCCGATAAGGACGGGATCTCGTGGCTGGTCGCGCAGTGACATCGTGCCGGCCGCGTACGGAGTGATCTCGATCTTCGTGATGAGACCGGCGTCGATGCGGAAGCGGATGAGCGCGTACGCGTGGCCGCCGGGTGCGATGACCGCGCCGGGCCGCCCCGCGATGAGGACCGGAGCCGCGATGGCGATGCGGTCGACGAAGATCCTCGTCTCTTCCGCGACCGCCGCTGCCCCCCGGACTTCCGTTGCGGAGCCTGCCGGGAGCAGGGAAAGGTCAGCGGTACGGACAACGTCGGGAGCCATCAAGGTGACGAGTCGTGCGATGTCGCCGCCGCGTGCGGCTGCCAGGAACGCCTCGATGATCTCGTTTTCTTCCGCGTCGTGGCGGCGTACGACAGGTCGCACGTCGCGCAGCCGTGCGCGCGCACGACTGGCCAGCTTCTTCGCCGAGACCGCGTTCGTGTCGAGCGCCGCGGCGACCTGATCGAACGGGATGGCGAAGAGATCGTGCAACACGTACGCCACTCGCTGTCTGGGCGAGAGTTCGTCGAGCAGCACCAGCAGGGCTCTGGACACTTCTTCACGGCGAAGGAACGTCTCGTCGGCACTGATCCTTCCGCCGGCGATGTCATCGGAGCGCAAGGGGAGTTCGCCACGTCGCTCACGTGCCCGCAGCAGGTCCAGGCACAGACGCGCGGTCACCGTGGTGAACCAGCCGTCCAGGTTGGCGACGTCGGCCGCCCCGGCCGCCTGGACCCGCGTCCAGGCGGTCTGGACCGCGTCCTCGGCGTCGTGATACGAGCCCACGATCCGGTGGGCCAGCGACATCAGCCGGGGACGAGACGCCTCGAAGTGTTCGACCAGTTTCATGGGTGAGGTCACCTTTCGCGTGTGCTCAACGTCAGGAGGGGTGAGAGAGACCGGCTACCTGACGAGCACACCTCCTTGAGGAGACACACATGAGCGTACAGATTGTCCGATTCAACACCACATCCGAACAGGCTCCGGAAGCGGAAGCGGCCATCAAGAAGTTGTTCGCCGCAATCGAGGAAGCAGCACCGACCGGCCTTGACTACACAGCCGTGCGGGTGGCGGACGGCACGGAGTTCCTGCTGACCCTCCACCTTGCCGACGCGGACATCAATCCGCTCCTCGACATCCAGGAGGCCCTCGCGTTCAGGGCCAAGGTCGCGGAGTGGGCCGGCGCGCCGATACCTCCGCGACCAGTGACGCTGCTGGGGCGGTATGCCCGTTGACCACGGCACTCGGCATCGGGCTGTTCATCGCGACTCTCGCCTGCATCCTCGCCAACGCCTTCGAGGTGATCGCGAAGGCGGTCTCGGCTCAGTTCGTGGTGCGTAACTGTGCCGAGGTCGGCCTCGATCCGCGGTGGATCCCCTACCTCGCGGTCGTTGAGGGCTCCGGGGTCGTAGGGCTCGTGCTCGGGCTGCTCGGCTGGCCTCTCCTCGGGCTCGCCGCTGCCTCGGGGCTCGTGCTGTTCTTCGTCGGAGCCGTCCTCGCCCATGTCCGCGCGCGTGTGTTTCACAACCTCGGCTTCCCGGTGGTCTTCCTCTTCCTGGCAGTGGCTGCCGGCGCGCACTTCGGTGGGTCGCTCGCCTGATCGTGCGGGACCCGCCCGCACCCGCACCACCGCAGAAGTCCAGTCATTCGCGAATGGCTCGCCGAAGCGGCTGCCTGGCCTTGCTATTAGTGCCGCTCTTACTGCTCGCGGCGATCGTCAAGGCACCGGTGTGGATCAATGACCACCGGCTGGCGCGCATGGTGGGCCGCATCCAGGCTTATCCGCTGCCATCCGGAACAGACTTCGGGTACTTCGACCCGCAAGTCGAGGTGAGCGGCGACTCTGGCGACTGCTGGTACACCATCCGCTTCGAGCCGGGGGTCGGCAGCGTCGGCAGGCACGTCATCACCCGCGCCATGAAAGAACTCAAGGCGGAAAGCCTGATCTGGCGCGTAGCCAACCGAGGCATGATCGTCCAAGATCCGCCGTCGCCATCGAGATCGCCATGGCCATCGACCGTCGCGACGAACCCGCCGCATGGGCGGCCGCCTGCCGACGAACCGGAAGCACTGGCCACCTGACCTCGCACGCCACGCGCGAGGAGTCCGCACCCGAGGAGGTCGCCGGAGGCCTCCCTCTTGAGCCAGGCACACCCGTCATGACGTGGGAAGATCACGGCGACATCGGTGGCCAGCTCGTGTGCCTCGACCGGACGTACGTACCCGCAGAGCTACACGACGCGGCTTTCGACGTCGAACGGTCGTCCGGCGTCGTGGACGTGCGCATCCGCATCCGCCCAGCCGGCCAGGAAGAGTCGTCGAAGCTAAAGGTCAGCCGCGGCAGTCCCCTGCTGGACATCACCCGCATCACCCACAACAACACCGGTCAGCCCTTTCAACTGCTGCGCCGTCTCGTCAACCCGCAGCGCGTCCGCATCGCGGACCAGCGGCTGCCACGTACTTCGCCCTGAACTGCGCCTCCCCGCCAGGCCGTCGCGGATACTTCCACCGGTCCAGGGCCGTGCCTATGCTGCTGACGGTGACTTCATCGGAGCACGAGATCACCTTCCGGACACTCGACGGCCAACAGCTTGCCGGAACGCTTGTCACACCAGATGAACCATCTGATCATGTCGTCACCCTGGTACACGGCGGCGGAGTGACCCGCCACGAAGCCGGTTTCTTCGCCCGGCTGGCCGCAGGGTTGAGCGCCCACGGCTTGGCGTCCCTGCGCTTCGACCTGCGTGGTCACGGGGAGAGCGAGGGCCGGCAGGAAGAACTGACCCTCGCGACCATCCTCAACGACATCCGTGTCGCATTGCGGCAGGCCCACGAGAGAACCGGAGCCAGCAGACTGAGCCTGCTCGGCACGAGCTTCGGCGGCGGGATCTGCGGCTACTACGCCGCCCACCGGCCTGACGACGTGTCCCGACTGGTGCTGTTCAATCCCCAGCTCGACTACAAGAAGCGCACCATCGACAGCCGCCCCTACTGGCATGACGACTACCTGGACGAAGACATGGCCCGCCAGCTCACCGAGCAGGGAGCCATCACCTTCACACCCACCCTGAAGCACGGCCGACCCCTCCTCAACGAGGTCTTCTGGCTACAGCCGCACACCGTCCTCGGCTCGATCAAGGCCCCGACCCTCATCGTGCACGGCACCAAGGACACCCTCGTACCGATCGAGTCCTCCCGCGCAGCTGTGCCACAGTTCACCGCACCCTGCGACCTGGTCGAGGTCGAGGGCGCGCAGCACACGTTTGCCGTCCACGACGACCCTCAATATTTGAACCCCCGGAGCCAGGCATGGCAGGCGTCGGTGATTCGTACAGTCGCCGGATGGCTGCGTGACGACCACCTAAGCGCCAGGACGATCAGCTAGAAAATTCTGCAGGGCGCGCAGCGGCGGCCGACGCCGCCAGCGATCCATCGCCTGCAGCATGTCGCCCAAGACGGTTGTCGTGCGTCCCGAGCGAGTTGCTCGGGCAACGCGCGCCGCGGCGAGCCCCAGCGTGGCCGCCTCATCTGGTTCGCCGATCAGAGCCAGCGCAGCCGCGTGACGAGCCTGGAAATAGCCGACATCGCGATACGACAGGCTGCCGCTGGCGATGATCTCCCCAAGGATCTCCGCCGCCTTGGCGGGCTTGCCGGCCTCGGTGAAGCACGCGCTGCTGCGCAGCAACAGCATGTGCTCCGTGAAGTAGCTGCCCAGCGTCCCCGGCTCCTGCTGCGAGACCTGAGGTAACAGCTCGCGCGCTTCGTCGAGCCTCATCTCGACGTCGCGTACCGGCTCCCCCAGCATGGCCAAACCCAACGCTTGCTGCTGCAGCGCTTCAGCCCGGACCCCCGCCGGGAGCCGCGTGCTGCTGTGCTGAGCGGCCTCAGCGAGGGTCAGCACCTT
This sequence comes from Nonomuraea sp. B1E8, assembly GCF_039871515.1. Classification (NCBI taxonomy): domain Bacteria; kingdom Bacillati; phylum Actinomycetota; class Actinomycetes; order Streptosporangiales; family Streptosporangiaceae; genus Nonomuraea; species Nonomuraea sp. B1E8. Next base: position 170,088 of record NZ_JBDPLS010000004.1, on the reverse strand, counting down.
CAGGGGGTCCTGCCGGTCATAGGCGAGCTGAGACTTGCGCAGGAGCACGTAGCCCTGCATGGGGGCGTCGTCGCCTTCCTGCGCCCACTCAATCGCCCGGTCGTACTAGACGAGTAAGTCCGAAGGCTTGCGGTGTATAGGGGAAGGGCCTCCATGATCGTTTTGTGACGAACGACATCGAGACCCTTCTCACTGCACTCTACGTGAAGATCGACGATGAAGTTGGGAGGACCGCGATGGACGGGCACGCCACCGGTACTGACCGACTCCGAACTGGTCTGCGTCGCGGTCGCTCAAGCGCTGCTCGGGTTCACCTCCGAGACTCACTGGCTGCGCTACACCCGCAAGCACCTGGCCGGCCTGTTCCCGTATCTGCCGCAGCAGCCGGCTACAACAAACGGCTGCGTGCTGCCGTCGGGCTGGTCAAGCGGACCATCCGCGTGCTCGCCCGATCCAGCGAGTTCACTTATTTCCGAACGATCATCACAGGTCCACTGGCACCACCCGGCGGACGGTCCGGTTCACCGTCGGCTGGAAGATCACTGACGCCGACGAGGCCGCGATCGCCAGGCTCCCCGCAGGCGCCTGGCAGGCCGCCGTCCGCCAGGACGGACACCTGCACGAACACGCCGGCGTGGCCGAACTGACCAGCCTGGACCAACGCGCCACAGCCTGGGGCGTGCGCCTGCTGGTCCGCCAGGTCCTGCCCTCGGCCCGCGATCAGCGGCAGCTCACCGCGCTGGAGAAACAAAACCGGCTGGAAGTACGCCATCATCGCCACCACCCTCGGCCCCCGCGGGCTGCGTGGCATTCCCGGCAGCCATCAACTGGCCTTCATCGATGCCGTCCACCGTGACCACGCCGAGCTCGAGGACCGCGTCCGCTGCAACAAAGCGATAGGACCGCGCAACCTGCCGTCCAAGACATGGACGTCAACGTCGGCTGGGTACTCGCCGCCAACCTCGACGCCGACCTCGACGCCTGGACACGGCTGCTCGGCCTGCACGACGACCCCGAACTGGCCCGCGCCGAACCTCAAACCCTCCGCTACTGCCTGTGGCGCCTGCCCGCCCGGCTCATCTCCCACGCGCGGCAGCGCATGCTGAAGATCAGCGCCACCTGGCCATGGAGAGAAGCGTTCCTGACCTGCTGGCGGCGCCTGTGCACTCTGCCTGCACCTACCTGACCAGCGCGAACGCCTTCCGCCGACCCTAGAAAGGAGTGACCCGGTCTCATCGCGGCTCGTGGAACCGCCGTCCGCCCGAGCGTCTCGGGTAGGCCGCCGTGTCACCCGCCGGAGCTGAACGGGACGATCAGGCGAGAATCTCCAGCAGCCGAAACCGATCAGGAGGGACGACCACCTCATGAGTCATCGAGGTCAAGGCATGCAATGGAAGGTTCTCGCTGTGGCCAGCAAGGGTGAAGCGCCGACAAGGATACGGGCCGAGTTAGCCCTGCAATGTTCTGCTTGCGTGAGGTGAGAACACGACAGGGAAGGTGTCATTTGCAAGGTAGGGCAAGGTGGCATATGAGCCAATCTCATTGCGATGACCCGAGCAAAATGCCTAGTCGCTAACCAGCATAAAAGGAATCAGCGAAGGTTGAATTTCCACGTCTCGACGTGTGCGGTCCCTCCGGAGGTAAGAATGACGGCTCCCCTACCCGGCATCGCTGCTGTGTCGCGCAGGCCCGACCATATGGAAGTGTTCTGGGTCAACCAGCTTGACGGATCTATCCGGCATGCCTACTGGTACGACCAGGGCGACAGGCGCTGGAAGCTGGAACCCCAGTCTAAGATCACCGGCTCGCAGGTCATCGAGCCAGGAACGAGCATTGCTGCTCTCTCGCGCAAGCCCAACACCATGGAGGTGTTCTGGGTCGGCCCCGGCGGATCAGTTGAGCACGCGTTCTGGTACGAGGACACCGCATGGACTCACGGTAGCCGAATCGCTCCGCCTGGCTCTGCCTTCCCGCACGCGGGTATCGCTGCTGTCTCGCGAAGGCCCGACCATATGGAAGTGTTCTGGGTCGACCACAACTTCGCCATCCAGCATGCCTACTGGTACGACGAGGGCGACAGGCGCTGGAAGCTGGGGCCACAGATCACCGACGCTGAGGCCGCCGCGCCTACCACAAGCATTGCTGCTCTCTCGCGGAAGTCCAACACCATGGAGGTGTTCTGGGTCAGCTACGATCAATCAGTTCAGCACGCGTTCTGGTACGAGCACATCAGGTGGACACAAGGCAACCAACCGAGAATCGCTCCGGTTGGTTCCGCCGTCCGGGAGGCAGGAATCGCTGCTGTATCGCGCAGGCCTGACCATATGGAAGTGTTCTGGGTCGACCCCGACCATTCCATCCGGCATGCCTACTGGTACGAGCAGGGCGACAGGCGCTGGAAGCTGGAACCGCAGTCCAAAATTACCGGGGCCCGGGTTGCCTCGCAGGTGACGAGCCTCACTGCTCTCTCGCGCAGGCCCAACACCATGGAGGTGTTCTGGGTCGGCCGCGACGGATCGATTCAGCACGCGTTCTGGTACGAGGGCATCAGGTGGACACAAGGTAACCAACCAAAAATAGCTCCAGCTGGGGGTCGCCAATCCCCAGTCAGGTATCGCTGCCGTCTCCCGCACGCCAAACACCATGGAGGTTTTTTGGATCGGACCAGGTCTGCCACTGCGGCATACATTCTGGTACGAAGGATTCTCATCATGGCGAGACACCGAGGCGCCCATTGTTCCAATCTCGAATTGCCAGGGGGCGGAGGCACCGTATGCGGCCTATGTGGGGTTGACCCCTCAAACTCCCGCCGACGTTCATGCAGTCGAGCACGCTCTGCTTTACCTGGTGAACCAGGAGCGGAGTCTGAAAAGTTTGCCACCGCTCTGCTACAACGACCAGCTCGCAGCCGAGGCTCGAGCGCACTCGGAGAACTGGGCAACCAACCCGACGCGACCTTGCCCATTCAACTCGGAATGGCAGTTTTGTGGCCACTGGGACTCTCGACCAGAATTTCCTTGGCCGGAGGAGCGCTTCTCGAAATATGGACCGATCGGCCATATTAAGTATGCCGAGAACACCCAGTGGGGTGTCTTCGGAACAGCCTTTGGCGACCAAGTAGTCCCTGACGGATACACCTGGGGCACTGCCAGAACAGCCGTGTATTGGTGGATGAATCACGACCCGGCAAACAACTACGCCAAGAACCTGCACCGCGCTGCCATTCTTAACCCAGACTTCAGGGATGCTGGTCCGGGAGTCGGCCGCTACACCCCGGGTGCCGGCCCCAACGGCGCGACCTTCACGATGATGTTTGGAGCGCGCTGACCGATGGTGGAGCGCTTCCCGCAGAGCGGGTCAAAGAGGCGATGGGCCGGTGGGCGTGGCGGCCTTCATCTGCTCCCAGAAGACCGGCCACGGCGTCGACCACGCGATCTCCTGCCGGGCGCTGGAGGTCTCCCCGTCGTGGTTCTACAAGTGGAAGAACCGCATCGGGGTGGAGGCTCCAACCGTCCGTGAGCAGCGGCGGGCCCGGTTGGATGCGGAGATCCAGCGGCTGTTTGCGGCCTCGGGCGACACGTACGGCTCACCGCGGATCACTCCGCTGCTGAGGGCCGCTGTGGCATAGGACCGTCTCCACGGTTTGAGGGGATTGACAGTACAAGAAGGTGGTCCCGTGGCCGGATCTGGTGGTCCTCTCGATCAACGCCGCCCATCCTGAGCATCTGCGTGCTATGCCGGGCCTCGGTGCTGGATGCGGCATGCGGGCGGGCGAGTGGTTCGGCCTGGCGCTCCAAGACGTGGACTTCGACGAGATGGTCATCCACGTGCGGCGCCAGATCAAGAAGCTGAATAGCGAGTTCGTGTTCGCTCTGCCGAAGAGGGACAAGGAGCGCACGATCCCCATGTCCCAATGGGTCGCGGAGCATCTACGCATGCACCTCGACGCCCACGAGCCCCGGCCGTACACCTTGCCCCGGGAGAAAACCAGCGGGAAGCCCCGCACGCATAACCTGCTGTTCCGGTGGGCGACTGACGACTGGCACCGCAACTACGACGAGACTGTCTGGAAGCCTGCACTCGTTGCGGCCGGGGTCATCCCGGAGCCAGTCAAGGACGCAAGGGGCAGGCGAAGGTATCTCACGACTCGCCAGCAAGGTACGCACCAACTCCGCCACTACTTCGCCAGCGTCACGCTGGCAGGTGGCGTGACCATCAAGGATCTATCCGAGTACCTGGGGCATGCCGACCCGGCGCTTACTCTCAGTGTCTACGCTCACATGCCGCCTTCGTCGCACGACCGGGTACGCGAAGCCATCGACCTTCGTCGCACGACCGGGTACGCGAAGCCATCGACCGTCAGTCCGGCGGCCAGATCTTCCTGAAGCAGAACTGAGGCAGAACTGAGATCCGCGCACTGGCTTAGGGACTGGTGGGAGGTGGCGTGTCGCGATGATGGTGCTGCGGCCACGCCGCGCTCTGACGTGCGGAGTTCTTAGCGAACGGGCAGGCCGGTCACCGCTCGGCCGATGATGAGGCGCTGGATCTCCGACGTGCCCTCGAAGATGGTGAAGATCTTGGCGTCGCGGTGGAAGCGTTCAACCGGATGGTCGCGCGTGTAGCCGGCGCCGCCCAGGATCTGGACAGCCTGCTCGGTCACCCACACCGCCGTCTCTCCCGCCACCAGTTTCGACATCGAGCCCTCCGCCTGCTCGAAGGGCCTGCCGTTCCTGGCCATCCAGGCGGCTCGCCAGGTCAGCAGGCGGGCGACGTCGACGCGGGTCGCCATGTCGGCCAGCAGGAAGGCGATCGCCTGGTTCGAGCCGATCCTGCGGCCGAACTGCTCCCTCTCGCGGGCGTAGTCCCTGGCGTACTCGAAGGCCGCCCGCGCGATGCCCACGGCCATCGCGGCGACGGCCGGGCGGGTGGTCTCGAACGTGCGCATCGCCGCCTGCTCCCCCGCCCGCTCGCCGTTACGCACCCGGCTCAGCCGGGCCTCCAGCTTCTCCTTGCCGCCGAGCAGGCACGAGCCCGGTACGCGTACGCGGTCGAGCACGACCTCGGCCGTGTGCGAGGCGCGGATTCCGTGCTTGCGGAACTTCTGGCCCATGGACAGGCCGGGCGTGCCCGGGGGGACGACGAAGGAGGCCTGGCCACGGGTGCCGAGTGACGGGTCGACCGAGGCGACGACCACGTGCACGTTGGCGATGCCGCCGTTCGTGACCCACGCCTTGACGCCGTCCAGCACCCAGTCGTCGCCGTCGGGCACGGCACGGGTGCGGATGGCGCCGACGTCGGACCCGGCGTCGGGCTCCGACGCGCAGAAGGCGCCCAGCTTGACGTCGCTCTCTGACCCGAACATCTGCGGCAGCCACTCCCCCACCTGCTCGGGCGTGCCGTTGCCGGCCAGGGCGGCGGCCGCCAGCCCGGTGCCGACGATGGACAGGCCGATGCCCGCGTCGCCCCAGAAGACCTCCTCGAACGCCACCGGCAGCGCCAGCCCGCTCTCCTCGAACCACTGGGTGGCGAAGAAGTCGAGCGAGTAGAGCCCTATCTTGGCCGCCTCCTGGATGACCGGCCACGGGGTTTCCTCGCGCTCGTCCCATTCGGCGCCCGCCGGGCGGATCACGTCGCGGGCGAACGCGTGCACCCAGTCGCGTACCTCGGCCACGTCGTCGCTGGGCTCGGGACAGAAAGCGCTCATGCAGACCCCTTGCTCGTTACCGCCGGTAACACCCTACCGGCGGGTAGGCCGATCAGGAAGCCGTCGATCAGGGACTCAGGCCGCCATCGTGATCATCGGCGGGCGTTCGGCGATGCCGATGTCGGTCAGCAGGACGTCGTGCCCGTCCGCCGCCCTGCGGAACTGCGCCAGCCGGAGCGACGGCACATGGCAGGCCTCGATCTTGCCCTGGCGTTCCAGCCGTGACCACGCGGCCAGCATGATCTGGGATGCCATCCCTCCCAGGGCCTCCGTCGACTGCGGTGCGTGCTCCCGCGAGCCCAGATCCACCTGCGCGAACGCGTCCAGCCCTGCCAGTTCGAGAAGGTCGATCAGCAGCCCGAGCTCCACGCCGTACCCGGTCAGGAACGGCACCCGCTCCAGGGCGGAGCGCCGGCCGGCGTACTCGCCCGCCAGCGGCTGCACGAACCCGGCCAGCCTCGGCCAGTGGAGGTTGATCAGCGGGCGGGCGACCAGTTCGGTGACGCGGCCGCCGCCGTTCGAGGAGCCGTTCAGGGGACGGTCATAACAGGCCTTGGCGTACACCACGCTCGGGTCGGCGAGGATCGGTCCGAGCAGCCCGAATACCAGTGAAGGATGAAATTTCCGGATATCGGCGTCGGCGAACACCAGCACATCCCCCGACGTGACCGCCAGCGACTTCCAGAGCGCCTCCCCCTTGCCGTCGAGCGGCTTGAGCTGCGGCAGGATCTCGTCCTGAGCGTGCACCGTGGCGCCGGCCCGCGCGGCAACCAGCGCCGTGTCATCGGTGGAACGCGAGTCGATGACCACGACCTCGTCCACGAGCCCGCCCAGCTCCCGCCGGATCACCGTGACGATCTCCCCCACGGTCTCCCGCTCGTCGCGAGCCGGGAGCACCACGCTCACCGTGGTCGTCCCCTTGGCGGCCACCAGGTCCCCGAGCGGCCAGTCCGTGACGCACGAAGTACGGCGTCGCAACCATCCACGCACCTCAGGCAGCATGCGACCCCTCCCCCCGTATCCCCACATTTCAGCTTAAGGGGTGGTGGCGTGGCGCTCCAGGAAGGTGTAGACGTCCGCCTCGTCCACGCCGGGGAACGACCCGGGCGGCAGCGCGGCCAGGACGTGGGAGTTGGCGCGGGCGGACGGCCAGGCGTACCCCTCCCACCGTTCGGCCAGCCCGGCGGGCGGGCGGCGGCAGCAGTCACCGGTGGGACAGCCGGAACGGGTGCGGTTGGTGGTCTCGCGCCCCCGGAACCAGCGCGACTCCTTGTACGGCACCCCCAGCGTGATGGCGAAGTCCCGCTCGCGCGACGGATCGACGTGGGCCAAGCAGAAGTAGGTCCCGGTGGGCGAGTCGGAATACTGGTAGTACACCGAGAACCGGTCGGGCGAGGCGAACACCTGCCGCCCCGACCACTGCTGGCACATGCGCTGCCCCTCGATGGCCCCCTGCTCGTCGGCGGGGAAGACGATGCCGTCGTTCTCGTACGCCTTGTAGATGATGCCTCCGGCGTCGTTGCGCACGAAGTGGCAGACGAGGCCCAGGTGGTGGGTGGCCAGGTTGGTGAAGCGGTGGGCGGCCATCTCGTACGACACCGCGAACACGTCGCGCAGGTCCTCCACCGACACCGCCCGCTGCGCCTTGGCCTCCTGGAGGTAGGGCGCGGCGGCCCGCTCGGGGACGAGCACGGCGGCGGCGAAATAGTTGGCCTCGGTGCGCTGGCGCAGGAAGTCGGCGAAGTCGCGGGGTTTGTCGTGGCCGAGCGCGAGGTGGCCGAGCGTCTGGAGCAGGATCGTGCGCGGGGTGTGCATGCCGAGCTGCTCGTGTTTGACGTAGATGCGGCGGTGGCGGAGATCGGTGATGGAGCGCACGGAGCGCGGCAGGTCCTGGGCGGTGTGCACGGTGTAGCCGAAGTGCGTGACCAGCCCCTGGATCATGCTCTGCGACAGGGCGCCCGTACGGTAGCCGACGGCGTCGAGCACCTGGGCGGCGGCCTTCTCGATGTCGGGGAAGTAGTTGCCCACCTCCCGCTGCCGGCGGCGCAGCTCGGCGTTGGCGACCCTGGCCTCCTCCGGGGTGGCGGTGCCGCGGGCCTGCCGGGCGCGCAGCTCGCCGTACAGGCCGAGGAGGTGTTCGAGCACGTCGTTCGGCACGCGCGCGGAGACCTTCAGCCGCGGCAGGCCGAGCCCCGCGTAGATGGGGTCGCGCTGGGCCTCCTCCAGCGCGATCTCGAGCTGGGCGCGGCGGTTGGGCGGCTGGCGGCGCAGCAGCTCCTCGACGGGGACGCCGAGGGCGGAGGCCAGCGACTTGAGCAGCGACAGTTTGGGCTCGCGCTTGCCGTTCTCCAGCAGTGACAGCTGGCTGGGCGCCCTGCCGACGCGCGATCCCAGGTCGGACAGGGTGAGGCCGCGCTGTTTACGCAGGTGGCGGAGCCGCTGGCCGAAGGCGATCAGATCCAGCTCCTGCGTCAAAGACAGCGGTTCTTCACCGAGCAACGGCCCCATGTCCGGCATCTTAGGCAGAAAAACGAGCCATTTTCTAGCCTTCGCCTTGCTGCCGCCAGCCCAAGAGGGCCGGCTCGCGCACGCCTTCCGCGCCGGCGGGCCGGCGCGGAGCCGACCCGCCGGCGCGGAACCCACGACACGTCCCGGCTCAGGCCGGAACCTCGGTCCCGGGAGCGGGGACGGTCACGGGCGGGCAGCGCGGGTCCAGCCGGATCCGCGCCAGGTCGCGGCCCACGATCGCCCAGGCGTTCCACGAACCGGGCTCGAAGTGGAGCTGCGGGTTGGTGTGCCACTCGTCGCCCATCCCGGTGGCCAGCAGCGTGGCCCCGCGCTCGGCGTCGAGTTCGTACGCGTTGCCGCCGCCGCGGAAGACCGAGGCGAACAGGCGGCCCCGGTGCACGGTCAGCTCGCCGTAGCCGGACAGCGTGCCCTGCCGGACGACCTGCCGGGTCGCGGGGTCCCAGGCGATCCAGGCTCCCGAGTCGCGCTTGTACGACGCGTACAACAACCCGCCGTGCAGCTTGACGTCCTGGAAGGTGCGGTGGCCCGGCACCGGCTCGGCCTGCCACAGGACGGTACGGCGGGCGAGGTCGAAGGCGGCTATGGAGGCGGACGGCGCGCTGGTGCGGAACACGTCGCCGGCCAGGTAGACCACGCCCCGCTCGGCGTCGAGCGTCAGGCTCATGAGGCTCTGGCCGGGGATGACCCCCTGGTACACGTCCATGTCGCCGGTCTGCGGATCGACCACCGACAGCGCGCCGCTGATGCTCGCCGACAACGACGCGGTCGCGACCAGGAGCTTGCCGGAGCGGGGGTCGTACTCGATGTCCCAGGGCCGCTTCTGGTCGTGGCCGAGGTAGCCGAGGCTGCGGACCTCGTCGGTGCGCACGTCGACGGAGATGATCTCGCCGGTGGGGTACATGGCGGCGTAGACCTTGTTCCCGTCGCCGACCATGGCCTTGGGCTCGCCCGGCACCCGGATCCTGCGCTTCTCGCCGGTGCGCAGGTCGCGGATCTCCATGGCGAAGTGCCCGCCGGCGTACACGGCTCGGCCGGGGACGAGCAGCATGCTCTGCGTGCGCTCGGCGCCGGGCGGCAGGCCCGCGTCGATCAGGTCGGTGAACTCGGCCGCGCCGGTGCCCGCGTCCAGCGACCACAACCCGCCGCTGCCGGCGACGGACAGCAGCGTGTTCTCGCCGGTCACGTGGAGCAGGCGGGTCTCGTCGCCGTAGGACGGCGGGGCGATGACCTTGGTGAGCGCCGTGTCGCCGGTCCGGTAGCGGTAGACGGTCCCGTCGGGGCGGGAGGCGGCGTAGACGGAGCCGTCCGCGGCGGTGGTCAGCGCGTCCAGCAGCCCGGACTCCACGGTGACCCGCCGCAGGTCCGTGCCGTCCTTGCGGACGTCGATCAGCTCGCCGCCGGCGGCGGCCAGGACCCGGTCACCGTTGAGCGCGACGACGCCGATCGCGGCGCCGCCGGCCGCGAGCTGCCGTACGGCGCCGCTCTCACGCTCGATACGCACGAGCAGCCGCTTCTCCAGCAGGCCCGCGTAGACGTAGCGGTCGTCGGCCGCCACCGCGCGCACGTTGTGCTCGCCCTGAGCCGGCACGTCGTAGCGGCGGACCGCGCCGGTGCCGGGGACGTACTCCCACACGCGCCCGTCAGGGGAGGTGCCCGCGTACAGGGTGCCGTCGGGGGCCGCGGCCAGGCTCCAGACGAAACCTCCGGCCTTGCCGAAGGAGTGCAGGTGCTCGACCTTTCCTGTGGCGATGTCGAAGCCGTACAGGTCCGGTACGGGATAGGTGCCGACATAGACCTTGCCGCCGGACACGGCGACGGCCCAGCCGCCCTCGGGCTCGCCGTCGGCCGGGCCGTCGGGGAGCGTCGCGCTCCTGACCACCTGGCGGGTGCTCAGGTCGATCTCGGCGAGCACGGGCGGCTTGGGGCCGCGGGTGACGACGTAGGCGTGGCCCTCGTGGACGGCGGCGCCGACGACGGCCCCGGTCACCGAGGCCGGTCCGTACGTGGTGACCGCCTGTCCGCCGCACCGCGAGGGGGCGGCCGAGGCGGCGGCGGGCGAGACGAGAGCGGGTAACAGGCCCGCCACGACGACAAGCAGGGATCGGAGCATACCCAGGACCTCTCGTTCATTCATGCTTCATTTTGGTCCAGACCGTAACCTTGTGAGCATCCTCCGTCAACAACGGAGGGCCGTTCGCGATCTGGACATTACGGCCCAGGCCGTTATAACGTGCGGCGAAACCGCACCAGGGAGCCGCACATGATCCCCCGCCGTCGATTCCTGCAGGCTGCCGCCGTCGCCACGGTGGCCGCCGGCCTGCCGGCCACAGCCGCCCACGCCGCCACACCCGCCGAAGGCACGCTCACCGACCTGGGCCCCGCCAGCGTCGCCAGCCCTCTCGGCAACGCCGAGTTCGTCGGCGGCGTGCTCTACGCCGGATCGCGCGGGCTGTCGCCCAACGTGGTCGGCGCCTACGACCTGGCCGAGGATTCGGTCACCGCCCATTTCGACATCCCTACGGGCATCGGGGTATGGGCGATGTGCAGGGTCGGCACCGACGTCTACGTCGGCACCCACGCCAAGTCGGACCTGTACAAGCTCGACACGGTGGCCGGCTCGGTCACCAAGGTCGCCTCCGTTCCCGACCACTTCATCTGGACCCTCGCCGCCGCCCCCGACGGCAAGGTCTACCTGGGCACGTCGGAGCCGGGCAAGGTCAAGGAGTACGACCCCGCCACCGGCGCCGTCCGCGACCTGGGCGAGGCCGTGCCGGGCGAGGCGTACGTACGCGCCGTCCAGGCCGACGACACGCACGTCTACGCCGGCGTCGGCGCCAACGCCCATCTCATCGCGATCGACCGGGCCACCGGCGAGCGGCGCGACCTGCTGCCCTCCGAGCTGGCCGACCGCGACTGGGTGTCGAGCATGCACGTCTCCGACACCCACATCGCCGGAGGCATGAACTCGCTGGCCGAGCTGATCATCCTGAACAAGGCCGACCCGTCCGACCACAGGGTCGTCAAGGCCACGGCCCCGGGCGAGAAGTACATCGTCTCGGTCCTCATCCACGACGGCCACGTCTATTTCGCGGGGCGCCCCACCGGCACCTTCTACCGCTGCCGGCTGGACACCGGCGAGCTGGAGGTCCTCGGGGTGCCGTACTTCGAGGCCGCCACCCACCGCATCCTGGCCCATGAGGGCCGGATCTACGGCGTGCAGGACAACGCGGTGTTCGTCTACGATCCGGCGACCGGCGCGCTGGAGTACCGCAACCTGGTGCAGCGCGGTTTCCGCGCGGCGGCGGAAGAGCCGATGTCGGTGCACTCCGACGGCGAGCGTGTCTACGTCGGCGGCAAGAGCGGCGCCGACATCCACGACCTGGCCACCGGCGCGGTCACCCGGCTGTCCATCCCCGGCGAGCCGAAGACCATGCTCACCGTCGCGGGCACCACCTACCTCGGCGTCTACACGCAGGCCGCGCTCTACTCCCACCGCGCCGGCGACACCGAGGCCAAGCTGCTCGCGCGCACCGGCAACCAGCAGGACCGGCCGCGCGACCTCGCCTACGACGACCGGACCGGCGTGCTCGTGATGCCGACCCAGCCCGAGCCCGGCCACATGAACGGCGCGCTGTCCTTCTACTCCCCGCGCACCGGCGAGTACGTCACCCAGCGCCCCGCCGTCGAGCGCCAGACGGTCTACTCGGTCGTCACCCGGAAGGGCATCGCCTATCTCGGCACCCTCACCCAGGAGGGACTCGGCCTGCCGCCGGTCACCTCCACCGCGCGCCTGGCCGCCTACGACCTGTCGGCGCGCGCGTTGTTGTGGGAGGTCGAGCCCGTCCCCGGCGCCCGCTACATCTCCGCGCTCGCGCTCGGCCCGAGGCACGTGTACGGCATGGCGAGCACGGGGCTGGTCTTCGAGTTCGACCCGCGGACCCGGAAGGTCACCCGTACGCTCCAGGTCGGCGCGAAGGGCGGGGACCTGTTCGTCGTGGGCCGGGTGGCGTACTGCGGCGACGGCGACAAGGTGTACAAGATCGACCTGGCGGGGTTCACCGCGAAGGCCATCGTGACCGGGCTGGCGGGTCAGTGGTTCGGCGGCGAGCCCAAGCTGGCCCTCGACCCGTCCCGACGCGCCCTGTACGGAGTCAAGGGCCGCAATCTGGTGCGCATCGCCATCGGCGAGGAGTGACACCGGCCATCGGCCACCACGTGATCCGGCTCTGACCGAGCACGTGGTGGCCGTCCTCATGTCCGCCGCAGCACCGAAGATCGCGAACAACCACGAGGTGACCGGGCTCAGCGAAAACTCGTGATTTTTTCTCCGCAGAATACTGGCAAGTAGTGCAGTTTTCGGAAATTTCCTTGAATCTTATCGTCGTCACCGACTTTCGACCGGGTGTCCGGGGGCAGAGACTCGGCGTAAGCCCCAGGGGACGACGAAGGAGTGATCATGAAGGATCGCCTCAAGGGAGCTGCGGAGCAGCTGCAGGACGAATGGGACGGGGACCCGCGCTGGGCGGGCATCGAGCGCACCTACAAGGCCGAGGACGTGATCCGGCTGCGCGGCAGCGTCCAGGAAGAGCACACGCTCGCCCGGCTCGGCGCCGAACGGCTGTGGGGCCTGCTGCACACCGAGGACTATGTCGCCTCCCTCGGCGCGCTGACCGGCAACCAGGCCGTCCAGCAGGTGAGAGCGGGACTGAAGGCGATCTACCTGTCCGGCTGGCAGGTCGCCGCCGACGCGAACCTGGGCGGGCAGACCTACCCGGACCAGAGCCTCTACCCGGCCAACTCCGTGCCGGCCGTCGTGCGCCGGATCAACAACGCGCTGCTGCGGGCCGACCAGATCACCTGGTCGGAGGGCGTCGAGAGCCCGTACTGGCTGGCGCCGATCGTGGCCGACGCCGAGGCCGGGTTCGGCGGGGTGCTGAACGCCTTCGAGCTGATGAAAGCCATGATCGCGGCCGGCGCCGCCGGCGTGCACTGGGAGGACCAGCTCGCCTCCGAGAAGAAGTGCGGCCACCTCGGCGGCAAGGTGCTGATCCCCACCGGCCAGCACATCAAGACGCTCAACGCCGCCCGCCTCGCCGCCGACGTCTGCGGCGTCCCCTCACTGATCATCGCGCGGACCGACGCCCAGGCCGCGACGCTGCTGACCAGTGACGTGGACCCGCGCGACCAGGCGTTCACCACCGGCGAGCGCACCGCGGAGGGCTTCTACCGGGTCAGGAACGGCCTGGAGGCGTGCATCGCGCGCGGCCTGGCGTACGCGCCGTACTCCGACCTGCTCTGGATGGAGACCGGCACGCCCGACCTGCAGGTGGCCCGCGAGTTCGCCGAGGCGATCAAGGCCGAGCACCCGGAGCAGATGCTCGCCTACAACTGCTCTCCGTCCTTCAACTGGAAGAAGCACCTGGACGACTCCACGATCGCCAAGTTCCAGCGGGAACTGGGGCACATGGGGTACAAGTTCCAGTTCATCACGCTCGCCGGGTTCCACTCGCTCAACCACTCCATGTTCGACCTGGCCCAGGGGTACGCCGGCGACGGCATGCCGGCGTACGTGGAGTTGCAGGAGGCGGAGTTCGCCGCCGAGGCGCGCGGCTACACCGCGACCCGGCACCAGCGCGAGGTCGGCACCGGCTACTTCGACCTGGTCAGCACGGCTGTGGCTCCCGACTCCTCGACGACCGCGCTCAAGGGCTCCACCGAGGAGGAGCAGTTCGCCCGCTGAGCACCTGAACGCGCCGGCCACCTCCAGGGCATGGGAGGGTTCCCCGGCGTCCACAGGAAAGGCCGCGCCGGTCCTCCCCAGCACCGGCGCGGCCTTTCCTCATGAGGAGCCTGTGGGCGTCGGCGTCGGGGTGTCCTGGCCGGGGGTGGAGGGCCCCGGCGACTCGCCGGGGCCGTCCTGGGGGATCGTGGTGATCGACGACGACGGCCGCGGGCAGTCCCGCCTGGCCATGGGGCCGCGCCTCCTGCCGGCCGGGTCCGCGCACGCGCCGGGGCCGTCCTCGCGGGGCTCCTCCGGCCTGGCAGCGCCGGACGGGCGGCCTCCCGGCGGCCGGAACGTGTCCCACCGATGGGGCGAAGGGCTGCGCACGCCCTCCTTCGTACGGGTGCGCGTGACGAACACCGTGGGCGTGGCGGGCGTCGTCGCCGGCACGGTCCGGATGGGCGGCACGCGCCCTGCCGGGGTGGCGACGGGGCGCGTGGTGGACGCGCCGCTGCCCTCCGGCCGCACGGCGGGCGGCGGGTCACCGGGCAACAGCGAACCGCCACCGACGGGAGCGCCGTCCGCCCCCGACGCCGCGATCACCGTGATGGCCGCGATCGAGACCGTGGCCAGCGCGGCGAAGCTGGCGTGCGACAGGCTGGCTCCAGCCCTGGCTCTCCGGCGCTTGCGGGATCGTTCCAGCCCTGCCTCCGCGGCGAGCTCGCCGGACCCCGTCCCGGCGCCCCCGTGCCGTACCCGCCCCCCTCCTGGCGGGTACGGCACGGGGGTCCAGATCTCTGTCAGTACCTCGTCGACCGCCTGGCGCAGATCCCACGGGTCGCCCACGCCGCCGGCGGCCAGCAACACCCGCAGCAGGTCGGCGGCCCCGGGCCGGCCGGCGGGATCCTTGGCCAGCGCCGCCTCGACGGCGGGCCGCAGCAGGGCGGGCACGCCCTCGATCCGCGGCGGCTCGAACAGGATGCGCCGGGTCAGCACATCCGTCTCCCCGCTCCCGAACGGGTGGTGGCCCGTGGCGGCGAACGCCACCAGGCACCCCCACGCGAACACGTCGGACGCCGGCAGCGCGGCCATGCCCGCCGGCCGGCCCGTTAGCCGCTCCGGCGCCACCCACCCGGGACTGCCCATGACCTGCCCGGCCTGCGTGTGGGCGGACAGCGTGTCGACGTCGCGGGCGATGCCGAAGTCGATGACCCGCGGCCCCTTCGTGGACAGCAGCACGTTGCCCGGCTTGAGGTCCCGGTGCACGAGCCCGGCCTCGTGGACCGCGACCAGCGCGGCGGCGACGCCGAGCGCCACGCCGTAGGCGCGGTCGGGCGTCAGCGGACCCTCCGCCAGGACGACCTGGGAGAGCGCGGGGCCCGGGATGTACTCGGTGACCAGGTAGGGCCGGCCCTGGTCGGCGCCGTCCTCGACGACGGCCGCCGTGCAGAACGGCACCAGTCTGCGCGAGAAGGCCACTTCCCCGGCGAAGCGGGCGCGTAACGTGGCATCGTTGAGATGCACCGCATGTGGTGTCTTGAGCGCCACCAGGCCGGCACGAGGGTGTTCGGCCAGATAGACGATCCCCATCCCGCCCACGCCGAGGCGGCCCAGCAGCAGATATCGCCCGATGATGACCGGGTCGCCCACCGTAAGCGGTCGCACGCCGGCAGGCAGATCGCTCGCACCACGCGCCATCCGGGTTTCGCCCTTCCTGTCTGGAACACGGCACAGCACACTGTGACCGCATCCAGGCAGGCTTTCCGCATGTCTTGCATAAGCGGTATCAGAGGTAAGGCGTTCGTTCCTCCGAGGTGAGGAAGCCGTGTGACGGGAGTGGCGTCACACCCCTGAGGATCAGGAGGCGATCGCGGCCGCCTCTTCCGCCTCGACCTGGCGGTTCCAGTCCTTCTTGACCGCCCGCCAGCCCTCGTCGTCCACCCCCGCGCGCCAGTAGCCGGAAATGGAGAGCCGGTCCAGCGGGACGCCCCGCTCGAGCCGCAGGTGCCGGCGGAGCTGCTTCACGAACCCCGCCTCGCCGTGCACGAACGCGTGCACGTCGCCCTCGGGGAAGTCCAGCTCCCGCACCGCCCGCACCAGCGCGTGGCCCACGGGACGGTCGCCTCGATACAGCCACAGGATCCGCGCGTCGGCGGCGGTGTCGAGCTTCTGCTCGTCGCCGGGCCCGTCCACCTCCACCAGGACGTGCGCGAGCGCCCCCTGGGGCAGCGCCTCGAGCGAGGCCGCGATCGCGGGCAGCGCGCTCTCGTCGCCCACGAGGAGGTGCCAGCCCGCCTCGGAGTCGGGCGCGTAGCCGCCGCCGGGGCCGAGCATGAGCAGGACGTCGCCCGGCTTCGCCGCGGCGGCCCACGGCCCGGCCAGTCCTTCGTCGCCGTGCACGACGAAGTCGAGGGTCAGCTCGCGCACGTCGGGGTCCCAGGCGCGCACGGTGTAGGTGCGCAGCCGTGGCCAGTGCTCGCGCGGCATCGTCTCGCGGCACGTCTTCACGCTGAACGGCTCGGGATAGTCGACGTCTTCGTACGGGAAGACCAGCTTCACGTAGTGGTCGGTGAGCCCCGCGGTGGCGAAGCCGGACAGCCCGTCGCCCCCGAGCACGACGCGGACCATGTGCCGCGAGATCCACTCGGTCCGCAGGACGACGCCCTTATGATGATCTGCGGGCTTCTCAGCCATGCGCACAGCCCCCTGACTCAGGTTAGGTATACCTAACCTTACATGGTGTCGATCTGCCGCCGCATGCCGATCGCCGGAAAAAAGGACGCGACACTCTTCAAGCCGCCGCCGGATCCCCCAGCGAACCCGGCCGGCCGGCCACCTCCCCCAGGAACGTCGCCATGTGCCGGAATGCCAGCCGCGCCTCCGGCAGCACGTCCGCCAGGATCGGGAAGACGTGCGGCATGCGGTCCCATTCCTCGTACCTGACCGGCACCCCGGCCTGGCGCGCCCGCTCGGCAACACGCTTGCCCTCGTCGCGCAGCACCTCCGTCGACCCCGTCACGATCATGAGGGGCGGCAGGGCCGTGAAGTCGCCGTGCACCGGCGACACCAGCGGATCCCGCGGATCCAGCCCGGCGGTCCATCTGCGGGCCAGCCAGCGCACCCGGCCGGCCGGCAGCATGGGGTCCTGCCAGCGGTTCGCCTGGCGCGGAGCGTCGGTCAGGTCCGTCCACGGCGACAGGCAGATCGCCGCCGCGGGCAGCGGCAGCCCCTGGTCGCGCAGCGCGAGCAGGGTCGCCAGCGTCAGGTGACCGCCGGCCGAGTCGCCCGCGAGCACGATGTCCCCGGACTCGTGGCCGCGCCCCAGCAGGCAGTCGTAGGCGCCCATGGCGTCCGCCAGCGAGTCGGCCAGCGTGTGCACGGGCCCCTGCCGGTAGTCGAGCGCCAGCACCGGACGCCCGGCCGCCGCCGACAGCCGCCACGTGATCGGCCGGTGCGTGCCCGGCGAGCACGAGAAGTATCCGCCGCCGTGGAAGTAGAGCACCACCTTGCGCTCGTCGAGCCCCTCCCCTCCGCGCACCCACTCGCCGCCGCACGACGAGAGCGACGCCGGCGCGATCGCGACATGCTCGGGATACGGCATCTGCACGAGCCGCGCGAGATCCCCGAGCCTGGCCGCGCAGACCAGCGCCAGCGGATGGCGCATGAACAGGAGGGACGCGGGCTTCAACGTGCCGCGCATGAAACCGGTGAGCGCGCGGGCCTGCCAGCTCAGAGGGTATTCAGGAACTACGTCCCCGTCGATCCGCATATCGGTCCTCCGATACGTTCCCTTCCCCCTCTCGCCCGCTCCTACCGGCCAGTAAGCAACTGATCCCCGCAGCGCTAAAACGCGTTGCGAACCGCCGGGACCCCAACGGATAATTTCCTGCTTCTCATCGGCAGACCCGTGCATGGGTCCGGACACGTTGTGCCACCGTGTCATCACCCTCCGGAGGTGCAAAACCATACCGCTCTATGCCCGGCTCGTCCGGTACGGCTTCAGAAAACACGCCACCTACGCCGCAGCCGCGCTCGCCGGCGCCTTCACCAACAGCGTGTTCGGCATCCTGCGCGCCTACATCCTCATCGCGCTGTGGCAGGCCCGCCCGGGCCTGGCCGGCTACGACATCGCCGACGCCGTCACGTACTGCTTCGTCACCCAGGCGTTCATCGCGCCGATGCAGTTGTTCGGCGGCGGCCTCGGCATACCCGAACGCATCCGCAGCGGCGACATCGCGCTCGACCTCGTCCGCCCCGCCCCGCTCCAGGCCTGGGCCCTCGCCGAGGACGTCGGCAGGGCCGCCTACCTCTTCCTGGTCCGCGGCATCCCGCCCATGCTGGTCGGCGCGGCCGTGTTCGGCGTCGTCGTCCCCGGCGACCCCGGCAGGTGGGCGGCCTTCATGACCGGCTTCGCGCTCGCCGTCGTCGTCAGCTTCGGCTGGCGCTATCTGATCGCGCTGTCGGTCTGCTGGCTCATCGACGACCGCGGCGTGGCCGTGTTGTCGATGGTGCTCACCACGTTCTTCAGCGGCATGATGGTGCCCCTGCACATCTTCCCCGGCTGGCTGGCCGACGTCGCCAGGTCCCTGCCGTGGGCCGCCATGGTCCAACTGCCCACCGACCTCTACCTCGGCAAGGCCCCCGTCATGGAGACGCTCGCGTTCCAGGCGTTCTGGGCGGCGGTCCTGCTCGGGCTCGGCGCGCTCGCCACCAGGGCGATCCGCCACAAGGTGGTGATCCAGGGTGGTTAGCACCTATGTCCGGCTGGCCTGGACCTGGACCCGCGCCGCCGCCGCATACCCCGCCTCGTTCGCGCTGATGACCGTGCTCGGCTTCGTCACGACCGGGCTCGAACTCGCCGTGGTCCTGATCATCTTCGCCAACACCACCACCCTCGCCGGATTCTCCCGCGACGAGGTCCTTTTCCTGTACGGCGCCGCGGGCGTGTCCTTCGCCCTCAGCGACATGTTCGTCAGCAACATCGACCGGGTCAGCCAGCACATCAAGGCCGGCACCTTCGACACGTTCCTCATCAGACCGGTGAGCGCGTGGCTGCAGCTCACCGCCGACCGCTTCAACGCCAACAGGATCGGCCGCGTCCTGCAGGCGGGGCTCGTGCTCGGCTACGCCGTCGCGGCGCTCGGCCTCGAGTGGCGGCGCGCCTGGATGATCCCCGTGATGGTGGTCACCGGGTTCGTCATCTTCGCCGCGCTCTGGACGCTGGCCGGCGCGGTGCAGTTCGTGCTCACGGACGCGCCGGAGCTGGCCAACGCCTTCACCTACGGCGGCCAGCAGCTCACCCAGTACCCGTTCAGCATCTACGGCCGCGACCTGGTCAGAGGCGTGACCTACGGGCTGCCGATGGCCTTCGTCAACTGGCAACCGGGCCTGTACGTCCTGGACAGGGGCGACCCCCTCGGCACGCCCGAGTTCATGCGTTTTCTCGGGCCGGCCGCCGCGCTGGCCCTCGCCCTGGCGGCCGCGCTGGCCTGGCGGCAGGGCATCAGGCACTACCGATCCACGGGGAGTTGACCATGATCGAACTCGATCGGGCCGGGCGCTCGTTCAAGGTGAAGAGAAAATTCGTCCACGCCGTGCGGGACCTGTCGTTCACCGTGTCGCCGGGAGAGTTCGTCGGCTATCTCGGCCCCAATGGCGCCGGCAAGTCCACCACGATCAAGATGTTGTGCGGCATCCTCACGCCGACCTCGGGCACCGTGCGGGTGGCGGGCCTGGACCCGTCGCGCAGGCGCACGACTCTGGCCCGGCGGATCGGCGTGGTGTTCGGGCAGCGTACGACGTTGTGGTGGGACCTGCCGCTGGCCGACAGCTTCGAGCTGATCCGGCACCTTTACAAAGTAGATCGCAACGTGTTCCGTTCGAGGCTCGCCGAGCTGGCCGACACGCTCGACCTCGGCGCGTTCATCCGCACGCCGGTGCGCCAGCTCAGCCTCGGGCAGCGCATGCGCGGCGACCTCACGGCGGCGCTGCTGCACGCGCCCGACGTACTCGTGCTCGACGAGCCGACGATCGGGCTCGACGTGGTCAGCAAGGCCGGCATCCGCGACTTCCTCAAGCGGCTCAACGCCGAACGCGGCACGACCGTGCTGCTGACCACACATGACCTCGGCGACATCGAGCGCCTGTGCCGCCGGGTCATGCTGATCGACCATGGGCAGCTGGCGTTCGACGGGACGCTCGGCGACCTGATGGCCACGGCCCCCGACCAGTCCAGCATCGAGGACGTGGTCGCCCGCCTCTACACCGGCAGCGGCGCCACCTAGTAGTAGCTGCTCTCCGGCGTGGTCTCGTACTCCTCGTCCAGGTCGTCGTCCCGCCGCGACCAGCGCGACGGCATCAGCACGGGGATGAACAGGGCCACGCCGAGGAGGGCGAAGACCCCTGTCGTCAGCAGCGTCCTGGCGCCGGCGCCGGCCTCCCTGACGAGCTGGTGCATCGAGGGTTCGGCCGGGACGAACGACAGCGCCCTGTTCACGTCGAGCGCGTAGACGACCGTCCAGGCCAGCAGCACCATCGACGGCAGGAACGTCGCCAGCGGCGAGACCCGGCCCGCCACCACGAGGCCGACCACCAGCCCGACCGCGGCCATCGAGCCCAGCGCGATCCACAACGTCTGGCTGTCGGGTGCGGTCGCCACGGAATTTCCGGCCGCCTGCTGGACGGCCCATCCCCCACCGGCCAGCACAGCCGCCGTCACCACCACTCCGATGAGCAATCCAGCCAAGTGCCGCAACGTTTCTCACCTCAATGTCGACGTGGTGGGCACGACCCTAGCGACAAAAGCCATATTCGGCCCAGGCATTGCACAGCTTCGGCCTCAGGACCTCATACGCCCCCGCCCCGTGAGACCATGGGGCACACTCATGCGCGCGCGACTTCCCCTCAGGCTCGCGCGGACGGCCGCCTTCGCCGCCGTCTGCGTGACCCTCGCCGCCCTGGCCCACGTGCTGGGCGGCGGCGCGGCCCCCGCGCCGTGGACCGCCGCGCTCGGGCTCGCGGGCGTGTCCGCGCTGGGGCTGGCGCTGTGCGGCAAGGAGCGCTCGGCGCCGACGATCAACCTCGTGCTCGTCGGCGCGCAACTCGGGCTGCACGAGCTGTTCGCGGGCGAGGGCGCCTCCTACGTCTCGGTGCACGGCCACGCCCAGGGCGGCCTGGCCGTCGGCACCGGCATGCTGCTCACGCACCTGACGGCCACGCTGATCACGGGCCTGTGGCTCTCGCGTGGCGAGGCCGCCATCTGGTCGCTGCTGCGCCGCATCGGCCGCGGGCTCGTGCTGCTGCTCGCGCCCGCGGTCGTGCCCTCCGCGCGGCCCGCCGCACCGATCGTCCGCACCCGGGTGGTGCCGCTCCAGCCGGGCTTCCGGCACTGCGTGGCCAGGCGTGGTCCTCCACTTCCCGCCTGACCCTCTGACGCCCCATCACCTTTCGACCAAGTGGAGATTCCGCATGTCCTTCGTACGCCGTGCGGCGACCGTGCTCGCCGCCGCCACCGCTCTCACCGCCGGCCTCGCCCTGCCCGCGCTGGCTCACGTCACCGTCCAGCCCGGCACCGCCGAGCAGGGCTCGTTCACCAAGGTCGCCTTCCGGGTGCCGAACGAGCGCGATGACGCCTCGACCACCAGGATCGAGGTCTCCTTCCCCACCGACCACCCCCTGGCCTTCGTGTCGGTCAAGCCCGTGCCCGGGTGGGACGTCAAGGTCACCGAGGGCAAGCTGCCCGCGCCGGTCAAGACCGAATACGGCGACCTCGAGGAGGCCGTCACCAAGGTCGTCTGGTCGGGCGGCACGATCGAGCCGGGCCAGTTCCAGGAGTTCGAGGTGTCCATGGGTCAGCTGCCCACCGGCACCGACTCCCTGATGTTCCCGACGAAGCAGACCTACTCGGGGGGCGAGGTCGTCGACTGGTCCGAGGCCCCCAAGGCCGACGGCACCGAGGCCGAGCACCCCGCCCCGCTGCTCAAGCTCGTGCCCGCCGCCGGCGACGGGGCGGCCTCCGCCTCGCCGTCAGCGGCGGCATCCACCGCCGGGGCGGCCGCCACGCCGTCGGTCGCCCCCGTGGCGGCCGCGTCGTCGTCCGACGGGACGGCCCGCCTGCTGGGCGGCGCGGGTCTGGTGGCCGGCGTGGCCGGCGTGGTGGTCGGGTTCCTCGGCCTGCGCCGCCGCCCCACCTCCTAGCGGCCCGGCCGCGGGTCCCCTCCGCCCGCGGCCGGTCGGACCGCCCGGCGCACGTGCTCCGGCCCGGGCCGCGCAGAGCGGCCGGGCCGGGCGCGGGTGTCAGGAGGTGATGTCCTTGCCGGAGAACCTGGCCCAGGCGATCGAGCCGAACAACACGATGTACGCCCCGAACGCCAGCAGCCCCTCCCCCAGCGCCGCCGTGTCGATGGGGCTGCGCAGCACCGCGTCGAAGTTCGTGAACCGCGTCGGCAGCAGGTACGGCGTGATCGAGCCGAGTTCCGGGATCGCGCGCAGCACCTGGCAGACGATGATCAGCACGATGGTGGCGGCGATGGCCCCGATGGACACCTCGGTGAAGGTCGACAGGGCCAGCGCGACGGCGGCCAGGGCGGCCATGCCCGCGCCCACGTAGCCGACGGCGATGAGAATGCGCAGCAGCCCCTCGCCCATCGGGATCGTGGTGCCCGACAGCAGCGTCACATCCCCGGCGGGGAAGAGGGCGAGCCCGGTCGCCAGCGCCGACAGCGCCACCACCGCGGTGACGGCGTACGCGAAGACGACCGCGTTGAGATATTTGACGGCCAGCAGCCGGGTGCGCCCGGCCGGCGCGGCCAGCAGGTAGCGCAGCGTTCCCGCCCCCGCCTCGCCCGCGATCGAGTCGCCCGCCACCACGCTGACGACGACCGGCATCAGCAGCAGCACGAGGAACGAGAACGAGACGAACGTCAGCATGAGGCTGTTGCCCGCGACGTCCTCGATGATCCCGCCCATGCCGTCCTCGCCGGCCACGACCCGCAGCGCGACGCCGATGACGACCGGCACGACGCCCAGCGCGGCCAGCATCAGCAGGTTGCGCGGCCGGCGGAAGGTGAGCCCCAGCTCCGAGCGGAGCAGCCGCCAGAACGACCACGGCGTCCGGGCGGGCGGCGTGCCGGGCTCAGCGGGATGGCGCGGCCGGCGTTCGGCGCTGCGCAGGGTCTCCTTCACCGGCACGAGCCCGGGCGTGCGCCTGGTCTGCGACCCGCTCGCCGTCCCAGCCGTCGTCCCGGCCGTCGTCCCGGCCGTCGACTCTGCGGTCGTTCCGGCCGTCGACTCGGCGGTCGATTCAGCCGTCGACATCGAAGCCCTCCCCTGTCAGTCCGACGAACACGTCCTCAAGGCTGGGGCGGATCACCGCCAGCCCGCGCACGGCCACGCCCTCCCCCACCAGCGCGGCGTTGATCTGCTCCGGCGGGCGCCCGTCCAGTTCGGCCGTGACCTCCGCGCCGGATCGCCGCACGTCGGCCAGGCCCAGCGCGCCGAGCACCCGTGCCGCGTCGCCGGCGTCCGGCGTCTCCACCCGGACGCGGGCGACCAGTCCGCTGCGGAGCGAGGCGATCGTGCCCTGCGCCACGAGCCGGCCGGTCCGCATGATCGCGGCGTGCGTGCACATCTGCTCGACCTCGGCCAGCAGGTGGGAGGAGACGAAGACCGTGGTGCCGTCCGCGGCGATCTCCTTGACCAGCGAGCGGACCTCGCGCGTGCCCTGCGGATCGAGGCCGTTGGTCGGCTCGTCCAGGATGAGCAGCTCGCGCGGGCCGAGCAGGGCGGCGGCGATGGCCAGGCGCTGGCGCATGCCGAGCGAGTAGTTGCGGTAGCGCTTGCCCGCGGCGGCCGACAGACCCACGCGCTCCAGCGCCTCGGCGATGCGCCGCCCGGCGGAGCCGCCGCGCGCGGTCGGGTCGGCGGCGTCGAACCGCCGCAGGTTGGCCTCACCCGACAGGTACGGGTAGAAGGCCGGGCCCTCGACCACCGCGCCGACCCTGGGCAGCGCCTGGGCCAGGGGCAGGCCGAGCACGGAGTAGTCGCCGGACGTGGGCGCGACCAGGCCGAGCAGCATGCGGATCGTGGTGGTCTTGCCCGAGCCGTTCGGCCCGAGGAAGCCGAACACCGAGCCGCGGGGCACGGTCAGGTCGAGCGCGTCCACGGCGACCTGGCCCCCGCGGAAACGCTTCGTCAGGCCGCGCGTGACGATGGCGCCCTCCCCGGAGTCGTCCCCCGGGGGCGGGGCCGCCCCGAGAGGCGCCCCCGCTTCCTGTGTGACGGTGGTCACCTGATGCCCGCCGCCTTGGTGATCTCCTCCGGGGTGACCGGGCCGACCAGGAGGCGGCCGTCGTCGGTCAGCAGGGCCGTGACGAGCTTGGTCTTGATCAGCTTGCCGGAGCCCCACGGGCCGCTCACCGGGGTGGCGGACTTGAGCACGCTGTCGAGCAGCGCGCCCGGGTCGGCGTCGCCGCCGAACCGCTCGCCGTTCTCCGGCGTCCGCTCGGCCGTGGCCGCCAGCTCCTTCTGGTCGAACGGCAGGACCGCCACGCTCGCCCAGCCGTCGCCGACGACCTTCACGCGGTCCTTGACGTCCTCGGCCTTCTCGGCACGCTTCTCCGCCCGCTCGCCGGACTGCTCGCCGAGCGTCTTCTCCTCCACCTTGGCGCCCGCGGGCGGGGTGAAGGCGAAGTTCTCGGGCGCCGGCGGCGTGAACGTCACCTGCGTGAAGCCGACCTGGAACGCCGGCTCAGCCGAACCCTTGGCGTACACCTGGACCTGAAGCGGGACGTACGTCTCGCCGTCGAGCGCGATGCGCACCTCCTGGACCAGCGAGCCCTCCGCCTTGGGCGCCAGCACGAGCTGGTAGGCCGGGCGGCCCGCCACCTCCGCCGTGTTGATCACCCGGATGTCGGTGTACTTCTCGGCGTCGGCCAGCAGCCGCTCCGCCACCTGCTGCGGCGTCAGATCGCTCGGCTGGGGCATCGGCGTCCTGTGCTCCCGGCCGGCGCCCTCCTTGACCGTCAGCCTGGTGGCGGTGTTGGTCGAGCTGTCCCAGTACCAGCCCTGCTTCCCGTTGAGGATGAGGTTGGTCTCGTTCAGCTGGGTCGGGATGGCCAGGCGCATCTTGTCGTGGGCGCCGTACCAGACCTTCACCTCGTGCGAGCCGGACAGCAGGCTGAGCGGCGAGGTGTCGGCGGCCTGCGGCAGCGCGGGCAGGCCGAGCGACGCCGTCTGCTGGACGGTCCCGGACATCGGCGGGACGCCGCCCGCCCTGCTGTTGGCCGCCGCCGCGTCGGCCAGCAGCTGCTGGGCCGAGCGCTCCGGCAGCACGGGATCGCCGCTCACGGCGGCGATCACGGGGCCGGCGCCGATCGCCGCTCCGATGACGGCCGCAACCGCGACCGGGACCCCCCACCTCACGTACGTTCCTCTACGCATGTCACTCCTTTACCGTATGTCGATGCTCAGAGCCTGCGTCATGCATCCTTAGGCGGACCTGAGACTTTCTGAGACGGCTCTCAGCCTTCTCAGCGCCGTCTCAGCCAAGGACAGGAGAATCGCCACATGAGAGTGCTTGTCGTCGAGGACGAGCGGCGGATGGCCGCCGCGCTCCAGCGGGGGCTCCAGGCGGAGGGGTTCGCCGTGGACCTCGCCCACGACGGCGAGGAGGGACTGCACGCCGCCCGGCACGGCGACTACGACGTCGTGGTGCTCGACATCATGCTGCCGAGGTTGTCGGGCTACAACGTGTGCAAGCGGCTGCGCGCCGAGGAGAACTGGGTGCCCATCCTCATGTTGTCGGCCAAGGACGGCGAGTACGACATGGCCGACGGGCTCGACCTGGGCGCCGACGACTACCTGACCAAGCCGTTCTCGTACGTGGTGCTGGTGGCCAGGTTGCGGGCGCTGCTGCGGCGCGACTCTGGGCGGCGGCCGTCGGTGCTCGTGGCGGGCGACCTGTCGCTGGACCCGGCGCGGCGCAGGGTGGAGCGGGGCGAGCGGCCGGTCGAGCTGACGCCCAGGGAGTTCGCGCTGCTGGAGTTCCTCATGCGCAGGCGCGACGAGGTGGTGTCGAAGTCGGAGATCCTCGAGCACGTGTGGGACACCTTCGACACCGACCCCAACGTGGTCGAGGTGTACGTCGGCTACCTGCGGCGCAAGATCGACGCCCCCTTCGGCAGGAACGCTCTGCAGACCGTGCGCGGCGCCGGCTACCGGCTGGCGGGCGACGGTGGCTGACTCGCCGCTGGACTGGTGGCGGCGGCAGGGATTGCGGTTCCGCCTCACGGTGGCGGCCGCCGCGGTGCTGGCGCTGGCGCTCGCGGTCTCGGCGTCGGTGCTGCTCAGCGTGCTCGACCGGGCCCTGATCGACACCGTGGACGAGTCGACGAGGGCGCAGGCGCAGGCCGTTCGCGTGGCGGCCGACGCCGGGACGCTCACCAGCCCGATCACCACCCACGACGGCACGATCGTGCAGGTCATCGACGACCGCGGGCGGATCACGCACGTCACGTACGGAGCCGACCGGCTGGTGCCGCTGCTCGACGCGGAGGCCAGGGAGAAGGTGCTGGCGGACGGGCAGGCCACGCTGCTGGACGGGCGGCCGTACGCGATCCCGGGGTTCCTGCGGGTGATCGTGCTGCGCGCGGACCGCGGCCAGACCGTGGTGGCGGCCAGGCCCGTCAGCGAGATCCAGACGAGCCTCGGCACGGCGGCCAGGGTGCTGTTCGTCGGCACGCCCGCGCTGGTCGTGCTGCTCGCGGTGGCGAGCTGGCTGATGATCGGCCGGACGCTGCAGCCGATCGCCGCCCTGCGCAGGGGCGCCTCGGAGGTCACGCACACGGCCAGGTCGCGGCGGCTGCCGGTGCCGCAGTCGCGGGACGAGGTGCACTCGCTGGCCACCACGCTC
The DNA here is from genome assembly GCF_039871515.1 of Nonomuraea sp. B1E8. NCBI lineage: Bacteria > Bacillati > Actinomycetota > Actinomycetes > Streptosporangiales > Streptosporangiaceae > Nonomuraea > Nonomuraea sp. B1E8. Next base: position 143,223 of record NZ_JBDPLS010000004.1, on the reverse strand, counting down.
AACGACATGCTGGCCAGGCTGGAGGAGGCGGAGCAGCGCCAGCGGGCGCTGGTCGCCGACGCCGCGCACGAGTTGCGCAGCCCGCTGGCCAGCATCCGGCTGCAGCTGGAGGTGGCGCTCGGGCATCCGGACGGCCAGGACTGGCAGGAGACCGCCGAGGGCGTGCTCGAGGACACGATGCGGCTGTCCAGGCTGGCCGAGGACCTGCTGGCGCTGGCCCGCCTGGACGAGCGCGGCGGCGTGCCCGCCAGGCGCGAGCCGGTCGACCTCGACGAGGTGGTGCGCCAGGTCGTCGACCGGTACGGCGAGGCGCGGCTGACGGTGTGCGACCCGGTCGTGGTGCGCGGCGACGCCCTCGACCTGAGCCGGGTGCTGACGAACCTGATGGACAACGCGGTACGCCACACCACCTCCAAGATCGAGGTGGCGCTGACCGCCGACGGCGTGCTGACGGTGACCGACGACGGCCCCGGCATCTCCGAGCAGGACCGCGATCGGGTGTTCAACCGCTTCACCAGGCTCGATTCCGGGCGCAGCCGCGACGAGGGCGGCGCCGGCCTCGGGCTGGCGATCGTCCGCGAGACCGTGCGGGCACATGGCGGCACGGTCTCGCTGGAGGACGCCGGCCCGGGGTTGCGGGCCGTGGTGCGGCTGCCGGTGTCCCGCTAGGCCTGTCCCGCCGGACCTGAGCGGCCACGGCCCTGCCGGGGCCGGGTGCGCGTGTCAGGCGGCGCGGGTGGTCCTGCCGGAGCCCTGCGCCGCGTCGTACGCGAGGACGCCCACGTCAGGCGTGCTTCGCCGGGGACTGCCTGGACGGCGTCTGTCACGTGCCGGGAAGGCACACGCCGGCGGGGTTCCGGGAGGTGCTGGGGATCAGGGGCCGGCGACGACGTCGTCTGCGGCCTTCAGGGGCCCTGCAATGGCGCGGTGTGCTCGCCGGGCCCCCGGGCTCGGATGATCCGGGCCCTGTCGGATGGACGTGGAGGGAAATGGAGCGTTCCGAAGTGGTCAGGCGGCGGTCCCCTTCTCTGCGGTGGTCAGGAAGTCCTGGGCGATGAGCGGCAACCGGCGGCGGGCGTGGACGACCGCGATGACCCGGCGCACGGCGGGGTCGAGCGAGCGCACCACCAGACCGGCGCGACCGGCCTGTTCGGCCATGCCGCGATACCACAGGAGGGACGCCTGGCCGGCGCGTACCGCGTTGAGCCAGCCGTTGCGCTCGTCGGTTTCGAGCACGACGACGGGCGTCACCGCGAACTTGCCGAACATCGCGTCGAGTTCCCTGCGGCGCAGGCTGCCACGGGCGGGCAGCGCCAGGCGCATGCCGTTCAGCTTGCCCATCGGCACGGGGTTGGGGAGTTGGAGCCCGGGCGGGGAGATCAGCACGATCTCCTGGCGTTCGAGCGGGTGGGTGATGAGGTCGGTGGGCACGGGGAGATCGGTGAGCCCCAGATCGGCCCGCTGATCCCTGATGGCGCTGACGACGCCGTCACGGCCGTCGCAGCGGACGATGTGCACGCGCACTCCCGGGTGGTGTGCCGCGTAGGCGGGCAACAACCGCCCCGCGAGACCGGGTTCGAGGCTGGGTGTGGCGGCGATGCGGAGCTCGGCCTCGGTGGTCCCGGCCTGGTTGGCCAGTCCCTCGATCTCGTGAACCGCGTCGAGTGCCTCCCTTGCCAGCTTGACGACCCGGCGACCCTGCGCGGTGACGACCACGCCGCGGCCGGAGCGAGCGAAGAGCGTCATGCCGAGCTCTCGCTCCAGATCGCGAATCGCGCGGGAGAGCGCGGGTTGCGCGATGTAGAGCGATCTTGCCGCGTCGGTCATGGTGCGGTGCTCCGCAGTCGCGACCACATAGCGGAGCTGCTGGAGATTCATGCCAAAGAAGCTAGGACACCACCTGCCGTCGGGACCGAAAGATAGCGGAGATCACCTCGAATGATTTCGGACCGTAACCGAGTACCGCTACATCCGTGACGGGTGAGAAATCAGTATGCTTTTGCCCCAAATTTGGCAAAGGTCCGCCAAGCCGCGGCGCAAAGCCACTGAAAGCAGACAACCACGTGAACGGGGAGACACGGTGACAGGGAACGGGCAGTATCCACCCCCGCCACAAGGGCCAGGGCAGCCACAACGGCCACCGTCCTTGCCGTGGCCGCCACCGGCCTACCGCCAGCCGCAGCCGCAGGGGGGTGGCCCGTACCCGCCGCCGCAGGCGCCACCGCCGCCCCAGCGCCCCCCGCACCATCCCCCGCAGCACTCCCCTCAGCACCCTCCTCAGCACCCTCCTCAGCACCCTCCTCAGGGCCCCCCTTACCAGGGTCCGCCGCAGGGCGGCCAGCCGTACGGGCAGCAGCCGCCTTACGGGCAGCCGCCGCACCGGCAGCCGCCCCCTCCGCCCCCGCCACCGCCTCCCTTGCCGCCGACGCTGCGCTGGCCGCATCCGCCGCCGCGCAAGAAGTCCGGCATGGGCGCCGTCGGGGTGATCGGCGCCGTGCTGGGCTCGGTGGCGGCGCTGTTCGTGCTGATCGTCGTGGGGGCGGCGGTCTTCAAGGGCACGTCGCGGTCGGAGACCTCGAGGCCGATCGCGATCCCGACGTACGAGCCTTCGGAACGCGCCACCGACGACGACGAGCCGTTCCCCAAGCGCACGCGGACCCAGGAGCCGACCGACGAGCCCACCACCAGCGAGCCCACGAGCCGGCCGACGGAGCGGGAGACGGAGGAGGCGGAGCAGGAGCCGCGGCGGACCGTCACGCTCAACACGAGCCTGAAGAACAACACGATGTACCGTGCCGGCATCCTGCCCAGGCTCAGATGCCCGGCGGGCAACGCGAGCATCTTCAGCCACAGCCAGCTCAAGGCGCTGATCCTGAAGACCGGCAAGTGCATGGACCGGGCGTGGAAGCCCATCCTGGAGAAGCAGGGCATCAGGTTCAGCCCGCCCGGCTACGCCATCGCCGCCAGACGGGGCAGGGGCGCGTGCGGCGACTACCCGTCGCCGGGGAACATCGTCCCGTACTACTGCCCGCAGAACAACACGATCTACGCCTCCACCTCGGCCATGGCCAGGGGCAACGGCAACGCCCGCGGCTACGGGCAGATCATCTCCTGGCACGGCGGGATCATCAGCATGATGGCCCACGAGTACGGCCACCACGTGCAGAACATCACGGGCCTGATGAACTCGTGGTGGCGCTCCACGCTGGACACCTCGAACAGGAACGCCAAGCTCGCCCTCAGCAGGCGGCTGGAGCTGCAGGCCACGTGCTTCGGCGGCATGTGGATGCGCTCGGTCGCGTCGTCGTACCCGGTGAGCACGTCCAACAGAAGCCGGCTGTTCTCGTTCTACGGCCAGGTGGGCGACCATCCGGGCTATCCGCGCGACCACGGCAAGCCGGTCAACAACCACCGCTGGTTCAGGCAGGGCTGGACGAAGAGCACGGCGCACCAGTGCAACACGTGGATGGCGTCGTCCTCAGCGACCTCCTGAAGTCAATGAGGAATTCATCTCAGGTTGGGCACATGTCGTTGTTGTCCAAGTATGGGGACTAGAATCCTGGCAATCTTGTGGCCATTGGGGGGCAAACGTCAGTTTTGCCTGGTAGGCGAGTAGGGAGCCGGGTGTGCGCAATCGGGATGGGGAAGCAACCGTGCCAGGAGGCAGGAAACGGCGCCCCGCTCGCCGCCCACGCCCTGCTTCCCCTCGCGGCTCCGGCTCCACATCGCGCAACGCCCCGCCGCGCTTCGCCAAGCCGCTGACCCCCGCCTCCGTCCTCGGGTGGACCGCACTGTCCGCCATCGTGCCCGGCGCCGCACACCTGCGGGCCGGGCAGCGTCGTATCGGGCTGGTGCTCGTCAGCGTGTACGCGGTGCTGGTGCTCGCCGCCCTGGCCTACGGGCTCAGCATCGCCGGCAACCTGGAGAACGCCGCCGCGCTCGTCGGCGACGGCATGCTGGTGACGATCGTCGTCCTCGCCTCGCTCGCCGCGCTGGCGTGGTTCGCGCTGCTGGTGACCTCGTACATCGCGCTCGGCCCGAGCAAGCTCAACCAGCAGGGCCAGATGATCACCGGCATCGTGGTCGGCGTGCTGTGCGTGGCGGTCATGTCGCCGTTCGCCCTCACCGCCAACACCGTGATGACGTTCCGCAGCACCATCAACGGCATCTTCCCCTCGTCGGACGACTCCGACGTGCCGCCGGCGGCCAAGGAGGGCGAGGACCCCTGGCACGGCAGGGATCGGGTGAACTTCCTGCTGATCGGCGGCGACGCGGCGAGCAACCGTACCGGCGTACGGACCGACAGCATGACGGTGGCCAGCGTGGACATCAAGAGCGGCGCCACCGTCCTGTTCAGCCTGCCGCGCAACCTGCAGCACGTACGCTTCCCCACCTCGTCGCCGCTGCACGCCCAGTTCCCGAACGGCTACCTGGCCGAGCTTCCCAACGGCGGCCTGCTCAACGAGGTGTGGCAGTACGCCAACGACCATCCCGAGATCATGGGCGGCAAGAACAAGGGCCCGCGGGCCCTCATGGACGCCATCGGCCACACGCTCGGCCTGAAGATCGACTACTACGCGATGATGAACATGTACGGCTTCGCGGACCTGGTCGACGCCATCGGCGGCCTCAAGATCCGGGTCGAGCAGGACGTCAAGTGGGGCGGCCTCTACGGCACCGCGGGCACGATCAAGGCCGGCTACCGGCGGCTCAGCGGCGAGGAGGCCCTCTGGTACGGCCGGTCCAGGGTCAACAGCGACGACTTCTCCCGCATGGGCCGCCAGCGCTGCGTCATCGGCGCCTTCGCCCAGCAGGCCACGCCCGCCGTGATCCTCACCAACTTCACCAAGATCGCCGGTGCGGCCAAGCGGCTCGCGCGCACCAACATCCCGCAACACCTCGTGCAGCCGCTGGTGGAACTGGCCGTCAAGGTCAAGGACGCCAAGATCACCAGCCTGCAGTTCGTACCGCCACAGTTCTGGCCGGGCAACCCCGAGTGGGCGAAGATCCGCACCGCGGCGCGCAAGGCGATCGCCTCCTCGCTCCGGCCGGCCAAGCAGGCGCAGACGGCCCACGTGGGCGCCTCGCCGACCACCACGTCCAGCTCGGTGAAGACCCAGGCCGCCCAGCCGACGCAGACGCCGACGAGGAACAGCCAGAAGCGCAAGGGGGACGACGCCAAGTCCCTCGAGGAACTCTGCGGCCTTTGAGACCCGGCACACCGCACCGGCATTCGCGCTGAGACCGGGACACCTCGGCTTGAGACCCGGCACGCCGCGCTGAGGACCCGGCACACCCGCTCTCAGCCGAGACGCCCCACCTGGACCCGGCACGCCTCGTCGAGGTCCTGTACACCCCCCCTCGGGCCCGGCCAGAGGCTGCTGCGCGGGCGGCGCCGCCAGGGCGAGCCCGGTCAGGCGGCCGGTGACGGCCCCTCACGTCACACCGGCGCGGCCTTCTTCCCCGGCAGCAGCACCAGCGCCCCGATGTAGAGCAGGGCCGCCACGATCAGCAGGCCCTTGTACCCGATGATCAGCGCGGCGTACTCCAGGCAGCCGCCCACCATGGCGCCCAGCAGGTTGGCGCCGAAGGACGTGGTGGCGTCTGCGGTGTCGGCGAACCGCTTGGCGAAGACGATGTTCGCGGCGAAGATCGGCAGGAAGGCCACGGTCACCGCGGCCACCGCGCGCAGCGGCAGCGGCAGGGACAGCAGCCACGCGTTCGGCACCAGCCAGGCCAGCAGCAGGCCGGCGAGCAGCACGCCGTACATGACGGGCAGCGGCGGGGTGCGGAAGCGGCGGGTCACCTCGACGGCGGCGAGGACCGCGACGAGCACGCCGGCGAAGACGATCGCGTTGACCACCCACGTCGTGCCGAACAGCAGCGCGAACCCGGTCACGCTCTTGGTCTCCAGCAGCATGAACGCCACGCCCAGCAGGAACAGGTCGGCGTACGGCCGCATCCGGTCATAAGGGCCCGCGACGACGCGGACGGCGAGGAGGCTGACGATGAGGATCAGGCCGAGCGTGATGATGTAGATCGGCGGGATCGTCGCGTCCTTGAGGTAGAGGAAGGGGCGGTCGTCGTCGGCGGGGGCCGGGGTGCCGGGGGCGGCTCCGGCCCAGGCGGCGCCGCAGCGCTGGTCGGCCTCGCTCAGGCCGGCGGTGATGACGGCCTGCTGGCCGGCGACGCTGACGACGTCGACGCACGGCTTGTGGCCGAAGGCGCTCTGCATGGTGGCCGCGAGGCGGTCGACGAGCCAGCTCTCGCGGTAGTAGTTGTACATCGAGAAGGCGCCGCCCGGCTTCAGGTGCTCGCGGGCGGCCTGCATGGCCTCTTCGGTGAACAGGTAGCTCTCCAGGCGCAGCGAGCTGGCTCCGGAGACGAGGGTGAGAGAGTCGGGCAGGGCGAAGAGGATGAGGTCGTACTTCTCGCCGGTACGTTCCAGGAAGGCGCGGCCGTCGGTGATGTGGGTGGTGACGCGCGGGTCGTCGTAGGGCCGGTCGGGGTGGACGGAGCCGCCGAGCTCGCGCAGCTTGGGGTCGATCTCGACGGCGTCGACGCGGGCGGCGCCCTTGGACAGCGCGATCGCCACGTCGGTGCCGCTGCCGGCGCCGACGATGAGCACGTCCTTGGGCGGTTTCGTGGTCCGTTCGTACGGCAGGCCGTACTGGCGCTCCCACTGCAGCCGGGCGGCGGCGGGCACGGCCTGCTGGTGCGGGATGCCGTTGACCGCGATGTCGGTGACGGCGACGCCCAGCTGCTGGAGCTGCCTGGACGTGACCTTGTAGTACGGCGACCAGATCGCCCCCGCGGTCAGCGTCTCGGCCAGCAGCAGCCCGACGACGGCCAGCGAGGGCACGGTCACCAGCCCCACGTAGAGGGCGCGCGGCCGGGGCGCCAGCAGCAGCGCGTAGCAGATCGCGGCGATCAGGCCCCAGAACACCGGCGGCGCGCTCAGGAAGGACAGCGCGGTGAACGCGGCGATGCCGGTGAGGCTGCCGACCAGGTCGTAGCGGTACGCCTCCAGGCGCGGCAGTTCGGGGAAGCAGCGTCCGACGAGCTCGGCGGGGCCCATGAGCACCAGCGCGGCGGCGCAGAAGATCACCGGCAGGATCAGCCACGCGGGCGGGCCGCTGGTGGACAGGCTCGTCCAGTAGAGGACGCCCTCGGTGTTCCTGTCGACGGTCACCGGGAAGGTCAGCACGACCACGACCAGGAGGGCGAGCACGACGGGCGAGTAGTAGGGCTGCCGCCGCGACCGGCCTACGCGCAGGAAGCCGAGCCCGATGCCGAGGAACGAGCCGAGCAGCACGAAGTTCGTGAAGTAGCTGAGGTGGACGATGTTGGATCCGGTCCACCTGATCAGTGCCAGCTCGAGGAAGAGCATGAAGGCGCTGGCGAGGATGAGCCTCGGCCGCACCGCCAGCCAGTGCGTCTTCTCCCCGTCGTCGACCGGCTTCCTGGCCTCCAGCGTCATGCTGCCTCACCGTAGTGAAAAGATCGCCGGCACGGAAGTCCGGCGAGCCGCGGACAAAAGTCGTCCGCTTCGCGGCGATTAGCGCATTTCCGCAGGTCAAAACCGGTGCGATCCGCTGGACGCGGGCGGGCGGATGCAGGAATGTTGGGACGTTCGCTCCCCCACACACGTTGGTGGTGACACATGCGGGTCCTGATCCAGCTCCGTCCCTCGCCCGACCTGGTCGCGGCCGTCGCCGACCCCGGCCAGGCCGCCACCACGGCCGACGTCGCCGACGGGTTGCCCGGAGTCGAGCTCGACTCGGCGTTCGTGCCCGTGGCCGTGCCCAGGCCCGTCCCCTCGACCGGCGGCGACCCGCTCTCGCTCAATCAGCCGCTCGACTTCTCGCTGGCCGCCGAGGACGCGTCGGTCCTGGTCCGGGGGACGATCTCCGACGACGAGCTGGCCTCCAGGGTCACGCTGCTCCCCGGCATCAGGACCGACGTGGTCGGCATCTTCGCCGATCCGGTCATCGGGTCGGCGCCGGTGTGCGGGGGCGATCCGCCGGCCGGCGACTGGCACGACGTCGAACGCCTGCTGCACGTCCCCGGGCTGCACGCCGAGGGCCTCGACGGCTCCGGGGTCGCGCTGGCCGTGCTCGACAACGGCATCAACGCCGCCCACACGGCCAGGCAGCTCGGCAGGGGCGTCACGCTGGACGCCGAGCGCTCCTGGAGCCCGCCGGGAGTGTCGGGCTCGCCGGGCGAGTTCGAGGTGGACCACGGCACGATGTGCGCGTTCGACGCCCTCATCGCGGCCCCACACGCGTCGCTCGTCGACATCCCGGTGCTGCTGTCCACCCGGCCGGGCGGCTCGGAGATGGACGGGCTGCTGTCGGACGCGGTGTCGGCCTTCGCGCACCTGCGCAACGTGCTCGACGCCCAGCCCGCGGGATCCAGGGCGCTCGTGGTGAGCAACTCGTGGGGATCGTTCTCGCCCGAGTGGGACTTTCCCGTCGGGCATCCCGGCAACTACTCCGACAACGCCGCCCACCCGTTCAACCTGATGGTGGCCGGCCTGGACCGGGCGGGCGCGGACGTGCTGTTCGCGGCGGGCAACTGCGGCCGCGAGTGCCCCGACGGCCGGTGCGCCTTCCCCTCCCGGCCGATCGTGGGCGCCAACTCCCATCCGAAGGCCCTGTCGATCGGCGGCATCGACGTCAACGGCGAGCGGGTGGGCTACTCCTCGCAGGGGCCGGGACGGCTGACCGCCCGCAAGCCGGACCTCTGCGCGTACACACATTTCTCCGGGTCCCAGGCGCTGGGCCCCGGCTCGCCCGACTCGGGCACGTCGGCGGCGACGCCGGTGGCGGCCGGGCTCGTGGCGGCGGTGCGCACCATGTGGCCGGCGGACAGGCTGTCGCCCGCCCAGCTGCGCGCGCTGCTGCGGCGCACCGCGGAGGACCGCAGCGAGGTGGGGTTCGACTACGGCTACGGCTACGGGATCGTGGACCCGGCGGGCGTCATCACGGCCCTGCAGCGCCGCGCCAGAAGCGCGGCCTGACGCGCGGCGTGGCCGGAGCGCGGTCCGGCCACGCCGCGCACCTTACGCGTTCTCCCTGTTGAACACGCGCGTCCCGATGGTGAGGCTGACCACGGCGAAGACCGCGGTCACCGCCACGCCGGCGCCGACCGTGCCCGTCAGGTAGTGGCCGTGGAACAGGTCGCGCAGGGCCTCCAGCACATACCGGAACGGGCTGACGTGCGAGAGGGCGTCGAGCCAGCCCGGCGCCATCGACATCGGCAGGAACGAGCCGGACAGCAGGATGAGCGGGATCACCGCCGTGGACATCACCGGCGCGAACAGCTGCTCGTTCATCGTCAGGGCGACGGCGTACGACAGCGCGGCCAGGCTCAGCCCGAGCACGACGACCAGCACGGACCCGGCCGCCAGCCCGAGTGCGGGTGCGCGCAGGCCGAAGGCGAAGCCCACCGCCAGGAGCAGCAGCGTCTGCAGGATCAGCGTGACCGCGTTGGTGAGCACACGCCCGAGCAGCAGCGCCAGCCGGCTGGCGGGGGTGACACGCATCCGCTCCAGCACGCCGGAGCGTTTCTCGAAGACGATGCCGAACCCGGCCAGCCCCATGCTCATCAGGCCGAGCTGGATGATCAGGCCCGGCACGAGCGTCTCCCAGGTGCCGAACGTGGCGAAGATGGGCCCGAACAGCACGAGGAAGAGCAGCGGCTGGACCGCGCCGAAGAGGACGCCGACCTTCTGCCGGAGCGTGACGCCCACGCCGTGGCGGAACAGCACCCACGTGTCGCGGAGCATCAGACGCCCTTCCCCGGCAGCTCGCTCTCCTCGCGGAGCGACCTGCCGGTGATGTCGAGGAACACCTCGTCGAGCGTGCGCCCGCCGGTCTTGAGCTCGGCCGGGGCGCCCTCGGCCACGATCTGCCCGTGGTCGATGATCAACAGCCGGTCGCAGAGAGCGTCGGCCTCGTCGAGGTAGTGGGTCGTGAGGAACACCGTCATGCCCTTCTCCTCGCGCAGCGCGCGGATGTGGCCCCACAGGTTGGCCCGGCTCTGCGGGTCGAGGCCGGTCGTCGGCTCGTCGAGGAAGAGCAGCGCCGGGTCGTGCAGCAGCGCGAACGCGATGTCGAAGCGGCGGCGCTGGCCGCCGGAGAGCGCGCCGCCGGGCCTGGTCTCCAGGCCCGCGAGGTCCAGCCTGGCCAGGACCTCACCTGCCTTGGCGGCGGACTCCCGGCGGCTCAGCCCGTAGAGCATGCCCTGGAGTTCGAGCTCTCCCTTGAGCGGTGTGGTCGGCAGGATGCCGCCGCCCTGGGAGACGTAGCCGATGTGCCTGCGCACCTCCTTCGCATCGGCCCGCAGGTCGTGGCCGGCCACCGTGGCGGTGCCGGACGTGGGGCGCAGCAGGGTGGTCAGCATGCGCATGGTCGTGGTCTTGCCCGCGCCGTTCGGACCGAGGAAACCCACGATCTCACCGCGCTCCACCGCTATGCCGAGGTCTCTGACGGCCTCCACGCCGCCGTCGAAGGTCTTGCTCAGACCCGAAGTCTTGATCATTTCATCGCCTCCAAAATTGAGGTAACCATAAAATTGGTGTGACTGCAATTTGGGTACGATGGTGACATGGGTGAAGGGCTGCGGGAGCGGAAGAAACGCGAGACCAGGGAGCGCATCGCCGACATCGCGATGGGGCTGTTCATGGCCAAGGGGTTCGACAACGTGACCGTGGCCGAGGTGGCGCGGGCCGCCGACGTGTCGGTCAACACGGTGTTCAACTACTTCAGCACCAAGGAGGACCTGTTCGCCGACCGGCAGCACCTGGCCGTGGACCACCCCGTGCGGGTGCTGCGGGAGCGCGAGCCCGGCGAGAGCGTGGTGCGGGCCTTCCGGCGCGACGTGCTCCACGCCATCGACACCCAGGACTGGCGATACGGGTTCAACCTGGGCACCGACGTGTTCGCCAGGATCGTGGACGCCAGCCCGGCGCTGGTCGCCCGGATGCGCGAGGTGCACGAGCAGCGAGAGAAGGTGCTGACTCGAGCGCTCGCCGACGAACTCGACGCGGATTCCGACGACCTCCGGCCCAGGCTCGTCGCGGCGCACATCCTCACCACGGCGCGGCTGCTCACCGACTATTCGGTGAGCAGGAGGCTCGCCGGCGAGGAGTGGGAGAGCATCGAACCCGACCTCAGAGCGCAGGCGGAGAAGGCGTTCGACCTGCTGGAGCCGGGCCTCGGCGACTACGGCCGGCGGCGCTAGGCGCCGCTGGTCAGGAACGCCATGCCCAGGAGGAAGAAGACGGACCCGAACGTGAGCATCATCAGGACGCTGGCGATGATGCCGCAGATGCGCCCTGCCTGGATCGAGCCGCGGTTCTCGTAGTAATAGCCGCTCTCGTCGATCTCGCGCAGCGCCCTGTTGCCCATCACCCAGGCGAAGGGCCCGAGGAGGCTGCAGACCACCAGGCTCAGGATGCCCAGCACGAGGATGGCGGTGCCGTTGGGGTGGCTCTGAGGGGGTGGGCCGTAGAAGGAAGGGCCGTAATGCGGATAGGACATGTGATCCGGCCCTTCCCCTGCCTGGTCGTGTGGGTTATACCACGGTCTCCTACTTGATCATCTTGCGCCATCATGGTGGGGCAACACGATCATTGCCTTAGGAGCCTACCCCCGTGCGTGAACGCATGCGCGACTTCCTCGCCCACCGGCGCTTCCAGCGGTTCATCATCGCGGTCATCCTGACCAACGCGGCCGTTCTGGGACTCGAGACCTTCCCTCAGATGGTCCAGCGCCACGGCGACCTGCTCACCCTCGTCGACCATGTCGCGCTCTACATCTTCGTCGTCGAACTGCTGGCCAAGATCTACGTCGAGCGTTCGGCGTTCGTCCGCGACCCGTGGAACATCTTCGACGCGGTGATCGTCGGCATCGCCCTCGTCCCGGCGACCGGCGGCCTGTCGGTGCTGCGCTCCCTGCGCATCCTGCGCGCGTTGCGGTTGTTGTCGGTCGTGCCGAGCCTGCGCCGCGTCGTCTCGGCGCTGCTGCGCGCCCTGCCGGGGATGAGCTCGATCGTGGTGCTGCTCTCCCTGGTGCTCTACGTGGCCGCCGTCATGGCCACCAAGCTCTACGGGCAGGCCGCCCCCACCAGGTTCGGCAGCCTGCCCACGTCGTTGTTCACCCTCTACCAGACCATGACGGGTGACGACTGGGGCAACATCGCCAAAGAGGTGATGGATCGCCATCCGTCGGCCTGGATCTTCTTCACGATCTTCATCCTGGTGTGCACGTTCGTCGTGCTGAACCTGTTCCTCGCCGTCGTGGTCAGCGCGATGGACGAGGAGAACTCCGAGGAGCGCGCCGCCGCCAGGGAGGAGACCGGCGATCACACCCAGCGCATCCTCGACGAGCTCGCCGAGCTGCGCAAGGAGCTGGCCGAGCTGCGCGCAGCGGGCCCTGGACCGAGCTACCGGGAGTAGAACTCCACGACGAGCTGCTCGTCCACCGGGAGGTCGATCTGCTCGCGCTCCGGCCGGTGCGTCAGCGTGCAGCGAAGGTCGGCGTGGTCGACCGCGAGGTAGGGGGCGATCCGGTCGTCGGCGTACACGCCCTCGGCGGCGGCCACGAACGGCTGCATCCTGCGCGAGCGCTCCCTGACCGTGACCACCTGTCCCGGCCTGACCAGGTAGCTGGGAATGTCCACCTTGCGGCCGTCCACGGCGATGTGACCGTGGTTGACGTACTGCCTGGCCGCGTAGATGGACGGTGCCAGCCCTGCGCGCAGCACGAGCGAGGCCAGGCGGGTCTCCAGCAGCGTGACCAGCTCGGCGCCGGACGCGCCCGGCTTGCGCAGAGCGAGGTCCCAGTAGCGGCGCAACTGCCGCTCGGACACGTCGTAGTACCAGCGCAGCTTCTGCTTCTCCATCAGCCGCAGACCGTAGTCGCCGGTGTTGCGGCGGTTGGTCTTACGGCCGTGCTCGCCCGGCGGGTAGGGGCGCTGCTCGAAGTAGCGGACGGCTTTCCTGGTCAGCGGGACGCCGGCGCGACGTGACAGTCGCACCTTCGGGCCGGTGTAGCGCACGTTCACCTCGATGTGATTAGGTATCCCTTACTTAGGCTTGCCTAACCTAACACATGATATCCGTACTCAAGGAGGCGTCATGCTGCCGATCCCCGAGCGGGTCCGCACCCTCGCCGCGACCGCCGGCGTCGCCAAGCTGTCCGTCGACGGCGCCCCGTCACCCGCGCGCGGAGGAGTTGACGAGCGCGGACGTCCGGTGCTCCTGGTGCTGCCCGGGGAGACGCTGCACGGCCTGCGCGAGGACGCCGTCGTGGCGGTGAACCTGACGGCGATGCGGCAGCTGGGCTCCGCCACCCACCCGCGCGGGCTGATCGAGGTGCAGGGCTGGGCGGAGGCCGTTCCCGAGGGCGAGGCGCGCTCGTCGGCGGTCGCGGTGGCCACGCACTGCCCGGACGAGAGCCTGTTCAAGGCGCTGGAGCGGTACGGGCGGCCCGACGCTCCCCGGCTGCTGCGGCTGGACGTCGGCCAGGTCGTCTACCTGACCGGGCAGGAGTCGGGGGTGCTCGACGCCGACGACTACCTGGGCGCGGCGCCCGACCCGCTCACCGAGACGGCCGAACGGGTGCTCGCCCACGTCAACGCCTCGCACCGGCCGCAGCTCACGGCCGGCGTGTCCAGGCAGCTGGGCGAGCAGGCGGGCGAGGTGTGGATGTGGGAGCTGGACCGGTTCGGGGCGACCGTACGGGTGGACGAATCGCTCGTGCGTTTCCCCTGGCCGCGTCCCGCGCGTTCCGGCCTGTGCCTGGAGACGGCGCTGCGCGGGCTGCTGTGCACGTGCTGAGCTCGCCACCCGACATCACTGGATTTTTAGTGATTTACCAGCACATTGCCCGATCGGTCCGCCACATCTCTAGCATGTGAGGGATGACTGGACCGCGCCGTGGACCCGGGCCCGCCGCGCCCGCCGACGAGGGCGGGTGGCGCGGGCGGGCGCTGATGGTCACCGGCGTCCTGCTCGGCGTGGTCATGCTGATCGCGGCCGCCATCCTGGTGGTGCGTACGCCGTACCCCAGCGACCTGGACCCGCTCCACTGGCCCGCCGTCTCCGACCGTGTGCCCGGCGACGTCCCGCCCTTCCCTCCGGTCACGGAGCGTCCCACCGCCACCCGCACGGCCACCCCGTCACCGGGCGGCACGCCGGCCGCCTCCATCCAGTTCGCCTCCGCCGAGCCGGTCCGGCCCACCTCCACCCGGCTCGCCTCGCCCACATCCCCCCAGCGCGCCACCCGGCCCGCCCAGCGCGCCACCCGGCCCACCAGGCCCGCCACCCGGCCCGCCCAGCCCGTCGTCGCCCAGCCCGTCGTCGCCCAGTCCGACGCGCGCCCCGTCCCACCCGACGCGCGGACCGCCCCACCCGGCTCGCGCACCTCCCGGCCTGGCTCGCGCGCCACCCCGCCTGACTCGCGCGCCATCCGGCTTGACGCGCGCACCCCCGGGCTTGACGCGCGCACCGCCCGCCCCGGCACGCGTACCTCCCGGCTCGCCTCCCGCAACGCCCCGCCCGCCGCAGTCCCGTCTGCCCGGCCCGTCGTCGCGCGGTCCGTCGTCGCGAGGTCCGTCGACTCCCGGCTGGCGGCCACGCGCTCCGCCGCGGCGCAGCGCGTCGGCGCGAGCTCCACCGCGCCGCGGTCCGGCTCGGCGGGATCCGCCGCCGGCCGGGCCGGCAACGCGGACACCGCCGGGCCTGGGGCCGGCTCGCGCTTCACCGCATCGCACCCGCCGCGAACGCCGAGCCCCTCCCCTTACGGCAGGCCGGCGGCACCGCACGCGCCGCCCCCGTGACCGCCCGTCCTGGCCAGTCGTGAAAACCAACGGGTTGCTCGCCGTGACGACGCGCCCTGCCGGCCGTGCGCCGTGGCGACATGTCGCCCGTATCGCGAACGATCCTCCGCCACATCTCCGGCGTGAAGCGTTCTGCCCTGCTTTTTACGAGCCGGTCCAGCCGGGGCCGCCGGTCTCGCGTCGCCGCGCCCGCTCGGCCTGCTCCATCCCGTCGAGGAGGTAGCCGAGACCTTCGGCGAACGTGGTGTCCCACTCGGCGGAGGGTCGTTCGCAGGCCCGCCGGAGAGCTCCGAGCCACGCTGGGACCTCTAGCCGGAGGCCGCGCGCTCCGGGCGCAGGGCGGAGAGCGTCATCGCCTCGTCGACGGCCTCGGGCGACAGCACGTGGTCGAGCACCATCACCGCGCACCCGCTGATGCCGGCGCCCGCCCCGAGCCGGCTCGGCTCGATGCGCAGCCTGCGGGTGGCGAGGGCGGTGGAGCGGCGGTAGACGACCTCGCGGATGCTCGACACGAGCGGCCCGAACGCCTCGGCCACGTCGCCGCCCAGCACCACCACCGACGGGTTGAGGATGTTGACCGCCCCGGCGAGCACCTCGCCGATCCTGCGCCCCGCCTCGCGCACGGTGGCCATCGTCTCGGCGTCGCCCGCCCGCACCAGCGCCGTCACGTCGGCGATCGTCGTGACGTCCTTGCCGCGCGCCCGGAGGTCGCGCAGCAGCGCGGTGCCGCTGGCGACGGAGTCGACGCAGCCGGTGTTGCCGCACCGGCACAACACGTCGCCGCCGTCGAGCACGGGGATGTGCCCGATCTCGCCCGCGGCGCCCAGCGCGCCGCGCAGGATCCCGCCGCCGGCGACGACGCCCGCGCCGATCCGCGTCGAGATCTTCACGAACATCAGGTCGTCGAGGTCGGGGTAGGCGCCGCGGTGCTCGCCGATGGCCAGCACGTTGACGTCGTTGTCGACGAGCACCGGGACGGGGAACCGCTCGCGGATGATCGGGGGGATCACCACGCCGGTCCACGAGGCCATCACGCGGGCGCTCTCCGTGCGGCCCTGCGCGAACTCGACCGTCGCCGGCACGCCCATGCCGACACCCGCGACCATCGAGCGGGGACGGCCGCCGAGCAGTTCGTCCCAGGTGTCCATGAGCAGCGGCAGCACCACGTCGGGACCCTGCTCCACGTCCATCGCGAACTCGCGGCCGTCGAGCTGGCGCCCGGCCAGGTCGCAGACGGCGACGCTGGTGCGGCTCGCCCCGAGCGCCGCCACCAGCACCACGCCGCCCGAGGCGTTGAACTCCAGCCGGACCGGCGGCCGCCCGCCGGTGGACGGGGCGTCGGCGCGCTCCACGACCAGGCCGCGTTCCAGCAGCTCGCCGACGCGCAACTGCACCGCGGGACGCGACAGGCCGGTCACCCGGCCGAGATCGCCGCGTGTCACGGCCTCTCCGGAGCGGATGAGGCGGAGCACCTCACCACTTGTGGCGAGGGTCGCGGCAGTACGTCGAGGCATCGGCTAAGTGAACCACATGGGGTTAGGTAATGAAAAGTCGAGACTTTTTTATCTCAGATGCCAAAACTCCGCTTGTGCATGCACCAAACTCTGGTTATTGTCCGTTCTGTCCCTGCTTGGTAGATCATGGAGCTCTCAACCGTGTCCCCCCTCTCGACCTCACCCGCAGATCGCCCTACGAATCAGCCCGCGGATCACCCCGGTGCGCACACCGCCGACCTCGTCGTCTTCGGCGGGACCGGCGACCTGTCCATGCGCAAGCTGATCCCGGCGCTCTACCACTGCGACAGGGACGGCCGGCTCTCCCATGAATCCCGCATCATCGCCATGTCCAGGGGCGGGCTGACCGACGCCGACTTCCGCGGCAAGGTGGACGCCGAGGTGCGCGACCAGGTGCCGGCCGACGACCAGGCCGGGTGGCAGCGGTTCCTCGGCCGCCTGCACCACGTCTCGATCGACGTCGGCGCGGACACCGGACGAGACGCCGGCGGGGCCGACAGAGCGGGCTGGGGCGCGCTCGGCAGGCTGCTGGCCGGGCACGAGCAGCGCGATCGCGTGTTCTACCTGGCCAGCCCGCCCCGCACGTTCGGGCCGTTCTGCCGCGAGCTCGACCAGGCCGGGCTGGTGACGCCGCGCTCGCGCGTGGTCCTGGAGAAGCCCCTGGGCCACGACCTGCCGAGCGCGCAGCGCATCAACGACGAGGTCGGCGCCATCTTCGACGAGCACCAGATCTTCCGCATCGACCACTACCTGGGCAAGGAGACCGTCCAGAACCTCTTGGTCCTGCGCTTCGCCAACGCCTTCCTCGAGCCGATCTGGAACTCGTTGTGGATCGACCACGTCCAGATCACCGCGGCCGAGACCGTCGGGACGCCCGGCAGGCGCGGCTACTACGACCACGCCGGCGCGCTGCGCGACATGGTGCAGAACCACCTGCTCCAGCTCCTCACGCTGACCGCGATGGAGCCGCCCGCCCGCAGCGACCGCGAGGCCGTGCGCGACGAGAAGGTCAAGGTGCTGCAGGCGCTGCGGCCGATCACGGGCACCGAGGTCGACCGCTTCACCGTGCGCGGCCAGTACGTCGGCGCGGACGGCATGCCCGGCTACCTCGACGAGCCCGCCTCCACGCCGCCGACCGAGGCCTCGCGGCGGGTGGAGACGTTCACCGCGATCCGCGCCGAGGTGAAGAACTGGAGGTGGGCGGGGGTGCCGTTCTACCTGCGCACCGGCAAGCGGATGCCGTACCGGCGTTCGGAGATCGTGGTGCAGTTCAAGGACGTGCCGCACTCCATCTACCCCGGCGGCGCACCGAACCGCCTGGTGCTGCGGCTGCAGCCGGAGGAGGGCATCCGGCTGCACATCATGGCCAAGGAGCCGGGCGCGGGCGAGGTGACGCCGAAGCCGGTGCCGCTGTCGCTGAGTTTCGGCGAGACGTTCACGGCGCGGGTGCCGGAGGCGTACGAGCGGCTGCTGACCGACGTGCTGGCCGGGAACCCGACGCTGTTCATGCGGCGCGACGAGGTGGAGGCGGCCTGGCGCTGGATCGACCCGATCCTGCACGCCTGGGAGTCACGGGCCGGGCTGCCCGAGCCCTACCCCGCGGGAACGACCGGCCCCGCGGGAGCCCACGAACTGCTCGGCCGCAGCGGTCGTGCGTGGCACGAGGAGGACGCGTGAACGAGCGCGGCGGGCCGACCACCAAGCCGGTCATCGGGCCGGTCATCACACGGAGCGACCTCGGGTTCACCGGCCCGACGAAGGAGGGTGCATGAACCCCGTCATTCAGGAGATCACCGACCGGATCGCCGAGCGGAGCGCCGCCAGCCGGACCGCGTACCTCGCGCGGATCCGCCGTGACGGCGAGGCCGCGCGGGCGAAGGGCCCCGCGCGGGCGCACCTCGGCTGCGCGAACCTGGCGCACGGCTTCGCGGGCGCGCCGGGCGAGGACAAGCCCGCCCTGCGCGGCACGGCGAAGCCGGGCGTGGCCATCGTGACCAGCTACAACGACATGCTCTCCGCGCACCAGCCGTACGAGACGTACCCGCAGGAGCTGAAGGCGGCCGTGCGCAAGGCCGGGGGCGTCGCGCAGGTGGCGGGCGGGGTGCCCGCGATGTGCGACGGCATCACGCAGGGGCGGCCCGGCATGGAGCTGTCCCTCTACAGCCGCGACGTGATCGCCATGGCCACCGCGATCGCGCTGTCGCACGACATGTTCGACGCGACGCTGCTGCTGGGCGTGTGCGACAAGATCGTGCCGGGGCTGTTCATCGGGGCGCTGCACTTCGGGCACCTGCCCGCGCTCTTCGTGCCGGCCGGGCCGATGACCTCCGGCCTGCCGAACAAGGTCAAGGCGCGCACCCGGCAGCTGTTCGCCGAGGGCAAGGTGGGCAGGGACGAGCTGCTCGACGCGGAGGCCAGGTCGTACCACTCCCCCGGCACCTGCACCTTCTACGGCACCGCCAACTCCAACCAGGCGCTGATGGAGGTCATGGGCCTGCACCTGCCGGGCTCGACGTTCGTCAACCCGCACACCGAGCTGCGCCACGCCCTGACCGGGGCCGCGGGACGCAGGGCGGTGCAGATCACCGCGCACGGCGGGGAGTACACGCCGATCGGCGAGGTGGTCGACGAGAAGGCCATCGTGAACGCCTGCGTCGCCCTGCTGGCGACCGGCGGCTCGACCAACCACACGCTGCACCTGGTGGCCATGGCGGCCGCCGCGGGCATCGTGCTGACCTGGGACGACCTGGCCGGGCTGTCGCGGGTGGTGCCCTCGCTCACGAAGGTCTACCCGAACGGCCAGGCGGACGTGAACCACTTCCGCGACGCCGGCGGCATGCAGGTGCTCATCGGCGATCTGCTGGACGAAGGGCTGCTCCACGGCGACGTGCTCACCGTCGCCGGACGCGGCCTCGACCGCTACCGCGAGGCGCCCGCCCTGGTGGACGGCGAGCTGCTCTGGTCGCCGGTCACCGGCGGCAGCGCCGACCTCGACGTGCTGCGTCCCGTCGCCGGGCCGTTCGCCGCGGACGGCGGGATCCACATGGTCGAGGGCAACCTGGGCCGCGCGGTCAGCAAGGTGTCGGCGGTCAAGCCCGAGCACCTGGTGATCGAGGCGCCGGCCAAGATCTTCGACGACCAGCTCGATCTGCTGAAGGCGTTCGAGGCGGGCGAGCTGGACGGGCAGGACTTCGTGGCGGTCATCCGCTACCAGGGGCCGAGCGCTAACGGCATGCCCGAGCTGCACAAGCTGACCTCGCCGCTGGCCGTGCTGCTCGACCGGGGGCAGCGGGTGGCCATCGTGACCGACGGGCGGATGTCCGGCGCGTCCGGCAAGGTGCCCGCGGCCATCCACCTGTCTCCCGAGGCCGCCGACGGCGGGCCGATCGCGCTGGTGCGCGACGGCGACGTCGTCAGGCTCGACTCGGCGGCGGGCGTCCTGGAGCTGCTGGTGCCCGCCGAGGAACTGGCCGGTCGTACGCCGGAGGGTCGGCCGCTGAGCGACGCGCAGTGGGTGGGGACGGGACGCGAGCTGTTCGCCGCCTTCCGCCGGATGGCGGGGCACGCGGAGCAGGGTGCCGGGATCTTCGGGGTGAGCGGCGCCGAGTCGCCGCACCACGGCCCCGGGCTGGGGTTCCCCGCCGAGGCGGGCTCCTCCCACCTGGAGGCCGGCGCCCCCGTGGCCGCCCGCCCCGCCGGACTGGCCCGGTGACGAGCCGGCGAAGGCGCCCGGTCGTCCGGGACGGTGAGAGCGCGCGGCCGTCTGGGACGGCGCGGACGACCGTGGCATCCTGCGGGGTGAGGCGAGCGATCTTGACGCCGCCCGTGGCCGCCGGAGGTATGCGTGAGTGCCTTTGACCTTCCCTGGCTCGTCGCTGACATCGGGGGGACCAACGCCCGGTTCGGCCTGGTCACCTCGGTGGGGGCGCGGCCGTCGAACGTCGCGGTCCTGGCAGGGGCGGCGCACGCCACGCTGCCGGAAGCCGTGGAGGCCTATCTCGCGGAGCACGCGGCCGGGGCGCGGCCAGGGGCGGTCTGCCTGGCCGTGGCGGGGCCGATCGACGGCGACCGCTACCGGCTCACGAACTCCCCGTGGGCCGGGTCCGTGCGCGACCTCGACGTCCCGTACGCGCGGCTGCTCAACGACTTCGAGGCGCTGGCGGTGTCGCTGCCGCACCTGGAGGGCGGCGACCTGGTGCACCTGGGCGGCCCCGGCCTCTGCCACGGGGTCAAGGCCGTGCTGGGGCCGGGCACCGGGCTGGGCGTGGGCGGTCTGGTACCGGCGGATGGCGGCTGGACGCCGATCCCGGGCGAGGGCGGGCACGTCACGGTGCCGGTGGTGGAGCGGCGCGAGTTCGAGATCGTACGGGTCCTCCAGTCGCAGGGGTTGCCGCACGTCGTCGCCGAGCACGTGCTGTCCGGTCCGGGCCTGGTCCGGCTGCACCGGGCGCTGGCCCAGGTGAACGGGGTCGCCGCGCCCGAGCTGACCGCCTCGGACATCGTGGCCGGGCTCGACGACTCGTTGTGCGCCGAGACGGTCGAGGTGTTCTGCGGGATGCTGGGCGGCTTCGCCGGGAACGTGGCGCTGACCCTGGGCGCGAAGGGCGGGGTCTACCTGGGCGGCGGAGTGCTGCCCCGTATCGTGGAGCGCGTGCGTGCCAGCGGCTTCCGTACGCGGTTCACCGCCAATCCCGACATGGCGGACTACCTTTCCGCCATCGGGACGGCGCTGATCGTCGCTCCGCAGCCGGCGCTGACGGGCGCCGCGGCCTGGCTGAGCCGGCGCGCGCGCAGGGAACTGGTGGGTTGAGGCCGCATCCCCGGGGCCTCAGGCGGCCTCGCTGGTGGCGCCGGCCGAAGATATCAGTACGGAAGGTCCCGCACGGGGCCGACGAGGAGAAGAACGTATGAGTAGTCTGCTCGATCTCGCCCCGGTGATCCCCGTCGTGGTGATCGACGACGCGGAGAGCGCCGTGCCGCTGGCCAGGGCGCTGGTCGCCGGAGGCCTGCCGGTCATCGAGGTGACCCTGCGCACGCCGGCCGCCCGTGAGGCGATCGCCAGGATCGCCGCGGAGGTGCCGGAGGCGACCGTGGGCGCCGGCACGATCCGGACTTCTGCCGATATTTCAGCATCGGTGGCGGCTGGGGCCAGGTTCCTGGTCTCGCCGGGCACCACCCTGTCGCTGGTCGAGGCGCTCGACGCGAGCGGCGTCCCCTACCTGCCCGGCGCGGCCACCGTGTCGGAGGCGATGGCGCTGGCCGAGCGCGGGATCAAGGAGCTCAAGTTCTTCCCCGCCGAGGCCGCGGGCGGCGTCCCCTACCTCAAGGCGCTGGGCGGGCCGCTGCCGGACGTGCGGTTCTGCCCGACGGGCGGCATCCGGGCGGACACGGCGGCCGCCTACCTCGCGCTGCCGAACGTGGGCTGCGTCGGCGGCACGTGGCTGACCCCGGCCGACGCGCTCGCGGCGGGCGACTGGGGCCGGATCGAGAAGCTCGCGTCGGAGGCCGCCGCGCTGAAGTAGCGCCCGGAAGCGGGCATACGCGTGCAGGCCCGGCCAAAGGCCTGGAACCGCTGTGACGTGGCCATTTCCGGATCCGCGAAGATCATCCACCCGCGTCGACCGGGTATCAACGAGCGGTCAACGGGTAGGTCAAGGCATGCACAACCGCGGCCCCGGGAAGCCCCTTTCGCTCCTCGGAAAGCGAAAGGACGGTCATGCCGACACAGACGGCCGGTCACGAGCAGCAGGTCACGGACGACCGCCGGGCGGCGCAACCGGGCAGCCTGGAACGCGGGATCGACATCCTCCTCGCGCTCAGCGTGGCCGCCCGCCCGGTGAGCCTGTCGGAGCTGTGCCGCAGCACGGGGCTGCCCAAGACGACCGCGCACCGCATCCTCGGCGTGCTGTGCGCCCGCGGGCTGGCTCGACGGGTCGGCAACGGCTACGTGCCCGGCGAGCTGCTGGAGACGATGGCCGGCACCGCCCGCGCCCTCGTGCCTGGCACCCGCGCGGTGGTGCTCCCGTACCTGCTCTACCTGTACGAGGCCACCCGGCAGACGGTGAACCTGGCCGCGCCGTTCGGCCTGGAGGCCCGTTACGTCGAGCGCCTCCACGGTCACAACCGCGTCGGCTCGCGCTCCGACGGCACCGACCGGGCGCCGCTGCACTGCACGGCCACGGGCAAGGCGCTGCTGGCCTTCGATCCCCGGCTGCGCCACGAGTTGATCGCGCGCGGCCCTTTCGAACGCTGGACGCGCCGCACCGTCACCACCCTGACCGGGCTGGAACGCGAGCTGGCCCAGGTCCGCAGGCACGGCGTGGCGTACGCGCAGGAGGAGTACACCGAGGGCGTGGCCTGCGTGGCCGCGCCCGTGTTCGGACCCGCGGGCACGGTGTGCATGGCGCTGGGCGTGGCCGCGCCCGCACACGCGGCCCAGCTCGCCAGGCTCGGCATCTCCGTGCGCGGCGCGGCCCAGGCCATCTCGGCCGCGCTCTCCCCCTCCAGCTGCTCCTGGCCGCCGCGCGTCCCGTGACGCCGGAGGCGTTCCGGTCAACGGAACACCTCCGGCCGCGCGCCGGAGGTGTTCCGTTGACCGGAACCCCGGATTGCGAACGGGGGCCCGCGGCGATCACATCGGCATTTGACATCCTCTCGGCCCTGAAAGGACCGGGATTCCAGCCGTCGCCGACTGGCCTTCCTGCTTCACCGCCGGTCGCCCGCCCGAGAAAGGGAACTCTCGTTGAGGTCTTACACCAGCTCCACAGGCGTTTCACCTCTCCGCAAGCCCTGCGGCGAGGGTGCTTCTGATCGTTCGTCCGGTGGCTTGGTCATCGCCACCGTCGAACACACTACCGAACCGTGCGATGTCGTGCGGCGTTTTGACACCGGTTCGCCTGGCGGCGAACCGGCTACCCCTGTCCTGCTCCGCAGGGGTCCGATTCCTCCCCCGCCTGATGGCGGGGGTCTCCTCGGAGGCATCTGATGAACTTCCTCCCCGCTCTGGCCATCCAGGAGGCGCCCGCGGGCTCAGGGCCGAGGGCCCACCAGGCCCGGACCTCGCGGGCGCCGGCCGGGTTCCGGGAGGCCGCGCGTGCCTAGAGGGCTGCCCAGGGCCACCGCGCTGGAGAGCCTGCGCCTCAAGGCCGCCCTCGTCCCGCCCGGCACGCCCCACCTCACGCCCGGACGCGACCTGCTCCGCTCCCGCACGCTGCTGCCGGAGCTCGAAGCCCGGTACGGCGGCCGCCCCGTCCTGGTCCGCGGCCCGCGCGGCCCGGCGCTGCTGATCATGTCCAAGCGCGACGCGCTGCGCGTGCTGGCCGAGGACGACGACGCGTACGCGCCGGCCGTCGAGACGCGCCCTCTGGGCCTGCCCACGGACGTGCTGCGCCCGGCGTTCATCGAGATCGCCCGCGAGGAGGCCAGGGAGCTCACCGAGGGCGTGGTGGACTACGCGCGGCTCAACGGCCGCTGGCAGCGCGTCGCCCGGCGCTGCGTCTACGGGGACGGCGCGGCCGGTGACGAGGAGCTCACCCGGCTCCTGGCGGACCTCACGCGGGCGGGACGGCTGCGGGCCAGGCGGCGCCAGCAGCTCCTGTCCGGACGGTACGACGCCCGGATCATCGACCACCTGCGCCGCGCCGAGCCGGGCAGCCTGGCAGGGCTGATCGCCGAGACCCCCGGGCAGGCCGAGTCGCGCGGGCTCATGCAGGCGGCGTTCTGGCTGATGGGGCTCGGCGTGACCGCGCCCGGCCTGATGCAGACCCTCGCCCTGCTGGCCGCACACCCGGCACACCGCAAGGCGGCCCGCGCCGACCCCTGCCATCTGCGCGCCTGCCTGCGCGAGGGCCTGCGCCTGTGGCCGCCCGTGCCGGCGCTGACCCGCCTCACCACGGTGGAGACCTCCTGGTACGGCGCCACCCTGCCCGCGGGCACCACCGTCATGGTGCCGATGGCCGTCCACCAGCGCAGCCCGCGCCTGCCGTACGCGAACACCTTCGCACCCGAGATCTGGCTGGACGGCACCGCCGCCGGCGAGTGGTGGGCCAGACCGGGCTGCGAGGGCGTGCACCTGACGCTCGTCGTCGGCACGGCCTTCCTGGCGGGCATCCTGCGCGGCTCCCGGCCCAAGCAGGTCGGGCGGCTCATCGCGCCGCACCGGCCGCTGCCCCACGCGCTCGATCTCGCGCGGGTGCGGGTGACGATGATCCCCGCGCGCCGCAAGCCCGCTCACGCCTAGTGGCCGACGAGTAGGCCCGTCCTCCGTTAGAGTCTTGGGTACAAACGGGATGCCGTGCGGCGGAACGGTGCGGGTCGCGGCATGACGACCGGCCGGGGCGGAGGATCGGGTCGGGTTGAGACGGGATGACGACGGCGAGAGGACGGCGACGTTGGGGCGCTCCGCTGGCTCTCCGCTGAAGCCGGACGATCCGCCGGCGATCGGCCCCTATGAGCTGCTCAGCCGTCTCGGCTCCGGCGGCATGGGGGTGGTCTACCTCGCCAAGGCCGCCGACGGGTCACGGGTGGCGCTCAAGGCGATCCGGCGCGACTTCACCGCCGACCCGGTCTACCGCGCGCGCTTCCACGAAGAGGTGTCCAACGCGCGCAAGGTGGCGTCGTTCTGCACGGCGCGGGTGCTCGACCACGGCGAGGACCGCGGCCGCCTCTATCTCGTCACCGAGTTCATCGACGGCATCTCCCTCGAGGACCACCTCATCGAGCACGGCGCGTTGTCGCCGTCGGTGTTGCACGCCGCGGCCGTCGGCGTGGCCGCCGCGCTGACCGCCATCCACGCGGCCGGGCTGGTGCACCGCGACCTCAAGCCGGCCAACGTGATGCTGACGCTGGCCGGGCCGCGGGTGATCGACTTCGGGCTCGCGCGCTCGACGCACGTCGACTCCCGGCACACCAACGCCGGCATGGTGATGGGCACGCCGGGGTGGATCGCTCCCGAGCAGGTCTTCGAAGGGCGCACGAGCCCGGCGGGCGACGTGTTCGCCTGGGGCTCGCTCATCGCGTACGCGGGGCTCGGCGGGCATCCGTTCGGCGAGGGCGACGCCTACGTGATGGCGGCCAGGGCCCGCACCGCGCCTCCCGACCTCCGGGGGCTGCCTGCCCCGCTCGACCGGCTGGTGGCGGCGGCCATCCATCCCGACCCCGCGCGGCGGCCCGCGGCCAGGCAACTGCTGCTGGAGCTGGTGGAGGCGGCCGACGAGCCGGCCGCGCAGCTGGCCGCGACCAAGCACCTGACCAACGCGTGGAACCCGTCGGAGTTCGGGCCGCTGATGCCGCAGGCTCCGCATCGCCCGCCGCCCGACGGTGCCGCGCCGGGTTCGCCCCCTCCGCACCGCCATCCCGAGGCCGCCCACCGCGGCCCGCGGCCCGATGCGGCCGGCCACGGAGCTCAGGCGCGGCGCCCGGACGGCCGTGTCCCGCAACAGGCCCACCACGAGCGCACGGGGCCCGGTCCGCTGCCCGGCGCGGGCGGTCGGGCGAGCCAGCCCCCTCCCGCCGAACGCACCGGACCCACACCCGGTACCGGCCGTGGCCCGCAGCAGGTCCCGCCCGCCGAGCGCACGGGCCCCACCCCCGGCTCCAGCCGCATCCCGCAACCGCCGCCCGCGGAGCGCACGGGGCCGACGGCGACCGGGCAGGGCCGCCTGCCGCATCCCGAGCGGACGGGGCCGCTGCCGCACACCGCGCGCGGCCCGCAGGCGCCGCATCCCGAGCACACCGGCCCGCTCGCCACCGGGCGCGGTCCGCTGCCGCACCACCGGACCGGCCAGGCGCCGCCGCACCACACCTTCACCGGCCCAGTCACCGGCACCGTCACCGGCACGGGCACCGGGCAGGGCACCGGGCAGGGCCCGCTGCCCGGCTACCGGCCGCCCGAGCGCAAGCGCAGCGTGGTCGGCGGCTGCCTGACCGTCCTGGTGGTCGCGGCGGTGCTGCTGGTGCTGCTGCTGGCCATGCTGGCCTGGGTGTTCCGCCCTCCTCCCGCGGCCGGTGCGGACGGGCCCGTGCAGGACGGCAAGCTGAAGTTCGCCGTGACGAGCACGAAGTGTTCCAAGCCCGCGAAGTCCGCGGCCGAACGGGTCTGCCGGATCGGCGTGAAGATCGACAACGTCGGCCCTGACGCCCGCGTGCTCTACCCCGGGCAGCAGAAGCTGATCGACGAGGACGACGCGTCGTACGCCGGCACCAGGCTGCTCGACACGGCGGGCAAGGAGATCACGCCGGTCAGGATCGAGGCCGGGCGGTCGTTCACCGGCGCTCTGGTGTTCGAGCTGGCCAAGGGCCGCACGCCCGTGGGGCTCGAGGTGCACGACTCGGGGCTGAGCGCGGGCGCGCGGATCAACCTGCGCAACCAGCCCGACGCCGCCGCCCCCGGCACCCGCCACCACCCGTCGCCCGCCTGACCCACCCGCCTGACGAGCCCGCGCCAGAGGGCGGCCATGGCGGGACCGCGGTCAGGTGGCCCGGCGACGCCGGTGGAGGGGGTCAGAAGCCCTGGGAGGGGGAGACCACGCCTTCGAGCGGGGCGCCTTCGGCGAAGCGGCGCACGTTGGCGGTGACGCGTTCGGCCAGGCCGCGCCAGTAGGCGCCGCGCGGGTTGGCGCAGTGCGGTGTGATCAGGACGTTGTCCAGCTCCCACAGCGGATGCCCGTCCGGCAGCGGCTCGGGGTCGGTGACGTCGAGGGCGGCGCCCCCGATGTCGCCCGCGCGCAACGCGTCCGCCAGGTCTTCGGTCACCACGAGCCCGCCCCGCGCGACGTTCACCAGCCAGGCGTCCGAGCGCATGAGGCCGAACTCGCGCGCCGCGAACATCCCCCGGGTCTGCGGGGTGGCGGGCGCCGCGACGACCACGTGGTCGGCCTCGGGCAGCGTCTCGCGGTAGCGGGCGCGCGGCACGACCTCCGCCGCCCCCGGCGCCTCTCCCCTGTCGGTGACCGCCAGGACCCGGCAGCCGAACGGCTCCAGCATCGGCATGAGCGCCCGCCCGATGCCGCCGAAGCCGACGATCGAGACCGTCGAGCCGGCGAACTCCTTCGAGGTGTTGGGCCCCCACGAGGTGGCCCTGGCGTGCCGGTGCAGGCCGCGCGCGGCCGCCAGCATCAGGGCCAGCGCGTGCTCGGCCACGGCCGGCCCGTAGGCGCCCGCGGCGGCGGTGAAGACCGGCTGCTCGGTGATGACCCCGGCGGCCGCCCATCGTTCGACACCCGCGTGCGGCAGTTGCACCCAGCGGATGCCGCCGTGGATCATCGCCCGGATCTCCGCGGGGTCGTCGCTGCCGTAGTAGACGATCGCCTCGGCCCGCTCCAGCGGCACGACCTTGCCGCCCGCCCGCTCCACGGCCTCGACGAGGACGGGCACGGGCTCGGGGCCGACATGGACAGCGACGGTCATGATGGATCCTCCTGATAACCGAGATGCTCAGAGCGGCCCTCGTGATCAGCGTAGCGGGAGTGTACGGGGTGAGCTCCCAGCCCTCCAGCACCTCGTCGGCGTGGGCGGGCGGGCAGGGGGGGGCGAGGATCGCCTTGCTCAGGCTCTCGCGAGCAGCAGGGCCTGCGTGATCGGCGACTCGTGCGTGCCGGTGACCGTGCAGGCGTGCGCGCCGGCGATCGAACCCAGCCGCACGCACTCCTCCAGCGGCCTGCCGTGCACCGTGCCGTACAGGAAGCCGGAGACGAACGCGTCGCCCGCACCGTTGCTGTCGGCCGCCGGGCCGGGCAGTGGCGCGGCCGGGAAGGCGCGCACGCCGGAGCCGCGCGCCAGGACGAGACAGCCGCCCGCGCCGCGCGTGCACACGACCGTGTGGGCGCGCCCGCGCGCGATGAGGTCGCGCATGGCCGCGGCCGGATCCGGCAGGGCGGCCTCCGACATGAACACGAGGTCGGCGCGGTAGGCGAAGTCCTTGTGATAGTCGGAGGCGCCGTCCCAGTCGTGCAGATCGGTGGAGATCGGGACGCCGTCGAAGTCGTCGAGGGCGTGGCGGCAGAAGTCCATGATCGACACGTGCACGTGCCGGGGGCGTACGTCCGCGTAGAGCTCGCGCGGCAGGCGCTCGCCCGGCGTGACCTTGGCGTCGTAGAACGAGGTGCGGCGGCCGTCGGGCCCCACGAGCAGGACGCTGCGCCGGGTGCCCGCCTCGGCGCGCCCCCAGCGGCACTCGACCGCGCCCAGCGCCCGGCGGACCAGCGCGCCCTGCGGGTCGTCGCCGATCAGGTCGGCGAACGCGACCGCGAGGCCGAGCGCGTGGCAGCCCAGCGCCACCCCCGCGCCGGTGTTGCCGATCCGGTCCACGACCGGCGGCACCTGGTAGGTGTCGCGGTAGGGGAGCGGCAGCTCAGGCACGTAGACCGTGGTGTCGACCCCGGCGCCGCCGAGGACGAGGACGTCGCGGGTCACCGGTTGACCAGAGGGCCCGAGCCGGTGGAGCCGCGGACCACGAGCTCCGGCTGGAAGATCAGCTCGACGTGTCTGGCGGGGGCGCCGTTGACCTCTTCGAGCAGCGTCTGCACGGCCGCCGAGGCCATCGCGCCGATCGGTTTGCGCACGGTGGTCAGGGGCGGGTCGGTGAACGCGATCAGCGGCGAGTCGTCGAACCCCACCACGGACACCTCACCCGGCACCGACAGCCCCTTCTGCCGGCAGGCTCGGATCGCGCCCAGCGCCATCAGGTCGCTCGCGCACACGATGCCGGTGCAGCCGCGGGTCAGCAGTTGGGTGGCGGCCGCCTGCCCGCCCTCGACGGAGAACAGCGAGTGCGCGATCAGCTCGTCGACGTCGGAGGTGGCGAGCAACTGCGCCATGGCCTGCTTGTAGCCCTCGATCTTCCTGATCACGGGGACGAACCGGTGGGGCCCCAGCGCGATGCCGATGCGCTCGTGGCCCAGGTCGACCAGGTGCTGGACGGCCAGCCGCGCGGCCAGGCGGTCGTCGGGCGAGATGAAGGGGGCGTCGATGTGCTCGCTGTAGCCGTCGACCAGCACGATCGGCAGGCCGCGGTCGGTGAGGCGGGTGTATCGGTCCATCCGCGCGGTGGTGTCGGCGTGCAGGCCCGACACGAACACGATGCCGCTGACCCCGCGATCCACGAGCAGCTCGGTGAACTCGTCCTCGGGGGCGCCGCCCGGCAGCTGCGTGCACAACACCGGCGTGTAGCCGTGCTGGGTCAGCGCCTTCTCGATGGCCTGGGCGAACGCGGGGAAGATCGGATTGTCCAGCTCGGGCGTCACGAGGCCGATCAGCCCGTTGCTGCGCTGCCGAAGCCGGGGCGGCCGCTCGTAGCCCATGAGGTCGAGCGCCGTCATGACCGCCTGGCGGGTGGCGGCCGAGACGCCGGGTTTGCCGTTGAGCACCCGGCTGACCGTGGCCTCACTCACCCCGGCCTGGGCGGCGATGTCGGCTAGGCGAGCGTGACCGTTCATGCCACACACTTTACTTTCCACCACGCCGCCGAATCGGCTGCGCCGGGGACGTCGGAGGCCAGCAGCAGCTCCCCGTCGACCTCGAAGTCCACGGGGTCCGCGGTGAGGTTGACCGTGCAGGCGAACGCGCCCCTGGAAAAGACCAGCGTGCCCGCGGGCGACTCGTGCCAGGTCAGCTCGCCGCGGAGGTCGCGCCGCAGGCGCAGCGCCGTACGGTACAGCTCCAGCGTCGAGCCGGCCACGCCCTGCTGGGCCTGCACGCTCAGCTCCGCCCACTCCTCGGGGATGGGCAGCCACGGGCGGGTCCAGCCGGACTCACGCGTCCACGGCATCGGGACGCGGCACCCGTCGCGGCCGCTGTCGGGGTCGCGCAGCCGCTGCGGGTCCTGGCACAGCTCCGGCGGCAGGTCGAGCACCTCCGGCAGGCCCAGCTCCTCGCCCTGGTAGACGTACGCCGAGCCGGGCAGGGCGAGCGTGAGCAGCGCGGCGGCGCGGGCTCGCGCCAGGCTGCCGTAGCGGGTGACGTGCCGCTTGACGTCGTGGTTCGACAACACCCAGGTGGTGGGGGCGCCGACGGAGCCGGCCGTGGCGAGCGAGGAGTCGATCACCTCGCGCAGCTCGGCCGCGTCCCAGGGGGCGAACAGGTAGTGGAAGTTGAACGCCTGGTGCAGCTCGTCATGACGTACGTACCGGGCCAGCCGCTCGGGTGTGGGGGCCCACGCCTCGGCCACGCCGATCCGCTCGCCGGGGTAGGAGTCCAGCACGCGCCGCCACGAACGGTGGATCTCGTGGACGCCGTCGTTGTCGAAGAACGGCACCGGCTCCCTGCCGACCATCGTGGCCTGGTTGCCGCGGCCGATGTCGGGCAGGCCCTCCGGCTTGACCATGCCGTGCGCCACGTCCACCCGGAAGCCGTCGACGCCGAGGTCGAGCCAGAACCGCAGGATCGACTCGAACTCCCCGCGCACCTCGTCGTTGTCCCAGTTGAGGTCGGGCTGGGCGGGGTCGAACAGGTGAAGGTACCACTGCCCGTCCTCGACCTGCGTCCACGCCGGACCACCGAAGATCGACTCCCAGTCGTTGGGCCGGTCGCGGAAGATGTAGCGGTCACGGCCCTCGCCGCGCAGCGCCTGCTGGAACCAGGGGTGGGCCGAGGAGGTGTGGTTGGGGACGACGTCGACGATCATCCGCAGCCCGAGAGCGTGCGCCTCGTCGATGAGCGCCTTCGCGTCCGCGAGCGTCCCGAACAGCGGGTCGACGTCGCGGTAGTCGGCCACGTCGTAGCCGAAGTCGGCCATCGGCGAGGTGTAGAACGGGGTCAGCCAGACGGCGTCGACGCCCAGGCCGGCCAGATACGGCAGGCGATCGCGAACGCCGACCAGGTCGCCGACTCCGTCACCGTTGCCATCGGCGAAGCTGCGTACGTAAACCTGGTAGATCACGGCGTCACGCCACCATGCGGTCATAGTCTCCCCCGGTACGTTTCGACCATGAAAGCTCTTTCCGCAAGTTTACGCAAGCCCTTCCACACCCCTAATAACCGGAAATCAATGCCTACGGATGCCCATAACCCCCGACCGAAACGCAACTGAACGAGATTCTTTACATCAAGGGTGGACATGTACCGTTAAGGCGCGATGTACTACCTCATCAATCAGCCCCCGTCACAGGTGACACGCGCGCAAGGTGTGGGCCCATGAGCTCGGTCGTTCTCGACAAAGTGACCAAGGTGTATCCGGGCGACTACCTCGCAGTCGACCGCCTCAGCCTGCGGGCGGAAGCCGGCGAGTTCCTCGTCCTGCTCGGCCCTTCCGGGTGCGGGAAGTCCACGCTGCTGCGCATGATCGCCGGCCTGGAGGAGATCACCGAAGGCGAGCTCTGGCTCGACGGCCAGATGGCCAACCACCTGGCCCCCCGCGATCGTGACGTCGCCATGGTGTTCCAGAACGGCGCCTTATATCCGCACAGAACCGTACGCGGCAACATCGCCTTTCCCCTGGAGATCGCCAAGGCGGACCCGGCGATGGTGCGCGAGCGCGTCACCGAACTCTCCAAGGCCCTGCACATCGACGAGACGCTCGAGCGCCGCCCCGGCACCCTCTCCGGCGGCCAGCGGCAGCGCGTCGCGATGGGCCGGGCCATCGTCCGCCAGCCCAAGCTGTTCCTCATGGACGAGCCCCTGTCGAACCTCGACGCGGGCATGCGCACCGAGTTGCGCATGGAGATCTCGGCCCTGGTCAGATCGCTCGGCGTCACCACCATCTACGTGACCCACGACCAGGTCGAGGCGCTGACCCTGGCCGACAGGATCGCCATCCTCAACCGCGGCGTCCTCCAGGACGTCGGCACCCCGGCGCAGATTTACAACGATCCAGCCACGGCCTTCGTGGCGGCCTTCCTCAACTCCCAGCAGCTCAACCTGTTGGCGGCCAACGTCAGGACACCGCAGAACCAGTACGTCATGCTGGACTTCGGCCCGCACCGGCTGACGATGCCGTGGAGCGATCCCAGGGCGTACGCGATCTCCCAGCACACGGGCGGGCAGGTCCTGGTCGGCCTGCGCCCCGACGGGCTGGCGCCGGTGCCGGAGACGTACGACGGGCCCTCGTTCTACGGGCGGGTGCGGGCGCTGGAGTATCACGGGCACGAGTGGCTGGCCTACCTCGAGTCGGGGATGTCGTTCGCCCCGGTGCCAGAGCCGCCGGACCCCGCCCGGCGCGTCAACGGCTCGAAGAACGGATCGGGCAGGCTGACGGGGCTGGTGAAGCGGCTGTTCTCGCAGCCGGAGCAGCACCAGGAGCAGGAGCGGGTGGGCCAGCACTCCAACAGCGGCATCCACCGCCGTTCCGACCTCATCGTCCGGCTTGGCAACCACCCTGTCTGGCGCGCCGGCGACCCCGCCAAGGTGGGCGTCGACCTCAGCCGCGTCATGATCTTCACCCTGGACGGCGCCCGCATCGACCCCCCACGACGCTAGCGGCTAGCCCGCTCCGGCGGGCATGCGAGCGTCCGCGCGCTGATCGCGGAACCTGCCGGCCGAAGCTATCGTGGCCCGGCGAGGATGGCGGGGTCGAAGGAGACGGGAAACGGCTCGCTGATCGTCAGCGTGTCGCCCGCCTTGGCCTCCGCCGCCAACTCGTAACCCTGGCTTGCCAGACGGAACACCTCGACGCGAGGTGCCCCGTCACCCAGAAGCTCCACTCTCATGAAGACGGGGATGCCTCCTGCGGCGTATTTGGGCGGCTTGATGTCGTAGTCGCGGCGGTGGCTGCCCTTGCCGGGGCTGACGATCTCTACGACGCAGACGACGTCGTCAGCCGCGAGTTTGGCCACTCCGGCCAGCATCGCCTCGGCGTGCCCCACCACGATGTCGGGGATCAACCCGTCGTCACCGATCTCGAGATTTCCGGTCTCGACGACCTCGTAGCCCTCGGCGCGGGCGTCATCAAGGATGCGGACGAGGCGTTTCGCCGCAATCGCGTGATCGTAGCCGGGCATGGGACTCACGACGTAACTCCCGTCGATCAACTCGATCCGCTCCCCTGTCTCAGGAAGCTTGAGCCAGTCCTCGACGGTGTAATCTTCGCCGGTCGGCGGCAGGGAGAACAGCCGCGCACGCCGGGGAGGCGAATGGGACTCGAGCCAGCCGTCCGCAGGCAGGGCGGTCATGTCCTCATCACCTTCCATGGTTTCGAGTCTCGCACGCACGCAGCACAGCGCCAAGTGTGGTCGAACGATCACCCTGAGTGACGAAGTCACCTTACCGTGCTTTTACCTGCCGCGTCAGCACGACGCGGAGGTCCAGCGAGGGCCGTCGGGGGTGTCCTCCACGATCACGCCCCCTTCGAGCAGCGCCGAGCGCAGCGTGTCGGCGAGCTCGTAGCGTCCCTCGTCGCGCACCCTGGCGCGGAGCGCGAGCAGCGGCTCCACCACGGCGCCCAGCGCCAGGGAGCGCAGGCGAGCCGTCGTGGCCGGCTCGCCGAGCCGGGCGATGAGCAGCCGCATCAACTCCCTGGCCTGGTCGACCCCGCCGGAGTCCTCCTCGGTGTCGGCGGCCCACCTGACGATCTCGGTCTCCAGGTCGAGGACGGCCTGCGCGGCCGCCACCATGTCGGGTTCGGCCACGGCGGCGTTGAAGAGTTTCTCGCAGGCGCGCGCGGTCTCCTCCAGCGTCGCCGCGGCGGGCCCGGGCTCGGCCCCGGGCGCGGGCGCGGCCGGTTGGGAGACGGTGGCGCGGCCCTCGGCCAGGCGGCGCAGCTCGGCGAGGTCGGTGCGCGCCCCCGCGGGCAGGACGACGCGCGAGCCGGGCCGCCGGACGGTCAGGCCGCCGCGGCCCGCCACGTGCGCGGACTCGTCGTCCAGGTCGATGACGAGCGCCGTGTGCTCGTCGAGGCCGAGCACCGCCGTTCCGGGCGGCAGCTCGCGCTCCATGCGCGAGAGCCGGCGCTCGCCGAGATAGCAGTAGCGGGTGTCGTGGGTGCCACCCTCGGCGTTGTCGAAGTGGGGGATCACCACGGCCCGCAGGCCGAGCGGCTCCAGCAGGTCGAGCCCTTCACGCCAGTGGGGGTCGGCGCCTGCTTTGTAGATCTCGTAGACCGGCACGGTGGCCAGGCCCGCCGTGCAGGCCGCCGCCGAGGCCAGCACGGTCACCCCCTGGCGGGCGCGTACGCGGGCCCGCAGGTCTCCGGCCACCCCCGAGGCGGCCCACCGGTCGATTGCGTAGGTGGGGCTGCCGGGGCCGGAGAACACCCAGTCGGCCCCGGTGACGCCGGCCGCCACCTCGACGTCCAGGCCGACGCTGCGGGCGAAGTAGCGGCGGGCGCGGGCGGAGATGTCGGCGCGGTTCTCCTGGAAGGCGTAGGGGGTGTCGAGCAGGACGGCCCGCGGCCCCGCACGCAGGATACGCGCCGCGGCGCGGTGGATCTCGACCATGGTCGGGCTCGTCTCCCCCGACCCCATCAGCACCAGCGAACCGGGCATGCCTGTCGGCCTCTCTCTCGCACCTCATCGGCTCCAGCCGGAACGGCCGAGCTGTTCAAGAGCGGGACGCATATGCGCATGGGACGCATCTGCACGTAGATGGCAGTAAGTTGGTGGCGGTGACGGGAAGACACACGGTCTCGGTTGAGACGCTCATGCTCCGGGTGGGCTCTGACGGTCGCTGGTCCTACCGGCATGCACGTACCCAGCCGGAGCACGGCGAAAGCCCCGACGAGGCCGCCCGGCGGATCAGCGGGGTCACCGCCGCCGATCCGGCCACCGTCGTGCACTCGACGAGCTGGCGCTACGACCCCGCCGGCGAGATCATCCTGACGTACGCGGTGTGCCCCGATCCGGTGCCGTGGCTGCCCGCGGACGAGCTGCCCGTGATGAAGATCGCCCGAGGCCGGGCGCCCGCGACGCCGTCACCTGAGCGCGTCGCTCTGGCCCACGTGGTCGCGCACGCCGTCAGGCATCTGGCCTTCCTCCTGGCCGAGGATGCCGTCGTCGCGCGCGCGCTCCGGCTGTGCCCGGAGATCGCCCGGGCTCTCGAGCCGGTGGCCGCCCCTGCCTGAGAGGCGCCGGCCGAGCTCCTGCATGGGCTTCTCGACGAAGCGGTAGGTCAGCGCGCTGCCGGCCAGGATCAAGGCCAGGACCAGCACGGTCATGCCGATCTGCACCGGCAGCGCCGCCCTGCGCAGGTCGCCGGTGACCGCCACGAAATACTTCAGCAGCGGGTGGTGCACCAGGTAGAGCGAATAGCTGATCATCCCGAGCCAGGTGAGCACCCTGGGCAGCCGCCGCCCGCGCAGCGCCATGCCGCCCGCGAACGTGAGGCCGGCCAGCGCGATCGTGGTCAGCCACACGTCACCCTGCACCCACCACCAGCCGCTGGTCACGGCCCACAGGGGCGCCATCACGACCAGTGCCGTGGTGACCGCCACCGGCCACAGCCGCCCGTCGCCGCGCTCCCAGCGGTGGATGGCCGTGCCCGCGAACATCACCGCGACCACCGCCACGCCCAGCCACGGGACCCGGCTGCTCAGCAGCAGCAACAGCAGCGCCATCACCCCGAGCACGCAGGCGGCGGTGGTACGGAACCTCCCCGTGATGACGCACGCCAGCCCGGCCGCGAACACGGCGCACGACACGTACGCCGGCCAGACGCCCACCATGACCGCCCCCGACGTCACCAGCCCGACCACGACGGCGCCGGCCGCGAACACCATCGCCAGCAGCCCGCTGTGACCGTGCCCCCTGAGCAGGAAGAGCGCCGTGACCAGCAGGTAGAACACCATCTCGTACGACAGCGTCCACATCGTGTCGGCGATGCCTCCGACGCCGACGACGTCGAGCAGCATGGTCGCGTGGGCGGCGATCGCGGTCGCGTCGCGCGGGACGGCCTCGCGCACCGGCACCCACCAGGCGAGGCCCAGCACCACGACGATCACGCTGAGGTAGAGGGGGTAGAGGCGGAAGAACCGGCTGAACCAGAAGGCTCGCACGTCACCGTGGCGTTCGAGGGAGACGGGGATGATGTAGCCGCTGACCAGGAAGAACACCAGGATGCCGTAGACACCGACGTTGAAGAAGTAGGGCCGGATCTGGGGCATGAACCAGGGCAGCATGTGTTCGGCCACCACCGCCATCGCGCCTATGCCCCTCAGGGCGTCCAGCCAGGCGAGCCGGGTGGACGGCGGCGGGTGGGGGGATGCGGGGGCGGGGGCGTCTGCGGACACCCGCACCAACATACCCGTATCGGGCCAAGAGATGCGCCCTCGGGACGCCTCTCCCGATCACCAGCCGAGGCGGCCCTTGCCGGAGACGAGCGCGCGGGCGATCACCATGCGCTGGATGTCGTTGGTGCCCTCCCCGATCGCCATCAGCGGCGCGTCCCGGTAGAGCCGCTCGACGACGAACTCCTGGGAGTAGCCGTATCCGCCGTGGATCCGCATCGACTCCAGCGAGGCCTTCAGCGCCACCTCCGAGGCGAAGTACTTCGCCATCCCCGCCTCCATGTCCACCCGCTCTCCCCTGTCGGCCCGCGCGGCCGACCAGTAGGTGAGCAGGCGGGCGGCCTGGATCTCGGTGGCCATGTCGGCGAGCTTGAGCTGGATGGCCTGGAAGTCCGCGATCGGCTGCCCGAAGGCCGTGCGCTCCCGGGCGTAGGCGAGCGCCGCGTCGTAGGCCGCCTGGGCGACGCCCACGGCACGGGCCGCGATGTTGATGCGGCCGATCTCCAGCCCGCCGAGCACCTGCTGCATCCCGCGCCCTTCGACGCCTCCGAGCAGGCAGGACACCGGCACGCGCACCGCGTCGAGCACCACCTCGCACGTCTCGGTGCCCTTGTAGCCGAGCTTGGGCAGGTCGCGGCTGACGCCGAAACCCTCCGCGGAGGGGTCGACGAGCAGCACCGACATGCCCCTGTGAGCGGGCTCCTCGATCGAGGTCTTGACGAGCACGGGCAGCGGGTCGGCGTGGCGGGCGTTCGTGATCCACGTCTTGGTGCCGGTCACGACGTAGTGGTCGCCGTCGCGTACGGCGCGCGTCCGGATGCCCTGCAGGTCGGTGCCCGCGCCCGGCTCGGTGAGCGCGATCGCGGTACGGCGGACGCCGCCGGCCAGGTCGGCCAGGTGGCGGCTCTTCTGCTCCTCGGTGCCGTGGCGGGCGATCATCCAGCAGGCCAGCGAATGGGAGCCGATGGTGCCCGCCACGCCCATCCAGCCGCGCGCGATCTCCTCGAAGACCAGGGCGAACGACACCATGTCGGCGCCCATCCCGCCGTACTCCTCGGGCACGCTGAGGCCGAACAGCCCCATCCGCTTCATCTTCTCGATGATCTCGGCCGGGTATCGGCCGGAGTGCTCCCACTCCGTGGCCACCGGCAGGATCTCCTTGTCCACGAACGCCCGCAGGGTCTCGCGGAACGCCTTCTGCTCGTCCGTCAACTCGAAGTCCATGGCTCTCGATCCGTCGAAAGGGCCGTCGAAAGGGCCGTCGAAAGGGCCGTCAGAGCGGGCCGCTCCTGGCCTGCGGGAAGTAGTCCTTGTCGTGCGGCGCGTCGCGCTTGTAGACCATGACGGTGCGCGTCCACGACATGATCTCGTCGCCGTCCTGGTTGAGCCCGCGCGTGTAGCAGGTGACGATGCCCGCGTACGGGCGCGATCGCGACTCGCGTTTCGCGGTGACCTTCGACTCGGCGTAGACGGTGTCGCCCACGAACACCGGGTGGGTGAGCCGGATGCCCTCCCAGCCGAGGTTCATGATCGCGGTCTGGCTGACGTCGATGACGGAGAGACCGAGCACGATGGCCACGGTCAGGCCGGAGTTCACGATGATCCTGCCGGTGGGGGCCCTGGCGGCGAAGTGGGCGTTGAAGTGGTTCTGGTTGGTGTTCATGGTCAGGAGCGTGAACCAGGTGTTGTCGGCCTCGCTGATCGTGCGGCCCATGGGGTGCTGGTAGACGTCCCCGACGGTGAAGTCTTCGTAGTAGCGGCCGATGCTGGGCTCGTGAACGGTCAAGGGCGGCTCCTGTTCGCACCGATCACGTTAGTGACGAGGTGATCGCCCGGTCAATGACCCGCGCGTACGGACGTGTGCCGGGCGGCGAGCGTGGCGACCACGTCCACGATGCGCGCGGCGCGTTCGACCTCGGCGCGGTGGAACACCGGCCCGCCGGCCCTGGCGACCACCACGTGCAGGCCCTGGGTGAGCACCGGGAGCAACATCAGCCGCAGCTCGCGCGCGTCGACGGTGATGGCCCGCGGCGGGCGCTCGGGCGGGTCGAACCCGGCGGGGGCGGCCAGCGAGGCGTGCCGCACGGCGCCGTCGGCCACGGCCACCGACCATTCCGCCCCGCACAGCCCGGGCAGCGCGTCCACCAGCGTGGCGAACCCTCGTGCGGGCTCGGCCGCGACGTGCATCAACAGGTCGTAGTCGGGGGCGGATCCGGGCATCTCCTTGGTCTGCCAGACCCCTTCGACGCGTACGCCGGGCATGGAGGACAGCCGCTCGCTCGCCTCGCTCGGGGTGATCGGGCCCGGCCAGGAGACGGTGAAGTCGTCCACGGCGCGGCCGCACTCGCGTTCGAGCACGACGACCTGCAGGATGTCGGCTCCCAGCGCCCCCAGCGCCTTGGCGATCTGCCCCAGAGCGCCCGGCCTGTCCGGAAGAGACACCCTCAATCGCAGCAGCATCGCGACCCCCTTTCCAGAGGCTCCCACAGTGCCGTGGAGAGATGTCGGGCATGTTCCACGGATGTGTCGCACATGCTGCGGTTTATATCCCAGCATGCAGCGTTAAGTCCGGATTGTCGATAAAGCGTATTGCGGTTTTCCGCAGGTCATCGTATGGCGGACCGCATGGCCGGGTCCTCCCCTGATTTCTACAGTCGTCCCCATGATTTCCCTGAAGATAGCCGCTCTTTCGCTCGTCCTGACCTCGCTCGCACCCGCGGACGACCGTTTCGCATCACTCGAACGGCAGCTCGACAACCTGGTGAAGGCCAAGGCCCTGTCGGCGGCCCTGGTCCGGGTCAGTGAGAAGGGCGAGGACTGGACGGCCACCGCCGGATACCGCGACGTGGTCTCGCGCAAACCGGCCGACCCCGAAAACCATTTCCGCATCGGCAGCGTGACCAAGACGTTCGTGGCCACCGTCGTGCTGCAACTCGCCGACGAGGGCAAGCTGTCGCTCGACGACCCGATCGCCAAGCACCTGCCCGGCGCGTTGCCCGAGGGCAGCCCGATCACGGTGCGGCAGGTGCTGAACCACACCAGCGGGCTGTTCGACTACGCGGGCGCGGGCATCCCCGGCTGGTCGCTGCGCGACTTCCGGCCGGTCGAGTCGCGCTACGACCAGACGCCGGAGGAGCTGCTGGCGGTCGGGCTGTCCAAGCCGCCGTACTTCGAGCCGGGCAAGGGCTGGCGTTACTCCAACACGAACTACGTGGTGGCCGCCATGCTGATCGAGAAGCTGACAGGCGGCTCGTACGCCGACGCGATCACCACCAGGATCCTGCGCCCCCTCCGCCTGACCCACACGTCCCTGCCGGGGCACCGCCAGTCGATCCCCCGGCCGCACGCCCGCGGCTACGCCGTCCACAAGGGCAAGGTGGTGGACGCCACCCGGATCAACCCGTCCCTGGAGTACGGCGCAGGCGAGATGATCTCGACCACGGCCGACCTGGCCCGCTTTCTCGACGCCCTGCTGGGCGGGAAGCTGACCAGCAAGTCCGCGCTCAAGCAGATGCGCACCACGCAGCCGGCTGGCGAGGGCCTCGGCTACGGGCTCGGCCTGCAGAAGTTCGACACGACGTGCGGCAAGAGCCTCTACGGCCACAGCGGCGGCGTCTTCGGCTACCTCACCTACGCGCTGCGCTCGGACGACGGCCGCACGCTCGTGATGTCCGGCAACCCCTACAGCGCGACGGCCTCCGCCGACGCCCTGCAGAAGGCCCTGGACACCGCGTTCTGCTGACCGGGGCCTTCGAGGCGTCCGCGCGCGGGCCCTCCCGCAACGGAGCCGGAGCGCGCCACCGAGCCGGGGATCAGGCGAAGACGTCCTGCTGGTAGCGCCCGTCCGCCTCCAGCGCGGCCAGCCACGCCGCGCCGTCGCGGCCGGTCGCCCGGCGGTGGACGTCCAGCAGCGCCCGCCGCACGGCCGGCGCCATCCGCAGGCCGTCGCCGCAGACGTAGACGTGGCCCCCCTGCTCCAGCAGCTCCCACACCTCGTCCGCGCGCGCGGCGATGGCGTCCTGCACGAACCGGTACGGATGGCCCGGCACGGCGGAGTACGCGGCGTGCACGGTCACCAGGTCCGACGCGGCCCAGGCGGCCAGCTCGCCCGCGTACAGCTGGTCGTGGTCCGGATGGCGGCAGCCGGTGAACACCGCGGCCCGCCCGGTCGCGCCGGTCAGCGCCCGCTCCTCCAGGAAGCCGCGCAGCGGCGCGAACCCGGTGCCGGGACCGACGAGGATCACCGGCGTGGCCGGGTCGGCGGGCAGCCGGAACGGCGGCGCGGGGACCCGGACGTAGCCGTAGAAGACGTCGCCCTCCTTCAGCCCGGCCAGGTAGGCCGAGCACATGCCGTGGTAGGTGCCCGAGCCGGACCAGGCGGGCCCCTCGACCAGGCCGACGGTGAGCCGGACGAGGCCGGGATCGGCCAGCGGCGAGGAGGAGACCGAGTAGTAGCGCGGCCTGATCGGCCCGGCCATCTCCAGGAAGGCGGGGAGCGGCAGCTCGATCGCCGGGAAGCGGTCGAGCAGGGCCAGCGGGGAGACCCGCTTGGCGAGGATCTCGTCGGCGTAGTTCGCGGTCAGCTCGGCGATCTGGCCGCGGGTCCACGGGCAGGCGGTGTGCGCGGCCAGCGCCTCAAGGTCCGACCTGGTGGCCACCTCCTGCAACTCGGCGAACTCGGTCAGCAGCAGGCCCGCCGTGACCGGCGTGCCGACGGGCAGGTGGGTGGTTCCGGCGGCGCTCAGCCGTACGACCTGGTCCCGGGGGACGCGCAGGCGGCCCAGCGCCCACTCCACCAGCTCGGGGTCGTTCTTGGCGAAGACGGCCACGTGGTCGCCCGCCGTGTAGGTGACGCCCTCGGGCAGCCTGGCCACGATGGAGCGCACGCCGGGGCGGGGCGCCTCGATCGAGAAGTCCCAGAGCCCCGCGGGGTCGCCGGTCAGTTCCCCGGTCGAGACGACGGTCAGCGGGAAGGCCCGCTCGGACACGACCGCCGGCCGGACCTCGGTCTCGCTGAGCACCTCCATCTCGTAGCGGGGGCCCGCGCCCGCGGTGGACGCGCTGTACTCTTCGGCCAGCGCCTCCCACAGGCGGGCCGTCCACGCCGACACGTCACCGTCGAAGTCGCCGTCCGTGTCGGCCTCGCCGCGTTCGATCAGCGGCACGGCGCCCGCCGCCGTCAGCTTCTCGTACGCCCGCTTGGGGAACTCCTGGTACGTGGGCCACTGCGTGTTGCCGCAGCCCAGCACGGCCAGCCGCACCCCGGACATGTCGGGCAGCGACTCCAGGGCGTCGAAACGCTGGGCGTTGTCGGGGGCCTTGCCGTTGTAGGAGGAGGCGACCACGACGAGCAGGCCCTCGCCCGGCGGCGTCAGCTCGTCCAGCGCCGTCAGCGTGGTGGTGAACCCGGCCCGCCCCGCCCGCTCGGCCAGGCGTTCGGCGAGGTCGGCGCTGGTGCCGAGGTTGGAGCCGTACGCGACGGTGAGGGGGACGCCGGTGACGGCGATCTCCTGCTGCTCGCTCGGCCGCTCCTGCGGCACGGCCACGACCGCCCGCTCGTGGGCGCGGCGCTCGCGGACCCTGAGCGTGAAGCCGTCCGGCTTGAGGGTGAGCATCTGCTTGATCTTCATGCGGTAGACGCTCGGGTCGGATATGGCGAAGCGCCGCAGGATCAGCGCCAGGGCGAGCCTGGCCTCGGTGAGCGCGAACTGGCGGCCGATGCAGGCCCGCTCGCCGTTGCCGAACGGCTTGTACGCCGCCGGGTGGTGGTCCTTCTTCTGCTCGGGCAGCCAGCGGTCGATGTCGAACTCGCCAGGCCGATCCCACGCCTTGGGGTGGCGGTGCAACGCCGGCAGCAGCACGCCGGCCCTGGCGCCCTCGGGCAGGACGTAGCCGCCGATCGTGGAGTTCTCGACCGTGCCCTCGATCGGACTCACGGCGAACAGCGGGATCGGCGACCAGACGCGCAGCGTCTCCTCCAGGATGCGGGGGATCACGTCGAGCTTCATGATCGTCTCGTAGGAGGGCGGCTCGTCGTCCGGCAGCAGCCGGTCCACCTCGTCGTACGCGCGGGCCAGGGTGTGGGGCTCGCGCAGCAGGTTGTACAGGGCGAAGGAGAGCAGGCCGCTGGTCGTCTCGTGCCCGGCGATCAGGAAGGTGAGGACCTGGTTGCGGATGTTCTCGTCGGACAGGCGGGCGCCGCTGCGCGGGTCGGACGCCTCCAGCATGAGCCCGAGCAGGTCCTTCGAGCCCGTCGAACTCCCGGAACGGCGCTGCCTGATCACGTCGTCGACGAGCTCCTGCATGGTGGCGATGTCGCGGCGGTAGGCCTCCTCGCGTCTGCGCTGCAGCCTGGTGACGAACGGGAGCTGCTGGTTGCGCAGCATCGCCTCGGTCAGCGCGCCTCCCATGGCCGTGAGGAACGGGTGCAGCTCGGGCGAGTCGAACGAGTGGAAGCGGTAGCCGAAGCCGGTGAGCGAGATCGTGTCCAGGGTGAGCCGGGTCATGTCGTCGGCGACGGGCAGGTCCTCCCCCTGGCGGCCGGCCCACGACGCGATGAGCTGCTCGGCCACCTCGAGCATCTGCGGGTAGTACGCCTTCATCGAGCGCTGGCCGAAGGCCGGCATCAGGATGCGGTGCGCCTGCCCCCAGACTGGCTCGTCCCGGTCGGCGGTGAACAGCCCGTCGCCGGCGAAGTCGCGCACGATCGACAGCGGCGGCCCGATGCGCTTGACGAACCGGCTCTCGTCGCACACCTCCGCGACGAGGTCCGGGTCGTACACGAGAACGATCGTGCGACCGGCGATCTCGAGCTGGAAGATGCCCTCCTCGTACCGGGAGGCGACCTTGACGAAGTGCTCCACCGGCG
Organism: Nonomuraea sp. B1E8; assembly: GCF_039871515.1. Lineage (NCBI taxonomy): Bacteria > Bacillati > Actinomycetota > Actinomycetes > Streptosporangiales > Streptosporangiaceae > Nonomuraea > Nonomuraea sp. B1E8. The sequence goes on along the minus strand of NZ_JBDPLS010000004.1, from coordinate 99,845 downwards.
CGTGCGAGGGGATCTGCAGCGTGTTGCCCAGGACGGGCAGGCCCGGCGGGGCGGGGATGCGTGCCATGAAAGCTCCCTTGTGTAGCCATACACCGTATGGCGGACGCTACCATACGGTGTATGGCTGTGAGCGCGCGCAGAGGGACGCCCCTGACACTGGAAGAGATCAGCTCGACGGCGCTGCGCCTCATAGACGAGGGCGGCGTGGAGGGGTTGTCCATGCGCAAGCTGGCGGCCGAGCTCGACGTCAACCCGATGTCGCTCTACCACCACGTGGCGAGCAAGGACGCGCTGATCAGGCTGATCTGCGCCACGATCCAGCAGCGCGTGGACCTCCCGCCGGACGACGGCACCCCCTGGCAGGACCAGCTCAGGACGCTGGCCCTGGCCTACTACCGGCACGCGCGCAGCCACCCGGCCATGTGGACCCATCTGCACGCCCACCCGGAGATCATCGAGGACAGGACGCTGGTGATCTGGGCGACCCTCTACCGCATCCTGCGGCAGGCCGGGGTGCCGGAGCCCGAGCTGCGCCGGACGAGTGACGTGCTGCACGCGTTCGTCACGGGGCTGATCACGGCCGAGATCCAGGGCCACGTGCCGGACGACCCCGACGAGACGGCCCGCACCTTCGACACGGCCGTCCACCTGATGATCAACGGCCTGGCGAGCCATTCCGCCCGGTAGGCGGGCTCAGCCGGCGGCGGCCCAGACGGCCTCGAACGCCGCCTCGGTGATCTCGGTGAGCTCCCAGATCTCCAGCGGCTGGTCGGTCAGGAAGCCGTCGTCGTCCTGCAGCCGCCGCCACCAGTAGCGCCGGGCCGCCCGGTCGGCGCCCACCTCCACCTGCCTGACCGCCCAGTGCTCGCCGTCGCCCTCGACGCTCTCGAACAACCAGGCCCGCCCGTCCTCGTCGCCCATGTGCCAGTAGCGCCGGGGAGCGTCGGACTCGGCGAGCTGCCTCACCAGAGGCCCGCGAACATCGTGCAGCACATCGCTCACTCTAGACCCGGCGGACGGGGACCGCGGGTCAGCGCTGGTACGCCCCCGCGTCGGGCGAACCGGTCAGCGCCTTGCCCTTCATGTCCTTGGCGAAGGCCTTGCCGCCGTACCACGACGGGGGCAGGGCGATGCCGCGGCCGAGCGCCGGGGAGCCGGCGCCAGGGCGCAGGTCGGTGCGGGAGGTGAACTTCGGATCGGCCGTGACCGACTTCGGGCCCAGCTTGAACCTGGCCGTGCGGCCCTTGTACACGCTGCCGCCCTCGTCGGCGCCCTTGCCGTCCTCGAAGCCGGCCTCGCCGCCGACGACGATCACGTTGTTGCGCAGCTTCAGGATGGACGGCGCGCAGCCGTCGTGGCAGGACCAGCCGACGGTGTCGCGGGCCGGCAGGTAGACGGTGTTGTGCACGGCGACCGTGCCCTTGACCGGCCCGACGATGTGGCGGGGACCGCGGGTGATGAGGAAGGAGCCGCGCTTGCGGGAGGAGGTCACGACGTTGAAGGCGAACACGTTGCCAGTGGCGGTCTTGCCCTTCTTGGCCCCGAGCTCGGTGAACGTCTCGTTGTTCCTGGCGGTGTTGTGGGTGACGCGGTTGCGGTCGCCGCCGAAGATCTCGACGGCGGCGCCGTCGGTGCCGTAGTCCTCGCTCTTGGCGAAGCTGCCGGTGATGGTGTTGCGGGTCACCACGTTGTCGTCGCCGTTGAGCAGCACGCCGAAGGCGCCGGAGTCGTTGTCGCCGCCCTTGTCGTTGACGCTCATCCGGTTGTTGTCGGTGAAGACGCTGTCACGGATGGTGTTGCGGACGCCGGAGGGCGTGACGAACGCGCCGGCGATGTTCTTGTCGGCCTGCACGCCGATCAGCTCGTTGTCGTCGCCGTCGAGCCGGAAGCCGGCCCAGCGGCAGGCGGAGGCCCGCAGGCCGCTGATGCGCCAGTGATGGCCCTTGACCACGACGCAGTCGCCGCCGGAGCCGCTGATCCTGGGCCTGGCCCCGGAGCCGTACGTCGTGATGGTGATCGGCTGGGCCTTCGTGCCGCTGGCGGTGAGGGTGAGGGGGGCGGTGAAGCCGCTGCCGCGCCTGACGCTGACGGTGTCGCCCGGCTTGAGGTCGGAGACCGCCTGGTCGAGCGACTTCCACGCGGTGCTCGCGCTGGTGCCGGCGGCCGCGTCGTCGCCCGACCGGGAGTCGACGTAGTACGTCGTTCCGGCGTGGGCCTGCGCCGCGGCGGGCACGGCCGGCAGGAGCGAGACGATGACGGCTACGGGCAACACCCTCATGCGAGCACACCACTATCTAGTTGAAACGCTGACCACGGCAGAGGCAACCGTAGCGTGATCAAAGGCGGGACGCCACACACGCGTTGACATCCGCAGCCTCCCTGGAGGTTCCGCCAGGACCGCAAGAAATTGCGCAATCCGCGGCGGCATCCCCACCCCTCGTGACCTCGTGACCGGCCGCTCCAGCGCGGGATGGTGATCCCTGCAACTTTCCGCAACTTGCACTTGACCGCCGGAGAACGATCGCGGCATCCTGCACCAGACCATCCCGACATCTCGGGACATCCGGGGGAAGGACAGACATGCTCGGCAATGACGACTGGTGGCGCGACGCCGTCGTGTACCAGGTGTATCCCCGCAGCTTCGCCGACTCCGACGGCGACGGCGTCGGCGACCTCGAAGGCGTGCGCGGCCGGCTGCCCTACCTCGCGCGCCTGGGCGTGGACGCCATCTGGCTGAGCCCCTTCTACACCTCGCCGATGGCCGACGGCGGCTACGACGTGGCCGACTACCGGGACGTGGACCCCATGTTCGGCTCGCTCGGCGACTTCGACGCGCTCGTCGCCGGCGCGCACGAGGCCGGCATCAGGGTCATCGTGGACCTCGTGCCGAACCACTCCTCCGACCGGCACCCGTGGTTCCAGGCCGGGCTGCGCGACCGCTACATCTTCCGCGACCGGCCCAACGACTGGGAGTCGATCTTCGGCGGCCCCGCCTGGACCCAGGTCGAGGACGGGCAGTGGTACCTCCACCTGTTCGCGCCCGAGCAGCCCGACCTCAACTGGGAGAACCCGGAGGTGCGCGCCGAGTTCCGCGACATCCTGCGGTTCTGGCTCGACCGCGGCGTGGACGGCTTCCGCATCGACGTGGCGCACGGCATGGTCAAGGCCCCCGGACTGCCCGACGTGGGGGCGAAGGACGGGCGCCAGGCCGAGATGCTGGGCGGGGAGCAGGTGCCGTACTTCGACCAGGACGGCGTGCACGACATCTACCGCGAGTGGCGGCCGATCCTCGACTCCTACCCGGGCGGCAGGATGGCGGTGGCCGAGGCGTGGGTGTCCTCGCCGGAGCGGCTGGCCCGCTACATCGGCCCGGACGAGCTGCACCAGGCGTTCAACTTCGACTTCATGCTGGCCGACTTCCACGCCAAGTCGTTCCGTACGGTCATCGAGAAGTCGCTGAAGGAGGCGGAGCTGGTCGGGGCGCCCACCACGTGGGTGTTGTCCAACCACGACAAGCCGCGCCACGTCACCCGCCATGGCGGCCTGGCCCGCGCCCGGGCGGCCACCCTGCTCATGCTGGCCCTGCCGGGCTCGGCCTACCTCTACAACGGCGAGGAGCTGGGCCTGCCCGAGGTGCTCGACCTGCCGGACGAGCTGCGCCAGGACCCGGCGTTCCTGCGCCGCGGCGACAGCCGCGACGGCTGCCGGGTGCCGATCCCGTGGACCGGCTCCGAGGGCATGGGCTGGACGGACCCGTGGTTGCCGATCCCCGCCTCGTGGGCGGCGCTGTCGGCGCAGGCCCAGGAGGACGACCCCGGCTCCACGCTGAACCTCTACCGCGCCGCCCTGCGGATCCGCAAGGAGCACCCGGCGCTCGGCGGCGGGACGCTCGCATGGCTCGACTCCCCCGAGGACGTGCTGGCCATCGAGCGCGACCCCGGCCTGGTCGTGGTGGTCAACACGGGCGAGGAGCCGGTGCGCCCCGACGTGACGGGCGAGGTGCTGCTGTCCAGCGGGCCGCTGCCGCGCGACGGGTCCGTCCCGCCGGACACCACGGTCTGGCTCCAACGCTCCACGGTTGGGTGAATCTTTGTCCTGACCCGACATAGAGCGGCAATCACGCTCGGTAACCTCGGGGGATGGCACCCTGGTGGGCCAGGTCCCTGCGCGGACGCGTGACCCTCATCGCGACGGCCGTTGCCGCCCTCGTGTTCATCCCCCTCGCCATCGTCGCCATCGTGGTGGCCAGGTCCGTCATCGAGGCGAGCGTCTTCCAGTCGACGAGGGACACCGCCGAGCGCATCGCCGCCGAGATGCGCGGCGGCGCGCTCCCCGTGGGCGCCGCCATCCCGGTGGTCGACCCGTCGGTCGACCTGATCCAGGTCGTCGGCCCCAACGGGCAGATCCTCGCCACGAGCGACGCGGCCAGGAATTTGCCGCCGCTCAGCGACGTGCGCCCCACGCAGGAGACCCAGGACATCAGCACCACGAACTGCCTGCCGACCGAGTGCGTGCATCTGTCGGCGGTACGGGTGACCATCTTCGCCGACTCCCCCGTCGTGTACGCCGGCCGCAGGAGCCCCGACGTGCTCGGCACCCGCGTTCTCGACGTGATCGTCTTCGTCCAGGTCGCGGTGCTGATCGCGCTGGCCTCGTGGACCACGTGGCTGGTCACGGGGAGGGCGCTGCGGCCGGTGGCGGTCATGCGAGCCGAGCTGGACGCCGTCCGCGCCGGCGACCTGAGCCACCGGGTCTCGCAGCCGCCGGGCGACGACGAGCTGGCCCAGCTGGCCCGATCGGTCAACAACACGCTGGCCCGGCTGGAGCGCTCCGCCGAGCAGCAGCGCCGGTTCGCCGCCGACGCCTCGCACGAGCTGCGCACCCCCATCGCCGGGCTGCGCGCCCAGCTCGAGAGCGCCCAGCTCTACCCGGAGGACACCGACGTCGAATCGCTGGTGAGCGGCAGCCTGCGCGACACCGACCGCCTTGAGGCCATCATCACCGACCTGCTGCTCCTGGCCAGGATCGGATCCCAGGTGGACGCCGCCAAGGAGGACGTCGACCTGGCCGTGCTGGTGCGCCAGGAGCTGGCCACCCGCTCCGACAAGGTGCCCGTCCAGGTGGAGCTGGAGGAGGGGGTGGTGGTCGATGGGGTACGCGTCCAGCTCGGCAGGGTGCTGACGAACCTGCTGGACAACGCCCAGCGGCACGCCGAGTCCCGGGTCTTGGTCACGGTCTCCCGCGCGGACGGCATGGCGGTGCTGGCCGTCGAGAACGACGGGATGGAGATAGCCGTGGAGGACCGCGAGCGCATCTTCGAACGCTTCACCCGGCTGGACGCGGCTCGCAGCCGCGACGCGGGCGGCACCGGGCTGGGCCTGGCCATCGCCCGGGACGTGGCGGTGGCGCACGGCGGCCGGATCGCCGTCGAGGATTGCCCGGGCGGGGCGAGGTTCGTCCTGCGGCTCCCGCTCGCGCGGTGACGGCGGAGTGGGCCGGCCAGAGTTGCTCCACCGGATCCCCATGGAAAGTTAATGACGGTGACGCTGGCCGTTCAACCCGGCCTTCTAGCTTCTGGGTGCAATCCGACGTACCGAGGAGACCCACTTGCGAGTCCTGGCCGTCATTCCCGCCCGCGGAGGTTCGGCGGGCGTTCCCTTGAAGAACCTCGCCCTGGTCGGGGGCGTGCCCCTGGTCACCCGCGCCGTGCGGGCGTGCCTGCGCGCCGAGCTCGTGGACGAGGTCGTGGTCAGCACCGACCACGCGGGCATCGCCGAGACCGCCAGGCAGGCGGGGGCGACCGTGGTCGACCGGCCCGAGGAGCTGAGCGGCTCGACCGCCTCCAGCGAGTCGGCGGTGCTGCACGCGCTCGACGCCCTCGGCGCCGACCCCGAGGTCGTGGTGCTCGTCCAGTGCACGAGCGCGTTCATCGACCCCGCCGACCTGTCGGCGGCGGTGCGCAAGGTGCTGGACGGCCAGGCCGACTCGGTCGTGTCGGGGCTGCCGACGCACGAGTTCCTCTGGACGGCCACCGGCGGCGGCGTCAACCACGACCCCGCCGTCAGGCCGCGCCGCCAGGACCGCGAACCCCAGTTCCGCGAGAACGGCGCCTTCTACGTCATGCGCACCTCCGGCCTGCGCGAGCGCGGCCACCGCTTCTTCGGCGAGGTCGCCGTGCAACCGGTCCCGCCGCAGCACGCCATCGAGATCGACGACCCCGAGGACCTCGAACTGGTCCGCGCGCTGGCCCCGTTCCTCGACGAGCCGGAGCCGATCGACGTCGACGCGGTCATCACCGACTTCGACGGCGTGCACACCGACGACCGCGCCTACGTCGACTCGGAGGGCCGGGAGATGGTGCTGGTCAGCCGCTCCGACGGGATGGGCGTGTCGCTGCTGAGGCGCTCGGGTGTGAAGGTGCTGGTGATGTCGACCGAGCGCAACCCGGTGGTGGCGGCCCGCGCCCGCAAGCTGGGCGTGCCCGTGCTGCAGGGGCTCGCCGACAAGCGCACCGTGCTGCGCGACTGGCTGAACATCGAGGGCCTCGACCCGGCCAGGGTCGCCTACGTCGGCAACGACGTCAACGACCTGGGCCCGATGGCCGAGGTCGGCTGGCCCGTCGCGACGCCCGACGCGCACCCGCGCGTGCGCGCCGCCGCCCGCGTGGTGCTGACCAGGCCCGGCGGGTCGGGCGCGGTGCGCGAGCTGTGCGACCGGGTCGTGGCCGCCCGCCCCGCGGCACCCGTCGCCGAGGCGAGGACGGAGCGCAGGCTCGGCCCGGTGGCGATCGGTGACGTGCCGGTCGGCGACGGCGAGCCCGTCTACGTGATCGGCGAGATCGGCATCAACCACAACGGCGACCTCGACCTCGCCCGCCGCCTCATCGACGTGGCCGCCGACGCGGGCTGCCAGGCGGTCAAGTTCCAGAAGCGCACTCCGGCGATCTGCGTGCCCGAGGAGCAGAAGGGCCAGATCCGGCAGACGCCCTGGGGCGAGATGACGTATCTGGAGTACAAGGAGCGGACCGAGTTCGGCCACGACGAGTACCGCCAGATCGCGAAATACTGCGACGAGCGGGGGCTGCACTGGTTCGCCTCCCCATGGGACGTGCCGTCGGTGGAGTTCCTGGAGGAGATGGACGTCCTGGTGCACAAGGTGGCCTCGGCGAGCGTCGCCGACCACGAGCTGCTGCGCGTCCTGGCCGCCACCGGCAAGCCGGTCATCCTGTCGACCGGCATGTCGACGCTGCCGGAGATCGACCGGGCCGTCGAGATCCTCGGCACCGAGAAGCTGATCATGATGCACGCGACGTCCACGTACCCGCTGCCTCCTGAGGAGGCGAACCTGCGCACGATCACGACGCTCAAGGAGCGCTACGGCGTGCCCGTCGGCTACTCCGGGCACGAGCGCGGGCTGCAGATCTCGCTGGCCGCCGTGACGCTCGGCGCGGTCTGCGTCGAGCGGCACATCACGCTCGACAGGACCATGTGGGGCTCCGACCACGCCGCCTCGCTGGAGCCGGCGGGCCTGGAGCACCTCGTACGCGACATCCGCATCATCGAGCAGGCCATGGGCGACGGCGTCAAGCGCGTCTTCCCCGGCGAGCAGGCCCCCAAGGCCCGCCTGCGCCGGGTGACCGTCTGACCGGCCCCTCAGTGATCACCCTCTCCGTCATCGTGCCGGTGCGGGACGGCGAGCGCTTCATCGCCGACGCGCTCGCCTCGCTCTGCCGTAACGCCCGGCACGACTTCGAGTTCATCGTCGTGGACGACGGGTCCGAGGACGCCACGGGCGACATCGTGGAGGACTTCCTCCTCGATCTGCCCGGGCTGAGCCTGGTGCGCAACCGCGCTCCCGTCGGGCTGGCCGACGCGCGCAACACGGGACTGTCGGCCGCGTCGGGCCGGTACGTCACGTATCTGGACGGCGACGACTGGCTGGCCCCCGGCTACCTGGCGCGGCTCGTCGAGGCCGTCGACGGGCTCGGGTGCGACTTCGTCCGCACCGACCACGTCCAGGTCGAGGGCCGCAAGCGGGTCGTCCACCGGGCCCCGCTGGCCACCCCGAGGGGCGCGGTGCTCGACGCGCGCGGCGCCATCATGCCCGCGGGGGTCCGCACCATGGTGGACTACCCGTACGCGTGGGCCGGGATCTACCGGCGCTCCCTGGGCGACCTGCTGCACTTCCCCGGCTCGCTGCACACCGCCGAGGACCGTCCGTGGATCTGGCGGCTGCACAGGGAGGCCGCCACGTTCGCGGTGGTGTCGCTGCCCGGCGTGTTCTACCGGCGCATGGTCCCCGGGTCGCTGACGCAGGTGGGCGACGAGCGCCAGCTGCACTTCTTCGACGCGTTCGAGCTGGTCTTCAAGGACGTGGAGCCGGAGTTCCTGCCCAAGGCGGTGCGGAACTTCTGCGCGCTGCTGGCCCACCACCTGGACATCGGCGACCGTTTCACGCCCGAGCTGCGCGCCCGCTTCGAGGAGCGCGGCGCGGAGATGGTGGGCGGGCTGCCCCCGGAGCTGGTGGCGGAGTCGGTGGCCGGGATGGCCCGCGACCGCGAGGCGCTGCTGCGGGCCCTGGTGCCCGGCCTGCCCCCCAGCCCGCCCCCCAGCCCGCACAGCCGGGTCCGCGATGACCGGGAGGAGCCCCCGTGAAGGTCTTCTACGCCTCGACGTTGTTCGGGGCGATGTCGCTGGCCGCCGCCATCGACGACGGCCGGTTCGGCGACGGCCGGCGCCTGCTCGTGGTGTCGAACAACGCGGCCGTGCCCGAGGTGGCGACGCCGCTCGACGGGGTGCCCGGCTTCGCGCCGCTGCGCGGCCGCTTCGACGCGGTCGTCTCGTGGAACGAGCTCATCGCCCCCCTGCATCCGTCCGACTGGCGGGCGCGGGTCATCGAGGTGCCCATGCTGGAGCGCCTCATCCGATCCCGCTGGGGGCTGGACGGGGTCGAGGAGCTGGTGCTGGAGTCGATCGCGGTGCCGCCCGCCCGCACGATCGCCGGGCTGGTGCGCGACTGCCCGATCACCGTCTACTCCGACGGGCTGATGAGCTACGGCCCGACCCGCGACCCGCTGCCCGCCGAGATCTTCCGCCGCGTGGGGCGGCTGCTCCACCTGGACCTCGTGCCGGGGCTGACGCCGCTGCTGCTCAGCGAGTACGGCGTCGCGCCCGAGCTCCTGCCCGGCGAGCGTTTCCTGTCGGTGCTGGACGAGGTGGCCGCCACCGCGCCACGGCCGCCCGCCGGACAGGCGATGATCCTCGGCCAGTACCTGTCGGCGCTGGAGATCGTCACGCCGGAGGAGGAGGCCGCGCTGCACGAGACGATGCTGGCGGCGCTGGCCGCCCGGGGCTGCACCGATGTCGTGTTCAAACCGCACCCGGCCGCGGGGCGCCGGCACGCCAGGCTCCTGCGTGCCGCGGCCGGGCCTCTGGGGGTGGACCTGTCGGTGGCCGCCGAGAGCGTGCCCGCCGAGGTGTGCTTCGCGGCGCTGCGGCCCGAGCTGGTCGTGGGCTGCTTCTCCACCGGGCTGGTGACCGCGCGGCGCTACTTCGGGCTGCCGGTCGCGTCGTACGGCACCGGCATGGTGCTGGAGCGGCTGGCGCCGTACGAGAACAGCAACAGGATCCCGGTCACGATCGTGGACGCGCTGCTGCCCCGGCTGTCGGCGGAGGGCGTGATCGAAGAGCCGCCCGCCGTGGACCTGCCCGGCCTCGTCCGGACCGTGGGCTACTGCATGCAGGCCGGCACCTATCCGGAGCTGCGGCCGGACGCCATCACGTTCGACGCCCGCTACTTCAAGCGCAGGCGGCTCGAGGCGCTGGACCTGGTGGCCCCGCCCGCCAGATCCGGCGCGCTGACCAGGCTGCGCAGGAAGCTCAGATCCACGATCTGAGCGCTGCTGGGACAGGGCTGTTAGGACAGGGCTGTTAGGACAGGGCTGTTAGGACAGGGCTGTTAGGACAGGGCTGTTAGGACAGGGCCTTCAGATAGCGGCGCATGCGGCGCTTGGCGCGGTAGCCCGCTCGCAACATCGTGGGATGGACCTCCACCCGCAGCCGGGCCTTGCGCCGGGCGGCGGCGTGCTCGGGCCCGTCCAGCAGCGACCGGGCGGGGGTCCCCGGCCGGTCGCTCACCAGCCCGGCCAGCAGCCCTGCCCAGGTGCCGCGCTCCTGCGGGTGGAAGTAGTTGGCCGCGCACCACTCGGCCGAGGCGGTGCGGAAGTCGCCCTTGGCCAGGTCGTCCAGCGTGCCCAGCAGGCCGCTGCCCTCGAACACCAGGTTGATCATCTCGGCGCTGACGCCGAAGTCGCTCAGGACCAGCGAGGGCACGCCCAGCGCGATCGCCTCCAGCGCCGCCGTCGAGCTCACCGTGACGAACCCGGCCGCCCGCGTGAGCTGGTCGTGCATCGGCCCGGCGGCGAAGGTGAGCCGCCCGGGCTCGCCCATCTCCCGCCACAACCGCTGGTAGTGGTGGCGCTCGTTGTGCGTCTGCCGCTCGTCCTCCAGGGCGCGCAGCTTGACCACCACGTCGAGCTCCGGCCGCCGCCCGGCGAGCTCGGCGAGCGCCAGCAGGACGCGCTCGCGCTCCTCGCGCGGGCGCGGCACCTTGGCCTGGGTGGCGAACACGATCCGGTTCCCGCCCTCGGCCACGGCATCGGGACGCAGGAACGGCAGCCTGGCCAGGCCGACCGCCCCTCCCCCGCCGAGCCGGCCGGCGATGTCGCGGAACTCGGCCACCTCCCGCTCACTGTGCACCACGAACAGGTCGCAGCCGCTGCGGAACACCCACGCCTTCTCCGTGGCCGGCACCGAGATGCCCGGCAGCCCGCTGACGAACACGGGCCTCGGCTGCAACCCCGCGAGCACCTCGGAGACCAGCACGTCCACGACGGGGCCCGTGCAGGCGACGAGGATCACGTCGGGCCGCGTACGCTCGGCCAGCCTGCGCACCGACCGCGCCGACAACACCGGCGGCGCCTCTCCCCGGCCCGCCCGGCCCTCCATCGGTCCGCTCACCGCCGCGGCGATCTGCTCGGGCGAGGGCGCGATCGGCGTGCGCACCACCGCCAGCTCCGTCACGCTCCCGGCGGGCAGGTCGTCGAGCAGGCAGGCCGCCCACTTCAGGTACGAGTCGGAGTCGGCAACCGCCAGCACTCTCACCCAGACACTCCAGTCAAATGCGAGCGCAGGGCGGGTTCCGCCCTACTGGTCCACCAGTCATCGGGAACGTTCACGGGCTCGATGGCGACACCGCGCGGGCTGAGCAGCACCCGCAGCGAGGTGATCGCCGTCGAGGGGAGGCTGAGGACGCGCTGGCCCGCGTCCAGCCCGCGCAACGTCAGCTCGGCGGGCACGCCCGCGTCGTGCACGGTGATGCCGGGACGCTCCCGGATCAGGGCCACGTCCACGGGGTCCTCGCGGCGGTGCGGGTAGTAGGCGAGCGGCTCCCGCGCCGCCAGCTCGGTCAGCCAGCGCAGGTAGTGGTCGCGGTGCACGAGGCCGTTCCTGACGAGCGAGGTGCCGAGCACGATCGTGCGCTCGGCCGGCCCTTCCGCGCTGGGCGGCTGGGCGCGCAACCAGGCGAAGTCGTGGCGTACGAGGTCGACACCGGCACGGCGGACGGCGGCGGCGAGCTCGTCGGACACGGGCAGCGCGGTGAAGACGGAGACCTCGCTCATGCGCAGGCGCAGCGCGGCGGCCAGGCCGAGCGCCCATCGCGGCGCGGTGGGCCTGGCGCGGGCCCGCAGCAGCGGCCGCGAGGGCCCGGCGGCCAGCAGCTCCAGCAGCCGGAGCGTGGCCAGGCCGTCATCGACGATGACGATGCGTCCCGAGATGATTCCGGTGCCGGAGGTGAGCCAGCGCAGCTGGACCTTGCCGGAGAAGGCGTCGCCGACGGCGTGCAGGCGCCTCGGCATGTTCTCGCGCGGCTCGGCCAGTTCGAGCCCGTCGGGCAGCCCGAGAGCGCGCAGCTCCCGGCGGGTCGCCTTCAGCGGGCGCAGCCCCGCCCGCGGCACGACGGCCGTGGCGGTCCCGAGGAGCCCGGCGTGGTGGGCCTCGACGGCGCACAGCATCTGGAGCGGTGACTCCACCCAGGCCGACGCCTGTTCGACCACTCCAGTCCTCCCAGCCGGGTGATGGCGCGTTCACGACCGCTTCAAGCTAGCCCCGCCGCCTTAAGCGGCCAGAAACGGTGCGTGAACAATGGAGACCATGAACTCGCTCATGCTCAACACGGACGGCGTGCAGATCCCGCAACTCGGCTTCGGCGTCTGGCAGGTGCCTGCCGGCGAGGCCGAGCAGGTGGTGACGACGGCGCTGGAGGCCGGCTACCGGCACATCGACACCGCCGCCGCCTACGAGAACGAGGAGGGCGTGGGGCGTGCCGTGCGCGCGTCCGGCCTGCGCCGCGAGAAGGTGTTCGTCACCACCAAGCTGCCCAACGCCGACCACGCCCGCGCGGAGGAGTCCTTCGACGAGAGCCTGGCCCGGCTGGGGCTCGACTACGTCGATCTCTATCTCATCCACTGGCCGGTGCCGAAGCAGGACAGGTACGTACAGGCGTGGAAGGCGATCGAGAAGATCTACCGTGACGGGCGGGCCAAGGCCATCGGCGTGTCCAATTTCACCGTCGGCACGCTCACCCGGCTCATGAACGAGACCGACATCACACCCTCCATCAACCAGATCGAGCTCCACCCGTACTTCCAGCAGCGGGAGATGCGGGCCTTCCACGAGGCCAACGGCATCCTCACCGAGGCGTGGAGCCCGCTCGGCCAGGGCAAGGGGCTGCTCGAGGATCCGGCGCTCGCGGTGCTGGCGGACAAGCACGGCAAGACCCCCGCGCAGATCGTGCTCCGCTGGCACCTGCAGCTCGGCAACGTCGTCATTCCCAAGTCCGTGACGCCGTCGCGGATCGCCGCGAACATCGACGTGTTCGACTTCATCCTCGATCCGGAGAGCATGGCCGCCATCGGCGCGCTCAACAGGGGCCTTCGCATCGGAGGCGACCCTGACACGTTCAATCTGATCTGATCGTCTAGCATCGTCCGCGTGCGGGACTTCACGTGGGGCATCGCGGCGACGGGCGTCATAGCGCGGACCGTGGGAGCGGCCATCGTGGCCGAGCCCGGGATGCGGGTGGGCGCCGTCGGTTCCAGGAAGCTGCGGCGGGCGCAGGCCCTGGCGTCCGAGCTGGGCGCGGAGTCGGCGTACGGCTCCTACGAGCAACTGTGCGCCGACCCGGCGGTGGACGCGATCTACGTGGCGACGCCGCACACCGAGCACCTGCGGGTCGCGCAGGCCGCCATCGCCGCGGGCAAGGCCGTGTTGTGCGAGAAGCCGCTGGCCGCGACCGTGGACGACGCGGAGAAGATGGTACGCCTGGCGCGGGAGGCGGGCGTGTTCCTGATGGAAGCCATGTGGATGCGGTTCAACCCGCTGATCCGCCTCATCGCCGCCGACGCGCGGTTCGGCGAGATCCGGTCGGTGCAGGCCAGTTTCGGCTTCGCCATGCCGTACGATCCGGCGCACCGGCTGTGGGCCCCGGAGCTGGGCGGGGGCTCGCTGCTCGACCTGGGGGTCTACCCGTTCGGCCTGGCCCAGCTGCTTCTGGGCATGCCCACCGGCCTGCGCATGACGGGCTCCCTGGCGCCGAGCGGAGTTGACGCGGAGGCGGGCGGGGTGTTGCTCTATCCCGGCGGCAGGCGGGCTTTCGTGGAAACCTCCTTGCTGGGGAATTACCCGAACCAGGCCTGTGTTGTAGGTACGCAGATGCGGGCGGACATCCACGCGCCGTTCTGGGCGCCGGAGCGGATCGTCCTCACCGGGCCTTCCATGGAGCCGGAAGAGCATGTGCTCGATCCGGCCGACAACGGATACGCCGGTGAGCTCCGCGAGGTCCGCGCCGCCACGGCCGAGGGCAGGACCGAATCCTCGATCATGCCCCTTGACGAATCCCTTGCCATGGCAGGGCTTCTGGCCGACGCTCGCAGGCAACTCGCCTAGCTGGGCCTTTATGTAGTTGTAATCCTCTTGCCCCATGTATTACCTTGTGGGGCAACTTACGGCATACGTCCGGTTTGTCCGGCTATGTCTGACCATCGCACGATAGATCACAGGATCGTCCTGTGACCGCTGAATCCGCATCACGCGGAACCGGGGACCCACGTCCTTTGGGGTGAATCGGCACTCTGGTGCCGTAGGGCAGCTTCCACGCCCGAACCCGTCAGCTAACCCGGTAAGCGGCATGGAAGCAAGGAGTTACCCCCTCGATGGCCACGTTCCGTCTTACCGCGATCCCCAAGCGAACCATCACCTCCGCCGCGCTCGGCGCCGGCGTCCTCGCCTCGGCCTTCGGCGTCAACGTCGCCGCGGCCAACGCCGACACCCACCCCGCGGACAAGCCGGCCGCCGTCTCCCCGGTGACCGACTCGAAGCAGCGCGCGGCCGGGGAGACCAAGGTCAACGTGACCGCCTCCCAGGTCCTGGACTTCGCCAAGACCCAGGTCGGCACCTCCGAGAACGCCGCCGGCGGCGGCACCCCGTACCAGAAGTGGTACGCCGACTCGCAGCGCGCCGCCGAGACCATCGCCCGCGACGGCGGCAACCGGGCCGCGTACCTGAACGCCGCCTGGTGCGCGATGTTCGTCTCCTGGGTCGGCGAGCAGACCGGCGCCCGCCCGCAGATCGGCTGGGACGCCTACACCGTCACCCACGCCAAGTGGTTCGCCGCCAACGACCGCTTCGGCACCAAGGCCAAGCCCGGCGCCGTGGTGTTCTTCGCCTGGGACGGCGGCAAGAAGCTCACCGACATCGAGCACGTCGGCTTCGTCGTCAAGGACAACGGCGACGGCACCATCTCCACGATCGAAGGCAACACCGGCAACGGCAAGGTCGAGGAGCGGACCCGTCCGAAGTCCGACGTCGTCGGCTACGGCTACCCCGAGTACGCCGCCTGACCTCCGCCGCTTGACGAGCGCGCGTCCCGTGCGGGACGCGCGCTCGCTCGCGTCTCCGCCCCGGGTGGCCGGCGGCCTTAGCCGTCCGCCGCCGCCCGCTGGATGGCGTGCAGCTCGGCGTAGCGGCCCCGGCGGGCCATGAGCTCGCCGTGAGCGCCCTGCTCGGCGATCCGCCCGCCGTCCAGCACCACGATCAGGTCGGCCATGCGCACCGTCGGGAAGCGGTGGGTGATCAGGAGGGTGATGGCGGCGCGGTGGCGGCGGGCGGCCTGCGCGTACCGGGCGAAGACGGCGCTCTCGGCGGGAGCGTCCAGGGAGGCGGTCGGCTCGTCCAGCACGAGCAGCAGCGGCTCCTCCCGCATCGAGGCGCGCGCCAGGGCCAGGCTCTGCCACTGCCCGCCGGACAACGTCACGCCGCCCTCGAAGCTGTCGCCCAGCTCGGTGTCCAGGCCCCTGGGCAGCCCGGCCACCGTTTCCGTGGCGCCGCCCCGCTCCAGCGCCCGCTCCACGGCGGCGCGGTCGTCCATTCGGGGCAGGTCGCCGATGCCGACGGTCTCGGCGGCGGCGAGCTCGAACGGCACCCAGTCCTGGAACACGGCGCTGATCCGGCGCCGCCAGCGCACGGCCGGCACGTCCCGCAGCGGGACGCCGTCCAGCAGGATCTCGCCGCCGGAGGGCTGGTAGAGGCCGCACAGCAGCTTGGCCAGGGTGGTCTTGCCCGAGCCGTGCGACCCGACCAGCGCGACGGTCGCGCCGGCGGGCAGGCTCAGGTCGATCCCGCGCAGCACCGGCCGGGTGGTTCCGGGGTAGGTGAACGTCACGTTCCGCAGCGTGATGCCCTGCGCGAAGCTCTCAGGCGGCTCGGCCCCGCGGACAACGCGTTGCCGCCCGTGGTCACTCGTGGCCGCCCTCGCATCCGCGCGGGGTGCGTCGCCGCCGGACTCCGCCAGGGCCGGGTCGTGGGTGCGGGCGTAGGCGCGGAGCCAGGCGAGCCGCGCGGCGGCGCGCAGGCCGGCGGCCACCGACCCGAGGTGGAAGGCCAGCCGGGACGCCTGGGTGACGAACTGCACCCCGACCGTGGCCACCAGGACCACGTCGCCCGCCGTGGCCCGCCCCTGGGCGGCCAGCCAGGCCGTGCAGCCGAGCGCCGACACGTACCCGGCCAGGAACGTGCCCGAACCGGCGAACGTGAGCAGCGCGGACCTGACCTTGGCCCGCGACAATTCCGCCGACACCTCCTCCCACCGGTGCGCGGCCATGGCCTCCAGGGCCGGCGCGGCGCGGCTGATCCGTATCTCCTTGGCCGTCCGCGGCGTGGTGACGGACTCGGACAGGTGCTGCTCCAGCCTGGCCGTCTCGGCGGTGCGCTCGGCGGCCGCGTCGACGTGGCGGGCCGCGCGGCCGCGTACCAGCAGCGACGGCAGCACGGCGCCGCCCAGCAGCAGCGTCACCAGCGGATGCACGGCGGCCATCAGCACGACGCCGAGCCCGATCTGCACGGCATGCTCGGCGACCAGCGCGAGCGCCCACACCGCGAAGTACAGCTGACGGCTCTCGTCGCGCAACATCGCCAGCTTGTCCAGGTACGCGGGCCGCTCCAAGTGCTCGATGGTGGGCACGCCCGAGGTGAGGGTGAGGATCTCCTCCTGCACGGACAGGCCCATGCGTTCGGCCAGCTCCTCCATCAGCGCCAGCTCCGCGCGGCCGAGCGCCACACCGGTGGCCAGCGCCGCCCCGGCGGCCAGGCCCCACAGGGCCGCCCGCGCGCCGTGGCCGGCGGTGGCGGTGTCGGTGAGCGCCCGCAGGAAGACGCCGACCAGTCCCTGGCTGACGGCGCCCAGGGCGAGGAAGGCGGCCAGGGTGAGGAGGGCCCGCCGGTCGGTGCGCCAGGCCAGGGTCAGCAGCGTACGGAGGGTCGCGGTCACCGGCCCGCCTCCGCGATCAGGGCGGTCTGGAGGCGGTGCCAGCGCGCGTAACGGCCGCCCAAAGCCAGCAGCTCGGCATGACCGCCCTGCTCGGCCACGGCGCCGCCGTCGAGGACGACGATCCGGTCCGCCCGCCGTACGGTGGCGAACCGGTGCGAGATGAGCACCAAGGTGCGCCCGCGCGTGCGGTCCAGCAGCCGCTCGAACACCTCCTGCTCGGCCCGCGCGTCCAGGTGGGCGGTGGGCTCGTCGACGATCAGGATCCGCCGGCCCGCGCCGAGCGCGTACACGGCCCGGGCCAGCGCCACCTTCTGCCATTGCCCTCCGGACAGGTCACGGCCCCCGCTGAACGACCGCGACAGCGGCGTGTCCAGGCCGCGAGGAAGCCCCTCCAGCAGGTCGAGCGCGTCGACCGCGGCCAGCGCGGCGAGCACGTCCGCGTCCGTCCCCTCGTACGCGGGCGCGCCCAGGCGGACGTTGTCGCGCAGCGGCAGCGGGTGGCGGGCGAAGTCCTGGAAGACCACGGCGGCGTCCTCGGCGGCGCCGACGGTGCCGCTCTGGGGGGTGTACAGGCCGGTGAGCAGCTTGACCAGGGTGGTCTTGCCCGCGCCGTTCAGCCCGACCACGGCCAGCCGCTCCCCCGGCCGCACCCGCAGGTCGAGCTCCTTGAGCACCGGTTCCGCGCGGCCGGGGTAGGCGAACGTCACCCTGACCAGCCCGGGCCCCTCGCCGACTCGCCCGGCAGGCCCGGGGATCGCCGGCGTGGTGGTGGTGAGAGACGGGTGGAGCAGGCGCAGGGTCGCCTCGTACGGCTTGCTCCCGTGGGCGATCTCGAACATCTGGTGGCCGCCCGCACCGTACGCGAAGACCAGCAGGGCCGCCAGCACGCTCTGCGCCAGGGCGGCGGCCCCCAGCGCGCCCGCGGCGGTCAGCCAGGCCAGCGTCCCGAACGTCGCGGCGGCCCCGGCCAGTTGCAGCCCCAGCACGGCCGCGTACCCGCGCACGACGGCGCGGCGCCCGCGCGCCTGCGGGGTCAGGAACGCGCGCATGGCCGTCACGTACCGGCCGATGAGGAACCCGTCCACGCCGAAGACGCGGATCTCCTTGGCGCCGCCCGGCCCACCGGCGAGCTCGGCCAGGTAGCCGGCCCGGCGCAGGCGCACGACCTGCTCGGGGCTGTCGGCCAGCGACTCCGCACCGCCGGGGCCGACCAGCATCGCGGCGATGCGCCGGTTCTGCGCGATCGACAGGGCCAGAGCGACCGGGGCCGCCCACCACACGTGCATGGCCAGCACCACGGCGCCGAACAGGGCCGACGCCGCCCTGCTCGCCTCGCCGGCCAGCGCCACCGCCGCCGTGCCCGCCGTCCGCCCGCGGTGCCCGGTCAGCGCCAGCCGTACGTCGGCCTGCACCCGCGGGTGCTCCAGGCGCGCCAGCGGCATGGCCGTCGCGGCGGCCCGCACCCTGGCGCGCAGCACGCCGTCGATGCGCCGGGCGGCGGCGGCTCCGGCCGGCTCGCGCAGCGCCGTGCAGAGCTCCTGCCCCAGCAGCACGAGCAGCAGGGCGACCACCTGCGCCGCGCCGCCGTGGTCGATCAGCAGGCCGAGCGGGATCGTGCTGAGCGGTCCGAGCACCGCCGCGCCCACGCTGAGCGCTCCCAGGGTGAGCAGGTGGCGGGAACCGGCCAGCGGCAGCAGCCGGGCGAGCCGGACCGGCCTCACACCAATCCAATATGATCGCATTGATCTGCCATGCGTACGACCGTAACCCGGCTACACTGAACCGGTCAAACCAATGTGATCACATCGAGAAGGGGGATGGCATGGCGGACCGGCGCACCCGTGGGCCCGGAGCCCAGCACGAGGAGCGGCGCCGGCAGATCGCCGACGCCGTCCTCGCCATCGTCGCCGACCGCGGCCTCGCCGCCGTGTCGCTGAGCGAGGTGGCGGCCCAGGCCGGCATCTCACCCGGCCGCGTCCAGCACTACTTCCCCGCCAAGCGGCAGCTCGTCGAGGCCGCCTTCGAGCGCGGCAACGAGCGGAGCAGCGCCCGCATCAGGCAGCGGGTCGGCCAGGACCTCGACGTGGCCGAGCCGCGCGTCGTGCTCACCACCGTGCTCACCGAGCTCATCCCCCACGACCCCGCGACCGAGGCCCACATGCGCGTGCGGCAGTCCTTCCACGCGCTCGCGTTCGCCGAGGAGGGCATCGCGGCCCGGCTGCGGGTGCTGTACGACGACTTCCACCGCCAGATGGCCGACCTCATCCGCGCCGACCAGCGGGCCGGGCGCATCGCCGCCGCCGTGGACCCCGGCCGGTCCGCGCCCGCCCTGGTGGCGCTGGCCGAAGGGCTGGCCGCGTACGTGCTCATCGACGTCGTCCCCGCGGGCGCGGCCCGCGAACGTGTCCTGGCGGCCGTCGACGACCTCTATCGCACGACGCCGTCACGCTCCTGAGCGTGTCGGGATTGCGGGAGCCGCGCGATCACGGAGAGTATCCGACTGTGATGCAGGCGAGAGGTCCCGCACCGGCGGCGAGCACGGGAGAGGCGCCTGACCGGCCGGCCGGGGCGGCGGGGTGACCGGAGGGCTGCGGTGGTTCGCCGACCGGCTCTTCCCTCCTGGCGCGAACCCGCACGACATCGTGCCCGCTCTGCTCGTTCTGCTGACCGTCGTGACCGGGATCGTGGACGCCGTCAGCTTCCTCGGCCTGCACGGCGTCTTCGCCGCCAACATGACGGGCAACATCGTCTTCGTCGGCTTCGCCCTGGCCGGGGAGGAGCGGCTGTCCCTGTGGGGGTCGCCGGTGGCCCTGCTGTCCTTCACGGCGGGCGCCTGGGCCACGGGACGGGCGATCGGGCGCGTGACGGACCAGCGCCGGGCGTTCGTCCTGCTCACCGCCGCGAACGCGCTGCTCGTGGCGGTCGCCCTGGTGACGGCCCAGCTGGCCGGTTTCCGCGAGCCGCCGGCGCAGGCGGCGCTCATCGCGCTGCTCGCCGGCGGCATGGGCATGCAGAGCGCGTCCGTACGCGAGCTGGCGGTGCCCGACATGAACACGAACGTCCTGACCACCACCCTCACCGCGCTCCTCGCCGAAGGCCGGGGGCGGGCGGCCCGGCGCCGGACCGCGGGTATCGCAGCGATGTTCCTCGGGGCGCTGGGCGGGGCCGCGCTGCACGTCGCCACCGGCCCCGTGCCCGCGCTGGCCGCGGCCACGGTCCTGCTCGCCGTCGTCGCCTTCGCGGCCCGCTAGGCGAGCGTTAGCCGGCCGGGTGGCCCGGAGGAGTTTCGCCTCCGGGCTCCCACAGCCGGTATCCGAACGAGTCGTCATGGAAGATCGACTCGGTTCGAGGCTCCAGCACCAGCGCGGCCACCGTCTGCGCCACCCGATCGGCCACGGTCAAGGGCTTTGGGCGGTTGTCGAATCGGCGCCGTTGAGGACATCGATGGTGATGGCCGCCCGGTGGTTGGTGCGGTCGACCTGACCTTTGGCGCGGTGTTCGGGGCATGTCAGCGGCGGCGTCAGCCCGGTGACGGCCCGATATCAGCGCGGCCGGCGATGGTGGATGCGATGAACGGTTCAGCGACTACACCCTCAGGGCTGCGAACCGGCCACGCCGACCTCGCTCCCGGCCCTCGTGCGTCGCTGACGGCTGCCCATGAGCGCCATGCCGAGACGGGGCTCGCAAGATCGAACACTGTGGATCGAACACTGTAGGTGAGGACATTCATGATGGGACAAGGCAACCGTGGCTTCTCCGCAGCAGGGCTGCGCAGACTGCGCGAGGTGCTGGCACGGCATGTCGAGTCCGGGCGGATTCCCGGGCTGGCCGCCCTGTTCAGCCGGGGCGGTGCAACGCACGTCGAAGCGTTCGGGACGATAGGCCGTGACGGTGGCGCGCCGAGGCGCCGACACACCGTCTTCCGGCCGGTGGCGGTCACAGCGCTGGCGGCCGGGCTGCTGGCCGGGACGATCGCACCCGCGGTGGCTACGGCGGATGTGGCCGCCGCGGACAGCAGCGCGGCCGTGTCGAGAGCCGTCGCCGGGCAGGATCGCCCAGAGCTGCAGAAGGCCGTCCAGGCGTTCGTCGATGCCGGTTTCCTCGGTGTGCAGGTGCGCATGAACGATGAGCGGGGCGAGTGGGCCGGAAGCGTCGGGCAGCGCAAGCTGGGCGCGAGCGCAAAGCCGCCGAAGAACGGGCATTTCTGGGTGGGCAGCGTCACCAAGACCTTCGTCGCGACCGTGGTGCTGCAACTGGTGGCCGAGGGCGAGATCGGGTTGGACGCCCCGGTGGCCGGCTACCTGCCCAAGCTCGGACTGGACCGGCGGATCACGGTGCGAATGCTGCTGCAGCACACCAGCGGTCTGTTCAACTACACCGGCGACCTCGACCCCGACGGGACATGGGTGCCCGGTCTCCCCGCGGCGGGCAAGGAGTGGCTGGACAACCGGTTCCACTCCTACCGGCCACAGGAGCTGGTGCGGTTCGCGCTGTCCAAGCCGGCGAAGTTCGCGCCCGGGAAGGACTGGAGCTACTCCAACACCAACTACACGCTGGCCAGGCTGCTGATCGAGAAGGTCACCGGCCATTCCTTCGACGCGGAGCTGAAGCGGCGGATCGTCGGGCCGCTCGGGCTGAAGGGCACCGTGGTGCCGGGCAACCGGGCACAGCTGCCCAGGCCGTACGCCCACGGCTACTTCCGCTACCAGGACGCCGGCCAGTGGAAGGTGGCCGACGTCTCCCGCCAGAACCTCTCCCTGTTGGCCGGCGCCGGTGACATGATCTCGACCACCAAGGATCTCCAGACGTTCTTCTCCGCGCTGAACGGCGGCAAGTTCCTGCCGGCCGAACTGCGGGCCGAGATGCGCACGCCGCACCCGAAGAGCGACCCCCTCTACGGCCGCTACGGCCTGGGGATGTTCGTGCAGGACCTGGGCCCGACCTGCGGCACCGTGCTCAACCACAACGGCAGCCCTCCGGGAGGGTACGCGGCGCTGATGTACAGCTCGCCCGACGGCGGCAAGACCCTGACCGCCTCGCTGACCGCCGGCGACGCCGCATTCGACCTCGCCACTTTTCCGAAGCTGCTGGACCGGCTCGTCAAGGCGGCGTTCTGCGGCGGGCAGACCGCAAGCTGACCAGGCCATGCCGGCGGCAGTGGCCGTCGGCATGATGCCGGTGACAGCTCCGCCGCGCGCCACGACATGGCCACCGCCCGGCCGTCAGGCCCGGGAGCACCCGAACCCCCGGGACTCTTGGTCTGAAGGGTCACCGCACACCACGACCCCGTCCGGCACGTCCGGCGGGGTCTGTTCACGCTTGATGCCCGTGAGGGAAGATCGAACCAGGTCTCCTCCGCGTTGTGCGGAGCCGACCGCACGATCCGGGTGATCCGCCCCGGACTCGGCGGCTCGATCCGTTCGGCCCGGCAGTGCTTGAGCAGCTCCTCCCGGACCCGGTCGGGCTGTCGCTCGGCGTGCGCGACGTTGACCGCCAGCCAGTCGGTCAGCTTGTCGGCGACCTAGTCGACCGCCTCATCGGGAAAGTCGGCCCGGCCGCGGGGGCGATCTGGGGCGGGCGGGCAGGCCGGCCGATCTGGTGCAGCACTTCGCGCTGCCGGTGCCCTCGCTGGTGATCTGCGAGCTGCTGGGTGTGCCGCATGCCGACCGCGCCGAGTTCCAGGAGCGTTCCGCCAGCATGCTGGACGCCTCCCTGCCGATGGAGCAGCGCGTCGCGGCGCAGCGGGAGGACCGCGCCTGCATGGCCGGCCTGGTGGGCCGCGCGCAGGCGGACCCGGGCGAGGACCTGCTCGGCATGCTGGTACGCGAGCACGGCCACGATCTCGGCACCGACGAGCTGATCGGCATCGCGAGCCTGCTGCTGCAGAAGCGACCAGGCTGAGCCGCTCACGCGAAGTCAGCCGTCACGGCACCGCTCGGGCCTGGGGGCCCTCCCGCGCTGTCGTTTCCTCCCGGGCGTGAACGTGAACGCCCGGGGTTCCACGCCAGATCACGCTGAAACATCTCGGCTCGTGCCGGCGCTCGCCAAGATGTTCACCAGGCGATGGGGCCGAGGCGATCGATGAAGACCCCGGTCGGCCCGTCAGAGGCGAGCGTCGCGAGCTCGATGATCGGATCGCTGCCCTCGGCGACCGTCAGCTCGCCCGTGTGGATGTTCATGTCGGTGGCGGTGAACTTGCCGGTGGCCACCTCGCCGGGGGTCACGGCGTTGAACTTGATGGCCGGCAGCGCCTGGGCGTATCGGACTGTGATCATGTTCAACGCCGCCTTGGACGAGGTGTAGGCGAGTTCGTACATCTTCGAGACGGCTTGCGCGGGGTCGGTTACGACGGCGATAGACCCCCCGGCGCCGGTGACCATCACCACCCGCGGGTTGTCGGCCGCCTGCAACAGCGGCAGGAACCCGTGCGTGACCCGGACCGGCCCGTACACGTTGGTGTCGTAGACGGCGTGGATGTCCTTGGCTGTCGCGTCCGCCGGGTTGACACCGCCGCCCGGCGTGCCGGCGTTGTTGATCAGCACGTCGATCCGGTCGGTGTGCTCCCGGACCAGCCGCACAGCCCCGGCCACCGACTCATCCGAGGTCACGTCCAACGGAACCATGATGACGTGTGCGCCGTCGGCGGCCAGCTTCTGCGCGGCGGCCCTTCCCCGACCCTCGTCACGTGAGCCGAGGAAGACCGTCCAGCCCAGCTCTCCGAGCCTACGCGCGGTCTCGTAGCCCAGCCCTTTGTTCGCTCCAGTGATCAATACTGAGGTCATGTTCTCTCCTGACATCGTTGTACTTATGGCCATGTGACGGTGCCGACCCGATTCCTGTGACACTGCCGATTGACGTGGTCACAAGGCGGGCCGGTCCGCACGTGTGCCGATGAACGGATTCCTTCGCTCGGGATGCTCCGCACTGCCGCGATGCCGTGATCAAGGCGCGGCGGCTGACGGACTACCTCAGCGTGAGTGGGGTCTCGGATGCGATGCGGGTCAGCTTCTGCGGGTTGCGGACGTAGTAGAGGCCGGTGATGCGGGCGTCCTCGACCCGGACCGCGATGACGCCGTCGATCTCGTCGTCCACGCGCAGGAGGAGTGCCGGGTTGCCGTTGACCAGGGTGGGCTCGCTGGTGAGCGCGATCCGGGCCTTGCCGAGGCCGTTGACGATCATGCGGGCCACCTTGTCGGCACCGGTGATCGGCTGCGGCGCGGCCTGCTTGACGCCGCCACCGTCGCTCACCAGAACGACCTCAGGGGCGAGCACGTCGAGCAGGCCCTGCAGGTCCCTGGTTTCCAACGCGCGCTGGAACGACTCCAGAGCCGCCCGGGTCTGGTTCGGGGAGACCACCTCGCGAGGCCGCCGGGCATCGACGTGCCGGCGGGCCCGGTGCGCGATCTGCCGGACGGCCGCCGGCGTCTTGCCGACGGCGGCCCCGATCTCCTCGTAGCCGATGCCGAAGACCTCGCGCAGCACGAAGACGGCCCGCTCGGTCGGCGACAGCGTCTCCATGACAAGCATCAGCGCCATCGACACGCTCTCGGCGAGTTCGACGTCCTCGGCCACGTCCGGCGCGGTGAGCAGCGGCTCAGGCAACCAGGAGCCGACGTAGTCCTCCTTGCGGCGTCTCATGGTGCGCAGCCGGTCCAGCGAGCGCCGGGTGACGACCCGCACCAGGTAGGCGCGCTGGTCGGACACCTGCCCAAGGTCGACCCTGACCCACCGCAACCAGGTTTCCTGCAACGCGTCCTCGGCGTCGGCCGCCGAGCCGAGCATCTCGTAGGCGACGGTGAACAGCAGATTGCGGTGGGCGAGAAACGCCTCGGTCGCCGGACCCATCCGGCCACCACCAGCCACCGGCTCGGCCGTGCCCGTCGCCGCATCCCGGCGCTTGTCCATACCTGACTCCTCGCCTGCTCACCCGCGATCCCTGCTCTATGCACAAGGCGCCGGAGCCCACCACTGTGTGACACTCGAGACCGGTGACACACGTCATATGCCCGCACTGTCACAAAGTCCGGGCGCCGACGCCGCGGCCAGGACGCCGTGCGGACGATGCGCGCGGCACGCCACTGCCCGAGTTGGTCGCCTCGGCCCCCGTTGCGCGGTGACCGCCGCGCTACCGCCACCGAAAAAGGAGCAAGGTCTGGTTCGGCCCGAGGCCTCGGCCGTAACTTCGTCGAGGCCGCACTAGATCGTCCTGATGACGCGCTGGCGACATGCCCTTGATGCGACACAAAAGATGTCTCTTGTGGTGGGAGCGCTCCCAATCAGCTCTTTGCGAGGTTTAACGTCATAAATCCGGTTACACAGTGATAAACCGCACCATTGGTAACGGTTGCGTTTCGCGGGATTGACGCACAGAGCGGGCAAGTGCACCCTTTGTGGGAGCGCTCCCAAAGACTCCCACCGCGGTGGAACGCGAGGCCGCGGTGCTCTCCCCACACATTCACCCGAGAAGGGGTCCACCATGATGATCAGCAAGCGTCGCGGCGGTCTCGCCGCGGCCTCGGCCCTGGCCGCGGTCGCGCTGGCCGTGGCGTCGTGCGGCTCCGGCGGCACTTCCGAGTCGAGCGGCTCGCCGGCCTCGTCCGCCCCGGCGGGACCGGTGACCATCCGCGTGCAGACGTTCGGCGGCGGCACCAACTTCGGCTACAAGAACGCCGTCGAGAAGTGGAACGCCGAACACAAGGACATCCAGATCCAGCACGAGAACCTGACCGACCAGTTCGAGCAGCAGTACTGGCCGCAGATGATCCAGTGGCTGCAGGCCGGCAGCGGCGCGGGCGACGTGGTCGGCATCGACGAGGGCGGCATGGGCCTGGCCAAGGCGCGCACCGAGTGGTGGGCCGACCTGAAGGAGTACGGCCTGGAGTCGCGCAAGGCCGACTTCCCCGCGTGGAAGTGGGAGAACGGCGTCACCGCCGACGGCAAGCTGTTCGCCCTGGGCACCGACATCGGCGGCATGAGCCTGTGCTACCGAAAGGACCTGTTCGAGAAGGCCGGGCTGCCGACCGACCGTGACGAGGTCAGCGCGCTGTGGCCGACCTGGGACGAGTACCTCGAGGTCGGCAAGCGGTTCCAGTCGAAGGTCAAGGACACCAAGTGGGCCGACGGCACCAACACGCTGTACCAGGTGGTGCTCTACCAGGAGGCGGCCAAGAACGGCAACGTCTCCTACTTCGACAAGGACAACAACCTGATCGTCGACAAGAACCCGGCGGTCAGGACGGCCTTCGACTTCGTGCAGAAGCTGAGCCAGCAGGGCCTGACCGCCAAGCTGCGCAACTTCACCGACGAGTGGGCGACGGGCACCCAGAAGGGCGCGTTCGCCACGCTGGGCTGCCCGTCCTGGATGCTCGGCGCGGTCAGCGGCAACGCCGGCGACGACGGCAAGGGCAAGTGGGACGTGGCCGCGGTGCCCGGCGGCGGCGGCAACTGGGGCGGCTCCTGGCTGGCCGTGCCCAAGCAGTCGAAGCACCCGAAGGAAGCGGCCATGGTCGCGGACTACCTGACGCAGGCGCAGACCCAGGCGAGCGTCTTCACCGACTTCGGCAACATGCCGAGCAACACCAAGGCCCAGCAGGACCCGGCGGTGCAGGGCGCGAAGAACGAGTACTTCAACGACGCCCCCATCGGTGAGATCTTCGCCAAGTCCGCCGCCAGCCTCCAGCCGGTCTTCCTCGGCGTGAAGCACGCCCAGGTCAAGAACGCCACCGAGGCGGTCATCCAGGGCATGGACGACGGCTCCGTCCCCTACGGCAAGGCCTGGCAGCAACTGGTCGACGACGCGGTCAAGGCCGCGGGCTGATCTCCCCGCCCGGCCCGCCCCGCGGCGGGCCGGGCACGTTGCCGTGAAAGGTCTGCTATGAGCATCGACACCCTTCCACGGGCGAGGCGGAGTAACTCTCGCCGCGCCCGTCCGCCCGGCCGCCGCTGGCGTTCCCGCCTGGACGTCAAGGCGATGCCGTACGCACTGGTGTCCCCGTACTTCATCCTGTTCGCCGCTTTCGGGCTCTTCCCGCTGGCGTTCACGCTCTACTACTCGCTGTACGACTACGACCTGACCGGCACCACCGAGTGGGCCGGGCTGGGCAACTACGCCGCGCTGCTGGGCGACGACGACTTCTGGCGCGCCACGGTGAACACGGTGGCCATGTTCGTCATCGCCACCGTCCCCCAGATGTTGCTGGCCCTGTTCCTGGCCAACGCGCTGAACAAGCGCATGCGCTTCCGGCTGGCGATCCGCATGAGCGTGCTGCTGCCGCTCGTCACGTCGGTCGTCGCGGTCGCGGTGGTGTTCACGCAGTTGTTCGCCCGCGACTGGGGCCTGGTCAACTGGCTGCTCGGCATGTTCGGGGTGGACAACACGAACTGGCGGGCCGAGCGGGTGCCGTCGTGGATCGCCATCGCCACCATGGTCGACTGGCGCTGGACCGGCTACAACGCGATCATCTTCCTGGCCGGCATGCAGACGATCCCGCGCGACCTGTACGAGGCCGCCTCGATCGACGGCGCCTCGCAGCGCAGGCAGTTCTGGCAGATCACGCTGCCGATGTTGCGCCCCACCATGATCTTCGTGGTGCTCAACTCCACGATCGGCGGCCTGACGTTGTTCTCGGAGCCGATGACGTTCTACAACGGCAACCCCGACGGCGGGTCGCAGGGCCAGTTCCAGACGGTGGCCATGTTCGTCTACAAGGAGGCCTTCCGCGAGTTCGACTACGGCTACGCCTCCGCGGCCGCCTGGCTGCTGTTCCTGCTGATCCTCATCGGAGCGGCGATCAACTTCCTGTTCGTGCGCAGGATCGGGGGCACACGATGACCATCTGGAAACCGTCCGTCCTCACGAGGGTCCTGCTCGGGCTGGCCATCTTCCTGTCGGCCTTCCCGCTGTACTGGATGCTGGTCATCGCCTCGCGTACGAACTCCGACGCGGTGGCCTCGCCGCCGAAGTTCCTGCCGGGCGGGAACCTGGGGCAGAACATCATCGCGGTGCTCAACCACCCCGAGGCCAAGTTCGTGGCCGGTCTGACGAACTCGTTCATCGTGGCGAGCGTCGTCACCGTCTCGGTCATCATCATCTCGACGCTGGCCGGCTTCGCGTTCGCCAACCTGAACTTCAGGGGACGCAACGCGCTGCTGCTGCTCGTGCTGCTGACGATGGCGGTGCCGCTGCAGCAGATGGGCGTGGTCCCGCTCTACCGGCTCATGGTGAGCCTGGAGTGGACGGGCACCCTCAAGGCGGTCATCCTGCCGTACCTGCTCAACGGGTTCGGCGTCTTCCTGATGACGCAGTACACGCGGCAGTCCGTGCCGATGGAGCTGGTCGAGGCGGCCCGGGTGGACGGCGCCGCCACGCTGCGCATCTGGTGGAACGTCGTGCTGCCCGCGGTCCGGCCCGGCATGGCCGTGCTCGGCATCAACACGTTCATGCTCATGTGGAACGACTACATGTGGCCACTGATCGTGCTCAACCAGGACAACCCGACCGTGCAGATCGCGATCAACTCGCTCAACGCGAGGTTCTCCACGGAGTACTCGTTGATCTTCGCAGGGACGGCGCTGTCCATCATTCCGCTCATCGCGGTATTCGTCGCATTCGGCCGCCAAATCGTCGGCGGACTCATGGAAGGTGCGGTCAAGGCGTGACGACACAAGAGGAACAGACGCGTACCGGGCTGCGCTTCCCCGCGGGTTTCGCGTGGGGCGCGGCGACCTCGGCGTACCAGATCGAGGGGGCCGTCGCGGAGGACGGGCGGGGGCGCTCCATCTGGGACACCTTCACCAGGCAGCCGGGACGGGTGCTCAACGGGCACAACGCGGACGTGGCCATCGACCACTACCACCGCTACAAGGAAGACGTCGCCGTCATGGCGGAGCTGGGCCTGTCGGCCTACCGCTTCTCGGTCTCCTGGCCCCGCATCCAGCCGACCGGCACCGGCAGGGTCAACCAGAAGGGCCTCGACTTCTACAAGCGGCTCACCGACGAGCTGCGCGAGCACGACATCGACCCCTGGCTGACCCTCTACCACTGGGACCTTCCCCAGGAGCTGGAGGACAAGGGCGGCTGGCCCAACCGCGACGTCGCCTACCGCTTCGCCGACTACGCGGCGACGGTGCACGAGGCGCTGAAGGACCACGTGCACACGTTCAGCACCGTCAACGAGCCGTGGTGCGCCGCGTTCCTCGGTTACGCCTCCGGCGAGCACGCCCCGGGCAGGCGCGAGCCGGAGAACGCGATC
The DNA here is from genome assembly GCF_039871515.1 of Nonomuraea sp. B1E8. Lineage (NCBI taxonomy): Bacteria > Bacillati > Actinomycetota > Actinomycetes > Streptosporangiales > Streptosporangiaceae > Nonomuraea > Nonomuraea sp. B1E8. The sequence continues at coordinate 70,710 of NZ_JBDPLS010000004.1, read as the reverse complement.
AGGGGCGCGCACCACCTCAACCTGGCGCACGGCCTGGCCGTGCAGGCGATGGGCGCCCGCCGCGTCGGCGGCAGCGTGAACCTGTACGCGGTCACGCCCGCCACCGGCAGCGCGGAGGACCTCGACGCGGCCCGGCGCATCGACGGCCTGCAGAACCGGTTCTTCCTGGACGCCATGCTGCTGGGCAGCTATCCGGAGGACGTGCTTGCCGACCTGCCCGTCGAGATGGACTTCGTCCAGGACGGCGACATGAAGATCATCAACGCGCCCATCGACGTGCTGCTCATCAACTACTACAGCCGCTTCACGGTCTCGGGAGCGCCCGGCGGCGCCCAGTCGGCCGCCGCGGCCCCCACGGACACGGGGTCGCCGTGGGTCGGCAGCGAGCACGTGTCCTTCGTCGACGGCGGCCGCCCGGTGACGGCGATGGGCTGGGAGATCGACGAGTCGGGCCTGGTCGAGGTGCTCACCAGGGTGGCACGCGACTACCCCGCCATCCCGATGGTGATCGCGGAGAACGGCGCCGCCTTCGACGACGTGCTCGACGACGGCCGCGTGCACGACCATGAGCGGCGGGCGTACGTCGAGGCGCACCTCGGCGCCTGCAAGCAGGCCATCGAGGCGGGCGTGCCCCTGGAGGGCTATTTCGCCTGGTCGCTCATGGACAACTTCGAGTGGGCCTGGGGGTACGGCAAGCGGTTCGGCCTGGTTCGGGTGGACTACGAGACCATGGAACGGCTGCCCAAGGACAGCGCGCTCTGGTACTCGGAGATCATCCGGCAGAATAGGCGACATGAACCGACCGACTCTTGAGGCAGTCGCTGCTCGGGCCGGTGTTGGCCGGGGCACGGTGTCGAGAGTCATCAACGGCTCGCCTAACGTCAGCGCCAGGGCCCGCGAGGCCGTCGAGCTGGCCATCCGCGAGCTGGGCTACGTGCCCAACCGCGCGGCGCGGGCGCTGGTGACGCGCCGTACGGACACCGTGGCCCTGGTGGTGTCCGAGTCGCAGTTGCGCGTCTTCGACGAGCCGTATTTCGCGGGCACCATCCGCGGCATCGGCTCGGCGCTGGCCGAGACCGGCCTGCAGCTGATCCTGGCCATGGCCAGGTCGCCGGAGGAACACGAACGGCTCGAAAACTACCTGACAGGGCAGCACGTCGACGGCGTGCTGCTCCTGTCGCTGCACGGCGCCGATCCGCTGCCGGGCCGGCTGGAGGCGATGGGCGTGCCCACCGTGCTCGGTGGCCGGCCCGTCGGCCTCGACCCCTACAGCTACGTCGACATGGACAACAGGGCCGGGGCCCGGCAGGCGGTCAAACACCTGCTGAGCCTCGGCCGCCGCGCGATCGCCACGATCGCCGGCCCGCAGGACATGGGCGTGGGCGTCGACCGGCTCTCCGGCTACCGCGACGCGCTGCTGCCCTCGGGCCTGCCGGAGCTGGTGTCCTACGGCGACTTCTCCGAGCAGAGCGGGGCCGTCGCGATGGCCGAGCTGCTGCGGACGCATCCCGAGCTCGACGCGGTCTTCGCCGCGTCCGACCCGATGGCGCTGGGCGCGATGCGCGTGCTCAAGGCCGCGGCGAAGGCGATCCCCGGCGACGTGGCCGTGATCGGGTTCGACGACTCCAAGGCCGCGCTCAGCGCCGACCCGCCGCTGACCACCGTCCACCAGCCGACCGAGGCCATGGGCCGGCAGATGGCCCGGCTGCTCGTCGCCCGCATCAACGGCGAGGAGCTGCGCCAGCCCGTCGTCATTCTCGACACGCACCTGGTACGCAGGGAGTCCGCCTGAGAGGAAGGGGGTTCCCGTGGACAGCAGGACGAAGCGCCGGTTATCCGCGGCCGAGCTCGACGCGCTGGCCCGGCGCGCGCTGGGCGCGGGCGTCGCGTCCGCCACCGAGCTGACCGACGGCTTCGCCAACGCGGTCTGGCGGCTCGCGCTCGACGACGGCCGCGAGGTGGTGCTCAAGCTGTCGCCGCCGCCCGAGCTCGACCAGCTCAGCTACGAACGCAACCTGCTGCGCATGGAGGCGGCCGCCTACGAGCACGCGCTCAAGGCGGGCGTCCCGGTGCCGTCGCTGCTGCGGGCCGGCTTCGACGACCCGGTGCTCGGCGGCGACTACCTGATGCTGAGCGCCCTCGACGGCGTGTCGTGGAACGACGTCGAGCCCGACGGCGAAGACGCGCTGCGCAGGGAGCTGGGCCGCCACCTGGCCAGGTTCAACGCGGTGACGGGCGAGGTGTTCGGCTACCCGCACGCCGGCATCGTGGGCGCCACGTGGCGCGAGGCGTTCCTGGCGATGGTGGCCGCGCTGCTCGGCGACACCGTGCGTTATCCCGCCCCGCTGCCGCGCCCGGCGGCCGAGCTCATGGCCGTGTTCGAGGCCGCCTCGCCGGTGCTCGGCGAGGTGACGACACCCCGGCTGGTGCACTTCGACGTGTGGGCGGGCAACGTCTTCCTCGACCTGAGCGGCCCGCCGAGGATCCAGGCCATCATCGACCACGAGCGAGCCTTCTGGGGCGACCCGATCGCCGAGTTCGTCACCCCGACGATCTTCGGTGAGCTGCGCGAGGACGATCCGCTGCTGGCCGGCTACCGCGAGGTGACGCCGCTGGAGCTCACTCCCTCGGCGCTGACCCGGCTCGACCTCTACCGCGCCTACCTCTACCTGATCCTGCTGGTCGAGAACGGGCCCCGGCAATATCCGGAGGAGGAGTACGCCAGGGTCCGCGACCGCTCGCTGTCCGCCCTGGACGTCGTCCTGCAGCGCCTCTCCCACGGCTGACGGGTCTGCGGCGGGCGCGTTCAGGCGGTGGGCAGGCGGGCCACCATGACGGGGCGCGAGGTGGGCTTCTCGGAGCCGCCCGCGGGCTCGACGGTGAGCGCCACCCGCCGCCCGCCCCGCAGCGGGGCCACCACGGGCACGGTCACCCCGCCGGCCGCCCGGTCGAGCAGCCCGGCGGGGCGTGCGCCTTCCGGTCCCGTCAGCCACAGCTCGTAGTCGTGGGAGTCGGGCAGGTCCCGCAGCCCCGACGAGGTGAACACCATCCGTCCCGCGGAGCGGGAGACCATCACCGTGCCGGTGCCGCCGGTGGAGACCGGCAGGCGCGCCGTCCGGACGTCGGGCGCGGCCAGCACGGCGGCGACCTCCCCCGCCCTGGCGGTCAGGTCGCCGAGGTCGCGGCGGGCGTCGACGGCCACCGCCCCGAGCGCCGCCGTGGCCGCGGCGGACACCGCCGCCAGCCCCGTCACCACCTTCGACCGTCGCCACCCGCCCGGCGGACCGGGGCGACGCCCCTCCCGCGAACCGGTACGGCGGCGCTCACGCGGCCCGGTGCGACGGTCCTCCGGCAGACCGTCCCGACGACCCTCCAGCGGCGCGGCACGACGGCCCTCCGGCAGGCTGGTGCGGCGGTGGGCCGCGGTCAGCAGGCGAGTGCGCAGGGTGGCGGGTGGGGGTTCGGCCGCCGCCTCCGCCAGCCAGGCGGCCGTCTCACGCAGCTGCCGCACCTCGGCCGCGCATCCGGGGCAGGCGCGCAGGTGGTCCTCGAACAGAACCTCCTCGGCGTACGGCAGCGCGTGCACGGCGTAGGCGCCGGACAGGGCGTGGAGGTCGTCGTCCATCGGTTCCTCCTTCGCTGGAGCTCCCGGGCCGGGGATGTCCCGCCCGCAGGGCGTGGGAAGGAAGTCAATGTCCACTCCCCTGTGAGAGAGGCGGCTCACGCATGTACTTCGGCTGCCCGGGCATGTCGGATGCCCACGGCCACGGCTCTTCTGGTCCCGGACGCGGTCGCCGCCGCCAACCTGCTGGCCGGCTCGCTCAGGTCCGGCGCGCCCATCCCCGAGCCGACGCTGCACCTGGCGCAGAGCCCATATCCGGATAACTGCCTTCTCACAACGTGGACAATGGGGTCGGTCGGGCCGACGCAGTGGAATACCCTCGTATCTCGTGAGCAGCAATCTCGTGGATCTCGATTCCTGGCGAGCCCTCCCCGCGGCGCAGCAGCCCGACTGGCCCGACCCCGGTGAGCTCGACAAGGTCGTCGCCGAGCTCGGCGGCCTGCCCCCACTCGTCTTCGCGGGCGAGTGCGATCAGCTGAAGGACCAGCTGGCCGCCGTGGCCCGCGGCGAGGCCTTCGTCCTGCAGGGCGGCGACTGCGCCGAGACCTTCGCCGGCGCCACCGCCGACAACGTGCGCAACAAGCTCAAGACGCTGCTGCAGATGGCGATCGTGCTGACCTACGCGGGCAAGGTGCCGGTCGTGAAGATCGGCCGGGTCGCCGGGCAGTTCGCCAAGCCCCGGTCCAAGGGCACCGAGATCCGCGACGGCGTGGAGCTGCCCGCCTACCGCGGTGACATGGTCAACGGCGTCGAGTTCACCCCCGAGGCCCGCAGGCCCGACCCGTGGCGGCTGCTCAAGGCCTACCACTCGTCGGCCGTGACGCTCAATCTCGCGCGCGCGTTCACCAAGGGCGGCTACGCCGACCTGCGCCAGGTGCACGCCTGGAACCAGGACTTCGTCGCCGAGTCACCGGCCGGGCGCCGCTACGAGAAGCTGGCCAGGGAGATCGACCAGGCGCTGGCGTTCATGCGGGCCTGCGGGGCCGATCCCGAGGAGTTCCACACGGTGGAGTTCTACTCCTCGCACGAGGCGCTCATCCTCGACTACGACCGGGCGCTCACCCGCATCGACTCCCGCACCGGGCTGCCCTACGACGTGTCGGCGCACATGGTCTGGATCGGCGAGCGCACCCGCCAGCTCGACGGCGCGCACGTCGATTTCTTCTCCCGCATCCGCAACCCGATCGGCGTCAAGCTCGGCCCCACGACCACGCCCGAGGAGGCCGTCTCGCTCGTCGAGAAGCTCAATCCCGGCAACGAGGCGGGGCGGCTCACGTTCATCACCCGGATGGGCGCCTCCAAGATCCGCGAGTCCCTTCCCGCGCTGGTCAAGGAGGTCAGCGCGACGGGGGCCCGGGTGGCCTGGATCTGCGACCCGATGCACGGCAACACCTTCGAGGCGCCGAGCGGCCACAAGACGCGGCGCGTCGATGACGTGCTCGACGAGGTGGCCGGCTTCTTCGAGGTGCACAAATCGCTCGGCACACATCCCGGCGGCATCCACATCGAGTTCACGGGCGACGACGTGACCGAATGCGTGGGCGGGGGCCACGAGATCGGCGAGACCGACCTCGCCACGCGCTACGAAACGGCCTGCGACCCGCGGCTCAACCGCAGCCAGTCGCTCGACCTCGCCTTCGAGGTGGCCGAGCTCTACCGCGGCTGACTCCCGACCACGCGTCCGGCTCTTTTCGGCACCGGACACGAACGGCCCGGCCGTCCCGTCGCGGGGCGGCCGGGCTTTCGCCTGCGCACCGCGCCGGGCATGCCTGTCACAGAACGTGACATGCGTCTCAATGGCGCTCTCTGTCATCCCGATTTCCGGGGCTTTCGGGCGTTTACCCCGCTATGATCGCCGCATACAGGGCGAAATTTCGGGAGAAAAACGTGGATGATGCCCCCGAGGGGGTCGACCCCAGCGTCCCTAACGTCGCGCGAATGTATGACTACTTTCTCGACGGCAAGGACAATTTCGCGGCCGACCGTGCAGCGGCGGAGCAGATCCTCAAGAACTTCCCCCATACCAAGGAGGCCGCCCGCTCGAACCGGGCGTTCCTGCGCCGCGCCGTACGCCATCTCGTGGACGAGGGCGCGCGGCAGATCGTGGACCTCGGAGCCGGCCTGCCGACCCAGGGCAACACGCACGAGATCGCCCCGGACGCACGCGTCGTGTACGTCGACTACGACGCCGTGGTGTGCGTGCACGGCAGGGCGCTGCTGGCCCGCCGCGACGACGTGGACTTCCTCCAGGCCGACGTACGCCAGCCGGAGGCGCTGCTGGACAGGCTGGACGGCCTGGTCGACTTCGACCGGCCGGTGGCGTTCCTGATGCTGACCGTGTTGCACTTCGTCCCCGACGAGCTCGCCCCCGAGGTGGTGGCGAAACTGCGGGACGCGAGCGCGCCCGGCAGCCATCTGGTCATCAGCCACGCCGTGGACCCCACGCCCGACGTCACCCCGCAGGCCCTGGAGGTCTACCGCACGGCCACGGCCGCGCTCAACCTGCGCACCCGCGAGGACATCCTGCGGTTTTTCGACGGTTACGAGCTGGCCGAGCCCGGGCTGGTGCACCCGTACGACTGGCGCACGGACGACCCGGGCGATCCGGGCAAGGGCATCACCTTCGGGTACGTCGGAGTCGGCCGCAAGCCCTAGGCCGCCGGCGCGCGAGAGCCCCGCCGGTACCGGCGGGGCCCGCCAGGGTCAGTTCTTCTGGGCGTTCTTCAGCTCTTCGTTGAGCTCCGCCCTGATGGCGTCCATGTCGAGCGCCCGAACCTGCCTGATCAGGTCTTCCAGCGCGGGAGCCGGGATGGCGCCCGCCTGGGCGAAGACCACGATGCCGTCGCGGATGGCCATCAGCGTGGGGATCGAGGTGATGTCGAACCCCTGCGCCAGCCCCTGCTCCGCGTCAGTGTCGATCTTCCCGAACGTGATGTCGTCGTGCTTCTCCGACGCCTGTTCGAAGATCGGCCCGAACTTCTTGCACGGAGGGCACCACTCGGCCCAGAAATCGAGCAGGACGATCCCCTTGTCGGCGATGTCGTTGAAGGTCTTCTCGGTCACTTCGATGGTCGCCACAAAAGGCTCCTCGTTCGTTGGTACGTCTGTGACGGTTAGAACTCATTACCCTGCCCGGTGATTCCGGCTCCACGCCAGAGCGAACTCCACCACCAGGGCGGGGTGGTCGGAGAAGGTCTCGACGGTCTTCAGCGTCACCGCACGCGCCCCTTCGCTGTGCAGCACGGCGTCGCGCCCCGTCGAGTGGACCGGCTCGAGCGGCAGGCCGAGCAGGTCGCGTCTGGGGGTGTTGAAGTCGCCGCCCACGAACGTGAGGGGCAGCATGACCCGCTCGATCTCCTTGCCCGCCCGGTCCCAGACGTGGCTGAAGGCCGGGTCCTCAGCCCGGCGCCCGAACCGGCCGAAGGGCACCATGTGCAGGCCGGCGACCGCGATCATGCGGCCTTGCCAGGGCATCCGGGCGGTCATCAGGCCCTTGTCGAAGGAGCGCAGGCCGTTAGCGGCCAGCTCGGGGTTGGGCAGGATGACGCGGTTGACGTCTTCGAGCGGGAGCCTGGCCGCCAGCGCGATGCCGGCGGAGCCCGGCACGTGCATCGCCTGCGACAGCACGTGGCCGGCGACGTGCCGCAACGGGGTCTGGCCGGCGATCGACTCCAGCATCGGGGAGCGACCGCCGTGGAAGGGCACCTCCTGGAGAGCGAGCACGTCCAGGTCCAGATCCTGGATCAGCCGCACCACGTCGTGCGTGCCCGTGTCGTCTCCTTCGCCCTTCCAGCCTTCCCGGACGTTCCATGTCCCGACGCGCAGCCCGCGCGCCGGCGGTTGATTCACGTGCGCCATTGCACGCTCACCTTCTGTATGGGGGTTCGCCCACCGGACGACTCCGTCGTCGTCCGGATGCGAGCAAGCCTATGATGCGACGCGCCAAGAGGACACTCCAACCGATTGAGCATCCTTGTGACGCCAGCCCTCATTGCCGCGATAAAAGGATATGAGGACCATCGTGTACCGCTTGGGGGAGCATGCCTGGAGTGGTGGGTCAGGAGGAGCCTGACGTCCAGCGCGGCCTGCGCCGGGCGGAGCAGTGGCTGCGATCGTGTTACAAGTCCACGCCGGCCTCGTCGGGGTGGGGTCACCACGTCGATGAGGATCCGACGGAGTGGGGCGGGACGCTCGACGGCATCCGCGGCATGCTGGCGATGAGGGCGGAGCCCACCTCGGAGATGCTGACCAGCGCGGCCGGCTGGCTTCGCGGCCGGCAGAACCCCGACGGCGGCTTTCCCGCCAGGGAGATGAAGTACTCCCCCGCCGAGGCCACCGCGTGGGTGGTCATCGCGCTGCGCGACATGGGCTGGCACTGCGGCAACGACGAGCACGTCCGGCGGGCCGTTGACTACCTGCGCCAGTGCGTGGACGAGCAGGGCGCCGCGGCCACCACGAAGGACGACATCGGCAACCCGCGCACCCTGCCCACGGCGCTCACCCTCTGGGCGCTGTCCCTGCAGGACTGCCTGGACGACATCCGCGGGCAGATCACCACGCGGCTGCGGCACATGCAGGAGCCCGAGAGCAAGGGCTGGGGCATCACGGTCGGCGCCGCCCCCAACGCCGCCACGACGGCGCAGGTCCTGCACGCCGTACGGCTGGCCGGGGTGCGGGAGGACTTCGACTGGGTCAGGGAGGGCGTGACGTACCTGCTCGATCGGCAGAAGGCCGACGGGTCGTGGGAGAACAGCTACGACGAATGGTTCACGGCCGCCCTGGACCACACGCCGTGCCGGTGCGTGCACTTCGGCACCGGATGGGCCCTGCTGGCCCTCACCGACTTTCCCTCGGATCCGCGCTGCCAGGAGGCGGCGGAGCGGGCGGTGCGCTATCTGATGGAGCGCCAGCGCCCCTCCGGCGCCTGGCTCTTCGAGGAGTACGACCCGACGGAGTTCGTCTGGTGCACCACGCAGGTCATGGTCGCGCTGACGAAATGGCTGGAGGTCCGCCGCATGCGGCCGGTTGGAACGGTGGAAGACCGGCGGACCGGCGAGCTCGCGAGCGCGGTACGCCGGCTGGCCGCATGGACACGCGAGTCGTTTCTCTACCTGGCTTTCGGCGCTTTGTCCGTGGCCCAAACATGGGAATTCATCCAGCCGGTACTGTCGGCCGTCCTGACCGGATTCAAGATAGACGTCGAGGGCATCTGGACCAACCTCATCAGCTCCGTCCTGTGGGCCGGCCTCTGCCTCGCTCTGGCCTGGCTCGGCAAGCGGATCCACAAAGGAAAGGCAGGCGAACGCGAGGTTCATTGATAACCGCGTTCGAAGATGAAACACTTTAGGTTTGTACGTTCGGCCACACGCGGCCAGAGCACGGCCTAGGCTCCCAGTGGAGCACCGGCAGGGTCACAGCCCTCCACGGACCGGGAAGGTGAAGATGAGCACCCACGTGTTCTTCGAGCCGCACGAATGGAGCTTCCAGAAACTCGGGCACCGGGGCAAACTTTTCGAGTCGAGCAGCGCGGTGACGAGCAGCAACCACCTCATCATCGAGATCGACGGCCGCCTTCCCGCGTGGTTGTGCCAACTGGAGTGCGACTTCGTCTACTACGTCCTCGAGGGCCACGGGACGTTCCACATCGAAAACCGGCAGGAAAACTGCAAGCAGGGCAATCTCATCACCATTCCGAGGGGCACGAAGTTCACCTACGAGGGCGATGCGCTGAAGATGTTGCTGACCTCGACGCCGCCGTGGGGGCCCGCACAGGAGCGGGTCTTCGACGACGAGGACTGAAGCTCACGCTCCGGTGAGCACGTCGAGCAGCGAGCCGAGCTTGTCCATGATCTCGCCCTCCCCGAGGTGCCGCATCGACCGCGACGGCGGCATCCGCGTCCCTGAGGGCACCAGCACGTGCGAGAAGCTCCGCCGCACCGGGCCCCTGACGACCATGGTGGCGGTCACCGGATCCCGCTCGGGTGCGGCCAGCACACGATGGTAGGTGTCACGGTGCATCCGGTAGAACGACCCCGCCGAGACCTCCGCGTCGATCGACACACCGAGCGAGACGCGGCCGGTCCGCGCGAAACCGTAGTCGCCCAGCACGCCGCCGGGCGGCATCGTGGACTCGTAACAGTCGTAGGCCTCGCCTTCCCGCGCCCGGTGCAGCACCTGGAAGCGCAACGATCCGGACAGCACGAGCGAGCTGAAATCCCACGCGTGATTATGAATGGTCTCGTCCGACACGACCCCGGCCCACCAGAGATGCACCCGGACTTCCACCCCTTGGGGCTCGCGGTGCAACGATATCCGGTCGAATCCATTCGGATGCGCGTACGAACGCGCCGCCACCGTTTTCCGCTCCTCCGCGTCACCGGCGAGATTTCCGAGAGCCATCCGCAGCACAGCGCGGGCCCTCTCGGGCGACAGAACCTCCGCGCTCACGGGGTAGGCGCCGGTGGCCGACGAACTCGTGAGGCGATTGAACGCGTGGCCGCCCATCAAACCCTCTTGACGTCAGTAAGATCCCCTTCCGTTGAGATTACGACTCATCACACAGTTAGAAAAGGGGGACAGTTTGCCAAATATCATCAACTGTCCCCCTTCTGCTGTTTACCTTCCGCCGCCGGGCAAGGCCAGCCCGACAACCAGAGGGTCGTGGTCGGAGGAACGGTAGGCGTCCGGCCGGTAGAGACCGGGCGGGTTGAACTCGGTGTTGTAGTCGAGGATGCGGGGCTCGTCGGCGTTGATGTGCCAGATCGTCGCGCCCGTCACCCGCTTGCGCAGCCCTCCGCCGACGAGCACGTGGTCGAGCTCGCCCGCGAGCCCGTCGAACACGTAACTGTAGCGCTGCCGCGCGGGCACGAACTGCTTGGTCACGCTGGTCAGGCCGCCCTTCTCGAGGGTCCTGACCGGGTCCTCCTCGCCGTAGGCGTTGAGGTCGCCGAGCACGATCGGGCCCGGCAGGTCCGCGACGACGCCGAGCAGCGCCCGGGCCTGCGCGACGCGGGTGGCGTTCCAGCAGCCCTGGCCGTCGCCCTGATCGGCGTCGGGGCCGCTGGAGGGGCAGCTGCCCTTCGACTTGAGGTGGTTGACCACCATCGTGAACGGCTGCCCGCCGCCCTTCCCGCGGAACGTCTGGATCAGCGGCGGCCGGCTGAACACCGCGTCCCGCGACGCCCGGGTCTCCCCCACCGGGGTCAGCTTGGCGGGCTTGTAGATCAGGCCCACCTGGATGGCGTCGGTGCCCGGATGAGGGTGGGCGAGCGCGGCGTACGTGCCCGCTCCGACCTCGGCGTTGACGGCGTCCACGAGCGCCTGGAGCGCGGTCTGGCCGTTGTTCTCGACCTCCATGAGGGCCACCGCGTCGGCGTCCAGGCCCTTGAGCGCGGCGACCAGTTTGGCCAGCTGGCGCCGCTGCTCCTCGGCGTCGCCCGCCCCGCGCGAGCCGAGCGTGGTGAACCAGTTGAGGGTGTTGAACGAGGCCACCTTCACGTTCCCGGCCACCGGGGACGGCCTGCTCGGGCGCGGGTTGGCGGGCCTGTACGCGATCGGCTCCGTGGGCTGCAGCCGGTACGCGCCGAACCCGTACCCGAGCACGCCCGTGAGCCCGGAGGCCACGTCGCCGGCGCGCACGACGGGCGGCAGCGTGGCCGGGTTCTGCCTGGTGGAGCCGTCGTCGACGAGCAGCGAGCGGCGGGCGTTCAGCGCCGGGTCCACGCCCGGCCGGTCGGTCGGCTGGTAGAGCCGGCCCTGGGCGGAGAGCGTGACCTCGCCGTAGCGGCCCAGGTTGTAGTGCTCACTGACGGTCAGCGGCTGCGGGAACGTGAGCAGGGTGTTCTCGACGGCCTCCAGCCCGCCGGAGGGCAGCCGGTACGGCCGCGCCGCCACGCGTCCCGTGCCGCACACGTCCACGGCGGTGACCGGCGACAGCTCCGTCCACCCGTTGAACTCGGTGGCCCGTCCGGTGACCAGCACCCGGTCGCCGGGCTTGACGTCCCTGACCGGCTCCCCCGCGTAGGCGAAGAGCCCTTCGGAGGTCCGCGGGTCGGCGTCCGGCCGGGGATCCTGCAGGAAGAAGCCGCCGAGCTGGTCGGTCCGCTGGAAGTCGCCGGTGACGACGCCCTCGACCCGCACGGTCCGGCCGGCCAGCGGGGTGGCGTCGCCGTCGCCCTGGACCTGGGAGATCCGGTACGTGGCGGGGGTGTCGCAGGGGGCGGCCGGCACGGCGAGGGCGGGCGTGGCCGGCGCGGCGAGGAGGGCCGCGGGCATGGCCGCCACGATCAGGGCGGTCAGGGATGCTCGGGATAATGCGCGCATGCCCGGCACGATAGAGGTAAATTAGCCCGCATTTTTCCACATAAAAGTGGATAGAACGTTAAATCATCGAACCTTGACATGCGCCGTCGCGGGTATGACGACTTCATGGACTGGGTCACCTGCGCGCATTCCGCCGGCTGCACCGGGGTCGCCGTCCCTCCGGCCGGCCACTGCCTCGCCCACCTCTCCCCTGATCGCCTGTCCGAAGCGCTGGGCGAGCTGCGCCCCGGCCGCCTGCTCGACCTGCGCGGCACGACCGTCAGCGGCGACCTGCTGGCTCAGGTCATGGAGGCCGCCGGCGGCAGGCCGGGCCGGGCACGCTTCGACCGCGCCCGGTTCACCGGCGACGTCCGGCTGCCGGGCGTGACGTTCGCGGGCGACGTGTCGCTCGACGAGGCCAGGTTCGACCGGCTGGCCTCGTTCTTCGGCGCCCGCTTCGAGGGCAACGTGTCGCTGGCCGGCGCCAGGTTCGCCCGCGAGTTCTCCTTCCACGGCGTCACCGTGCGCGGGCACGTCTCGCTCGACCGGTCGCTGATGTCCCGCGACGCGCTGTTCAGCCAGGCCGTGTTCGGTCACGGGCTGTCGTGCGAGCGGGCCAGGTTCGACGGGTACGCCGCCTTCGACGGCGCCCGGCTCGGCGGTGGGGCCGCCTTCAGGGGGACGCGCTTCGGCCGCACGCTCTCGTTCCGCAAGGTCATGGGGAACGCCGGGTTCGACGCCGCCCACTTCGCGGCGGACGCGTACCTGTCGGCCACCGGCCGGCTCTCGGCGGCCAGGGCCCGCGCGGACGGCCTGCTCGACGTGGTCGTCGCCCGCTGCGGCGTGGACCTGCGCGGAGTGTCGGTGTCGGGTCCGACGACGCTGCGGCTGACCGACTCGCAGGCCGACCTGGAGGGCGCGGTGCTGCGCGGCCCCGCCGTCGTGACGGGCAAGGGCAGGTCCACGCTGACCTCGCTGCGCCGGGTGGACGCCGGCGACCTGGCGCTGTCGGGGCTGGACCTGTCGGCGTGCCGGTTCGCCGGTCTGGCCCATCCCTCGGGGGTGCGGGTCAAGGACTGCGTGTTCGCGCTCACCTCGCGCGGCGTACGGGTGAGCCTGCGCCGGCCGATGGTGCGCTGGTTCTCCCGCCGCCACGCGCTGGCCGACGAGCACACGATGCGCGCGGAGCCGGAAGATCCCGCCGCGACGCCGGCCCACCTGGCCGCCCTCTACGCCGGACTGTCCCAGGGCGACCACGTCACCTCCGCCGACTTCGCCTCCGCCGCCGTGGAGATGCGCCGCCTGGCCGGCCACCGCTGGTGGTCGTAGGGCGCGCGTCCCTCAGAGCCCGTCCACGACGGCGGTGATGGCCCGGAAGACGGCGTTGCGCCAGCCGCCGCCCATGATCCGGCGCGACAGCTGCTGCAGCTCGTCGTCCGGGTCGAAGCCCGCGTGGTCGAGGAACAGCCGCGTGCCCCTGCCCTCGGGCACGAGCCGCCAGGTGACCGTCCAGTCGGCGAGCTTGCCGTCGCTCCAGCTGATCTTCAGCAGCCGTTCCCGCTGGATCTCCAGCACCTCGCAGTGGACGACGCCGTCGAAGCCCACCTGCTTCTTGGGCTCCGTGGTGAACGTGAACCGGTGCCCGACCTCCGGCTTGAAGTCGTTGGGCATGAGCCAGCGGGCGACCAGCTCGGGCTCGGTCAGCGCCCGCCACACCTTCGCGGGCGGATGCGCGATGAACTGGTCGACCCTGATCGCGCGCAGGTCGTCAGCCGTCGTGTCGCGGGCCATCGTCGTCCTCCATCTCGTCGAGCACGGTCGTGAGGGTGGCGAGCCTCTCCCGCCAGAACCGTTCGTACGGGCTGAGCCAGTCGCGGATCTCCATGAGCGGCGCCGCCTCCAGCCGGTAGTGCCGCTCGCGCCCCTTGCGCGTCTCCGACACCAGCCCCGCATCCCTGAGCACCCGCAGGTGCTCCGACACGCTGGGCCTGCTCATGTCGAACCGCTCGGCCAGCCGGCCCGCGGGCTGCGCGCCCTCGTCGCGCAGCAGGCGCAGCAGCTCGCGCCTGGCCGGGCTGGCCAGCGCGGTGAACACGTGGTCGTGCGTCATGCCTGGACGGCCACGAAGCCGTTGCCGTCCGGGTCGTGGAACAGCATCTGGCGGCCCCAGGGCTGGTCGCTCGGGCCGTCGAAGGCGACGCCGTTCTCGCGCAGCCGTGCGGCCAGCGGGTCGAGGCCGGGCGCGGCGACCACCAGGCCGCCGACCGGCGCCATCTCGGGGAACCACGACGCCAGCAGGAGCGTGGTCTCGGCGCCCTTGGGCGCGACGGTGAGCCAGCGGCCCATCGGGGACGGGTTGTCGGTGCGCGTCTCGAAGCCGAGGACGCCGCCGTAGAACGCCAGCGCCCGTTCCTGGTCGGCGACGGGCACGGTGACCGTCTGGACGAGAGAGATCAGCATGTCGGACACTATATGTAGGTTTTTTCCTACATATCAACCCCGCCGCGGAGGAACATCGGGGAAATCCCGGATGGGCCCCCGGGTTCACAGTCCCTAGACTTGCCTCATGCGCATCGACGACTACGTGGCCGATCTCGACCGCGCCCTGGCCGGCCCGCACGGCCTGAAGCGCGACCTGGTCGTCGAAGCACGCGACAGCCTGACCGACACCGCCGACGCGCTGGAGTCGGGGGGCCTGGACCGGGCCGAGGCGGAGCGGATCGCGGTGGCCGGCTTCGGGGAGGTCGCCAGGATCGCTCCCGGCTACCAGGCCGAGCTGACCGCCTCCGCCGGCCGGCGGCTCGGCGTCCTGCTGTTCACCGGCCTGCCGATCACGGTGCTCATGTGGTCTCTGCTGTGGCGCGCCTACCCGCCCAGCGACGACACCTGGGCACACCAGCCGGAGTGGTACCACACGCTCTCGCAGCTGCTCGACGGCGTCCAGCTGGCCACCGGCGCGTACGGGGGAATCGCGCTGTTCGCGCTGAGCCGGGGCGCCCGGTGGACCCACCGGCCCCGGCTCGTGACGAGGTCACTGGGGTGGATCGTGTGGGCGTCGCTGCCGATCACCGGCGGCCTGGGGTTGGTGCTCTCCTACGGCACGAAAGACCCCAACAGCCTGGACGTCCTGCCCACCATGCTCGCCAACCTGGTGACCTGGGCCGTGTGGGGGATGCAGATCTATTGCGCCGCCCGGTGCATGCGCATCACCCGCGCCTCGCGGCTGCCCGCCGCCTGACGGGCGCTCTCTCTCACCCCGGCGCGACGGCGTTCGCTCGCAGGACGCCGCCGATCACGTTGGTGAACTCCCGCCAGGCCGAGCGCTCGCCCTCGAGCTGCTTCCTGCCCGCGCCGGTGAGCCGGTAGGTGCGGCGCTTGCGGCCGCCGACGGTCGCCCACTCGCTGGCGAGGTAGCCGATGCGCTCCAGCCTGCGCAGCGCGGGATAGACGGTGCCGGTCGGCACGTTGAGCACGCCTCCGCTGCGTTCCTGCAGCGCCTCGATGATGGCGTAGCCGTGCAGCGGCTCCCGCTCCAGCACGGAGAGCAGCAGCGCGTCCATGTGTCCGCGTAGCGCGTCCGGGTTCATGGTTCCGATCCTAGACATCCGTTCTCCATATAGACAGCCTACATGTAGGCTGTCTATATGTAGGCTGTCTAGATTAGACAGGCACAACAACGGAGTCGTGATGGATGTACTCGACCTGGCCCGCACGCAGTTCGCGGTGACGGGCAGCCTGCACTTCCTGTTCGTCGTGCTCACGCTGGGACTGGCGCCACTGGTGGCGATCATGCACACGCGATGGGCGATCTCCGGCAGGCCGGTGCACGAGGGAATGACGCGCTTCTGGGGGCAGATCTATGTCGTCAACTACGCGCTGGGCATCGTGACCGGGCTGGTGATGGAGTTCCAGTTCGGGCTCGCGTGGAGCGGGCTGGCCCACTACGCGGGCGACGTGTTCGGCGCGCCGCTGGCCATGGAGACGCTCGTGGCGTTCTTCCTGGAATCCACGTTCCTGGGGCTGTGGATCTTCGGGTGGGGCCGGCTGCCCACGTGGGCGCACGTGGCGTGCATCTGGCTCGTCACGCTGACGGCGTACGCGAGCGCCTTCTTCATCATGGTGGCCAACTCCTTCCTGCAGAACCCGGCGGGCTCCGTGGTGAGCGGCGGCCGGATGGTGCTGACCGACTTCGGCGCCCTGCTCACCAACAAGGCGCTGATCTTCGCCTTCCCGCACGTGCTCGGGGCCGGGCTGTTCACCGGGGGCATGGTGCTGGTGGGCGCGAGCGCGTACCAGCTGCGGCGCCGTACCAGGGAGCTGGAGTTCTTCACCCGGTCGATGCGGATGGGCGTGTACACCGCGGCCATCGGGATCCTCGTGACGCTGGGCTTCGGCTACGCGCAGTTCGGCGGCGTCGCCGAGGGCAAGTTCGACGGCAACGTGGGCGCCGCGCTGCCGCTCGCTCTCATGATGGAGGGCGGGCATCTGCTCGCGCTGGTCGTGCTGCTCGGGATGTTGCCGGCGGTCGGCGTGCTGCACAAGTGGCGCTGGACCCACCCGATCCTGATGCTGATGACGCCGCTGCCGTTCATCGTGTCGATCCTGGGCTGGGCGGCCAGGGAGGTCGGGCGTCAGCCGTGGATGATCTGGGAGCGGCTCACCGTGGCCGACGCCATGTCGCCCGGGCTGACCTCGGGCATGGTCACGGCCTCGCTCATCGCCTTCACCGCCGTGCTGGGGCTGCTGGCCGTCGTCGACTACGTCCTCATCGCCCGAATCGTCAGGCGGGGACCGCGCGAACCCGCCCTGGGCGCCGCCGCGGCGGACGAGCCGCGATCCCCCGCGCTGAGCTACTGAGGAGTGCGTGACCCATGGAAGTGATCTGGTTCGTCTTCTTCACGGTGCTGCTGGCCGGCTATTTCGCCCTCGAAGGCTTCGACCTGGGCGTGGGGCTGCTGCTGCCGGTCCTCGGCAGGACGCGGGAGACCCGGGACCGCATGGTGGCCGCCGTGGCCCCGTACGTGCTGGCCAACGAGGTGTGGCTGGTCGCCGTCGCCGGGACCCTGTTCGGGGTCTACCCGCTCCTGGAGGGCGAGGTGCTGTTCGGGCTGTACCCGCTGGTCGTGGCCATGCTGCTGAGCTGGATCGTGCGCGACGCCGGGCTGTGGTTCCGGCGCAGGCTCGACGGCTCAGCGTGGCGGGGCTTCTGGGACGCGGCGATCGCGTTCGGGTCCTTGGGGCTCTCGTTCGGCTGGGGAATGGCGCTGTACGCGGCGGCCACCGGGTTCGCCTCGCCGCCCGTCCACCCCCTCGGGGTGCTGCTGGGCGTGGTGATGACGCTGCTGTTCGCCCTGCACGGATGGACGTTCCTCGCCTGGCGCACGCCGGGCGAGTTCGGCGGCACGCGGTCGGGGCCGGCGCTGCTGGGAACGGGACTGGTCGCCGCGATCCCCGCGCTGGGGGTGCTGGCGGGCGCGATGCCGTACCTGCTGGGGCACAGCGCGCCCCCCGCCACGCTGAATGTGCTCAGTCTCATGGTGCTGCCGTTCGCACCCATCATGCTCGGCGCGCAAGTATGGGTATGGCGCACTTTCCGTCCAGGTAAGGACGCCTTCCGGTTCCCATCGTTCTTCTGAGGGCACGTGCACAAGGATCTCCTGCGGCTCATGCGGGCCGAGCGCTCGGTCCGCCGCCATCTCGCCGTCACCATGGCCGCGGCCGTGCTGGCGGGGCTGCTCGTGCTGGTGCAGGCCGAACTGCTCGCCGGGGTGCTGTCCGGCAGGTTCACGGCCGCCGCGCTGGCCGTCCTGGCGGCGGTGGTGTGCGTACGCGCGCTCCTGGCCTGGTCGCAGGGTGTCTTCGCCGGGCGCACCGCGACCGGCGTGAAGTCGGCGCTGCGCCACCGGCTGCTCGCCCGCCTGCGCGAGCTGGGTCCGGGCAGGCTCGCCGCGCACCGCTCCGGCGAGCTGGTCACGCTCGCCGGGCGCGGCCTCGACGGGCTCGACGCCTACCTGACCGGCTACCTGCCCGCCATCGCGGTCGCCGCGGTGGTGCCCGTGGCCGTCCTCGTCCGGCTGCTCGCCGCCGACCTCGCCAGCGCGGTCATCGTGCTGGTCACGCTGCCGCTGATCCCCGTCTTCGGGGCGCTGGTGGGCATGACGACCAAGGCGGTCACCGAGCGCCAGTACCTCGCGTTGTCGCGGCTCGGCGGCCACTTCCTCGACGTGGTGCGCGGGCTGCCCACCCTGCGGGCGTTCGGCCGGGCCCGCTACCAGGCGGGCGTGATCCGGCAGGTCGCCGACGCCCACCGGAGCGCCACCATGCGGACGTTGCGGGTGGCGTTCCTGTCGTCGCTGGTCCTGGAGCTGTGCGCGTCGCTGTCGCTGGCGCTGGTCGCGGTGCCGATCGGGCTGCGGCTGCTGGGCGGGTCGCTGGACCTGACGACGGCGCTGCTGGTGCTGCTGCTGGCGCCGGAGGCGTACCTGCCGCTGCGGGCGATGGGGACGCGGTTCCACGCGTCCATGGAAGGGGTGGCCGCTGCCGACGCGGCCTTCGCCGTGCTCGACCGTTCCGTCTCCGGCGACCCCGCACGCCGCCCGGCGGCGTCCCCGGAGACGGGAACGCCCGAGTCCGGGGCACGTCCGGCGGCGGCGGGCGCGCCGGAGATCCGGCTGGAGAACGTGACCGTCCGCTACCCGGGCCGGGACGGCGCCGCGCTCGACGACGTCTCCCTCACCATCGGCCCGTGCGAGCGGGTCGCCCTGGTCGGCGAGAGCGGCGGGGGCAAGAGCACGCTGCTCCACCTCATCCTCGGCTTCGTCCATCCGTCCGAGGGGCGGGTGCTCATCGACGGCACGGACCTGCGCGAGCTCGACCTGGCGAGCTGGCGGGAGCGGCTGGCGTTCGTGGCGCAGCGGCCGCACCTGTTCGCCACCACCGTGGCCGGCAACATCCGGCTCGGCGCGCCGTCGGCCTCCCTCGGCGAGGTACGCCGGGCCGCCGAGGCCGCGCACGCCGGCTTCGTGGCCGACCTGCCGCAGGGGTTCGACACCGTGGTCGGCGAGCGCGGGGCCGACTTCTCGGCGGGCCAGCGGCAGCGGATCGCGCTGGCGCGGGCCTTCTGCCGTCCTGGCGCCCCGGTGCTGCTGCTCGACGAGCCCACGGCCCGCCTGGACGGGCGG
Source organism: Nonomuraea sp. B1E8 (assembly GCF_039871515.1). Taxonomy (NCBI): domain Bacteria; kingdom Bacillati; phylum Actinomycetota; class Actinomycetes; order Streptosporangiales; family Streptosporangiaceae; genus Nonomuraea; species Nonomuraea sp. B1E8. Next base: position 51,606 of record NZ_JBDPLS010000004.1, on the reverse strand, counting down.
AGCGAGGCCGCCGTGGTGGCGGCGACCGCGGACCTGGCCCGGGACCGTACGGCCGTCATCGTGGCGCACCGCCCCGCGATGATCGACCTGGCCGACCGTGTCGTGCGCGTCCACGAGGGCCGCATCGTCTCCGACGCCACCCGCCCCGCCGGGACGGCTCCTCCGGCCGGGGTCGGGCCGGCTCGGGGTGGCCGGCGGGTGGCGGACGTGCGGCGTGAGGGGGGCGGGCGATGAACCGGCGTATGGGGACGCGGCTCGTCTGGGCCGTGCTGGCCGGGTCGGCGGCCGACCTGGCGGGGCTCGGGCTGATCGCCGCCGCCGCGTGGCTGATCACCAGGGCGGCCGAGCAGCCGCCGCTGGCCGCGTTGAGCGTGGCGATCGTGGCGACCAGGGCGTTCGCCACCGGCAAGGGCGTCTTCCGCTACGCCGAACGGCTCACAGGTCACGACGTCGCGCTCCGCGCCCAGGCGGGCACCCGTGAGCGGCTCTACCAGGCCCTGATCCCGCCGCAGCGTCCCCGGCACGGCGGCGCCGACCTGCTCAGCCGCATGGTCGACGACACCGAGGCCGTGCAGGACCTGCTGGTCCGCTGCCTGCTCCCGGCCGCCGCGGCGGCGATGGCCGGGCTGGCCGCCGTCGTCATCGGGCTGACCATCCTGCCGGTGGCGGCGCTGGTACTGGTGGCCGGCCTGGTGCTGGCCGGCGTGGTCCTGCCCGCGGGCACGGCCGCCGCCGCGCGCCGCTGGTCGGCCAGGATCGCCCCGGCGAGGGCGGCGCTGGCGGGGCGGGTGGCGGACCTCGTCCACGGCGCCGCCGACCTGGCCGCCTACGGCGCCGACGACGCGGCGCTGGCCAGGGCGCTGGCCGCGGACGAGTCCCTGGCCGCGCTCGAACGCCGCCAGGCCCGCGTCCATGCGGCCGCCCTGGCCGGGGGCACCCTGGTGCAGGGGCTGACGGTGGCGGCCGTCGTCCTGCTCGCGCAGGGGGCGGGAGCCGGCTCCGTCGGGACGGCCGTGCTGGCGCTGACGTCCCTGGTGGCCTTCGAGCCGGTGCTGCCCCTGGCGGCCGCGGGTGAGCGTTTGGCGGGCGTCACGGCCGCGCTGCGGCGGCTGCGCGAGGTTCGCTCCGCCGAACCGGCGGTCGGCGAGCCCGCCGCACCCGCGCCGCTGCCCGGCGGCCCTCTGACCGTGGAGGTCGACGGCCTGGTGGTACGCCACGCCGCCAGGGAGGCGTCGCCAGCCGGCGTCCCGTCGTCGGCGCTCGGCCAGGGCGGCGCCGCTCCGGCATCCGGCGAACACGCCCGCCAGACGGCCGGTCCCGGGCAGACGTCGGGCGGCGACGGCGGCCGGCCGGCGCTGGACGGGGTGTCGTTGCGGCTCACGCCCGGCAAGCGGGTCGCGGTCGTCGGGCCGAGCGGGGCGGGGAAGAGCACGTTGCTGGCCGCCCTGATGCGCCTGGTGGAGCCGGAGTCGGGCACGATCACGGTGAACGGCACCGACCTCCGTGAATTCACCGGTGACGACGTGCGGACGCTGATGACGGGGCTCACCCAGGACCCTTACATCTTCCGTGCCGGCCTGCGCGACAACCTGCGTCTGGCGGGCCCCGAGGCGGGCGACGAGGACCTGCGGCGCGCCGTACGCGATGCCAGGCTCGAGGCGTGGGTCGAGCGCACCGGCTGGGACACGGAGCTGGGCGAGGACGGCAGGACCGTGTCCGGCGGGCAGTTGCAGCGGCTGGCCCTGGCCAGGGCGTTGTTGTACGACCCTCCCGTGCTGCTGCTCGACGAGCCCGCCGAGGCGCTCGACGAGGAGACGGCCGACCGGCTCATGGCCGACCTGCTCGACGTGACCAGGGACCGCACCACGCTGCTCGTGACGCATCGGCTCAAGGGCCTTGAGACGGTCGACGAGGTCGTCGTGCTCGACGAGGGCCGCGTCGTCCAGCGAGGCCGCCATGAGGACCTGGTCTCCGTGCCCGGCTACTACCGGGATCTGTGGGAGTCCGAGGTCCTGACCAGGCGTTAGGCCGGCACCACTGCGAAAGCCGCTCCAAGGGGTGGAGTTGGCGCGGCAATCTGGTTTACGATACAAACCGGTTTGCGATATCGAGGAGTTTGCGTTGGTAGAGGACGATCGGCCGCCGAGCCCCGAGGAGATGCTCCGCGTCATCGAGGAGCAGCGCACGGCCACCACGAAATGGCTCTCCGGCGACCCGCTGCTGCTCTACCTGCCCTGGGGCGTGGCCTGGCTGATCGGCTTCACCGCGTTCTTCCTGCACTACGGGCTCGACGAGCGGGCGTACGCGCCGATCTCCCAGATGCAGGCGCTGGCGGTGCTGATGGCCGCGCAGATGGTGGCGGGCGCGATCGCGGCGTTCGGCATCGTGCGGATGAACAGCCTCGTCCGGGGCGACAGCTCGGCCCGTGGCGCGATGTTCGGCTACGCGTGGATGGCGGGCATGCTGCTCATGATCGTCATCTGCCTCAGGTTGGGCCCCCTGCTGCCGCCCGACGAGACCGGCCTGCTCTGGGCGGGCACGTCGCTGCTGGTGGTGGCGGTGCTCCACATGGCCGGCGGCGCGATCTGGCTCAACTGGCCGATGTTCTTCATCGGCGCCTGGGTCGCCGCCGTCAACGCGCTGGGCGTGCTGCTCGGGGCGGGCTGGCACGCCCTGCTGACGGCCGTGCTGCTGGGGGGCGGTTTCATCGTGGCGGGCGTCTGGCTGCGGCGGCGCGAGAGGTGAGCGGGGACAGGGCACTGCCCGATCTCGACCCGGTGATCCACGCGCAGGCCAGGCTGCGGGTGGTCGCCGCGCTCAACGTGCTCGCCGACGGCGACGAGATGGCCTTCGGCTCCATGAAGGAGCTGCTCGGCATGACCGCCGGCAACCTGTCGGTGCACCTGACCAAGCTGGAGGAGGCCGGATACGTGCGGATCACCAAGACGCACAAGGGCCGCACGCCCGTCACGTTCGTGGCGCTGACCCAACGCGGGCGGCTGGCCTTCGAGGAGTACACCAAGGCGATTCGCGCCCTGCTCGACAACGCTGGAGGCGTTACATGACCGTCCTCGCTCAAGCGGCCGAGGTCACCCGCCGCTACGGAGACGTACTCGCCCTCGACCGCGTCTCGCTCGGCATCCGCGCGGGCGAGCTGGTCGGGCTGCTCGGCCCCAACGGCGCGGGCAAGTCCACCCTCATCAACCTGTTCGTGGGGCTGCGCCGCCCGACCTCCGGCACGGTCACGCTGTTCGGCGGCTCGCCGCAGGACCCCGCCATGCGGCGCCGCATCGGCGTGACCCCGCAGGAGACGGGGCTGCCCGAGTCGTTACGCGTCGGGGAGATCGTCGACTTCGTCTCGGCGCACTTCCCCGGGCACTCGGACAAGCACGAGCTGCTGGCCCGCTTCGGCCTGAGCGACCTGGTCCAGCGGCAGATCGGCGGCCTGTCCGGCGGACAGAAGCGGCGCCTGGCCGTGGCGCTGGCCTTCGCGGGCGACCCCGAGCTGGTCTTCCTCGACGAGCCGACGACCGGCCTCGACGTCGAGGCCAGGCGCTCCCTGTGGGACGGCATCGCCTCCTTCCACGAGCAGGGCGGCACCGTGCTGGTCACCAGCCACTACATCGAGGAGATCGAGGCGCTGGCCCGGCGAGTCATCGTGGTGGGCCACGGGCGCGTGCTGGCCGACGACACGATGGAGTCCGTACGCGACATCGTGGGAATGCGGCGTGTCTCCTTCACCGCCGCCGATCTGCGCGACCTGGACGAACTGCCGGGCGTGCTCGGCGCGGAGCACGCCCGCGACGGGCGGGTCAGCCTGATGACCACCGACCCCGACCGGCTGGTCGTCGAGCTGGTGAGGGGCGGCACACCGTTCTCCGGCCTCGAGGTCAAGCCGGCCACGCTCGAAGAGGCGTTCCTCGCCATCACCTCCAAGGAGGCCGCGCATGTCTAGCCTGGTCCTCGCGCACACCCGCTACCTCGTGATCGAGCAGATCAGGGTGCCCATCGGCCTTCTCGCCAGCGCGCTGTTCCCGGCCATCTCGATGGTGGCGTTCGTGGTGCCGCTGGCGGGCGGCCAGGCGCAGGCGGCCACGACGGCGTCGGCCTCGCTGATGTTCTTCGGCGCGATGTCCGGCGCGCTGATCGGATTGAGCATCGCCGTCGCCATGGACCGCGAGCAGCCGTGGAACCTCTATCTGCGCACGCTTCCCGCGGGCCCGTTCCCCCGCTTCGCGGGGCGGATGTTGTCGACGCTCGCCGTCATGCTCGCCTCGGTGGTGCCGGTGCTGCTGGTCGCGGCGTTCCTCACGGAGGCGACGATCACGCCGCTCAGGCTCCTGGCCGGGCTGGGCGTGCTGGTGGTCTGCGGGATCCCGTTCATGCTGACGGGGTTGTTCCTCGGCTACGTGCTGACGTCGAAGGCCGTGATCGCGGTGTCGCAGCTGCTGTTCTTCCCGCTCGCCATCCTGGGCGGGCTGCTGGTGCCGCCGCCCTACCTGCCCGACTTCATCGGGGTCGTCTCGCCGTACACGCCGGCGAGGGGCGCGGCCGAGCTGCTGTGGGCGGTGACGGCGGGCACCAGCCCCGACCTGCTCTCGGTGGTCATGCTGGCCGTGTGGACCGTGGTCGCGGCGGTGGCCGCCGGATGGGCCTACCGCCGCGACGAGGGCCGCCGATTCTCCTGATCATGGGGGGTGTGCCGCCGAGTCCGCAGCGATCTCAACGGCACACCCGTCCATGAGGGGGTCCTTGTTATTTCTTCTCTTCGAGGGTGACGGTGACCTCGCCGGTCTTGCCGTCCCTCATATATGTGATCTTGACCTGTTGGCCGGGTTTGAAACCTCTGACCTGTCCCACCACAGTATCTCCGCCGTCAACCGCCTTGCCAGCGATCTTGGTGATCAGGTCGCCCTCCTCGAGCCCGGCCTTCTCCGCCGGGCTCCCCGCGGTGACCTGCCTGACCAGGGCGCCCGGCACGTCGCCGGTGGCGTCGGTGACGCTCACGCCGAGGAAGGCGTGGGTGACCTTGCCGCTGCTGATGAGCTGTTCGGACACCTGCTTGGCGGTGTTGACCGGGATGGCGAAGCCGACGCCGCCGCCGGCCGCCTCGGAGGCGATCGCGGTGTTGATGCCGACCAGCTCACCGGCGGCGTTCACGAGCGCGCCCCCGGAGTTGCCGGGGTTGATCGAGGCGTCGGTCTGGATCGCCCCGCCGATCGTGGTGCCGCTGCTCTCCTGACCCTGCTGGGGCCAGCCCGGCGGGAGTTGCTGGCGCGGCTCGTCGCCGGTGGTCAGCGTACGGTCCAGCGCGCTGACGATGCCCGCCGTGACCGACCCGGCCAGGCCGAGAGGGCTGCCGATGGCGAGCACGGCGTCGCCCACCTTGAGCTTGTCGCTGTCGCCGAGCGTGGCCTTGGGCAGCCCCGAGACCCCTTCCGCGCGGATGACCGCGAGGTCGGTGGCGGGGTCGGTGCCGACCGCGGTGGCCTTGGCCGTCTTGCCGTCGCTGAACTTGACGGTCATCTGCCCGCCGCCGGGCTCCACCACGTGGTTGTTGGTGAGGATGAGGCCGTCCTCCGACAGCACGACCCCCGAGCCCTCACGCGTCTGACCCTTGATCATCACCACGGTCGGCTGCACCTTCGCCGCGACGTCGGCGACGGTCATCTGGTCGGCGGCGGGCTTGAAGACGGGGCTCGGCGTGCCGGTGCCGGCGACCGGCTCGGGCTGGAACGAGGTGGCCACGGCGGCGCCCACGACGCCGCCGCCGACGGCCACCGCGGCCAGGGCCAGCCCGGCGATCGCCTTCCTGCCGGCGGAGAAACCCGGCTTCTTCGGCGGTGCGGGCGGCGGAGGCGGCGGCTGCTCCATCCCGATCGTGTCACGCCGGGGAAAGCCCCCGGCGGACGGCGGGGTGGCACCGAACTGGCTCCACCCGCCGGTGCTCTGCTCGCGAGGCTCGTTCGCGTCCATTCGTCCCTCTCCCTCAAGTCCCGATGACTCAAGAGTGCCAAGTCCCGCGTAAGAGCCGTTTAAGGTCGTGATCGGCCGCGTCGGGGCGCTTTGACATGTCGTTTATCACCGCTGGTCAAGGACCGGTCGCAGGGAGCGAGATCGTGCGAGAAATTTCTCGCGGACGGCGGCCCCGCCCTGCTGGCGGCCGTCACCGGCGGTTTCCGACCGTGGCCGAATCTTTACGTTCGCGCCGGCCAGTACTCGTCCCGCAGCAGGCGCTTGTAGAGCTTGCCCGTCGGGTGGCGGGGCAGTTCCTCGCGGAAGTCGACCGACTTGGGACACTTGTAGTGCGCGAGGCGCTCGCGGCAGTACGCGATCAGCTCCGCCTCCAGCCCGGAGCCCGCCTCGGCCATGGACGCCGGCTCGACCACCGCCTTGACCTGCTCCCCCATCTCCTCGTCCGGTACCCCGAACACCGCCACGTCGGCGACCTTCGGATGCACCGACAGCACGTTCTCGGCCTCCTGCGGGTAGATGTTCACCCCGCCTGAGATGATCATGTACGAGCGGCGGTCGGTGAGGTACAGGAAGCCGTCGGCGTCCAGGTAGCCGATGTCCCCCAGGGTCGTCCAGCCCCTCCCCCGCGGGTCCTGGGCCGCGCGGGTCTTGCCGGGGTCGCCGTGATATTCGAAGCGGCCGCCGTTCTCGAAGTAGATCGTGCCGTGCTCGCCCGGCGGCAGGTCGTTGCCGTCCTCGTCGCAGATGTGCACGATGCCGAGCAGGGAGCGGCCGACGGTGCCCCTGCGCCGGAGCCAGTCCTCGGAGTCGACGTAGAGGAAGCCGTTGCCCTCGGTGCCCGCGTAGTACTCGTGGATGATCGGGCCCCACCAGTCGATCATCTGCTCCTTGACGGGGATGGGGCAGGGGGCGGCGGCGTGGATCGCATACCTGAGCGAGGAAATATCGTATTTTGCGCGGGTTTCTGGTGGGAGCTTGAGCATCTTGATGAACATCGCCGGCACGAGCTGCGAGTGCGTCACCCCGTACCTCTCCACCAGCGCCAGGTACTGCTCGGGGTCGAAGCGCTCCATGACCACCACCGTCGCGCCGAGCCGCTGGAACGTCAGGGAGTAGCGCAGCGGCGCGGCGTGGTAGAGCGGCGCCGGCGAGAGGTAGACGCTGCCGGACGACGGCGCGAACAGGGCCTCGATGAGCTTGAACAACATCCCGGGCTCGGTGAGCGGGCCGTGCGTGGAGGCCGTCTTGACACCCTTCGGCCGCCCCGTGGTGCCGGAGGAGTAGAGCATGTCCGCCCCGAGGCACTCGTCGGCGATCGGGGTGACCGGCTGCTTCGCGACCGCCTCCTCGTACGAGGCGAAGCCGTCGGCCACGCCGTCGAGCATGAGCCGCAGCTCGACACCCGGCGTGTCGCCGGCGATCGAGGTCGCGACCCCGGCCAGGTCGGCGCTCGTGATGAACACACGGGCGCCGCAGTTGCCGACGATGTAGGCCAGCTCGCCGGCCTGCAGCCGCGAGCTGACGGGCGTGTAGGACAGGCCCGAGCGGTGCGCGGCCCAGGCGATGGCCAGGAAGAGCGGATGGTTGGCGAGCATGAAGGCGACGTGGTCGCCCGGCCGCAGTCCCGCCGCGCGGAACAGGTGGGCCAGCCGGTTCGACTCCTCGTCCAGCTCGCGGTAGGTGACGACCTTCCCGGAACCCGCCATGATCACAGCGGGCTTGTCTGGGGTGGCTGCTGCGATGGCTCCCGGATACATGAACAGAACAGTATTCGGCCGCTTGCCCTCCACGCCACAACCCGTTGCGCGGGCTTTCCTCCGGCACGGCGAAGCCGCGGCCTCGTCGTCGAGGCCGCGGCTCGTAGGTACGGCGGCGCGTCAGGCGGCCGCGTGGAAGACGTCCTGCCAGCCGCTGTGGTGGCCGGTCGGGTGGTGACGGCCGCCCCTGCTCACGTCCACGTAAATGTGGTCGACGTCCGTGGCGTGGAAGGAGAAGCGCCTCGGGTGCCTGTCGCAGTTGCGGAACCGCTCGACATACGAGGAACCGTCCTCACGCACGACCTTGAACGTTTCCCACGCGCACTTGTTCCGGCCCCACCATTTGTGGTTGGAGAGGGTGCTGCGCACGGTGTAGGAGTGTTCGTACCGCCACTGCCACATGTGCTTCTTGATTTTCTTCACGACCCACTTGCAGTGCTTGTGGCCCTTACGGTCCTCCCAGCACACCCGCTTCTTCACCGGCACCCACTTCACGTACCAGTGCTTGACGCGCTTCTTGTCGACCGACACGTGGCCGGACGCCTCGGCCTTGTGGTCGGTGGAGTCATAAGGTCCCCAGCTCACGTAGGAGGAGCGGGTTTCGGATGCCGTGCCGCCTGCCGTCGCGTTCGCGGCGGCCGGAGCGATGAGCGCCACCAGAAGGGCGGCGACGACGCCGAGCATGATTCGCGAGACGAATCGCACTTGGGCCTCCTCGGGAGAGGTTTTGCTGACCCTGTTTTAATACGCCCGGCGGATTGCGCGCCGCTTACAAATGACTTGCCGCCGCAATGGCATTGATCACCCGTTATTCCCGGCCGTCACACGCGTTTTCAATATCATTCGGCGGGAATCACCGAGCCGGCGTACTTCTGCTGGATGAAATCCTTGACCCGCTCATCCCGCAGCAGCTTGCCGAGGGTCACGATGCTCGCGTCCTTCTCGTGGCCCGCCTGCACGACCAGGCCGTTGACGTACGGGTTGCCCTCGCCCTTCTCCAGCACCAGCGCCTGCGACGCGGGCTTGAGCCCGGCCTCGATCGCGTAGTTGCCGTTGATCACCGCGGCGTCGACGTCCTCCAGCGAGCGCGGGAGTTGCGCCGCCTCCAGCGGCTGGAAGCGCAGGTTCTTCGGGTTCTCCGTCACGTCGCGCTCGGTGGCGGCGGTGCCCGCGCCGTCCCTCAGCTTGACCATGCCGTTGTCGGCCAGCAGCGTGAGCGCGCGGCCCAGGTTGGTGGCGTCGTTCGGGACGGCGACCGTGGCGCCCGCGGGCAGCGCCCCCACGTCGGTGACCTTCTTGGAGTACAGGCCGAGCGGCTCCAGGTGGACCGGCGCGGCGAAGGCCAGCTCGGTGCCCTTGGAGGAGTTGAAGTCGTCGAGGTACGGCTTGTGCTGGAAGTAGTTCGCGGTCAGCAGGCCCTCGTCGAGCTGCGTGTTCGGCTGCACGTAGTCGGTGAACTCCACGACCTCCAGCTTGAGGCCGGCGGCCGGGGCCAGGTTCTCCTTGACGAAGCCGAGGATCTCGGCGTGCGGCACCGGGCTGGCGCCGATCTTGAGCACGTCGTCGGCCGACTCGGCCTTCGTCGTGGCGGGCTGCGACGTACCGCATGCGGCGAGCGACAACGCCAGCGCAACCGCACCCACAATGCGACCAAATTTCATGATTCTTCCCTTACTTGTGCGATAGGCGCCTGGCGACCCAGTCGCCCAGGCTCTGCAGGAGTTGCACGATGACGATGAGCACCACGACGGTGACGATCATCACCAGCGTCTCGAACCGCTGGTAGCCGTACCGGATGGCCAGGTCGCCCAGCCCGCCGCCGCCGATCGTGCCGGCCATGGCGGAATAGCCGATGAGCGCGACCACGGTCACGGTCAGGCCCGCCACGAGTCCGGGCAGCGCCTCGGGCAGCAGCACCTTGCGCACGATCGCCGCGCGGCCGGCGCCCATGGCCTGGGCGGCCTGGACGACGTCCGTACCGACCTCCCTGAGGGCCGTCTCGACCAGCCGCGCGAAGAACGGCACCGCGCCGACCGTGAGGGGCACCACCACGGCGGCGGTCCCGATCGTGGTGCCGACGACGAGCCGGGTGAACGGGATGATCGCGATCATCAGCACGATGAACGGCAGCGAGCGCCCGATGTTGACCACGAACCCGAGCGCCTGCTTCAGCGCCGGCATCGGCCGGAGCCCACCGCGGTCGAACACCACGAGCGCCACGCCGAGCGGCAGCCCGAACAGCACGGTGAACACCGTCGACCAGCCGACCATCTGCGCCGTCTCCACCGTCGCCGGCCACAGCAGGGGCAGCATCTCCTCCCAGGTCATGCGGCCCTGCCTTCCCGGGTCTCCTCCGCGACTTCGACGATCAGCCCGCAGTCACGCAGGTACGCCAGCGCCGCGCCGGTCTCGGCCCCGTCGAGCGCGACGCGCAGCCGCCCGGCCGATCCGCTCGCCAGTTCCTCGATCGAGCCGCCCAGGATGCTGACGTCCACGTCGAACTTCCGCACGACCTCCGACACGACCGGCCGGCCCGGGTCGCCGGTGAACGTCAGCGTCACCACGCCGGGCTGGGCGGGCTCGGGCAGCGGGAAGATCTCCCTGGTCAGGCGGGAACCGGGCGTCCTGATGAGGTCGGCGACGGCCCCCGACTCCTCGATGCGGCCCTCCGACATGATGGCGACGGAGTCGCAGACGGTCTTGACGACGTCCATCTCGTGGGTGATGAGCAGGATCGTCAGGCCCAGTTCGGTGTTGAGCCGCTTGAGCAGGGCGAGGATCGACTGGGTGGTGGCCGGGTCGAGGGCGGAGGTGGCCTCGTCCGACAGCAGCACCGACGGGTTGCCCGCCAGCGCCCTCGCGATGCCGACCCGCTGCTTCTGTCCCCCGGAGAGCTGGTGGGGGCGGTCCTTGCCGCGCCCGTCCAGCCCCACGAGGGCCAGCAGCTCGGCGACCCTGCGCCGGCGCTCGGCCCTCGGCACGCCCATGACCTCCAGCGGGAAGGCGACGTTGCCGGCGACCGTACGCGAGGCGAGCAACGCGAAGTGCTGATGGATCATGCCGATGCGCTGCCTGGCCCGGTTCAGCTCGCCGTCGCCGAGCGCGGTCAGCTCCTGGCCGGCGACCGTGACGGTGCCTGCGGTGGGGCGTTCGAGCAGGTTGACGCAGCGCAGCAGCGTGCTCTTGCCGGCGCCGCTCTGACCGAGCACGCCGTGGATCTCGCCTTCGCGCACGTGCAGGTCGACACCGTCCAGGGCGACGGTCTCGCCATAGTGTTTGCGCAGGCCTGAAACCTGGATCACGGATCATCCCCACCACTGAGGGCGGCCGTCGTCGGGGCCGCGGAAACGTACAGGATCGAACAGCAGGCGGCCGGCGTTCAGCGCATGCCTGGGTAGAAGGGCAGGTGGCTCAGCCTGCGCAGCACGAAACCTGGTGTGATCATGACGACCTTCGAGGGGAACGGGCGGACGGGGTGCTCTAACGGGCCGGCATTCGCCCCATGCGCATGCGACAACACGAGACGCCCCGGCGGGCGCCCTGGTCGTTCGCGCATGCCTCGTTCACGCCGTTGATAACGACGCAGCGAGATTCCCCCATTCCCCGCCGTCGCGTGATCCACGTCACTTCACCGCCGGGCGGATCCGGGCATGCCGACGCCCGCCGTACGCAGAAACGTCTGGATACGGCGGGCGGCGGGGCGGGTCAGGCCGCCACCGAGGAGGCGACCTGAGCCGGGGTGAGCGCGAGGTCCAGGACCTCGCGCACGTCGCTGACCGCGTGGATGGTCAGCTCGGCGCGCACCTCCTCGGGCACGTCGTCCAGGTCCGGCTCGTTGCGGGCCGGGATGAGGACGGTGGTGATGCCCGCGCGGTGCGCGGCCAGCAGCTTCTGCTTGACGCCGCCGATGGGCAGCACCCGCCCGGTCAGCGAGATCTCGCCGGTCATGGCCACGTCACCGCGGACGAGCCGCCCCGACAGGAGCGAGGCCAGCGCGGTCGTCAGCGTTACACCGGCCGAGGGGCCGTCCTTGGGTACGGCGCCCGCGGGGAAGTGCACGTGGACCGAGCGGTCCTTCAGCGCGGTGACCGGCAGCTCCAGCTCCGCGCCGTGCGAGCGCAGGTAGGACAGCGCAATCCTGGCCGACTCCTTCATCACGTCGCCCAGCTGGCCGGTCAGCGTGAGGCCGGTCTCGCCGGTCTCCGGATCGGCCATCGACGCCTCCACGTAGAGCACGTCGCCGCCGGCGCCGGTGACCGCCAGGCCGGTGGCCACGCCCGGCACCGAGGTGCGCTGGCGCGACTCGGGCAGTGACGACTCCGGCACGAACCTCGGCCGCCCGATGTAGCCGACCAGGTCGTCCTCGCCGACCGTGACGGGCAGCTCGTCCTTGGCGGTCACCTTGCGCAGGATTCTCGCGACCGACCGCTCCAGGGAGCGTACGCCGGCCTCGCGGGTGTATTCGGCGGCCAGCCTGCGCAGCGCCGCCTCCTCGACCGCGACCTCCTCGGCGGTCAGCCCGGCCAGCTCCAGCTGCCTGGGCAGCAGGTGGTCGCGGGCGATCGCGACCTTCTCGTCCTCGGTGTAGCCGTCGAGCGTGACGACCTCCATCCGGTCGAGCAGCGGCCCGGGGATGGCCTCCAGGACGTTGGCCGTGGCCAGGAACAGCACGTCGGACAGGTCGAGCTCGACTTCGAGGTAGTGGTCGCGGAACGTGTGGTTCTGGGCCGGGTCGAGCACTTCGAGCAGGGCGGCCGTGGGGTCGCCGCGGTAGTCGGCGCCGACCTTGTCGATCTCGTCGAGCAGGACGACGGGGTTCATCGAGCCGGCCTCGCGGACGGCGCGGACGATGCGGCCGGGCAGTGCGCCGACGTAGGTGCGCCGGTGGCCGCGGATCTCCGCCTCGTCACGCACGCCGCCGAGCGCGACGCGTACGAACTTGCGACCCATCGCCCGGGCCACGGACTCGCCCAGCGAGGTCTTGCCGACTCCGGGAGGACCGGCCAGCGCGAGCACGGCGCCGCTGCGGCGGCCGCCCACCACGCCGAGACCCTTGTCCTGGCGGCGCTTGCGCACGGCCAGGTGCTCGATGATGCGGTCCTTCACGTCGGACAGGCCCGTGTGGTCGGCGTCGAGCACGGCCCGTGCGCCTGCGATGTCGTAGTTGTCCTCGGTGCGGTCGTTCCACGGGATGTCGAGGATCGTGTCGAGCCACGTGCGGATCCAGCCGGTCTCCGGGGACTGGTCGGGCGTCCGCTCCAGCTTGTCGACCTCCTTGACCGCGGCCTCGCGCACCTTCTCCGGCAGGTCTGCCGCCTCGACGCGGGCGCGGTAGTCGTCCTCCTCGGTCTCGGAGTCGCCGTTGAGCTCCTTCAGCTCCTTCCGCACCGCGTCGAGCTGCTGGCGCAGCAGGAACTCGCGCTGCTGCTTCTCCATGCCCTCCTGGACGTCCTTGCGGATCGTCTCGGCGACGTCGAGCTCGGCGAGGTGCTCGCGCGACCACTCGACCAGCTTGGCCAGCCGGTCGGCGGGGTCGGCGGCCTCGAGCAGCTCGACCTTCTGCGCCCTGCTCAGCCAGGGGGTGTAGCCGGAGCTGTCGGCCAGCACCGAGGGGTCGTCGATCTGGTTGACCTGGTCGACCACCTGCCAGGCGCCGCGCTTCTGCAGGATCGTCGTGGCCAGCGCTTTGTACTCCCTGGCCAGCTCCTGGGCGCGCTCGCCGGCGGCGACGGTGTCGATCGTGTCGGCCTCGACCCACAGCGCGGCGCCCGGGCCGGTCGTGCCGGTGCCCACGCGGACGCGGTCGACGCCGCGCACCACGGCTGCGGGTTCGCCGCCCGGCAACCTCCCGACCTGCTCGACCACCGCGCGCACGCCGATGGCGCCGTAACGGCCGTCGATGCGGGGAACGAGGAGGACCCGCGGCTTGTTGCCACCAGATGCACGGGCCGCGTCTATGGCAGCGCGCACGTCGGAGTCGGACAGGTCCAGCGGAACCACCATGCCCGGCAGGACGACCTCGTCGTCGAGCGGCAGGACCGGAAGGATCAAGCTCTCACTCATGCGAACTCCAAAGGGTTGAGTACATCCGACTCAATTCATCAGAGCCTCGGATTGTTCCCTTGCTTGCCGATGTTCGCTCACGGCGATCGTAAGCATGTAATCGAATACCTGAGGGCGACAGCGGAATCAACCCCTGGTGTGACGCGGCCGACGCGGGCCCGACCGTAAGGTTGACCAGGTGATCTCCGTCCAGCGCGCCCGCGACCTCGCCCGCCGGCGCCCCGGCCGTTCCCGTGCGGCCTCCGGCGAGGCAGCCGACCGCACGACCGGCGCGAAGCCCGTGACGGAGTCCCCGACAGCACCCGCGAGCGAGCCCCGGAGCGAGCCCACGACAGAGCCCCCGGCGGAGTCCACCACGAAGCCCCCGACGATTTCCGCGCCAGGGCTTCCGACGGGGCTTTCGACGGGAGCCGACGGAGCCTTTGGCGCCGCGCCCGCGGCGGGTCCCGGCGGCGCGCCCGGCGACGAGCACGCCGGGAGTGGCTCGCCGGGGTGGGGCGACGGGCGAGCGGGCGGTGTGGCGCTGAGACTGGTGCGGCCGTTCGCGTGGGCCCTGTGGCGGGGCGACGCCGACCCGCCACCGTCCCCCCGCCGCCTGGCCTTCAACGTGCCGAGCTGGCTGGCGGTGCTCGTGCCGCTGAGGACGGTCAACCTCCTCCAGCTGGCCGAGCTGGTGCTGGCCTTCGCCCTGTTCGGAGTGACCCAGTCCATGGTGAACGACTGGAACCTCCAGACTCGGTTGCCGGTCGGCGAGCAGTTCACCTACCTCACCGCTCTGGCGGTCGCGTTGCCCGTGGCGCTGCGCGACCGTTGGCCGCTGGCCGCGTGGCGGGTCGCCTTCGTGTCGATGCCCCTCGTCCTCTGGGTGGCCAAGACGGCCGGGCCGCCCGGAGCCCTGCCCTACGCGCCTCCCGTGACCGTGGCCTACCTGCTGGTCCTCTACTCCGTGGCCGTGCGCTGCGACCGGCAGATCACCTGGGTCGTCTGGATCCTCACGGTCCTCACCGCCTGGATCGCCGACCCCAACTCGATGCCGCTCGTATCGGTCGTCACGGCCGTCGCGGTGCTGTTCGGCCACAACGTACGAGTCAGGCGCTCGACCACGGCCAAGCTCGTGGTCGAGGAGCGACGCTCCCAGGTGGCCGAGAGCGCCAAGGCCGTGCTGGCCGAGCGCACCCGCATCGCCCGTGAGCTGCACGACGTGGTCGCGCACCACATGTCGGTGATCGCGATCCAGGCGGAGGCGGTGCCGCTCAAGGCGGCCGGCGACCCGGTGCAGTTGGAGGCGGGCCTGGCCGAGATCCGCGGGTTGTCGCTGGAGGCGATCGCGGAGCTGCGCCAGGTCCTCGGCGTGCTGCGCGACCAGGACGGCCGCACCGACACCGCACCCCAGCCGGGGCTCGACCGGGTCGACGAGCTGTTCGCCAACGCCCGCGCCGCCGGGCTGGCCGTGCTCGTCAAACGGTCGGGCTCGCTCGACGGGCTGCCACCCGCCGTTGAGCTGTCGGCCTACCGGATCGTGCAGGAGTCACTGAGCAACGTGATGCGGCACGCGCCGGGAGCGCCCGTCGCGGTGGACATCGCCCGCGAGGGGAACGAGTTGCGGTTGTCCGTAGCCAACGGTCCGGGCAGCGGCTCCGGCGGCTCCGGCGGCTCCGGCGCCCCTGCCGATGGCCCTGCCGATGTTTCTGCCGATGTTTCTGCCGACGTCCCGCACGAGGCTTCCCGCAGCGGGGCACGTCAGGCGGGCAGGGAGACCGCTCACGGGTCAGGCACGGACACGGCACGTGAGGCGGGACAGGATCCGGCACGTGGGGCGGGGCAAGGGCTGGTGGGGATGCGGGAACGGGCGGCGTTGCTCGAGGGCTCACTCGACGCCGGGCCGGTCTGCGGTGGAGGCTTCGAGGTACGCGCAGTGCTGCCGATCGTGAAGAGGGAGAACGCTTGATCCGGGTTCTGATCGCCGACGACCAGGGGATGGTGCGCACGGGGTTCACCGTGTTCCTGAGCGGCCAGCCGGACATCGAGGTCGTCGGCGAGGCGGCCGACGGGCGGGAGGCCGTGGCTCGGGCGTGCGAGCTCGATCCCGACGTGGTGCTCATGGACGTCCGCATGCCGGTCATGAACGGTCTCGAGGCCACCAGGGAGATCCTCGCCCGCCAGGAGTCGACGAAGGTGCTCATCCTGACGACGTTCGACCTCGACGACTACGTCTACGAAGCGTTGCGGGCGGGAGCCAGCGGGTTCCTGCTCAAGGACGCCTCGGCCGCGCAGCTCGCGGAGGCGGTGCGGGTGGTGGCGGGTGGGGAGGCGCTCATCGCCCCGTCGATCACGAAGCGGCTCATCCACGAGTTCGCCCGGCTCGGCGGTCCACGACCGGTGCCGGGCGGGCGGCGGCTCGACGAGCTGACCGAGCGGGAGACGGAGGTGCTCGCCCTGGTCGCTCAGGCACTGTCCAACCAGGAGATCGCCGACAAGCTGTTCGTGGCCGAGCAGACGGTCAAGACGCATGTGGGGCGGGTACTGATGAAGCTCGGCCTGCGCGACCGGGCCCAGGCGATCGTCTTCGCCTACGAGACGGGTCTCGTCCGCCCCGGTTCATGAGGCTCATACGACCGTACGGACTGATCCAGCGGTTGCCGCAACGACCCCACCGGACGTCCTGCCGTGCTGCCCGTCGCCAGACGATCCGGTCCCGTCTGTTCCTCGCGGCCACACTCTGAAGGACCTGTACTTGTTCAAGGTCGACGCCAATTCGGCCAACAACCGTGAACGCCTTCAAGAAGGCCAAGGGTCGCCCGCAAAACTCGATCTGGGGCTATCTGTGCCGGCAGTACGCCCTTGGCCTGTCCTGACCCTTTCCCGACTCCGAGAACAACTAAAGCACCCGCTTGACTGTCGCCATGACGGTCGAGCGGGGCTTGTTTGCATTCAAACGGCGAACGGCTGGTCAGCCAGCTCCGTGATTTTCTGCACGAGACGAAGTGTGTGAAGGTCTCTGGGCCTACGCCATGCGTACGCGCCGATTTCTTCGTCCTGGACTTCGACCCTCTGGTATAGCGTCCTGAAAACGTACCTGAAGTCCGCGTGCATGTGCTCGGGCTCGCTCTTCTTCGGGTTGGCCGGAATCTCGTGGATGTCGATGTCGATGGGCGTGGTGTCCAGACCTGATGGAGATACAGCGAGCTGGCTGTTGATGCTCGACTCCTCCCGAAGCTCCCGGAGGCAGGCCGCGACGAGGTTGAAGTCGCTGGGCTCGATGTGCCCTCCGGGCAGGAGCCACCGGCCGAGCGCGAGGTTGTGAATCACGAGGACCTGACCGAGGTCGTCCACGACGGCGGCGCTGCACGTGATGTGCATCGGGTACGTCTTCCTGGACCACAAATTCGGCCGATTTTCGACCGACCGGATTAGTACCTGGAGATTGCCTGATTCTTCCGGGTAGATGTCGAGATACCTACGGATGGTTGCCCGAATTTCGGCTTGAGAAATGCTCATGACGCTCCATTGAAGTAGTCCAACCAGGTCGAGGCAATAGCCTGGCGAGTTTCGTCCGGTACTTCGTGTATACCTGGTTCGTGCTCATGTGCTGCTAGCTGCGTCAGTGCGGCCAGAATTTCGGCCTGTACGAGGAATATGAACGGCCCGACAGAGGCTCCGTGGGTGAAGTTGACGGCGTTCCCGTCGGCCAGTACGTAAAAGTAATGTCCAGTGCGGCTGTACTTGGTGATGCTGCCGCCTACCTCCTCGCGGCTGTAGAGGCCCGGGAGGGCGTCAAGCTCCAGCTCGTCATCTGAGCTCGTGACGGAGGCTACGTAGGCACCGTTGCCGATCCGGCCGAAATCTTCGGCTCGGAGGGAGAGGTTGCCTGTAGCGCAGATGACGACTCCAGCTCCGCAGAGAGCCTCAGCGAGCGTCTCGGTAGTCCGGTGTCCCTGCGACAGTGCTTGGGCCCTACGGACCGAGCTGGAGTCGTAGACGGTGACTTCGACGTGCTTGGCGTGGAGCATGGAGGCGATCGACCGGCCGAGCTTCCCGTAGCCGATTACGGCGGCTTGTCGGCCTTGGAGGATGTCTCCTCTGGTGCGGATCAGAGCCTCGGTCGAGAACGTCACCGACTGGCCGACGAGGAAGTCTTCCGGCTCCTTCAGCGGAGATCGGGCCACCGAGTAGACAGGGCACGTCAGCTTGCCTAACGCCTGGTAGCGCTGGTGGCCGTTCTCGGTGTCCTCCACAACGCCGACGAGCTGTCCGGAGTACCTGGAGCAGAGGTAGTCCAGACTGCCGGCAAAGTAACCACCGACATCCAGGAGCACGATGCGCTGGGAAGGAGCTCGATGCTCCAGGTACTCCAGAGCTCGGGCCGGATCCGAAAATCGGGACCGGTCGAGCTTGTCCACGTGGAACGTCTCTGCGACTTCCCGTAGAGCATGCCCGTGGATGGATTTCGGCTTGGGGAGGACGGCCAGGACCCGTGCTGCCCTCGCCACGGCACGGATGAACGCTGGCCTTTCCGGTAGTAGGTGGGTGATGACTAGGGTCGAGACGTTGCCCGCCGTTTCCGAGCGCTCGACGACCCGCCTGAAGAACGCATCTACTCGGGATCTCTCGAAGTCCTCCAGCATGGGGATCTCCTTCTGGTGATCAGGTGTGAGCTATCGATGCGTCCCGCTTCGCCAGAGCGACCATTGGGGGTGCTTGCTGGCAAGATCGGATAGGTCTGACATACTGACCTCCGCTTGATTTGCGTATGCCGAATCCGAATTCCGTATATGAAAATGGCCCGACGTAGGGTTGCTGTCAACCCTCCGAGGAGTACGAGAAGGAGAACGTGTGCAGGGGCGGCCTGCTTACCTCCGGATAGCTGATGAGATCCGGGAGAAGATCCACTCTGGGGCGATAAAGGCCGGTACGCGGCTTCCGTCCAATGACGAGCTGGCCGATACGTACGCGGTTTCCCTCATGACCGTCCGTAAGGCCATGGAGCAGCTCAAGTCCGAGGGTCTGGTCGAGTCCAGGACTCGGGGCGGGACGATCGTCAAGCAGCGACGTCCCATCCGGCGGATTTCCTCGGAGCGCTACCTGGCCGATATCGGCCCTCAGGACGTCCCGAAGTCCTCGTACACGTCGGATCAGGGGATCACCTGGTCGGAGTACCGGCTGGACGTCTCCTATGAGTGGGCTGCGGCCGATGCCGAGTTGGCCGAGCTGTTCGGCGTTGATCCGGGTACAAGGCTGCTCGACCGGAGATTCGTCTTCTATTCGCGTGGTGTGCCAACCCAGATGTCGAGGCCGTACCTCCTCGCGTCGGATGTCGAGGGTACTCCAGTCGCAGATCCGAATAACGAGCCCTGGCCTGGCGGCACGTTCAACCAGCTACGTTCCATCGGGATCGTTGTCGACGACATCACCGAATCCGTGAGGACTCGGATGCCGACGCCGGCGGAGGCGGAGACGCTGAAGATTTCCACTGGAGTTCCTGTGTTCGCGATCACCAGGAGGCTGCTCGCTCAGGGCCGTGTCGTCGAGGTCGCACACCCGATAGTGGTCCCAGGAGACAGCGCGGTGCTGGACTACCGGATCCAGATTTAGGTCTCCAGCCGGCTCTCACCGCATAAAGAGGGCCCCTCCGCTACCACGAAGGGGCCTGCTCGGGTTAGGGCACCCGATCCGGTATCTCTAAGGGCTCCTACTCCTGCTACCTGACCGATGACTACGTCTTCGTCGGCGGCGGCGAGGTTGCTCCACCACTCAGGGATCCCACGCGGCCGAACGGACCGATCCAGCGGTTGCCGCAACGACCCCAACCGGACATCTTCCTATGCCGCTCGTCGCCCGCGCCTGGTCAGCCAGCGTGTTCATCCGGTTCCTGGCGGGTCGGTCCGTACGCGGATGCGACGGGGTCGAGCCGATTTCCGGTTCGCACGCTGTGCACGACGTCCTGGATCGCGGCGACGACGATCCCGGGATCGTCGTGGTGAATGTAGTGACCGGCCCGATGGGCGATCACATGGCGGCTGTTGGCCGACAGGAGGGCCAGGTCGGCGTTGAGGTCGTGCCAGCAACGCCAGTCCTCGGAAACCGTGCCGCCACGACCTGGGCCGCGGGTCAGGACTACGAGAGGCCTGTCGCCCAGCGCCCCAGGGGGCAGAGGCTGGTCGGCCACCGTCAGCCGCTTCAAGGCTCGGTGCTCGCGCATCATCGACCGCCGATCGGCGCCGCTGCGGATGCCCCGGGAAACCGTCATAAGGAAAGGCAGGGTCACCGCTTCGAAGAACCTGTCCCGCCAGGGAAGGCAGTCGCGAAGGATCTGCGCCTGGCCTTCGGTGCTGGAGTCGACCAGCACCATGCCCGCCACTTCCGTGTCATAGAGCCCAGTGAAGGCCCTGGCATGCACACCGCCGGCCGAGTGACCGACGAGTACGACAGGGCGCGGGATGTCCGCTGCGTCCAGAACCTCATGAAGATCGCGAGCGATATCGCCTGGTGTCCTGTTGTCGAGTGCTCGGCTGCTGGAGCCGTAGGCGGCTCGGTCGTAAGTCACCACTGCGGTCTCATCGGCCAGGGTCTCGGCCACGTCTCGCCACGATGCGGCATTTCCACCGAATGCCGGCTCAACGACCACGGCAGGTTCTCCGCTACCGAAGGTAGTAACGCTGATGCGATGTGACCCTGTCCGGACCACAGCGGCCCGGCTACTCGTCATTCCCGCGACAGAACCGCCGATGCGTCATGTGCATGATCGTAAGCCGTGCCCCGCAAAGTGTCAAAGGATGCTTTGACACTTTGCGTTACCGCCGAAGCTATCGTTGACGGATGCGGACAAGCGATCCAAGAGCCATGCGCGCTCTCGCGCACCCGCTGCGCCTGGAACTCCTCGACCTGCTCGGACGGATCGGCTCCGCGACGGCCACGACCTGCGCCAAGCACCTGGCCACCTCCCAGGCGTCGTGCTCCTTCCACCTACGTCAACTGGCCAAGTACGGTTACGTCACCGAGGCCCAGCCCTCAGAAGACAAGCGCGAGCGGCTGTGGCGGCTGACCGACCACGAACAGAAGTGGTCCGCGGTGGAAGGTGGCCCGGCGGCCGCGGAGCTGGAACGGGTGCTCATCGAACGGGAGGCCGCCCGCATGACCACATGGACCCAGACCCGTCACTCCACCCCTCAAGCCTGGCAGAACGCGGCCTTCGTCTCGGGAATCAGCGTGCCCCTCACTCCCGAGGAACTCGACGCGATCGGCAAGAGTCTCACGGGGCTGCTCGAACCGTACATCGCCCGGCTGACAGATCCGTCACTCACTCCAGCAGACGCCGAGTCCGTGCGGATCTTCCTCCATGGAGCCCCCCATCCAGCCCTTGACGCATAGCGCGTTCCGGAGGTCACGCACACCAGAACGCACTACTCGCGTCTTGCCGGGTCGTCTGCTGGGAACGCTCACAGCCGGCCACTGATCACTGTGTTGCGATGACCCCCGGAAGACGTCGAGCGTGGGCGTTTTACTGAGGGCGGGTTCGCCGTAGAGTCGGCTGATGGACCCGGTTGCGCTCTTCCAGCAGGTGGCGGCGAGCGTTCCCGCCTATCGCGCCTTTCTGGCGGAGAACTCCATCGATCCCGAGAAAATCCGCACATTTCAGGACTTCGTGCGGCTGCCGATGACGACCAAGGAGACCTACACGCGTCGCCATCCCCTCCCCGACCTGTGCAGGGACGGCGTGATCGGGGACATCGTGGCGGTTTCGTCCGGCTCCACCGGCGAGCCGTCGTTCTGGCCGCGGTCGGCGGCCGACGAGCAGGTGATCGCCGCCCGCTTCGAGGAGGTCTTCAGAGACTCCTTCGCCGCTCATGAACGCCGCACGCTGGCCGTCGTCTGCTTCGCCCTCGGCACCTGGGTGGGCGGCCTGTTCACGGTCGACTGCTGCCGTCACCTGGCCGCGCGCGGCTACCCGATCACCGTGGTCGCGCCCGGGACCGACCGGAGGGAGATCCTGCGCGTCCTGCCGGAACTCGCCCCGCACTTCGACCAGGTCGTGCTGCTCGGCTACCCGCCGTTCCTCAAGAACGTCATCGACACCGAGGACCTTCCGTGGCACCGCTGGAACATCAGGCTGGTCACGGCGGGCGAGGTGTTCAGCGAGGAGTGGCGCACGCTGGTCGCCGGACGGGCCGGGATGGAGGACCCGGTACGCGGCATCGCCTCCCTGTACGGCACCGCCGACGCGGGCGTGCTGGGCAACGAGACCCCGCTGTCGGTCGAGATCCGCCGGTTCCTGTCCGACCGCCCCGACGCCGCCAGGGAGCTCTTCCGCGAGTCGCGGCTGCCGACCCTCGTCCAGTACGACCCCGCGGTGCGGTTCTTCGAGGAGCACCAGGGAACCCTGCTGTTCTCGGGCGACAACGGGGTCCCGCTGATCCGCTACCACATCGCCGACGAGGGCGGGCTGGTCGCGTACGACGAGATGCTGGCCTTCGTGCGCCGGCACGGTTTCGAGCCGGCGGCGCGCGGCCCCGAGCGCCCGTTCGTGTACGTGTTCGGCCGCAGCCACTTCACCGTCTCCTACTACGGCGCCAACGTCTTCCCCGAGAACATCGCGATCGGCCTGGAGCAGCCCGAGATCAGCGGCAGGGTGACGGGCAAGTTCGTGCTGGAGGTGAGCGAGGACTCCGACCGCGACCGGCATCTCACGGTGACGGTGGAGCTGATGCCGGGCGAGAAGCCGGCGGAGGAGATCGCCCAGGCGGCGGGCGAGTCGATCCTGACGCAGCTGCTCCGGCTGAACAGCGAGTTCGCCCACTACGTGCCCCCCGCGCGGCAGGCGCCGTTCATCCGCCTGCGCGAGTCGGGCGATCCGGAGTATTTCCCGCCGGGTGCCAAACACCGCTACACCCGCTGAGCCGGCGCCGGTAGCGCTTCCTGTGAGGCGAACTCATGGCCCCGTGTGAGCCGCTGCTTACTGGACCCGGCTGACGCAGTCCGTACAGGTGTCACTCAGCGTCGGTACGAAGGGAATGAGCCAGTCGCCAATGGTCAGGAGACGGATCGGTTCGCCGCACAGGGCCTGAGCATCGGACAGCCGGGCTGCGTGTCGCTGCCTTTCTGGGTGCCATACGGGCACACCGGTGCCGTACGGGGTGGAGGGCTCCTCCGGAGCGGCCACGGTCGGCTCGACGAGCAAATCGCTCCAGTGAACGGGCCAGCGCCGAATACGGCCAGGCAGTTCATGGGACTCACCGTCCAGCTCGACCAGCGCGACAGCTCCGTACCTGAGGGTCATGACCACCCTCCCGCAGCGACCGAGCAGCCAGCCGGCGTGAGCACGGGTACGGGCATGGCTGTGCAACAGATCAACGATCTTCACACGACTTCCCGTAGGCGGCTGGGCACCGCTCACCGTTCACTCGTGCACGTCGACGTCGGCCCATCCGCTGCTGAGGCGAGCTCGCCGGCCACCGCTGGGAGTCCGTGAGAGGTCCGCAACTGCTCGTAGCGACGTCTGATGCGATTGGCGGCCCGATCAGGGTCCGTGCTGGGATGCCAGGCGTAGACAGCGCGGTTACGTCGTTCATCCCAGCCGCTACGCCACCAGAACCGCTCGCCGTCACACCAGATCACCAGACCCACCCAGACGGACACCAACGCGAGCCCATAGCCGTCGTGGACGTCTGCCACACACCCGTGCGACCTTAGAAACCGTCGAAGACATTCGGCTGACGAGAGGGCATATGAGGAGGCCATGCCTCGTCGTTCCACGTGGTGACCTATGGCGTTCATGAATCGAAGCATGAACGCCGATGAGGCTCACAAGTTTCACGACCTCGTGATACTGCGTGACCGGCCCAAGCCCATCCGAGTGGCGACGCCCCGCAGGTTCTCGGTAATGCGGCGTTGTACGTCGAGCAGACGTCCAACGGTCTCGCGCGCCATCGGGTGGTATCGGGTCCGCTGCGGTGCGATCTTCTCCGCGGTCAAGACGCACTCAAGGGCCTCGTCCCGCTTTCCTGCCCACAGCAACGCTCGGGAGAGGTCGATGTAGTGATGGCTGGCTCGCTCGGCAGGAACGGCGGACGTCAACGAGATCGTGGAGGCTCGCCGGATGGCCTCGTCTGCGTCGCCGAGTTCTATGGCCACCGCGACATCATGGATGGCCACGTTGCTTGGGCCGAAGAACAGCCCGTAGTGGTTGGTGTCGCCAGGCAGGCGTCGCGCCGCCTCATGTGCCGCGCCCATGTAGTCCCAGGCGACCGCACGCTGGTTGTCTCGCGCGGCGAGAATCGCGGCTCGCAGCTGGACCGTCCCATAGACGCTGGCGATCCGCGCTCTGCCGTTTTCCGGACCGCGTTCAAGCCTGCGCGATGTACGGGACAAGAGCCTGAGTCCGCCGTCCCACGCGGCCGTGGCCATGAACGCCATGCTGCGCCGGATCTCCGAGACCGGCTGGAGCAGCGGATCGTCCGCCTGCTGGGCAGCCCAGGCCATCCGTTGTACGGCCACATGGAAGAGATCCAGGTAGCCGAGCTTGTACGCCATGGAGTCAGCGGCGGAGTACGCGTGACTCAGGAGGCCGAAGGCCCGTGCCCGGCCGTCTCCTTCTAGCTCATGAGCCGCGTACGTCAGCTCCATGATCAGCCCAGACAGGACCGTTCCCAATTCCGCGTACTGGGCCGCCTGCCGGAAGGCGGTGACTTGGTCGACCGCTGTCTGGAGATCCTCAAGACGTCGCGGAGGGGTTTCCAGATCTGGTGGAACGTCGCCGTACACGAGGGCTTGCCGCAGTGCCGACACCGAGGCGTGAATGCGGTCGGTCTGCTCTGTGCGACCCCGGTAGGGCTGGCCGGTCAGCTCGGTGATCTCCACGTTGATCGCCCTTGCCACCGCTGCCACCAGCGTTGGCGTGGCCGGTTTGTGGCCGCGCTCGACCTGCGCGATCAAACTCTTGGAGCAGGGGACCCGCTGGGCGAGCTCGTTCTGGGTCAAGCCACGCAGCTTGCGAACGTGCGCGATCCTTGTCCCGATGGACTCATCCGCCGGTTCATGGTGATCCACAAGGGCTCCCCTCCCGATCACAAGATGAACACTCCCAGCGTAATGACGTTGCACCCGACGCCCAGCGGAATGGACGTGAACGGCCTCATGAAGCCACCAGATCACCCCGTGCTTTACATCGTCGTCTGCGCGACACCGCGCGCCCGCGTCATCGGCGAGCTCGTCGAGCTGGTCGTCGAACGCGACTGGACACCATGTGTGATCGCCACGCCTCAAGCGACACGGTTCATCGACCGAGCAGCTCTCGCCGAATTGACCGGCTACCCCGTACGCCACAAATATAAGGATCCCGACGCGCCGGATGCGCTTCCCGGCCCCGACGCCGTTCTCGTGTGCCCGGCGTCGTTCAACACGATCAACAAGTGGGCGGCCGGCATCAGTGACACCCTGGCTCTGGGGCTGATCACCGAAGCGATCGGCTTGGGGCTGCCGATCATCGCCGCCCCCGCCGTCAACAGCGCCCAGGCCGCCCATCCGGCCTTCGAGCGCAACGTCGACACGCTACGAGCCGCCGGGGTCACCATGCTGTACGGCCCCGGGGTCTGGGAGCCTGCCCCGCCCCGAAGCGGTGGCGCACCGTTCGCCTGGGAACTCGCTCTAGACGCTCTCGACAAGGCCCGCGACAAGCTCCACGCGTAACTGCCAACGCAGGTGCTGCTCCTCGACCGCGCGATCATGTTCACCGACTGAGCGTCCGTAGGTGAAGGCGATAGCATCGAACCGAGCGCAAGCAGGAAGGGAATCAATGGCTTATCGTCCGATGACACTTTCCGACCTCGCCGCGCGCTTGAGCGCGAACCTCGATGACAAGGTTCGGTGGAAACTCGTCTGGGAGTTTCTGGAGGAATATCGCTGGGAGCCGCCCGAGCTTCAGCCGCCGCTGCTTCAGGCCGAGCCGGAGCCCGTCGGTGATGAGCGGTGGGACGCGCTCCTGGCTGCCCTCGCCGAGCATCTCGCTGCCAAGCACGACCTCGCCCCCCCCCCGCCGTGGGCGGCTCTTCGCGTGCTTCGCCGGCCCTGGTTCCCTGCGGAGTTGGCCAGCCAGCGGACCGACGCACTTGTCTGGGCACCGTCGGCGTTCCGCAAGCATGGTGTCTATCTCTCCATCAACGATCTTGAGGCGGCGTGAGCGACGACGGGCTACTCGGCCGAGCCGAACTCGAGCGAGCGTTCACCGCGCTGGGAGAACGTTTGGTGCGGCGTGGTGTCGTAGCTGATCTCTTCGTCGTTGGCGGGGCCGCCATAGGCGCTGGCCTATGATGCGGTGCGGGTCACCCGGGATGTCGACGCGCTCTTCGTGCCGCACGGAGTCGTTCTGGAAGAGGCACGCGGGGTCGCCAAGGACCTCGACCTGCCGCCGTGGTGGTTGAACGAGCAAGCCAGCGTCTACATCTCTGGCAAGGCCGACCCTGGCAAGCGTAGAGTCTTCGATCATCCCGGCTTGCGTGTGATGGCGGCGTCACCTGAACACATCTTCGCGATGAAAGCGATCGCCGCGCGAACGCGTGACGGAGATGATCTTCGTCACTTGGCACGTCTAGCCTCTTTTGACCGTCAGTACCTGCACGCCGGCCGTCCAGGAGTGGATGCCGGGGATGGAGGCGAGCGTGCGGGAGGTGAAGTGGTGGATGTCGGCCGTGGTCGGCACGATCACCTCGCACACGAGCGAGGCCTGCCCCAGCATGGACATAGTGGTACGGCGTGGCCGCCACCCGCTGCTCCACCTTGGCCGGATCGTCGTCGTGGTCGTAGAGCGGCAGGATCTCCCGCCAGCAGTCGCGCAGGTCGTCGTCGTCGCGCACGGTGCCCGACATGATCTGGTCGAGCTTGGCCGGGTCGATGCTCACCTGGGACGAGGCGGCGGCCCACTGCTCCACGACGCCGCCTGCCACTACGCTGAGCGGCCGTCCTGACTCCGCGCACCGCGCGCCGCCGGCTCAGGGTTCACGCCGCAGGACGACCAGCGCGACGTCGTCCTCGCGCACGCCGAACGCCCCCAGCATGCGCTCGGCGAACTGTTCCAGGTCGTCCTCGACGGTCTCCGCCAGCCGCCTGGCCACCTCCAGGCTGTCGTCGAGCGGGGTGTCGCGGTCCTCCACGAGCCCGTCGGTGAACAGCACCATCGTGCCGCCGGGCGGCAGTTTCAGCCGGTCGACCTCGTAGCGTTCCGGCATCACGCCCAGCAGCAGGTTGCCCAGGCCGTGGTAGGCGGAGCCGGGCCCGGCGAGCAGCGGCGGGAGGTGACCGGCGTTGGCCACCTCGACCTCGCCCGTGGCCGGGTCGATGAGCACCATGCAGACGGTGGCGCTCACGCGGGGGTGGTAGCGCCGCATCATCCGGTTGAGCAGGTCGAGCGAGGCGCTCAGGTCGACCTGGGCGATGAGCGTGGCGCGCATGGCGTGGCGGATCTCCGCCATCACGGTCGCGGCGTGCAGCGAGTGTCCCTCCACGTCGCCGATCGCCACCAGCACCCGGTGGTCGATCGGCAGCACCTCGTAGAAGTCGCCGCCGACCTCGACGTTGTCGACGGCCGGCTGGTAGCGCACGGCCACCTGCAGACCGGGCACGCGGGGGATGCCGGCAGGCAGCAGGCTGCGCTGCAGGGTGAGCGCGATCGCGTGCTCCTCGGTGTAGGCGCGCAGCGCGTCGACGGCCAGCGCCAGCTGCTGGCCCACCTGGCGCAGCAGGTTGACCTCGTCGGCGTCGAGCGGCGGGCCGGTCGCCACGCCGAGGTAGACGGGAGACCTCGACTTCCTCGTCCGGCAGAGCACGCCGGTGCTGGGACCCTCCGCGTTGACGCCGGGCAGGAGAGCGTGCCAGCGGGCGGCTTCGACCGTGAACACCTGGGCCGGCGCGGCCTTCTCCGGCGCCAGCAGGGAGAGCCGGTCGAGCACGTCGGCCCCGGCCGTGTGGGAGGTGGCCCGCTCGCCCGGCCGGGCGCAGTAGCGCCGTGTCCAGCCCTCCGGCAGCAGAGCCAGGACGCCGCAGAAACGGCCGAGCAGGTCGGCCGTGCCCTCGGCGGCCACCGCGAGCACCTGGTCGAACGTCTCCGCCTCGTTCATCGACAACGTCACGCCGGCCAGCCGGGCCAGCCGCCCGGCCATGAGCTCGGCCTGCCACCGCGCCCGGTAGTAGCGCAGCATGGCCCGCACGATGGCGGCGAACTCGGCGGGCTCGATCGGCTCGATCAGGTACGCGTCGGCGCCGCGTTCCAGCCCTTCGGTGCGGTCGGCCACGGTGATGGCGTTGGCCGACACCTGGACGACGGGGATCGACGCGGTGGCCGGATCAGCCTTGATCCGCTCGCACACCTCGAACCCGGACATGTCGGGCAACCGTACGTCGAGGACGACCAGGTCGATCTGCCCGCCGGCCAGCTTCCCCAGCGCCTCCTCTCCGCTGCCCGCTTCGACCACGCTGTGCCCGGCCCTGCGCAGCCATCTCGCGAGGATGTAGCGCTTGGTGGGCGTGTCGTCGACCACGAGGACGGTTCCCGGCTGGATGTCCGCCACGGGGACGGTTTCCTGTCGCGTCACGCTTCGCCCCCTCTGGCCTGGCGGATGGCCTGGATCAGCTGATCTCTGCGCAGCCCTTGCTTGGACAGGACCGCTCGTCCCTCGGGCGCGTACTGCGGCTGCACGGTCACCACGACCACGGGGATCCGGCTCAGCCGATCGTCCTCGGCCATGCGGAGGAGCAGCGTGTGGCCGTCGACGCGCGGCATGAGCAGGTCGATGAGGATCACGTCGGGCGGCTCGGCGGCCATCGCCTCGAGGGCGGCGGCGCCGTCGGCGGCCTCGACGACGTGGGCGGCGAAGCCGTGCAACATGCGGCGGGCGGCCGCGCGGAACACCTCGTCGTCGTCCGCGACGAGCACCCGCTCCAGCTCGGGCGGGCCGCCGTGGTGCGGCAGCCTGAGCGTGGCGGTGGTGCCCTCGCCCCGCGTGCTGGACAGTTCCAGCGTCCCGCCGAGCGCCTCGGCCAGCCTGCGCGCGTACGGCAGGCCCAGGCCGGTGCCCTTCGCCCCGATCTGGAAGGAGCCCGGCACCTGGTAGAAGTCCTCGAACACGCGCTTCACGTGCTCGGGCGCGATGCCGATGCCGGTGTCGGCCACCGTGATGACGACCTCGCCCCTGTCGTCGTCCGCGCGGGCCTCCAGCCGCACCTCGCCGCTCTCGGTGAACTTCAGCGCGTTGGACAGCAGGTTGCGCAGGATCGTGACGAGCATGCCCTCGTCCACGTGCAGCGTGGCGGCCTCGGGAGCCACGTGGTGGCGCAGCTCCACGCCGCCCCGCTCGCTCGTCGGTCCCATCGTCAGGTGCAGGTGCTCCGCCACCTCCGTCAGGCTGATCCTGGCGGGGTGCGGTTCGAGACGGCCCGACTCTGCCTTGGCCATGTCGAGCAGCTCGCCGACGAGCCCCAGCAGAGTCTCGGTCGAGCTGCCGATGAGCTCGACCTGGTGGGCCTGTTCCTCGGTCAGCGGATCGCCCCCCGGGCCTGCCAGCAGCCGCACCAGGCCGATGACCGAGTTGAGCGGGGTCCGCAGCTCGTGGCTGACGTTGGCCCAGAAGCGGTTCCTGGCCTCGGTCGCCTCGCGGAGCTGGCTGGACTTCTCATCCAGCTCCGCGTAGAGGGCGACCACTCCCCTGTTGGTCTCCTCCAGCTCGGCCGAGAGCTGGTTGTACATCGCCAGCACTCCCGTGTTGGTCTCCTGCAGCTCGGCGTTGAGCCGCAGCACGTCGTCCAGGGTCGCGGCCAGTTCCCTGTTCTGCTCCCGTAGCTCGTCGAGGACGGAGACGGGCGCCAGCCGGGCCAGCCCGTCGCGGATGCCGGCGACCTGACCGTGCCACGGCCGCGCCCGCAACCGCTTGGCGAGCGTGACGTGCCCGTCGTCGAGCTCGACCCGGTCGACCAGCCGGCCCGCCAGCCTGACACCCTCGGCCCCGGCCAGGCCGGATCGTTGCTCGTGGCTCAGGGTGATCAGCAGCTCGTCGTCGCCGAGCGCGATCACCGCCGCCGCGCCGGGGCCGTAGACCTCCCTGCCGACCTCGCTGAGCGCCGTCGCCACCCGGACCTGGTCCTGCGGCTCGAGCCCGGCCAGCTCGGCGGCCGCGCGGCCGAGGCGGCGCAGCACGAACAAGTCCTTCCCGGCGTCGAGCCGGACGCGAATGAGCTCGGCCGCCTTCACGTGCCCGGCCTCGCCGCCACCACGCACACGTCGTCGCGCCTGGTGCCGGCCTCGCGCAGCAGGCACGCGGCGATCACCGCCGGGGTGCGGGCGAACAGGCCGGGTACGTGCGCCGGGTCCCAGCGTTCCGACAGCCCGTCCGAGTGCATGATCACGGTGGCGTGGTCCGGCAGCTCGTACGTGAGTTGCCGCAGCCGTCCCCCACGGTGGCCGGCGATGCCCGGCACCGACACCATGCCCTGCCGTCCCTGGGCGTGCGCGACCCACCCGGAGACGTTGCCGAGCCCCGCGTAGGTCACCGCGCCGCCGGCGAGGCGCGCGACCGCGACCGCACCTCCCCTGGTGACGCCCATCCCGCGGTGCAGGTGGTCCACGATGGCCAGCGGCTCCCGCTCGCACACCTGCAGGAACAGCTCGACGGCCAGCTGGGAGGCCTGCGCCGCGATGTGGCCGTGGCCCAGCCCGTCGCAGACCATGACGGTGGTGGCGTCGCCCGTCGTGGAGATGGCGAAGGAGTCGCCGCACACCTCCTCGTCGCCGATGGGCCGGGTCAGGCCGCTGGCCGCCGCCGGCGGGGCGGGCCGGTGGCCGGCGGTGAAGTGCATGGCGAGCACGGTTCCCCTGCCGGGCAGGGAGTGCACGTCGTAGCCGGTGGCGATGCGGGCGATGGCGCCCATGCCGATGCCGAGCGTCCCGGAGGAGGAGTAGCCGTCGCGCAGGGCGCGGGCGACGTCGGCCATGCCCGGCCCTCTGTCGAAGGCGATGAGCTCCACCGTGGCGGGAGCCTCGGGATGGAGGCGGACCATGACGCTGCCCTCGACGGCGTGCTTGACGAGGTTGGACACCGCCTCGCTGACGGCCACCGCCATCTGCCCGGCCAGCGTCGCGTCGAACCCGGCCCGCTCGCCCAGCTGGACGGCCCGCCGGCGTACCGCGCCCACCACGCTGGGGTCTTCGGCGCGGACCCAGGCCTCCATCCGCCGGCTGGTCACGCAACTCATCTCCCGGCCCATCTCGTCACCGGGCCCATTTCGTCACCGGGCCCATTTCGTCACCGTCACCGTCGTGCCGCTTCCCGGTTCGGAGAGCAGGTCGAACTCGTCGACCAGCCGGCGTGACCCGCCCAGCCCGAGCCCCAGGCCCGTGCCGGTGGTCCAGCCGTCGGTGAGCGCCCGCTCGACGTCCGGGATGCCCGGCCCTTCGTCGCTGACGACCAGCTTGAGCCCGCGTTTCGGCCCGTTCGCGACGAGGTGGACGCGCACCTCTCCCCGTCCCGCGTAGACGAGGGCGTTGCGCGCCAGCTCGCTGGCAGCCGTGATGATCTTGGTCTGGTCGATGAGGGACAACCCCGCCTCGATGGCGGCGCTTCTGACGAGCCGGCGAACCGCCACGACGTCGGCGCTGCTCGCGATGGCCGTCTCCCGCTCGGAGTTCACGGCACCGCGCCCCTGACGTGGCCCAGCAGCGCAACCCCTTTCTCCAGGTTGAGCGCCGTACGGACGCCGCCGAGCGAGAGTCCGAGCTCCACGAGCGTGATCGCCACGGCCGGCCGCATGCCGACGACCACGGCGTGCGCGTCGAGCACACTGCACATCTCGCCGATCGTGGCCAGGATCCGCCCGGTGAACGAGTCGACGATCTCGACGGCGGAGATGTCGATGATCACTCCTCTGGCCCCGCGCGCGACGACCGCCTCGGCCAGGTCCTCCTTCAGGGCGAGCACGGTCTGGTCGTCCAAATCGACCTGGATGGAGACGATCAGCAGGTCGCCGAGCTTGAGAATGGGCACCCGCTCCATCACGCCTGCTCCGCCCGTACGGTGACGCGCGCGGCCGGCCCGCCGCTCACCTGCACGCCGCTGCGGTTGAAGGCGTGGGCGAGCGCGTCGGCCAGCGACGTCTTGGTCACGATGTCGCCGAACTCGATGCCGAGCGTGACGATGGTGTGCGCGATCTGCGGGCGGATGCCGGAGATGACGCATTCCGCGCCCATGAGCCGCGCCGCGAACACGGTCTTGAGCAGGTGCTGGGCGACCTGCGTGTCGACGGCGGGGACGCCGGTGATGTCGATGACCGCGTGCTCGGCGCCGGTCTCGACCAGCGTCTCCAGCAGCTTCTCCATGACGACCTGGGTGCGGGCGGAGTCGAGCGTGCCGATCAGCGGCACGGCCACGATGCCCTCCCAGAGCTTGACCACCGGGGTGGACAACTCGAGAAGCTGCTCCGCCTGATCCATGATGATCTTCTCGCGGGCCTGCGCGTACGCCTCGAACGTGAACAGGCCGAGGTCGTCGATGAGGCGGGCGACCCGGATGAATCCGCGCAGCACCTCGTCGTCGGCTTGGTCGACCACGACCTCGTACAGGGCCCCCTTCAAGCCGAAGACGGCCTTGGAGGTCTCGGCGGGCGAGTAGCCGGCGCGGGCCCGCGACCGCGACAGCTCGGCGAGCAGGCCGCGCAGGTCGGCGAGGTCGCGCCCGCCCTCCTCGATGACGCCGAGTATGGCGCCGTAGATCTCCGCCAGTTCGTCGCGCGGCGCGTTGGCCGACTCCACCCATCGGCGGATGACCTGCTCCTCATGGGTGCGGAGCAGCTCCCCCAACCGCCGTTCCACGTCTGCATGATCGGACAAGGTCACTCCAGAGGGGACTCTCGATGCGCTCTTCCGGCATCCCGGTACACCTTCCCTGCCCAGAGTCACCCCCGAGTACTACGTGCAGGTTCAAACCGTGCGGGGACGCGGATCACCCTGCGGCCCCCATAACGTCGCGGCATGTTCAGAAACCTCGCCCTGGCCGGGCTTGTCGCGACCGGCGCGTTCCTGCTGTGGCCGGCGCCACCGGGCGGGCGGCTGGTGAAGATCTACGGAGAGCTGAAGACAGCCGACCGGGTGGCGGTCATCGTGCCGGGCGCGGACACCACGGTGAAGACCTTCGACGACGGCCCCGGGCGGCCTCGCGTGTGGGCGGGGCTCGGGGCGAACGACTGGATCCGGTTCGTGCCCAAGACCAAGTTCGGCCCGCTGGGGTTCGGCACCGATCCCATGAGTGCCGCGTTCGGCGCCCGCGTGTTCGAGGCCGGCCCCGGCGGGCACAGTGACTATTTCGCGCCCGGCAGCGCGTCGCTGCGCAACCTGACCCGGATCGTGCTGGGGCGATCCGAGCAGGTCACCGGTTGACCGGGACCGTGTGGGGGTAGGAGGAACTTTGCTGACATGGTGTCGTCATCAGCTTGACGCCGACGGGCGCCGTTTGTGACACTTCGTCATGAAAACACCAGCGGAGTAGAGGTGGGCTGTGACGACGTCGTTCTCCGAGAGCTTGCGAAAGGCCACCTGGGCCGACCACGAGTCGGCCGAGTCCGAGGGCTATCTCACCGAACTCATGGCCGGCCGGTTGAGCGAGCACGAATACGGCGAGATGGTCGCCCAGCACTACTTCGCCTACACCGCGCTCGACGGGGTGTCACGGGAGCTGGCCGAGCACCCGGTGGCCGGCCGCTTCGTCTTCCCCGAGCTCTACCGCGAGCCCGCTCTCGAACGCGACCTTGCCACCGTCTACGGGCCGGGCTGGCGCGACCGGATCACGCCGTCGGCATCCACCGAGGCCCTCGTGGCGCGCATCCGCGAGACAGCCGGCTGGCCGGGCGGCTACATCGCCCACCACTACACCCGCTACCTGGGCGACCTGTCCGGCGGGCAGTTCATCCGGATGGAGCTGCAGAAGATCTACGGCTACGCCAAGGGCGGGGGCGTCGACTTCTACTTCTTCGACGAGGTGGGCAGCCTGCCCCGGTTCAAGACCGAATACCGGTCCCGGCTCGACGCGCTGGAGCTCGACGACAGCGAGCGGCAGCGCGTCATCGGCGAGGTCAAGCTCGCCTACCGGCTCAACACCGCGGTGCTCGCCGAGCTCTTCCACACCGTCAGGGCCGCCGCCTGACCGGCGGCTCTAGCCGGCCTCGCGATAGGGGTCGCGCAACGGGGCGGCGCGCCCGGCGAAGTCGGCCTTGATCTCGGCCATCCGGAGGCCGGCCTCGTAATAGCGGCCTTTCGTCTCACCGTAGGGCCGCAGCCAGCCCTTGGCGGCCAGGTCGCGCAGGTCACGGGCGGCCTGGCCCTGGCTCAGGTCCTCGTCGGCCTGATAGCGGCTGCGGCGCAGGCGCCGGCTCACGAACGCTTCGTACAACGCCGAGACGCACCGCGTGTTGAGCCCGTCGGCGTCGACCCGCTCCTCCAGCAGCGTCCAGATCTCGCCCGCCTCGGCGAGCCGGCGCCGGACGCGCTGCGCCTGCATGTGATGCGCCTTCAGGCAGAACCGCACCCAGGGAAGGGTGTCGCCATGCGGGCTCCATCGGCGCCCGCCGACGACGCCGAGCACGTCGTAGTATTCGACCGTCGTGCGCTGCTCCCCCAGCCATTCCTCGATGGAGGCGAACTCGGGGGTGGTGATCCGGTCTCTGCCCAGCACCAGGGTCTGCAGGGCACGAGACATGCGGCCGTTGCCGTCGCGCCACGGATGGATGTTCACCAGATTAAGATGGGCCATCGCGGCCCGCACGTAGCTCGGCGCATCGAGGTCGCCCTCGTTGAGCCACGTCACGAGCTCGCCGAGCAGGCCCGGCACGACTTCGACGTCCGGCCCCTCGTAGACGACCTCGCCGGATCGCCCATTGCGGATGAAGATGCTTCCCGGCCTGATGACGCCGGGGGTCTTGTGGCCGATCATCATGAAGTTGAGCGCGTTGAGCACGCCCACGTCGTAGCGGAACGCCGGCGCGCGCGACAGCAGCGTGATGTAGGACAGCGCCTGCTGGTAACCGGCGATCTCCTTGGCGACAGAGGCGGAGGTTTCCAGAGGCTCTTCCCCCGCCATGATCGACTGGATGTCCTCCACCCCCGCCCGGTAGCCCTCGATGGAGTTGGAGCCCTGGATCGCCCGCGCCTGGAGCTGCCTGCGGAGCTGGCCGTCCCATCGATGGGTCTCGGCCAGGCGGAAGCGCAGATCCTGCCGCATGTCCTCGATCTCGGCGAGCACCGCCTTGTCGGCGGGGTCGAGGACCGGTGTGCCGTAGAGCATGAAGCCATGAAAGCATGGTCGAATCATCCGAGCAAATGAGTGATTGATTCGATTAAATATGTCCGGTATGTTCCGCAGGCGAGATCGCCCGTACGCCGTACCATGGGCCTATGCCCCGCATCTCCGCCGCCACCATTGGTGAGCACCGCGCCCAGACGCGCGACCGCATCCTGCAGGCGGTCTCGCGGCTGTCCAGGGAGCAGGGCATCGACGCCATCTCCATGACCGACGTGGCCGCCGAGGCCGGCATCACGCGCACCGTGCTCTACAACTACTTTCCCGACAAGACGGCGCTGCTGCTGGCGTTCACCGAGCGGGTGACCCGCTACTTCATCGACAGCTACGAGCGGGAGCTGCCCGCCGGCGCCTCGCCCGCCGAGCGGTTGCGGGCGTTCGTCCGCCTCCAGCTGGCCGGGCTGCTCGCGCACCCGCATCCGGGGGCCGCCGACCTCAGCGCGGCCCTCGGCCCCGACGCCTACCAGCGGCTGGCCGAGCACGTCGCGCCCATGCAGCGCGTCCTCGTCGAGATCCTCGAGAGCGGCCAGGCGTCCGGGGACTTCCAGGTGCTCGACGTGCCTGCCACGGCGCGGATGGTGCTCGCGGTCATCGGCGCGGAGCGGGTGCCGCTGATCAGCGGCGACGTGACGGTGGAGGCGGCCGCCGAGCTGGTTTGCGCGTTCGTGCTGCGGGCCCTCGGGAGCGAGGCCGGGCGGCGGTGACAGGATGGGGCCCATGACCTCCGGGCCCAACGAGCTGCATGCCGGCGACCATGTCGAGCTCAGGTCGGCGCGCGGCCGCTGGATCCTGTTCGCGACGGTGCTGGGCTCGGGCCTGGCGCTGCTCGACAGCACGGTGGTGAACGTCGCGCTGCCCTACCTCGGCAGGGAACTGGACGCGGGCATGGCGGGGCTGCAGTGGACGATCAACGCCTACACGCTCACCCTCGCCGGGCTGATCCTGCTCGGCGGCTCGCTCGGAGACCGCTACGGCCGGCGCACGATCTTCGTCATCGGCGTCGTGTGGTTCGCCGTGGCCTCCGCGCTGTGCGGGCTGTCGCCGAGCATCGAGTTCCTGATCGGGGCCAGGGCGCTGCAGGGCATCGGCGGCGCGCTGCTCACGCCCGGCTCGCTGGCGATCATCCAGGCGTCGTTCGTCCGGCACGACCGGCCGCGCGCCGTGGGCACGTGGTCGGGGCTCGGCGGGGTGGCCAGCGCCATCGGGCCCCTGCTCGGCGGGTGGCTGGTGCAGACCGCCGGGTGGCGGTGGGCGTTCCTGATCAACCTGCCGTTCGCGGCGCTCATCCTCTTCGTCGCCCTGCGGCACGTGCCCGAGAGCAAGGACGAGCAGGCCGCGGGGCGCTTCGACGTGCTGGGCTCGGTCCTCGCGGCGCTGGCGCTGGCCGGGATCACCTACGGGCTGATCCAGGAGGGCGCGCCGGCGCCGCTGCTCGCCGGGTTGCTGCTGGGGGCCGCGTTCGTGGCGATCGAGGTGCGCAGGTCGCCGGACGCGCTGGTGCCCGTCGGCATCTTCCGCGACCGCGTGTTCACGGCCGTCAACGTGGTCACGCTGATCATGTACGCGGCCATGGGCGTGGTGTTCTTCCTGCTCGTGGTGCAGCTCCAGGTCGTCTCCGGCTTCTCCCCCATCGCCGCCGGGCTCGCGATGTTGCCCACGACGATCCTGATGATGCTGCTGTCCGGCAGGGCCGGTGAGCTGGCCAGACGGATCGGGCCGCGCTGGCCGATGACGGGCGGGATCCTGCTGGCGGGCGCCGGTTTCCTGTGGATGAGCACCATCGGCTTCGGCGCGTCCTATCCGCTCCAGGTGCTGCCCGCGGTGTCCGTCTTCGGGCTGGGGCTGTCGGGCGCGGTCGCGCCGCTCACCGCGACCGTGCTGGCCACGGTCGAGGACCGCCACGCGGGCACGGCCAGCGGCGTCAACAACGCGGTGGCCCGCACCGGCAGCCTGTTCGCGGTGGCCGCGGTGCCGCCGGTGGTCGGCCTGGTCGGCGACGCGTTCGAGAACCCTCCGGTGTTCGACGCGGGCTTCAGGACGGCGATGCTGATCAGTGCCGGCATGATGGCGGTGGCGGCGCTGATCACGTTCTTCACCATCAGGTCGAACGTCCTGGAGTCCGACGACTAGCGACGGCTAGAAGGCGAATCCCTGGCTGCGCACGCTGTTGTCGAAGTTCGACAGGAGCAGCTCGGGCTCGCCGACCGAGCGGATGCCGGGCAGCCTGGTCAGCAGCTCGCGGAACATCGTCCGCAGCTCCTGCCTGGCCAGGTTGGCGCCGAGGCAGAAGTGCGGCCCGGGCCCGCCGAAGCCGACGTGCGGCTTGGTGTCGCGGGTGATGTCGAACGTGTCGGGGTCGGAGAAGACCGACTCGTCGCGGTTGGCCGAGCCGTAGAAGAGCACCACTTTGTCGCCCTTCTTCAGCTCCAGGCCGCGCAGCGTGTAGTCCTCGGTGACCGTGCGCCGGAACTGCATGATCGGCGACACGTAGCGGACCATCTCCTCGACGGCGCCGTTGATGTGCGTGTCGAAGTCGCTCATCAGCAGCTCGCGCTGCGCCGGGTTGTCGGTGAGCAGCTTGATGCCGTGGGCCATCGTGTTGCGGGCCGTCTCGTTGCCCGCGACCAGGAGCAGCGCGAAGAACGAGCCGAGCTCCTTGTCGGTCAGCTTCTCCCCGTCGGGGTTGGCGTTGACCAGGAGGGAGACCAGGTCGCCCTTGGGGTTGGCGACCCGTTCGTGGCCGAGCTTGATGACCATGCGCTGCAGGGCGAGCAGGGCCAGCATGTTCTGGCCGGCCATCTGGACGCTGCGGGCCAGGCTGGGCCGCACGCCGGTGTAGGCGGTGGAGATGTCGACGTGCTGGTGCACCTTGGCCCGCAACTCCTGCGGGATGTCGAGCATGTCGCAGATGACGTGGATGGGCAGCCGGGCGGCGACCTGGGAGACGAAGTCGCGCGGACCGTCCTTGACGACGTCGCCGACGATGCGGGCGCAGGCCGCCTCGATGTCGCTCTGCAGGCCGGCCAGCATCTTCGGGCTGAACGAGCGGGTGACGATCCTGCGCAGGCGGGCGTGGCGCGGATCGTCCATGTTGACCATCGACTCCCCGAACACCTGCTTCACCCAGCCGGGCGGCTCCGGGTTGGTGACGGCGGGCTCGCTGGAGAACACCTTGGCGTTACGGCTCGCCTCGACCACGTCCGCGTGGCGTACGAGGGCGTAGAAGCCCTTGCCCGAGCGGAGGAGCGGGACTTTCTTCTCCGGGAAGAACACCGGGAGCTCAAGCTGGCGGAGCCGGGCGAACGCCTCGTTGCGCTCCTTGAGTGGTTTGCGCCAGAAATCCAGATCAGCGAGGTCGATGTCGTCCACCCGACTATCCTGGCACGGTCCCGCGCCGGTCCCGACACGGGAAACCCCGCGCCCACAGGGCTCCTCGCGGTCGGCGGGCGATGTGCATCCTGCCCTCCTGGCCCGTTCTCGTGCCGTTCAGGCGCGGTTCGACCTGCCTGGTCATTACTTCCGGTATGAACGCTGTGCTCGCCGCCTGCCTGGTTCTTCCTCTCGTCACAGGTACGGCCCCCGCCACCGCCCGGTCGTGCGGGGGTCAGCCGCTCGACTTCGACGCCGACGGGCGGCCCGACCTCGCCGTGGCCGCGCCCTACGACGCCTCCAGGGCCGGTTCCGTGACCGTGATGTACGGCTCGGGCAGGACGGCCACGCTCGTCCAGGACGACGCCGAGCCGGGTGACGCGTTCGGCTCCGCGCTGGCCGTCGGCGACTTCGACGGCGACCGGTGCGCGGACCTGGCCGTGGGGGTGTCGGAGGAGTTCACCGGCGAGCGGGTGCCCGGCGGCGACGGGAACGGGGTCGTGCAGATCTACGACGGCTCCCCGGAAGGGCTGGTCGCGGGCCGGCGGCTGGCGCCCGCCAAGCCGTCCAGCGACCGGTTCGGCGCGGCGCTGGCCGCGGGCGACCTCGACGGTGACGGCAGGGACGAGCTGGCCGTCGGCTCGCCCAGCCACCGGTCGGGCGGGGCCGTGACGGTGTACGGGATGAAAGGGCGCAAGGCGTACCAGATCACGCAGAAGACGCGGTGGGTACGGCAGGCGGCGCGCGTCACCGACCAGTGGGGCGCGGCGCTGGCCACCGGCGACTTCGACGGGGACGGAACGGACGAGCTGGCCGTGGGAGCGCCCGCCGACACCCTGAGCAAGGACGGGCAGGGCTCGGCCACCGTCATCGACGTACGCGCGAAGCGGGCCGGGCTGCTCACGCAGAGCACGCCCGGCATCCACGGCGCCGCGGAGAAGTGGGACGGGTTCGGGGCCGCGCTGGCCACCGGCGACTTCAACGGCGACGGCAAGGACGACCTGGCCATCGGCGTGCCCGGCGAAGGGCTCACCGCGAACCAGCGGGCCATGGACTACGGCGACGGCACCGTGGACGTGTTGTACGGCTCGCGCCACGGGCTGCGTACCGACCGGACCGAGGCGTGGTCGCAGAACACGCTCGACGGCAGGCCCCGCTACTACGACCGGTTCGGGGCCTCCCTGGCGGCCGGGGACTTCAACGGCGACGGCAGGGACGACCTGGCCATCGGCGTGCCCGGGGAGAAGGCCGTCCAGGTGCTGGCGGGACGTGCGGCGGGCGGGCTCACCCGGAAGGGGAACCTGCTGGTCAAGGGGAAGGGGCGCGACTTCGGCGCCTCGGTGACCGCGCTGCCGGGGTGGGGTGACGGCTACCGGGCCCTGACCCGGCGGCGCCCGGTGCACACGCTCGTGGTGGCCGCACCCGGCCAGGGCCTGGTCATGTACGCGCCCGGGTCGCGCAGGGCGGGCCTGCGGCTGGGCAAGGTACGCCCGCTCAGCGAGGGCTCCGGCCTGTACGGCTACGCCTTCGGCTGATCGGCGGCGGGCAGGATCACCCGGAACAGGGCACCCTTGCCCGGCTCGCCCTCGGCCGTGACGATGCCGCCGTGCGCCTCCACCAGCGTCGCCGCGATCGACAGCCCCAGCCCGGAGCCGCCGGCGCTGCGTGCGGGGTCGGCCCGGTAGAACCGCTCGAACACCCGCTCGGCCACCTCCGCCGTGAACCCGGGGCCCTCGTCGGCCACCTCGACCACCGCGTGGTCGCCGTCCGCCCCCACGCGCACCTGGAACGGCGTGCCGGGCGGGGTGTGGGTGAGCGCGTTCGTCACGAGGTTGTTGAGCACCTGGCCGAGCCGCGACTCGTCGCCGGTCACCAGCACGTCGCCCTCGCCGCCGTACAGCCGCACCAGCTCGATCCGCCGGTCGGGCGCCAGCGTCTGGGCGTCGATCACGGCGGTGGCCGCGAGGCTGAGCAGGTCGACGGACTGCATCGCCAGCGCGCGCCGCTGGTCCAGCCTGGCCAGCAGCAGCATGTCCTCCACCAGCAGGCCCATCCGCGCGGCCTGCCCCTCGATGCGGCTGAGCAGGCGTACGGCCTCCGCCAGGCTCTTGTCCTCCCCCAGCCGGTACAGCTCCGCGAACCCCCTGATCGAGGTCAGCGGCGTGCGCAGCTCGTGCGAGGCGTCGGCCATGAACCGGCGCATCAGCTCCTCCGACCGCCGGGCGGCCATGGCGGACCGGCGGGACGACTCGGCCGCCGCCTCCCGCTCGCGTACCGCCGCCTCGACCCTGGCGAGCATGGTGTTGAGCGACCGGCCGAGCTTGCCGACCTCGGTGGTGCCCGCCCACAGCGGCACCCGGCGTGACAAGTCGCCGCCGGCGATGTCCTTGGCCGTGCGCGCGATCTCCCCGAGCGGCCGCAGGCTGCGGCGCACCAGCCAGTAGCAGGCGAACCCGAGCACGATCAGCGTGCCCCCGCCGCTGACCGCCACGATGGTGACGAGCTGAGAGACGGTGCCCTCCACGTCGCCGAGGCTGATGGCGGTCATCCGGCTCTGCCCGACGCGGCCGGGCACGGCGACGACCCGCCAGTTCGGGCCGCCCGCGGCCTGCGACTCGACGGTGAACGGCCGCCCTCTCAGCCCGATGACGTCGTTCGCGGTCAGCCGTGGCAGGTCGGGAGTGTGCTCCTCGGTCGACTCGCTGAGCGTCCTGATCGGGGCGCCGCCGGCGTCGAGCACCACCGCGTGGAACAGGCCGTAGAAGCGCAGCGGGCGCGCGCCACGGCGCGAGGTCTCGGGTGGCTGCGGCGGGTTGCGGAACGGCCCGCTGGCCGCACGGAGTTGCTGGTCGACGCGTTCGACGAGGTAGCCGCGCAGCAGTCGCACGGCGAACAGGCCCGTGAGCGTGATGGCGAGGGTGACCAGCAGTACGCTGACCGACACCAGCCGCAGCCACAGCGGCGTCCGCGCCAGGTGCTTTCTCAGCCCGGCGCCCTTGCCCTTGGCTCCCTTTGCGTTCATATGCGGGGCGGGCGCAGGATGTAGCCGACCCCGCGCAGGGTGTGCAGGTATTTGTGCTCGCCTCTGTCGACCTTGCGGCGCAGATAGGAGACGTACGACTCGACCAGGCCGACGTCGGTGCGCCACTCGCCGTTCCAGACGTGGTCGAGGATCTGCGACTTCGACAGGACCCGGCCCACGTTGAGCATGAAGTACCGCAGCAGCCTGAACTCCGTCGGAGACAGCCGCACCGGGACGCCGTCGCGCCACACCTCGTGGCTCTCCTCGTCCAGCTCCAGGTCGGCGACCCGCAGCCGGTTCGGCGGCGGCATGCCGCTCCTGGTCCTGCGCAGCACGGCCCGGATCCTGGCGATGACCTCCTCCAAGCTGAACGGCTTGGTCACGTAGTCCGCGCCGAGCCCCAGCCCGGCGAGCCGGTCCTCCGGCGCGTCCTTCGCGGTCACGAACAGCACCGGGACCCGGCGGCCGCGGGACCGCAGCCTGCCCGCTACCGCCAGACCGTCGAGGTCGGGCAGCATGACATCGAGCATCACCAGATCGGGGGCGCCCTGCTGGGCCACCCGCAGCGCCTCCTTGCCGTCGGCGGCGGTCAGCACCTCGAACCCGGCCATGCGCAGGCTGGCCGAGAACAACTCCCTGATGTTGGGCTCGTCGTCGACCACCAGCAGCCTGGCCTCGGGTTCGCTCATCGCGGGACTCCTCCCTGAGTGATCGACGCCGCCGTCACCGAGCCGTCGGCACCCGCGCGGCCGCGTACGACGACCGCGCTGCCGCTCTCGAGGTCGGACAACTTGCCCGCTTTGCTGATCAGGACGGCGGTCTGGTCGTCGGTGCTGACGGCCACGGTGGAGCCGTCGGCGGTCTTCACGTACACCTTGCCGCCCTCGACCTTCTCCACGGTGCCCGTGGTCTGTCCGCCCCCGCCGCTCCGGCGGCCGCCGTCCGGCCGCTGAGCGGCGTAGCCGGGCTGACCGGCCCCGCCTCCCAGAGGACGCTGCTGCGCTGTCGTTTGCGCGCCCGCCTGGCCGGACAGCCTGCCGGCCTGGATGCCGATGAGGACGCCCGCGACCAGCACCACGCCGGCGGCCAGCGCCAGCGTGAGCTTCGACGCACCTCTGCCGGGCCGGGCGGCTAGCTCCTCCCGCAGGTCGTCCTGGTACGGCGAGGATTCCAGCTGGTCCATGTCCATCTCCTTACTCGTGGCGCAAGGCCTGGATCGGCCTGAGCTTGGCCGCCCTGTTGGCGGGATAACCACCGAAGAACAGCCCGATCCCCACTGACACGCCCAGCGCCAGCGCCACAGACGACGGCACGAGGACCGGCTCGATCCCGGCGACGGTGAACCGCGTCCCCACGAACGCCACCAGCACCCCCGACAGGCCGCCGACCAAGCTCAGCAGCGTGGCCTCCAGCAAGAACTGGCCAAGGATCGCGCTCCTCGGCGCGCCGACCGCCTTGCGGATGCCGATCTCGCGGGTGCGCTCCGTGACCGTGACCAGCATGATGTTCGTGATGCCGATGCCGCCCACCAGCAGCGAGATCGCAGCGACGGCGGCGAGCAGCACGGTGAAGGTGCCGGTCGCCTCGCTGACGGTCTCCCGCAGGGTGGCCTGGTTGAGCACGCGGTAGTCGGCGTCACCGCCGGTGACACCGTGCCGCTGGTTGAGGATGGCGGTGACCTCGGCTTGCGCAGTCGTGGTGGTCTCCGCCCCGCTCGCCTGCACGACGATCTGGCCGAGCGCGCCGAACCCGCTCAGGCTCTGCTGCACGGCGGGCAGCGGCGCGATGGCCACGTCGTCGGCGTCCTGCATGCCGGTGGAGCCCGCCTCCTTCAGCACGCCGACGACCGTGAACGGCACGCCGGACACGCTGACCTGCTTGCCGATCGGGTCGACGGCGCCGAACAGCTCGTCCACGACGGTCCGGCCGAGCACCACGACCTTCCTGGCGGCCAGCACGTCGTCGTTGAAGAAGTACGTGCCCTGGGCCACGGGTTTGTTCGTGGCCTCGAAGTAGCTGGGGTACGTGCCGACGAGCTGCCCGATCGGGTGGCTTGCCGAGCCGTACGCGGCGGTGGCGGACGGGGCGTTCACAACCGGCGAGACGCTCCTGACCGAGGGCGCGAGGGTCCTGTCGGTGAGCGCCTCGGCGTCGGCCAGGGTCAGCTGCCTGGCCTGCGTGCGCGGCCCTGTGGTCCCTCCTCCGCCCCCGGCCCTCCGCCCACCGCCGCCGGAGAACGACGGCGAGATGGTGAGCGTGTTGGCGCCGAGCCGCTGGATGTCCTCCTGGATGCTGCGCGACGAGCCCTCGCCCACCGCGACCAGCATGATGACCGCGGCCACGCCGATGAGGATGCC
Organism: Nonomuraea sp. B1E8; assembly: GCF_039871515.1. Classification (NCBI taxonomy): domain Bacteria; kingdom Bacillati; phylum Actinomycetota; class Actinomycetes; order Streptosporangiales; family Streptosporangiaceae; genus Nonomuraea; species Nonomuraea sp. B1E8. The sequence goes on along the minus strand of NZ_JBDPLS010000004.1, from coordinate 7,739 downwards.
GAGCGTGGTCAGGGAACTGCGCATCTTGTTGGCCAACAGGCCGCGCAGCGCGAAGCGCAGGATCTCGAGCCGGTTCACCTGGCCCTCGCCCTCTCTTCGGCCGGCGGCCGGGATGGCGTGCCGTCCACCGGCGCCCGGCGGCGGTCCTCGACGATCTCGCCGTCCACCAGCCGGATCACCCGCTTGGCGTGCGCGGCCACGTCGTTTTCGTGCGTGATGAGCACGATCGTGCGGCCCGACTCGCTCAGCCGGTCCATGATTTCCAGGACGTCGTTCGTGGAGGCGGTGTCGAGGTTGCCGGTCGGCTCGTCGGCCAGCAGCAGCGCGGGCGCGGTGACCAGCGCCCTGGCCACCGCCACCCGCTGCTGCTGGCCCCCGGAGAGCCGGTTCGGCTCGTGGTGCACGCGGTCGGCCAGGCCGACCCGCTCCAGCGCGGCCAGCGCCCGTGCGCGCCGCTCGGCCTGGCCGATTCCGCCGTACACGAGCGGCAGCTCGACGTTGGCCAGCGCGCTCATGCGCGGGATCAGGTTGAACGACTGGAAGACGAACCCGACCCTGCGGTTGCGCAGCACGGCGAGCTGGTGCTCGTCCAGCCGGCCCACGTCGGCGCCGTCGATCAGGTACGTGCCGGAGGTCGGGACGTCAAGGCAGCCGAGGATGTTCATGAGCGTGGACTTGCCGGAGCCGGACGCGCCCATGATGGCGACGTAGTCGCCGCGTTCGACGTCCAGGCGGATGCCGCGCAGGGCCCGCACCTTGGTGTCGCCCTCGCCGTACTCCTTGACGAGGTCGCGGACGCGCAGCACCGGGACGGTCCCAGAAACGGTCATCGGCCGCCTCCCGGCATTCCCGGAATTCTGGTGAACTGGCGCTGGTTCCCGCTCGTCGTGCCGGTCGTGAGGGCCGGGAGCACGAGCTGGTCGCCCTCGGACACGCCCGATCTGATCTCGGTCATCGTGGCGCCCCTGATGCCGGCCTCCACCGGGGTCCTGGTCTGCCTGCCCGCTTCGAGCAGGGTGACCATGGTCTGGCCGCCGCTGGTGGAGACCGCCGTCGACGGGACGGTGACCACGTTCTCCGCCCGGCCGACCACGACCTCGACCGTGGCCGTCTGGCCCAGCCGCACCTGGCCGGGAACCTTGGTGAAGGCGACCGTGACCGGGTACTGCACGATGTTGTCGCTGGTGGACGCGATCGGGTCGATCTGGGTGACCTTGCCGGCGGCGGTCACGCCAGGCAGCGCGTCGAACGTGATCGTGGCTTCCTGGCCCCGCTTGAGCAGGCCCGTGTCGGTCTCGGTGAAGGCCCCGACGAGCTGCAGCCTCCCTGTGTCGGCGAGCGCGACGAACCCGCTCTCCCCCGAGCCCGTGCCGCCGGAGCCCGAGCCGGTGCTCTCGCCGGAGCTTTCGCGGGAGCCCGAGCTGGATCCGCCGACCGAGCCGTTCACCGCCGTGACCGTGCCGCTGAAGGGGGCCTTCAGTACGGTGGCCGCGACCGTCCGCTGCGTCTCCCTGTAGGCGTTACGGGCCTTGACGTAGGCGGCGTAGAGCTGGGCCGTCGAGGTGCCGTCGGCGACGGCGCTCTCGTACGTGGCCCTGGCCGCCGACAGGCCCTCCTGCGCGGCGTCGTCGTCCAGCCTGGCCAGAATGTCACCCTTGTCCACCTTGTCGCCAGGCTTGACGTAGATCTTCTCGACCGTGCCGGCCGTACCGAACGACAGCGCTCTCGACCTGGAGCTCCCGACCGCGCCCGAGGCGGACACCGTGGCGGTCACGGAGCCGCGGCTCACGGTCACCGTCCGCACGGTCGTCTCACCCTCCGCCCGTCCCGTGCCGAGCTGGGCATAGGCGAGCACGGCACCGCCCAGCAGGAGCACCGCCAGTGCTCCGTTGGTCATCAGCGCTCTGCGCCTCGTCGACACCTTCACAGCCGGTGACACTTGCACACGATGCTGCGTCGAAGCCGCGAGCCAGCTGAATGTTCGCTGACAACCCCCGCCCCGGCGGCCCCACAGGTAACTCTGAGGGTCCTCCCAGGCCGGCCTGAACCTGCCACACCATGATGGGCCGACATGAGAGCGACTTTCGCGCTGGGCGGGCTCGCCCTCGCCGTGCTCGTCGCCGGGTCCGGCCTCACGCTGGCGCTCCGCGACGACACCCCGCCCACCGTCCAGGCCCGGCTCGCCGCCGTACAGCGGGGGAAGGTCACAGCCTCGGTGAGCGCCGCGGGCAGCACTGTGGACGGCTCGCGCAGGGACCTGGCGTTCGGCTCGCCGGGGACGGTGACGAAGGTGTACGCCAAGGTCGGGGCCAAGGTGAAGAAGGGGCAGGTGCTGGCCAGGATCGACGACCGGGGGGCGCGGGAGGCGTACACGGCGGCCAAGGCGGACCTGGCCGCGTCCGAAGAGGCTCTGGAGGCGGCCTCCTCCACAACCGGGACGAGCACCTGCACCCCCGCCACCGGCACGACCAGCGGCACAGACAACACCCCCGCCACCGGCAGGACCCCAACCAACAGATCCACAACCACCGAGACCACGACCAACGAGACCACGACCAACGAGATCCAGGCCGACGAGATCCAGGCCGACGAGACTGTGGCTAACGGCGCCAATGGGCCGGTGGCACCTCCTGTCTTGCGCGCCGGCGTCCTGAGCGCGGGTCGCGTGAGCGCGAGCCGGTCACCGAGCTCCACGCCGGGCCGCCGCACGCCACGTCCCGCGCCGAGCCGCACAGCCAAGCCCTCGGCGAGCGCCGACACGCATCCCACCTCGCGTCCCGCCTCCACGCGCACCTCGACGCCCACCTCCACGCCTACCTCCGAGCCCACCGAGCCGGAGCCCCGGCCCACGGTGACGGTCACGGTGACCGCCACCGTGACGGCCACCGTGACGGCCACCGTGACGGCCACTGTCCCCACGACGGTGACCGCCGCACCGACCGGCGGGACCTCCGGCGGCGGCTCCCCTGACGGCGGCACTGTCACGGGCGGTACGTCCGATGAGGGGACCTCGATCGGCGAAGCCGGCCGGCCGGGGAACCGCCCGACCGGCACCCCCGCAGGCTCATTCACCGGCAGTCCGTCCACCGGCGCCAAGCCGTCCGCGAGCCCCCCACCGTCCCGGAACGGCGACCCCACGGGCAGCGGGAAGCCGTCGGCCAGGCCGAGCGGCGGCGCACGGCCGTCGCAGGGCGTGGGCGGCTGCGACCGGGGCACGGGCACGCAGGCCAGAGGCGGCATCGGCGAGGACCAGGCGGCCGCGAACGTGGACCGCGCCGAGGCCGCGCTCGAAGAGGCGGCGGACGCTGTACGGGCCACCCGCATCGTGGCCCCCACGTCCGGGACGGTTCTGTCGGTGGCGGGCGCGGTCGGCGACGCGGCGGGCACCGGCACTTTCATCAGCCTCGGCGACCTTGACGAGCTCCAGGTCCAGGCCATGGTCACCGAGTCCGACGTGAACCGGCTTGAACTCGGCCAGATAGCCCAGATCACCCTGGCCACCCGAGGCGAGGAGCGGTACCAGGGGACGGTGACGGCGATCGCACCGACCGCCACCGTGGACGGTCGGCTGGTCCGTTACTCGGTCACCCTCTCCTTCGACGATTCGCCGGCCGGGCTGATGCTCGGGCAGACGGCCTCGGTGACGGTCACGACCGAGGAGGCCCAGGACGCGCTCTACGTTCCCGCAGCAGCTGTCCGCGGCCGATCGGATGGCGCCCAGGTGGTCACGGTCCGCTCCGACGGCCACGACTCGGCGAAGGTGGTGCGAACGGGCGTGCGCAGCGACCAGTTCGTCCAGGTCACCGCAGGGTTGGTGGAGAGCGACCAGGTGGTCATGTCCGGCGGCGCCTCCGGCACGTTCCCGGAGAGCGGCTGGCCAGGTGCCTGACCCCACCCGCCGCGCCACGACGACGACCGGCTCGGTGCCACCCACCGGCCAACCCACCCGGCGGCACCGTCCCGGCACACCGGCAATCCACCGCCCGGGCCAGGCCCGCGGTCAGCTGATTCCGGGGAAACGTTCAGCCTGGCGCGGCGGCCTGGGCGGCGACAGCGGCGTCGGGAGCGGCCGGGAGGGTGAGGCGGTGGGAGGTTCGCGCGCGGGCACCTCTGCGTGAGATGTAGTCCAGTGTTCGGAACTCGACGGACATCTCATCGCGGGTCAGTCGAGCCATCACGTACCCGCGCCGCTGGTCGATGTAGGAAATATGGGGGTTCTCCTGGAGGGCCTCCGCGATCCACGTGCGGTCCCGGTACCCGTCCCCGTCGCTCGCGATCGACGACGCCACCAGTTCCCTGGCCACCACCGGCGAGTCCGGGTCGTCGAAGTCCGTCTTGAGGTCGGCCAGGTGGTGCATGTGCGCGTCCCCCGTCAGCACCACCGGGTTGGAGGTGCGGGCCAGCGACCGCAGCAGCCGCGTGCGCTCGGCCGCGTAGCCGTCCCACGAGTCCAGGTTCACCTCGCGTCCCGGACCGGCCTTGTGGTCGCGCTGCGCCATCATGATCTGCTGCCCGAGCAGGTTCCACCGGGTGGTGGAGCCGCGCAGCCCGCTCTCCAGCCAGCGCCACTGGCCGGGCCCGAGGAGCGTGCGGCCGTCCGCCAGCCGCTCGTCGCACCCGGCCCGCACCCCGTCGTCGCACGCCTGGTCGTCGCGGAACTGCCGGGTGTCCAGCAGGTGGAAGCGGGCCAGCCTGCCCCACGAGACCCGCCGGTTCACCCGCAGCACCGCTCCCTGCAGGCTGGCGCGGCGCAACGGCATGTTCTCGTAGTACGCCTTGAACGCCTCACGCCGGCGCCCGGCGAAGTCCCGCGCTCCCGAACCGGAGACCGGGCCGGCCCAGTTGTTCTCCACCTCGTGGTCGTCGAACGCCACCAGCCACGGCGCCGCCGCGTGCGCGGCCTGCAGGTCGCGATCGCTCTTGTACTGCGCGTGCCGCAGCCGGTAGTCGGCGAGCGTGCGGCACTTGCCCGGCGTGTGGGTGCGGACGCGGCCGGTCAGCGCGGTGTAGCCGCTGGGGCCGTACTCGTACAGGTAGTCGCCGAGGAAGACGACCAGGTCGGGCTCCTCCTGCGCCAGGCGGCGGTAGGCGGTGTAGTAGCCGTGCTCGTAGTGGGCGCACGCGGCCACCGCGAACGTGAGCGGCGTCTCCCCCTCGGGCGTGGTCCTGGTACGGCCGGCCGGGGAGGGCCGGCCCTCGCTCCTGAAGCGGTAGAAGTAGTCGCGCCCCGGCTGCAGCCCTTTCAGCTCGACGTGGACGCTGTGGGCGTCGCGCGCCCTGGCGGTGGCGGTGCCGGATCTGACGATCGTGGCGAAACGTTCGTCGGCCGACACCTGCCAGGCGACGTCCACGTCGCGGGAGGGCATGCCGCCGCGCCCGTCGCCGTTCAGCGGGGCGACGGCCAGCCTGGTCCACAGGACGAAGCCGTCGGTCGTCGGGTCGCCGGAGGCGACGCCCAGCGTGAACGGATCGGATCTGAGGGTTCTGGCCGGGGAGGCGAGGGCCGGCCGACCGACGGGCTGCGGGAGGAGGAGGCCGGCGGTCGCCGCTGTCAGGAAGGCTCTGCGGTCCACGTTCCCAGGTATGTCCCGCCGTGCTGACCCGGCCGTGACCAGGGAGTCAAGGCCGGATGAACAGCGTCGGTCAGGCGATCTGCCGCAGCGTCGTCCCGAGCGCGGCGGCGTCGGTGAAGTGCACGCCGGTCATGCCGGCCCGCTCGGCGCCCTGGACGTTCTCCAGCCGGTCGTCGATGAAGACGATCTCGGCGGGGTCGGCGTCGAGTTCGCGGGCCACCTCGTCGTAGATCTCCTTGTCGGGTTTGACCAGGCCCATCCTGCCGCTGTAGAAGCGCCGCCCGATCGCGGCGATCCAGGGCAGCTCGTCCAGGCCGTCGCTGACGCAGACGGGGGCGTTGGACAGCAGCGCCACGTCGCGTCCGGCCGCGATCAGCTCACCGAGGAGGGCGACCGTGCCCGCGTCGGGGTGGGCCCAGCTCGCGATGTCCATGGCGACCAGCCGGGCGACCTCGGAGTGGGCGACGGGCCTGCCGAGCACCGCCGACCAGTAGGTGAACGGCGTCAGGCTCCCCCGGTCGAACGCTAGGCGGTGCTCCCAGTAGCCGCGGCTGAACAGCTCGGGGTCGGCCCCGGCGGCCCGCGCCATGGCGTCCGCGTCGGTCTCGAGCTGGGGCAGGGACAGGACACCGCCATAGTCGAACACGATCCACGTCATGCGAGGAATGGTCGCAGATGCGGGTCGAGTGCCGGGCAGCCGAGGTATTTCTCGGCCGTGTGGAAGTCGATCCAGTCGAGGTTGACCAGTTCTTCGGCGTCGACGCCGGTGAAGCTCTCGCGCAGCGCGGGCGGGATGGCGGCGATGTCGTCCTTGTCGGCGATGTTCACCCAGCGCCCCACGTTCTTCGGGCGTTCACCGCGGCCGTTGATGGGGGCGGGCAGGAGGCGCTCGAAGACGACGTGGCGCATGCCGAGCGGGCTGCCGAGGGTGACCAGCAGGTCGATCTCGAGCTCGGGGTGCGCCCAGAGCGTCTCGTACGCGACGACGCTGCCGAGCGAGTGCGCGATCACGACCCTGGGCCGGTTGCGCCGGATGACGTCGGCGACGACCTGCCGGCAGCTCTCCCGCCTGGCCTGGTCGGTGAGGTACGTCGCCACCTCGGGCGCGAACAGCTTCGCGAACGCCGCCGACCTGCCGTCCAGCCTGTCGAGCAGCCAGCCGGTGACCGATTTGAGGGCTCCTGTGATGTGCTCGCCGAGGCCCATGTTCCTGGCCCAGCCGGCGAGGACCTCCTGGGCCTGGATCTCCATCGCGGCGGCGGACTTGGGCTCGTCGTCGTCCTTGCCGTCGTGCAGGTGGTGGGAGAAGTAGGCGATCTCGGAGAAGTAGGCCGCGGACTCCGCGCCGAGCGTGGCGTGCAGGTAGCGGTCCCACTTGCGGCGCATGGCCTCCGCCGCCCCGGCCGCGGACCGTCCGGCGTTCACGTAGTAGTTGTACTTGCCGATTCCGTGCACGCCGACGATGGCCGCCACAGCGCCTCCCCACCCTTGATCGTTTGATGCGCGATATTGGCATACGCCGCTTGCATCCCGCCGTCAAGCCGGTGATCGACGCCGGAAATACCGTTGCGACCGGTATATGTCGCCCGGATACGGTGAAACTTCCACTGAGGACGTCGAACAGGAGCTCCCCGCATGCCCGGCCCGCTGGTCGTCAACGACTCGGTCGTCATCCCCGACGCCGAGCTCGTCTGGCGCTTCTCGCGCTCGTCAGGCCCGGGCGGCCAGGGTGTCAACACTACGGACAGCCGCGTGGAGCTGACCTTCGACCTGGCCGCGAGCACCGCGCTCTCGCCGGCGCTCAAGGAGCGGGCCCGGGGCCGGCTGGGCGCCGACACGATCACGATTGCCGCCTCCGAATACCGCTCGCAGCTGCGCAACAGGGAGGCCGCGCGGGACCGGCTGGCCCAGCGCCTGCGGGAGGCCATCGCCCCGCCGCCCAAGCGCCGCCGCCCGACCAAGCCGAGCCGCGGCGCCGTCGAGCGGCGCATCACCGCCAAGAAGCACCGCTCCGACGTCAAACGCCTGCGCCGCGACCCCTAGTACTCCAGTGACACTTCGCGATCATGGTTTCGATCTGCGCCGGTAGTGGCAGCGCCGGGCTGTCGCCTGGTGACGGCGGCGCCAGTCCGACCAGCGCAGAACGTGCGCGATGGGACGGCTCCG
>NZ_JBDPLS010000039.1:0-6202 GCF_039871515.1 Nonomuraea sp. B1E8 | reverse complement strand
CCACGACGGGACTTGGGGAGAGCCCGTTGCTCAGTAATGGGCACGGCGGGTTCGGGAAGCGGCCCAAGGAAACGGACCGATCGAAAGACCGGCACCGCGCCTTGGGCCGACTTCACAAGCGGCGCGATGACGGCACCGACAAGACGATCCACGACCTGCTGCGCTGGCATCTGCGCGAGAAGAAGAAACGATTAGCCGACCCCGGCCTGGTCGTGCTGGACACCCAGAGCATCCACGTCGCGGCCGGAGTTCCCGCCTCCACGACCGGAAAAGACGCTGCCAAGAAGGTGTCGGGGAGAAAACGAGGGCTGGTCGTGGACGTGCTGGGGCTGGTCATCGCCGTGATCATGCTGGCCGCCTCGGCCCACGAGAACACCGCCGGGATCGCCCTGCTGGACCGGGTCGCCGCCGGCACCGAGGGGACCGTGACCAAGGCTCTGGTCGACCAGGGTTTCAAGAATGCGGTCGTCGCGCACGGTGCCGGCCTGGGGATCGATGTGGAGATCGTCGAACGCAACCCCGCCGACAAGGGGTTCGTCCCCCAGCCCAAAAGATGGGTCATCGAGCAGACCTACGGCATCTTGATGTTCCACCGGCGTCTGGTCCGCGACTATGAGCACCTGCCGGCCAGTTCCGAATCACGGGTGTATTGGGCGATGACCGACGTGATGTCCCGCCGCCTGACCCGCGACCCTGCCTCGTCAGGGCGGTGGACATGACCAGGCCCGACACCTGGCAATCCGACCCCGGAACCTGGCTCCTGGATAAGATCGACGCCCGCGAGCGCTCCCTGACCTGCCAGATCGAGCAGACCCAGGTGGAGATCGACACTCTTACCGCTCGTCTGGGCGAACTCAGCGAGGGGATCGAACACCTACGGATCACCCGCAAGACCCTCATCTGTCTTGCTGCGGAGGATCTCGTCCCGGCCGAGCCGGTCGCGCCTCCCACGATCCCCGGCCACCCGGCCTACCAGCAGATTCTCACCGTCTTCGGCGAGGCCGGCGGCTCCCTGCGCGCTCGCGACCTGGCCTTGGCGATGGACCTGCCGCTGACGCAGAACGACATCCAGAACGTCCGCGCCAAGCTCAAACGCCTGGCCGGTCGCGGCATCCTCGTCGAGACCGAGCCGGGATTATTCACCCAGCCGCGCCCATAGACCGAACGACGAGTTGCCCACCAGCCGACCTAACCCAACCCAACGGCGAAAAGGAACGTCAACTCACGGAACGCACTCTGAAGTTGTGAACGGCAGGGTCGTTCGCCATCGGCTCCGCGTCCTGGTGAGCCATGACGCGGAGCATCGTCGTCAGTAGTGGCTATTTTTCCGGCGGTGTGAAGTTGGCGTACTCCTCGATGCGGTCGATGAGACCGTTCTCGAATCGGAAGTACATCGCTACGGGCATGTCGATCCGGTTGCCGTCGTTCAGCACGATACGAAGTACGTGCTGCTGAAGCACCTCGTTGTCCTGCTCGAACTGCCGGACGATGTCGTACCGTAGTGACTGCATGTTGGCGGCGCCCGCACGGAGCATTTCGATGGTGTCGTCGATCGCCTGTTCCCCTTGGCCGTTCCACACGGTGGCCTTGTCGGTGAACATCGCCCGCATGCCGGCGTAGTCACCCTGTTCGAAACGCCGTAGATACCGCACGACTGTCTCGCGCAACGTCTCCGTCATGATGCCAGGTTCTCCTTCGTTGAAAGTGGTTGTGCGGCGTGCCCTTGCCGGGCTCGGGTCATTCGCCGGCGTGGACCGGGCCCCGTTCGCCCGCCTCCACACGCAGCGGAAGGTGGTTGCCCGCAGGCGGTAGCGGACAGGGAAACAAGTCGGAAAAAACGTGGTTGGGGACAATCGCCCGGTTGAAATCCAGACGGACGGTTGAGCCCTCGGGCTTCGGCAGGATCAGCCAGCGGCCGATGCTGGGTGTCGCGCTGCCACTGGTGGAGTCGGCGAACACCACCAGAAGCAGTTCGCCGGCGGCGTACTCGACCGCGACCAGCCTGTGCCGTTCGCCGTTCAGTTCGACGATGACGTCACCAGGCGCCGGTATGGTGTCCTTGCTCGGCGGGCTGGTCAATCGTGTCACGTCGGCCACCCGGTCCGCGGGTGCCGGGACGTACTCGCCGCCGATGATCCAGGCCGGATCGAATGGGTAGGTCGCGATCTCCTTCAGCCGGGTCAGCGCCGGGGCGTGTGGGTCCCAGACGGTCAACGCCCCCATCCCGTCGTAGACACCGACGATGCCGAAACGCCCATCCTGGAATTCGATGCTGGTCCGCGAGGCGAGTTCCACGGTGCCGTCCACAGGTTCGCCGGCGACCGACACTCCGTCCTCGGGTGTCGCGGTGAACCGCACACTTCCTGCGGTGGGTGGGTTCCAGTGGCCAGGTACGCCCGGTATGGTCTGTCCCGATTCCGTGATCTTCGCCAGTACGGTGGTCGCCGCCAGTCCCCGCGGTCCGGAAACCTCTTCCCACCGCCTTCGCCGCCATGTCTCGTGTTCGGCCAGTGTGCTGTCTCCGGAAACGTGTTCCGTGGACGCATTCCCTTGCTCGCCAGGCATGACTTCCTCCTTCGACGCTCGTGTTGCTTGTCGGCGTGTTGTCGGCCGTACATGCAGGATTTCCCACGTTCGCCAAATTGGCAAACATATTTGCCAAATCAGCAAACCGATGGTGGGCAGGTCAATGAGCCAGCACGGTGGCGGGGGCGACAACGGCTGTCACGGCGGTGGCGACGGCAAGGACCAACACCGCGTAGACGAATGCCCGGCGGACAGTGCGCACCGGCAGCCGGGTGGCCAAAGCTCCGGCTCCCAACGCGGCGAGAACGGCGGCGCCAGCGAAGTTTCCGACAATGGCCCAGTCGAGCGCGACGTTGGTGTGAGCGATCAGTCCGGCTACGGAGTTGACCGTAATGATCACCTGAGAGGTGGCGACCGCGGCACTCGCGTTGATGCCGAGCAGCAGCGTCAACGCGGGGCCGATGAGGAAGCCACCGCCCACACCGAACAACCCGGTCAGCCCTCCGACGAGCGCGCCGGCTGAGAGGGCCAGCGGGAGGCAGGGTTTCCAGCTCACTGGCCCGTTCTTGGCCTGGCACACCGCCGGGCCGGCAGCGGCGGGCTCCCCGGACATCGTGAGCGCAACGACCGTCATCACGACGGCGAAGCCCAACAGCCGGAGGCGGGGTGGCATCAACTGTCCTAACGTCGCACCCGCGATGGTGGCGGGAATGCCCGCGGCGCCGAAGATCAGGACGACAGGCCAGTGCACGATGCCAGCCCGTAACCGAGGCACCACCGCTGCCGCCGCCGATGCCCCGACTACCAGCAAGGAGGTGGGAACAGCCGCGGAAAGTGGTTGCGCGGCAACATAGACGAGGGCAGGCACCGCGAGAATGGAACCGCCCGCACCGAGCAGGCCCAGTGCAAGCCCGATGAGCAGCCCAGCCAGTGCGGCGGTCACCAGCACTGGTCACGCCACCATCGGGATCCCGGCTGCGCCCGCGTGGTCGAAGGCGTCGTCGATTAGGACCACGGTTCTGTGTGCGCGGGCGAGCAATGAGGCCGCGGCGGCGGCTCGATACCCGCTACGGCAGTGCACCCAAACCGGTCCGGTGGGCAACTCGTCCAGACGCCGCCGGAGTTCGGGCAGGGGAATGTGTACCGCCCCGCGTATATGGGAGGCCTGCCATTCGCTTCTCTGGCGGACGTCCAGCACTATCGCGGCCATGGGGAGTCCGTCGACAGTGCCGCGGAGTTCCGCAGCGAGGTCCACGAACGAAGCGGTCACCAGATTGGTCACCCGGTGGTCGTGCTGGTGACCTGCCCACCTGCTGGGGTCCCCGGTTGCCGCTGCCGCCGGCCGGTCCACACCGATGCGGGCAAGTTCGCGTTGTGCCTGGGAAAGCTCGCCAGAGGTACCGCCAAGCAGAGTGATCGGTGTTCCCCAGTCGATGAGCCAGCCCAGCCACGTCGCCATCGGTCCGTCGAGTCCTAAGGAGACCGTACCGGCCAGGTGTGAATGTGCGTATGCCTTGCGGGAACGGAGGTCCACCACCCACTCGCCGCCGTTGATTCGGCGCCGTAACTCGGCCGGGCCGGCTACGTCGATCGGGGTGAGATCGATCGGTTCGGGCCCCGCCATGTTGCGGATCCCCATATGGGCGTAATAGGCGGGATAGTCGTCCAGACCGGCGAGAGTCTGATGCACGAACTCGGTTTCGGCCAGCAGCAACGCGGGGTTGACCTGTCGTTCCCGGCCGATGGTCGATGCGTCACCGCCGGTTTGGGCGGCCGAACAGAAGCTGCCGAACCCATGGGTCGGCCACACGCTCGCGCCAGCGGGAAGCGCACGCGCCAAACGATGCGCCGAACTGCGCTGCCGACGAGCCAGTTCCGCGGAGTGTTGCCTGCCGAGCAGGTCGGTCCGGCCCGTGGTACCGAACAGCAGTGACCCTCCGGTGAACACCCCTACTGGCCCCTGCGCGCCATCCAGAATGTAAGACAAGTGATGAAAGGTGTGGCCCGGCGTCCCGACCACCCGGATCCGGGTCTCCGCCGACAACTTCAGCACGTCCCCGTCCCTCAGCGGCACGCGGTCGAAGGACATGTCGTCGGCCGCCGCGACCCCGTAGCGCGCCCCGGTCAGCCGGGCGAGGTGCAGCCCGCCAGACACGTAATCGTTGTGCACATGGGTTTCCAGCACCCATGTGATCCGCACACCCAGCCTGCCTGCCAGGTCGAGGATCCGGTCGATGTCTCGTTGCGGGTCGATCACCGCGGCGGATTCGCCGTCGTGCGCGAGATAACTGCGGTCACCCAGCGACGATGTCTCGACTACCTGTACGTCCAGCATTCTCCGTCTTCTTCCCTGTCAGAGTGTCGCGAGCATGATGTGCGGCTCCGCTCCGCGTGCCCAAAGCAAGTTGCCGATCTGTCAAACCCAGGAAACGACCAACCCACAACAACCGTGCAACGTCGATCACAGGCATGCAAATATGTTTGCCAATGTGGCAAACTTGACCAATGGACGACAACACCGACCGGGCGCTCGACGCAGTCGGCCCCCGGCTGCGCGCCCTGCGCCAGGAGCGCGAAACGACACTCGCCGAGCTGTCGGCACGGACAGGCATCTCGATCAGCACCCTGTCCCGCCTTGAATCAGGAAACCGCAGGCCGACACTGGAACAACTGCTACCGCTGGCCCAGGCGCACGGCGTCCCGCTCGACGAGCTCGTCGGCGCTCCGCCCACCGGTGATCCCCGTGTTCACCTGCGGCCTATCACCTGTAAGAACGGCATGACCGTACTGCCACTCACCCGACGCCCCGGTGGCATCCAGGCGTACAAGTTCGTCATCCCCGGCAGGAAGCGCCCAACCGAATCCGACCCCCAAAGCCACGAGGGGTACGAATGGGTATACGTCCTCAATGGACAGCTGCGCCTCACTCTCGGCGAGCACGACCTGACACTGTCCCCCGGGGAAGTCGCCGAGTTCGACACCCGCACACCACACTGGTTCGGCGCCGCCACCACCCAACCGGTCGAATACCTCTGCCTTATCGGCAGACAGGGTGAACGTGCCCACATCCGCGCCGCCCTCAAGGTGACCTGACCCGCACGTGGCCCGTGTGCGCGGTCAGCCGCCGCGTACACCACGAGGCTGCGCGCCACAATCCCGTCCAGTACCGACCCGGATACCGCGCCCTCGCTCGCGAAGCTTCTTGCGCCACTTCCTCGCACAGGCGGGACGCGGCGCACAAGGCCGACGGCCGGGCTGGAGATGTGCTGGTGGAACTGCGGTGCCGGGAGCTGACGACCACGTCCCCTCATGGTTGACCAGTTCGAGGCCCTCAGACCTTCGGGCAAGTCGGTCCGCCCACCGCGAATCTGTGGCAGCCGGAGGGTGAGATCCCCTCCGGCCACCCGAGCCGGGCGCGTATCTCCGCAAAGGACATTCGGGTCGATCGAGGACGTCATCCGGGCGTTCCTGCGAGCGGTGATCGAGAACTCTTCGCCACAGACGACTACACACAAGAAGACCTGGCGGACGAACTCTACGATCGCGCCACTTGTGAAGTCGGCCCAAGGCGCGGTGCCGGTCTTTCGATCGGTCCGTTTCCTTGGGCCGCTTCCCGAACCCGCCGTGCCCATTACTGAGCAACGGGCTCTCCCCAAGTCCCGTCGTGGTGGTGCGA
>NZ_JBDPLS010000038.1:0-7615 GCF_039871515.1 Nonomuraea sp. B1E8 | reverse complement strand
CCGCCGCCCGCCCGAGCGTCCCGGGCAGATTGCCGTGCCACCATCCGCAGCGAACGGGACGATCAGGCGGAAACCTCCATCAGCCGAAACTGATCAGGAGGGACGCCCACCCCGTGAGTCATCGAGGTCAACCTCGGGCTCACCCGCACCACCGGCACCTGGACTCTCGCCTCGATCACCCCATAACGCGTGGGTGAGTCAGCTCATGCCGACTCACCCATCAAGGTCTTCAGGATATTTCTTGGGAGACGAGCATTCTCAGACTCGCCATCCGCTTGGGTCTGCTCGGCGGCGATATGCGCCCAGCGAATGCTCACCAACTCCAGGCGTCATCTGGAACGCGGTAGAGCGTTCGAGGGGACATGAGCCAGTCCTGGTCGATGAATCTCCCGGTGACGTGTCCTAGGAGGTGCAGGTAGGAATTGAGCTCGCCTTCGTCGTCCTCGGCCGCGGCGGCGTCGACATCGTGTCTGGCGAACAGCGCCTCGAGTTCCCCCAGCGTGTTTGAATCTCGCCCGTACTGCCCTCGTCCTTTTCCGTCGCGCCAATAGCTGAGTCCGTGGAGGCCGCCTTCCCCGTCGTCGTACTCAAGATAGAAAAGTCGACGTCCGCCCGTGCTGAGAGGGCCGGGGGCGATCCCGACGCCGCTGAGGCTGATGATGTGCAGCCATTCGGGAGCGTGCACGCCTACCCAAACTATCTCCTCGGACGAGTAGGGGTCGTACCACTGCATGGCCGTCTCGAAGTCGCAATCCAGCCTGCTGGCCGGGTCGGCGCGGAGGATATGGGCGGCCGAGTCGGGATCGTTGCCTTCCACCCACGTGCCGGCGAAGCGTGCTGAGAATCCGTGGGATGCCAGGAATCCCCATTGGTCCTCGATCGGGGAGGGGTTTGTTTTATTTGTCATGGAAACCTTTCTGTCATGCGATTCGCCGCCGCCCATCAGGGCGGCGGCGAATCCGGTCTCGTTCAGCGAACAGTCGGGATCACGACACGATCAGAACCCAGAAGGGGTCGCCCAGATCCACGACTCGATATTTGCTGTAGAACTTGTTCAAGGCTACGCCGTGTAGCCGGTTGTGTTCCCTTCCGACCGCGCGGAGTGAATAGTCAAAGGCGGCACTCGCGGCGCCCTGTTGGGACGAGGCGAAGGGGTACTCGTCGCACTGTAGTTGATTCCATCGCGGGTCGACCCTGGCGATGTACGCCGGGTCGGCGTAAAGGTTCTCGTAGTAATACCTGCAGTAATTGCTCCGATAGTATTTGCCTTCCGCCGTGAAGGAGAAGTTGCGGCCGGAGAACACGGCGCGGTTCAGGGCCGCACCCGCGGTACTGTTCTTGGTGAGAGGGCCGCCTGCGATGGTTCCTGCATCGGCGGCCCAGTTTCCCGGGATTTTCTTCGTCTGCTCGGTTCCGGAGAAGGTCCGCAAAGGCGGATCCTGCGTCTCGTTGCGGCGAACCGCTGGATGCGTCCTCGGGTTCGTGGTTGTGTTGAGCACCGTCTCGATGTGTTCGATGACCTGCAGGAAGTCGGCATTCTGGGATTTGGACATGACGAAGACCTTGTGTCCTCGGGTGTTCACACATCCCCCCGTGTGGTCGTCCACTTCGTTGGTCGGGTCGTCCTCCCTGCCGGACGTCTTCCAGTCGCAGCGTACGTGGGGAGCGTACAGGTTGCCGGTGGCGGCGCCATCTCCCTTGCGGATCACGCCGATCCGCTTTCCCCTGTCGTTGAGATATTCCTGAGACCAGAGTCGGCCTTCCGTGATGGGATACCCGAACACGTTGCTCCACATGGGCTTGATCGTGCAGACCGAGCTCTGGAGCTGCGCATCTGTGTCCGCGTCGATCACGAAGGTGGTGTCGCTGTTCGACTGCCAGGCTCCGATCGTCCTGACCTGTTCGCTGCCCGACTGGATTCGGCACGGCTTTCCTGCCTGTGACTCGAGTTCGACATTGAACCCGATCCTGGCCCGCTCCAGATCGTCATCGTAAGCGGTGAGCCGTCGTCCCTCCGAATAGAGTCCGAATTCGCCCAGACGCGCGAACACCTTGATGGTCTGGGGAGTGACGCCGGTGCCTTCTCCGTTGACCACACCGTTCCCAGAGGCGTTGCCCAGATATGTGTGCACGACCCAAGTGACGCGCATCTGGAAGATGACGTCAGGAAAGAGCCTCTGCTCCATCTCCTCGAGGGTCATGCCCAGGACACTGCCGAGCTTTTTGGACTTGTTGCCGGCTCTACGCCGTGGTCTGTCCGGGTCGTCGTCATCTTCGTCCGACTCGTAGACGGTGTAGGACACGTAGGACGACCAGCAGGAGGCGTAGACGCGTTCCTGAATGCGTGCCAGTAACGCTGCGTGCCTCGGATCGGTCGGGGTGTTGTAACAGTCCTCCAGCGTCAGGTGATCAGGATTGAAGGAGGAGGCGGCCATGGCGGTGCCTGCCGCTTTGCGCGTGGACTCCGTTGTCGGCTGGGTGATCGTTGCTGACGTTCCCGCGACGAGGGCTGTGAGATCTTCGGAGGACAGGGGCCTCTGGTAGAGCTGGACGTCGTCAAGATCGCCCCGCATTTCGGCGCCCAGGGTCATGGCGGTGTCCGCGTTCCACGCCGTGAAGCTCACTGGCGAGGTCTTGACCAGGTTGCCGTTGAGGTACAGCCAGGCGGACTTGGCCGTGGCGTCGTACACGCCGGCCAGGTGGAACCATTCGCCGACCGGTGGTTCGACGTCGGACACCACGCCCTCGACCGTCGCATCCGCGGCGTCGGCGCTGGTGAGGGTGAACACAATCCGTGGTCCGGGGTGTTGCCGAGCCGGAAGGGCGCCTGGTGGATGCCCTTCTGCTCGAGGACGGTGTAGTCGCCGTCCTTGTCGCTCCACCGTAGCCAAGCGGCGGCGGTGAAGCTCTGATCGGTACGGATCACCGGTCCGGCGGTCTGGGCCAGGGGCTCCTCGCCGGACTGGGTGACGTCCACGGTGACCTGCCGCCACTCCGACCAGGCCGAGGCGGCCTGCTCGCCAACCGCGCGTAGGCGCCAGCGCACCTTCCACCCATCAACTAGCTTGTCCGCTGGGACGGCGATGCTCGCCTGGGTACCGGAGCCGACGCTGTCCACGGCACCTGTCCAGATCTGACCGGTGCCCTGGCCTTCGGGTGCGGCCGGGTTGTGTTCGATCTCAGCCTCGGCCCGCAGCGCCTGGCCGGCGGGGTGGGTGAGGGTGGCCTGCAGCGTGGGGGTGAGCGTGGTGCTCACCGTCACGCCGTCCACTACCTTCGACGGAGTGATGGTCAGGCCGGTGGCGGTGGGTTTAGGCAGGCTGACGGTGAAGGACTGCCAGTCCGACCAGGCGGAGGCGGCGGTAGCTGAGACAGCGCGGGCGCGCCAGCGCACCTTCCACCCGTCGGTCAGGGTGCCCGCCGGGACGGCGATATTCGCCTGGGTGCTGGCGGGGACGTTGTCGGCGCTGCCAGCCCAGATCTGGCCGGTGCCCTGTCCGGTCGCGGCGGGGTCGTGCTCGATCTCGACCTCAGCCCGTAGGGGCTTCCCGGCGGGGTCGCTCACCTGGGCCAGCAGGGCAGGGGTGAGGGTGGGGGTGACGGTGGCGCCGTCTACCTGCTGGGATGGCGTGACCTGCAGCGCGTTGACGGCCGGTTCGGAGACCGGGTCCGGCACGTCGATGGTCAGGGGCTGCCAGTCCGACCAGGGGGAGCCGACTGCGGTGGCGGTGTTGATCGCCCGGACCCGCCAGCGCGCCTTCCACCCGTCGGCCAGCTTCCCTTCGGGCACGGTCGCCGTGGCCTGGGTGCCGGAGGCGACGTTATCTATGGCGCTGGCCCAGATCTGGCCGGTGCCCTGTCCGGTCGCGGCCGGGTCGTGTTCGAGTTCGAACTCGGCCCGCACCGGCTGTGCGGCCGGGTCGGTGACCGTGGTTTGCAGGGCCGGGGTCAGGCTCGTGGCCACGGTGCCGCCGTTCACCGCCTGGGAGGGGGTGACCTGGAAGGCGCCGACCGCCGGGTTCGGCACGTCCACAGTGGCCGTCTGCCAGTCCGACCACGCCGAGGTGGTGGACGCGGCGGCGTTGGCCGCGCGGGCCCGCCAGCGGATCTTCCACCCATCGGTCAACATGCCCGAGGGGACGCTCACCGAGGCCTGGCCGCCGGATACGACCTCCGGTGAGACGCCAGCCCAGATCTGGCCGGTGCCCTGTCCGGTCGCGGCCGGGTCGTGCTCGACCTCGAACTCGCCGGTCAGGTTGCCACCCACAGGGTCGGCGACCGTTGCGGCCAACTGCGGAGTGAGCGAGGTCGTCACCGTGGTGCCGTTCTCGGTCTGCGCTGGGGTGATGGCCGGGGCGGAGACGGTCGGCGCGGAGGCCGGGCCGCTGGTGGTGAGGGTCAGTTTCGGCGGGCTGCCGAACTCGTCGGTGTTCTCCGCGGAGGTGTAGACCCGGTAGTTGTTGATGGGTGCGGCTCTCCCTCAGTGAGTGCCTGAGCTGGGCTCTTGTAGACATAACTGGTTGATCCGGGAACCGCGGGTGCAGACCCGTGAGGCGGTGGTGACGATGAGCTCGTTGCTCGAGGAACTGGCACGGCGCGAAGTCGCGGTCCGCCGGCGGATCGAGGAGATCGGCGAGCAGATCGCCGCGCTCACCTCACAGATGCAGGACGAACAGGACCGCTTGTCACGGCTGACGATCACGCGGGAGACCGTGGAGGAGATCCTGGGCGAAGCGGCCCAGTTGCTCGATGAGCCCGATGGACAGGCCGGGGCCGCCGACGCGGCCGGCACCGCGCCGTCGGCACACTCGCCGGTGCTGGGTGTGGTGACGGTGCCGCACTGGCAACCCGGCATGAAGGCGGCGGTGCTGCCGCGGGCGTACCGGGACGCGGTGGAGATCATGGCCGATGCCGGGCGGGCGATGCGGGCCGGGCAGATCGCGGTGGCGATGGGACTGCCGGATGAGGCCGCCAAGCGGGAAGGGCTGCGCTCCAAGCTGAAGCGGCTGGTGGAACGCGGCTGGGCGAAGGAAGAAGGGCCGGGACTGTTCACGGTGACCGATCCGGTGGCCCGCGAGATGGCCGGGCAGGATGGCGTGGCGTCACGGGACGCAATCGCGTCGTCACCGGTCGGGTGATTGTGGCGGGGCTCTCCCCTCGGTCAGGTTCGAAGGTGCCACCCAATCGACCCCGGACGAAGGAAGAGCCCTGTGCAGGCACCGTACGACACCGAGGCCACCGCTGACGTCTTTGCGAAGGCGAAGAACACCTTCAACTGGCTCATCGGACACCTCACCGACGCGCAGACCGGGACGCTTACCCATGACCGGCTGGAGGAGACCATCACCGAGCAGGGCCGGGAGCTGCAGCGCCTGCTGCTGCAGGCCCACCTTGACCTGCGCGCGCTGCGCGAGCTGGAGCAGGTACGCCACGCCCGCCACCCCGGCGGTGGCGCTGCGGGCGTGATCGGCGCGGACGGGGTGCCGCGGCGGCGGGTGGAGCTCGGGCACCACCGCCTGCTCGCCACGGTGACCGGGACGGTGACGGTCACCCGGTGCGCGTGGCGGGCCCCGGGCGTCGGCAACGTTTATCCGGCGGACGCGGCTTTATCGCTGCCGGCGGTGCGGCACTCGGCCGGGCTGGCCAAGCTCGCGGTCATCGAGACAGTGCGCGGCTCGTTCGACGCCGCCCTGGCGGCGATCACCACACGGTGCGGTCAGGTGATCGGCAAACGGCAGATCGAGCAGCTGGTCGCCCAGGCCGCGGCCGACGTCGACGCCTTCTACGCCGCGCGAACCGTGCTGCCGTGCATGGCGTCCACGGTGCTGGCGATCAGCGTGGACGGCAAGGGCATTGCGATGCGCCCCGAAGCGCTGCGGCCCGCAACCGCCAAGGCCGCCGCCCGCGCCCGAGCCACGTTCCGGACGCGGCTGGCGTCCGGGGAGAAGCCGGCGCGCAAACGGATGGCGACGCTGGGGGTGGTCTACGACGCCGAACCGGCGCCGCGGCGGCCGCACGATGTGATCGCCGTCCCCGGCGGGCGATCCGGGCGGCGCCTGCCACGGGCCCGGCCGCACGCGACGCGCAAGTGGCTGTGCGGCTCGGTCATTACCGGCCCCGGCCCTGTGATCGCCAAGGTGTTCGACCATGCCCAAGCCCGTGATCCCGCGCACGCCCGTCCCTGGGTCGTGCTCGTCGACGGGGCCCGCCACCAGCTCGACCTGATCATCGCCGAAGCCGCCCGGCGCGGCATCCGCGTCCACATCGTGATCGATTTCGTGCACGTGCTGGAGAAGTTATGGGCTGCTGCGTGGAGTTTGCACCCGCCCGCGGCGCCGGCCGCGGAGGACTGGGTCGCCGGGCATGCCCTGGCCCTGCTGGCCGGGCACACCGGCCAGGTCATCACCACGCTGAGGGCGCAGGCCGCCACAGCCGGCGCGCAGCACCGTGACGGCATCGACGCGTGCATCCGCTACCTCACCAACAACCTCGAGCATCTGCGGTATGACCAGGCGCTGGAAGTGGGATGGCCGATCGCGACCGGGGTGGTCGAGGGCGCGTGCCGTCATCTGATCGCCGACAGGTTCGACCTGGCCGGGGCACGCTGGGGCCTGGCCGGGGCCGAGGCGGTGCTGAAGCTCCGCGCGCTGGTCGCCAACGGTCATCTGGAGGAGTACTGGACTTTATGCAGACGTCTGCATAAGGCTCACTATGCCGACCTGCCGATTATGCCGACCAGGACGCCGATCGGCGTGGCCAGCGGCCAGGGCCTGGAGTATGAGGTCGGCATAATCGCGGGGGTCACAGGCCTTCTAGGAAGGCCAGGACGGCGTCGGGTGGCTGGTAGCGTCCTGGCTGGCTGGTGGTGGGCCGGGTTAAGGCCAGGGCCCGTTCTTTCAGGGCCAGGTCGGCGTGGATGTAGATCTGAGTGCTGGCGATGTTTTCGTGGCCGAGCCAGAGCGCGATGACGGTGATGTCGACGCCTGCGGCCAGTAGGCGCATCGCTGCGGTGTGTCGCAGGGTATGCGGAGAGATCGTCTTTTTCGACAGGGTCGGGCAGGCAGAGGCCGCGGTGGTGAGGTGTTTGCCCAGGCGCCGCTGGACGGCGTCGACGCTGAGTTGCCTGCCGCTTCGGGTGGAAAAGATCGGATCGGTGGGCGTCCCGGCGCGTTCGCGTAGCCAGGACTTGAGCAGGGTGACGGTGCCGGTGGTCAGCGGGGTGATGCGCTGTTTGCGGCCTTTGCCCAGGCAGCTCACATGGGCGCCGACTCCAAGATGGACGTTGCCGCATGTCAGCGCGACCAGTTCGGAGACGCGCAGCCCGGTTTCGATGGCCAGGGCCAGCATCGCGTGATCACGTCGGCCGGTCCAGGTGGATCGGTCGGGGGCGGCCAGCAGCGCGTCGACTTCAGCGTCGGACAAGAAGGTGACCAGGGTTTGGGTGAAGCGTTTGGGCGGGATGGCCAGCACCCGGGCGATGATGGCGGTGGTGCGGGCGCGCAGGACTCGTCCGCCCAGGATGGTGGATTTGATCTCCAAATAGGCGGTCTCGATCTCCCAGCGCTGGTGGTAGAGGGCCAGCAGGTCGGCTGCGGGATGGCGGTGGGAGTCGGTC
>NZ_JBDPLS010000037.1:0-9115 GCF_039871515.1 Nonomuraea sp. B1E8 | reverse complement strand
GACTTGGCTTCCAACGGAGCTCCTGCACCGAACAGTGATCTTGGTCGACACCGTTCTAGCAGGAGCTCCGTGTCTATTTCGAGTGGTCTTGACTCCACTCACACACGCTTAACTACACGGCATTGCCGCTAGACCCCCTCGGCGGCGGGCTCGCGTGCCTCGACGGCGCCGGAGGCCGGGCCGGCGGCAGGCCGCAACACCGTGAACGCGAGCAGCGCGGCGGCCACGGTGAACCCGGCCCCCACCCACGACCCGACGTGCATCGCGGTGGTGAACGCCTCCCTGGCGGGCTCCGCCATGCCGAGCCTGAACGCCTCACCGATCGACTCCTGAGCCGCCGCGGGCACGCCGTCGGGCATGGACGAGGTGAACACCCCCGCCAGCACGCTGCCCAGCACGGCGATGCTCAGGGCGAGGCCCACCTGCTGGACGGTGTCGTTCAGCGCCGAACCGACACCGGCGTGCTCCAGCGGGATCGCCCCCATCAGCGACGCGTACGCCGACGGCCCGGCCAGCCCTCCACCCGCGCCCATCAGCACCAGGGCGCACATCAGCGGCAGGTAACCGGTGGTGCTCGCCATCACCACGAAGCCGGCGGCCATGACGAGCAGACCGCCCGAGACCAGCATCCGGTTGCTCACCTTCTTCCCGAGCCCCGCGCCGATCCCGTTGAACAGCACCGCGGCGGCGGCCTGCGGCAGCATGGCGAGCCCGGCCCGCAGTTCGCCGTAGCCCAGCACGAACTGCAGGTACTGCGTCAGCATCAGCATGACGGCGCCGGCGCCGAACGACATGAGCAGGATCGAGAAGGAGGCACCGCCGAAGTTGCGGTTCCTGAACAACACCAGCGGCAATATCGGGTGCTCGGAGCGGCGCTCCCAGACCACGAAGGCGGCCAGGGCGATCACGGCGAGGGCGATGACCAGGGGGTTCCACTCGCGTTCGATGATGACGTAGACGCCCGCGGTCAGGCCGACGATCGACAGCACCACGCCGACCGGGTCGATCTTCCGCCCGCCGCTGCGGGTCTCCGGCATCAGGACGTAGGCGGCGATGATGGCCACCGCCGCGATCGGGATGTTCAGCAGGAAGACCGAACCCCACCAGTAGTGCTCCAGCATGAAGCCGCCCAGCGTCGGCCCCGCGATCACGCCGAGCATGGCGACGCTGGCCCAGATGGCCATGGCCTTGCGCCGCTCGTCCTCGGCGAAGACGGTCATGAGGATGGACAACGTCGAGGGCATCAGGATCGATCCGCCGACGCCCATCAGCGCCCGCGCGCCGATCACCTGCCACGGCTCGGTGGCCAGCACCGCGAGCAGCGACGCCCCGCCGAAGAGGGCCAGGCCGATGACCAGGAACCTCCTGCGCCCGTACCGGTCGGACAGGCTGCCCGCGGTCAGCAGGAGGCCCGCGAAGACGAGCACGTAGGCGTCCAGGATCCACTGGATGTCGGAGTACGTGGCGCCGAGCTCCTCGATGAGCGACGGGATCGCCAGGTTGAGCACGGTGCCGTCCACGGTCAGCACCAGAAGCGAGAGGCACAGGACGACGAGAGTCCACCACCGACGGGGGTCTCGTACAGCGTTCGAGTTCACTCGCACAGTGTACGGCAAACCTCGTACGACGTGCGAGTGCTTTTATCATGGGCGTATGACCGGCAAGCAGTTCACCTCCGTATGGCTCCGCGAGCCGCGCAAGGCGGCCACTCCCGGCCGCAGCCGCGAGGAGATCGTCAGAGCCGCCGTGGAGATGCTCGACCAGGAAGGGCTCAGCGGGCTGAGCATGCGCAAGCTCGGCGCCAAGCTGAGCGCCGGCGCCACCAGCCTCTACTGGTACGTCGCCACCAAGGACGAGCTGCTGGAGCTGGCCTACGACGAGGTGTGGGGCGAGATGACCGTCCCCGATCCCGACCGGGTGGGCTGGCGCGACTCGGCCTCGGCCCTGGCCCACGGCATGCGCAAGGTGGTCCTGCGCCACCCGTGGTCGGCCGACCTCATCGGCCGCCTGCCCGCGCTCGGCCCGCACGCGATGGACGTCGCGGACCGTATGCGCAAGATGTTCAAGGCGGCCGGGTTCACCGGGCTCGACGTCGACTTCGCCAACGCCACGCTGACCGCCTACGTGTTCGGCATGACGATCCCCGAGACCGCCTGGAACGCCACGATGGGAGCCCGGTACGACGCCGACGAGATGCGCGCCGCGGTCGCCAAGGCCGCCGCAGGCCACCCCGACATGCTGGAGCGCATCAACATGGACAGCTACGACGATCCGCTGGCGATGCGGGAGATGTGTTTCGACTTCGGGCTCGTGTCGATGCTCGACGGCCTTGAGCGGCGGCTGGCGACGTAGCAGGATCCGAGACATGAGCGATTTCCGCGCCGCCCGTGACTTCCTTCTCGGCTCCGACCCCGACACCGCGCGCCGCGACTTCCGCTGGCCGGAGCCGTCGGAGTTCAACTGGGCGCTCGACTGGTTCGACGGGGTGCTGGCCGCGGAGACACCCGGCGCCGTCGCGCTGAAGATCGTCGGCGCGAGCAGCGCCTCCTACACCTTCGCCGAGTTGTCGGCCCGCTCCAACCAGGTCGCCCACTGGCTGCACCAGCAGGGCGTGCGGCGCGGCGACCGGATCCTGCTCATGCTGGGCAACCAGGCCGAGTTGTGGGAGTCGCTGCTGGCGGCGATGAAGCTGGGCGCGGTCATCATCCCCGCCACCACGCTGCTGACCGCGAAGGACATCGCGGAACGCATCGAGCGCGGCGGCGTCGCCCACGTGATCGCCAACGCCGCCGACGCGGGCAAGTTCACGGGCGGCGAATACACGAAGATCGCCGTCGGTGACGCCTACACCTGGCTGTCCTACCACGAGGCGTACGAAGCGCCCGAGCACTTCGTCCCCGACGGGCCCACCCGGGCACAGGACACGCTCCTGCTCTACTTCACTTCCGGCACGACCTCGCAACCGAAGCTGGTCGAGCACACGCACGCCTCCTATCCCGCCGGGCACCTGTCGACCATGTTCTGGATCGGCCTGCGGCCGGGCGACGTGCACCTCAACGTGTCGTCCCCGGGCTGGGCCAAACACGCGTGGAGCAACGTGTTCGCCCCCTGGAACGCCGGCGCCACCGTGCTGATCCACGACTACCAGCGCTTCTCCGCCCGCGCCCTGCTGGAGGTGCTGCGCGACGAGCGGGTCACCACGTTCTGCGCGCCCCCGACCGTGTGGCGGATGCTCATCCAGGAGGACCTCGCGGCCTGGCGGCTGCCGCTGCGCACGGCCGTGGCCGCCGGCGAGCCGCTCAACCCGGAGATCATCGACCAGGTGGCCAAGGCGTGGGGAATCACCATCAGGGATGGCTACGGGCAGACCGAGACCACCGCGCAGATCGGCAACGCGCCGGACGACCCGGTCAGGCCGGGCTCGATGGGGCGGCCGCTGCCGGGCTACGAGGTGGTGCTCATCGACCCGGTCTCGGGCGAGCAGGGGGACGACGGTGAGATCTGCCTGCCGCTGGACGACCGCCGCCCCCTAGGCCTCATGTCCGGATATGTCGGTGGATCTAGTGAAGCCATGCGCGAGGGCTTCTACCACACCGGCGACGTCGCCACCCGCGACCAGGACGGCTACATCACCTACGTCGGCCGCACCGACGACGTCTTCAAGGCCTCCGACTACCGCATCTCGCCGTTCGAGCTGGAGAGCGTCCTGCTGGAGCACGCCGCCGTGGCGGAGGCCGCCGTGGTCCCCGCCCCCGACCCGGTGCGGCTGGCCGTGCCGAAGGCCTACGTGACCCTCGCTCCCGGCTTCGAACCGGACGAGACGACCGCACGGGCCATCTTCGAGCACTGCCGCCGGGAGCTGGCGCCGTTCAAGCGGGTGCGGCGGCTGGAGTTCGACGAGCTGCCGAAGACCATCTCCGGCAAGATCCGGCGGGTTGAGCTGCGGGTACGCGAGCCTCGCCGCGAGTTCCGCGAGGAGGACCTGGCGCCATGACAAGAACTCACAGTGTAAATCCCCCTTTACCCGTTCTTACAGGCTGATCAGCTAGGCTCTGCCCCGTGTTGCCCACCATCGCCGATGTCCTCGCCTTGGAGACCGTGCGCCGGGGCAACCCGCGCGTGGTCGCGGGCGCCGACCGGCTCGACACCAAGGTGCGGTGGGTGCACGTCGGCGAGATCGCCGACATCGCTCATCTCCTGCGCGGCGGGGAGCTCGTCCTCACCACGGGCGTCGCGCTCCCCGACGACCCGGAGAAGCTCGCCGACTACATCGGCGAGCTCTCCTCCGTGGGCGCCTCGGGCCTGATCGTGGAGCTGGGCCGCAAGTTCGTCCGCGAGCTGCCGCGCGCCGTGGTCAAGACCGCCGAGGAGCACGGCCTGCCGCTCATCGTGCTGACCCGCGAGACGCCGTTCGTGCAGATCACCGAGTCCGTGCACGCCCGGATCATCGACATCCAGCTGGAGGAGCTGCGAGCCTCCGAGCAGCTGCACGAGGTCTTCACCGAGCTGTCGGTCGAAGGCGCCTCGCCCGCCGAGGTGCTGGCCCAGGTGGCCAGGCTGTCCGGCCGGCCCGTGCTGCTGGAGAACCTGGCCCACCAGGTGCTGGCCTGCGAGTCCGCCGGCCGCGACGCGGGCGCCCTGCTGGCGGGGTGGGAGAGCAGGTCCAGGGCGGTGGCCCCGGCCGAACGCACCGCGTACGACGCGGCCTCGGGATGGCTGGTCACCACGGTCGGCGCGCGGGGGCAGGACTGGGGGCGGCTGATCCTGATTTGCGACTCCTCGCCGAGCCCGCGCGACATGGTGCTGGCCGAGCGCGCCGCCACCACGCTCGCCCTGGGCCGCCTGCTGGAGCGCCACCAGGAGTCGCTCGAACGCCAGGCGCACGGCACGATCATCACCGGCATCCTCACCCACGCCTACGCCGACCCCGAGGAGGCCGCGGCCCGCGCCCGCGCGGTCGGCGTGCCGCTCACCGGGCGCAAGCTCGTCAGCGTGGTCATCAGGCCGACCGACCCGGTGGACCAGGCGCTGGACGGCCAGGCGCTGCTCGGCGAGCTGGCCGAGGCGACCGCCGCCGCCTGCCGCGACGCGCGGCTGCCCGCCCTCGTGGGAGCGCTCGACCAGGAGCGGGTCGGGGTCCTGATGCCGCTGCCGCCGCGCGCCGAGGCCGAGGCGGCGCTGACCGCGCTGGCCGACCGGCTGCGCGTGTTGTGGCGGCCCGGCTCGGCCTTCGTGCTGGCGGCGGGCTCGCTGGTGGAGTCCATCAGGGACGTACGCCGCAGCTTTCTCGAAGCCGAGCAGGTGGCCGACGTGGCGGTCCGCCAGCCGGACGGCCGGGCCTTCTACCGGCTGCCCGACCTGCGCCTGCGCGGCCTGCTCCACCTGCTGCGCGACGACGCGAGGTTGCAGACGTTCGCCGAGCGGGAGCTGGGCCCGCTGCTGGCCCACGACGCGCAGCGGGGCGGCGATCTCACCCGCATCCTGCGCATCTATCTCGACGCGGGCAGGAACAAGGCGGTCGCCGCCCAGAAGGCCCATCTGTCCAGGCCCGCCTTCTACGACCGCCTGCGCCGCCTCGAACGCATCCTGGACACCGATCTCGACGACGTCGAGTCCTGTCTTTCCCTCCATGTGGCTCTGCTGGCCCTGGAGTCCTTCCGCCGGGAGAGCCGGTGAGCAGCCCGATGTGCTGGAATGGGCGATATGTCTGATGTACTGATGCCCGATCTGGCCGACCTCGGCCGCATGCTGGCCACCGCGGGAGCCTTCTCGGTGCCCGTCCACGACGTGCGCCTGACCCCGGACGAGCTCGATCCCGGCCAGATCGTGGCGGGCGCACCCGCCGCCTCCTCACTGGAGCTAGGCGGGGGCCGCGGCATCTGGGAGATCACACCCGGCGTGGTGACGGACGTGGAGACCGACAAGATCTTCGTCGTGCTGTCGGGCCGCGCCACGATCGCCGTCGAGGGCGGCACCACGATCGAGGTCGGCCCCGGCGACGTCGGACTGCTGGCCGAGGGCGCGAGAACCACGTGGATCGTGCATGAGACGCTCCGGCAGGTCTATCAGACCCGGCAACCCGCATGAACCGCTCACCATCGCCCGTGCGCCACTCCGCGTCGCTAGAACCCCATCGCGGCCCGCACCTCGTCGAGGGTGACGACCGCCCGTTCGCGCGCCCGCTCGTCGCCGTCGGCCAGGATCTGCCGCACGTCCTGCTCTGAGTGCTCCTTCCTGCGCTTCCTGATCGGGCGCAGGAACTCGTTGACCGCCTCCGTCACCAGGCGTTTGAGCGCGGCGGCGCCACCGTACCCGATCTCCTCCGCGACGTCCTGCGGTGACCGGCCCAGGCAGATGGCCGCCAGCGTGAGCAGATTGGCCACCTCGGGGCGGTACGTCTCGTCGAACGTGATCAGCCGGTCGGAGTCGGTGCGGGCCTTGCGGATGAGGGCGGCCGTCTCGTCCTCGGTGGCCGACAGGGTGATCGCGTTGCCGCGGCTCTTGCTCATCTTGCCGCCGTCGAGCCCTCTGAGCAGCGGGTGCTTCCCCATCATGGCCTCGGGCAGCGGGAACACCTCGCCGTACCGCTCGTTGAAGCGGCGAGCCACCAGCCGCGTCATCTCCACGTGCGGAAGCTGGTCCTTGCCGACGGGCACCAGCGTGCCCTTGCAGAACAGGATGTCGGCCGCCTGGTGCACCGGATAGGTGAACATCAGGCCGCTGACCGCCCGCTGCGAGCTGTGCGCGATCTCGTCCTTCACCGTGGGGTTGCGCTGCAGCTCCGCCACCGACACCAGGCTGAGGAACGGCAGCAGCAACTGGTTCAGTTCGGGAACCGCGCTGTGCCGGAAGATCGTGACCTTGGCCGGGTCGAGCCCGACGGCCAGGTAGTCGAGCAGCAACTCGGTGATGTTCCGCTGGATCTTGCCGGGCAGGTCGCGGTCGGTGATCACCTGGTAGTCGGCGATCAGGACGTACATGGGATGGACGTCCTGCAGTTGGACGCGATTGGCCAGCGAACCGAAATAGTGGCCCAGGTGCAGCGGCCCGGTCGGACGGTCACCCGTGAGCACGACGTCTTTCATGGTGTCTCTCCTTTGGGATTAATGCCGTCCCGGAGAGAACCCGCACGTTAACCGGGCCGTCTCGAGACGGCCCGGACATGGGGAATCAGTGGCCGTCTACAGGCCACCACCACATGCCGCTCTGTGTCATATCCGAATTGTATCCACTGGTGGTGTCAATCTCGTAACCTCTCCACTTCTTTCGCGTGTTCGCCTGCCTTAGAGACCTTGATCTCGTCAGGATGGTGCGGTCCTTTTACCGCCCTCTGGAGAATTCATGTCTCGACGCACCCTTGCCGGCGGCCTGGCCATAGCCGCGGCACTCACCCTCACCACGCTGCCGGTCGCGTCCGTCGCGGCCGAGCAGGCGTCGGTCAGGTTTCCGTCGGCCAAGTTCCCGCTGGGCACCCGGCCCGCGGCGACCAGGAAGATGACGACCGTGGCACAGGGCATCGACCTGTACGACGTGCAGGCGGGCACGTCGACCGACGGTTACACCGTGACCGTGCTGATGCCGTCGGGCCGCGACTACGGGACCCTCCCGACCGCCGAGGCCAAGGCGGCCGAGGTGGAGGCCGCCGGGGAAACCCCCAGCCTGCAGAAGGTGGTCAGGCCCGGCGTCGCCGACGCCCCCTCCCAGACCGTGTACATGGTGCGGGTCGGCCTCTGGTCCTTCAAGGACAAGAAGAAGGCCGAGAAGACCGCCAAGCAACTCGCGAAGGCCGACCTGAAGGTCAAGGTCGACTACCTCGGCGACGACGGCCTCAAGACCACGGGCCCCTGGAACGTCAAAGTCGTCATGATCGACAGAAAGGCCTTCCGCGGCTCGTACGTGGCCTCGCTCGGCAAGAGCGTGGCCAAGCGCGAAACCGTCTCGTCGATGGCCAAGGCAGCCAAGGCGCTGGTCGGCGTCAACGGCGGCTTCTTCAATATCCACACCGCCAAGGCGCTGCGCGGCGAGCCCGTCGGCGCGTCCGTGGTGAACGGCAAGCTCCTGAGCGAGGCCGTCCCCGGACGCTCGGCCGTGGTGCTCAGAGGCAGGTCCGTCAAGATCACCGAGCTGAAGACGTCCGTGACCGCGATCTCGCAGGACGGCGAGAAGACCGAGGTCAACGGCGTCAACCGGGCTGCCGCCACCGACGAACTGGTCCTCTACACCGAGGAGTACGGCGCCAAGACCCCCGCCGGCGGCACCGACGCCGTGATCGACGCCGACGGCAAGGTCGTCGGCCTGCGCGCCTCCGGCGGGAAGATCGTCAAGGGCATGCGGGTGCTGCACGGCAACGGCGTGGGCGCCGACTGGCTCAACGAGCATGCCTGGCAGGACTGGAAGGTGAAGATCGACACCAAGGTCGTCGACCTGCGCACCAACAAGGCACTCAAGCTGACCCCCGAGTTGAACGTCATCGCGGGCGGCGTCGGGCTGGTGCGCAACGGCAAGGTCAGGATCACCGCCAAGCGTGACGGCCATGACTCGATGAACATGATCCTCCGCCGCCACCCGCGCACGCTCCTCGGCACCACCAGGAACGGCAGCCTCATCCTGGCCGCCATCGACGGCCGGCAGCCCGGAGTGACCGTCGGCGCGAACTTCGTGGAGGCAGCCCAGTTCATGCGCTGGCTCGGCGCCGAGCAGGCCATCAACCTGGACGGTGGCGGCTCGACAGCGATGGTGGTCGACAACAAGGTCGTCAACCGGCCCTCTGACGGCTCGGAACGCGGCATCGGCGACGCTCTCCTGGTCCTCCCCAAGTAACGCCCGGAGCCACCGCCCAGAACCAGCCGTAAGGGACCCGTGCCACCACGCACGGGTCCCTTGTCCAGTTGCGGACGCCGCAGTTCCAGGGCGTCGCTCCACCGGACTCCCGGCTGAGCATTCAAGAGAGGCTTTCGACGCGGCCCGGTCGCGGAGGTGCCCCAACACAAAAAGAGGGGGTTTCGACGCTGTGCGCGTCGAAACCCCCTCCAGAAAGATTGTCCGGCGGTGACCTACTCTCCCACACCCTCCCGAGTGCAGTACCATCGGCGCAGAGAAGCTTAACTTCCGGGTT
>NZ_JBDPLS010000036.1:0-9159 GCF_039871515.1 Nonomuraea sp. B1E8 | reverse complement strand
CGTCGCCCACCCGAGCGCCTCGGACGGTGATGCCACCCCACCGGTCGAACCAAAACGGATGATCAGGCGGAAACCTCCGCCACGCCGAACCGTTCAGCAGACGCGACCCCGGCCTGAGTCATCGAGGCTAGGTCTTTCGTGTCCCGCTCAGAGGGCCCAGGCTTCTTGGGGGATGGGGTAAAGAACGCGAGTCGAGGAGAACCAGTCCCGATCGAGGAAACGCCCGGTGATCCGCCCGACCATGCAGAGCAGGAGGTGAAGCTCCTGCATGCTGGACATGCCGAGCTCCAACTCAAGCCCTTCCGCATGCACCGCGTACTCGGCCACGCTCACCGGCGCGCCGTCGACATAGGGCGGATCGATTTCATTGACCAGCGCGCCGTCCTGATACAGATACAGATGGTCAAGCTCACCCAGTCCTCCGTTGTAGAACATGGTGATAAGCCGTCGTCCTCCCGCGCTGAGCGCCTTCGCCTCCGCAGTCGTATGAAAGCCGCTGAGCCAAAGGACGTGGGTCCAGCCGGGCGCATGGGTCCCGATCCAGATGACCTCATCGTCCAACGAGTGCTCGTACCTGGTCATCGCCTCGTCGAAGCCGCACTCCACGCGCAGGCCCGGATCCACCCGCAACCGCCGCGCCAACTCCTCCGGGTCGTCGCCTTCGACCCATATCCCGGCGAACCCACTGCCCAGCCCAAATTCCCGCAGCAGGTCCCACTGATTCTCTGAGGGCAGCAGCCCGGCCATGCAGCCATCGCATTCTCCGCCGACTCGACGGGTGCCTTGAGGAAGGGGAACGTGTGGTTGCCAGGCTGATCACCCGGCAACCACACCTCAATATACCGCGCACTGCGGTGGACTACGTGTCGGTTATGGCACGATCATCATCCAGAACGGACTATCCTCCACGTTGTCGCCGACCTCGTCGGGAGTTAGGCGATACTCGGCATAGAAGGTTTTGAGATAGTTGCCGTGGCGCCGGTTCTCATGCAGGTCGACGCCTCGCACCGAATAATTCAGCTTATCCTTCGCCGCCCCCTGCTTGGTGGAGGCGTACGGATATTCGTCGCAGTCGTAGACACCGGTGTAGTTGTCCTTGAACTTACTCTCGTATTCGTAGTACTTGCAGTAGTTCGTGCCTGTTGATGTGCGCCAGAACTGTTCCTCAGACGTGCCGAAGTCTGACCAGAACTGATGCTTGGAGAATACTGCACGATTGGCCGCTTCGTCCGCATTGATGCCTCGATGCAATGGCTTTCCTGCTGGAGTGTTCGGCGCTGCCGCCCAGTTACCGGGAATCGCCTTAGACATCTCGGTGCCGAGCGTCTTCTTTGTCGGCGGGTACTCGGGATCCCGCGACGCCGTCGTGTCACCCCGCCGCAAGGGCGGGAACGTCTTGACGTTCTCGGAGGGATCCATCGCGTCCTCGATGTGCTCGATGACCTCGATGAAGTTGTTGTTCAAGCTCTTGGACATGGTCCAGATCCGATGTGCCCGGGTGTTGACGCATCCTCCGGTGTGGTCCGGAACACCGTCGTTGGCGTTGTCAGACTTCCCTAGCGTCACCCAGTCGCAGCGGAAATTCGGAGCCCATACGGAATTGGTCGCGGGAGGCGCGTCCCCGTTTCGATATACGCCGACGCGCTTCCCCTCCCGGTCGAGGACCTCCTGCGACCATAGGCGCCCTATGTAGCCGACACCTCCGATCGACGTGATCAGCGGCTTGATGGTGCACACCGCGTTCTTCTTTGCTGAGTCGGGATATCCCCGGACCATGACGGCCACGTGACTCGTCGCTTCCCAGCTCGGGATCGACTTGATGTGGTCGCTGCCTCCTTCGACCTCACACCGGGACGAGGTCGCCGATGACACCGTAAGATCGAAGCCGATGTTCATCTGCTGAAGCCCTCGGTCGAACCTGGTCTGCCTCACGCCGTCTTGGAAGATCCCGAAGTCCTGGAGCCGTACGAACGCCTTGACGTGCTGTGGCTTCGTGGTGCCGTCGCCGCCGACGACTCCATCTCCGGCGGGGTTGCCAAGGTAACTGTGCATGACCCAAGTGGCGCGGAACGAGAAGATCATGTCATCGGTCAGAGAGTCGATCGCCACATCCGCCAGCTTCGCCGCAATGCGGACAACAGGAGTCTTCCCACCCTTCTTGGTTTTCTTGGTGGTGTCGTCGTCTTCCTGGTATGCGCCGATGGTGAAGTAGGACGACCAGCAGGACGAGTACGGGCGCTCCTGGATGCGAGCCTTTGCAGGCTCGCCGTAGACAGGGGGTGATTTGTAGCAGGTCTCCAGCGATATGTGATCAGTGTTGAAGTTGGAGACGGCCGCGCTAGCGTTCGGTGTAAACGTACCGGTTGGTGCGGACCGTTCTGTGGAGCTCTCACGAACGCCATTTACTCCGGTGAAGAGAGTAGCCACATCGCCCGCAGTCAAGGATTGCTGATAGAGCTGCATCTCGTCGAGGCCGCCCTGCACCTGAGTGCCTAAGGTCATCACGGAGTCGGCATGCCAAGGGGACACCGTGAGTGACTCCGACTTGACAAGGACTCCGTTGAGGTACAGCGAGGCGATCTTGGCCGTGGCGTCGTACACGCCCGCCAGGTGGAACCACTCGTCGACTGGTGGTTCAACGTCGGAGAGCACGCCCTCGATCGTCGCATCGGTGGTGTCGGCGCTGGTAAAGGTGAACTCCAGTCCGTGGTCGGGGGTGTTGCCGAGGCGGAAGGGTGCCTGGTGGGTGCCCTTCTGCTCAAGGACGGTGTAGTCGCCGTCCTTGTCGCTCCAGCGCAGCCAGGCGGCGGCGGTGAAACTCTGGTCGGTGCGAATCACCGGTCCGACGGTCTGGGCCAGTGGCTCCTCTCCGGGCTGGACGACGTCGACGGTCACCGGTTGCCAGTCCGACCACGCCGAGGTGGCCTGCTCGGAGACGGCGCGCAGGCGCCAGCGCACTTTCCACCCGTCGGTCAACTTGTCCGCCGGGACGGCGATATTCGCCTGGGTACCGGCCGGGACGTTGTCTACGCCGCCGACCCAGATCTGACCGGTGCCCTGCCCGTCCGGCGCGGACGGGTCGTGCTCGATTTCGGCTTCGGCGCGCATCGCCTGACCGGTGGGGTCGGTGACGGTGGCCTTCAGTGTAGGAGTGAGAGTGGTGGTCACCGTCTCGCCGGCCACCACCTTCGACGGGGTAATCGCTAGGCCGCTAAAGGTGGGCTTGGGCAGGCTGACGGTGAAGGACTCCCAGTCCGACCAGGCGGATGTGGCGGTGGCCGAGACCGCGCGGGCTCGCCAGCGCACTTTCCACCCGTCGGTCAACTTGTCCGCCGGGACGGCGATATTCGCCTGGGTACCGGTCGGGACGTTGTCGGCGCTGCCGGTCCAGATCTGGCCGGCGCCTTGGTCTTCGGATGCGGACGGGTCGTGCTCCAGTTCGACCTCAGCCCGCAGCGGCTTGCCTGCCGGGTCGCTCACCTGGGCCAGCAATGCCGGGGTGCGGGTGGGCGTGACGGTGGTGCCGTCCACCTGCTCGGACGGGATGACCTGCAACGCACCGACGGCCGGTTCGGAGACCGGGTCCGGCACGTCCACGCTCAGGTTCTGCCAGTCCGACCAGGGCGAGCCGACCGTGGTGGCGGTGTTGATCGCCCGGACCCGCCAGCGCACCTTCCACCCATCGCTCAGCTTCCCGTCGGGGACGGTGGCCGAGGCCTGGGTGCCGGAGGCGACGTCATCGACCGCACCGGCCCAGATCTGGCCGCTGCCCTGCCCGCTCGCGGCCGGGTCGTGCTCGAGTTCGAACTCCGCACGCAGCGGCTGCGCGGCCGGGTCGGTGACCGTGGCCCGCAGGGCCGGGGTCAGGCTGGTGGCCGTGGTGACGCCGTCGACCAGTTGGGAGGGGGTGACCTGGAAGGTGTCAACGGCCGGGTTGGGCACGTCGACCGTTGCGGTCTGCCAGTCCGACCACGCTGAGGTGGTCGACGCGGTGACGTTGGCCGCGCGGGCCCGCCAGCGGATCTTCCAGCCGTCGGCCAGCTTCCCGGCGGGGACGCTCATCGTGGCCCGGCCGCCGGAGGCGATCTCCGGTGAGGCACCGGCCCAGATCTGGCCGCTGCCCTGCCCGGCGGGTGCGGTGGGGTCGTGCTCGACCTCGAACTCGCCGGTCAGGCTGCCGCCTGCGGGGTCGGCGACGGTCGCAACGAGCTGCGGGGTGAGCGAACTGGTCACGGTGGTGCCGTCCACGGTCTGCGCCGGTGTGATGGCCGGGCCGGTGACGGTCGGTTCGGAGGCGGGACCGCTGGTGGTGACGGTCAGCGTGGGCGGAGCGCCGTCCTCGTCGGGGTATTCCGAGGAGGTGAACATCCGGTAGTTGTCGACGTTCGCCTCGCCGGGCGACTTGAGCACCAGACCGTGGTCGGCGGCGCCGGCGGCCCAGTCCTGGGCGATGCCGGTGACGTCCCAGTCCATGGTGTCCGGCCAGACGGCGCAGTCCTCGTTGACGCCCTTGAAGTTGGTGGAGGCGTCCTCGGTGGTGTGGGCAGGCTTGCCTGCCCAGTACATGTTGTCCGGGTCCCAGCCGCCGGTCAGGCGGGCGACCTGGATACCGCGGGCGAGCGCGGGGCCGCAGTTGTGGCTGTCAACGGTGGTCATCGACAACGTGGCGCCGGTCACCGTGCTGCCCTGCAGGCCCGTGGTGTCGAACTTCAGGTGCGCCCGCGCTTTGAACCCGTCCGACATGGTGCCGGCCATGAGGTACGCGCTGTCCGGGTAGGCGGGCGAGTCCACCTCGAGCGTGGTGACATCAACGTCAGCGCCGATCGGCAGCGTCACCGCCGCCGCCACACGCACCGGGTACATCGTGGCGGCGTCGGCCAGGAACTTCTGGTCCGGCTTGACCACCAGCTCCGTACGGCCGCCCTTGATGACCACGTCGCTGCCGGCCTCACCGCGCTTGACCGACGCAGGACGGTCCTTGCCGCTGCCGTCCGACACGACCGACCGTGTCCCGGTAGCGACCAACTTCTTGTCCTTGCCCTTCAGCAGCAGCCGGCCGCCCTTGCCCTCAGAAAGGGTCAGGCCGTCGTCTTCGACGCCGATCCGCAGCTCCACCGGCTTCGATGGCCGCTGCCGCAGCACCACCTCATGCCGAAATCCGGTCGGCAACGCCGTCACCACCAGATCGGCCCCAACACCGGCGGCGTCGGTATACGTGGCGACACTGCCCTTGACCGACGGCTTCGGCAACGGCGTCGGCCAGCGCAGCGCGTACGACTTACCATCGGCGGACATCTTCACGAACGGATCCGTGCCGCCAGCAGAGATCTCCACGACAGCGCCCTCGGCGAGGGCCTTGGGCCTCAGCTTGCCGCTCTGCTCGGCCAGAGTGGTGTCGATCGGCACCCAACCACTAGCCTGCCTGGTCCGCACCGGACCGGCCGTGACCTCGGTCTTGAACGTCTTCCCGTCCGGCTGGGCATAGGTGATGCTCGTCGCGGTCGTCTCATCGGCGACCTCGACCGCCTTGCCCTGCTTGGCCGCCGACCGGGAGGCAGCGATCCGTGCCTGCGACGGCGCGTTGGAGATCGCGTTCCCGCTCTTCCCTGCGATCCACGCCGCCGTGTCGTTCAGACTCGCATCGTGATCATTGCCTGACGAGTCGGCGGCCGTACGACCGTTTCCCTCATCGAACGTCCACTGAGCCACCGATTGCTGAAGCGTGGTGAAGGACCAGGTGTATGGGGCCATGGTGTTCTCCCACGAGTCCATCGCGCCTAAGACCTCGACGGTGTACCTGGTTCCCGCCTTCAGCGCCTGCTCTAGGTCGAAGGTCAGCACCGTTTCCGTGCTGTCGTACGCCAGTGTTCCCGCTGTCTGAGCTCCTGCGGCGTCCTTGACGATCACCTGCGCCTCGCCGACCGGCTCCGAGAAGGTGATTTTCACTGAGGTGTCTAACGGTACGTCGACTGCCCCGTTTTCTGGCTCGACTGTGATTACTCGCGGAGCGCCGGTGTCTTCGCCGTCGCCGGTACCTCCAATGCCGCTTTCGTCGAAGTCGAGCTTGTCCGTGCCGATCTGGTATTCCTGACCGTCACGCTGCCCAGCGATACGGGCGGCTACCTCCTTGGTAATCGTGACGTCCTCATCAGGCCCGAGCGGGTGATACATCGACATGGCGACGGCATCCTCGTATTCGGGAAGACTCGTCAGCTGCGTGCCGGTCAGCATGACGACTTCCTCCACGGGGCCTTCCATCTCGAAGTCCACGGTTAGGATGGGCGGGTGGAGGGTGCCCTGGCATTGTTCCCGTGGGGCGGTGGTGCAGCCACCGGCTTCGTCGGTGCGGTAGCGGCGCCAGTTGGTGATGTCCGATTCGCTGCCGGCGGCAAGCTGGATGCCATAGTTGGGAGCGCCGTTAACCCAGGCCTGGACGATGTCGTCGACCGAGTGGATCAGGTCCCAGGCGTAGGCCATCGAGCCAGTGCAGCGTAGTCGCTGTAGGCGCCGTACTCAGTGTCGGCGCCTGTGTCGGTGACGGACGGCTGGCTGTTCCAGTGCAGCGTCGCCTCCTCCCAGTCGGAGGTGATCCGCCGCGCCGTGATGCCAGAGCCCACGCGCTCCCCACAGGCGTTGGAATAGTAGTTCCACAAGATCAGGTCGGCGTTCTCCACCGTGGCGCCCGCGAACTCGGCCGGCACGTCGGGGAACTGGAGATAGCCGCGCCAGCGCACCGCGCCGTCGTTGGACTTGCCGACCAGGATCCGGTCGAGGGTGAAGTTGTCCCAGCTGTCGGGGTAGTCGGCGTCGTTGACGAAGGTGTCCTGGCCGCCGAGGTGCCATTCGCTGGTGTCGGTCTCCCACCAGTCGTCCGCGGCGGCGGCCATCGTCACCGGGTAGGTGACCGCCGGATCGGCCAGAAACGCGGCATCCGGCGTGAACACCAGGCTCGTGCCGTCCTCACTCAGCGTGACGGCGGCCTTGCCGACCTTGCCCGCGTCGATCGGGGCGCCGGCGTCGGCGGCTGTCGCGTCCTGCAGCAGGGTCGGCCGCACTTCGGTGAGCGTCTTGCCGTCCTTGCCCACGATGATGGGCCGGCCTGCGGCGTTCGTCTTGAACGACAACCCCTCGGGCAGGTCGACCGGCACCTGGAAGGAGACTGGGCCGGTGGGCCGTTCGGCGATGACGATCCGCTGCCGGAAGCCGGTGGCGTTCGCGGTCACCACCAGGTCGCGGCCCTTGCCGTAGGCGTCGGGGTAGGTGGCGGTGCTGCCCTTCAAGCGCGGCTCGGGCAACACCGACGGCGTGCCGATCTGCGCCGTGGCATCGGCCGCCCGGCTCTTGAGGAGGGTCTTGTCCTGGCCAGCGGACAGGACAAGATCGCCGTGTGCCGCCTTGGGCTTGATGGCGCCGTCCGCCTCGATGAGGGTGGTGTCGATCGGGGTGAAGCCTTTGCCGTCGGCGTGCTTGACGCGGATCGGCTGCGTGTGCATTTCCATCCGGACCGTCTTGCCGTCCGGGTTGGCGTAGAAGGTGGCGCCTTCCGAGCGCATCGACTCGATCTCGATGCGCCGGTTGTCCTTCTTGGCCTGCGCCAGCGCCTTACTGGTGGGCGTGGCGGGGGTGCTGGGCGGTGATGTCGCGGAGGCTGGGGTGGGGGGTGGCGTGGGGTTCTGAGCGATCGCGGGTGCGCTCACCAGCGAGAGCGGCAGCGTCAGAACCGCGATCAGGGCAGCGCGGCGGCGCGTCCGGCCGGATAAGCCAGACGCTGTTCGTGATGTGTTCACTCGATCCTTTCGAACAGATGTGGCAAAACCAAGTGATCATCACATGTCCGCCGACTATAGTAAAGATCCTTTTCTGTAACGGGAAAGCCGGGCTCCGTTAGCATCAACCGCGTCAACGCAGGCAGGCGGCTTGAGGTCACCCCGCCCTACAACCCAGTTCCGCAAGATCCGCGGCAGGAGGCTCCCGACACGACCCCGGATGGCCGGGTGCCACACCGCACCGCCACCGGGCCAGCGCGAGGGACACCGACGCTGACCACCATCAAGGACCCGCACCTGAAGAGCGGGAACACCTTGCGAGCTTTCGCCACGGCTAATGCCCTGACCAGGTCAAAGGAGGGCCGGTGGCGGGCCATGGGAAGTCGTTGGGCAGCCTCAGCTAATTCCTACATACCGCTCATTGATGGACATACCTGGCTCCGTACGGCTCGAGCTCTCCTAAAGCGGGTGCCGCAGGTTCGAATCCTGCCGGGGGCACGCATCTGACCAGGCATTTTGGCCTACGACCTGCGGTTTTACGGCCGCAGGTCTTTTGCTTTGTGGACCTTGGTAGGCAGCCGAGAGCGCCCGTATGCAGCCGTAGGACCATGATCCGGGGATATGGTCGGGATGATCTTCGAGGTATTCCCCCAGGTCAACCCCCGATTTCGGGTCATCCGCGCAGCGGCAACCCGCTACGACCGCCTCCACCCGCGGACAACGCAGCCGTCGATCGTGCCAAATACGTGCGTACAACCCGGAACAGCAACCGGCCATCGCCATTGAGGGCGTCGTCACTCTCCTGGGCTACGCTCTAGCCGCAGACCATCGCCATCGGCAGCCACCATGCCAGGTACTTCCCGCTGGAGGGCCGAGGCTCAGCCAACCGGGCGATGCCGGCGGCAGGGCGGGCCCGTACACCACTTCCGCGGACGCAACCTCGATCCCGAGGTCCGCCGCATCCACAAGACCCAGCAACAGCGTAACGACGGCTACAAGGCCCACCTGGCCGTCGAGCCAGAAGCCGGCCTTTTCACCGCCGCCGCCCCTGCTGCCCGGCGCCGGAGTCGCTCATCACGAGGCCGTCGTCGCCCCCGGCCTGCTCGCTCACGACCACGGGCCACTGCACATCCTGGCCGATGCCGCCTACACCGCTGCGGAGTTACGCGCCGCCCTCACCAAGGCCGGACACCGGCTACTGATCAAACCGCCCACGCTCAAGCCCGCTGTGATCGGCGGCTTCACCTCAACCTCCGCCGCCCATCAACCTCAGCTATTCAGCCCGAATTTCGCCCTGAAGATCGATAAATGAAGAAGGTGCCTCCGACCTGCGATGATCTGACTGCTTAGATCAAGACATCGCACAGAACGGACGCACCTTCCGGGTGAACGG
>NZ_JBDPLS010000035.1:0-10026 GCF_039871515.1 Nonomuraea sp. B1E8 | reverse complement strand
ACCCCCTCCTGACCAGCAACAACACCCCGCCCTAGTAACACGCCGCGCACGCGCTCCAGCATGCGTTACCGCAGCTCAACACCTAGATTCGTGTGCTTTTCCTCAGACACATCTGCGGAACCCAAGCCACAGGCCCGGTACGGACGAAGAAGAAGGGCTCGTGGGTTCCCATCGACACCACTTTGGTCGACGACGGCGGGATCTGGCGGCCCAGTACGATCGCCCAAGGCGTCGAGGTGAAGATTTCTGCCGGTGGAGATGCCCCGTTCGCGAAGATGAGTGCTGACGGGCACAGCTACGCCCTCCGTTGGCCGACGCCGCTGCCCAAACCGAGGATCCATCGCAATACCGCAACCTATGCCAACGCTGCGGGAACCGGTGCCGACCTGGTGGTGACGGCGTTGCCGACCGGGTTCCGGCATGAAGTGGTGCTGCGTCAGCGGCCCGCTAAGCCGGTGGAACTGCGGATCGGAGTCGAAGACGAGGGCCTGGCCCTATCGGAGGGCAAGGACGGCCGCCTGCTGCTCAAGGGCAAGGACGACAAGCTGATCGCCACGGGGACACGGTCGGTCGTGTCGGACGGCAGCGGCGAAGGACGGCTCCCGCTGGCCAAGCGTGGCAAGGTCGGCACGGTGTGGTCAGCGAGGGCGGTCGTACGGAACTGGTGGTCAAGCCTGACCAGGCGTTCCTGGCCGACGCCGGCACCACGTACCCGGTGCGGGTGGCTGCGGCGGTCGCGCTGCCTGTCAGCGCCGACATGGAGGTCACCACACACGACACGGTCGACTCGCCCGCCTTGCCGGACACCTCGATCATCATGGCCGGCACTATGGCGGGCTACTTTAAGTCCCGGACGCACCTAAAGATCGACACCCCCGGCCTGCAAGGCAGCACGGTGACCAAGGCCACGCTGTCGATGAACACCATCGACAGCCACAACTGCGGCACGGCGCTGGCCCGCGGCATCCAGGTCGCCCGGCTGACCGGTGCCTGGGATCCGGAGAACCTGTACTGGGGCGGCATGCCGGCCTTCACCACGGAGGACGCCTCCACCAACTTCAAGGGTGTCAACGCCCGACTGTGCGGTCTGGCCGGACAGCATGGAGTGGGACGTCACAGGCATCGCCCAGGACTGGGCCGCCGGCGCCGCCAATCATGGGCTGGTGCTCAAGTCGCCCGGCGAGGCGGACGTCGACAACTACCGGGCGTTCACCTCTTCGGAGGACACCGACTTCAACGCGCCGCCGACGCTGACCATCACCACCACCGGGTCGGCGCAGCCGCCGACCGCCACAGAGCTTGCCATGTCACCCGCGCAGAACGTCAACGGTGCCATCGTCACCAGTTCCTTGACTCCACAACTGGCGGCGACCGTCTCCGACATCGGAGAAGCCAGCCTGACGGCTGAGTTCGAGCTCGAGCACGATCCTTCAGCCACCAGCCAGGGAACGGGCCAGATCTGGGCCGGGACCTCGGTCGCCACCGCCTCCGGAGGCCGGGCGACCGTTGTCATTCCGGCGGGCAAGCTGGCGGACGGATGGAGGGCGCGCTGGCGTGACCGGCCACTGACCTGCGGGGTTTCAGACTGCCGGTTCCTGTGGTTGTTCGGGGTCGGGGTGATTTGCCGGGCCGGGGCCGGGTGCGATCAGGGTGACCTGGTAGCCGAGGCGTTCCAGGGTCTTTTGATAGCGGGTGGCCAGATAGTGGGCCTGGCGGGCTTCGCGCCGGTCGTAGAAGTCGCTACCGTCTTCGCGGTAGTCCTCGCCTCGGGCCATGACCACCCAGCAGACGCGTAGCAGCGTGTGAGCAGTGGCGATCGCGGCCTTCTTGGCGTGCTGCTTGCCGAAGCGGCGTACCAGGCGGCGCAGCCGGGCTCCGATCCTGGATCGGGTGCGGGAGGCGCCCCAGGCGGCTTCGACCATGGCGGCCTTGAGGTGTTTGTTGCTCTTACGGGCGGTGGCTCGCCGGCGTTTACCCGCTGACTCCTGGTTGCCGGGGGCCAGCCCGGCCCAGGCGGCCAGCTGTTCGGGGGTGGGGAAGCGGGACATGTCCGCGCCGGTCTCGGCGACGATCACCTCGGCGGTGCGCCGTCCGATCCCGACGATGGTCATCAGCCGGGTGATGACCGGCTCGAAGACGGTGGCGGCTTCGGCGACCAGGCCATCCAGTTCGGCGATCTTGCCGGTGGTGTGGTCGTAGGCGTCCAGATGAAGGCGGCACCTGGCGGCGTGGGTGTCGGTGAAGCGCCCGTCGCAGGCCGCGACCAGGTCCTCGTGCTTGTGCCGCAGGACGCCGCGTGAGGGGCTCCGAATTTTCCGGACTCGACCCAAATGAAATTATATCACGCCGCAGCCAGATTCCCGAACCATTCCTCTAGCACTTCTGAAGGCGGGCGATATCCCAACCCAGAGTGAAGTCTCCGCCGGTTATAGAACCCCTCGATAAATTTGATCACTTCGCGCCGCGCCTCGGCACGCGTGGCGAACGTGCGATGATGCACCAGCTCCGTCTTCAGTTTACCGAAAAACGATTCCGCCATCGCATTGTCGAAACAACTTCCGGTGCGCCCAACGGATTGCCTGATGTCGTACTTGCCGAGTGTCTCACCGAACTCGATCGACGTGTATTGGGCGGATTCAACTGCTCGTCGCAACACTCCGTCGCTGGAGGTGTTGACGAATGGGTCTGGGCAAGAAGCAGCAGGCTGTCCGGTTGTATCGCGGGCAGATCCCCTCGCCGGGACGGCCCAGTGTCGCCTGGCGACAGGACCGCGTCCGGTTCTGGCAAGCGATCGCTCGAGGGTTGACTTCGCAGGACGCGGCGGTGGAGATCGGCGTGTCGCCGGCGGTGGGGACGCGCTGGTTTCGCCAGGCTGGCGGGGTGGGACCATGCCTTGCCCCGACTGTGTCGGGCCGTTATCTGTCGTTCGCGGAGCGGGAAGAGATCGCGCTGTGCCGTGCCCGGAAGGTCGGCGTGCGCGAGATCGCGCGGCGTCTGGGGCGGTCGGCATCGACGATCTCCCGCGAAATCCGGCGCAACGCCTCGACCCGGACCTATGACGTTGAATATCGCGCGACGGTCGCGCAATGGCACGCCGAACGGCGGGCCCGGCGGCCGAAGACCGCCAAACTGGCGGCCAACCAGCAGCTGCGCGAGTACGTGCAGGAGCGGCTGGCCGGACAGGTCCGCCACCCGGACGGCACGCCGGTGGCGGGACCGCAGACGGCGCCGTGGAAGGGACGTAACAAACCCCGGCGTCAGAACCGCCGCTGGACCAGCTCGTGGAGTCCGGAGCAGATCTCCCATCGACTGAAGGTCGATTTTCCCGAGGATGAGTCCATGCGGATCT
The DNA here is from genome assembly GCF_039871515.1 of Nonomuraea sp. B1E8. Taxonomy (NCBI): domain Bacteria; kingdom Bacillati; phylum Actinomycetota; class Actinomycetes; order Streptosporangiales; family Streptosporangiaceae; genus Nonomuraea; species Nonomuraea sp. B1E8. The sequence goes on along the minus strand of NZ_JBDPLS010000035.1, from coordinate 6,677 downwards.
CACACGAGGCGATCTACCAGGCCCTGTTCATCCAGGGCCGAGGAGCGCTCAAGCGGTAGCTGGTCGCCTGCCTGCGCACCGGGCGGGCGCTGCGGGTGCCGCGGGCACGCGCCCGGCAGAAGGCCGGCGGCCACGTGACCCCCGAGGTGCTGATCAGCGAGCGGCCCGCCGAGGCTGACGACCGCGCGATCCCGGGCCACTGGGAAGGTGACCTCATCATCGGCACCGGCCGATCAGCGATCGGCACCCTGGTCGAGCGCACGACCCGGTTCACCTTGCTGCTGCACCTGCCCCGGATGGAGGGCTACGGCATCCAGGAGCGCGTGAAGAACGGCCCCGCGCTGGGCGGCCGCGGTGCCGAAGCCGTGAGAGACGCCATCACCAAAGAGATCACCGGGTTGCCTGAGCAACTGCGCCGCTCGCTGACGTGGGACCGGGGGACGGAGCTGGCTCAGCATGCTCAGCTGCGTATCGACACCGGCGTGCGGGTCTATTTCGCCGACCCGCACAGCCCCTGGCAGCGTGGCAGCAACGAGAACACGAACGGCCTGCTGCGGCAGTACTTTCCCAAAGGCACCGACCTGTCGCGGTGGGATGCCGCAGAGTTGGCGGCCGTGGCGTTCACGCTCAACACCAGGCCCCGAAAGACCCTCGGGTGGAAGACACCGGCCGAAGCTTTCAGCGAGCATCTAAACTTGCTGATGAGCAGCAGCGTTGCGACGACTGGTTGAACCTAAGTTGACTCCCTCGGTCGGAATGAAAGATCGCCCCGTCGGGCATCTCAATGCGGGCCGCAGCCATATCGATGGCCGCGCACACCAAGCTCGCCGGATATCGCACGTCCAGCGCCCAGCCGATCACGCTCTTGCTGAAGCAGTCGATAACCGTCGCCAGGAAAAGCGCACCCTCACCCGTATCGATCTGCGTGATATCACCGATCATCTTCTGGCCGGGCATGTCTGCGCTGAAGTCGCGTCGCACCAGGTCAGGGACCGGAGCTGCGGTCCTGTCCGCGATCGTCAGCCCACGGCGTCGCTTGACCTGCACCGGGACCAGGCCCATCTGGCGCATGAGCTTGCGAACGAGCTCGTCGTCCACCTCGACGCCAGCACGCCTGAGCTCCGCGTGAACACGGCGGTACCCGTAGGTCCGGCCGGATTCGGCGAACACGAAGTCAATCAAGAGTTTGAGGTCCTCGCGCCGTTGCTCGGTCGCCGACATCGGGCGCTTCTCCCAGTCGTAGTATCCGGATTTCGAAACACCGAGCAGGCGGCACATCAGGATGATCTCGAAGTTGGCCTTCTCAGCGAGAATGAGTTCGTACTTCTCGCTTACGGGAGTTCTTTCGCAAAGAAGGCCGCGGCTTTTTTCAGAAAAGCGTTCTCCTGCTCAAGTTCCTGAACGCGTCGTTCCATCTCCTGGAGCCTGGCGCGGTCGATGGCGGCGCGGGCCTCGTCGGTATTACCAGAGTTCTTCGACTTCTCCGCCTTCACCCAATTGCGAACCGTCTCTGCCACCAGCCCGAAATCGCGGGCAACCTGTGCAGGGGTCTTCCCGTCGTCGATGACGGCCCGGACTACTTCGGCCCGCAACTCAGGTGGATATATTCTCGGCTTCTTCGCCACGTGCTTCCTTCCCGGACTATCTCTGACCCTACTTGGGTCCGAGTCCGGAAGGTTCGGGGCACCTCAGCGGGCCAGGCCTGCCAGCACGTGCGGGTCGCGTTCTCCGGCGATCAGCGCTTCGATCATGTCCCGGCCGGAAATGCACAGCAGTTTGGACGCGACCGAGTCGATTTTGATCCCGGCGTCCTCCAGCACCTTGGCCAGCCGCTGTCCCTCACTCATGCGGGCCTCGATGAGCTTCTTGCGGTAGCGGGTGCGGTGCCGCAGTGCCGCCACGTTCTGAGCGGGGATGAAGCTCGGCCGTAGCAGGCCGAATTGGTGCAGTTCGGCGATCCACTGGCAGTCACGGATGTCGGTTTTGCGACCCGGGACGCTCTTGAGGTGCTCGGCGTTGGCCACGCAGACCTCGATCCGGCCCGTCTGGGCCAGCGCGTGGTAGACGGGCCACCAGTACACGCCGGTCGATTCCATCGCCACGTCGGTGACGCCGAGCTCGACCAGTTCGGCGGCCATTTTCTGCAGCGCCCGCCAGAAGGTGCGGTAGCTCCGGACGAACGGCCGGTGTTCGCCGGGCAGCCGGATGGCCACCCATAAGATCTTCTTGTGCACGTCGATCCCGGCCACCGCCGGGTGGACGACCTCCATTGCGCCTCCGTGCTCTGCCCCCGAGGATGGATGAGGTGCGTCGTCCGCGGAACCCGCGACAACATCGAGATGCTGTGACACGCGCTCGTAGCGGCAATCCGGGGTACCTACCGGGCAGGCTCCAGCGTCAGTCTTTAGAACGGCCTCGCAGGTCCAAGCGAGTACGACGTCAGCGGGCGACGCACCCCAAGTTTCACTTATCCGAGGGCGCCACGAAGTGGCATGGGGTCTTTAGGAGTCCGATGAACTACACATGCTCCGAGCAGGACCTGGCACAGTGGATCAACCCTATCGTGTCGGGCTGGATGAACTATTATGGCCGGTTCTACCCCAATGAGCGACTCTGTCGGTGATCTTGAGTGTCGGAGGTTATGCCGCGCCTTGCCGCCACCAGCGGGGGATGGGGAGTTCGCGGTTGATGAGGTACTGCTGGAAGGCTGTGATGGGGCGTTTTCGCCGGGCGGCGGGCGCGTGGTGGGCGTGGAGCCGCTCGACGTTGACGGCGATCGCGGTGAGGACATGCTGGACGTGGGTCTTGGCCAGGCCGCGGTAGCGGCAGTCGCGGGCACGGTGGGCGTTGACGAATTCGTTGATGGTGCCCTCGACGCCGGATCGGGAGCCGTAGGTGCGTAGCCACGCGGAGTCTTGCTGGTCTTGGCGGTTGCTTGCTTGGAGTTTGTGCAGATCGCGGGGGAGGAAGGTCACCGAGCGGCCCTCTTTGGAGCGGGTGCAGCGAGACCGATCGGCGCACGGGTCACACAGCCTGCGGTCGAACTTCACTACTAGGTAGGGGGCTTGGGCGGGAGGCTCGATCCAGTCTCCGCTGGTCTTGCCGTTGGGGCAGGTGACCTGCCGTCGGTCGTAGTCGATGGTGAAGGCGTCCCGGGAGAAACCGGGTTGGGTGCGGTGCTGCCAGGAGTTGTTGGTGTGCAGCGGGCCGATCAGGGTGATGGTGCGACGGGCGGCCTGGTGCATGCCGACCACGGAGGTGTAGCCGGAGTCGACCAGGTGCTCGGCGGGAAGGAGTTTCCGCTGCTCCAGCCGGTCGTGGACGCCCGAAAGCGCGGTGCTGTCGTTGCGGCTGGCGCAGGTGGTGGCGACGTCGGTGACCAGGTTGATCGTGTCGTCGTCGCAGGTCTCGGTCGTGTGGATCAGGTAGCCGGTCCATCGTTTGTCGCCCCGGCATCCCCAGCGGGCCTCGAGATCGTAGGGGGAGACGATCCGCAGCCGTCTGGGCGGGAACCCGTCGTCATCGGATCGGGGCCGGACGGCGCCTCGACTGTCGGGGACGAAGTTCTGCAGGAAGATCTGGCGCAGGCCCTCCGCGTGCCGGCCGCGGGCCCGTCCGCGGAGCAGGGTCAGCAACGCGAACGCGTCCTGGCCTGCGTCCTTCAACCGGCCGACGGGTCGGGACGGTTGGCTGACCAGGCGGACTGGGCGGCCGTAGCGCTTGGCCCACTGCTCGTCGACCAGCGCGTCCAGCACGCTTGGATCCTCCCGCGCGAGCTCCTCTAACGTCGCCCGGATCGCCTCGGTGATCAACTCCAGGCGGGTGAGGTCGCGGACTGCAGCCAGCACGTTCGTGGAATCGGTGCGCTGCCGGCCCCGTTCCCTGACCAGGCCGGCGGCCTTCATCCGTTCCAGCGCCAGGCCGAGCAGCCGATCGGCGCGGTCGTCTTCGGCGAGTCGGTCCCGAAAGTCGGTCAGGACACTGTGGTGAAAGCCGGGATCGTCCAGATCGAGGTCGAGCGCGTATTTGAAGTCGATCCGGCAGCGCACCGCCTCGGCCGCCTGCCGGTCCGACAGGTTCAGCAGGAACTGCAGCACCGACACCGTGGCCAACTGCGCAGGCGACAGTCCCGGCCGCCCGTCGCGCGGATACCATGCGACGAAGTCCTCGTCGCTCCAGAGCCCGTCGAGATGGTCGCGCACCCACATCGCCGTCGTGCCCCGCGGGTTGCTCGCGCGAGCCACCCGCGCAGTCAGTTCCGGCGTTACCCGACCACGGCAAGGACGAACGGCCACCTGGTCACTCCGAAGGTTCGCGATCTACACCAACCCCCAGATACTGGCGATCAACCCCCTCGGTTCGCAGGACTTCCGGAAGATCACCGACAGAGTCTCTCAATGCCGTTTAGATAGCGATCTTGCTGGTAGCGGTCGTTTGGTGATCTTGTCGGATGACACAGGCAGTTCGGGGCGGTTGACGGATCTGATCGCCGTCGGAGCGCTGACATCGCTGATCCCTCGCCAGGCCCTGGACGCGGCCATCGCCACGCACGGATGCCGGGAGCGTCGCGTTCGCAAACTCCCCGCGCATGTGGTCATCTACCTGCTGATCGCGTTGTGCCTCTACCCGGACGACGACTACGAGGAGGTCGCCGAGAAGCTGACGGGCATGCTGGCCCTGGTGCCGGGGGCGCGCTGGCAGGCGCCGACCCGTGGGGCGATCACCCAAGCCCGCCAGCGCCTGGGAACCGAGCCGGTCAAGGACGTGTTCCAGCAGATCGCCCGGCCTGCGGCAACCGAGTCGACGCTGGGCGCGTGGCTGCACGGCCTGCGGGTGATGGCGATCGACGGGTTCGTTCTGGATCTGCCCGACACCGAGGCCAACGTCGCCGAGTTCGGCCGCGACAGCGCAGGCGGTTATGAGACCGCGTTCCCGCAGGCCCGGGTGGTCGCCATCAGCGAGTGCGCCAGCCACGCCATCGTGGCCGCCGATGTGGCGGGCTGCTGGGCCGGCGAGCAGACTCTCGCCTTCTCCCTGTATCGGCGCTTGACCGCGGAGATGCTGCTCACCGCCGACCGCGGCTTCTACAGCTTCCCCGCCTGGAACGAGGCCCGCCGTGGGGGCGCGCATCTGCTGTGGCGGGTCCAGGCCGGGCTGCGCCCGTACTGGCTGCATGACCTGGCCGACGGGTCCTGGCTCGCCGTCATCACCAAACCCGCCGGCCTGCGCCAGTCACAAAAGGATCGGCTGCGCGAGGCCGCCCGCCAGGGACGAGACCTCAACCCCGAGCACGCGGTGATCGTCCGGGTGGTCGACTACACCGTGCCCGACCGCAAGGGCGAGCACATCCGGCTGATCACCAGCATTCTCGACCCGGCCGAGGCCACGGCCGAAGAGTTGGCCCGTTGCTACCACGATCGCTGGGAGGCCGAAACCGGCATCGATCAGCTCAAGACGCACCTGCGAGGGCCGGGCCGGATCCTCCGCTCCCGCACCCCAGAGTCGGCCTACCAGGAAATCTGGGCCTACCTCTTGACCCACTGGGCGTTATGCACCCTGACCTGCACCGCCGCCACCACCGCCGGGATCGACCCCGACCGGATCAAGTTCCTGGGCACCGTCCGCATCGTGCGCCGCTCGGTCACCGACCGCGCGGCCTTTTCCCCCTGAGCCACCCGACGCCACCTGGAACCGGGCCCTCCATCACGTCGCGCACCGACGGAACACGAACCCACGCCGCCGCCACCGCTCCTACCCACGAGCCGTCAAACGCTCCCGCAAGAGCAGCTACCGCGAGCGACGCCCCTCCGACAAGGGCATCCGGTACGCAGGACCACCGACCGTCACGCTCTTGCCCGCACCATCGGCCACCCAGCGAAAACCATGATCAACTACTATCTAAACGGCATTGGGGTGGTCATGGCTACCTCCTTCGGTGGCGGTGCCAGCCGTCTCACGACGGCGTGCGCTCGCGGGTTCCGCAGCGGTTTCCACTGGGAAACTGTGGGAAACCGTGAGCGTGAGGCACGCCGCCCCTCTCCGGCAAAAGCTGAATGATTCCTATTTCTGCGAGCGTGTATTGCGGTGTTGCCCGCGCAAACAAATCCGCCTGCCACGTAGATCTTGGTATTGTTTTGAAGGCTAAAGCCTTGAATACGTCCGGCACGGATATGCTGACCGGCACGGTGGTCGACCGGCCCGCCGTCGGCGAGCCCGCCCGTGCCGTGCGCGTCGAAGGCTCGCGCACCGTGCATCTCGCCGGCACCAGCGTCGACCGCCACGACGAGGAGCTGCCCGCCCCGGCCTGCCACACTGGCATCGCGGGGTGGGATCCCCGCCGTCTGCGTTCCTCGCAGGCGCCGGTCACCTGCCGGCGGCGCCTGCGGCTTATTCAGCCTCGGCTATTCAGCCGGAATTTCGCCTTGATGATCCATAAGTAAAGAAGGTGCCTCCGACCTGCGATGATCTGACTGTCTAGATCACTCACATCGCGAGAACGGATGCACCTTCCGGGTGAACGGTACGGCATGGGACCACCGCTTGTCTGTATGGGGGGACGGCAAGGGGCTCATCGGGCACGCGGGAGCGGTCCTCCTACGTAAATGCGCTGACCGGACGGGGTTAACCGGAGCACTCGGCGGGGTGTTCGCCCGGCTGGGCGGCTCGCCGGTGTGGGA
>NZ_JBDPLS010000034.1:0-12205 GCF_039871515.1 Nonomuraea sp. B1E8 | reverse complement strand
CGGCGGCAGCGCGGGCATCGAAGAAGCGCTGCGTTCCAGCGCCGACCACCCACCCGCGCCGATCGCCACCGAGGTGCGGGCACTGGCCCGGCGGCTCACTTATCGCACCCCCACCGAGCAGGCGCTGAGGGCGTTCGCCGACGATCTGGCCGACCCTACCGGCGACATGATCGCCGCCGCGCTGATCCTGGCCTGCCGGGCTCGCGGTCAAGGGCTGCGTGAGGTGTTGCAACGCCTGGCCCGTACGGTCGCCAAAGACGTCGCCGCCCGCCGGGAGATCAACGCTGAACGCGCCACCCACCGCGTCACCGCCCGCTGGGTCGTCGGCGCCCTCCTTGGATACACGACCTTCGCCCTGCTCAACACCACCTACGTGGCTCCGTTCGGCACGGTCGGCGGGCAGCTGGTGCTCGCCGTCGTGATCGGCCTGTACGCGGGCGCGTTCACCTGGCTGCACCGCCTGGCCAAGGCGCCGAAGGGGCACCGTTTCCTCAACGCCGCAGGGGAGCGTACATGATCGAGATCGTGCTGGCCTGCGGCGCGGTCAGCGGCCTCGGAGCCGCTCTCGCCCTGTCCACCGCCTTCCCGGCCCCTCCGGCGCTCGCGCCCGCGATGGAACGCCTGCGGCCGGGCGCACGGGCTGAGCCCGCCCAGGACTGGAAATCACGGCTGGTCACGAAACTTTCGGGAACGCTGGTCGGCGCGAGGGTTCCGCACGCGGATCTGGCCCTGCTCGGCAAGACGTCCCACGACTACCTCGCCCAGAAGGCGTTGATGATCGCCTTGGGTGCGGCCGGACCGTTCGTGTTCTGGGCGTGGTGCGCACTGCTCGATGTCGTCCTGCCCTGGCCCGTCTCCTGGGCGGCGTGCCTGGCGTTCGGCGTCGCCGTGTTCTTCGCCCCTGACGCCGCCATCCGCGGCCAGGCCGCCGAGGCGCGCGCGGCGTTCCGGCAGGCCATCGTCGCCTACCTCGACCTGGTCGCGCTTGCCCGGGCCGCAGGGGCAGGACCGGCCGAGGCGCTGGAGTCCGCGGCGAAGGTCGGCCACGGGTGGACCTTCCAGCGGCTGGCCCAGGCTCTCGACCCTGGACGGAGAGGAACCGGCAGCGCGTGGGACGAACTCACCCGCCTGTCCAAGGAGGTCGACGTCCCGGAGCTGGCGGACATGGCCGCCATCGCCCAGCTCGCCGGCACCCGAGGAGCGAGCATTCTCGACACCCTGATGGCCAAGGCCCAGTCCCTGCGCGAGGCGGACCTGTCGGCCGAGGTTTCCAAGGCCCGGTCCCGTACCGAGACCATGACCGTCCCGATGGCCCTGTCGGTCCTCGGGTTCCTGCTGCTGCTCGGCTATCCCGCCTTCGCGCGGATGACCGGCGGCTGACCGCTCTCCCGGAGGTATCCGACCAATGATCCGTAACCGCGCGCTCGCGATCGCCGTACGGCTGGAGCTGCTGATCAACCGCTGTGCCGTACGACGCGGCCTGGACCCCGAACGCGGCGCGTCGACCGTCGAATGGGTGATCATCGCGGCCGTGGTCTTCCTGCTGGCCATCACCGTCGGCACGAAGATCACCTCCGTCGTCAACGAACAGCTCGCCAAAATCAAATGAGCGAACGCGAGCGCGGATCGGCGACGCTGGAGGCCGCCCTGGTCTATCCGGCGGTGCTCCTGCTCGTCATGCTCGCCATGAACACCGCACTGTGGTTCCACGCCAGAACCCTCGCCATGGCCGCCGCCCAGGAAGGACTACGCGCCGGCCGCGCCCACGGCTCCACCCTGTCGGCAGGGCAGGCGAGCGCCGAACGCTTCATCCGCCAGGCCGGCGGTTCCTTCCTCACCCACCCCGACGTCGCCATCACCCGCGACACGGACACCCTAGAAGTGTCGGTCAGCGGACAGGCCATCAGCCTGGTCCCCCTGCTCACGCTCCCCGTGACCCAAATCGCCCGCGCCCCCATCGAGAAATGGACCACCGGATGACCCACGAGCGCGGGTCCATCGCCCTGGAGATGGCGATCATCGCACCGGCGCTGATCGCGCTGCTGGTGATGGTCATCGGGCTGGGCCGCGTCTCCTTCGCCCACAGCGCCATCGAAGCCGCCGCCCGGGACGCCGCCCGCCAGGCCTCCATCGCCCGCGACCCGGCCACCGCGCGATCAGCCGCCTTGAGCAGCGCACGGGCGGCGCTCGCCCGCGAAGGGCTGGCCTGCGCGCCGTCGGTGGCTGTGGACACCACCGGCCTGTCGGCCCCGCTCGGCAGGCCCGCGACCGTGGTCGCCCAGGTCTCCTGCGAGGTGCAGCTGGCCGACCTCGCCGTACCGGGAATCCCCGGTACCAAGAACCTCACCAGCCGCTTCACCAGCCCGATCGACCTCTACCGAGCCCGCGGAGACCAGCCGTGAACGGCGAACGGGGTTCGGTCACGGTGTTCACCGCAGTGATCGCGTTCGCCCTGCTGATGTGCGCGGGCCTCATGGTGGACGGCGGCGCCAAGATCCGCGCCTACCGGGAGGCGTACGCCGCGGCCGAGGAAGCCGCCCGAGCCGGAGCCGGACAGCTGGACACCGCACGCGCCTACGCCAGCGGCCAGTTCGAGACCGACCCCGCCCGAGCTTCCGCCGCGGCCCGCGCCTACCTGTCCGCAGCCGGCCACGCCGGCGCCGTCTCCACGACCGGCAACCAGGTCCGGGTCACCGTCACCGTGTCCCGGCCCACCTTCCTGCTCTCCCTGATCGGCATCGACACCGTTACCGCCACAGCCTCCGCCGCCGCGCGGATGTTCCACGGCATCGAACGAGGACAACCATGACGATGTACGGGCTGCGTCATCCACTGCTCGCCAGAGCCACCGCCGGCACGGCACTCATCGCCCTGCTGGCCGGGATCCCCGCCATCCTGCTGATCTTCTTCTGGCCTGTCGCCCTGCCCACGCTCGATGACCTGGCCACACCAGGCGAGCCCGTCGTCATCAAGACCCTCCTGCTGGCCACCGTGTGGACCTGCTGGGCGCTGTTCGCCCTCGCCGTGGCGGTGGAGCTGGTGGGCACGGTCCGTGCCCGGCGCAACCACGTACGCCTGCCTTTCCAGCGACTGGCCGCGTACCTGATCACCACCATCACCGTCGCCGCGACCGCCCCCATCGCCGCGCCCCGCGCCCTGATCCCAGCCGCAGCGGTCGCCGCCACCTCCACGGAACTGCCCGAACACGCGGCAACCGTGGAACCGGCCGGCAGCGTCGCCGAGAAGCCCTACGTCACCTACGTCGTCCAGCAGCGGGACACCCTGTGGACCATCGCCGACAAGCAGCTCGGCGATCCGATGCGCTACCGCGACATCATCGCCCTGAACCAGGGCCGCACCATGGACGACGGCAGCCCCTTCACCCGCGGTGAGTGGCTCGAACCCGGCAGCACCCTGCGCCTGCCCGCCGACGCCAGAAAGCCCGAGCGCGCACGGACGCATACCGTCGCCTCCGGCGAGACGCTGTGGGGCATCTCCAAGCAGCATCTCGGCAAAGGCAGCCGCTACAAGAAGATCTTCAAGCTCAACAAGGGACGCCCACAGCCTGGAGGGCTGCGGCTGACCGACCCCGACGTACTGGAACCAGGATGGCGTCTCGTCCTGCCCAAGCGGGGGCGCGACGCCCGAAGAGCAAAGCCGGTCCTGCGCCGTACCCTCCCCCGGCTCACCACCAAGCCGCATCACCAAGCCCCCACGAACGAGCCGCCACACTTCTGGGCCTCCTCGTCGCGCCTCATCACCGAGCCGGAGCCCCACCAGCCCTCCCGGGGCGAAACCGCGCCTACCACCGAGACCTTCTCGCCACGCCCTCCGGCCGCACCCGCGAAGCCCAACGCGGAAGCGACCTCTTCCGAGGTGGTCGTCCTCCCCCAGGGCGGGATGATGGCGCTCTCCTTCGCCGCCGGCATCGCCGTCGCACTCGCCGCCACCCGGCTCCACCGCAGACGCCGCCTGACCACTCCTGCCATCGACGAGCCCATCAGCGTCCCCGCCCCCGAGCCCCAGCCTTCAGCCGTACGGGCACTGGAACAGGCGTACCGAAGCACCCGACCAGAGGCGGCACCACCAGCCGATCTTGACCTGGTCAGTTCGGCCTTCGAGATAGACCCACCCGTCACGCTCAAAGCCGGAACCCGCGACGACAAGCCCGTGCACCTTCCCCTGTCAGGGCTGAACCTGGCCCTCACCGGCCCGGGAGCCGACGACTGCGTCCGAGCCATCGTCCTCGACCTGCTCACCCAGGCCGACGCCTACCGCGCCAGCGTCCTCGTCCCCACTCAGGACGCCGAACGCTGGTTCGGCGACACCATCACCACCCTAACCACCCACCTGCCCGAACTCCAGCTGACCGCCACCCTCGACGAAGCCCTCAACCACCTCGAAGAACAACTCGTCGGCCGTCGCGGCCTCCTCCAGGACTACGAGGCCGACGACATCCACCAGCTTCGCCAAGCCGAACCCGGCGAGCCCTTGCCCGCGCTGCTGCTGGCCGCGTCCTGCCCCGACGGCCACCCGTACCTCGACAACCTCCTGACCATGGCATCCAGCCTCGGAGTCGGCTCCGTACTGACCGGCCACGCCCCATCAGGAACCACCTGCGAGCTCGATCAGAACCACCGCATCACCGAAGCGACCGGCCCCATGGCCGCAGAACTCCGCGACGCGACGCTTTTCCACCTACCGCCAGGGGCGGCGACCTCGCTGCTCCACACGCTCGCAACCGGCAACGGCATGCCCGTCGACCACCCCGAACACCCAGCCGACCTCGCCGTTCCCGAGCCGTCCACAACACCACAACCGGTACGGGTCACGCTCCTCGGCGAACCCGCTATCGACATACACGGCACTCCCGTGGACCTGTCCCGGCGAACCAAGGCACTCGAACTTTTCGTCCTCCTCGCCCTCCACCCCAAGGGACTGAGCCGCGAACAGATCTGCGACCACCTCTGGCCCGACCTCGAGGAAACGCTGGCCGGCTACCGCTTCCACGCCGCCCTCAAGGACCTGCGCACCGCCCTGCGCGACGCCTGCCCTCCGGACGACAAGAAGGCCCACTTCATCGAACGCAGCGGCAAGACCTACCGCATCGAACCCCAACACATCCACATCGACCTGTGGACCTACCACCAGGCCCTCGCCGACGCCCGCACCGCCACCGACGAGCACGCGAAACGCGCCGCCCTTCACACCGCCGCAGCCCTATGTCACGGACAACTCGGCCAGGGCCTGCGCTACGACTGGCTTGACCAGGACCACCGCTGGCCACTCACCATCGCCAGCGTCAAGGCTCTCCTCCAACTCGGCGCCCTCCACGAACGCGCAGGCCACAACGAACGAGCCCTGGAAATCTACGACCAAGCCTGCGCCCTCGACCCCGACATGGAAAGCGCCACCCGCTCCGCCATCCGCCTCCTCCTCGATCTCGGCCGCACCGACGAAGCCCGCCAACGCGCCCGCCACCTCGACGCCCGCCTCAACGCCCTCGGCGTCGCCCCCTCTCCCGAAACCCAGGCCGTCCTACAACGACTCAACACACGACGCGCATCAGGACCCGGCCAGCAGCAATAATGCCGTGGACTGCGTGGCAACGGTGACACTCAGTAGCCAGCGATACGTCCTCGCTCCTGCGCAATACCCAGGCGAAAGGCCATCCACGGAATCCCTCCAGGGGTGATGAGCGACCCGGTGAGGACGTGTACGCGGTCGTCCCCGGATGGGCGTTGCGATCCCTCCAGGGGTGATAAGCGACCTCGCCCGTGACTACCTTCACGGAGGCGTTCCGCGTGTTGCGATCCCTCCAGGGGTGATAAGCGACCCGCCCGGACGGCCTCATAGACGATCCGGGCGGCTACACGTTGCGATCCCTCCAGGGGTGATAAGCGACGGGACTCCATCACCGGCCTCCCGCTCCAGCAGTTGTTGCGATCCCTCCAGGGGTGATGAGCGACCTTGCCGTCGTCGGATTCGGCGTACGTCTTCTCTTGTTGCGATCCCTCCAGGGGTGATGAGCGACCTCGAACGCGTCCGCGATGCCCGGCAAGGGCTTGAGTTGCGATCCCTCCAGGGGTGATGAGCGACCTCAAGCCGATCGACGTCCACCGCCGCACCGACCTGCGGTTGCGATCCCTCCAGGGGTGATGAGCGACCTTGTACCTGACCACCGCGCAAGCCTGCGGACGCCTGTTGCGATCCCTCCAGGGGTGATGAGCGACCTCGTGCCGCCGGCGCGTTCGGCGTAGACGGCGGGTTGCGATCCCTCCAGGGGTGATGAGCGACCCTGGAGCCGGGCCCCTCCGCCTTCGGCCGGCTGACCCGTTGCGATCCCTCCAGGGGTGATGAGCGACCCCGCGTGAACAAGACCATCCCCCGGCACGTGTCGTTGCGATCCCTCCAGGGGTGATGAGCGACCCCGAGAGTAAAGCCGCAGGTCAGAGACACCTTGCATGGCACCGGAGCGAGGGGTTTTGCAGCAACCCGCCGGTAGTGCAGAAGCCCAGGTCAGAAGGGGTGGTTCACAGAACGGGGTCGGTGTTGCCGAGGGCTTGGCCGATGAGGTCGGTCTGGATGTTGTGGGGGCCTTGGGTGCGGTATATGAGGATGCTGTCATAGCTCGGGTCGATCTGGGCCTTGATAGCGCTGACGAACTTGCGGTGCTGTGCCGTGGAGAGTTCGCCTTGGAAGACGCTCCGCTGCACCCAGTGCAGGTATTGCCGGCAGGTTCTGAGGACGGCGGGATTGCGTTCGGCGAGGGTGTCGTAGACGACGATGACGAACACGGTTACCACCAGGGCCGGAACGGCTTGTAGGCGGCGTCCTCCAGGCAGAGCCGGACCAGTTTGAGAGCTTCGAGGTGAATGAGCTCCTCGTAGGAGACTTTCCGGCGTAGCGCCCGATGGTGGACGGTGGTGGCCAGCTCGGTGCGGATGAGTTCGGAGACCTTCTTGCGGCCGTCCCGGCTGAGGGAAGCGTTGCCGACGTCGGACTCGAAGTCGCTGGGACGCAGGAGCTTCTGAGCGGCGGCGCGTTTGAGCAGACGTTCGGCGAACAGCGGTTTGAAGGGTTCCGCCAGGTCCAGGGCGAGGGTGTTGCGGCGCCGATCGGTGTCGGCGTGGAGAAAGCCGAGGGCCGGGTGCAGGGGTGTACAGCGGAGTGCGGTCAGCACTCGGGCGTAGGTGATGGCGTTGGCGTAACTGATGAAGGCGTTGCCTGCGTTGGCAGGTGGGCGGCGGCTCCGGCCTTCGAGGCGGAGCCATGGCGGGAGGATGGTGTCCAGAACGCCCCAGGCAGTACGGCGGTAATTGCCTTCTGCGCCCATGAGTTGCTCGCTGGTCTGGCAGGTGGGGAGTTGTTCCTCCAGCCGGGCGAGCGGGGTGTCGAGCAGGTCGGTGTCCATGGCCCACCGGACGTTGGCCGCTGTGGTGGCGATGAGCGCGCGGCCGATCTCCAGGCGCTTGTCTTCCGTGCTGGCGAGGGTGACTTGGCGGCGCAGGACATGAGCGGAACTGGTGTCTTCGGCGGGAGCGATAGCGCCGGCGTAGTTCCCGTAGTGGTCGAGAATGTGAACCATGACGCCGTGGCGGCTGAGTAGTGAAACCGCCGAGGTGTTGATGTCGACGTGGTCGAAGGCGATCAGGTCGCGGATGTCGGTGATGGGGACGCGCACCGGGGTCTGGTCGGCCCGTTCGATGCGTACGCTGTTGTCTTCGCGGCGGATGCGACAAGGCTGGGTGAGCCAGTAGGTCCGGCCGGCGGCGCTCATGAGTCTCCCCAGCAGTAGTCGGTGTAGGAGCAGCCACGACAGCGTGGGCGGTCCAACCTGGGTGGTGTGTCGGAGGCACTGATCACGGTCTGGGCCTGCCGTTCGGTGTCTTCGGCGAGGGCGCGGGCCTGCCGGTCCCAGGCGACGGTGACCGTACGGCGAATGAGCGGGTAGTGGATGATGCCGTGCTGGACGGTCACGCCTCTGCGTTCCAGCAGCAGGCAGTAGTGGCGCACCTGGGCCTCGTGCTGTTCCGAGGGCGCTCGGGATGACTTGGTCTCGTGGATGACGGCGCCTGTCGTGACCCAGTCGATCTTCGCCTCACCGAGGTCGATATCCCGTCGGCGCGTATAAGTGGTGTCATCCACAGCTTCGCCGTAGGCGACCGCGTCACTGCGCTGCTCGGGGCGGTAGCCACGCATGTAGAGCCAGAGCTGGCGCGGGCAGTGCAGCAGGTACTTGATGTGGACCCCGCCGATGTCGCTCACAGAACGGTCTCCGGAACAGGCGCGGGCTGGACCTGCAGATCCAGTCCGAGGACGGGACTGTATTCGGCGTCGATGACCCAGAGGCGCAGGTCGCCTTTGACGAATTCCGCCCGCCCTGCGGCGCGGAGAGCTGCGAGTTGCATGTAGCGGATGGGGATCAGCAGGCCTGCTGCGAGGAGTGGATCTTTCTCAGCTTCGGTCCGGTACGTATCCAGGTCCGCGCTGAGCAGCACCTCGACGGTGTCGAAGGCCTCATCGAGTTTGGCGGCGAACTCACTGCGGTCGTGGAACGGGTCGGGGAAGGTGAGGAAGTCCCGGCTGAATTCGTCGCGGTGACGCTCGGCCTCGGCGGCCCAGCGCTGGCCCCATGCCGTGGAGTAGGCGACGTCCAGCCAGGTCTCAATGGCCTCTTCCGAGATCTCCGGCCCCGGAGCGCTGGTCAGTGCGGTGAGCGAGGCGTCCAGTGCGCCCTCGTCGTACGGCCGGTTGGGAACGACCTTGGTGTGGACCCGGAACTCCACCAGGCCGTCGGGGTGCCGGCCACGCCGGTTGATGCGCCCGGCTCGCTGGGCGATGGCTTCGATCGGCGCGAGTTCAGTGACTCCGCGGTCGAAGTCCAGGCACAACGAAACCTCCACGGCTTGGGTGGCCACGACCAGTCCACCGCGCAGGGTGGTCTCTCCCGGCTCCCGTTCGGGGTAGCGCTGGAGGATGCGGCGTTCTATCTCGGCCCGGTCCTGGGAGCGGAAGCGCGAGTGCAGCAACATCACGTCTGGATGGTCGTCGAACCTCGTGTAGAGCTCCTGCGCCGTAGCGACCGTATTAGCGATCACCAGGACGCTCTGTCCCTCGTCCAGCCACCTGCGGATGCGCTCAATGCTGGGGCCGGAGTCGATCGGGTCTTCGTCCAGTGTGAGCCGATGACGCGGGGGCGCCGTGCCCGTCGAAGCCCGGCGTACCTCGACCGAGCCGAGAGTGTCGCGAATCAACGCGATCATCGGTTGGGCAAGGGTCGCGGACAGGACCGCCACCCGGCTACCCAGCTGCTGCCACAGCCGCATGCAGGCGCAGATCCGGCCGAACGTCGCGGGATCGTAAGCATGCAGCTCGTCCAGGACCATCAGGGCATTGGCCTGTTCGAGCAGGACGCTGGAGTAGCGGGTTCCTGCGATGGCCGCACGCAACAGTTGGTGCGGGGTGGCGACCCTGACCTGCTGACTGAACAGCCGCATCGCGCCGGCTCGGGCCCGGGCACGGCGAGCGTCGGCCGGGCCGGGCGTGCAGTCGTCGGCAATCGCCCGGGTCAGCAACGTACGTGCCGCGGTGGCGTGGAGCACGCCGATGTCCGGCCGCTCCTGGCCGGGGGCGGGGTCGAGGTTGGCGATGAAGCGATCCCGCGCGGCATCGATGGAGGCCCGGTACGGCAGGAGCCAGACCAGGCGCGGCTGGGCCGGCATGTCATCGAGCTGCCGCGAGGCCCAGGACAAGCCGGCCTCCGTCTTACCGCTCCCTGTGGGCGACACCAGGATGAGATGTTGTGCGGTATCTGCTGCCTGCCGCTGGTGGGGATACGGCGTCGGTAACCGGCTCAGGAAGTTTCGGGGCAGCGGCATGTGCGTCTGCAGAGGTACGTGAGCCGAGCCGGAGTGGTCCGCGAGGGTAACGGCACCCTGCAGCAACACAGCGACCAGGCCCTCCTCTTCGCTGACCGGATTGATCCACTCGGCAGACAGCCGGGCGAAGGCATCACGGGCGAGCTCCCACAGGCGGCGGTCGTTCGCGGGGACGGGAACAGCAAGCCGACGCGCGAGCCAGGCCAGCCATTCTCGGTGGCGGGCAGCCGGAACCTGTATGCGGGGCCGCCCCAGTACCGGAGCAGGATCGCGGCCGAACTTACGCTCCCACGCCGCTACTGGGGGATACATGGAACGTAGGTCACCGCTGCGGTGTGAGACGAGCGGCCGGTGGTGGAACGCCACACCGGCCGCGATCATCTTTCTGTCGTGTCCGTCCAGGTTGCAGGTGAGCAGGTCCACATAGGCGAGCGAAAGGACCTCATGCCGTTCGCCCCAGCTTTCACCGCCAGGGCGGAGCTGGCGCTGGAAGCCCTCGGCGACCTTCCCCGCGTCGTGCAGCAGCGCAGCGCTCTCCGCCCACGACCAGAATCGCGGATGGGCGGCAAGCACGCCGGGAGAGCCGATCCGGCCCGCGACCGCCCTTGCAGCGTCCCGAACGGCGAGGCTGTGCTCGGTCAGCAGTTCCGGCCGCCCCAGTCCTGACCCGCTGGCGGACTTGGCCAGCACTTGGGACAGCTCCGTCCCGTCCTCATCCGAGGCGACCGGCGAGCTCAGCCAGACCGCCTGGTCCTCGTCGCGGTACGCCTCTGCAACGGCATGTTCGCCCGCCGGCTCGGAACACCACTGGTAGCTGCGGTACTCCGTGCGGCCACGGTTGGAACTGATCGATTCAGCCAGCCTCAACGTGGTGGCCAGCGGCGCCTCGTGCCCTCCCACCGGCGCCAGGGCGTGCCCCACCGTGGCCCGCTCGGTGGGCTGCAATGTGACCTCTCGAATGGAAACGATGTGCACGAGGTCTTGGGTACGTCCCAGCCGCAGACCCCACACCGGCCTGCGCAGAGCCTGCGCTATCCGGTCTCCCTCGGGACCGGGGATCCAGATCGTCAGGCGGACGCCGATGAGAAACGGCCTGTCCCGGATGGTCATGCCGCCTTTGCCAGCCGCCACCCTGCCTGCGACGGCAGGGTTGGAACCGTCCGCGGCTATGGGGTGGTAGGTCTCGGCATCGAGGTCTCGTCCTTCGGCCGATGCAGCCAGCCCCAGCGTGACCGGCTCGCTGGCGCGGCCGGTCGCGGCGGCAAGCATGCCACGAACGGTGTAAGGCGGTGGCACCGGTAGGCACCGGCTGACACCGGGGAACATCGGATCCCGAAAGGAGGCGACCGGCGCGTACAGCTCAACCCGGACCGCCTGGACGGGGCCCGGCCTGCTGCTCATCTGGCTCACCTGGCCGGGTCGTCGAACCAGGCGTCATGCTGCCCGGTACGGATTTCCTCCGCCAGGCTGCGCAGCATCGATCGCGGATGGTCGATGACGATCTGCCCCTCCTCGACCAGATCGGCGAGGTCGTGTTCGAACTCTTTCCGGCTTCTCTCCTGGAAGCCCGGCCGCCACCCCAGCCGTACGGGTGCCTCCCATTGCCCCTGCCATGCCTGCAGTTCCTGGCGCAGCACCTTGCCGCTCACCGTCAGACCGGTACCGTCCGCGGCACCATCGATCGCGAAGGTCAGAGGGTTCACCCCACCCGCCATCGGAAGCGCGGCCACCAGTGCCGGGGTGCGGTCGCCGTAGTGCAGCGCCTTCTTGGCTCCACCGGTCAGCTCGGCCAGTGCCTCCAGCAGCATCGCCACGCGTTCCCTGCGCGTCTCCAGCGGCAGCCGAACCGCGGGATGGCTGCGGAAGGTGATCGCTTCGGCGCCCATGTTCACGGCCTGCGCCACGCTCAGAGCCGCATCGGCCGACAGGTAGTTCGCCCTCCCGCTGCCGTTGGAAGCGGGCAGGGTGAAGGTGCCCACCCGAGGTACGTCGAGCAGGAACGGCGCGGCCAGGTCAGCGGTGTAGAACTCGTGGCCATGCAGCACCGGGTCCTCGACGCCGCGAGACATCACGCCGAAGTCCTCAGTTGGCCGTGCCGGCTCCACCGACATGAACGTGCCGACCATGAACGGCGTGTCCCGCAGGGTCGTCGCCTCATCGGCGCTCTTGGCACCCGCCTTCATGTAGCCGAACAGGTGGTGAGTAGGCCGGGGGGATCGCACCCCCGGCCTCTCGCAGAACCGGACTTGAACCTCTCGACTCATCCGGCTCCCATCGCCCAGCCGTCAGGACGTGCGCCGAGCCTCCAGTGCGCGAACAGGCGG
>NZ_JBDPLS010000033.1:0-14031 GCF_039871515.1 Nonomuraea sp. B1E8 | reverse complement strand
GCGGCGACGGCTCATCCACGTGCAACGTCTTCGGCAACACCCCGTGACGCAGCGCCATCACCATCTTGATCACACCCGCCACACCCGCAGCCGCCTGCGTATGACCGATGTTCGACTTCACCGACCCCAACCACAACGGCTCGTCGCGATCCTGACCATAAGTCGCCAGCAACGCCTGCGCCTCGATCGGATCACCCAAAGTCGTCCCCGTGCCATGCGCCTCCACCGCATCCACCTCAGCCGCCGACAAACCCGAATTCGCCAGCGCCTGCCGGATCACCCGCTGCTGCGACGGACCATTCGGAGCCGTCAGACCATTACTCGCACCGTCCTGGTTGACCGCGCTGCCCCGCACCACGGCGAGCACCCGATGCCCCAGCCGCTCGGCATCCGACAGGCGCTCCACCAGCACCATCCCGACGCCTTCCGACAGCCCGAAGCCGTCCGCCGCGCCGGCGAAGGACTTGCACCTGCCGTCCCTGGCGAGCGCGCCCTGCAGGCTGAACCCGATGAACCCGACGGGGCTGCACATCACCGTCACGCCACCGGCCAGCGCGAGGTCGCAGTCGCCGTTCCGCAGCGCCTGCACGGCCAGGTGCAGCGCCACCAGCGACGACGAGCAGGCCGTGTCGACCGTCACGGCCGGGCCTTCGAGGCCCAGCGTGTAGGCGACCCGTCCGGACACGATGCTGCTGAGCGTGCCCGTGACGAGGTGCCCCACCGATTCCAGCGGGATCTGGTCGGAGTTGCGGCCGTACTCCTCGTAGGCGGCGCCCACGAACACGCCGGTACGGGTGCCGCGCAGCGAGGCGGGGGCGATCCTGCCGTGCTCGATGGCCTCCCATGAAGCTTCGAGGAGGAGCCGCTGCTGCGGGTCCATGGCCAGGGCCTCGCGCGGCGAGATCCCGAAGAACGCCGGGTCGAACTCGCCCGCGTCGTACACGAAACCGCCGTCCTGCGTGTACGAGGCGAGCGGCGCGTCCGGGTCGGGGTCGTAGATGCCCTCGACGTCCCAGCCGCGGTTGCCGGGGAGCGGGGAGATGGCGTCCCTGCCCTCGAAGACCAGCCGCCAGAGGTCGTCGGCGTTGTGCACGCCGCCGGGCAGCCGGCAGGCCATCCCGACGATCACGATCGGGTCGTCGGCGACGGGGCCGCCCGCGCCGCTCGCGGGCACGATGTCGGCCTGCGTGCCGAGCAGTTCGTCGCGGACCAGGCTCGCGAGCACCTTGACGTTCGGGTAGTCGAAGATCACGGTCGCGGGGAGCCGGACGCCGAGTGCGGCGTTGAGCCGGCCGCGCAACTCGACCGCCGTGACCGAGTCGAAGCCGAGGTCCTTGAAGGCCCGGTCCACCTCCACCTCGGAGGGGGCGTACCCGAGCACGGCGGCCACCTGCTCGCGCACCTGCTCCACCAGCAGGCGCTCGCGGTCCTCGTCGCTCATCGGCAGGAGGCGGGCGCGCAGTTCCGAGGACTCGGTCGTGGTCTCCGTCTCGTTCTCGCGGGCCGCGAGGGCCTCGGGCACGCCGTCGAGCAGCGGGCGCGGCCGGGAAGCGGTGAAGACGGGGGTGAAGCGCGCCCAGTCGACGTCGGCGATGACGAGGTTGCCCTCGCCGTCGTCGAGCGCCTGCCGCAGGCCGTCGATGGCCATCGCGGGATCCATGAACGTGACGCCGGTCCTGCGGGCGTCCTCCTCGTCGAGGAGAGTGGTCATGCCGCCGCCCGCGGCGTCCCAGAACCCCCAGGCGACGGCCGTGCCGGCGAGGCCGCGGCCGCGGCGGTGCGCGGCGAGCGCGTCGAGGTAGGCGTTGCCGGCGGCGTAGGCGCCGTTGTGCGCGCCGCCCCAGATGCCGGCGCCGGAGGAGAAGAGCACGAAGGCGTCGAGCGGGCCGGTGAGGATCCGGTCCAGGTTGGCCGCTCCGGTGATCTTGGCCTGGGTGGCCTGGGCCAGCTCGTCCGGAGTGAGCCCGGTGATCGCCTGGATGTGGGGCACGCCCGCCGTGTGGAAGACCGACCGGATGGTGTCGCCGCCGTCCTCGACCTCGCGTACGAGTGCGGCGAGCGCGTCGCCGTCGGCCACGTCGCACTTGGCCACGGTCACCCGCGCGCCGAGCTCTTCCAGCTCGGACACCAGCTCGGCGGCTCCCGGGGCGTCGGCGCCGCGCCGGCTGGTGAGCACGAGGTGCTCGGCGCCGCTGCCGGCGAGCCACCGGGCGACGTGCGCGCCGAGGCCGCCGGTGCCGCCGGTGATCAGTGTGCTGCCGCGCGGCCGCCGGCCCTCGGCGGGACCGGTGCCCGTTCTGGGCGCCCTGGTGAGCCTGCGGGCGAAGACGCCCGAGGCGCGGACGGCCACCTGGTCCTCGTCCCGGATGCCGGCGAGCACGGCCACCAGGCGGGCCGCCACCCGCTGGTCGATCGTCTCCGGCAGGTCGACGTGGCCGCCCCAGCGGCCCGGGTGCTCCAGGCCGAAGACGCGGGCGAGCCCGGCGACCGCGGCCTGCTCGGGGTCGCGCAGCAGGTCGACCCGGCTGACGCTCTCGGCGCCGTCGGTGGCGACCCAGAGCGGCGCGTCCACGCCGGCGTCGTCCATGGCCTGCATCAGCGCGAGCGTCTCGGCCGGGCCGCAGAAGAGGGACAACACGCCGGCCGGCGGGTCGTCCTCGCGCAGCAGCGCGGCGAGGTCCTCCCTGCCGGCGGCACGGACCGTCACGCACCGGGCCCCGTGCCGTTCGAGCGTGTCGACGACGCAGCTCACCGCGTCGTCCGCGGTCCTGCCGGCGGGGGCGACGACGCGCCACGTGCCGGACAGCGCGGGCGGTTTCCCGCCGGGAACGGTGAGGGGCGCCCAGGTGACGCGGTAGCGCCAGGAGTCGAGCACGTCCTGGTCGCGCCTGCGCCGCCGCCAGGACGACAGCGCCGGCAGGATCGCGGCCAGCGGGGAGCCGTCCTCGATGCCGAGCGTGGCGGCGAGGGCGGCCACGTCCTCCCGCTCGACCGCCGCCCAGAACTCGGGATCGACGGAGTCCGCGACCGGCTGCTCGGCCGCGCCGGTGCCCGGCATGTACCAGAAACGCTTGCGCTGGAAGGCGTACGTGGGCAGGTCGACGCGCCGGGGGCAGGCGTCGGCGAAGTAGGCGTTCCAGTCGACGGTGACGCCCCGGCAGTGCAGGTGGCCGAGCGCCTCCGCGAAGGCGCGGGCCTCGTCGCGGTCCTTGCGCGCGGCGGTGACGAAGGCCGCGGCGTCGTCGCCGTCGAGCGTCTGCCTGGCCAGGCTGGTCAGGGTCCCGTCGGGGCCGATCTCCACGAACACCGTGGCGCCGCCGGCGCGGGCGGCGGTGACGGCGTCGGCGAAGCGGACGGCCTGGCGTACGTGGTCGACCCAGTAGCGGGCGTCGGTGAGCTGCCCGGCCTCCGCCTTCCTGCCGGTGACGTCGGAGATGACGGAGATGGCGGGCTCGTGGTACGTGAGCGACCCGGCGACCTGCCCGAACTCCTCCAGCATCGGCTCGACCAGCGGCGAGTGGAAGGCGTGGGAGACGCGCAGCCGCCGGGTTCGCACCTGCCGCCCGGCGAGCGCTTCGGCGATCTCGTCGATGTCCGCCGCCGAACCGGAGACGACGACCGCGCCCGGCGCGTTGACGGCGGCGATGCCGGCCCGGCCGGCGCGGCCCTCCAGCAGCGGCAGCACGTCCGCCTCGGGTGCGGCGACGGCGAGCATGGCGCCGCCCGCGGGCAGGGCCTGCATGAGCCGGGCGCGGGCGGCGACCAGCGTGCAGGCGTCGGGGAGCGAGAGCACCCCCGCCACGTGGGCGGCGGCGATCTCGCCGACCGAGTGCCCGGCGAGCACGTCCGCCTCGACGCCCAGCGAGGTCAGCAGCCGGTACAGCGCCACCTCGAAGGCGAACAGCGCGGGCTGGGTCATGCCCGTCTCGTCCAGCACACCGTCGGGGTCGGTGAACATCACGTCCCTGATGGGGTGCGGCAGCAGCGGGTCGAGGACCTTGCAGACGTCCTCCAGCGCGTCGGCGAACACGGGGAACGTCTCGGCCAGCGCGGCGCCCATGCCGACCCGCTGGCTGCCCTGGCCGGCGAACAGGAAGGCGACCTTGCCGCCCGCCCCCGCGCCGGTGACGGTTCCCGGCGCGGCGGCGCCGCCGGCCAGGGCCCGGAGCCCGGCCATGAGCTCGTCCCTGCTCTCCCCCACGATGACCGCGCGCTGGTCCAGCGAGGCCCGCCCGGTGGCGAGCGACCAGCCCACGTCGGCGGGGCGCAGGTCCGGCCGCTCGTCCAGCCAGCCGGCCAGCCTCTCCGCCTGCGCGGCGAGCGCCTGCCGGTCGCGGGCGGAGACCGCCCACGGCACCAGCGGCAGGGTGAGCCCGGCGGCCTCCTGCTCGTCCTCGGCCGGCGCCTCCTCGATGATCAGGTGGGCGTTGGTGCCGCTGAAGCCGAAGGCGGAGACGGCGGCGCGGCGGGGCGCCTCGTCCCGTTCCCATTCCCGGGCCTCGGTGAGCAGCTCGACCGCGCCGGCCGACCAGTCGACGTGCGTGGACGGCTCTTCCACGTGAAGCGTGCGCGGCAGCGTGGCGTTCCGCAGCGCCATCACCATCTTGATCACGCCGCCGACGCCCGCGGCGGCCTGCGCGTGGCCGATGTTCGACTTGAGCGAGCCCAGCCAGAGCGGCCGGCCGCCGTGACGGTCCTGCCCGTACGCGGTGATGAGCGCCTGCGCCTCGATCGGGTCGCCCAGGGTGGTGCCGGTGCCGTGTGCTTCGACGGCGTCGACCTGGGAGGCCGACAGTCCCGCGTTGGCCAGCGCCTGCCGGATCACCCGGACCTGGGAGGGCCCGTTCGGGGCGGACAGGCCGTTGCTGGCGCCGTCCTGGTTGACCGCGCTGCCCCGGATGACGGCCAGCACCTGGTGGCCGTTGCGCTGGGCGTCCGACAGCCGCTCGACCAGCAGCACGCCCACGCCCTCGCTCCAGCCGGTGCCGTCGGCGGAGTCGGCGAACGACTTGCACCGGCCGTCGGCGGACAGCCCGCGTTGCTGCGAGAACTCGATGAACGTGTTGGGCGTGGCCATCACGGTGACGCCGCCGGCCAGCGCCAGCGAGCACTCGCCGCGCCGCAGCGCCTGCACGGCGAGGTGCAGGGCCACCAGCGACGAGGAGCAGGCCGTGTCGATCGAGACCGCCGGCCCCTCCAGGCCGAGCGCGTACGAGACGCGACCTGAGATGACGCTGCCGAGCGCCTCGGCCCGGAAGTAGTCGTGGTACATGACGCCGGCGTAGACGCCGGTGCGGCTGCCGCGCGCCGAGGCCGGGTCGATGCCGGCGCGTTCGAACGCCTCCCAGCACGACTCCAGGAACATCCGCTGCTGCGGGTCGGTCCCGAACGCCTCGCGCGGGGAGATGGCGAAGAAGCCGGCGTCGAAGTCGGCGGCGTCGTAGACGAAGCCGCCCTTGCGCGCCGTGGTCGTCCCGGGGTTGTCGGGGTCGGGGTGGTAGAGGTTCTCGCTCCAGCCCCGGTCGGTGGGGAACTCGGAGATCGCGTCGCCGCCGCCGTCGACGAGCCGCCACAGCTCCTCGGGCGAGGTGACCCCGCCGGGGTAGCGGCAGCTCATGCCGACGATCGCGATCGGCTCGTGCTCCCTGCCTTCGATCTCCCGCAGTTGCTGCCTGGTCTGGTGCAGGTCGGCCGTGACCCGCTTCAGGTAGCCCCGGAGCTTGTCTTCGTTTGCCATCAGAGCCTCCTGAGAGGGCCGTCGCCTTCGGGCGATGGAGGAATCGGAAGCCGGAGGGCCGCCAAGGCCCGAGCGTGGATTGGCAGAACCTCAGACATGGTCGCCACCTCCGGATAGGGTTGAGCTTGTGCTTTCGGGCATCGGTCAGGGCTTGGCCGTCGTCTCCCGCGCGAGCGGGGCGAGAAGCTGCTTCCTTCATGGAGCGGAGGAGTCACCGAACGTAGCCCTTCTCGGTCGCTGCGAATATCAAGAGATCTCAAGCTCGTTGTCGATGAAGGCGAACATCTCGTCGTCGGACGCGGACTCGATCTGGTCGACGACGTCGGATGTCCCGCCGGGCCCGTTGAGGCCGGACAGGAGCTCCTTGAGGCGCGTGGTGAGCCGGCTGCGCACCGTGCTGTCCTCGGCGAGTGTGGTGAGTGATTCTTCGATCTGGTCCAGCTCCGCGAAGAACCGCAGGATGCCGGCCTCCTCGTCCTTCGTCTCGGCGAAGTACCCCATGAGGTGCTCGGTCAGGGCGACCGGGGTGGGGTAGTCGAAGACGGCGGTGGCGGGGAGCCGCAGCCCCGTGGCCCTGCCGAGCTGGTTGCGGAACTCGACCGCGGTCAGGGAGTCGAACCCGAGGTCCTGGAACGGGCGCTGGGGGTCGATCGCCGATCCGTCGGTGAAGCCCAGCACGGTGGCCGCCTGGCCGCGGACGATGTCCGCCAGTGCCGAGCGGCGCTCGTCGGGTTCCAGCGTGGCCAGCCGGTCGGCGAGCCCGTCGCCGGTGCCGGCCCGCCGTACGGAGGTCCTGGCGCTGGTGCGGGCCTGCACGAAGCGGGCGGGGATGAGCAGTGACTTTCCTGACGGTACGGCGGCGTCGAACAGGCCGAGCCCGTCGTCGGCGGACAGCGGCGCCAGCCCCATCCGGGCCAGCCTGCGCAGGTCGGCCTCGGACAGCTCGCCCGTCATGCCGCCCTGCTCCCACAGCCCCCACGCCAGCGACGTCGCCGCCAATCCTTCGGCGGCCCGCAGCTGGGCGAGCCCGTCGAGGAAGGCGTTCGCCGCCGCGTAGTTGCCCTGGCCCGCTCCGCCGAGCACGCCCGCCAGCGAGGAGAACAACACGAACGCGGTCAGGTTCCGGTCACGGGTGAGCTCGTGCAGGTGCCAGGCGGCGTCCGCCTTCGGCCGCAGCACCCGGTCGAGCCGGTCGCCCGACATCGACGTGATGACGCCGTCGTCCAGCACGCCCGCCGTGTGGACCACGCCCACCAGTTCGTCCACGCCCTCCAGCAGCCGCGCGAGCGCGTCGCGGTCGGCCACGTCGCAGGCCGCCACGTTCACCTGGGCGCCCAGCTCCGACAACTCCGCCACCAGCTCGGCCGCGCCGGGCGCCACGGGCCCGCGCCGGCTGAGCAGCAGCAGCCGCCTGACCTCGTGCTCGGTCACCAGGTGACGCGCCACCAGCGCGCCCAGCCCGCCCGTACCGCCCGTGATCAGCACCGTTCCGTCAGGTCCGAACACCGGCTCCGGGTCCGCCAGGTCCGCGGCCCTGCCGAGCCGTGGCGCCCGCAGCTCACCGTCTCTGATCGCCAGTTGCGGCTCCCCGGTGGCCAGCGCCTGGCCGACCACCGCCGGGTCCAGCCGGTCGGTGTCCGCGTCCAGCAGCACGAACCTGCCGGGTTGCTCGGCCTGCGCGGCCCTGACGAGCCCGCCCACCGCCGCGTGGGCGAGGTCGGGGCGCTCGCCGGGGGCGGTGGCGACGGCGCCACGCGTGAGGATGACCAGCCGCGCCGATTCGAGCTGCTCCTCGGCCAGCCAGCTCTGCAGCAGTTCGAGGGTCTCGTGCGTCGCGGCGTGGTGATCCCCGGCAGGGCAGCGGACCAGGACGGCCTCGGGCAGGTCGGCCGGGTCGTGCAGCGAGCCGAGCGTGGCCGCGTCCGGGTAGGTCGCCGCTCCGGTGCCGAGGTCGTCGGCGCCGAGCAGCGCCCACCTGACCGCCTCCTGCGCGGGCGCTGCGGTGACGGGGGTCCACTCGATCTCGTGGAGTGCGCCCCGGTTCGTGCCGCCCAGTTGCGCGGCGGCCAGGGGGCGCAGGGAAAGGTTGTCGACGACGGCGACCGGGGCGCCCAGCTCGTCGGCGATGGCCAGCGTGACGGCGCTCCCACCGGCGTTGGCGAGCTTGACGCGCAGGCTCGTCGCCCCTGCCGCGTGCAGGGACACGCCCGACCAGGCGAACGGCAGGTACGGCCGCCCGGGCTCCGGCCGGGGCAGCAGGCCACCCAGCGCGGTGGCGTGCAGCGCGGCGTCCAGCAGCGCGGGGTGCAGCCCGAACCGGCCGGCGTCCGCGTGCGCCTCCTCGGGCAGGACGATCTCGGCGAACACCTCGCCGCACCGCTCCCAGGCGCTGGTCAGCCCCTGGAACGTCGGCCCGTAGTCGAGCCCGATCGCCACCATGTCGTCGTAGAGGTCCTGGACGGCGACCGGCTGGGCGCCCGCGGGCGGCCACTGCGCGAGATCGACGTCGGGCTCCGGCACGCTCGCCGTGAGGGTGGCCTGCGCGTGCTGGGTCCACTCGGTGGCGTCCTGCGCCCGCGAGTGGACGGCCAGCGCCCGCCGGCCCGGCTCCTCGGTGGCCGTGGACACCAGCTGGAGCTGCACGCCGCCGTCCTCGGGCACCACCAGCGGAGCCTGCAGGGTGAGCTCCTGCAGGTGCGGGCAGCCGCTCTCGTCCCCGGCCCGGACGGCGAGCTCCACCAGCGCCGTGCCCGGCACGATGACGCTGCCGCCGACCACGTGGTCGGCCAGCCAGGGGTGCGTGGCGACCGACAGCCGCCCGCTGAAGATCACCGTCTCGCCGCCGGCCACCTCGGTCGCCGCGCTGAGCAGCGGGTGCTCGACGGCTCCCAGGCCCGCGGTGGTGACGTCGCCGGTGCCGGGTCCCGGGCGGAGCCAGAAGTGCTCGTGCTGGAAGGCGTAGGTGGGCAGATCCACGCGGGACGGGCGCGCCGCCGCGAAGTACGCGGCCCAGTCGACGGTGACGCCGTGCGCGTGCATCCGGCCCAGCGCCTGAACGAACGTGCGCGCCTCGTGCCGGTCCTTGGCCCTCGTGCTGACGAAGGTCTCGTCTCCCGTGAGGGTCTGCTGGGCGAGCCCGGTCAGCGTGGTGTCGGGGCCGAGCTCGACGAAGACGGTGGCCCCCGCCGTACGGGCGGCGGCGACGCCGTCGGCGAACCGGACGGCTCCGCGTACGTGCTCGACCCAGTAGGACGGGTCGGTCAGCCGGCCGGGCTCGGCCAGGCGGCCGGTCACGTTGGAGACGACCGGGATCGTCGGCTCGTGGAGGGTGATCCCGCCGATCGCCTCGGCGAAGTCGGCCAGCATCGGCTCCATCAGCGGCGAGTGGAACGCGTGCGAGACCCGCAACCGCCGGGTGCGCGCCTCCGTCCGGCCCTCGATCTCCGTGACGGCCGCCTCGTCACCCGACACCACCACCGCCGCCGGACCGTTGACCGCCGCGATGCCGGCCCGGTCCTCGTACCCGTCGAGCAGCGGCAGCACGTCCGCCTCCGGCGCGGCGACGGCCAGCATCGCGCCGCCGGAAGGCAGCGCCTGCATCAGCCGGGCCCGGGCCGCGACCAGTGTGCAGGCGTCCTCCAGCGAGAACACCCCCGCCACGTGGGCGGCCGCGATCTCGCCGACCGAGTGCCCGGCCAGCACCGCGGGCGCGACGCCCAGCGATTCCAGCAGCCGGTACAGGGCGACCTCGAAGGCGAACAGCGCCGGCTGGGTCATGCCCGTCTCGTCCAGCACCTCGGCAGGGCCGTCGGCCATGGTCGCGCGCAGCGGGTGGGGCAGCAGCGGGTCGATCACCCGGCAGATGTCGTCCAGCGCCCGCGCGAAGACCGGGAACGCGTCGGCGAGCTCCCGTCCCATGCCGACCCGCTGGCTGCCCTGACCGGCGAACAACATCGCCGCTTTGGCCCTCGACCGGGCCAGGCCGGTCTCGACCGCCGGCTCGCCGTGCCTGCCGTCGGCCACCGCGGTCAGCGCCGCCAGCAGTTCGGCGCGGTCCGCGCCGGCGACGACCGCACGGTGCTCCAGCACCGCCCGGCCCGTCGCGAGCGACCAGCCGACGTCGGCCACGTCCAGGTCCCGGCTGGACTCCATCCAGGTGCGCAACCGTGCCGCCTGCGCCGCGAGCGCCTCCTCGCTCCTGCCGGACAACACCCACGGCACCACCGGCAGCTCGGCCGCCGGCCCGGGCTCCCGCTCCGGCTCGGCCGGCGACTCCTCCAGCACGACGTGCGCGTTGGTGCCGCTGATGCCGAAGGAGGAGACGGCGGCGCGTCGGGGCGACTCGTCGCGCTCCCACGGACGGGCCTCGGTGAGCAGCTCGACCGCGCCGGCCGACCAGTCCACGTGCGTGGACGGCTCGTCCGCGTGCAGGGTCCGCGGCAGCTCGCCGTTCCGCAGGGCCATGACCATCTTGATGACGCCCGCGACTCCGGCGGCGGCCTGCGCGTGGCCGATGTTGGACTTGATCGACCCCAGCCACACCGGCCGGTCCTCGGGGCGGTCCTGCCCGTACGTGGCCAGGATCGCCTGCGCCTCGATCGGGTCGCCCAGGGTGGTGCCGGTGCCGTGGGCCTCGACCGCGTCGACGTCGGCCGCCGAGAGACCGGCGTTGGCCAGGGCCTGCCGGATCACCCGCTGCTGCGACGGCCCGTTCGGGGCGGTCAGGCCGTTGCTGGCGCCGTCCTGGTTGACCGCGGAGCCGCGCACCACGGCGAGCACCTGGTGCCCGTTGCGCCGCGCGTCCGACAACCGCTCCACCAGCAGCACGCCCGAGCCCTCCGAGAGCCCGACGCCGCCTTCCGACTCGGCGAACGCCCGGCACCTGCCGTCGACGGACAGGTTGCGCTGCCGGGAGAACTCGATGAACGTCCACGGCGTCGCCATCACCGTCACGCCGCCGGCCAGGGCGAGGTCGCAGTCGCCCGACCGCAGTGCCTGCACCGCCAGGTGCAGCGCCACGAGCGACGACGAGCACGCCGTGTCCACGGTCATCGCCGGGCCTTCGAGCCCGAAGACGTACGACACGCGGCCGGAGGCGACGCTGCCGGAGTTGCCGGTGCCGATCAGCCCTTCGAGCTGGTCGGGCACGGAGGACAGCTGGCTGGCGTAGTCGTGGTACATGACGCCGGCGAACACGCCGGTCCTGCTGCCGCGCAGCGCGGCCGGGTCGATCCCGGCCCGCTCGATCGCCTCCCACGACGTCTCCAGCAGCAGCCGCTGCTGCGGGTCCATGGCCAGGGCCTCGCGCGGGCTGATCCCGAAGAATCCCGGGTCGAACTCGCCCGCGTCGTGCAGGAAGCCGCCGTGCCGGGAGTAGGAGGTGCCGCGGTTGCCGGGCTCGGGGTCGTACAGCGTGTCCAGGTCCCAGCCGCGGTCGGCGGGGAACTCGGAGATCGCGTCGCCGCCCTGGGCGAGCAGCCGCCACAGTTCCTCGGGGGATTCGACGCCGCCGGGGAAGCGGCAGGCCATGCCGACGATCGCGATGGGCTCGTCGTCGGCCGCCGTGACCCGCGCCTGGACGGCGCTCTCCTGCTTGCCGAGGAGCTCGCCTGCCAGGTAGCGGACGAGCGCCTCCGGGGTCGGATAGTCGAAGATCAGGGTCGCGGGGAGCCGCATGCCCGTGGCCGCGTTGAGCCGGTTGCGGAACTCGACCGCCATCAGCGAGTCGAATCCCAGCTCCTGGAACGGCATCCCGTCGTCGACCGCCGACGGGTCGGCCAGGCCGAGCACCACGGCGACCTGGGAGGCGACGAGATCCCGCAGCGCGGCCTGCTGCCCGGCCGGCGGCAGGGCCGCCAGCTGCTGCTTGAGCGTGGCCGCGGCCTCCGACGCGGCGGTCACCACGCGCCTGCCGGCCCCGGAGACCAGGCCGCGCAGCAGCGGGGGAACGGCGTCGGCCTGGGCGCCCATGGCCTTGATGTCGAGGTGGGCGGGGACCAGCAGGGCACGGTCGTGCCGGAGCGCGGCGTCGAACAGGCCGAGCCCGTCGTCGGCGGACAGCGGCGTCACGCCCATCCGCGCCAGCCTGCGCAGGTCGGCCTCGGACAGCTCGCCCGTCATGCCGCCCTGCTCCCACAGCCCCCACGCCAGCGACGTCGCCGCCAGCCCTTCGGCGGCCCGCAGCTGGGCGAGCCCGTCGAGGAAGGCGTTCGCCGCCGCGTAGTTGCCCTGGCCCGCTCCGCCGAGCACGCCCGCCATCGACGAGAACAACACGAACGCCGACAGGTCCAGGCCGCGCGTCAGCTCGTGCAGGTGCCAGGCGGCGTCCGCCTTCGGCTCCAGCACCCGGTCGAGCCGATCGCCCGACAACGACGTGACCACGCCGTCGTCCAGCACGCCCGCCGTGTGCACCACGCCCACCAGCGAGTCCGCGACCGAGGTGATCACTCCGTAGAGCGCCTCGCGGTCGGCGACGTCGCAGGCCGCCACGTCCACCTGGGCGCCCAGCTCCGACAACTCCGCCACCAGCTCGGCCGCGCCGGGCGCCTCCGGCCCGCGCCGGCTGAGCAGCAGCAGCCGCCTGACCTCATGCTCGGTCACCAGGTGACGGGCCACCAGCGCGCCCAGCCCGCCCGTACCGCCGGTGACCAGCACGGTCCCGCCCGCGCCGAACGCGGGCCGCCCCTCGCCGCTCGGCACGGTCAGGCTCAGCCTCGGCACCCACACCTGGCCGTCGCGCACGGCCAGTTGCGGCTCGTCCGACGCCAGGGCCTCGCCGATCGTGCCGTCCGCGTCGCCGTCCAGGTCCAGCAGCACGAACCTGCCGGGCTGCTCCGCCTGCGCGGCCCGCACGAGCCCCCACACGGCGGCCTGATGCACATCCTGTACGGGCGCGTCGCCCGCGGGCACGGCGCCCCGGGTCACCACGACCAGCCGCGACGTCGCGAACCGGTCGTCGGCCAGCCACTCCTGCAGCGCCGCCAGCACGTCGTGGACGGCCAGGCGGGAGCCGGCGGGCGCTTCGATCAGCACGCGCTCGGGAACCGTCGCGGCCCCGGCCAGCGCCGCCAGGCTGGAGACGGTCTCGTAGCCCGCCTCGGCCGCGCCGTTCTGCGGCAGCCTCACCCAGTCGAGCTGGAACAGCTTGTCGCGATGTTTCCCCGTGCCGGAGCCGTCCTGCGGCCCGACCGGCACGGGGCGGGCGGCCAGCGCACCAATCGTGGCCACGGCCAGCCCTTCGGTGTCCATCAGCGTCACGGAGACCGCTCCCTGGCCGGCCGGGGAGATCCGCACACGGAGTCTCGTCGCCCCGGAGGCGTGCAGCGCCACATCGCTCCAGGCGAACGGCAGGTAGGGCCTGCCGGGCTCGGGATCGGCCAGGAACCCGCCGAGGGAGACCGCGTGCAGGGCGGCGTCGAACAACGCCGGATGCAGTCCGTACCCGTCGGCGTCGGTGTCGTCCGGCAGCGCCACCTCGGCGAAGACGTCGTCGCCGCGCCGCCAGGCCGCCCGCAGCCCGCGGAACGTCGTGCCGTAGTCGAGGCCCATGCCGGCGAGGTCGTCGTAATGCTCGTCCAGTGCCACGGCCCGTGCCTGCTCCGGCGGCCAGGTGCCGACCGGCTCAGGGACCGCCGCATCGGCCGCGGCCAGCACGCCCGCGGCGTGCCGCACCCAGTCGGTCGTGTCCTGGATCCGCGAGTAGATGCCGAGCTGCCGCCGCCCGTCCTCGTCCGGTGCGCCCACGGCCAGCTGGAGCTGGACCGCTCCGGGCTCGGGCACGATGAGCGGCGCCTGGATGGTCAGCTCTTCGAGGAGGCCGCAGCCGGCCTCGTCGCCGGCCCTGATGGCCAGCTCGACGAGTGCCGCGCCGGGGAGGAACACCTGCCCGTTGACCTTGTGGTCGGCCAGCCACGGGTGGGTGGCGACGGACACGCGGCCGGTGAGCACGACCTCTCCACCGGCGGCCAGGCCGGTGAACGCGCCGAGCAGCGGGTGGCCGGTGGCCTCGAGTCCAAGGCTGGCCGCGTCGCCCGCGCTCGCCGATCCCTGCAGCCAGTAGCGCTGGTGTTGGAAGGCGTAGGTGGGCAGGTCGATGATCTGCGGGCGGGATCCGACATACGTGTGGGGCCAGTCCACGTCGACGCCGCGTACCCACAACTCGGCCGCGCTCGACCACAACCGGGCAAGACCACCATCATCACGCCGCAACGTGCCACACACCACCACCTCCCCACCCGCACGCTCAACCGTCTCCTGCACCGCCACCGTCAACACCGGATGCGCACTGACCTCAA
>NZ_JBDPLS010000032.1:0-14368 GCF_039871515.1 Nonomuraea sp. B1E8 | reverse complement strand
GACCCCTGGCGAATCGGCGCGATCACCCGGGCGGCCCTCGTCCTCCTCCGTCTCGAACACGGACGCCACACCTAACCGAAGATGTGATCACACAAGGTCGTGATCCGTTACGCGGAAAGACTCAATGCCCTGCCCCCAGCGCACTACGCCGAGCCGCTTGCCCTTGTCGCCGAGGAGCTCCTGGTCCCACAGCGGAAGCCTACCCTTGTCCTCTTTGTACTGGGTGATAGCTGGCTGGACTGAGCAGATTTCCCTATCGTGCTTCGTCGGCTTGGGGGTGTGGATGGTGTACTCGAGATACGGCGTAGAGCGCCAGCCTGCGATCGTCTTGAGTTGGGTGGGATCGCCCTCCTGGACCTGGCACCCCTGCGTGGCCAGTTCAAATTCGATCTGGACGTCGTCCAGGTCGTCGTCCAGTTCCGTACGCCTATCGCCTCTGTTGTAGACGCCGAAGTCGGTCAGCTTCACGAAAAACTTGATGTTCTGCGGCTTCAGACCGGCGCTATCAGCGTTGCCCGCGTAGACGGCGTCTCCATCGTTGTCGCCGATGTAGGTGTGTGCCACCCAGGTCGCCCGGAAGGTGAACACGTCGTCGTCGGTCACCTTGTCCAGCACAGCAGCTGGGATTCTCAGAGGTCCAGGGAACAGCCTGACCCGTGACTATTCACGTCAGTTCGTGAGTGCGGGCGTCCAGGGGGTGCCGAGCAGCGCGTCGTAGAGGGACTGGGCGGCACGCAGGCCGTTCTTGCGGACGGTGGAGATGTAACCGCGGATGGCCAAGAACGCCTGAGCACCTTTGAGCGTGCGGAAGCCGCCGCTGACCTTGGTCTTCGTCTTGATCATGCGGATGTCTTGCTCGGCGACGTTATTGGAGAACGCGACGGTGAAGTCTGCGGCGAACCGCAGCACCTCGTCTTTTCGATCCCGCAGCCGCAGCGCCAGGTTCCGCGCCGGGCTCTGCTTTCCCGACCCGCGTGGAGGATGCGCTGCCAGGGCCCGTTCCACCAGGTCATCGAAGCGCCGGGACAGATCATCGAGCTTGAAAGCCGGCAGGCGATCGTGTCCTTTGTCCCGCCAGGCGGCCACCCACCGATAACCGTCGCCCAACAGCCACGCCAGCGCCTGCGCCCAGCCATCGGCGCGGGCGACGGCGTCATACTCGCCGATTCCAGTGGCCTCGCGCACGATGTGCGCGTTGCACAAGGCGTGCGTGCAGTTGTCGAAGGCCTGGTAGGAGCGGTAGGCGTCGTGGATGGCCACACCGGTGAAGCGGGGCAGGATCCCGAACGCGGTGATCGAGTCGGTGCCGCGCCCGTGCTCGTCGATGTGGTAGGCGGTCAGCGTGGGCGTCGCGGCCACATGCAGCCAGTGGTTCTTGCCGTTCACACGGGTGACGCTCTCGTCGAAGTGCGCGACGTTCGCGCCGGCGATGGCATCGCCGATAGCGGCATTGACCGGGGCCGGCACGGCGGCCATCTTGCCGACAGCGGCGCTGATCCAGCCACTCGACACCTCGATTCCGGCCACGTCGGCGAGGATCTCGGCGATACGGCCGACCGGGATGTGATGCTGGGCCGACAGATACGCGGCCAGAGCGGACACCCGTGGCCCGTACACCGCCGGGGCCGTGGCGAACACCGGGGCCGCAGCGCGGGTCAGCGTTCCACAGCCGCCGCAGGCCACCGCGTGCAACTCATGCGCGGTGACCTCCACCTTCACCTCGGGGATGTCGAAGACCTGCCGGATCACCGCCTCACCCACCGGGGCCACGCCCGCCAGATCGCTTCCGCACCCCGCACACGCGGCCGGGACATGGGGCACCCGTCGCGTCGGGTTCGCCACCTGCGTCAACGCCGTTCCCGGCGCTCCGGGCTGCTTGCCCGCCTTGCGTCCGCTCCTGCCCCGCATCGACCGAGGTGGCGGCTTGGCCAGCCCATCAGCCGACGGCGGCTGCGAGGAGTTGCGCGAGTTACGCCCCAACTGCCGCCGCAGCTCCGCATTCTCCTCACGCAGCTCAGCGATCTCCACTTTGAGCTGGGTGTTCTCTGCTTCCAGCGCGTCCAATCGCGCGGTCAATGCCCCGACCAACGCCACGAGTTCGCCGTATGACGGTTGCTCGCTCTGGGCCGGAGTCACCTGGAGATCATCCCATGGGCGAGATCATGCCCGCGTCGCCATACACAGCCCTACGCGAGGACGCGACGTGAATAGTCACCGAAAGTGGGCCAGAGCCCGGTTACTGGACAGACCCCTCCTTGAAGGCGGTGCGCGGTGACCGACAGCAGCCCGCCTGCGAACAGCACCCGCAGCTGGGGCTCCTCAAGGATGACGGTGACGACCTTGCCCCGATGCACCTGGCCGACCTAGACCTCAAGGATGACCTCAGGTCAAGTGTCCGGAGAACGGGGGAAGCTCAGGGCGATTCACCCCCCGGTCCATGGCGCAGCCTGGCCGACGTCGAACTGACCGTCGCCGAATGGGTCGCCCAGTACAGCACCACCCGCCTGCACTCAGCCATCGGACACCTCCCGCCCGACGAGCTCCGGGCCCGCGTCCCAAGAATGTGGGCCCGGTCTCATCCACCAGAGCGACCCCAGTCAGGCGCCGTCGGCCCCATACTCACGGAATAGGCACGCGCAGAAGAGGCGAACCGTTGTAGTGAGCCTCCCAAGCGGTGGCGCCGACAAGATCAAGCGGTTGCTTGATCATGGCAGCGGCCTCGCCGTTCACCCAGGATTCGAGTCGTTCTCGCACTGTCTGAACGGGGAGGCGTCCCACCAACTGGGAGACCACTGTCGTGCCTACCACCATGCCATACAAGCATTTGAAGGGCATGGCCTCTCCTCGCGCTCGGGCGGCGGCCTCCAGTGCCCGGTTGAGACCGCCGCATATGCCCTCGCTGGCCGCCTGTAGCTGCATGGGCACCTGGGGTGCGCCTGGCAACTGGTCCCGCAGCAAATGCCTCTCCTCGTCGTCGGCAAGGACATAAGAGGCGTTCATCGGGAGGTGGTCCGAGATCGCTTGGACGATTTCAGACATCAGTCGGTCGGTGTCGGCATCCTCGAATATCTCTAGGTCGATATTTCCGCCGGTGTCACCTTCGCCTCCCCCCGTCACCTCACCCTGCTCGCCGAGGATACCCTCGATCAGATCTTCGATATCGGCTTTGCTAGCACTCGCATCGCCCAGCCAGCTGATAAATACTTCCACGGCTCTACTCTATCTGCCCTCTGAACATCTTCTCAAGGAAGAACGCGTCCAGCTTCGTGAGTGACCTCTTGCGGCGGTCCGGGCGGTCCCAGCTCATACCCTCGATCTTGTTCCTGAGACGCGCGCCCTCTTCTCGATAAGCTTCGATGTAGAATTGCTCGCCGCCGGACATGGCATCCCTGGAGGCATATACGTCGATAATCTCCGGCGCCTTGTCACCTAACTCTGGGTGGTAATGGTCATGCCCGGACTTCTGCTTTTTGAAGCGTGCGTTGAGCACTTGCTGGGGCGTTCCCTTGCCGCTGGCCTTGCCTACGTAAACGATCTGGTCCTTACTGTTGCGGATCACGTAGGTGATGTAGCTCCTTCCGCCGGCCGCGCTCGGCACGTCTACCCTGAACCCCTTTCCAGGAGTTATGCGGAATCTACTGAACATGCTGGCCTTACCACCAACCTTGCCCCTATCGCTACCCATGAGCTCATCAAGATCGTGGCGCGCCCAGATTCCATTGAAGAAGAAGTCGGTGGCCTTCTTTCCGCAGGATGTGAAGCCTATTTCCTCGCAGATGGACATGGCCAGAAAGAATTCCTGTTGTGTCCTGAGGCGATCATCCTTCAATGCATCGGAGTATTTCTTGAAGTGGTCTGGGGCGCGGGCGCGCCAACGTTCTATGAATTTGGACCTTACCGCTTCGTTCGGGAGCGCTCCGATGATGATCTCGATAGCAGACACATAACTGCCGCTACCGCCTCCCGCATCAACATCGAGACCGTCCGGGTCGGATAGGCCGACGGGGTTGTCGGCCGCATAGCCGTAAGGGCTCGTCAGTTCCGGATTTTCGGTGTCGAACTTGGGGTCGGGAGACAAGAACTTCGCTGTAGAAGGGTCGTAGTAGCGCGCGGATAGATAGCTCAGCCCGGTGGCGGAGTCCTCCGTCTTGCCTAAGAAGCCACGATCGGTGAAGGGCAGATCATCTGCGCCACGGCGCTGGCCGTAGGGCAGATAGCGTTCCCGGGCGGCCTGGCCGGTGGTGCCGTCAATGGCCAACTGCATTGAGCCGTGCAAGCCTGAGGCCGCCCAGTGGAACCCGTCGGTGGTGCGGATGGCGATGACTGCGCCGTCGGCTGAGACGTAGTAGCGCGTCGCCTTTGTAACGCCGGAGGTGCGCACCTCCATTCCATCCAGATAAAGAGTGGCGCCGCCTTGTTCACGCCGTATCAGCCGCTCGCCGTCGGCGTCATAGACCATGGAGGTGTCAGAGCCGTCAACAGTGGCCTTTTCCAACTGCCCCGTCGGGCTCCAGGTAAATGTTGTCTGCTTGCCATTGACGGTGCGGCTGATTAGTTGGCCAGCGTTGTCATACGAATACGTGTCAGTTCTGGATGGCCGCGTGATGGAGGTGACCGCGTTAGGACGTATCGCCGAAGATCCGGGCGCCGGGTACTGGTAGGTAGCAGTTTCCGTTCCATCGACCAGGGACGTGATGTTGCCCACAGCGTCGTACGCATAGGCATGGCGGTAGGGGTCGATGCCTTGTCCATCAGAGCCTGCGGCACAGTCAGCCCTTGTGGTGGTGAAGGCCGACGTGAGCCGGCTCAGACCGTCGTAGCCGAAGCACTCCGATTGCCCTGGGCTGCTTCCGGCCGCCGACGTGGCGTCAAGGACGCGCGTGATTTCACCGGCCTTGTTATAGCTGAAAATGTCATCCTGGGCAGTAATGGGGCTCGATGTGTTCGCTTTCGTGAAAGTGGTCAGCTTGCTCAGCCAGCCGGTCTCGGGATCCCAAGCGAAGGTCCGTTTCACCTCACCGTCGGATCCATACGAGCGTTCGGCGATGCGGCCGGTGGAGCTGTAAGAGGTGTTCTTGACATAGACTGTGCCGCCGTTCAGGTCCGATGAAAGTCCCGTGGGCAGCCCCAGGTCCGAGTAGCCATAGGCGAGCGTCTCCTCCTGAAGCCCCCCTACCGCCGGCAAAGTGCGCGTGAGCGGGTTTCCAGCTTTG
Organism: Nonomuraea sp. B1E8; assembly: GCF_039871515.1. NCBI lineage: Bacteria > Bacillati > Actinomycetota > Actinomycetes > Streptosporangiales > Streptosporangiaceae > Nonomuraea > Nonomuraea sp. B1E8. The sequence goes on along the minus strand of NZ_JBDPLS010000032.1, from coordinate 9,155 downwards.
TCATAGGTGGCAGCGAAGGCATATTCCCCCGCGATCCCTGTCTCAACGGCGGGAATGGTCACCTTGGTGCCGGTAGGGCGATAAGAACTGTCGTATCCGGTGACAGCCTTGACATAGGCTTGGCCGCCGACGTAGCGGGTGCTGGAGGAGAGCTGGCCCTCCTCGAGTGTGTCGTACACCCATTCGGCCAGTTTGACGCCTGTGTTGACTTCTCCAGCCCACTGAGTCCTCCTACGGCCCAGGTCGTCGTAGGTGTAGGAGGTCTTCTGGTTGTTCCCGTCCACATTCCACAGGATCCGTCCGGCGGCATCGTACCCGGTGGAGGTGCTACCGCTGTCTGGGGCGGTTGTTGCGGTTCGACGATCGAGCCAGTCATAGGAGAAAGTGCGAATGTTACCGTTGGCGTCAGTGAGCCGGGTCAGTTTTCCAGCCAGGTTGTACGTGTACGTCGTGTCGTGGTGCGTTGAGGCGTCGCTCCACTCTTCCTTCTTGACCGTACGTCCTGCGATGTCGAGGACGGTCGCCACTTTTCCGCCCACCGATGGCTGTACCTCGGCGCGATCCATCCCTGGATAACTGGTTCGGGTCCGCCGGAACTCGACCGCGAGGTTCATGTCGATGTTGGCGATCGGGCGCTTGAGCGCGTCGTAGAGCGTCTTCGTCCACTGCGGCAGGCTTTCGAATACCGGGTTGAGCAACCCGCTGCCGGGGGAGGCTCCGTTGTAGACCGGCAGCGCCTTGACGTAGGCCAGGCCCCGAGGGTCATAGGCCGTGACCGCTACCGTGCGGCCCCCTGTGGGTGACGGTGTCTGCACCTCACGGACCCGGCCGAATCCGTCCTCGTACGTGTGCGACTCGGTGTACTTCGCCGAACTTCCGGCACCGGATAGCAACTGCCGCATGACGGTCTTGATAGGACCGTTCGGCTGGCTACCGGTACCTGCGACGGGGATCACGTAGGCAACAGTGGCGGTGGGTGTCCCACCGCTTCTCGGCTCTCCTGTGGCCCACAACCTGACCGACCGGCCGAGACTGTCGTAGTCGATCTCGGTCAATCTTCTGTTGGCGTCGAGGACCGAAGTCACCATGCCGGTGCGGTGCCCGTACTTCGTCGTTGTCTTTTGCCCCAGGGGGTTCGTCGTCGTGACCCCGTTGAGCGGCCACCCGACAGGCGGGTCATAGGACGTGGTGGTGATCTTGTTCAGTGCGTCTGTGGTCGAGAGTGTGCGCCCGTACTCGTCGAAAGTTGCCTTGGAAACGGAGGTACCCGTGGCGCTGAAGTGAAGACGGGTCTCTGTGACGTTCCCGTCGCTGGGCGCGTTGGCCGCTGGGTTCGATCCGCCGTCGTAGAGAAAGACTGACTTGCCGTAGAGAGCGCCGGTCGCACAGTCGTCACCTGCTCGACGCTCGACTGTCGACGGGAGTTTCGTGAAGTACTGGCCTCCCTCGACGTTGCGGGCATACGTCGTCGCAGTACAGGAGTTGTCTGTCGAGACACTGTCCTGACCCCGGTCGTTTACCTTCACCGGCAAACCGTCGGCGTTGTATTCGATCCTCTTGTCCGTGTACCGCCAACCACCGCCCGTGACCTGCTCGCGCGACCGTTCACGAGTTTGCAAAACGAAGGCTGGATCGAGCACGCCAGGACCGCTGCCGGTAGACCTGACCTCGTACTCGTAGCGGACGGACTCGAGCTCGGAGTAAGAAGGCGGGTTTGTGCTCGTCAGCTTCCAGGTCTGTGTCTGCAACAGCTGACCTTGCAAGGCGCGGGCGTCAGTCATGGTGACGCCTTCGAAGGTGGTGATGGCGGCGCCGTCGATGCCCCGATAGAAGGTCTCGGAGGTGACGCTGTAATCGTTCGCATCGGCACCGGAGCCGCGGGTGGTGCGCACCGCCTGGTAGCCGCGCCAGTCGCTGCCGCCGGGTGCCAGGTCGGGCTGGGCGTAGGCCACGGGGTTGGTCCAGCGCGGGGCGCCGAGGTAGTCGTAGCTGGTGACCATGTCGGGAGAGCCTGCGACCAGGTCGCGTTCGACGACCTTCATGGCGAGTTGCTTGTAGAAGCGGGCCCAGCTTTCGTAGCCGATTTCCGGGTCGGCGTCGTAGTCGACGCGGTAGCAGTCGCCGGTGGCGTCGGATAAGTAGTTGGTGCCGTCGCGGCCCTTGCCGCCGCCGCACGGGTCGGCCTGGCCGTAGGTGACCTCGATCCGGCCGCCCATCCCGTTGCCGATCCCGGCCACGCGGGGAACCATGCGCCAGGACAGGAAATCGGCCCAGTCTGACCAGTTGTCGTAGTCCATCCGCCCGGCCACCATGGCCGCGTCGAAGGCAACCGGCGGCAGCATGACAGGGCTATCGCCGGCCAAGCCGGTCTGCTGCACGCTGTCCAACCACAGCACTGGGTCGTAGGCGGGGCCAAAGTCGGTGCGGGTGTAGATCCACCGGTAGCGGAAGTCGGTGCGGGTGTCCGGCTCCCAGGCCCCGGAGGTGGGGTTCTTGGATTCGGTGAGGACCGAGTCGAGTTTGCGGGTGGAGTAGAACGCGATCGCGTCGTTGGTCGTGCAGGTGGTGGTGCAGGTCAGGTCGGTCGGCACGTCCAGGCCGCCGCGGTCGGAGGTGGTGAACGTCATCCGCGAGGTCGGCGTGCTGCCGGTCACCTGGGTGTTGTGGCCGTAGCTGACCTGCTTGAGGAAGCCGCCCCGATCGTAGGGCAGCACCCGATAAGTCTCGTAGTCGCAGCCGGGCATGCAGAAGTAGTTGATCTCGCGCTGGTAGGTGTAGTCGATGACGTTCTCGTTGGCGTCGATCGACTGGTCCAAGTTCCACCGCCACACCCCGGCGCAGGTCGGCGGGATCATGTCGTTGAAGTACCGGTCCGCGCATGGCTCGGCACGCTGGTTGCCGATGTACTGCAACTGCCACTGGGCGTCCTTGGTGTAGCCGAAGCGGTGTACCTGCCCGTCGTTGGAGGTAACTTTCCAGTACTCCAAGCCGTCGGCGCCGCCGGTCAGTTGCTCAACCTTCCAGCCCAGGTCGGGTACCGTCTTCCACAGCCCGCTGGTGCGGTCCTTGACGATCGAGGCTGAGCGGCCGGCCAGGTTCAGCACCAGCTCCGACTGGGTGTAGTCCTTGCTGGCGGCCGGGATGCTGCTGTCGGCCTCGTCCGGCGACTCCCAGCACACCGCCGAGCTGAACGGTCCGTCCTCGTTGGCATACCAGATCAGATCGGCCGTGTTGGGGTCGAACTCGTTCCACGCCGTACAACGGCGGTACTTACGCTCGATGAACCCACTCGACAGGTTCCAGCCGATCCCGGTCACGCCGGACTGGTTGTTGGTCCAGTTGCCCTGACCGTCCACCGACGAGGCGTCGTACTGCAGCGACAGGTTCGGCCCGGTGCCCACCGGTGATGGCGCCTCCGGCAGCGGGTAGTCATAAGAGAAACCGCCACCCGACGTGCCCGCTTGCCAGGTGCCCGACGGTTTGAGGTCGGTGGCGCCGAAGTTCCCGTCCGGGCCGGTCATGCCGGCCGCAAGCATGTACATCGACCCCGACGTGAACGCCTGCGCCGCGTTCGGCGTGGCGTCCTTGCCCGTCTGGCTCTTGGGCAGCGTTAGCGGGGCCGCCTTGCCGGCGGCGGGGTCGACATCGACGTCGGCGGTCAGCGTGCCGGTCCTGACGTCGTTGTGCGCCTTGACCTGCTGCGGGCGGACCACGCAGTCACGCGGCCGCGGGGTCGTCAGCGCACAGGCCGGCACTCGCAGAAGCTGCAGACGGGTCGCGAAGTTACCGCCATAGGCGTCGCGAAAGCTCGCGTACGAGAACTCCGCCCGTACCTTGCCAGCCTTATCGGCCGTCAGCCGGGCCGCGACGCCCACTCCGCCGAGCTTGCGTACGGTATCGGCGGGCAGCGTCTCCACCTTCACCGTGCCGGCATCGGTGCCTTTTATCTCGGAGAGCCGGACCGGCAGTTGGCCCGCCCTGATCGCCTTCTCGCCAGGATCCACCTCGGCGGCTCCCGGGCTCGGCCAGACCGGCTCCTTACGCTCGACCTTCGGCTGGGACTCCTCCGCCCCCTTAGCCACCTTGGCCTTCGTCACCGGCCGGCCGTCCACCGACGTCTCAGGATCTGGACCTGATACCGACGCCGCCGCCGGAACAACGAGGTTGTCAGGAATCCCCAAGCCGGAGATCACCACTGCCATCGCAGTCGCGATGACCAGCACCATCGTCCGTAACCGACGCCGGACTCGCATGTCGTCACCTCTTCAGGGCACGCTGACGCGGGCCTCGGGGAAGAGGCCGCGTCACGTCATAAGGAGTTGATAAAGACGATCAGTTCGGATCCTGATAGACGATCACGGCACGGTCAATGTCCAGATATTCGCCCTGAACGTTACGGAATGCCACTTGCGCAATTCACAGCGATGGATACCGCATGTCAGCCGATCTGTAGAAACGGTCCCTACTAGGCCACGGGTCGTGTGTGACATCGATCACATTGACGTATCCAGTCAGCCGTAGTACCTAGGGAAATCCAGCAGCGTAGGACGGGGCTGCCTACACCGAAATCTCGCCGTCCGCGACGCGGCATCAAGTCATCCAACCAGGTCATGAGAACCGCACATGAAGAGCGGGAGCGTCTTGTGTTTTCCTGCAACCAATATTGCGCCGACCTGCTTGAACACCCACCGTGCCGCGACCCGCAGGAGACCCACTCCAAACATCCCGATGAACGTCGAGCGCGCCCACATATCCCCACATCTGTAGACAATCTGGACCTGCAGTTGCTGGAGCTCTCCTAAAGCGGGTGCCGCAGGTTCGAATCCTGCCGGGGGCACTCATCTCGACCAGGCATTTCAGCCCCTGACCTGCGGCTTTCCAGCCGCAGGTCTTTTGCTTTGTGGACCTTGATAGGCAGCCGAGAGCGCCCGAACGCAGCCGTAGGACCATGATCAGGGGACATAGTCGGGATGATCTTGAAGGCATATCCCCAGGTCAGACCCCGATTCCAGGCGACCAGGCCTCTCGTAACCCGCTACGACGGCTCGACAGGCGACGCACATAGCCGTTGATCATGCCGAATACATGCCTAAAGCGGAGCGTCATCCCTCCCTGCGAAGCCCGTCCTCACCCGTCGCCGGTCAAAATGACATCGCCCGGCATGTCGATGCCGCTCGCCCCCTCCCCAGCGCCGGACCTTCCGGGCGAATCACGTGTGAGCGCGCCGGTACGCTTCCCAAACCTGCGGACGAAGCCGCCCCTTAGCCGGCACCTCCAGACCGTTCTCGCGAGCCCAGGCACGGACCTCGGCCGTGCTGGGTTCCGGCATCGTCGCGGCCCCGCCGATCGTCGACACGATTGGCGCCGCCTCAGCCGAGTGGCGCGGCCGCGTAGGCGGCGGCCAGGAACCGGTAGGTCCACTCCTCGGCCAACTGCCGACTCTCGCAGAACACGATCGGCACCCCGGGAAAGGCCACCTGCAACTCCGCAATCCCATCGGCGACCACCGCCGGGCGCGCGTGTTGCAGCTTGAACACCTGGCTGTAACGCTCCTCCACCACCACCGCAGCATGCGCAAGAGCAGCCAACTCCGTCAGCTGATACTTCAACCGACTATTCAGCAGAGAACCCACCAAGTCGGCCAAGCTCTTACGCTCCACCGCCGCATGCAACCTCCCGGCGACCTCGACACCATAAGCACCGCACGGCAACCGCCGCCTGACCAGCTCCACCTGCTGGCGAGGGAACTTGTAGGCGTACCGCTCCCCACTGTCCACGACGACCGGCAGAGCAGCGACCTCACAAGCGCGAGCGGTGGGAGTGGTCACCTGCGGACGCGCCTGCTTGCGCACCCGCGCCGTCCGCCAGAACACCGCATCCCGGCCACGCGCCTTGGTGAAACGATCTGCGACCGGTTCTCCCGCGCCCGATCTAGCACCAGATCGATCGCCGCACCCCGCCGCACACACGACCGGACCGCCACCCGCTCAACCACCTCAGGATCGACCGGCCACTCCTCCGGCCCGACCGGATAACAGTAGATCGCCTTCTCCCGCGGCCAAGTACCACCCGACCGCAGGAACAGCCCCTCCCCAAGCGGCAACCGAATCAGAAAGGCAGACGGGACTGCTGATCCGGATTCCGGACGATCACCAGCTCACGCATCCTGCCAGTCTCCCCCACGATCGTACGCGCGGCAGGACGCGAGCAGACGCGACCACCGAGGACAACGCGCGAACCCGGCTTCAGCGCAGACGGGGCCAGAAGTTGATGGCGCAACAACCGACTGGAGGTCGCGGGAGCGACGGCAGCAGCCGTCACGCACGCTCATTCCGGCCATACGGGGTCTTCGAACTTGATCGGGGTGTGAGGATCCGCCGGCTCCAGAAGGCTTGAGAGGGCTCGTGGCTCTCGATGATCCTTCTTGTTGTCGAGGCAAGAAGATCACAGCAGAGAAGCCACGAGCATGGTCAACGATACGACGCTGCTGCTCGGCCTGGACGGGGTGACCGTCACGAAGGTCGTCGCCGCAGGTGATGGGCAGCAGGATGGACCGGTGGTGCATCTGGCCACCGCAGATGAACGGGCCAGATGCTGCCCGCAGGTTGGAGTTGCCGCGGTCCGGATGAAGGAATGGGTGACCACCCGCCCGCGGGATCTTCCGGTCGGCGGGCGGCGGTGTGCGTTGCGGTGGCGGAAGCGGCGCTGGTGCTGTGACCAGGCATCCTGCCCGCGTCGGACCTTCACCGAGCAGGTGCCGCAGATCCCCGCGCGATCCCGGCTGACGGTGCGATTACGCCAGGCCGCCGGTGCCGTCGTCGGGGACGGCGGGCGAACGGTGATTCAATCGGCGCGCGATCACGGGGTGTCCTGGCCGATCGTGTCGGCGGCGTTCATCGAGCACGCCCGCAGGGTGCTGCCCGCCCAGCCGGAGCCGGTCACCGTGCTCGGCATCGACGAGGTGCGCCGTGGCCGTCCTCGCTGGGTGCTGGAGGAGAGCACCGGGACCTGGGCGACGGTGGTGGATCGCTGGCATACCGGTTTCGTGGACCTGTCCGGTGATCAGGGGCTGCTCGGCCAGGTCGAGGGCCGCACCATCGCCGCGGTGACCAGCTGGTTCGGCCAGCGGGAGGCCTCCTGGCGGGCGCGAGTGGCCTTCGTCGCGATCGATATGTGCACCATCTTCAAGGCCGCCGTACGTGCCGTGTTGCCGAAGGCCACGCTGGTGGTCGACCACTTCCACGTCGTGCAACTGGCCAACACCGCACTCACCGAGGTCCGCCGTCGCCTCACCGTCCAGGTGCGCGGCCGGCGCGGCCGCAAGGGCAACCGCGAGTGGGAGCTACGCAACCGGCTGACCCGCTGCGCGGCCCGGATGCACGGCAACCAGCTCGATCCGATGGTCGATGACCTGCACGCGCTGCCCGCCCGGCTAGGCCGGCCGATCCTGACCGCCTGGAACGCCAAGGAAGACCTGCTGGACCTGCTCGCCCTGGCCCGCACCCATCCCGACCGCACCGTGATCGGCGATCGGCTGTTCCGCTTCTACGACCGCTGCGCCGCCTCTGGCCTGCCCGAACTCGAACGCCTGGCCACCACCGTCGAGACCTGGTGGCCCGAGATCCTGGCCTTCATCCAGACCGGCATCACCAACGCCGGTTCCGAGGGCACCAATCGCGTCATCAAGACCACCGCCCGCGATGCCTACGGCTTCCGCAACACCGAGAATCAACGGCTACGCACACGCTGCGCCACCACCCGACGCGGACGAGGACACCTCAACCCCGCTTAACTTCGAAGAGCCGCCATACGACAGCAAGGCATAGAGGCCACGCGTACGTCACGAACATAGCCCAAATTTCGCAGCTCGGTCCCGTTGCAGGATCCGCTTGTCGGACTTCCGCGCGTGACTAAACTAGCACCCTCGACTGATCGTTGCTGTGCTAGCGCGATGACCTGTACTTCGCGAGCATATGAGCCACGGACAAACAAGAAGACCGATGATCCGACGTCATTGATCAAGGACTACCGATGTATGAGCGTGGTCGAACCAATCGAGGCGCAGGCGTGCACCTGTGCGTTCTTCTACGATGGCCAGGGCGGTTGCCTCAACGGCGGGCCAGGCGTCATGTTGGGCCGCGGAGAGAGCAGCCAGTTCGGCTTGGACTGAGTCGAGATCCTCGCCGACAGCTTCGGCTGGGTCAAGGTGGGGGACGGCCGCGAGAATGCGCCCATCCAGGGCATGGATCATCCGCCTGCTCAGCGCCGTATGCCAGGAGACGTGCCAGACATCAACGTCGCGACTGAGCCGGGCGATGAAGTCCGGGTCGGGCAGGTTGCTCGTCCTGTGGAGATCGACGACCATCACCGCCCCATCCGTCTCGTCGAGCACCACAGCGTTGGCCGCGTAGGCCTCCTCGAAACCGCGCTCGACAATGACAGCACGGCTGTTCCCGGCCAACCTCTGAGCGACGTCACTCAGCGTCAGTGGCCCGACTCGCGCCCGTAGAACTGTCCATGCAAGCTCCTCGGTGAGCCAACTGCCGTCTCCGAGGAGAATCTCCGCATAACGCTGCGCCGTTGCCTGGAAGTTCATTTCCGATTTCCCTCACTTATCGAGGACGAACACATGGCGGGGGAGAACGTTCTCTCCCCCCGCCACGCAGGCGATATCACCGATATGGACCCCCGGCCGGAACCTTCAACGGGACCAATATTCTCGAGGTATGCGGTAGAGATTGTGGACCGTATCGAACCACTCGCTGCTGATGGCGCCCTCAGTTACCTTCTCGACTACCTTCAAGAAGGAGTTGAGCGTCACCTCGCTGTCCGCCGTCTCCGAGAAGGGCACGTCTCGTAGATACGGGCTCAGGACGTAGCCGAGGCTCGCGGGATCGGGGTGATACGGAGTGATGTTATCGATCAACTGTCCGTTCTCCAAGTAGAACAGCTCGGTCGGACCATCGATGTCCGTCCATCCGAGCCCCAGCACGCGACGGCCGGCTTCACTCAGAGCTTTTTGCAGACTCACTGAGCCCTTCCGCGTAAGCCCCCGCGACAGAGTGTGATCCTCGGGCCGCCCCGACGCCGGCGCCCCCGATGATCGAGAAGCGTAAAGCCCCTGGTAGAAGTTGGTCTTGCGACAGATCGACTTC
>NZ_JBDPLS010000031.1:0-18957 GCF_039871515.1 Nonomuraea sp. B1E8 | reverse complement strand
TCCGAAGTCGATCTGTCGCAAGACCAACTTCTACCAGGGGCTTTACGCTTCTCGATCATCGGGGGCGCCGGCGTCGGGGCGGCCCGAGGATCACACTCTGTCGCGGGGGCTTACGCGGAAGGGCTCATTGGAGAGTCCTTGCCGAAGCTCAGCCACCGCGCCGCCCTCGTCCTGGCAGTAGTGATCCCATTCGCTGCCGTTTCCCCGTCTTCTGCCTATGCGGCCAGCCCTACCCCGGAGCTGTCTCCGAGCACGGGAGCCATCACTCTCACGGCAGAGACTCAGCCTGTTCTAAAGCGACCCACGCTGGACAGACTGTCAAAGGAGGCGCGCAGTAAGGGAATCACGCTCAAGCAGGCTCTCGACAGATATGCCGCGGAGGTCATCGCCAAGAATCCATCCACTCAACGCGACATGCCGGACGGGCCCGTTCCTGATCCAACGATTGATGTCGACGGCATCCCCTTTGCCAGACTAATCGACCTCAACCGCATCGCTGAAGCGGAGGGGATCAGCTTCGAAGAGTCGATCGATCGCCATGCCTGGTCTCCACGCCTTTACCCCATCGCCGACTCGCTTCGGTCCAGGTTTCCTGATGACCTTGCCGGGCTTAAGATCACTGACGACGGCCGCGGTGCCTTCATCGCCTTCAAGGGCCAGATTCCACCGGAAGCTGTCAGCCTCGCCAAGCAGCTTCCCGTAGAGGTCGTGCTCGTCGGCAACAAGGGGTTCTCCGAAAAGGAGCTCGAGCAGCTCGCTAAGTCACGTTACGACGCACTTACGGGTCACCCAGAAGTGGCCCTGGCGGAGGCTACAACAGACTTCGAGACTGGGGCCGTCACTCTCACGGCCGAGCTCAAGAAGGAGGTCGCCGCGAACCGGGCAGCACTGCAGGCCACCCTCCAGCCGGAGCCTTCACCCAACGACAAGATCAATCTAAGTTTGAACATTGTCGACTCAATAGGGTATGAGCCCATCGACGACTACCTCAGGGGTGGAGGATTCCTGGAGGAAGGTTCACCCGGAACGACCAGATGCACATCGGCCTTCAACGCGATCTCTACCTCTGGAGAAAGAAATGCGGTAACCGCTCGACACTGCTCACGTCCACTCTATTTCTGGTACAGGAACCACCCGGACTACTACACCAAGGGAACAACGTTAGGCCGTACGGGTAATGGCGACCCGTATGATCTGGCTCGCTACGGAGGAGGCAGCCTTACATACACCCGAACCTTCTACTACGACCTGAACACTCCCCGGTACGTAAGAGAGATCATGAACGCCCCCTCGGTGAATCAGCGCATCTGCTCGTTCGGGAGAACAACCGCCGGAGCTGATCGCCCCGCCCAATGCGGAAAGGTCGTCAGGCTCCTCGCACAAAGCATTGCTGGCCCTCGCGCCATAGTAACGGACTACCTCATGCGCGAGGGGGACAGCGGAGGCCCGGGCTACTTTGACTCCATAGCGATCGGTGTAAATAGCGGGATTTATGCAGATAGGGGCGAGACGCTCCTATCATCTGTCAAGGGGTACTCATCCGCGGACGGTTTCGGCACCTCCTGGAAGGTATGGAGCTGTCCGACCTGCTGACCCTCGGTCTCCCCCGTTGCGGTGGAGTTCGCGGCACTCACAGCGGGACGCGACCCTGCGTTAAGCATTGATGCTCAAACTATGAGGAAGGTACTCATCCAAGCCCTCCAGATGGTTGGATGCATCTATGAGACTGTTACGCTGCCGTCCTCGACCCGCCGGCACAGCCATCTTGGCTCTGCTGATACTCCTTGCGGCCTGCGCCTCACTGGACGGTGGCGTAGCGGTCACAGCACCTCGTACCGGCCAACCATCCGATGCCGCAGCAAGCGGTATCGACCATGTACATGCGGTTGGTCACGACCCGAAGATCGTCGTACGCAGCTCAACTCTCAACTTCCTCGTCGCTGCAAGAGGGGAGCTGAACTACAACTCCGCGAACCGATGCTTGGAGTTGATGATCGCTGGCTCACCACCTGCTGGGCTTGTCTGGCCGAAGGGTACGACCCCGACACAGATCAACGGTAAACGCGGCGTTACTGTCCCCGATATCGGCAATATTCTGCAGGGATCTTCGATGGCCCTGGTGGGCGGGTTCGAGAAATGGGGCAAAAGCAAGCCCTTCGGATATAAGGTAGATGGGGACATCGACTGCCTCACTCATGCTCCGAATGGTGACGTCTTTGTCATCGGGTCTGTGGAAAAGGTCGGCGTTTACACAGGCTGAATTCGTAGAGTCATAGAGTCGTGACGGTTGGCCGTTGCTGGTGTACACAGGTTGAATTCGTAGAGCCCAGTCATGTGAGGACGTCGTTTTCGATGGTGAGCCCGGTTTGAGCCAGGCAGCCGTCGATCAGATGGGGTCGGTACTGGATCCTTTTGAGTTTGCGCTTGACGACCCGGACCAGCCCGGACAGATTGGCGACGATGAAGTCGGTCATGGCACGCTTGAGTAGTGACCAGACGCCTTCGGCCGGGTTCAGCTCCGGCGCATAGGGCGGGAACCGGTAGACGCGCAACCAGTCGGCGTTGGCCTCGGCGAAGTCGGTCAGCTCGGCCACCAGATGCACGCTGTGAGTGTCCCAGCACCACACCAGCGGGGTGCCGAGGAGTTGATGGGTGGCCACGATGAGATCGCGGTAGTCGCTCCAGGTGAAGCTTTTGGGCTCGGCCTTGCGGCCGTGGTAAACGTGCAGCTTGTACAGCAGTCGGGGCCGCTGTCCGGGCCGGTAGCAGACCACCCCGGCGATGTTCACCCGGCCCTTGCCCCCGCCGCGTACCCGCACCACCGGGCGGGCGCCGCGAGGTGCCCGCGTTCGTCCTTTCGGCGGCCTCAGCCCCTGACCTGCTTCGTCGGCGAAGCAGAGGTAGGCGCCCAGGTCCGCCGCAGTGGCTTTACGGCAGGCCACACCTCCTGCCGCCAGGCGGCGATGGCCTGCTCATCACGCTCGGCCGCCTGCCTGACGGGAACCTGAACCGACCAGCCATGCCGTCGCAGCAGCTTGCCGACGCCCTCGATGGTGTAGCCGATGTGGAACAGCCTGCCGATCAGCGTCTTGACCCGGCCCAACGTCCAGCGCTGATCCTCACCGTAACCGTGCGCCAGCGGGCCCAGCTCACTCTCCAGACGGGCCCACTGCGCCGCGGTCAGCTTCTCCCTCGACACCGGCCCCTTCGAACGCAGCGCCTCGATCCCACCCTCACGCCAGCTCTTACGCCACCGCGTGACCGTCCGCTCATGCACCCGTAACTCACGTGCGATCTCCCTGGTCCCCTGCCCGTCTTCGAACCGCTCGCCGGCCCGCAGCCGGAGCAGCTCCCGGCGCTCCTGCTCGGCAGGGGTGTATCCGCCTCGTTGCCCATACCGCATGCTTCGGTCGTACACCCGAAACGGCGGACCGTCACTACCCCACGACTCTACGAATTCAATCGTGTACCAGTCGGAGTTTCATCCACTGCTGCGGCGCATCAACGCCTACCTGGTGCGCTGGATGAGGAAGAAATACAAGCGGTTGAAGACCTTCAAGAAGGCCCTCGCGGCCTGGGACGGGACCACCCGTCAATGCCCGCGCTTTTTCGCGCACTGGCGATGGGTTCCGGAGTTCTGACGGTGAGGTTGAGAAGACCCGGTGACGGGAGACTGTCACGCCGGGATCTGTGACAGCCCGGAGGCGAGACCCCTCCGGGCGACCCGACCGCCATGCCATCAGGCGAGCGACACTCTCGCCATCATGCTGTGATCAGCAGCCCGCCAGGCAGGGAGGAAAACGGCTCACTACAGCAACCCGGCGATCTTGAAACCTCACGTGCGAACAACGTGGTCAACGGCGACGTCCGTACTTCGCGCGGCCTCGTGCCTTTTTAGTCGCCGGCGGCTCGGGATCGGTTGCTGCAATCGGGAAAGGTGCATTCCGCATATAGTCAATCACGTAAATGATCTTGTGGCAATGCTGGGTAAAGGTTATGATGCGGAAAATCTATCCGAGTTGTCACGATAGTCCCGGCTATCGAGTTCAACGGCGCGAAGGGGAAAAATGCATCGGCGTTGGTTAAGCTGCATGTTATCGATCGCGATCGCGGTTACAGCGCTCCTTACCTTTTCCAGTCCCGCTTACGCTATAGAGCGGTGTGTAAGCAACACGTTCGCTCTAGGCTGTTACGATGATGTCCTCTACACGATCGAAGCCTGCGACAAGTATGCGGACGGCAGGAGAGCCGGTACTTCCATAGATTCCGCCGTCGGGTACACAGAGGTGTATGACACGGACGGTGCGAACAATGGCTGTACTGGGGAGAGTGCTTGGTACGCAGCTCCTTACCCTGGCACCATGTACACGCTCAAGGCCTGGCGTCAGAACGGCAATTACGGCGCCGTGGAAAATCCAGTTCAAGGAATTTACACAGCTAGTTGAAAGGCTATGGGCGAATGCAATCCGAGGAATTATCCGAGACGAGCCACAAGAAGCTCGGGCGATCCAAAAAGACTTTTGTCGCTCCGTTGGGGATTATTGCGGCTGTCGTCGTGATAACAGCAGGCGGCGTTACACTGGTCAACAATACACAGTTCGGATCGCAGACAGTCGGTTCGCTGCCGGTCGCCAGCATAACGGCAGATGATGTACGAACCGACGTCACCAACGACCCACCTCGGAATCTCATCGCCGCTGGGCGGGTGGCCATGTCCGCATACTGGACAGGCAACTGGAAAGAACTGGGCGAGGCGGAGCACAAGCTGGCCAGGGGAACACTCACCACCAAGGTCAAGCGTCTCTCACGGACCTGGCACGTGTACAACCCGCAGCGCGGCACTTACGAGCCGACGCCATGGTCGTGGGTGGACGTCGCGCCTGGGCTTCAAAAGGCCGCCGTCCTGGAGGGGGAGTTGCCCTCCAAACGGCTCGGAGTGCTCGACCTGGCGACGCAGAAGGCGCTCTCCTGGATCGACCTGCCACAGGGAGCGGCGAGCGTCACATGGTCACCCGATGGCAAGAACATTCTGGTCACCCACTACGACCGGCACCCTGATGAGATCGAGTTCGTCAACGCTAACATGCGTTTCGGATCAAAAGGCCTGAGCCCGCGATCTGGCTTCTCCATCGTGGACACCACCACGATGCAGGCGCAATTCCATTCGGTGACGCAGGAGAGCCGATCCACCGCACACGCGCGGAACGACTTCTCCTGGGCGGCGCCGGACCTTATCTCAAGCGCCAAGGGCGAAGCAGGCGGCGAACTGTACTTCGGGCTCAACGGCGAGAAGGCCAACGGGCCGAGTAACCGAGCCGCCCTCTCCGAGGACAAGGTCGGGCAGGCCGGGATATCGCCGAATGGAAAGCTTCTCGCGGGCCCGGCGGGTATGCCCACCAAGGTCGTCGATAGAGCCACTGGACAGGAAGTAGGCAGCCAACGCGTGCTCGACCTCCTGGCGTGGGCCGACGACAGTCAGTTGATCGCGCTTGGCTGCGAAGGTAACTGTGCCGACGAATTCCACAATGGCCTTGTGCTGGTCAGCGTGGACGGCAAGCAGGTCACACCTCTGTCGGCATATCGCAAGGACGACGGTTCCGACAGCACCTGGCATCCCGTACTGACTCTTCGATGAGCCATCGCGCTCAGGAACGAATCTTCAATCCTGTCAGCCCAAGCCACGGCGAGGTGTCGGTGACAGCTTGAGTGTCCGTCCAGGCGGTGCGACGGTCCAAGACCATGTAGGGGCCCGGAGGAGAACAGGCACGGGTATCGGGGTGCTGAGGCCCGGGGCCTCCGGTTGCGGCCGTTGGCGTCGAGGATTGGGCCGCCCTGAAGCCGGCGACCTCGATGGCGATCTGCTCTTACACCAGCGCCATTCCTGCGCCGCTAGCGTGGGTCGGCGGCGATGTCCGCGAGTTCCGAATCCGCTGTGACGGGCGGTTCCGGACGGAGTGGGTTGCCGGGTGCGGTAGCCCGTGCACGGTGCCGCCAGCTCGTCAAGCTCGTCCGGGCCGAGCCGCACCCCGGTGACGTGTTCGGCGAGCACGTACGCCGCTTCCAGCCAGTGGTCCGTGTCGGATCTCTCCTGAGAGGGTTGGTCGCTGATGCGGTCGTCAGTGCACTGGTGGCCGGTGCGTCGTCGCCGAAGCGCCTGCCCCTGAGCGGTTCGCCGCCGTTCCGGCAGTGCTGACACTGGGGGCTGGCGCCACCGAGGACACAAAACGCTACTCCGCCGATGGCGGTGGCTTCGCGGCCCAGCGGCTCGACGGAGATCGTCCTTCCGACGCGGACATCGAGGCGGACGGGCGGATCCTGCTCCTCGTCCGACGACAGGTCATGTTCCACCGAGCAGGTGCAGCAGGCCGTGCTACGCCTGCCGAAGAATGCGTGGACACCCGCCTACGACGCCGACCGGCAGGTACGGCCCGGCGCCTGGGTCGCCGAACTGACCGGCCTGCTCGACCTGACCGGCTGGCCCAAGGGCATGCGCGTCATCGCCCGCAAGGAACGCCCGCACCCCGGCGCCCAGCTGCGCTTCACCGACGTCGACGGCTGCCGCGTCACCTGCTTCTTCACCAACGCCAAGCACGGTCAGCTCGCCGACCTGGAACTGCGCCACCGCCGCCGGGCCCGCGCCGAGGACCGCATCCGCTGCGCCAAGGACACCGGCCTGGCCAACCTGCCGCTGCACCACTTCGCCCACAACCAGATCTGGTGCGAACTCGTCGCGCTGGCCTGCGAACTGCTGGCCTGGATGCAGATGCTCGCGCTACCCGGCACCGCCGGCTACAGCTACGAGCCCAAAGGCCTGCGCCTGCGGCTGTTCGCGGTGGCCGGACGACTGGTGCGCGGCGGCCGACGGTTACGCCTGCGCCTGGCCGCCCGCTGGCCCTGGGCCCGCGACATCCTGACTGCCCTTGCCCGCCTGCAAGCCCCGCCGGCCCCACCCTGACCCGGCGCAAGCCGCCCCTACGACCAGGAAGGACACCCACGGGCCCGTGGAACCCCGCCCACCCGGCGCGACAGCCGGGCCAGCGCGCTGACCACATCACGCAATTCAACCCTCAGCCGAACCGCTCAGCCCACCACACCCTGATCACGAAAGATCGAGGATGAAGCCGGTGATATGGCAACACCGACTAATCCGTTTGTGAGGCAGTTGAAGCCTCGTGATACTGGTGGAGTGGATGTTCCGTATCGGCAGATACGTGCCGCCTTCACGAATGAAGCCATCACCGTCTACCAGGCGTTCGACCCAGCCATCGCGACTCCGGCCGTCGCCGCGCAGCGATTCGTCCCGCCCTTCAAGCGTGAACGGATGACCTGGATCAAACCGTCCTTCCTGTGGATGATGTACCGCTGCGGCTGGGCCACCAAGCCCGGTCAGGCCAGCGTCCTGGCCATCGACATCACGCGAGAGGGGTTCGAATGGGCCCTCGCGCATGCGTGTCTCAGCCATCCCGCCGATGGCGTGGATCCCGCGGCGTGGAAGAGACGCCTGCGGGAAAGTCCGGTCCGAATCCAGTGGGATCCCGAACGCGACCCGCACCACAATCCCCTGCCGTACCGGTCGATCCAGGTAGGCCTGTCCGGCGATGCCGTTGACTGCTACCTCGATCAGTGGGTCCTGGCGATCACTGACATGACCGACCGGGTCCGGGACTTCCGGCAGACGCTACGCGACCGTCGGGACATCACGGACACGCTTCCTGCGGAGCGCCCTTATCCCCTGCCTGAAGAGCTCGCCCAGACCATCGGGGCCACCATGACGACTGATCTCAGCTGACCTGCAGCGCGATGCCCTGGGCATGTCATAAAGCGCGGCGGCATCCGCATCAGTGACACGCCATGATCGCCCGCTGCCAAGCAGGTTCTCAGGGGTACGGATGCGGATCGTTCCGCACGATCCCGCCGTACGCCGCGAACCGCGGATGCGCCGCGGGCGGCGCGGAGGCCAGGCAGGCACTCAGCGTGTCGGGCGACCAGACCCGGGCGACGGTGAAGCCGAGCGCACGGGCGTCACGGGTGGTGAGATCGGCGTAAAGCACCTGCTTGCCCGTGTCCCTGTAGGCGCCGACCAGCCGCCGGGCGAGATCACGCGGACCGCCGGTGACGTCCGGATTTAGATCGCCGGCCGCGACGGGCCGGGAGCGGGCGAAGCGTTCCAGGACGACGGGAGCGTGCTCGGGCCGCGCGTAGAACTGTGCGTTGGTCTCGTGTCGAAGACCCGGGCGTCACCCGAGCAGCTCTCATGCCAATCGACATCGGAAGCGAGCCCCTGACCGACTCGTCGACTCGGCCCACCCCCCTCTCCTCGCCCGGTTCACGTGATCACGGTTCTTGGGAGCGGGTTGCAGCCGTCCTGGGACGCCACCGAGACGGCCGGACCGTCACCACCGTACGGGCAGCGTCCCGATGAAGCGGCCGAGCGCGCCCGCCAGCAGCCGGTGGTCGTGCAGCGACGGGTGCCAGTCGCAGCCGAGCAGGTCGAGCCCGAGGGCGTCGTTGTCGTAGTAGAGCGCCGACACCCGCCTGTCGCCCTGGCTGTTGCGCTCCCGTACGACCTGCTCGACGAGGTCCGCCAGCGGGGTGCCGGACATCGTCGGGTAGGTCAGCACGATGAACGTGCCGGGGCCGTACCGGAGGCGGAGCTTGGCCAGGAACCCCAGGTAGGCGGCCCGGAAGTCGGCGGCGAGCGCGGCGGTGTCGGCCCACGGCTCGCCGGGGTTGAGCGGGGTGGAGAAGTCGTTGATGCCGAGGCCGACCACGACGACCTGCGGTCTCCATGTCTTAGGCGGCTGCCAGGCCGTGGTGCCGGCCGCCTGGAGGGTGCGGTCGTAGTACGTGCGGAAGTCGGTGCCGGGGCTGCCGCCGTTGTAGTTGCGTACCATGCCCATCCCGGACCAGGCCGTGAGCTGGTGGTCGGCGTTCAGCGCGCGGGCGGTGAGGGCGCCGAAGGCCTGGTCGGCGTTGGAGTTGGGGTTGATCCCGCCGCTCGCCGAGCAGTCGCGGCTGGTCGACATGTTGCCGTAGCCGGCGGTCCAGGAGTCGCCGATGAACTCGATCTGCCGGGCGCGGGCGGCGGGCGGGGCGAGGACGCGGCCCCCGGGCGCGGCGACGAATCCGCCGAACTCGCCGGGCGTCCACGGGCTCTCGGTCCTCTTGGCGAGGCGTACGGTGTGCACACCGCCGCCGAGGCCGGTCACCCAATGCGTGGTCCTGCCGGGCGTCCGCAGCGTGACCGGGGCGGCGCCGTCGATCTGGACGTCGTAGTCGTTGGCGGCGTCGTTCAGCTCGATCCCGACCCCGGTGCCCTGGAAACGGCCCTCGAAGGTGACGCCCGGCCAGGTGTAGCGCACGCTGTCGCCCAGGTCCTCGACGCGGCCGGCGGTGCGGGCGTGGGCCAGGGTGTCGCCGGACGGGTCGGCGCACGTGACGCCCGCGACGGCCTCGTCCCTGGTGCGGGTGCCGGTGAGACCGAAGGTGGTGGACCTGCTGGGTCCGACGGCGCTGTTGTGGCGGGTGCCGGTGACGGTCACCGTTCCCGTGGCGCCGGTGGCGACGCCGCTCCGCACGGCGCTGATCCGTACCCCGGCGGGCAGCGTCAGCGTGACGCGCCAGCCGTCGAGCGGGGTGGTGCCGGTGTTGGTCACGACGACCTCCCCGCGGAAGGCGCCGTCGCGGGCGGAGATCGTCCGGTACGCGGCGGCGCACGTGTTGCCGGGGGCGACCGCCCGGCCGGTGACGGGTGAGATCTTGCCGGCGCACAGGCCGCGTTCGCGCAGGTCGGCGGCGATCCGCAGGATGGCCTGTACGGTGTTCGCGGGCCAGTCGTGCATGAGGATCACGTCGCCGGACCGCAGTTGCCTGGCCTTGGCCGCGATCTGGTCGGCGGTGGCGTTGTTCCAGTCCTGAGAGTCCACGTCGGCGTTGATCTCGGTGAGGCCGTGCCGGCGCTCCACCGCGCGCAGCCCGTCGTCGGTCTCCAGGTACGGCGGGCGGAACAGGCGGGGCGTGGCGCCGGTGACCCGCGCGATGACGTCCTGCGTACGGGAGATCTGCGCGTCCTGCTGCTCGGCGGTGAGCTGCGTCATGTGGGGGTGGTCCCAGCTGTGGTCACCGATCCACATGCCGGCCGCGACCTGCTGTCTCGTCAGGTCCGGGTACGCCTCCACGTTCTGGCCGACGTTGAACATGGTGGCGCGCAGCCCGGCGGTTCTGAGGGCGGCCAGCAGGGTGGGGGTGTTGCCGGGGGTGGGCCCGTCGTCGAAGGTCAGCCCCACGTAGCCGGAGCAGGCGCGGCCGGGGGCGCCGGTGCTCGCCGACGCCTGCGCCTGCGTCTGCGGCGCGACCAGGCCCGCCGCTACGAGGGCCGCCGTGATGAGGGCCGCCGTGATGAGGGCCGCTGTGACGAGGGCTGCGCTCCGCGATCTCCACCACCGTAAGACGTGCAATGTCCACTCCTTCGCCGACCGACACGAACTGACTAAGGGGAACGCCTGCCGCCCGGCCCGGTTCTCACCGGCTCGCGGCAATGGGGACGTTAGGATGCCGGGCCGCCCGTACGGCCGCAGACGGGCAGGAACGCGGCGAACGGTCGTCGGCGCGCTGCGAACGGTCGTTCCTCGCGCCTGATCCATGAAAGTTACTCGCGCCCGCCACCGAGGCGTACTCCAGCGGCACGACCTGCAGGGAAAGGAGCCGAGCGGCGGAACGGCTCGAATACCGCACCGCCCGAATCGTTCAGCGGGAATGCGCAAAAATGCCCAGACGGTTCCCAGGGCGATTATGGGCGGCACATATAGCCCGACGATGATCGTGAAATAGCAGAAACCTATCATTAACCTTGTCAAGGCTCCACGACGCGCAGAAAGTGAGGGGTGACCAGGAGGAACCACGACCGATGGAGGAACGGTGGACCGACCCGTCAGCGGGCTCCGGCGCGTCCGGCCGACGATCCGGCGCGCGTTATCCGTGGCTCTGGGAATTGTCACCATGGCATTTATCGCCGTGCCGTCGGCCGCTGCGCCGGCGCTGCCCAAGCCGAAGGAATTCGTGTCGTACCTCGACCTCGAATGCTTCAAGACCGACCCGTACCAGCCGCCGGCCGTCGGGCTGACGCTGCGGCACCTCAACCCGGTCCTCGAAAGTCTGCCGATCGAGCAGATCACCCTCGGCGCGCGTGAGCAGTTGTGCGTGCCGGTCGCCAAGAACAACGTCATCCCGCCGCCCGAGGTACTGGACTTCATCAGGTTCGTCGACCTGGCCTGCTACCGGGTCCTCACCCCGGCGCCCGGCAAGGCGCTGGTGCTCAGCCATCTCAACCCCGTGCTGCAGGACCTGCCCCGTACGGAGATCGTGCTGGGCAGGGCGGAGCAGTTCTGCGTGCCGGTGGCGAAGAACGGCGTCGCGCCGCCCGCGGAGGTGATGCAGTTGGTGCAGCACATCGACCTGCTGTGCTATGGAATCACGCCGAACACGCCGATGAACCGGGCACTCAACCTCAGGCAGCTGAACCCGGTCCTGACCGACCGGATTCCCGCGGCGACGGTGCGGGTGACCTACGCCCGTCAGCTGTGCGTGCCGATGCAGAAGCGCGGAGACAACATTCCGTCGGAAGTGCTGGAGGTGGTGCGCTGGGTGGATCTGGAGAAGTTCGACACGGTCGCTCCGGCGATCACGCCGGTGACGCTGAGCCTGCGGCATCTGAACCCGGTGCTCGGGCAGTTGCCGCCGGAGCGGGCGACGCTCACCGGCGCCGTGCAGCTGGGCGTGCCAGTGGCGAAGAACGGCCAGATACCGCCGGGGTGAGCGTGCTGCCGGTGAGGTAGGTCCCGGCCGGGCGTTCAGCAAGGGCCGGCCGGGCGTACGGGGCCGGTCAGCCCAAACCGCTTGGACGCCGCCCGCTGGGACATGTCCTGAAGATGTTGGTGGGTGAGCCGGCATGAGCCGGCTCACCCTCTAGACAGGGCCGAGAGTCCATTGGTGTGGGGCCCGAGGTCGATCAGGTGGCGGCACGGTGGTGGAGCCAGCGGTGTGCAGAGATGAGTACTTTCGTTGGGCCAGTCGGGCACGACGACGTCGATGGACCATCCGGCGGCGGTGGTCGTGTGCAGGCCGCCACCCAGGAGTCCATGGATCTGGATGGCAATGGCCATGCTGGTTCTGGATCAGGGTCGCGCGCCATGCGCCGGCCGGTCACGCAGTTGACGACGCCGCGTCCCTGATGAGAGGTCACGAGGATGAGGTCCTCGCCCGAGTCCGGGTGCGGGCCGAATCCGACGCCGGTCAAGCCGCCGACGGCAGAGTTCTCTGCGGGATGAGTATGATCGCCCAGATCATCGGTCGAGGTGGTGACTGCTTTGCGGGGTGGCAGGCGGCGTGGACCAGTGGTGGTCGTGCTCGGACTGGTTCTGGCTGCGGCCTACGTGGCTGGTCACTACCTGGCCGTGCGGTATGCCGTCGAGCAGGTGAGCGTCGAGATACATCTGCAGGGGACGGACGTGACCGCAGACGACAAGTGGCTGGCCGCAGAGCGGATCTCCCCGGTCGAAGACACGGCCTACCGGCTCGAAGAAGTGGCTGATGTGCGGGGAGCCGTTACGACGTGAGTGAGACCGTCAAACGCGGCCGCACCCTGGCAGCACTACAACAATCCGGACGACAAAGAACAAGTTCAGAGCTTCGTGTACGCGTTGTAGGAGCGGCCCCGGAGCGGTGTATGCAACTTGCACAGACCTCTGCCGTCAATGCTGCGGTTCCCCTGACACCTGCACCCCCCCAGGGCCGTTGCGTTCTCGACTGGTGAGACTGCTGTACCCCTGAGCCAGATGGGCGGGTAGGGGTGCCCCGGGTGCGGGGATGACGAACGCGACCCCTCATGATCGTCGGTGTCTAGCCAGTCGATCAAGAACAGGGGCCGCGTTCGCGTGCCATCATCCACGATCGACGTGCTCTCCCGCCACCTGGAGCACGTCACCATCGACGACCCCAGCTCCAACCTGCCCACCCTGGCCGAGGTGCTGGATGCCGTACCCGACCCGCGCCACCGCCGAGGACGTCGCTACCGACTCGGCCCGCTGCTCGCGTTATCCCTGCTGGCCGTCCTCAGCGGAGCGACATCCCTGGCAAAGATCACTCGGTTTATCGCCGGCTACGACCCCGACCTGCGCACCCAACTCGGGCTCCCGGCCACCGTCCGGCTGGCCGCCAGCACCCTCGGGCGGCTGCTGGCCCGCCTGGACGGCGATGCCTTCGACACCGCGACCTGCGCCTACCTCGCCGCGATCACCACCGGCCACCCGCGAACGCGGCCCCTGTTCTTGATCGACTGGCTAGACACCGACGATCATGAGGGGTCGCGTTCGTCATCCCCGCACCCGGGGCACCCCTACCCGCCCATCTGGCTCAGGGGTACAGCAGTCTCACCAGTCGAGAACGCAACGGCCCTGGAAGCACGGCCGGTATATAGACGGAAGTCATGGCATAAGTTGAAGAGCTCTCGCACTTTGCCGCCGCGCACCGTCAGGTGATCTGAAATCCCTCCTACTGGTCAGCTCGTGAGGCGGCGCATGTGAACTCCTAAAGCGATCTGGTTGGCCAGGGACTGCATGTCGGCGAGGATGCTCTCTGGATCTTGGTTGAGGTTGAGGGAATGACAGACGATTTCGATGCCGGTGTTGGCGATGGGGAATGTCGTGGGAGCCGCCTTGCCCTTGGCGTAGATCAAATGCCCACGGCGCACTCCTAGCACGGTGCAGTACACCAGCATCTGGCGGATGTCATCGAGGCCGCCGCCTCCTCGCTCCTTCTCCTGCGAGTATTTGGCATCCACCACTACGCCAGCGCGTTCAACCGGCCCAGGCCAGTACCAGACGAGATCCGGGTGCATGGGGAGTCCCGGGGCCAGGAAAATCTCAGGCTTGTCATACCTCCCGCCGAGCATGCGCTTGAGCCGGCTGCCGATGGTGATGCGGACGAAGTTCTCAAACACGTCTTCCATGTCGACCACGAAGCCGTTGCAGGAGATCCGACGACCTTCTCCTTGGTCGACCGAGGTCTGACGCAGTGTGAGCTCCGCAAGCTTGAGAGCCGTGGCGTAACGAGCGTTTAGCCGGTTGATCGTCGGGAGAGGCGCTACAGTAGGCGTGACCTTGGCGAGTTTGACGAGCAAAAGCCGTAGTCTCCGTCGTGACTCGGTGTCCACGCTCGGCACATCCATCATGCGCAGGACCGCTGCCTTCAAGATCTGGTTCTCTGGGATGTCGGGCGTGCGGTCGCTATAGCGGATCTGGAGCGGATTCTGCAACCCGTGCCCGCGATATAGTTGGTCGGTCTCGCGGAGCCTGCCTCGCAGCACGGTGGAGACCTCATCGCGCTCGCGGTAGCCGTACAAGAGGCCAGGCTTAAGGGCCGCGTCAATTTGCCGCCACAGTGGCTGAGCAAAGGCGGGTACGAGTCCCAGTTCCTCCTCAAGGAGGACCTCGTCGTGCTGCCATGGCTCCCTCAGTCCTTCAGTGTAACCAAGGAGGAAGAGCACCCGTGTAACCGGAAACTTGGGCAGGACATGCACGTCACGGCTGCCGATCCGCGCCGAGCCGACCTTGTTGTTCCCCTTGACCTGCCATTTGCTAGAACTCGCGTAGGTAAGCTTCACCAGTCCCAACTTGGATGCCTTAAGGGCCTCTGCTTCCGCATCCGCTAGGTTGTACGGCGAGCCCTTGCCGATCTCTCTGACCGTGATGGGCTCCGGCATGGTCATTCCTCTGATCCGTTGATCGCCTGGCGAAGAACCTCAAGGCCATAGCGGCCTTCCACGTCGGTGTTAGAGCCGAAGTGGAGCTCACGGAGCAGGGGCAGGATGTCGGCATTCCACACGTCATCCATCGCGTCGTTGTCCTTGTACAGGTGATGGTGCATTACGTAGGAGGGTCCGATCGCTTGATCGCGTCCTTCCGGCAGATCGTCGGCCATGCGGCGGTTGAGCTCTGCCAGCACGAGGGGGATATCCGACTCGATTTCTTGATCTCTCAGCCAGCGATTCAGCAGTCCCTGGGTGGGCTCCTTGTCTGGGTGGAGTTCGAAGAAGGCGAATCTGCGGCGCATCGCCTGATCGGGGAGCGCAATCGAGCGGTCGGTCGTGTTCATCGTCCCGATGATGAACAGGTTCTCCGGCAGGCTGAACGGCGAGTCGGGGGAGTACTGCAGGCTGATCTGCTGACTCCGGTACTCCAGCAGGAAGTAGAGCTCGCCGAAGACCTTGTCGAGTTGGGCCCGGTTGATCTCATCGATGATCAAAATGTATGGCGTGCTCGGGTCGTCCTGCGCTTGCTCGGCAAGCTTACGGAAAGGCCCGGCGGTGAGCGCAAAGGAGATCGTCCCACCGCTCCCCTGCTGAGGTCGAAATCCCTCGATGAAGTCCTCGTAGGTGAACGACGGATGGAACTGCACTAGTTTGACCGCCTGGTCTTCGGTCAGGTGCTGGGCCAGTTTCAAGGCGAGATAGGTCTTGCCGGTGCCTGGCGGGCCGTACAAGATGATCTGCTTGCGTCGCCAAAGCAACTGCTCCAGGCGGCTCAGCCAGCCGGGATCGTCAGCGTGGAGTGCCTTAGCCAGCTTCTCGTCGACGTGGTTGAACTGCAGTGGGACCCTCTCCGGGGGAGCTTCCTCCTCCGGGTGGGTGTACGGCTGGGCGAGCCGGCGCAGCTCGTCGATCGCCGAGGTCAGGTCGACCACGTAGTCCTGGCTTTGGAGCAGTGCGGGTATCGGCGACGGTAGAGCGTCTAGATCAAGCGGTGCGCCGAGGTTAAACCATTCCAGGGTTCGGCGGAGATTGGACAGCCCACCCTGCGAGTCGGTGAACTGCGCCTCGCTCGTGAGCCGTCCGATGTACACATGACCACGGGTGGTCGTGAGCACAAGATCACCTATACGCATTTGGCGAATGAAGCGGGCAAACTCGGCGAGCCGCTGCTCCTGGAATGCGTAGGACTTGTGCTGGTATCCTTCGCGGACCGCTTTGCGCAGCGCGTCGAAGGTAAGGTTGGCCGCTGTAGGATCAAGCTGGGATGCCGCCAACGATACCCATCCCTCACCTAGCCAAGAATCCACCAGACTGTAGCCCTCGACTCCCGTACCGCGCACCATCCAAGCTCGCTGCATGCCAGCGAACTCCGCTCCAGTGAATTCCTTGCGCAGCTCCCAGAGATTTCGTAGAGCGATCGCGTCAATCCGCTGCTGCGGAGCGGCCACTCCGTGGAGGAACTCCAGACCTTCGCTTTCGAGGCGTTGCTGCAGATCCACACCTCGATAATTGAAGTGCAGCATGCCCTCTACAGGGAGGCGGCCCTCGTGAGTGAGGACGCGATAGGAGGCAGGGACGTTTACCTTGGCATTGGCCAGGAAGTGGGCGACCTCGCGGCCGGAGGCACCAGTAAGCTCAGCGAGATCGTCATGAGACGTCCACTGGCCCGCCTCGACCAAGCCGATAGCGTCCACGATAAACCACTGGACCTCGCTGAGATTTTCCAGAGCCTGCTTGCGCTGTTCGTCAATCTCCCGGTACAGCCGCTTCAACTCCCGAGCGAGTTCGCTATCATCTCGATATCTATCTAGTGACGTTTTCTCACTGAGTTTCAGCTGATCCGCCGGTGTTCGAAATGGACGAGGACGAGGGCGGCACGGACGAGATCACCGATTCTGCTGGGGCTGAGTGTGGTGTGCTGGAGCGCGGTCCAGCGTTCAGTGAGGAGTGCGAAGCCGCGTTCTCCGAGGCAGCGGAGTGCGCGCTGGAGGCCGTTGCGGGTGCGGTTGTCGATGCTGAGATGTTGCCGTCCGCAGACCGCCTGAATGGCACGGTGACGCCGTGACCTGCGCCTTGGTAGCCGGGGTCGGCCAGGACGGGCATGGTATGCGTGCGGGGGTAGACGGCCGGAAGGACGTGGCAGCGGGCGGCCTCGATATCGACGACGCCGCCGGGTTCGACGTCGCTGGTCCAGATAGGGAATCCGCCGGGTTCACACAATGCCTGGATGTTGCCGCCGAAGTCGCCGGTCTTTCCGGAGAACCAGGCGTCGATCGTTTCGCCTTTGACGCTGGTGGTCGTGATGCGGCAGCGGTCGGAATCGAAGATCTTGCCGTCGAGGATCAGGTGCGGGATGTCGTCGGCGGCAGCTCGGTCGAGGGCCTGGTGGAGGTCGGGGGCCTGGGCGGCCAGGACGTCGATGACCTCGTGCAGGTAGCGGTAGGCGGTGGCCTGGGACAGGTCGAAGGCCAGGCCGTGCAGGCGGATGTTGGGCTTGGAGCGGAACCAGGCCAGGGCGAACAGGGCCTGGTAGAAGCAGGTCAGACGCCGCGAGCCGGTGGGGGTTCCGCGCCGGCGGCGCTCGGCGTGGAGCAGTCGGCCGACGTAGCGGACCAGTTCGCGGGGGACGTCGAGCATGGCAGGATAGGGGATCAACGTGGAGCCTTCTGTTGCGCGGATCTTGTGGTGAGACCCCTTGTAGCGAAGGCTCCACGCCTGTTTCCGGCAGGTGGTGTTCGTCCGCGTGTCCATCCATATCTGATCGTTTGCGGTCGAGAATGTCCTCCTGTCCGAATTAATTAGCCTGAGAAAACGTCAGTGGACGAGCGACGGTAACGACGACTTTGTCCTGCAGATGACGGACACGGATGGAGATAAGGTCGACACCTGTACAGTGCGCCCCACCCTCCAAGATGTGAATGATCGGTGGACCGACGAGCCAGTTTATCTCTATGACCAGATCGTCTTCGACGAGCAGGGAAGCATCCTGGGGCACCGGATCGGTGGCGGGGAGCCGTGGAACACAGTGTATGCCCCTCACTTCCGCTGCGACTGGCTGACCTTCGGCAAGCCGAAGACCTCAGCGAGCCTATCGCTGTCGGCCAATGACGATCTGTCAGACTTCGTTTTCACGGGTGCCTGCATTAACAAGATGGCATCCAACGTCCTCCCCATGTCCCGTTCGAAGAACGCCAACTTCGTTGAGGCAATCAACCACAATGCCGACGCGATGAATCGGAGTGTCAACGCGACGACCAAACCTCCGCTGCTCGACAGTGCGGGGAGGCCGATGGCGAAGAACATCCCAGGAAACTGGGACGTGGACTGGAAGAAGCGCAGAGCTAATGCGCTACATCGATCCACAGACACGAAGTTGGCCAACAAACACCGCGCAACCTTCTGGAAGACGATCACTGAGACCGATCCCAACACTGGCCAACCCGTCACGTACACTAACTACTGTCAGTACTACTTCGACCGAAGTTACGCCGCCAAGGGGCAAGAGTGCGACGAGTTCCCCTTCGCTTCCACAAAAGAAGGCGCCAGCAACGCAAACGGACACTATTCAGTGAGGCCGATCGCTCACCAGGACAACAACGATCACGGAGACTATATCAAGGCCTTCTATCGCATCTATCGAATCGGAAACGGCAACCGTTTCTGGATTAGAATAACCAATTAAGTGCGCGTGTGCCTCCGAGCTGGACAGTCCGGAGGCACACTCTTCTTAGCAGCTCCATGAAAGACTATGATGTCATTATTCACTGAGGGCCCGCTTAGCTTGCTTAAAGCATACGGGTTCGGGGACTATTTCCGAGGGCTGTGGGTCTCGGAAAGTGATGAGCGCGAGATTGCCATGCGGCTTCGTGTCGACTCGTCGTCCGAACTGCTGTGTGACCGGCATTCTGCGATGAGGTGGTTCTCTGACGTCTCGGAACACGGAGAAATCGTTTGGTTGGGGGCCCATGCTCCCGGGTGGACGCAGATCATCAGCCTCAGTGGGCATATCTGCGGGCGAGTGAGCCTTTCCGCGTAACGGATCACGACCTTGTGTGATCACATCTTCGGTTAGGTGTGGCGTCCGTGTTCGAGACGGAGGAGGACGAGGGCCGCCCGGGTGATCGCGCCGATTCGCCAGGGGTCGAGGGTGA
>NZ_JBDPLS010000030.1:0-31248 GCF_039871515.1 Nonomuraea sp. B1E8 | reverse complement strand
TCCGAAGTCGATCTGTCGCAAGACCAACTTCTACCAGGGGCTTTACGCTTCTCGATCATCGGGGGCGCCGGCGTCGGGGCGGCCCGAGGATCACACTCTGTCGCGGGGGCTTACGCGGAAGGGCTCAGTGGACCTTCCATCTCCAGCAAGAACACCACCGCGTCCACCAGACCCGCTACCAGGACGGATACCAACTCACGGCCTGATTACCTCAGTCCCTGGAAAGGATCCGCACCCATCCGAGGTAGACCTCCGCCTGCCGGGCCGGGATCGCGGTCAGCCCTTGCTCGCGGGCCCGGGCGGCTTGTTTGTTCAGTTCGGCCAGGGTCCAGCGGATTTGTCCCGGCCAGCGCTGGACGGGGTGGTCTTCGGCCGCTGCGGTCAGCTCCCTGATCAGGTGGGATCCGCACAGTTGGTGCCGGGCCCCGGGGTAGCCGTTGTAGAGCGAGAGCGAGTCGTGCACCAGCACCCCGCGAAAGTGCGGCAGTACGCCGAGCGCGTTGGCGCCGTCGCGGGAGCGGTCGCCCAGGCCGAGCAGGGTCAGGGTGCTGGTGCAGGCCACGTGCAGCCAGCGGCGTGCGGTCCCGATCCGGGTGGTGGTCTCATCGACGTGCAGCACGTGCGAGAGCGTCAGCAGCGCGCGGATCACCTTGATGCTGCCGGCGACCAGGGTGGCGGCCTCGGCCAGGACCGACGACACCCAGCCGGGCGAGACCCGGGCTCCGGTGACGTCGGCGATCAGCTGGGCGCAGCGTTCCACCGGCACGTGCTGGAACACCAGCAGATAGGCGGCCAGCGCGCGCAGGTTCGGCCCGTATGACGACGGCGCGCCCGCGACCTGAGCGGGCATGAGGGCCGCGGTGGTGGTGGTGATGATGAGTGAGTGACCAGGATGGCGTCCCGTCGGGTGGTGTAGTTTGTGACGATCAGTCACCAGGGTCTGGCAGAAGGTGAGCCATCGTGTGACGGTCGAAGGGAAGCGCTCATTCTTCCCGGAAGGACACGTTCACGATGGCTCTGTCCCAGTCTGACTTAACCGAGCTGCTGGAGTCACTACGCGCCGCCGACAGCGTGGAGATGGTCCGCCGCGCCTTGCAGCGCATGCTTCAAGAACTCATCGAGGCCGAAGCCACTACCGTGATCGGCGCCGCCCCGTATCAACGCAGCCCAGAGCGCACCACCCAGCGCAACGGTCACCGCGAGCGGACCCTGTCCAGCACCGCCGGCGACCTGGAACTGCAGATTCCCAAGCTGCGCTCCGGCTCGTTCTTCCCCAGCCTGCTCGAGCGGCGCCGCCGCATCGACCGCGCCCTGTTCGCCGTCATCATGGAGGCCTACGTGCACGGCGTATCCACCCGCGCCGTCGACGACCTGGTCAAAGCCCTCGGCGCGGACAGCGGCATCTCCAAGAGCGAGGTCTCACGCATCTGCCAGGGCCTGGACGTGGAGATCACCGCGTTCAAGGAACGGCCACTGGACCACATCGCCTTCCCCTACCTCTTCCTGGACGCCACCTACTGCAAGGTCCGCGTCAACCATCAGATCGTCTCCCAGGCCGTCGTGATCGCCACCGCCATCACCGCCGACGGCCACCGCGAAGTCCTCGGCCTGGCGGTAGGCGACAGCGAGGACAAAGCCTTCTGGACCGAGTTCCTGCGATCCCTGCGCGCCCGCGGCCTGCACGGCGTCCGCCTGGTCATCTCCGACGCCCATACCGGCCTGGTCGCCGCGATCCGCACCGTCCTGCTCGGTAGCGCCTGGCAGCGCTGCCGAGTCCACTTCATGAGAAATGTCCTGGCCAAGATCCCTAAGGGGTCGGGCGAGATGGTCGCAGCCACCATCCGCACCATCTTCGCCCAAGCCGACGCCGAAGCCGTCCGCACTCAGCTGCATACCGTCGCCGACATGCTCGGCCGACAGTTCCCCCAGGTCAAGGACATGCTGCTGAAAGCCGCCGACGACATCACCGCCTTTGCCGCCTTCCCCGTCTCACACTGGAAGAAGATCTGGTCCACCAACCCGACGCTGGAACGGCTGAACCGCGAGGTCAAACGCCGCGCCGACGTCGTGCAGGTCTTCCCCAACCCTCCCGCACTGGAACGGCTGGCCGGCGCCGTCTTGGCCGAACTCCACGACGAGTGGCAAGTCACCGACCGCCGCTACCTGTCAGAAGCCTCCATGGCCGACCTCCGCACCAACGCCCCCGCACGCGACCCGGCCGCACTCACCATCCAGGCAGAAGCACAGCAGTCGATCACCTAGTTACACCACTCCACGGGACGCCATCCGGTGATGCGGCCGCATCCGCCGCACCGGCAGCGATGCGTCCGATGCTCGGTCACCGTGACCGTGACCAGGGGAATGTCGCGGACCTGCCGGCGGGCGAAACCGACGCTGTCGGTGGCCGACAGTTCCTGGCCGCATCCGCCGCAAGCGGCCGGCAGGTGGTCTTCCACCTCGTCCGGCACCTCGGCCATGGCCAGGCCACTTCCCGGCGCTCCCGGCTGACGGCCCCGCTTGCGCCAGCTCGCGGGCGGCGGCTTCCTCTCCGGCCGCACGAAGGTGTCGCTGGAAGGCGGTAACGAGGAGTTGCCGGAGTTGCGGCCCTGCCGGCGTTCCAGCTCGGCCACCCGCGCGCTCAGTTGCTCGACCGTCGTCTCCAGCTGCGCGATCGTCTGCCGCTGCGCCTCGATCGTGTGCATCTGCCGGACCACCAGCTCGGCCAGTTCGTCATACGACGGGCGGCGGCTCGCGGGCTTCGGCACGCAGAGATCATCCCACGACGCGACTCACACTCACGCCAGCATGATCACAAACTGCTGAATGCTTACGTCAAGACCCAGGTGAAGATCTCCGGCTGCCATCAATCCGAAGATGGCGCCACCGCCTGGCTGACCGTCCGCTCCTACCTCGACAGCGCCCGCAAGCACGGGCTCAGCGCCTTCGAGGCCATCCACCGCGCCTTCACCGGCAACCTCTGGATGCCGCCCGTCGCACTCGACGCCTGATCAGCGCCTTTCACCCAGCGTCACAAAACCTTCTGATTGCTTACCTCGACGCCTGATCAGCGCCTTTTGTCGACCGTCACAAAACCTTCTGATTGCTTACAGTTTCACTTATCCGAGGGCGCCACGAAGTGGCATGGGGTCTTTAGGAGAGCTGCAGCAACTTCGAGTCCATCTTGTCTACAGATGTGGGATATGTGGGCGCGCTCGACGTTCATCGGGCTGTTTAGGGTGGGTCTCCTGCGGGTCGCGGCACGACGGGTGTTCAAGCAGGTCAGGGCCATATTGGTAGCGGGAGATCACAAGGCGCTCCCGCTCTCTAGATGCGGGTGCATTCCGACGGGGTTTTTTCAGGCCGTAGAGGAATCCACCAGCATCTGGGCGCACCTTTGGCGTGGCGCGGGACAACGTGAACGTGGACCTGGCCGGCCAGCTCGCCGACTTTGCTGCTGCGCCGGGCCGTGGCCGTGTCGGCACAGACTGTGCCCCAGGCGGGGTATCTCGTCGGCAATCTTCGGGCTGGATCTTTCTCGGTTCAAGCTTTCGCCGCGAGGGTAGGCTCAGCACGGCAACCGTGAGATCCATAGTGATGACTTGACGTGTTGTCCGAGCTGAGCGGAGTAATGCCGTGCACATCACGATGGGATCGCCGCGGGATGATCTGGCTGACGAGCGTCCTGCGTGGCGTCTGCGTTTGTTCGGTAGTTTCGACCTCGACCGGAGCGGTAAGCCACTCGTCCTGCCGGCGGCTGCGCAGAGAATGGTGGCCTTCCTCGCGGTATGCGGCCCATCGCTTCGCATGCGCGCTGCACGGTCGATATGGGGCACCAAACCGGAAGAGAGAGCCTCGGCCGATTTGCGGATGGCGCTGTGGCGGTTGCGTAAGATGGCGCCCGGGCTGCTCGCCGACTCCGCAGGCACCGTCGCGCTCGCTTCGGGAGTTTTCGTGGACACCTGGTTCCTCACGGGCACCGGCACCGGCTCGGTCGATCCGGAATTTCTCCGCCGATACGCGGCGAACGGCTGCCCTGAGCTGCTTCCCGGTTGGTACGACGCCTGGGTGCCGAGGCACCGGGAACTGCTGCGCCTTCGCAACCTGCGGGCGCTGGAGGACGCGGCGAACACCGCGATCAGCGCCGGTGACGTGACGGCCGGGCTGGAGTGGGCCCTGCGGGCCGTCGCGGCTGACGTGCTCAGGGAGAGCGGTCACCGGCTGCTGCTCACTGCCATGCTCGCGGACGGCAGGGCCAGTGACGCGTTGCGCCATGCGGAGCAGGTGGTTCGGATGCTCGCCGAGCAACTCGGCGTCCGGCCGTCGGCTCAGCTCAGGATGTTGATGGAGGAGGCTCGCTCCCGGTCGGCGATGGGCGAGGTACGGGCCCTGGGATAGGAGCCGAGCAGCTCGGCGAGCCGCGGATGGGGTTCCACACCGAGTTCGCGGGCCAGCAGTCGGCGGTAGGCGTCCAGGCTGCGGCGACCCTCGACCCAGTTTCCCTCGGCCAGGTGCGCCTCGAGCAGCGCCTGCTGGGCGCTTTCACGCAGGGGCTCCGCGCTGGTGGCGGCCAGCGCCACCTCGACCGCGTCCGCACAGCGGCCCGCCTTCACGAGATGCCGGGTCATCGCCTCCATGCCGTGCAGCACCCGTAGCCGGATGCGCTCCCGTTCCGTCAGCACCCAGTCGTCGTACCAGCCGGGAAGCAGGTCGAACAGGAGGCCACGGGTGGGCAGCACGCGCAGGTCGTCGGGCATCGGTCTACCGGTGACCATTCGGCCGGCCCAGGAGGTGACGAGATCGATGTCGACCAGAACACCTGGCCGGAAGGCCACATGGTGCCGGTCCACGTCGATTAGTTTGACGAGGGCCTGATTGAGTCGCCAGAGCGCGGAGCGGAGGTTGCCGGCCGCCCGGCTGTCGGCGGCATCCGGCCACAGGGTTGCGGCGGCGTGAGCGCGGCCCAGACGGCCGCGGTGCAGGGCGACAAAGGCCAGCAACCGCTTGCTGCCCTCGGGGACTTCGTACCAACTGGAGCCATGGCTGACACGGACGTCACCCAGCAGCCGGATCACGAAGCCGGCCCCCACGGGTTGGTTGGCGACGAGGGCGTCGACGAAGTCGGCGGACATGCGGGAACTCCCCTGCGGTGCGGGCTTGCCCCCGCAAGATTAGAGAGCGGTCCGTCACTGAGACGTCATACGAACGTAAACGTCACGGTGTCACGTCGCGGCCCACCAGAATCTCCACCAGGGCGGGTTCAGCGGCGCTGTTGGTGAAGGTCAGGCTGGACAACTTCGTGCCGAGCAGCCGCGCGGCCCCGGTGCCGAGGAACGCGTGCGGGCTGTCGAGGGTGATGGTGGTACTGCCGACCTTGTACGACAGGGTGTCGCTCGGCGCGGCAGGCAGGATCACCACCATGCCGATCCGTTCGGTGTCAGCCGGCATCAGGTCCACCTGCTGGCTGCCGGTGGCCGGTATCTCGGCCGAGATCTTGTCGTACGCCTCGACGTTCTCGGTGCCGGAGGCCACTAGCTGCGGTCCGCCCGCCACCCGGGCTTGGAGGCTCCATTTGATCTTCTCGGTCATGTGTCTCCTCCGGATCAGGCGGACTGGCGCTTTCCGGTCCAGTGGTCTGGTGCGATCGACCGTCAGCCTGGCGGCCGTTCGTCACCGACGCGTGTCCAGTGCGTCACTGGAAAAGTCCAGGCCAGGCTCAGACGGCCGGGTGACGGCACGGTGACGGGAGCGGGGAAGAGTGCTGTCATCGGTGTACGGCTGCCCAGCACACCTTGGAGTTGAGGAGAGGTCATGGCGGTAACGCTCAGCCATCCCGGGGTCTACATCCAAGAGATACCCGGCGGCAGCCGCACCATCACCGGCGTCGCCACCGCGGTCACCGCCTTTGTCGGGCGGGCTCTTCGCGGGCCGGTTGACGTGCCGGTACCGATCTCCTCGTACGCCGAGTTCGAGCGCACGTTCGGCGGCCTCTGGCGAGACAGCGGCCTCGGCTACGCCGTCCGGGACTTCTACCTCAACGGCGGGAACCAGGCGATGATCGTCCGGCTGGCCCGCAACGCCGCCACCGCGCTACTCGACCTGAATGGTGCTCTGAGCCTGGAGGCGCTGGGGCCGGGGGCGTGGGGCAACGCGCTGAACGTGCAGGTGGAGCACGCAGGTACGGGCGCCGAGGCGGAAACGGTCGCTGGCCAGCAGGGTGTGGAGACCGACGACCTGTTCCACCTCACCGTGCGGGAAGGCCCGCCGGAGGATCCGGTAATGGTGGAGACGTATCCCAACGTCACCCTGGTCGACGGGCCGCGCCGGGTGGACCTGGTGCTGGCTGGTTCCCGGCTGGTCAAGGTGGCGCGGGAGACGGCTCTGCCGGGCACAGGCCGTCCCGACGAGGGCAGCTACGGTGGCGCCGGCATAGACCCGGCGGTCACCGGCACCGACGGCGATCATCTCACCGCCACGCAATACACCGGCGGCACGCTGGAGAACGCCAAGAAGGGCATCTACGCCCTGCACGACGCCGACCTGTTCACACTGCTGTGCCTGCCGCCATCGGTACCCGACCTGAAGCTCGACGACAGCGTGTGGGCCGCCGCGCTGGACTTCTGCACACGTCATCGGGCGTTCTTGCTCGTGGATCCGCCGCCTGACGCGAACGCCACCACGATCAGTGCCTGGTTGCAGGGCCGAGGCCTGACCGCCCAGGGCCGCAACGGAGCGGTGTACTTTCCGCGCCTGCGGCGGCCCGATCCGCTGCGGGACGGCGCGATCCGCGAATTTGCCCCGTGTGGCGCGGTCGCCGGCGTGATGGCCCGCACGGACGCAGCGCGCGGGGTATGGAAGGCGCCCGCCGGAGTGGAGGCGGGGCTGGCCGGAGTCACCGGCCCCGCGATCACGCTGACGGACGGCGAGAACGGTGCGCTCAACCCGATGGCGATCAACTGCCTGCGCACCTTTCATGGCGTCGGCACGGTGATATGGGGAGCGCGGACGCTGCGCGGAGCGGACGTGCTGGCCGATGAGTACCGGTACGTGCCGGTGCGACGGTTGGCCCTGTTCCTGGAGGACACGTTGGTCCGGGCCACTCAATGGGCGGTGTTCGAGCCGAACGACGAGTCGCTGTGGGCACAGATACGCGCCTCGATCGGCGGGTTTATGCAGGATCTGTTCCGGCAGGGTGCGTTCCAGGGCAGGACGCCGCGAGAGGCGTACTTCGTCAAGTGCGACAGCGAGACCACGACGCAGTACGACATCGACCGAGGAGTGCTGAACATCATGGTCGGCTTCGCGGCGGTGAAGCCGGCCGAGTTCGTGGTCATCAGCATTCAGCAGCGGACCGCGGCCGCGGGGGCTTAGGAGGGGCAGGCATGGCCGATTTCACCTTGAACGCCAAGCGCTTCGACCCGTACAAGAACTTCAAATTTCGGGCGAAATGGGACGGGCGGTACGTCGCGGGCATCAGCAAGATCGGCACGTTGAAGCGGACCACCGAGGTGGTGTCCCATCGGCACGGAGGCGACCCGAGCAGCAGCCGAAAGTCGCCGGGACGGACCGAGTACGACGCCATCCTGCTGGAACGCGGCGTCACTCATGATCCCGACTTCGAGCAATGGGCGAACAAGGTGTGGAACTACGGCTCAGGGCTGGGTGCGGAGACCTCCCTGGCCGACTTCCGCAAGGACATCATCATCGAGATGTACAACGAGGCGGGCCAACTGGTCATCGCGTACAAGGTGTACCGATGCTGGGTGTCCGAGTGGATCGCACTGCCCGAGCTGGACGCGAACGCCAACGCGGTGGCCATCCAGAGCGTCAAGCTCGAGAACGAGGGGTGGGAACGCGATTACACGGTGGTCGAGCCCACCGAGCCGTCATACGTCGAGCCCTGACAGCCCAGCCCGCGATGACCACTCTGGACGATCCCGCACGCCTGCTCGAAGCGTGGGAGCGTGCCGCGTCGGCGCCACCGGTCACTCGCGGCCCGGTGCTGCTGCACTCCGCCGGGCTGTTGCCTGACCTCGACACCGCTCTGGAGATGCCGCTCGGGCTGGTCGCGGTGCTCGCCGCCCGGTTGTACGCCGACGCCTTCGGCGGCGTCGCGGACGTGATGATGACCTGTGGTTGCGGTGAAGTGCTCGAGGTGGCGTTGCCCCTGGAGCCGATCACAGAGCTGCCCACCGGTGAGTCGGGCGAAGCCTGCGGCGGCGCCCTGCGAGTGCGGCCCCCCAGCGCCCGCGACCTGCTGATGGCCGCCCAGGCCGACGACGCCCTGGCCGCCCTGCTCACCCGTTGTGTCCGGGATGCGACAGGCGGGCCGATCAGTCCGGCACAACTCACGGCCGACCAACTGGCAACCGTTGACGCTATCGCCGAGGGGCTGGCCGGAGCCGCGGCGGTGATGCTACGCGCCCACTGCCCCGCATGTGAGAGCGTCGTCGCCGTGTCACTCGACGTGGCCGAGTTGTTGTGGGAACGGGTCGCCGCCCACGCGCCCGCCCTGCTCGCGGAGGTCGCCACCCTGGCCACCGCCTTCGGCTGGGCGGAGGCGGAGATCCTAGCGCTGCCGGCCGGCCGCCGGCGGGCCTACCTGGCGTTGGCTGCTGGACGGACCGCATGAGCGGCGGCTTCTTCATCCGGATGGCGGGACGGGCCACTGGCAGGGAGCCGCTGGCCAGGCTCCGCGTGGCTCAGCCCTTCGAGGTGCCGCCACCGGAGTGGCCCGTCGAGACGCCGGCCGAGCCGCGGGCGGAACGGCCCGCCATCGTGCCGATCAGGCCGCCCGTACCGCCGTCCACGGCTGGCACTGCCCGCGGACCGCTGTCACGGACACCGCCGACGGCCATGGACGTGCCGGCCCAGAGCTTGACCACGATTCCCGAGCCGGCGGCGGTTCGGCCCTCGACGCCGTCGGTGCCGTCTGGTCCGCCGGTCCACTCTGCCGAAAGTCAGAGTCCGCCGGTCCCGTCTCACGAGGACCAGAGCCTGCCGGCCGAGCCTGACGACGGCCAGGGCTCGCCCGAACCTGACAGCGGCCCTACGCCTGCGCCGAGCAGGCGGCCGAGTACGCCACCGCCCGCCGGTCCTCCGGCTGCCGGCCCCGTACGTG
The DNA here is from genome assembly GCF_039871515.1 of Nonomuraea sp. B1E8. NCBI lineage: Bacteria > Bacillati > Actinomycetota > Actinomycetes > Streptosporangiales > Streptosporangiaceae > Nonomuraea > Nonomuraea sp. B1E8. The sequence goes on along the minus strand of NZ_JBDPLS010000030.1, from coordinate 22,130 downwards.
CTCCTGTCCAAGACGTGGCCCGGCTCCTGCGCGAGCACCTCGGTCCGGAACTGGTCGCACGCGGTGTGGTGGAGCCGGGAGAGCGGCTGGTCTTCATCGACCGCCCGAAGACGTCCGGAGCGGCGCCGAAGCCCGGCACCGCCGAAGTGCGCACCAGCCCGGTCCGACCTTTGACGCCCGCCCGCTCCCTCGGGGCACCCGGCGCGCCCGTGAGTCCCTCGTCGGCCGGCGACGTTCACCTGCACATCGACCGGGTCGTGGTCACCCGAGCGCCCGCGCCGACGCCCCGGGCACCGGCACCTCAGCCCCCGTCCACCGTGGATCACGCCGCGTACCTCGCCCGTCGCAGGGAGGCTCGATGAGCAACAGCCTCGCCATCGCGGCGGTTACCTCGACTCTGCGTTACGTGCTGGAGCGAGCCCTCGAAGCCGACCACCCGGGCTCCGTGGGGGGCGCGACCGTCACCACGCTGCCTCCCGGTGATCTCGCCGGCACCGCCGTCACCGCCGCACCCGGAATCAACCTGCACCTGTACGACGTCCGCCCCAGCCACGCGTGGAACCTCACCGACCTGCCCACGCGGGGCAGTGACGGCGGCCTCGTCCGCAGGCCTATGGCCGCCCTCGACCTGTACTACCTGCTCACCTGTCATGGGGACGCGGAGTCGCTGGACGCCCAGCGGCTGCTCGGCCGCGCCGTGATCGCGCTGGCGGTCACGCCGATCCTCACCCGGGACGTGATCAACGAGGCGATCGAGCTGTACTCCGCCAACGTCCCGACCGGCTTCCTGGCCGAGTCCGACCTCGCCGACCAGATGGAACGGGTCAAGGTCGCGCCGTACACGTTGTCGATGGAGGAGATGTCCAAGCTGTGGGCCACCTTCTCCACCCCGCATCAGCTCTCCCAGACGTACGTGGCGACGGCCGCGCTGGTGGAGGCGGACGTCGCGCCGCGCAGGGCCCTGCCGGTACGGCAGCGGACCGTGTCCTTGGTCGCCGGCGGCCCCGCGGTGCTGGCCGAGGTCGTCGCAGGCCCGCGCGGCGCCGCCGTGACCGGCGATCGGATCGTGCTGCGCGGCAGCGGACTGCGTGGGTGTCCGAAGCAGATCACCCACGTCAGGATCGGCCCCGCCGTCCTCACGCCTGAGACCGGCGGCACCGCCGCAGAACTAGCGGTGACGCTTGACGGCACGGTGCCGGCCGGGCTGCACGGTGTCCAGGTCTCGCACGTCACGCCGGCCGCCGGTGCCGTCCCGGCCAGGGTCAACGCCACATCCAACGCGCTGCCGCTGCTGGTCCGCCCCAGTGTGGCGCCGACCGAAGACGGCGGAGAGCTGAAGGTCACGCCGCCGATGGTCGGCGGGCAGTCGGCCGCGATTCTGCTCAGCAGGCTCACACCCGCCCCACCCGGCGAGCCGGACGTGGTCAGCATCCGCTTCGCGCCGCTCGCTCCGGCCGCCGCGCCCCTGGATCGGCTGACCATCACTGACGACGAGGTGCCAGCCGGCGAGTGGTTGATCCGCGTGCGCGTGGACGGCGTGGACAGCGTGCCGGAACTGGTCGGAGAGGTTTACGGCGCGCCCGCCCTGACCGTGCCATGACCGGTGCCGGGCGCCGCCGCGCCCGGGTCGCTGACGCATCCGGCGCCTCGGACCATCCGTGGGAGGAGGCGAACCGGCTGGCGCTGATCGCCGAGCTGGATGTCCTGAGGGCCCGGATCATCGCATACCCGGACGAAGCCCATGAGAGCGTGGCAGCGGCGGACCGGCGACTGATCGCGGCCCGGACCCTGCTCGACCGCCCCTCGGCGCTGGACGAGCTCGCCGTCGCGCTGCGGTTGACTGGATTCGAACGAACGGTGCTGCTGCTGGCGGTCGGGCAGGAGCTGGCCGGGGAAGTGGCCGACGAGCTGACCGCCGCGCACGGGCAGCCTCGTCCCACCTTCGGGTTCGCCCTGGCGACGCTGCACGGCGCGCACTGGAGCGCGATCACCCCGGACGCGCCGCTGCGCCGCTGGGAGCTGATCCGCCTGCTGGACCCGGCCTCGCTCACCGGCAGCCCGCTCGTCGCCGACGAACGCCTGCTGCACCATCTGATGGGCGTGCGCTATCTCGAACCAGACCTCGCCGCGATCGCCCGCCCCGTTAAGCCGATGCCCGCGCTGCCGCCGTCCTTCGCCGCCGCTGCCGAGACGATTCGCACGGTGTGGGCGCGAGGCCGGCCCGTCGTCCTGCAGGGGCCTCAGCCGGCCAACCTGCCGGTGGTCGCCGCCGCGGCGGCGAAGGGCGCGGGACGAGACCTGCGGCTGATCTCCGTGGCAGACCTCCCCTCGGCGGTACGTGACCGCGACCGGCTGCTCCGCCTCGTCGGCAGGGAGAGCATCCTGGCGCCCGCCGCCTGGGCCTTCGACGCCGACGGAGCCCAGCCCGCGGAGGCGCACGCCCTGGTGCGCGCACTCGGCACGCTGTCCGCGCCGGTCGCGGTGCTCGGCCCGTTCGACACCGCCATCGCCGACGGGGTGCACATCGCGGTGCCGCGACTGCCCATACCCGAGCGGGTCGCAGCCCTGAAGTCCGCGCTGGACAGACACGCGGCCGGCCGTCCCGACGACGAGACGGCCACGGCCGCCGGGGTGTTCGACCTGGCGTTGCCCGATGTGGAGCTGGCCGCGGTCGATGCCGCTACCGGCACGCCGCTGTGGCCTGCCTGCCGTGCCCGCTCCCGCAGCCGCTACGGCACACAGGCCAGAGTCGTCCGCCCTCGAGCCTGCTGGGACGACCTGGTGTTGCCCGCCACACACCTGGAGCAGCTCCGGTCGCTGGTCGCCGCCGTCCGGCATCGGACCCGGGTGCTGCACGAATGGGGGTTCGCCGACCGCAGCGGCCGGGGCCTGGGAACCGCCGCGCTGTTCGCCGGGCACAGCGGCACCGGCAAGACCCTCGCCGCCGAGGTGATCGCCCGCGAGCTCGGCCTGGACCTGGTGGTGGTGGACCTCAGCCAGGTGGTCAGCAAGTTCATCGGCGAGACGGAGAAGAACCTCAGCCGGGTCTTCGACGCGGCCGAGGACGGGGCCGCCGTGCTCCTGTTCGACGAGGCGGACACCCTTTTCGGCAAGCGCACAGAAGTGCGCGACAGCCACGACAGGTACGCCAATCTCGAAGTCGGCTACCTGCTCCAGCGCATGGAATCGTTCTCCGGCCTGGCGATACTCACCACCAACGCCCGCTCCGCGCTGGACCAGGCATTCCTGCGCAGGCTACGGATCGTGGTGACCTTCCCCTACCCGGACCGGGCGGCCAGGGAGACGATGTGGCGCAAAGCGTTCCCCGACGGGGTGCCGGTCGACGGGGTGGACCCGGCCCGGCTCGCCGCGGTCGACCTCCCCGGCGGCGGCATCGCCGCGGCGGCGCTGACCGCCGCGTACCTGGGGGCGGATGAGGACCGGGTCACCGCGGAGCAACTGACCGTCGCCACGCGCTGGGAGCTGGCCAAGAACGGGCGCTCACTCGGGGGCCGCTGATCGCCCTGACCACTGGTTAGAACGCGCCGTGCACGTAGCGGAAGCGCCCGCCGTACCAGCCGACGAGCAGGTCGAGTGTCTCACGGGTCGCGTCGTCCATCGCCCCGGTGATCCGCCACTCGACCCGGCAGTCCGTGAACTGGGCCAGGATCTCCAAGTCCTTCTTCAACTGCACGACGTTGCGATTCGGCCGCAATGGGTCGCGACTGAGACTGAACCTCGTGACGTTCTTGCTTTCTCGCAGCACCACCGTCGGCCCGTCCATGAACATATGGTCGATGTAACGGCCACCGCCTCTACCTGTCGGTAGGAACACCTGCGCGGCCCCTTCTGGCGGGAACTCGGCGGCGAGCTGGGCCAGCCTGCGGTCCCCCCGCGGCCTGCTGAGCATCTTGGCGCGCACCTCCGCCTGCCGGGCCCCCGACACGACCTCGTTCGCCCGCCGAGGTACGATGGTGCCGGTTTCAAGAGCGTGCCCGGTCTCGCCGAGTTTGGCCTTTACCTCGCTCTCGATGGGGACCGCACCGGGTGGCTTCTTCAGCGGTGACAGACCTTCGGGGACGGCTCGCGGGTCGATGCCCCTGCCTGGCATCTGCGCCTGCTCGAAGACGTCCGCCACCCCGCGCTTGGTTCGGCTGGTCAGCCTCTGCTCGAGGGCCACGGCGGCCCGTGCGGCACCCTCGGGATCCGCGTGCGCGGACTCGGCGATCTGACGGAAGCGGGTACGGATGGCAGGATTCGTCCGCAGCTCCTCCTGGAACTTTTGGGCGATCCGGGACAACGATTCGCGCGTCTCCCGAGGTCCATTGGTGGTGTACTGGCCCAGAGGAGTGTGGCTGGCCACCATTTCGACCGCGTAGACGCTGGGACCGATCGGGGTGGCGGTGAACGTCTCGATCCACCTGTACCGCCGTTTCAGCGTCATCAGCAGGCCGAGCATGATCGGCACCGGCGTGTCGACGGCATCGTTGAGTTCCTTGATCATCTCTGCCCGGCCCAACGCCTCCGGGTACTGGGCCTCCTTGGCGATGTCGTCGGCGACCGTCGGCACTCCAGGCTCGTCCACCGCCCGGAGCGCGCCCTCTCCCAGTTCGCCGGCCTCCTTGGTGGCGGCCCGCTGGCCGGCCTCCCCGGCGGCCTCCTTGGCGGCGCCGGCTTCGGCCGCTTCGAGGGTCGTACGCTTGGCCCCGCTCTCGACGCCCTCCCGCGTGGCGCGGCTCGCCGCGTTGGCGGCTTCGTCGCTCAGGCCGAGCATGCGTCCGGCCCGGCTCTCGAGCCAGGTCAAGAAGTCGGCGGCGAACCGGAACCTGCTCAAGAACTTGCGGGCGGAGCCGATTCCCGTCATCAGCGGCTTGCCCAGCGGGCGCAGCGCCCGGCCGAGCACGCCGAACAGCTCACCCCCGAGGTCGAGGAAGCGCAGCAGGTAGCGCAGCAGCATCCTCAGCGGCGTCTCGGCCGCCTTCGCGGTGGTGTAGCCCCCGGCGGTGAGGTACATGACGAGGGCCTGGAGCAGCACGAAGCCGGTGACGAAGCCGATCTTCTTGCCCAGCTCGTAGTCCGGCAGCAGGATGAACCCCAGCAGCGCAGAAGCGGCCTTGGCGCCGAGTGACTGGGCGCCCGCCACCATCGCGGTCCAGGCCTCGCCCAGGAGTTCGCCCAGGCCCTTCACCGTGGTGCCGGCGTTCTTCACCTCGTCGCGCATGGTGTTCTCGACGGTGGCGGGGTCGACGTCGGGCTGCATGCCGTCAGCGGCCACGGCGTTGAGTCGGTCCTGCGACATCGCGGGGATGATCTCCGCGTCGGTCGGCTCGCTGGGCACGGGCGCGAGCTGCGCCGCCGTGCCTCCCGCCGCGTCAGCTGCGCTCGGTGTGGCCGGGGCCGCCTTGGCTGTTCCCGTGCCGGTAGGTGACGTCGGGGGCCGGGGCATCGCCAGGGCCGGAGCGTATCTCTCGATGACGCGGACCACCGCGCGGGAGCCGGCGACCAGCAGCTCGGCCAGCATGAACAGCAGTCGGAACGGGTCGATGATCCCGTCCACCACGCCCTGCACGATGCCCCAGGCCATGCCGGCCAGGAAAGCCAGACCCCCGCCGGCGGCCAAGCTCGCGATCTTGTTGCTGGCCTCGACGCGCTGCTGGTCGTCGACTTTCTCTCCATGACGGAGCTGGAGGAGGAAGCCCACCACGCCTTCCTGAACCAGAACGCCGAGCGGGCCGAGGCCGGGGAGCAGGACGGGCATCCCGCCGATCGTGGTGATCAACAGGTCGAGGACGAAGGCGATTACCGGCGGCTTGAGGTCGTCCGGACAGAGCATCCAGATCGCCGAGGTGAGGGCGACAGGAAGCATCAGCGGGTTGGCCACCACCTTGGCCAGCCGGACCAGGAAGTCGAGGATGGGGCGGAAGATCGCGAGGAGGGCGTCGAAGACGGCGCGCAGAGCCTTGACGAGCCCGCTGAACCCGCCGCGCGCCCAGGCGGCCATCCGGGCGAACTGGCCGGCCACCCTGGTGAGCAGGTAGGACACGCCGGACAGGCACGCGTTGGTGCCGAACGCGCCGCACAAGCCGCTCATCGCGGTGTCCACCTGCCCGGCCGCGTCGGCGAGCCAGGTCGCGGCGGCGGTCATGGTGTCGGCGGCCGCACTCACCTTGTCGATGACGACGGGCAGGATGCGCTCCTGCAACACTTGGCGCGCGGCGACAAGAATGTCATTGAAGTTCCAGTTCTCCCACAACCAGGTGAGTTTGTCCCATAGCGGCGGCAGGACCTGTGTCAGGACCACGATCGGCCCGAGCGGGGTGAGCATGACCAGCGCCCCGGCGGCCACCATGAGGGGCGTGCGGATCGGCGCGATGGCGGCGCGCAGCTTTTCCCAGGCGGAGCTGGCGAGGTTCGCCAGCCACTCGCGAACCCCCGCTGAGCTTTCCCAGGCCAGTCCGAACTGGGTGGTGAGCCACTTCCATACGTACTCGGGGCCGGCGCGGATCGGCGTGCCCAGCTCCCAGAGCCACGAGCTGAGGCGGGTGAAGCCCTCCCAGGCGGCGCCGCCGGCGTTGCCCAGCAGATCGAGCGCCGGGACCGCGAGATGGTCCCAGAAGCCGAGGAAAAGGTCGTTGACCGTCGCGGTGGCCGATCGGAGGTTCTGGAGTATCGGGCCCTCCCACTCCTGGAGGGCGTCCACCACCGGACGCAGGAGTGTGCCGACGGTCGCGCGCGCGGCATCGCCCAGTTTGGCCTGGACCTTGCCGACATCGTTCGCGAGACGGGTGAAGGCGGTCTCGATGTCGGACATCGGGTCGATGGTGTCGAGCCGAGACAGCAACCGGGCGGCCAGCGTGGTGACGCCGGTGCAGAGCAGCTCCCGCACCTGGCCCAGCGCGCCGCCGCGGAGCAGTTCAAGGAGCCCGGGAGCGAGCCGGTCGGCGACTACCGAGGCCGTCTCCAAGGCGCTCCCGGTGATCTCGCCACGCACTTCGCGGGCAGTGTCGAGCGCGCCGTGGCCCATAGCGGCAACGTCGCTCGCGGTATTGGTGACGAATCGGCCCACGTGGGTGTCGGCGAGCTCGAAGCATTGCACGCCGAGCGGTGCGGACCGAGCAGGCGGCGCCGGCGGGCCGCGGCCCGGGTGGTCGGCGGTCGTGCCCGCCGGGTGGGCGGCGGGGCGGGCCTGCTGGCGTACGTGGGCCAGCTCGTGGGCGAGCACCAGGTCCCTGCCTGGTGTGGCGTGCGGCGCGGCGCCGGAGCCGAGGACCACGTGGTTGCCGTAGGTGAAGGCATGGGCGCGGCGTTCCTTGGCAGCGAGCTTCGCGGCGAGGCCGTCGTGCAGGCGTACTCCGGCGAGGCTCATGCCGAGGGCCGGTTCGTACCGTGCGCGTTCGGCGCCGGTCAACGGGCGGCCCGGGCCCAGACGGGAGTCGGGCACGGTGGCCACCCGGGTGATCGGCCCTCCGGGTCGCGCCGCGGCCTTCACGCGGTCCTGCCGTCCGTCCGCCACCATCGGTGTGCCGCTCCGCCGGGTTGCGCGTTCCGTGGCCACGACGTGGGCGGCGGTGGCGTGGGCGTCGCGCTCGGCCGCGGGATCGGGCGGGGCATGTACGGGGATGCGCGCCACACTGTGTCTGCTGTGCGGCGGCGTGGCGGATCGGCGGTGTGCCCGCATGAGGGTTTCGTCCCTGGCGCACTCGGGTTCGCCCAGGTCGGCCGACTTGGGCGGACGTGTGCTCTCCGCGATCCTCATCCGCTCACGTTGTCCGAGGCCATCCACAAGCCGGCGGATTCCACCAGAGCGGGTCCGCTCGTGCAGATGTTGTCGCGGGCCACCCGCAGGATGGGCGGAGCCACATCGGCCGGGCCGGTCTCCACCCGGATGCCGTTCGTGGTGCCGAGGAACATGTTGCCCGCGACCACCGCGTGCGGGCCGAGCCGCCCCGCACAGCGCAGGCCCTGCATCGGGTAGTTCGGCGTGTTACCGGCGAAGTCGACCACGTTGGAGGTGATGTCCAGGCGACGGCAATGGCCGATGGATATGGCCTGATGGATGAAGGTCGTGGGAGCGCGCCACGGCGGGTTGATGGTGTTGCCAGAGATCCAGGCGTGCTGGACGGTCCGAGGCGAGCTGTCGCGGTGCCTGAGCGCGACGGTGATCCCGGCGAGGGCGCCGGTGACGACGTTGTCGCGAACGCGGACTTCGCCGGCTGTGCTGCCGGCGACGGTGATGCCGGCGCCGGACACCGAGAGGACGCTCAGGTCGTGGTGCACGCCGCCCAGCCAGGTGATGAACGAGGGGAAGAACCTGTTCAGGACGTCGGGCCGCATCAGGTCGTCGCGGACGAACGTCTGGAGTTCCTCGACGGTGCTGAATTCGGCGCCGTAGAGGTAGTCGCTCCATCCTTCGTCATCGTTGGCCACCTCCGTGGCGAACCCCGGGGGGAACCCGTTGACGACCGAGTAGCCCTTGCGCAGCCCGAGTGGATCATCTTCCTGGGCACGCAGCGGGTGTACGGCCCGCCGGGCCACAAGGCGGGCGAATCGCGGGTCGCGCAACCACTTGAGGAACCGGCCCCATGAGTCGTTGACGTTGTCGCTGGTCGCCGAGATGTCACAGCCGGTCACGTCCGTGCGCTCGCTGTCGATCACGAGCACCCCTGTCTGCGCATGACCGACCCTTACCCGGCAGTCTCGGATCGCAGTCCGGCTCACCGGCCAATATCCGCCACGTATGGTGATGCCGGCCGCCATGGCGACGGGTGCGTCGGTGATGGCGGCATGCACCCGTTCCACGAGCGCCGGACCGGAGCACTGGACGGTGAGCGCGCCAAGACGCTCATCGTGCTCGGTGGCCTGCGCCGCCACCGAGAGATCGCGTACCTGCACCTCGCCGCAGTTCACGAAACGCAGCGCCGCCCCGGCGGTCGAGCTGATCTTGGTGGCGACGGCGCCGGCCCCGGAGATCCGCACGCAGCCCACCCCGCTCAGTACCGCCGGCTCGGTCAGCTCCCACGTCCCGGAGGTCAGGCACAGGTCGAGCGCGGCGACCCCGTACAGCCCGGCGAAGAGCTGGACCAGGTCCGTCTCCGGCCGCACCACGAGACAGACGGAGCCGCCAGCTTCCTCCTGCCGCCGGCCGGTGACGCGAACCTCGGCGCCCACCGCGTGGCCGGCGTCGTCCAGGCGTACGGCGGTGAGCACGTGGGTGGCCGGGCCCGTCGCGGGCAGTCGCCAGCGCACGTCGGCCTGGCCCTGCTTGTCGGTCTGGAAGACGTTTTCTGCCGGGTCCGTGGTGGTGGGCACGCCGGTGGCCACGTTGCCGCCGGTGGCGGAGAACTTGACCCGGGCCCCCTGCACCGGCACACCGCCGTTGCGCACCACGACTCGTACCGGTTCGGGCAGCGGCTGACCGGCCGAAGCCTGCTGGCCGTCGCCGCCGAGCAGGTCGATGGTGACCAGTTCGGTCAGCGGCGGGGTGAGCCGGCGGCAACTCTCCACCCGGGTCCAGCGGCCCTTGCCGCCGGCGGTGCTCCGCTGGAGCATGCCGAGCACCGCGACGTGGTGCTCCGGGCCGAGTGGCGGGAGGGCGATCGGCTTCTTGTTCTCGTCCTCGGGCCATTCGATGGTGCCGGAAAGTGCGCTGATGCCGTACATGAGCCGCACCGTTCGGGCGGGAATGAGCCAGTGATCACCGGTCCGGAAGTCGCCGGCGCCGAACCGGACCTGGATGCCGGCCTTGTCCAGTTCGTCGGGACTGCTGTCGGCGGGCTGGGCCGGGCCGTCCCAGCGCCGGACGATGGGGGTGCTTCCGAGCGCCGCCAGGTCGGCGGGGGCGGTGGAGGCCCATTTGACGGGCAGGGCGAGCCCGTCCGGCGCGCCGGCGGTGGCGAGGTGGCCGGGCAGGCTGTGCAGTTCCCGGTCAGGGCTGGTGACCTCGACCAGATCGCCCTGGTGGAAGGAGAGCTCCTCGTCCCTGCCGATCCGGCTGAGCGTCAGGTCGGCGTCCATGCCCGCGGCGGAGGACGGGCCGATGGCGGTCAGCCCGGCCACCACGCTGCCGTTCTCCCGGGAATACAGGTAGCGGGCGATGCCGTCGGTACCCACATCGTGCACCTGGATCCGGTAGAGCTGGTTCTCCAGCCGGCGGTATCCGCCGGAGGTGCTCAACCGGCAGGGGTCGGCGGTGGCGTCGGGCTCGGGCAGGTCCGCGGTCATCGTGGGCGGCTTTCGGTCCCGCCACAGCGGGTCCGCCACGTCGGCGCAGGTGGTGCCGGCGGCGACCTTGACCAGGCGAACCTGCCACACGGTGCGCGCGCGGGTCGTCGTGTCAGTACTGCCGAGGGCGGAATCCAGCAGCCGGGGCACCTGATCGGCGGTGACGTGCTGGTTGAAACAGTCCAGCAGGACCGCGTAGCCGCCGTTGCCCGGCGGCTCGGGCAGCCCGGGAAGGTCGCCCACCCGGCGCAGGTACGGCTGGTCGGCGAGCTCGTGCCCGACCCCGCCGTCGGCAGGTGGGGCGGCCTCGACGAGAACGCCGTCCACGTAGTACCGGCCAGGCGTGATGCGCAGGTCGGCCCAGGCCGTGTCCTTGGGCACGGCCCCACTGGCGTCCACGAGGTCGAACCCGGCGCCGTCGAGCGGCCCGCCGGCCTGCCCGACGACGTCGCGGGTCCGCACCTCGTCATGCTGGGCGGTGATCTGAGTCTGTTCGTTCCACTCGGCGTCCAGCAGCACCCTGCCCTGCTGGAGCAGCACGGATCGATAACCCTTGCGCGGGTCGAACGTCCAGCGGGTGAAATCTCCCTGCACGTCAGCTCCCAAAGATCCCAAGTTCGATGCCGGCCGGCCGGTACGGATCGAGCTGCCGTTGCGCCGCCCGGAGCCGCAGCGGCCGTCGGAGGTGGTGGTGGACGCCAGGCTCGGCCCCGTACTCGCCGGCCTCCCGTATCGACGCCGAGCAGGATCCGGCGAGTGCCGGATAGGCCGGGGAGGCGGGATCGGTGGCAGCGTACGCTGGAAGTGCGCCGTCGGCGGGCACGCAGCGGTACCGGCGGGGTGTGCGTGAGCCGGGAGCGACGTAACTGAAGCGGAGGCAGCCGACCTGGCGGTCCGCCACCTCCAGCGGGCCGTCGAGTACGCAGCTCGACGCGTCGATGCTGCGGACGCGCACCGCGCCGCGCACCGTGGTCCCCTCCAGGCACGCGTGCACGCCCTCGCCGGTGAGTGCGGCGTCGCCGCCTGCCGTCGCGTCGAGGACCGAGGTGTCCACGGAGAGCAGCGGCACGGTGCGGGCGAGTTCGACCTCGCCCACCATCGACCGGCTGAGCCGCAGATGAAGGCGGCCGGTGGTGGAGCCGGCCCGCAGGGCGCCGGTGACGGTGGTGTGAGCGACGGTGAGGTGGCCGAGCCTGCCGGGCTCGACGACCAGGTCCCCCTCGATGAGCAGGCCGTCCACGACCACGCTGCTCCCAGGCCCTCCGTCGATCCGCAGCGTGCCGCGCAGGTGCGGGCGCAGCCCTCCGGGGGCGTACCGGCCGGGAACGGGGGCGAGCACCTCGCCGCCGGGCAGGCGGCGGGCCGGCCAGGTGGCTGCCACCAGCACCAGGCGGGTGCCGGCCGGCACGGTAACGGCGAGGTCGCCGGGGTAGGTGGCGCTGTCGGCGATGGAGACGACGTATGTGCCGTCGAGGGTGGTGTTGCCTGCCGCGGCCCAGGACGCCTCGGCCGCGGCGAGGCCCGCGGCGATGGTGGGCACGCTGCCGGCCGGAGCGGGGGCACCGGAGTAGACCTCGGTCTGGCCGACGGCGAGAGGAGCCGCAGCGCCGGGCGGGGTGAGCGAGCCGCCGGAGTCCATGGCCAGCAGCGCCTCGTGGGCGGCGGTGCGCTCGTAGGTGCCCGCGCCGACGTCCGCGAGCGCGCCATAGGCGTAACGGACGAAGACCGCGTCGGGGGCGTTGCCGTACACCCGCATTCGACCCCGCACCGGATCCACCATGACCTGCGGTTCCGGCCCGGAGGTGGGGTCTTCGAGCAGGCACACCCGGATCCGGTCTGGGGGGAGGTCGCGCTCGTCCACTCCGCCGACTCGCAGCCGTACGCCCAGCGGCAGCGCGGACACGGCGAGCGAGCCCGCGCGGGCCTGCTCCAGCAGGTTCTTCAGCCGGCGTGGGCGCAGCGGCAGCGGCAGGTCCGCCTCGGTGGCCAGCCTCTCGATGGCCTCCTCCCCGCGGGCCGGCGCGTACAGCGGCACGAGCCGGCCGAGCGGGTCGAAGGTCCATTCCGCGCCGTCGGGGCGCGCGTTCGCCCAGCCGCCGTTCGGGCCCAGGGGCACGTCCACGTCAGGGGCGCCCACCTCGTATGCCCGGGTGGGGAACAGGTGGACGGCGACGTGATCGATGCCGTAACGCCCGCGCCGGCTGGGAATGCGGCGCGCCTCGGCGGTGTGGCAGAGCGGGTCGAGCGCGCCGCGCGGGCCGGGTGGGCTGATCAGCTCGGTGGCCTCGACGCGCGCGGCGTCACGCAGCGACGCGGTGGCGGGCCGGTCGAGGCGCACATGGTTGAGGTGGGCGGCGGTGACCAGCAGCGGATGGTGCTCGAGCGCGCGGGCGGGCCAGTCGGTCACGTCCCTGGCGACCTGTTCGAGCACCGCCACCGTGCCCTTGCGCCGCCGGTACGCCACCGTGTTGGCGACCAGGGCGCGGCGGCTGACCGCGGCCCCTAGGTCGGCCGGCGGCTCGGCGAGGCCGACCAGGTCGGCGAGGTAGGGAACCAGCCATTCCGCGCAGGTTTCGATGAAGAACCCGTCGTGAAGCCGGTCGAGGTCGCGGTCGAGCAGATCCAGCTCGCCTTCGACCGCAGTGAGCAGCGCGCCGAGCGGGCCCGGGACGCCGTCAGGGGCGGACGCGGCATCGCGGGCAAGCAGGTGCACCGGGACGAGCGCCCGCAGGCGCTGCGCGGAGGAGCCGTTCATGTCATCCTCTCGATCGTCACGTCGGCGAGAGTGAGGACCTGCGCCGCGTGGAGGTCGCCGTCCCAGCGGGCGGGCAGGGCGGCCAGCAGGTCGGCGGAGGAACCGCCGGGCGGCGCCGCGAGCCGCGGCATGGTGCAGGCCCGCACCCCGGGAACCGCCCTGATCAGCACGAGCGCCTGGGAGGCCGGCACCGCGGTGGCGAAGCTGAGCGTCGGCGGCGTGTACGCGGCGGCGAGCGCGGCGCGTACCGCCGCCTCCACTTCCGCCCTCGGGTAGGCCGGATCGTGGGCCAGGCCGACGCGGAGCCCGAACATGACGTTCACACCGGGCAGCACGGCGAGCCGGGTGCCCGGGTCGCGGGCAGCCACCAGTGCCGCCCGCAGCGCCGCGATCAGCTCAGGTCCGGCCGGCGCGGCGCCGTCGTCTGCGGACGTGCCGGAGACGGAGAGCACCACCACCTGCTCCCGACCGTCCCAGACGGCGTCGGCGCGGCACAGGGTCACCCCGGCGTAGCCGGCGCCGAAGTCCTCATGGTCGGCGACCGAGACAGCCCGGTCCAAGGTGCGGATGCGCAGGGGCGCGTGCGCCCGGGCCTCGTCGATCCGCTCCGGGTCGGCCCAGTCTCGGGACGGGCCGGGGTTGGCGGCGGCCCGGATGCCGTACGGGCGGCGCGGCAGGATGCTGAGCTGCCCGGCCTTGACCGCGCCCGCCGCGCCGACGCCCACCCGGTAGGCGGCCTGCACGTTCTCCGTGCCGGACGGCAGCCGGGCGCCGTGCCTGCCGTCACCGGTGGTGACGGTGACCCGCCCGTCGTCGTCGAGCCGCTCGGTGAACATACGGTCTCCGGGTCCCGCGGTGTCCAGTGAGGCCACCGCGTCCCAGCGCACTCCGTCGACCCGCAATTGCAAGGTGCTGCGCGTACCGGCGGCGGTCTCGGCGCGAACGTGGGTGAGCGGGCCGCGTCGGGTGCGCATTCGCTGGAAGGCGACCGTGGGGTCACCGCTGCCGAGCGCCTGGACCACGGTCTCGCCGTGGGTGGCCGTGGCCACGTTGCCGTGCACCCGGAGGCCACGCGGGTCGTAGCCGCAGGTGAGATCGTGCTCCAGCTCGACCACCATGGTCCCGCCTCCGGCGTCGACCACGCAGGTCAGTATGGTCGCCGTCTCAGCGAGCGGCGGCGCGGTCGCGGCGGCCGCCAACGGGTCACGGGGTGGCCCGCCGGGCGGGAACCCGGCGACCACGACCCGCCGTCCCGGCGGCAGGGGCGGATCGGTGGCGGCGAGCGTGAGCCGGCGTCCGCCGACCGGCTCCATGAGCGGGCGCTCGCCGGCGGGCAGCGGCCGGGACTCGCAGCGGACCAGAGTGTCACGGCGGCCGAACGTGGCCAGGTTCTCGGTGATGTCGGTACGCACGAGCGTGGTCCTGCCGCTGACCCCGAACCGGGAGCCGCCGCCCGGCCAGGCCGCTTCGACGGCGTACAGCTCGCGGTAGCCGGGTCGCTCCAGCAGCAGCCATGAGCCCGGCACGACACGGGGATGGTCGCCGTCGACCTCCACCACATCGTCGGGGACGGGCTGGCCGTCGGGAAACGGCGTGTGGATGTTGCTCCATTCGTCATCCTCGATGAGTGAGGCGACGTGCTCGCCGGACAGCAGAGCGCCCATCGGGGCGTTCCAGCCGAACAGGTTCGTCCGGGTGCCGAAGGCGTGCACCTCCACCCCCTCCTCGGCGGTCAAGAACGCGGACGGCCGCCAGCCGATCCTGGCCGCCAGCCGCAGCCGGGTCCAGCCGGCGATACCGGGCGGTTCCTCCTCGACCGCGGCGAGGATGCGGAAGTCCCACCGCTCGTCGTCTCTCCGCTTGTCGCCTGCTGCCCGGCTGTGGACGGGGGTGCGCCCGTACCGGCGGCGCTCGGCGCCGACCACCAGCACCCCGTCCCCCGGTCGCAGACCGTGCGAGGTGCCGCGCAACCAGACGGTGTCGGTGGCGAAGCCGATCTTCTGCACCCCGGCCGTGACACCGGGGATCGCGTTCCACGCCGCGTGCGTGCGCAGATCCTCGACGGTCTCGAAGGTCTGCGGCAGCTCACCCTGACCGGGCATGGACTGCACGGGGGTGCCGGCGGGCACGTCCACCTCGGCCGGCGCGCCGGGTGCGTCCTCGACGTCGAACGCGATGTCCGCGGTGGCGGCGACGCCAGGACGGGGCTGGTAGCCGATCATCCCGGCGAGATGCCGGACCGAGGTCAGCTCGGTGGCGGTGCGCAGGAACCCCTCCTGAGCGATCCGCTCGGTGTAGAACGACACCACGTCGATCATCACCGCGGCGGCGTCCAGCAGCGCCGGCATCGGGTCCGCGGAATGCCCGGCCACCGCCCGCACGCCCGCGGGCATGTCCGGCCCGGCCAACGCCGCCCGCATCCGGGCCAGGGCATGACTGTGCGGGGCGACCCGCCAGCGCAGGGCGGACAGACCGGGCGTGTTGGTGACCTCAGGCAGAGGCATGCGCAGCGGGTCGCAGCCACATCCGCTCGTCCCGCAGCCGGTCACGCGTCACCCCTCAGGCGGAAGGAGACCTGGCCGTACTCCGGGTTGCTCGGATCGCTGTCGGCCCGCAGCACTTCGCGAGTTGCGGCCTCGATCCGGCCGCGAGCGACCTCCCCGGCGGACGGCCTGCCGAGCCGGCGGAACCGCAGGCCCGTGGTCTCGGAGTCGTCCACCTCGACGTAACGGACGCCGGGAACGGCCATGATCACGGCGACCAGGTCCGAGACGTACAGAGACTGGCCGAAGGTCAGCCGGTCCGGGTGGAAGAAGCCGAGCCGCCCGTCGGGCAGTGCCCGGGTAGACAACTCGGCGCGCAGCCGGCGCTCCACCTCCCCGGCGAGGTGGCCGTCGGCGACGCACACCTCAAGGACGATCTCCAGCGGGACGTGCACCGGCGGGGCCAGCTCGACGTCCACCCCGGCCAGCCGGCGTACGTCGAGGGTGGCCGCCACCTCGGCCGCGAGAGCGGGATCGCCAGCCCGGTGAGCCACCGGGTCGAGCGTGACCTCCTGGGCGTACCACGAACCTGTCCAGCGGCGCCGGGCCACCGCCCGCTGCACATTCGGGTTCTCTTCCGCGGCGGCGGCGTGGTCGGCGCTGGTGACGGCACGCAACTGGGTGCGAAAGGCATGCGGCGCGAGTTGTTTCACCTCGTCGATCGGTTGGGGATCCACGCCGCCAGCGGCAGGCAGCGGGTTGGTGACCGTCACCCCGGCGGGCACGGCGTGGACAGGGGCGGGCAGCGGGAGGATGAGCACGTCCGCGCCGACGTTGCCGGCGGCGCCGCCGCCGATCCTGGGCCAGGCGGTGACGGTGGTGCCGGGAGCGGGACGGCGGCCGTTGATCCCGTCTCCGTACCGCAGCCGCACGGCCCCGCCGTCCTCGGGTTCGGCGACGACGTGAGCGTCGAGCCGGCCGCTGGTGAGCAGATCGGGCACGGGTGTCCAGGTCCTGGCGCCGTCGTCGAGCAGCACGGCGGGCAGCGCGCGGCACGGATCGGGGAGCAGGGCGGCGGTGGCGCTGTGGCCGTCAACGACGGTGTCGGTCCAGGACAGGCGGTGTGGGCCGGTGGGCAGCCTGGGCTCGTACCGGCCATCGGCAGGAGCCTGGGACGGCAGCAACATCCGTGGCGGCAGTGTGGCCGCGTGCTCGGCGAGCGCGACATTGGCCAGCGCGACGGCGGCCGGTGCGGCGCTGTCGTCGGCGGCGCGGCGGGCCACCGGCAGCGGGATTACGAGGGCGTCCGCGGCGGCCCAGTGCAGCTCGACGACGATCGTCCCGGCGGGCGCGAGCGGGTCGGCGCGCACGATCGGGTCGCGGACAAGCCGGACGGCATGGCGACGCCCCTCGTCACCGGCCACCGCGCCGCTCTCGTCGATCGGGGCGAGGATGAGCACGTCACCGGCGCGCAGGCGTGGGTCCATGGCGGCGGGGTGGCGTAGCCAGCAACTGGTGGCGCCGACCGGCAGGCATGCGTCCGGATCGCCCCAGGCGTGCAGATCGAGCCGGTTGCGATCCGGGTGCAGCGGCACCGGTAGCAGGGTCTCGAAGACCGTGGCGCCGGCGTCCAGCGCCGACTCCACACCGGTGCCTGGCGGCAGCGGCCCATCGACGGCGGCGACCGGCGCGCGCGCCGGCACGTCAGCCGGCGCGGAGGCGTGGAATGCCAGCCACGTCCTGGCGGCACAGCCCTCGTGCATCCGGTAGTCGAGCAGCCGGGCATGACGGCGCACGGAGGGGCGCAGCCGGGCGGTGGCGAGGTGGGCCTCGGCGGCGATCGCGTCCTGCCGATAGGTCAGCCGGTCTCCCGCGTACGCGAACAGTTCGGCGAGGGTGACCAGCGGGTCGGCGGGGTTGCGATCGGTCCAGCCGGGCAGCAGCACGGCGAGCCGGTCGAGCAGCCGGTCGCGGAGCCCGACGTAGTCGCGGGCCAGGTAGTCCAGGGCGGGGCTGACGGCGGGCACGGGCGGGCAGACGTCGTCGGTCCGGCAGTCGATCTCCTCGTGACAGTCGACCCTGAACGCGAACGAGCAGGTGGACAGCGGCTCGTCGAAGCCCGCCGGGGAACCCTCGCCGTCGGGGCCGGTGAGCGTGAGCAGGTAGCGGGACCAGTCGCCGGCAGAGGAGGTGCGGACCACGAGGACCCGGGCCCGGTCGGCGGGCGGGACGGCCTCCTTCACCAAGCTTTTGTCCGCGGCGTCGACGCCCGGTGGCGCCTGGGCGACCAGGGCGTCGGCGGGGTGGGCCCAGAGCACCCGCACCGGGTTGACCTGCGGGTCGACGCGAGCGCCGCCAAGGACGCGTACCCAGGTGGCATCGAGGCCGGCGGGGACAGGGCCTCTCATCAGGTGAACCAGGAGGGTGCCATGGCGGACGCCGGACCGGTGGGCGAGCACCTCGACGTGGTCGATCCCGTTGAGGGCGCTCTCCCCCTCGACCAGTGCCCTGCGGGCCTCCCGGTTCAGCAGCGCGGTCATGGCGATCCACCGAGGACGCTGAGGCTGCGGCGCTCGCCGACGGCGGTGCCCGCGAACAGCGGCACGTAGGTGACCGTGACCCGCAGTCGGCTGTCGTGGGCCTCCACCACCACATCGTCGACCTGGACGAGGTCGCCGAGCCAGCGTTGCAGCGCGCCGTGCACGAGCGTCCGGCTCGCGTGGACCATCTCGTCCCCGGTGGGGGCGAAGACCAGCCGGTCGACCCCGCTGCCGAAGTCGGGACGGTTGACCCGCTCGCCCGGGCGCGTGAACAGCACCGTCTCGACCAGGCCCCGCAGGTAGTCCTCGTCGGACACCAGGGTGGTGCGGCCGCGGCTGCCGACGCGGAGCGGAAAGCCGACGTGACGTGCGGGAGTCATGTCGCCACCACCCGGAGCTGGCTCGCGGTCACCGTCAGGGGCACGCCGGTGGGCGCGCAGGTGGCCAGTCCGCCGGCCAGGACGAGGGGCTGGCCCATGGATCGCACCCGGACGCTGCCGACGCTCCACACGCCGGCCACACAGGGGCCGCCGTAGACGGGCGGGAACGGGCAGGCCGCCACCGTCCACGGTCCGGCGAGCAGCACGGTGCGCTCCCCGCCGACGAGGACCCGCGGGTTGGGCACGGTGGGGGTGGCCCGCCCGCCGTGCGCGCAGACCACCACCGCGCCCTGGTGCACGATCGCGGCGGGCATCAGGTCACCTCCAAGGCACCGTCGTTGAGCGAGACCCGCTTGCCGTCGAGAACGACGGAGGTCGCGCCGGTGGAGAACTCGATCCCGGCGGGCCCCAGGACCACCTTCAGCGGGACCAGCACGGCAGGTGGCCCGACTTCGATCGTCAGCCCGCCGGCCAGCGGCAGATCGCTCACCGTGATCGTGACGGAATCGGATTTGAACACCCGTTGCTGAGGCAGCCCGGGCGCCGGTGACTCGCCGAGCCGCCAGTAGCAGCCCAGCAGGACCGGGTAATTGGGGTTGCCGCCCTCGAAGCCCACCCAGGCGGCGGTGCCGACCGGCGGGAGGGTGAAACCGCCGACCCCGTTGCCGGCGTACGTCACGCAGGGTTCGGCCCAGGCCAGCCGGCCGTCGCCGAAC
Organism: Nonomuraea sp. B1E8; assembly: GCF_039871515.1. NCBI lineage: Bacteria > Bacillati > Actinomycetota > Actinomycetes > Streptosporangiales > Streptosporangiaceae > Nonomuraea > Nonomuraea sp. B1E8. Next base: position 3,035 of record NZ_JBDPLS010000030.1, on the reverse strand, counting down.
ACCTTGGGCACGGAGACCTGCACCCGCCCGCGCAGCAACGGGTCGATGTTGCTCTTCACCGTACCCCGGTACACGCCGAAGAACTGCCTGGTCATCGCGGCTCCTCCCAGATGGTCATCGCGGGCTCCTCGGCAGCGCGGGAGTGACGGCGCCGTGCCCGTCCCGGGCCAGCGTGAACCCGACGAGGTAGCCGCCGTAGGCGAGGTCGTGCTCGACCTTGCGGACGTACCAGAGGCCGTCGTGCGTCCACCCGGCGCCGCGCATGCCGACGAGGCCGCGCGGGCGCAGCACCGAGCCGTAACGGGCGCCGTCGGCGTTGCCCTCGGCGACCACGGCGTCTGAGGCCCGGTCGACCTCGCCCTGCGCGCGGGCGAAGGCGGAGGCGACATCGCTGGTGCCCTCACGTAGCCGGCGGCGCCGCACGTTGTCGGCCTCGGCCTTGGCGAACGGAACGGCGCCCAGCGGCGGCCGGGTGCTCACCACGGCCGCGACGGGCAGTGTCACCCCGGTACGCCGGTCGTGCACGGCCCCGGTCACGGTGGCGGGGCCGGTGGCCTCGGTGCGGAATGACACGTCCCGCACGTTGCTGTCGGAGCCCAGGTCGACGGCGAGCGCGGGCTGCGGCGCCCCGACGCGCACTGGTGGTCCCCAGTAGAACGAGCTGATCCCGGGCAGGGGTCCCGGGTCCACGTAGGTGACGTAGCCGTGCTGCCGAGCGAGTTCGGTGAGATGTTCCAGGTCGGTGCCATGCTGCGTGGGGATCCGATCGATGGGCAGCGGAGGGTCGGTAACCGGGGTGGGCAGCACCATGGGCCGGATGCCCTGCGTCGCGTACGGGGCGAGGATCTTCAGCACCGTCAGGTAGTCGTCGAGCGCCGGGTGCTCGATGTCGCGGTCCTCGCGGTCGAGCAGGTTGCCCACGTCCTCCCCGGTGATGGTGCAGGTCGCGGTGCCTGCGCCAGTGCCGGGGTCGAGCCGGGTCTCGGTGACGATGCCGTCGACGAGCACCTTGGGGACGAGCCCGAAGGTGAGTACGAGCACCACGCGGGCGAACGGGGCGAGCGGGCTCTGAGGGCCGAACGGGGAGTCCAGGGCGGCGAGCGGGCCGGATCGCCCGGCGTCGAAGACGAGGGAGAAGACGCTTCGCTCGCCATCGCTCTCGGTGATGCGGGCCGAGCGCCATCGTTGTGCCAGGTCGACCGGCAACGGCAGCGGGATGGTCCGTCCGGCCAGGACCGTGAGCCGGAGCCCGGAACCGAGCAGCACGTCACACCCCCGGCAGCGGGATGACGATCAGATCGCCTTCCGCGTCCGGGCCGGTCAGCTCGTCGGGGTCGACGGCGCCGTTGGCGTCGGCTATGCGCCACCAGGCGGTGGGATCACCCAGATAGCGGTGGCTGACCAGGTCGAGCCGGTCCGCGGCCGTGACCCGGTGCACCGCGGCGGTCAGGATGTCACGCGGGTCGGGCAGGGCCCGGCGGCGGAGGTAGCGGACCTCGCGCAGCCCGCCGGTGCCGTCGGGCACGGTGGTGCTCGCGATGGGCACGGAGTCGTAGCGGCCGGACATCGCAGCTCACGCCCGGATCAGGTCGCTGACGGCGCCGACCGCGCCGATGACCGCCCCCGCCGTGGCGAGGACCTCCTTGGCGACCAGGTGTGCGAGGTACATGCCGTAGCCGACGTCGGTCAGGGAGAGGTCGTCGTAGGTGAGCACCTGGGCGGAGACGTCCACGGTGGCGCGGATCGGGCTCAGCGTGGGATTGAACGCCTGCTCGGTGATGCCGAGCTGGGTGATCTTCACGGGCACCACCCGGTTGGGGCCCCAGACCAGGACCGCCATCGGCAGCTCCACCGGAAGGATCTCGATGGCGCCCGCGGCGAGCAGGGCGGAGTTGGAGATCACGCGGATGCTGCCTGGATGCAGCAGCATCTCCAGCACCGACAACTGCGGCAGGATGCCGACCGTCGCGGCGATCGGGTCGCCGGTCTCCATCTGGTCGGTGGCATCGATGTCCACGGTCATCGCGATGGTCTCGGTCGGCGCTCCCCAGGCCCGGTGTGCGTCGGCGGAGCGCTTGCCCGACTCTCCGGTGGAGCGGGGCGCGATGGTGCGCTGCACCTGATCGGGGTTGTACTGGAACACCACCGTCCGCGACAGCGGTCCCAACGGCTCGACCGCGATGATGGCGCCCCGCAAGGTGGGCGGGCTGCCTGGGAAGCTGCTCACGTCGCCTACGATGCCCTGGAGCCGTCGCCGCAGCGTCACGCCGGCGTCACCTCTGGGGACGGGCCGAACTCTTCGAGGATCCTGGAACCCGCCGCTCGAGTCGTCCTCACCGACGCCGCGCTGAAGGACGTTCTTCACCATCATGTACGGTCCGATGGCCACGGCCATCCCAGAGGCTTGGCGGACATGGAGAGTCCAGAGAACGCGACGGTCATCGCCGTGGCTGACGTGTTCGACGTCGTCGCCTCTGGACGTGCTTACCGGCCGGTGAGGAGCATCGAAACAGCTCTCGAAATCACGAGGCAGGAGGCGGGGAGCGACCCTCGATCCTGAGCCTGAATCCACGGCGTGAAGTTCGGGACGAGGCTCGCGAAATGAAGTGAGGTGTCCCTTGAGCTGGGAGGATGGGAGTTCTCTACGCTTCCATCGGCCCGCTGCAAAGGACACCTCGTAAGTTGGAATTCTTTCACGCCGCCAGCCGTACGCAGGCGATCTTCGATGACGAACACGTGATCTCCTACGCCGGGCTTGCTCCGGCGCTGCGGCTGGCCGAGCGGAGCGGCCTGGACCGCCTGGTCGGCGAGCACCTGGCGCTGGGCGCGGCCGACGGCGTCAACGCGCCAGCGAAGGTGGTCTCGATCGTGGCCGGGATGACCTGGATCGTCATCGACGTGGACGCCACGCTCATCACCGCCCACTCCGACAAACAGGGCGCCTCGGCCACCTTCAAGAAGGGGTACGGCTTCCATCCGCTGGCTGCTTGGTGCGCCAACACCCAGGAATGCCTGGCGATGCTGCTGCGGACCGG
>NZ_JBDPLS010000003.1:0-667470 GCF_039871515.1 Nonomuraea sp. B1E8 | reverse complement strand
TCCGAAGTCGATCTGTCGCAAGACCAACTTCTACCAGGGGCTTTACGCTTCTCGATCATCGGGGGCGCCGGCGTCGGGGCGGCCCGAGGATCACACTCTGTCGCGGGGGCTTACGCGGAAGGGCTCACTGAGGTCGACGAGTTGGTGCGTGTCGTCGGCGCATGCGGTCGGGAGTGAGGCCCGGAGCTACTGCCGTCCAGGACCGCCCAGGCCGCACACCCGAACGGCGGGAAGCGCCGTCGTCTGCTCCTTGCAAGAACAAGGCCGCCAGGGTCGCACCAAGCGTGCTGTTGAGTGAGTCTGGCACGCCGAGGCTCTCAAGGGCGACTCTGGCCGCAACCATACGCAGGATCGTGGGCAAGCATTGGGCGTGGACGCCCGCAATCGATCAGTTAGAGCCGTAGACACTCGGACATGCCCAGAGGGCCTCTGACCCGCGTTGCCGCAGGTCAGGAGCCCTCTGGTGCTGGTCGAGTGCAGCGCGCCCTGCAGGATTCGAACCTGCGACCGTCGGATTAGAAGTCCGGTGCTCTATCCAGCTGAGCTAAGGGCGCTCCCGCCTTATTGTGCATGATCCGGCGACATGTCACGCACACGTTTTCCCCGTGTCAGCCTGTCGACCCGATCACACCCGGCATGAACAGGATCTCGGCGACCATGGCCGCCATGGTCCAGCCGGTGGTCTGTCTGGTCATGCGGGCCACAGGGAGGATACCCGAGGAGGAGGAAGCCGGCGGCACCCACCCCAGGTGGGTACGGCATCGACCGGGGCGATCTTGTTGCCGGAACCGGCGAAAAGATCGGGCGGAAGCGGGGCGGAATGTCTAAGCTTCCGTGGCATGGTCGCGACGCTCCTGCATGAGATTCCCCTGCAGGGCGGGGATGTGACTGACGGGGTGGTGCGCGTCGGTGACACCGTGCGCAGACCGGCCAGTACGTCCACGCCCTCCGTGCACGCCCTGCTCAGGCACCTTGAGGCGACGGGGTTCGAGGGTGCGCCACGGGTGGTGGGGATGGACGAGCTTGGGCGCCAGGTCCTTACGTACGTGCCGGGCACGACCGGGTTGCGGCGGGAGAGCGCGAGTGATGAGGCGCTGGCCGGACTCGCGGTGCTGGTGCGGGAGTTCCACGATGCGACTGCGGGGTTTCCCTTGGTGCCGGACGGCTGGGAGGGGGGATCGAATGACGATAAAGCGCCGGAAGTCATTGGCCATTGTGACTTAACGATGGATAACGTGATTTTTCGGGCGGGACGGCCGTGCGCGTTGATCGACTTCGATCTGGCCCGGCCGACCACGCGGCTCTTCGACATCGTCACCACCCTTCGCCACTGGGCCCCGATCGCCGACCCCGTCGACCGCCCTCCGCTTCTCCGCGCCCTCGACGTGGGCGAGCGCCTGCGCCTGTTCTGCGACGCGTACGGCGTCCTGCCCCGTGACCGGCGCCGCCTCCTCGATCTGGCCAGGCTCCGCTTCCACCGCTCCTACACCGTCATGCGCACCCGCGCCTCGGCCGGCGGCAACTGGGCGAAGATGTGGGCGAACGGCGCCGGCGAGCGCATCCGGCGTGCCGCCGCATGGCTGGACGTGCACGAAGATGAGCTCCATGCCCACCTGGTCTGACCCTCTCGGCCTCGCTCTCGGCGTGGCGCTCGACCGGCTCGTCGCCGACCCCCGCACTCCCGCCCATCCGGTGGCCCTATTCGGGCGTGCCGCGGCGAGGCTGGAACGTTCGATCTACAAGGACGCGCGGTCGCGCGGAGTCCTGCACGTCGCCGTGTGCGTCGGCGGAGCGACCGCGCTCGGCGTGCTGGCCCAGCGCGTCCCCGGCCGGCCGGCGCGTACGGTCGTGACCGCCGTCGCCACCTGGGCCGTGCTGGGAGGCACCACGTTGGCCCGCGAGGGCGCCTTCATGGCCGCCGCCCTCGAACACGACGACCTCCGACGCGCCAGGGCCCGCCTCCCCCACCTGTGCGGCCGCGACCCTTCCCGGCTGGAGGCCAAGGAGCTGGCGCGGGCCACGGTCGAGTCGCTGGCCGAGAACACCTCCGACGCCGTCGTGGCCCCGCTGTTCTGGGGCGCGGTGGCGGGCGTGCCGGGGCTGCTGGCCTACCGCGCCATCAACACGCTGGACGCCATGATCGGCCACCGCTCGCCGCGTTACGAGCGGTTCGGCTGGGCCGCGGCGAGGCTCGACGACGTGGCGAACTACGTGCCCGCGCGGCTGACGGGCCTGCTCGCCGTCCTGACCGGGCCGGACAAGCGCGGGGCGCTGTCCGCGCTCAGGAGGGACGGCCACCGGCACCCCAGCCCGAATGCCGGCCGCTGCGAGGCCGCGTTCGCCGGCGCGCTGGGCGTCACGCTGGGCGGCACGAACGTCTACCAGGGCAGGGTCGAACACCGTCCGACGATGGGTGACGGGCCCGAGCCCGACGTCAAGGACATCCGCCGGGCCGTCCGCCTGACCCGCGCCGTCACCCTGGCCGCCGCGGGCACGGCCGTGCTCGCCACCTGGGCCCTCCGCCGCCACCGCCCCTGATCGGGCGGGCCGGGGAATTCGGTGATTGCTCCACTCCGTGCAATTGCGCGGTAATCACCGACCGCCTTTTTTCACATGACGCGATTCAGGTTGAGCACCAGCCAGACGACGAATATCGCGAGCAGGGTGATGCCGATCATCGACTTGGCGGCGTTGTTCGCGACGGCCTTCCTGGCGCTGACCTGCCTGGCGCTCTGCTTCCACACCTGGCGCATGATGACCATGGTCTGGAAGCGGCGGCCGAGGGCGAACACGGCGAGGGCGATGAGGATGAAGAGAATGACACGGCCGTCTGCAGGTTCCACGGAGCTCCCCCTGTGGGCCTTGATGGTTCTTAACACCCCCGAAACATTCGAGACCACAGAATACTCGGATGGCCGTGAATGGGAATAAGTTCATGGCCGCAGATCGACCACGATCGGCGCGTGGTCGGACGGCCCTTTCCCTTTGCGGGCCTCGCGATCGACGTACGCCGACCGCACCCGCCCCGCGACGTCCTCGCTCGCGTAGACCAGGTCGATGCGCATGCCCTTGTTCTGGTGGAACATTCCGGCCCGGTAGTCCCAGTAGGTGAACGGGTGCGGCCCTTTCATCGGCGTCGGCACGACGTCGTGCAGTCCCAGAGCGCGGAGGTCGGCCAGCGCCTGGCGTTCTGCCGGGGTGACGTGGGTGGAGCCGACGAAGAGCGCGGGATCCCACACGTCGGCGTCGGACGGCGCCACGTTGTAGTCGCCGCACGCCACCACGGGCCCGGCGGCCAGTTCGGCTTCGAGCGCGTCGCGCAGCGCCGCGAACCAGTCCAGCTTGTACGCGTAGTGCGGCGAGTCGACCGTGCGCCCGTTCGGCGCGTATAGAGACCACACCCGCATGCCGCCGCAGGTGGCGCCGATGGCCCGGGCCTCGGGGCGGGCGGCGCCGACCCCGTCGAGCTCCGCGAATCCGGGCTCGCCGGGGAAGCTCAGGGTCACCTCGTCGAGCCCAGCCGCGGACAGCAGCGCGACGCCGTTCCACCGCCCGTCGCCGTGGGCCGCGGCGGCGTAGCCGAGCGCGCCCACCTCCGCCGCGGGGAACGCCTCCGCGGGGCATTTGGTCTCTTGCAGGCAGACGATGTCGGGTTTGACCTCGGCCAGCCATTCGAGCAGGCGAGGCAGTCGTGCCTTGACCGAGTTCACGTTCCAGGTAGCCAGGCGCATGGTTCCAGCCTGCCACCAGCGGGGGCGGCAGGCAGCGAGCGCCCCCGCGAGCCGATCAGCGCATCTCGCTGGTCCAGAGCGGCTTGTTGGCGGCCGAGTAGATGATGACGCGGCCGTCGTTGCTGACCGACAACCAGGCGCCCGGGTTTCCCGCGGTCCTGGTGGTCCACAGGGCCTTGTTGTTGTCGTCGACGACGACCCAGTTGCCTTCCTTCTGCATGATCGAGCGCGCGCCCGGGTGCCCCGCCGTCGGCGTGGTGAACAGGCTGCGCTGCCCGTCGTACAGGACCGCGTTGCCCTCCTTCTGCTGGATCAGCTTGTAGCGGCCGTTGTGCGACTGGATGAACTGCCCGGGGCGCAGCACCTGGCCGGAGGGCAGCTTGCTGATGTAGGCCATGGAGGACCACAGCGGCTTGTTGGTCCTGGAGTAGATCACCAGGTTGCCGCTCTGCTTGGGCAGCTTGAGGTAGGCCCCGGGGTTGCCGGCGGTCTGCGTGGACCACAGCGGCTTGTTGTCGAGGCCGTAGATGACGAGGTTGCCCTCCTTCTGCATGGTCGTCCGGGCGCCCGGCTTGCCCGCGGTGGGCGAGCTCCACAGCGCCTTGGTGCCGTCGTAGAACACCAGGTTCCCCTGGGCCTGCTGGATGAGCTTGAACCGGCCGGAGGTCAGCGACTGTCCGGGCAGCAGCCAGTCGCCGGGGCCGAGGCGGTCCTTCGCGACGACGGCGGCGTTGCTCGGCTGCGCCGTGGCGACGGTGGCCATCGGCCCCGCGATGAGCGAGCCCGCCATGACGGCGATCGCGGCCTTCTTGGTGATCACTATGTTTCTCTTCCTGTTGGGCGAAGATCGTGAGGGGTAGACCCTGGCAGAAGGAGTTGGCGTTCTGTTGGCACCGCGGTGTTTAGCCGCCTTTTAGCGCGCCCCGGCAGGCTGTCCGGAATGGATCGCTTGGAGTTTCGCCTGCTCGGGTCCATTGACGCCTGTGTTGGGGGACGCCGCCTGGATACCGGGCCGCGTAAGCGTCGTTACGTCCTGGCCGCGCTGCTGCTGGACCTGAACCGTCCGGTGCCGGTGGAGCGGCTGATCGACGCCGTGTGGGAGGGTGATCCCCCGGACAGCGCGCGGATGACCGTGCAGGGACACGTGTACCGGTTGCGCAGGGCGCTGGTCGGCGCCCGGGTGGAGACCGACTCGTCGGGGTACGTGCTGCTGGCCGACCCGGAGTCGGTGGACGCGCTGCGTTTTCGCCGGCTGGTCGCCGAGGCGGCGCGGCGCGACGACGGGTCCGGCGCCGATCTGCTGGACGAGGCGCTGGCCCTGTGGCGCGGTCCCGCGCTCGGCGGGTCGGGAGGCGGCAGGTCGCTGGAGGTGGCGGCGGTCGAGCTGGAGGAGGCGCGGCTGGCCGCCGTCGAGGAGCTGGCGCGCAGGAGACTCCGGCTGGGGGAGCCGGAGCGGCTGGTCGCGCCGCTGCGCGCGAGCGTGACGGCCAACCCGCACCGGGAGCGGCTGGTGTCGTTGCTGATGACGGCCTTCTACCAGGTGGGGCGGCAGGCGGAGGCGCTGGAGCTGTACGAGCGCACCCGCCGCCTGCTGGCCGATCAGCTCGGCGTGGACCCGGGCCGGGAGCTCCGCGGCACCTTCGAGTCGCTGCTGTCCGCCCAGGCCTGAGCGGGCTCAGAGCTCGTCGAGCACGGCCCGCGCGGCGGCCTCGTCGAGCCGGTGCCCCCATTCCCGGTGCACCTCGGCGGCCCGCCTGGCGTGTTCGCGCGCCGCGTCGGGGCGCCCGTCGAGCAGGTCGGTCCGGGCGAGCAGGGTGAGCGCCAGCCCTTCGAGCCGCCGCAGGCCGTGCCGGGTGGCCGCGTCGAGCGCCTGCCCCGCCGCTTCGGCGGCCTCGGCGTTCCGGCCGCCGCGCAGGCAGACCTCGGCCAGCCAGACGCGCACGCGGGCGTCGAGATAGGGATAGGTGCGGTAGCGGTAGGAGGCGATCACCTCCTTGAGCATGGAGATGCGCACGCCGAGCTCGATGGAGTCGTCCACCAGGGCGAGCGTGCTGCGCGCCTCGTCGTACTCGCTGCGCAGCCCGCTGGCCCTGGCCGTCTGCACGGCCCGCCTCGCCAGGTCGGCCGCCCTGGCGTCCTCGCCCTTCAGGTGGTACGCCATGGCCGCGCTCGACAACGTTCCCGGCAGCCGGCCCGCATGGGCGGACTTCAGGCCCTCCTCGAACGCCTCCGCGGCCGCGTCGAGGTCGCCCATCGCCAGCCGGATGTCGCCGACGATGGAGCAGGCCCTGGCCCGCCAGGCGGGCGGCTCGCCGAGCGACTCCCGCATGCGGTTGGCGCGGAGTTGTTGTTCCAGGGCCTCGCGGGTGCGCCCTGACCACAGCAGCACGATGGCGTGGTTCTCCAGCGTGGCGGCGAGCTTCGTGGAGGGCTCCAGCGCCTCCCACAGCCGGACGATGCGCTCGTGCCTGGCCGCGCCCTCGTGGAAGTCGCCGAGGCTGGAGGTGGCCACGACGAAGTTGGTCAGCGCCAGGAGTGTTCCCGTGCTCCAGCCGATCCGTTCGTAGAGCTCGGCGGCGAGCTCGTAGTGGCGCAGGGCCGCGCGCGGTTCGTTCAGGACGAAGCGGGTGTTGGCCTGCGTGTGGTGCATGCTGGCCTGCCCGGCGAGGTCGCCGTCGCGTTCGGCGGCGGCCAGGCCCTTCCGCGCCAGGGCCGCGATCACGTCGGGCTGGTACGTGCCGTACATGAAGGCCCGCAGGGTCTCGATCAGCCGCCAGAGCATGCGTCCCGAGGCGTGGTCCATCACCGCCAGCAGGTTGTGCTGCTCGGCGTCCAGCCAGGCGGTGGCCGCGCCGGCGTCGGCGAACTCCTCCGCGTCGTACGGCGGGTCTTCGGGCGTGAGCGGCAGCAGCTCGATGGAGGGCGCGAGGAGCGGCGCGGCCGCCCGCGCGGTGTGCAGGTAGTAGGCGTGCAGCCGGGCGGGGTCGTCGTCGCCCGCCGTGCAGTGTTCGCGGGCGTAGAGGGCGACCAGGTCGTGCAGCCGGTAACGGCCCGGCGTGTGCTCCTCGACGAGATGGGCGGAGGCGAGCCTGGTCAGCAGCCGGGTGGCCGTGGCCGGGTCGGTGCCGGCCAGGCGGGCGGCTGAGTGGGCGGTGAAGTCGCAGCCGGGGACCAGCCCGAAGCGCCTGAACAACATGCGCGCGTCGTCGGGGAGCGCGGCGTACGAGCTGGCGAACGCCGTGGCGACCGTGGCCTGCGCGTCTCCTTCGACGGCCAGCGTGCTCCAGCGGTCGGCGTGCAGTTCCTTGATGTATTCGCGCAGGTCGGCCCGGCCGATGAGGTTGGCGCCCGCGATGGCCAGGGCGAGCGGCAGGTGCCCGCAGAGCTCGGCCAGCTCGGCGACGGCCTCGGGGTCGGTGTGGACGACGTCCTTGCCCACCAGGTCGGCGAGCAGGTCGCTGGCCTCGGTGGGGGTGAGCGTGGCCAGGCGTACGCTCTGCGCCCCCTGCAGGATGAGGCCGCGCAGCGTGTCGCGGCTGGTGACGATCACGCCGCAGGAGCCGCCGGGCAGCAGCGGGCGGACCTGCTCGGCGTCGGCGGCGTTGTCGAGCAGCAGCAGCACCCGCCTGGTGGCCAGCGTCGAGCGGTAGAGGTCGAGCTGCTCGGCGATGCTGTTCGGCGCCGGCACGCCCAGAGCGCCGAGCAGCCGGGTCAGCACCCGCTCGGGCGGCAGCGGCTCGCCCTGCCCGTAGCCGTTGAGGTCGACGTGGAGCTGGCCGTCGGGGAACTCGGCGGCGACCCGGTGGCCGACGTGCACGGCCAGCGCCGACTTGCCGATGCCGGCCGCGCCGGTGACCACGGCGACGCGGCCCTCGCGCAGCAGCTCGCGCACGCGCTCGGTCTCGGCCTGCCTGCCGACGAAGCCGGCGACGTCACGCGGGAGCTGGCGCGGCACCACCGGGCGGTGGCCTTCGACGATGCGCTGGTGCAGGTCGCGCAGCCGGGGCCCGGGGTCGACGCCCAGCTCCCCCGCGAGCAGCCGCTGCACCCCGTGGAACAGCTCCAGGGCCTCCGCCGTCCGCCCGTCGTGCCACAGCGCCGTCATGGCCAGCGCGTGCGGCGTCTCCCTGAGCGGCTCCTCGTCCCTGAGCTCCTGCAGCAGCGCGGGCACCTCGCGGTGGCGGCCCAGCTCGATGAGGGCGGCGGCGTACTCCTCGACGAGGTCCCAGCGCTCGCCGGTCAGCGGGCCGCGTACGCGCTGGTCGACCCAGGTGGTGCCGACCCCCTGCAGGGGCTGCCCGCGCCACAGGGAGAGCGCCCGCTCCCAGGCCGCGGCGGCGTGCTCCGGCCGGGTCGCCGCCCGCCCTTCGGCGGCCAGGCGGCGGAAGCGGCGCACGTCGATCTCGTCGTCGGGCACGGCGAGCGAGTAGCCGGCCGTGGTGCTGGCGATGCGCCCGCCCAGCGTCTTGCGCAGTTGGGAGACCTTGAGCTGGACGATGGTCTTGGCGGTCTTGGGCGGGTCTTCCTCCCACAGCGCCTCGATCAGCCGGTCGACCGGTACGTAGGCGCCGTGGCAGGCCGCGAGGAGCCCGAGCACGCACTGTTGCTGGGCGCCCTCGATCGGGATCTCAGCACCGCCGTCGTACACTTCGACCGGGCCGAGCACGCGGATGTCCATCGTGTCCGAGCCTAATGCGTCAAACCTTCGTCATCTTCGCATCTGCGCCGAGAGCACGCCCGGCGGCGGGAACACGGGCCGCCGTCAGTGGGCAGGGCCGACTCAGACACCGGCGGCCTTTGCCCGTTTTTTACGGTTCAGCGCCGCACGCGCTCGACGCCCACGGTGATCTCGTTGCCGAGCCGGAACCCCATGAGCAGCCCCAGGTCGTCGCCGCTCCAGAACCTGCCGGGGTCGTACCAGTTGGGCCGGCGACCGGCGGGCAGCAGCCCCATCTCCTCGTAGGTGACCGCGACGACCTCGGCGCAGTAGGCGCTCTCCAGCGTCTGCTCCCGGCGGCGGCGCGGGATCCGGCCCCTGGCCCAGCGGGCGGCCAGCCGGGTGGTGGACGGGAACGGGGTGCCGTCGAGCCGGGCGACCGTGCGCAGGGCGGCGTCCTCCATGTCGCGTGTCGCCTCAGGGTCGAGCTGGCGCAGCCAGGGCCGCTGGTCGTACCGGTCGGCCCAGACCGTCACGGCGTCGCGCAGGTCGTGCAGCTGCACTCCGCGTTGATGCGTGCCCGCCCACAGGTCGGGCAGCGACCGGCCCAGCTCGGCGTGCCACATCATGGGCGGCAGGTCCTCGATCACGATCGCCATGCCCACGTGGTTGACCGGGCTGTTGGTCACCGTCTGGATGGCGCGGTCGGGCACCGAGCGTCCGCGGAAGATCCACAGGTCGCCGGTGCGCGTCACCTTGACGGCCTCGTCGAGAGTCAGCACACCGTTAGCCTAGGCACATGCGCTGGTGGAAGATGCTCGGTCTGGCCGGAATCATGGGAGTGGCCGCCACGGGAGTGGTGATCGCGCGGGCGGAGCGGCGCCGCCGCGCCTACACGCCCGAGGAGATCAGGGCCCGCCTGCGCGAGCGGGTCGACGCCACCCACGGTGACACCTCCGAGGAGGTCACGCCGACGGCCTGAGGCCGTGCACGAAGACCACGTCCGGATAGGCCGGGTTGTCCTCATATCCCTCGACGCTGCCCAGATAGGCGCGTTGCGAGTAGACCACCCACGGCACCGCCGCGGCCACCCGCTGGTCGAGCACCCTGACCGTGGCCTGCTCGTAGGCCCGCTGCGCCGCCGCCTTGTCGGTCATGGCCAGCTCGGGCACCGGATAGAGCAGCGTGTCCAGGGCGTCGTCGCGGAGGTAGGACAGGTTGAACTCCGGCTTGTCCGAGCTGTGGAAGACGTTGCCGAAGTAGGAGTAGCCGTCGGCGTAGTCGGGCCACCAGTACATGATGAAGATGTCCTGGCCGCGCTTCCTGCCCAGCTCCCACTGCGCGTTCCAGTGCATGGGCAGCGCGTCGAGGGTGACGTTGAGCGGGCGCAGCGCCGCCCGCAACTTCGTGACGAGCACCTGCTGGTCGTGCTGACCCCGCCCGTACGTCACGCGCAGGCGCAGCGGCTCGCCGCCGGGCCCGTAGCCCGCCTTCTCCAGCAGCCGGGCGGCGCCCTCCAGGTCCTGCCGGGGCTCCCTGCCCGGCACGTGGCCCAGCAGCCCTTCCGGCACGACGCCGCTCGCCGGGCCCGCGGCGCCCCGGAGCGCCCGCACCACGCCCTGGTAGTCGACGGCCTTCTGGATGGCGCGGCGCACCCGGATGTCCCTCATCGGGCCGCGCGCGGTGTTGAACAACATCATCGCCGTGGTGAACGAACGCGCCTCCGACGTGCGGATGCCCGGCGTGGCCGAGGCCCTGGCGAACAACCGGGGCGAGAGCCGGCTGACGAAGGTCGCCTCGCCGTCCGTCAGCATCCGGTCCGCCCTGTCGGGGTCGGGCACGGCACGGAACTTGATGGTGTTGTAGTGCGGCCTGCGCCAGCCACCCCAGTAGCCGTCGTATGCGGTGAGTGTGAGCTCCTCCTCCGCGCCCTTCTGCCACCGGGCCACCGTGTACGGTCCGGAGCCCGCGTCCCGTCCCTGCGCGAACCACTTCGTCAGGTCGGGGGCCGCCTTCGTGTCGTAGATGTAGGCGGCGTACCCGGCGGAGGCCACCAGGTCGAGCGGGACGGCGTAGCGCAGCGTGAAGGTCACCGTCTGGGGGTCGTCGACCCTGATGGAGGAGACGGCGTTCCAGATGTAGGAGGCTCCGGTCCTGGACTTGATGGTGCGCTCGATCGAGGCCTTGACGGCCGCCGCGTCCACCGGTCTGCCCGTGTGGAAGGTCACGCCTGAGCGGATGGTGAACGTCCAGGTGCGGCCGTCGGCCGAGGCGCGCCAGGACGTGGCCAGGCGGGGGGTGGCGATCTTGGTGACCGGGTTCCAGAGGGTGAGGGTCTCGTAGACGTTCTGGAAGGCGATGATCTCGTTGGAGTGGGAGCGGCTCGGATCCCATTCGGTGATCACGTCGGTGTTGTAGACGTACACGAAAGGCGCCGTGCCTTCCGGCGCCTGGCGCACCTCCGTGGGCGCCGCGCACGCCGCGAGGAGCACCAGCGCCGCGGCCGCAACGAGACGACTGCGCAACGCGTCCTCCTCCGTCACCGATGTACTCGGGGAAACCTACTGCATGATCATGAAAACATGTCCAAAACTCCCGAAAAATTGGGCAATCTGGTGATCGAATTGCTATCCTCGGGGCTTGTCCCGTCCGGGGTTGCCAGCAGGGGACCGACCGGAGTGAGGTGCCATGGGTCGTAGCCGAACGATCCGCATGAAGATCATCGGACTCCTACTGGTGCCTCTGACCTCCATGGTGGTGTTGTGGGGCGTCATCACCGCCGTCACCGCCACCGAGAGCTTGGAGCTACGCGAGTACAAGACCCTCTGGACGAACCTCCGCCATCCAGCGTACAAACTGATCAACGAGATCCAGCGGGAGCGTCTCGTCTCGGCCAAGCACCTGCGCCACATGGCGGCCCAGACCGCGGTGGAGGCGCAGCGTAGCCGTACCGACGCCGCTGAAGACGCCTTCACGCGGCTCTCGGGCAACTCCAAGGACAGATCGGAAGAGATCCGCACGCAGGTGAACGCGGTGTACACGCAACTGAACAGGCTCGACGTGATCAGAAGAGAGATCGACACGAGCCTGAGTGACCGCCTGCACGCGGTGGAGTCCTACGACGAGATCGCCGACGCGCTGTTCGGCCTGCACCGCCGCGTCGCGCTCATCGACGACATCCCGATCTACGAGCAGTCGCGCGTGGTCATCGACATGAGTTACGCGAAGGAGCTGCTCACCCGGGAGCAGGCCATCGCGCTCGGGCCGACCACGGCCGTGGAGCGCAGGACCTTCACGCAGATCGTCGGCAACCGGCGTTTCCTCGTCGACCAGGCGCTCGGAGAGCTCGACCCGCCGCTGCGCGACCCCCAGGTCGCCCTGATCACCTCCTCCACCTACCAGCGGATGCGGATGATGGAGGACCAGATCATCTCCGGCCGCTCGCCGCGTGGCTGGCTGGGCGTCACGGACGAGCTGTCCGAGTCGTTCCAGGCGGTCCAGATGCGGGCCAGCGCCACCCTGAACGGGCGCGCCGACCCGGTGGCCGACCAGGTGCTCGCCCGGGCGTACGTGCTGGCGGGAACGGCTCTGGTGCTGGTGGTCGTGTCGATCGTGTTCTCGTTGCGGATGGGCAACCGGCTGTCGCGGGAGCTCGGCGCGCTCCGGCTGGCCGCCCTGGAGGTGGCGCAGGAACGCCTGCCGCACGTGGTCGGCAAGCTGCGCAGGGGCGAGCGGATCGAACTGCCCGAGGTGTCGGTGGCGAGCACCACCGTCGAGATCGACGACGTCGGGCAGGCCTTCTCCACGGTGCAGCAGACCGCCGTCGAGGCCGCCACCGGGCAGGCGCGGCTCAACGAGGGCGTCGGCCATGTCTTCCGCAACCTGGCCAGGCGCAGCCAGACGTTGCTGCACCGCCAGCGCATCCAGCTGGAGGACATGCAGCACCGTGCGACCGACCCGGACGCCCTCGAGGACCTGTTCAAGCTCGACCACCTCACCACCCGCATGCGCCGCCACGCCGAAGGCCTGATCATCCTGTCGGGCGCCACGCCGGGCCGCGGCTGGAGCCGCCCGGTGCCGCTGCTCGACGTCGCCCGCGGGGCGGCCGCCGAGGTGGAGGACTACCCGCGGGTCACCGTCGAGCCGATGTCCGGCCAGCGCCTGGCGGGCCCCGTCGTCGGCGACGTGATCCACCTCGTCGCGGAGCTGATCGAGAACGCCACCGTCTACTCCCCCACCCACACCCAGGTCATCGTGCGGGGCGAGGAGGCGGCCAGGGGGTTCGTCTTCGAGGTCGAGGACCGCGGGCTCGGAATGAGCGCGGACGTGCTGGACGAACTCAACGAGCGGCTGGCCAGCCCGCCGGAGTTCGACCTGGCCGACACCGACAGGCTCGGCCTTTTCGTCGTCTCCCGCCTGGCCGCCAGGCATGACATCCGCGTGACGCTACGCGGTTCACCATATGGAGGGACCACCGCGATCGTGTTGATCCCGGCTGAGCACGTGGCCGATCCGGACCCGGATCCCCACGTCAAGGAACCCGCTCGACCCATGCGGGTGGTGCGCAGTGACTGACAGGCCAGAAGAGCGGTGGCTGGACGAGGACGCCGGTCCGATCGTCCCGGCCTATCTGCTGACGAGGGGCCGTACGGTGCCCGCGAGCGAGGCCATCGACCTCATCGCGGTGATCATCACGTCCGGCGGCCTGACGACGCCGCGCGGCCTCGACCCCGAACATCTGATCATCCTGCAGAAGTGCACCCAGCCGACCCGGCTCGTGGACGTGGCGGCCGAGCTCAACCTGCCCATCGGCGTGATCAGGGTGCTGGTCGGCGACCTGCACGCGCGCCAGCTCGTGCAGGTCGAACACCCGCCTCCGGCCCCCGACGCGAAGGTGCTGCTCGAGGTGATCAGCGGGCTGAAGGCGCTGTGACCGCCCGGCGGTTGAGCCGCGGCGGCCACGCCTGGCGCATCGCGCTCACCGAGGACGGAGCCTAGGCCGCGGGCAGGCGCCGCCAGGTGACGGCCGAGTGATTCGAGGGCGCCACGGCCGGCTGGCCCCCCGGCGGAGCGCGCGGAGCCGGCGAGGCTGATGGACAAGCTCGCCGAAGACTTCACCGCGCACCTCAAGGCGCGCTTCCCGGCTAGGTGACCAGCACGTCCTCCGCCCGGTGGCAGGCCACCTGACGCCCCCGCACGTCCCTGAGCGCGGGCGGCCGCTCACATTCGGGCGCGGCCAGCGGGCAGCGCAGCCTGAACGGGCAGCCCGTCTCCGCCGGAACGGCCTCCGTCGTGCCCCTGGCCCGCGGCGGCGAGCCGCCGAGCTGCGGCACGGCGTCGCGCAGGGCCCGGGTGTAGGGGTGGGCCGGGTTCGCCAGGAGGTCGCGCGTGGGGCCCGACTCGACGACCCGGCCCGCGAACAACACGTGCGTGGTGCGGCAGAGCCGCCGCACCACGGCGAGGTTGTGGGTGATCAGCAGGCGCTCGGTGTCCAGAGAGGCGATCAGGTCGAGGATCCTGGCCTGGACGGTGACGTCGAGCGCGCTCGTGGGCTCGTCCAGGATGAGCAGGCGGGGGCCGGCCGCCAGGGCCCTGGCGATCACCACCCGCTGGCGCTGGCCTCCCGAGAGCTGGTGCGGCCTGCGGGCGGCCAGACCGGGGTCGAGTCCGACCTGTTCGAGCAGCTCCGGCACCCTGGCCCGGGCCGCGCGGGGCCCTCGCACCGGCAGGGCCTCGGCAACGGAGGCGCCGATCCGCATTCTGGGGTCGAGGGCCTCGGCCTGGAAGACGGGCTGGACGTCCTTCCGGAACGCCCGCATGTCCGCTTTTTTGAGGATTTGGTCGCCGTACCAGATATTTCCGGCCATGGGGGTGAGGAGGCCCAGGAACGCGCGCGCCAGGGTCGTCTTGCCGGAGCCGCTCTCCCCAATCAGCCCGACGCCGCCCGCGGTGACGTCCAGGCTCACGTCGTGCACGACCGCGCGCCCGGCGTACCCGAGGGTCACCCGCTCGGCCCTCAGCATGGTCACGGCAGCGCCTCCAGCAGCTCGCGCGTGTACGGGTGCGACGGCTCGGCCAGCACCCTCGCGGCGGGACCCGACTCCACCACCTCCCCGTCCTTCATGACGAGCACCCGGTCGGCGATTGTCGAGACCAGGGCCAGGTCATGGGAGACGAGCAGGAGCGCCAGCCCTCGTTCCGCCCTCAGCCGGTGGAGCACCCCGACCACCTCGGCCTGCACGGTCACGTCGAGGGCGCTGGTCGGCTCGTCGGCGAGGATCACCTCGGCGCCCAGGGCGATGGCCAGCGCGATGGCGAAGCGCTGGGCCTGGCCGCCGGAGATCTCGTGAGGGTAACGCCGCAGGATCGCGCGGTCGAGCATGACCGCCGCCACGGACTCCGCCATGATCTCGTCCAGGCTCCCGCCCCGGCCGGCGCCGCGTCCGACGCCGTGGAGCCTGAGCGCGCGGCGCATCAGCACGCCGAGACGGGTGGCGGGGCTGAGCGCCGACTGGGGTGACTGCATCACGAGCCCCGCCCTGGCCCCGCGGATCTCGCGCAGCCGGCGCGGCGGAGCGGCGAGCACGTCGACCCCGCAGACCCTGACGTGTCCCGAGATCTCGGCTCCCTCGGTGAGACCCAGGAGCGAGAGCAGCGTCGTGGACTTGCCCGAGCCGCTCTCCCCCACGATCGCGACGCACTCGCCCGCGCCCACGTCCAGCTCGGGGACGTCGGCCACCAACCGCCCCGCGTAGCGCACCTGGAGGTCACGCACCTCGATCACGTGACCCTCCCCGCCCTGGGGTCGAGCGCGTTGCGCAGCCCTTCCCCCAGCATGTTGAACGCGAACGCCGTCACCAGGATCGCCAGCCCGGGGAACGTGCCGATCCACCAGTTCGTGGTGAACAACGTCTGCCCCTGCTGCACCATCAGCCCCCACTCCGCCGTCGGCTCCTGCGCGCCCAGCCCCAGGTACGACAGCGCAGCCGCGGTGAGGATCACGCCGCCCGCGTCCAGCGAGATCTGGACCAGGACGGGGGTGAGCGAGTTCGGCAGCACGTGCCGCAGGACGATCAGCGGCGCGGGCACGCCGAGGCACCGGGCGGCGTCCACGTAGGGGCGGGTGGCGATCGAGGCGGCCACGGAAGCGGCCAGCCGGGTGTACCACGGCCACCAGGTCACCGCGATGGCCAGGATGACCGTGTTCACACTCGGCGGCAGCACGACCGCCAGCGCCAGCGAGAGCAGCAGCGCGGGGAAGGCCAGGAACACGTCCGTGACCCGCATGATCACGTCCCTGACCCAGCCGCCCGCGTACCCGGCCACCACGCCCAGCGTGACACCGCCCAGCGCGGACACCGCCAGCACGGACACCGCGATGGCCAGCGAGGTGCGGCCGCCGTACAGGATCCTCGTGAGCACGTCGCGGCCGAGCTGGTCGGTGCCGAACCAGTGCGCGCCGCTCGGCGGCAGCGACCCCTCCAGCGGGCGCGGCTCGTCCGGGTACGGGGCGAGCCACGGCGCCGTGATCGCGGCCAGCACGATGAGCACGATGAGCACCGCCCCGAAGGCGGCGAACCGGTCGGGCACCCTCGGCAGGGAGCGCCGCAGCGGCGCCTCGCCGCGCGGGCCGGTCATCGGGTTCTCGCCCGGGGGTCGAGGAAGCCCTGGAGCACGTCCACGACCAGGTTGGCCAGAACGTAGACCAGGGCGACCAGGAGGGTGACGCCCGCGATGGCCGGCGTGTCGCGCGAGCGGATCGACTCGGCGGCGTAGCGGCCCAGGCCCGGCCAGTTGAAGATCGCCTCGACGAGGAAGCCGTTGACGAGGGAGTAGGCGAAGACCAGGGCGATCAGCGACAACACGGGGCTCAGCGCCGGTCTGAGGGCGAACTTGGTCAGGACGGACGTCTCGCCGAAGCCGAGCGCGCGTGCCAGCCTGGTGTGGTCCTGGCCGGACTCCTCGATGAGGGTCGCCCTGGTCATCTGGGCGATGACGCCCGTGGGGTAGGCGGCCACCACCAGGGCGGGCAGCGCCAGGTGGTGGAGGGTGCTGGTGAGGATGGGCCAGTTGCCGGTGATGAGGGCGTCGACGACGGTGATGTTCGTCCACAGGGTGAGAGGGCTGGTGGTGTCGAGCGAGGAGTCGTACTCACCGGCCACGGGGAACCAGTCGAGCTTGCCGGCGAAGATCAGTTGCAGGGCCAGGGCCAGCCAGAAGACGGGGACGGAGACGGCCAGCATGCTGCCGAACCGCACCCCCAAGTCCGGAAATTTCGTCTTATAGCGGGCGGCCAGCACGCCCACCGGGATCCCCACCACCACCGCGATCAGCAATGCCGCCCCGACCAGTTCGAGCGAGGCGGGAAAGGCGAGATAGAGATCCTCGCGCACGGGTTGCCGGGTGCGCAGGCTGACCCCCCAGTCACCGGTGAACAGGTCGCGCACGTAGGCGAAGAGCTGCGCCGGGAGCGGATCGTCCAGCCCGAACCTCTCGCGCGCCGCGGCGAGCTCCTCCGGCGAGGCCTTCGGCCCGGCGAACGCCACCGCCGGATCCCCCGGCACCAGCCGCATGACGGCGAACGTGAGCACGACCACGCCGGCGACGACCAGGAGGGCCTGGCCGAGCCGGCGGGCCAGATAGCGCAGCATGGGGTCAGCGTGCGCGTTCGAGGTCGTAGAAGAAGACGACGTTGGGATAGGCGGGGTTGTCCACATATCCCTTGACGTCAGCGGTCAGCGCGCGCTGGTAGGTCTGCACGTACGGCACCGCCACCGCCGCCTGCTCCCCGATGATCTTCTTCTGCAGCTCCTCGAACGCGTCCTCCGCCTTGAGCGCGTCGGTCGCCATGAGCCCGGGCAGCTTCTCGATGGCCGCGTCGATCTCGCGGTCCTTCAGGTACGACAGGTTGAACCGCGGCTGGTCCTCGCTCTTGAACACGTTGAGGAACCACGAGTAGGCGTCCGGATAGTCCGGATACCAGTACATGACGAAGATGTCCTGCCCCTGCTTCTTCCCCAGGTCCCACTGTGCGCTCCACGTCATGGGCTTGGCCTGCAGCGTGATGTTGAGATTCTTCAGCGCCGAGCTCAGCAGCGTGACCAGCATCTTCTGGTCCTCGTCGCCCTGCGCGTAGGTGAGGGAGAGCTTGAGCTCGGCGAGGTCGGGGCCGTACCCGGCCTCGGCGAGCAGTGCCTGCGCCCTGGCCGGGTCGTGCTCGGGCTCCATGCCGTTCACGTGGCCGAGCAGCCCTTCCGGCACCAGGCCGCCGGCCTTCAGCCCCGCGCCCTTCAGCGCCGCCGCCAGGCCGTCGTAGTCGATCGCGAGCTGGAGCGCCTTCCGTACCCTGACGTCCTTCGTCGGGCCCGCGGCCGTGTTGAACAACACCAGCAGGTTCTGGAACGAGGGCGACCGCGCGGTCTGGACGTTGTCGGTCATGCCGGCCTGCTCGAACAGCTGCGGGTTCAGCCGCTGGACGAAGTTGACCTCGCCCTTCTGCAGTAGCTGCCACGCGGTGGTGGTCTCGGGGGTGACCCGGAAGGCGACCTTCTTGTACTGCTCGGGCGTCCAGCCGCCCCAGTAGTCCTCGAACGCCTTCAGCGTGAGCTCGGTCTCCTTGCCCTTCTGCCAGGAGTCGATCGTGTACGGGCCCGTGCCGGCGGTCGTCTTGCCGTCGGCGTCCACCGCGCCCACGTCGTAGATGTAGGCGGCGTAGCCGGAGGAGGCGATCAGGTCGAGCGGCGCGGCGCGCTTGAGCGTGAACTTCAGCGTGGTCGCGTCCACGGCCTCGATCGTGTCGACCGAGTCCCAGATGTAGGCGGCGCCGCCCTTCTTCTCGATCGTCCGCTCGATCGCCTTCTTGGCCGCCTCGGCGTCGAGCGTGGCGCCCGAGTGGAACTTCACGCCCTGGCGCAGCTTGAACGTCCACTCCTTGCCGCCGTCGGCCGAGGTCCACTCGGTGGCCAGGCGCGGCTCGGCCTCGCGGGACTGGAAGTTGTAACGGGTCAGGCCCTCGTAGATGTTCGACAGGGCGACGATCTCGTTGGAGTAGGAGGTGGCCGGGTCCCAGTCGGTGACCACGTCGAGGTTCGGCACGTAGACGAAGGTGCTGTCGTTGGCCTTCGCGGTCTGCGTGGCGGCCGGGCCGGAGCTCTTCGCCGGCTCCGGCGTGCCTCCGGCGCCGCGCACCTGGCCGCCCGCGCACGCGGCTGCGGTCAGGGCCAGGGCGCCGGTGAGCCCGGCTACGAGCAAGCGCTTGTGCCAGCGCATGGTGGGGGGATCCTTTCGATCTTTCACCGGGCGAGGGGTCCGGCTGCTTTGACGTGTACGCGTACGGCGGGCTCGGAGAGATAGCTCAGCGGCACCTCGAGGAGATCCACGATCTCGACGCCGGAGGGATCCGCCCCCGCCGCCACGGCTCGCGCCACCGCCTCTTCCTTGGCCCTTTCGATCGCTTGTGGCCGACCGTCTCCCGCAGGCAAGATCGTATCGACTCTGCCGCTCGCGAGGGCGATGGCCGCTCCCACGGCGTTGGCCACCTCGGCGTGCTCGGGGCGGATCACCCGGCTCACGCCCGGGATGCGGGCGGGCAGGATGAACGCCCCGCCACCCACCGCGACCAGGGGCCGGTCGGTCCTGCCGAGCGCCATGCGGTCCACGGCGTCGATGACCATCTCGTCCGCGACGGCGATCGCCCTCGCCAGGAGGTCGGCGATCGTCTCCGTCCCGTCACCCGTCCCGTCGCCCGTGCCGTCGCCCGTGCCGTCGCCCGCCGGCGCTGCCCGCGGGTCCGCGCCGTTCCGTCGTGCGGCCGCGCGGGCCAGGACGGCCGCGGGGAGACGCCCGCGCCATGCGGCGGCCCCCGGCGGGGTGCGGCCCGCCGCCACCGCCGCGTCGGTCATCGTCGCCGTGGCCCCGCCGAAGACCAGCGCCTCACCGGCGATCCGGTAGCCGACGGAGTCGGGGCCGACTCCGCGCCCGCGCACCACGCTCCCGCCACCGAGGGCGATGGCGAGGATGTCCGGCATGCGGAAGTTGGTGAGCACCCCGCCGATCTCGACCGCCGCCGCCGACTCGCGGGGGAAGCCGCCGGCCAGCACCCCGAGATCGGTGGACGTGCCGCCGACGTCCACCACGACCGCGTCCGCCACGCCCGACAGGAAGGCGGCGCCGCGCAGGGAGTTGGCCGGGCCCGACCCGATCGTCGCGACCGGCAGCCGCGCGGCGTGCTCCACCGTCATGAGCGTGCCGTCGTTCTGCGCCAGGTACGGGCGCGCGTCCAGCCCACGCTCGGCCAGGACGGCGGTCAGCGCGCCGGTCACGTGGGCGGCGACGCCGTACAGAGCGGCGTTCAACACGGTGGCGTTCTCGCGTTCGAGCAGCCCCAGCGTGCCGATCTCGTGGCTCAGCGCGACCGGCAGGCCGTACTCGGAGGTGACCAGCTCGGCGACGAGCCGCTCGTGCCCGTCGCTCGCCGGGCTGAAGACGCTGGTGACGGCCACCGCGTCGGCCTCCACGCCGTCCAGGAAGCGGCGGACGGCGCCGAGGCCGGGCGCGCTGATCTCGCGGCCGTCGACGTAGTGCCCGCCGGGGACGACGGCCTCCCCCGCCGACACGGCCTCGCGCAGGTCGTCCGGCCAGCCGGAGAGCGGGGGCACGGCGGTGGTTGCGGGCGCGCCGAGCCTGAGCACGGCGACCCGGCCGAGGTTCCTGCGCTCCAGGATCGCGTTGGTCGCGTGGGTGGTGCCCAGCATGACCCGGCCCACCCGGTTCCGCACGCCGCCGCCCGGCTTCCGCGGTTCCGCGGCCCCTTCCAGCTCCGCGAGCACCGCGTCCAGGGCCGCCCGCAACCCTCCGGTCACGTCCCTGCTCGTCGGCCGCTTGGCCTTGGCCGCCACCCGGCCGCCGGCGCCGAGCACGACCGCGTCGGTGTTCGTGCCGCCGACGTCGATCCCTATCCGCAGGTCAGCCATGCGCCGTCAGCTCCTCGACGGGCACGTAGCCGAGGTCGTAGCCGAACGCCCTGGGCCCGGCCGTCTCCAGCCCCTTGGGCGTGCGCCAGAGCGGGTCGCAGGGCCAGGCGAGCACGCTGACGCGCTGGCCGTACCGCAGGCTCTCTGTCTGGACGGCGGCGGCGGTCTCGGTGTCCACGATCGTGATGAGGTCGGGGACCATGGCCCGCACGGCGCCGTCCTCGACGGCGACGAGGTTCTCGTTCTGCAGTTCCACGGTGAGGCGGCGGCCGCGCTCGTCGCCGGTGCCCTCGATCGTGGCCGTCCCCCGGACGAAACCGCCGGTGGTGCGCCGCTCCACGTCGGTCAGCTTGCCGGTGATCAGGCGTACCGCGCCGAGCCGGTCCTGGAGCGCACCGAGCGGGTCCGCCGCGCCCTCCGTGGCCCTGCCGATGTCCAGCGCGCGGGTGACCGTGCCCTCGATGACCGCACCGCGGGCCCGGCCGGCGGTGAGGACGTAGTCGGCCATCAGCGCGTGCGAGCCGGCGGCCACGCACACGGCCCGCGCCAGACGCTCGGACCAGAGCCCGTCGATCGGGCGGATGGTCACGACGTTTCCCACGATGTCAGACATGATCACCAGGTCGGCCGGGAGCCCGGCCACGTACATCGACACCATCTGCACCTCGGGGAACGCCCGGCCCATGCCGTCGGCGTCGAGCAGCGGCACGCCGAGGCGCGCGGCCCAGGCGACGGGCGCGACCCCGTTCGAGCCGCCGATCTCGGAGGACATGATCGCGCTCGGCGGCCGGCCGAAGAGCCGCTCCACCTCCTCGGCGACGCGCTCGGGCTCGTCCTCGCCATGGATCATCTCGTGGCCGACCGTCGGCGCACCGATCCCGGACAGCGGCACGACCAGCGCGTCGCCGGGCAGGTCGGCCAGCTCGACCAGCGGCACCTCGCCGTACGCCCGGATGGCCCCGACCGCCGCCAGCGACCCCGTACGCACGTCTCCCCCGCCGCCGGTGCCCAGGATCGCGCACCCCCGGGCGAGCGCCGGGATGTCACTCTCGTCAATGCTCATATGGCTGCACAACCAAGCACATACCGTCCCAATGCGCCAGTCTGGCATGTGCGGGATAAACGCGTTGCGCCGTCGCGCGTACGACCGCCAAGCTCGATACCGGCACCTGATCCAGCGAAAGGACCTCCCATGACCACCCGGCGAATGCGCATGCGGCGCCGCACGGGCGTGTCCCGGGCGCGTCGAGGCTGACCTCCGGCCCCGGCCTTGCCCGGACGCCTTCCCAGGCGGGTGGGGGCGCTGGTGTGCCCGGCGATTTCATACGTCGCTCCAGGCGGGTTCGATTCCCGCACCCGCCACGGGCCCTCGTGGCGCAGCGGAGAGCGCGCGCCTGTTTCCGGAACAGGAGGCCGCTGGTTCGATTCCAGCCGGGGGCACTGGTACATCTGAGGTGAGCAGCCGGGAGGACACATGCGGATTTCGGTGGCCGCCGACAGCAAGGACGGCGTGGCCGAGCGGGTCGTGGCGGAGCTGCGCAGGCGCGGGCACGAGGTGGTCGCCCACGGCGCGCTCGGCGACGGCGAGCGCGCCGACTGGGCGTGGGCCTGCGAACTCGCCGCGAGAGACGTCAGCGAAGGGCGTGCCGACCAGGCGGTCGTCTGCTGCTGGACGGGCACGGGCGCGTCCATCGCGGCGAACAAGGTGCCCGGCGTCCGGGCTGCGCTCTGCGTCGACGCCTACACCGCCGACGGCGCCCGCACGTGGAACGACGCCAACGTGCTCGCGCTCAGCCTCCGGCTGACGTCCGACGTGGTGCTCGGCGAGATCCTCGACGCCTGGTTCGAGGGGCGGCCCAGCACCGACGCCGCCGATATGGCGAACGTCTCCCATCTCGACGAGATCTGACTACGCTCGGGCCGCATGTCCATTTTGCGGTGCACGCATTGCGGGGAAGAGTCGCTGGAGCCCGGGTTCATCGTGACTCCTCCGCTCCTTGCAGGGGAGCGGCTTCTCGCTAAGCCGCTTGCGCAGCGTGGCGAAGGGCAAGCCCTGCCCTCAAGATGTTGACCGCCGCGTTGACGTCGGCGTGCGCGGCATGCCCGCACGCCGTACAGGCGAACCCGGCTTGGGTGAGGCGGTTCTCCTTCGCGCTGTGCCCGCAGCGGGCGCAGGTGCGGGAGGTGCCGGCGGGGTTCACCGCGATCAGCGTGCGACCGGCGCTTTCAGCCTTGTGCGCAAGGATCGTCAGGAACACCCCCCAGCCCGCGTCCAGGATGCTCCGGTTGAGGCCGGACTTGGCGGCGACATTCCGGCCGGGGACTTGGATCGTGCCGGACGCCGAGCGGGTCATGTTCGCGATCCGCAGGTCCTCGTGCACGATCACGTCATAGGCGGCCACCAGGGCGAGCGCGGCCTTGTGCGCGCCGTCCAGACGTTGCCTGCGCACCTTGGCGTGCAGCGAGGCCACGCGGGCCACCGCCTTGCGCCGCCGCTTGGAGCCCCGCTTCTTCCGGGCCAGAGCCCGCTGTGCGGCGGCCAGCCGGCCGGCGGACGCGGCCAGGTGACGGGGGTTGCTCAGATGCTGCCCGTCGCTGGTCGTGACGAGGGACGCCACGCCCATGTCGATCCCCGCGACCGCGCCGGAAGCGGGCAGCGGTTCAGCCGGCACGTCGTCGCACGACAGCACCACGAACCACCGGCTGCCTTCCCGCTTCACCGAGATCGTCTTCACCCGGCCCCTGACCGCGCGGTGCCGGTGGACGCGGACATGCCCGACACCCTGAAGGCGCACGTAGGTGACGGTAGGGTGCTCGGGCTGGGAGTCCCACCGGCAGCCGTCGCCGTCCTTCGGCCACTCGACCGTGCCGAACCGGCCACGCCCCTTGAACCGCGGGAACCCCGGCGCGCGACCCTCGCGGACCCGCTTGAAGAACGCGGCGAACGCCTTGTCGAGCCGTCGCAGCGTGGCCTGCTGGGAGGAGAACGACCAACGCCCCTGCTCGTCCGCATCATCGGCACGGATGTGTTTCAGCTCGGCCGACTGATCGCCGTACCGGACACTCACCCCCGCCCTGCCGTAAGCGGTGCGCCGGTGCTCCAAGGCCGCGTTGTAGAGCTGCCGGTGGTCCTCCAGGCACGCCGCCAGCGCCGCCGCCTGCCGGGCGGTGGGGCGCAGCAGGAACCTGAACGACCTGCGCACACCCCACCTCCCGTCACGTTCGGTAACGACACCGCCACGATACCGGCTGGCGCCGACAAAAACGGGAAGGACATCCGTGATACGCAGACCTGACAGGTCAGGGCACACTCGGGCCTTGGCTGACCCGATCACCCAGCCCGTCCATCCCGGGCATCCGTCACCCTGGATGACGTCCGCGCCGCCCGCCGGCGGTCCGGAACCGTCACAGCGGCGACACGGAAATCGTCGGTCCGGCCGTTTAGGGTGCTGGGCATGAGCGACGTGCTGATCCGTGGCGGGCTGCCCTGGGGGCTCGGCGCACCCGCCGACGTCCTCGTCCGCGGCGGCCGCATCGCCCGGGTCGGCCAGGGCGTCGAGGCGCCCGCCGCCCGGGTCGTCGACGTCACGGGCCAGCTGGTGCTGCCCGGCCTCGTCGAGGCCCACTGCCACCTCGACAAGACGCTTTTTGGCGGGCCGTGGGTGCCCCACTCCGCCGGTGACACGCTCGCCGGCCGCATCTGCAACGACCTCGCCCGCCGGGCCGAGCTGGGCGTGCCGAGCGTCGAGCGGATCGGCGCGCTGCTGGAGCGCATGAGCGCGGCCGGCACCACCCATGTGCGCACCCACACCGACATCGATCCCGAGGTCGGCCTGCGCGGCGTGGAGGCCGTGCGCGAGGCCGCCGCGCGCTCCCCTCTCGACGTGCGCCAGGTCGCCTTCCCGCAACACGGCGTGCTGACCAACCCCGGCACCGCCGAGCTGCTCGAAGAGGCGCTGAAGGGCGGCGTCGAGGCGGTCGGCGGGCTCGACCCGGCGGGCATCGACCGCGACCCGGTGCGCCACCTCGACCTGATCTTCGGCCTGGCCGGGCGCTACGGCACGCATCTCGACATCCACCTGCACGACGGCGGCTCGCTGGGCGGCTGGGAGCTCGAGCTCATCACCGAGCGCACCAAGGTGCTCGGGCTGGGCGGCCGGGTCACGGTCAGCCACGCCTACGCGCTCGGCCAGCTCGACGAGGCCCACGTCGACCGGCTGGCGCAGGGCTTCGCCGATGCGGGCGTGGCGCTGGTGACCGGCGCCGTCTACGACTACCCCGTGCCGCCGATCAGGAAGTTGCGGGCCGCGGGCGTCACGATCGCGTGCGGGCACGACGGCATCCGCGACCTGTGGGGCCCCTACGGCAGCGGCGACATGCTGGAGCGGGCGATGCACGTCGCCTACCGCAGCACCTTCCGTGCGGACGAGGACATCGAGCTGGCGCTGGAGGCCGCCACCTACGGCGGCGCCCGCGCGCTGGGGCTGACGGGCTACGGCCTGGCCGAGGGTGACCGGGCCGACCTGGTGGTCGTGCCCTCGGGAGGCCCGGCGGAGGCCGTGGTCGTTCACCCTGGGCGCACTCTGGTCATGAAAGACGGCGTAGTCCTGCACAATTGACCGGCGGGACCATCGAAAGGCAGGCAAGTGCTCTCTATTCACCAGCGGATCGCGGCAGAGCTCGGCGTACGCGACGGGCAGGTGCAGGCGGCCGTCGATCTGCTCGACGGCGGCGCGACCGTGCCGTTCATCGCGCGATACCGCAAAGAGGCCACCGGCGCCCTCGACGACGCGCAGCTGCGCACGCTCGAGGAGCGACTGCGCTACCTGCGTGAGCTGGAGGAGCGCAGGGCGGCCATCCTGGAGTCGATCGAGTCGCAGGGCAAGCTCGACGACGAGCTGCGCGAGCAGATCATGGCGGCGGAGACCAAGGCCAGGCTCGAAGACATCTACCTGCCTTACAAGCCCAAGCGGCGCACCAAGGCGCAGATCGCCCGGGAGCTGGGGCTCGAGCCGCTGGCCGACCAGCTGCTCGCCGATCCCTCGTGCGACCCGGCGGCCACCGCGGAGGGCTTCGTCACCGAGGGGGTGGCCGACGCGGCCGCGGCCCTCGAAGGCGCGAGGGCCATCCTGATCGAGCGCTTCGCCGAAGACGCCGACCTCATCGGCGCCCTGCGCGAGCAGCTGTGGAACCGCGGCCGGCTGGTGTCCAAGGTGCGCGAGGGCAAGGAGGAGGCGGGGGCCAAGTTCTCCGACTACTTCGACTTCGCCGAGCCGTTCACGAAGCTGCCCTCCCATCGCATCCTGGCCATGTTCAGGGGCGAGAAGGAGGAGATCCTCTCCGTCACGCTCGAGCCCGACGACAGCCCCGACTACGAGATGCGCGTCGCCTCCCGGTTCGGCGTCTCCGACCAGGGCCGGCCGGCCGACAAGTGGCTGACCGAGACGGTGCGCTGGGCCTGGCGCACGCGCATCCTGGTACATCTGGGCATCGACCTGCGCATGCGGCTGTGGCAGGCCGCCGAGGACGAAGCGGTGCGGGTGTTCGCGGCCAACCTGCGCGACCTGCTGCTCGCCGCTCCGGCCGGCGCGCGGCCGACGATGGGGCTCGACCCCGGCCTGCGTACGGGCGTGAAGGTCGCCGTGGTCGACGCCACGGGCAAGGTCGTCGAAACGGCGACGATCTACCCCCACGAGCCCAAGCGGCAGTGGGCGGAGTCGCTCGCCGTGCTGGGCGCGCTGGCGCAGCGGCACGGCGTCGAGCTGATCGCCATCGGCAACGGCACCGCGTCGCGCGAGACCGACAAGCTGGCCGGCGAGCTGGTCCAGCACATGCCGTCGGTGACGAAGATCGTCGTCTCCGAGGCCGGGGCCTCCGTCTACTCCGCCTCGCCCTACGCCTCGCAGGAGCTGCCCGAGCTCGACGTGTCCCTGCGCGGGGCGGTCTCCATCGCCCGCAGGCTGCAAGATCCGCTGGCCGAGCTGGTCAAGATCGACCCCAAGTCGATCGGCGTCGGCCAATACCAGCACGACCTCGCCGAGTCCAAGCTCTCCCGCTCGCTCGACGCGGTGGTCGAAGACTGCGTCAACGCCGTGGGGGTCGACGTCAACACCGCGTCGGCGCCGCTGCTCACGCGCGTGTCCGGCATCGGCTCGACGCTGGCCGAGAGCATCGTCCGCCACCGCGACGCCAACGGCCCCTTCCGCGCACGGTCGGCGCTGAAGAGCGTGCCCAGGCTCGGGCCCAAGGCGTTCGAGCAGTGCGCCGGCTTCCTGCGCATCCGCGGCGGCGACGACCCGCTCGATGTGTCCAGCGTGCACCCTGAGGCCTACCCCGTGGTGCGGCGCATCCTCGGCGTCGTCAAGAGCGACCTCAAGACGCTGATCGGCAACACCGCGGCACTGCGCTCGCTCAGGCCCGACGACTTCACCGACGACACGTTCGGCCTGCCCACGGTCACCGACATCCTGCGCGAGCTGGAAAAGCCGGGCCGTGACCCGAGGCCCGCGTTCAAGACGGCCACCTTCAAGGAGGGCGTCGAGAAGCTCTCCGACCTGACGCCGGGCATGATCCTGGAGGGCGTCGTCACCAACGTGGCCGCGTTCGGCGCCTTCGTCGACGTCGGCGTGCACCAGGACGGCCTCGTCCACGTGTCCGCCATGTCCCGCACCTACGTCAAAGACCCCCGCGACGTGGTCAAGCCCGGAGACATCGTGCGGGTCAAGGTCCTCGACGTCGACATCCCCCGCAAGCGCATCTCCCTGACGCTGCGCCTGGAAGACGAGATCACCACCGAGTCCCCGGCCGACGGCTCCCGCCGCGGCCCAGCCCGCCAGGGCCCCCGCGGCGCCGACGACGGTCGCGACAGCAGCCGAGGCAACGGCGGCCGTGGCGACGGCCAGCGCGGACGCGGCCAGGGCGGCCGTGGCGACGGGCAGGGCACGCGCGGCGACGGCCAAGGCGGCAAGGGCGCTCGTGGTGACGGCCGAGGCCAGGGCGGTCGCGACGACCGTCGCGGCGACGGTGGCAGGGGCAACGGACAGCGCGGCGACGGCCAGCGCGGGCGCGGCGGCCAGCGCAGCCCCGCACCCACGGGCGCCATGGCCGAGGCCCTGCGTAAGGCGGGCTTGGGCGGCGACAACCGCTGACCATCCCGGCCCAACGCCGGCCCGCGCCGAAACGCCGCTCAGCGGCTTCCGGCGAGGGCCGGCATTCCCTCCCCCGGCACCGGACGCCACCTTCCGGGCTGAGCCGACGATTCCGACCCCGGCCCCGGGAACGCTCCCCCGCGAAGCGCATGCCCTTGGCCCGGGCCGGAGACACGCCTCCCCGCGGCGCCGACGCCCCCAGCGCCGGCGCCGCACGTGCCTTTCTCCGGATGAGGGGAAGAGCGGTCAGAAGTAGTACTTACTGAAGAGCGTGGCCGAGTCCCCCTGACGCCATGCGGTGGCGCGGGCCCACGCGTACTGCGTCTGGTTACGTGCTCCGTACTTACCTCCGACCCAGGAGGCGGTGCAGTTGGTGAGCCCGGACGGGGGGTCATAGTAGGAGTTGCCGTTGTTGTGCCGCCACTCCACGGCTGCCCGGGCGCATTTATCGTTGCCCGGGTTGGCATCATAGATGTAGAGATCGGCGTAGTGGGCGCCGTCGGAGGACCGGCGGAACAAGCAGCTGTCGATGTGGACCTCGCCGGTCTTGTCGGTTCCCTGCCAGCACCTCACGGCGTTGTCGAGGGACCTGACGACCGGCGGCGGAGACACCGGCCCGCTGTTCGCGGCGGCCGGCAACGCGACGGTCGCGCCGCCGGACATCGACAGCAGTGCGGCGATAGCGACGGTCATTCCTCGCATGGTCTGGTTTCCTTTCCTCGCGTAGGAAGGGACGGGGGCGAGGCCGGCACCTCGTGGACCACTCCGGCACGGCTCACCGAACGGAGCCCGGCTTCGGGCTTCCGCCCGCCCTTCCCTGTTGGGGTGACACAACCGGACGCCTGATCACATCCGGTGGAACCATCGTGCGGCGGAGGGGTTATCGCGACGCTTATGCGCAGGCTTTTGCGGAGCGAGCGTTCAGCCGGCTTGCCCTGCTCCTCGCCGAACCGGGAGGCCCGTACGGTTCAGAAGTTCACCCCGAAGCCTGATGGTTGTTACGGAGCTTCGCGCGCACCTGGTCGGCGTCGGGGTGGGCGAGCTCGTCCAGGATGGCCAGCGCGTCCTGCCAGGCCTGTCGCGCCGCCTGATCGTTGCGCAGGGTGGCGTACACGTCGCCGAGGTGGAGGAGCGTCTCCGCCTCCGTCACGCTGTCCCGCCCGGTTCGGAGGAGATCGAGGGCCTGGCGGTAGCACGTGATGGCTTCTTCGTGGTGGCCGAGGTGGTGGTGGGCGTACCCGAGGGTGTCCCATGTCGCGCCCTGCCCACGCGGGTCGCCGATCTCCTGGAACAGGGCGAGCGCTTGCCGGCAGCAGCTGACGGCCTGGTCGCCGTCGCCGAGGTCGGTGTACAGCCGTCCGAGCCCGCTGAGCATCTCGGCCTGCCCGTGCGGCACGTCCGCAACGCGGTACAGCTCAAGGGCGAGCCGCATGTGGTGGGCGGCCTCGTCGAGGTCACCGCGCTGCCCGTGGACCCAGGCGAGCGTATGATGCGCCTCCGCCTGTGCAGCCTCGTCGTCGATCTCCGCCGCGAGCTCCAGAGCCCGCTTCGCGTGGGCGTGGGCGTCGGCGTACCGCGTGAGGCTGCAGGACGCACAACCCAGGGACAGGTGTGAGAGCACCTGCTGGAAGGTGTCGCCCCGCCGCTTGGCGGCGGCGAGAGCGATCGTCTGTATGGCGGCGAAGTCGCCCCACTGGGCCTGCCAGTCGAGGAAGTTCTCGAGGGTCCAGGCTATCTGCCACGCCGCCGCGTCAAGTCCGGCGGCCACCGACAGGTCGACGGCCGCGAGAAGAACGGAACGCTCGTCGGAGAACCAGGTCTCGGCCCGCCGGCTGTCGGTCAGATCGTCGATCGTGACCCCGTGAACGGGATCGTCGAGCGTGATCTCGCGGCGCGCCGGGTTGATCAGCAGCGCTGCCCGGTGGCCCGTGTGCACGTAGTGGTCGAGCAGGCGGCGAAGAGCCGCGTGCGCTTCGGCGCTGCTCTCCTTTCCGCGCACGAGCTCGTTGGCGTACGCGCGGAGCAGGTCGTGGAAGGTGAAGCGGCCGGGACGGTACTCGATGAGCAACTGGGCAGCGGTGAGGGTGGCCAGCAAGGGCCGCACCTGGGAGACGCTGATGCCGGCGAGACTGGCGACGGCGGTGAGCGAGACGTCCGGGCCGGGGTGGAGTCCGAGAAGCCGGAAGAGCCGGGCCGCACTCGCGGAGAGCCCGTCGTAGGAGACGGCGAACACCGCTCTGAGGTCAGTGGCGGGATCCGAGCCCGCGAAGGCGTCGAGGGCGCTCTCGGCGTCGCGCAGTCGCTCGGCCCACGCATGGAGCGGGAAGTCGGGTTGGGCGGCGGCGCGGGCGGCCATCACCGCCAGGGCAAGCGGGAGCCGAGCGCAGCGAGAGATGATGGCGTCGACGGCCTCACGCTCGGCGACGACGCGATCGTCGCCGAGCCGGCGAGCAAGCAACTCGCGCGCTTCGACCTCGGTGAGCAGGCTCAGCGGGATCGGCCGGGTGGCCTGGGCCGCGACCAGACCGGAGAGCTGGTTGCGGCTGGTGATCAGGGCGAAGCAGCCCGGTGAGGCCGGCAGCAGCGGCCGTACCTGTTCCTCGTCACGAGCGTCGTCGAGGAGAACGAGCATGCGCTTTCCCGCCAGGAGGCTGCGGTAGAGCCCCGCCTGGGCGTCCACGTCGGCGGGAATCCGCTGCGGTGGCACCCCCAGCGCGTCGAAACACCGGCGCAACGCCTCGGCCGGTGTCAGCCTGTGACCGAGTGGGTCGAAGCCGCGCAGGTTCACGTACAGCTGACCGTCGGGAAATCGGTCGGCGACCCGGTGCGCCCAGTGCACCGCGAGCGCGGTCTTGCCGATTCCGGCCGTGCCGGAGATCGCCGAGATCACCACGGCAGGCGCGTCGCCGCTCTCGCCGTCGGGCAGCAGTTCATCGAGCAGCTTGATCTGGTCCCCCCGGCCCACGAAGTCGCGGGTGGCCGCCGGAAGGTGGCGCGGCACGGCCGGTGCGCCCCGTGGCCCGTGCCCGGTCAGCGCGGCCGAAGCAGGCGGGGGGCCCGGCGCCGGCCCGACCTCCGGATCGGGTACGCCGGCGAGCATCTGCCGATGCAGGTGCTGCGCGCTCGCGCATGGCCGGATGCCCAGCTCCTCGTCGAGAAGGTGGTACAGCCGCTGGTATTCGGCCAGCGCTTCGGCCTGGCGGCCCGATCGGTACAGCGCGAGCATGAGCCGTTCGCGGAACGACTCGCGCAGTGGATGTTCGGCCACCAGCGCCGTCAGCGGGCCGATCTGCCCGGCATGGCGGCCAAGCGCGAACTGGGCGTCGATCCTGTCCTGCACGGCCCCGAGGCGTCGTTCCTCCAGCCGTGGCCGTTCCAGGAGGATCAGCGGGCCGGTCGTGTCGCCCAGCGCGGGACCCCGCCACAGGTCGAGCGCGGCGCCGAGATCGCGAGCCGCGTCGGCCGGCCGGCCGGCGGCGAGCGCGGCACGTCCGCGCTCCGCGAAGCGCTCGAAGACAGCGAGATCGCTCGCCGTCTCGTCCAAGCACAGGACGTAGCCCGGAGAGCGGTACACGAGTGGAGACTCGCGGCCGGCGTCCCTGCCCAGCGCCCGGCGTAACTTGGAGACCATCTGCTGGATCTGGTTGGCGACCGTTGCCGGCACGTCCTCATCCCACAGTGCCGCGATCACCCGATCGACGGAGACCACACCGTTCGCGTTGAGCACCAGAAGCGCGAGGAGCGCGCGATGTTTCGAACCGCCCAGCGGCACCGGCGCCCCGTCTCGACGGACCTCGACAGGCCCGAGAATGCGGATCTCCATGCAGCCCCACTTCTCGCCTTTGGTCAGGATAGGGGGCAGGAGCGAGGGACGAGGGGCGCGAGCGGCGAGGTACGGTCGAATGGTGAGCACAGAGGCGTTTTCCACGGCTGTCGCCCAGGCTCGTGACCTGCTCAGGTGGCGTTCGCCCTTGCGGACCGAGCTCTGGGCGGCCAAGGTCACGGCCGGGTTGGAGCCGGCGCAGATCCGGCCGTTCCTGAGCGAGCTGGCGGTGGACGGCGGTCCGGAGGCGCGGCTCACGCTGGTCGCCATCGCGGCGGTCAACGCGGGCCGCCCGCTGTCTCCTCCCGACGCCCCGGGTTTGCCGGACGTGGCCGCCCCGGCGGGTGAGGCAACGACGGAGGTGTACGCCGAGGCCGCCCGCGGGCTGGCCGGGACGCTTGCCGGGTGGGTGCGCCGGATGGGGCGGGTGACGTGCGAGGGCGCCTGGTACGGCAAGGCCGACCCGTACGGCGAGCAGGTGCTGGCCGTGCTCGCCTTCCGCTACGACAACGGCAAGGAGCCGCACATCCTGGTCGTCGGCATCGACCAGCCGCATGGCGGGCTGGCGGTCGACGCGCTGGTCGAGGAGGTGAAGTTCCTCGACGATCTGGGGCTGGCGGAAGCGGAGCCGGGGACGGTGGCCGGGCGGATCCTGGACGCGTTCGAGCTGGGTGACCGGATCATGGGGGTGCAGGTCGCGGACACGCTGGCGGGCGTGCGGCCGCTGGCGATCACCCGGGCCCAGGGCGTACCGGGGCTGGTGCGTGGCGCGTCCGACGACACCCTGGCCCGGTTCCGGGACCTGCCGGAGATGCCGGGGGCGCGGGAGGCGTTCGAGAAACTGTCCGAGTTCGTCGGGGATCGGCCGCTGTGGTGGAGCCCGCAGCGGGTCTCGGCGTTCCTGACGTCGTGGTTGCCCCGCGAGGCGATCCTTTCGCAGGCCGCCATCGCGGCGATGCCGGAGGTGGTCAGGGCGTGGAGTCGTTCCAGCGGCGATCATCCCGCGGTGCTGCGCCGGATCGACGAGGACGCGCCGCGCCTGCCCGCGCTCATGGCCGACGACTCCCTGGCCGGGCTGGGCAAACACATCGCCCAGAACCGCCTCTAACCCTGATCAGGCCCGGGCGAACACACATTGTCCCCAGAACCGCCACCCGACCCCGATCAAGTCTCGAGCCGCCACAAACATCTTGCCGAGAACCCGTCACTTTGCGGACGCGCCGATGTCACGTCTGCCCGTAGCCGGTCGCACCCGCGCGTGACAGCCGGGCACGAAGGCATCCTGCTGATCTGCGACAAGGGCATTGCGGGCAAGGACTTCGACACGCTGCTGGGCGAGTACGGGATCACGATGCTGCGTCCGTCCCGCAAGGACGAGCGAGTCGATGGTGGGCGCTGCACGCGTTCGACGCCGCACTGACCGTGCGCGTGGCATCAGTTCACGAGCGCTTCTGACTCTCCCGGCGGCCCCGGCCCATGTACCGGCCGGCAATTTTTCCCGGGCCGGCCAGGCGAGATATCAGTCAATAGCCCGTCACATATTCGATGAGTGCCGGCCGCATTCCGGATGAATTCCCCGCCGTGTCACGCTCCCCTGGCAATCACCTGCACGAGCCCGTCGAGGAGGTGAACATGTACGAGGAGATCAACGACGCTCCGGCGATGCTGGACGTGACCAGGGGACACCACGCGATGAGCAAGGCGTCCTTCGCGTGGGAGCAGCTTTCCGAGGAAGCTGACGCTTAGTCCTGAACTGATCAGGGCGACCAGGCCGGCGCGCCGGTGACAACCGGCGCGCCGGCCCTTCGGAACCGGACATCAGAAGTCGCGAATGGATCACCATGGCCGATTGGGAAGCGCTGAGAATCGCAGACGGTGCAATGGCAGAAATGGGTCGCAAGATAATCGATCGATTGAGTATCGCCTATCTGGCGACGGTGACGGCGAGCGGCTGGCCGCGCGTACATCCGGTCTGCCCCTTCTTTCGCGGCACCGGACTCTACGTGGGGCTGATCGAGGCCTCACCGAAATGCCGTGACCTACTGCGGGACGGCAGGTATGTCCTCCACGCGCTCCCTGGTCCCGGTGACGCCGAATTCTGGCTCCGGGGGCGGGCTCGCGCGGTGGACGACGGGGAACGCGCGGAACTCGCCCGCGCTGAGCGTGGGTCGATACCGGACACGAGCCGGGTGTTCGAGCTGCTCATCGCTACCGCGCACACCACCGTCTACCGTCCGGGGGAGAACGACCTTCCTGTCCCCACGCGCCGTCGGTGGACCGCTGCCCTTGCGGAAGGGGTGGCCGATGAGTGAACGCAAGTCGCCGCCGGAGCTCCGCCCGCGTGTCACCTCTGTGGACGTCCGGCCGCATCCGGCGGGTGGATCGCTGCTATCACTGCCGGCGGGAAAGCTGTGGCATGTCCCGCTGGACCCGGATGAGATCGAGAGTCTGCTGAAGGACTGCGACGGCAGCACGCCGGTGAGCACGCTGTGCGCATCCGCCGCCGACCCCGTGGCCGTGACCGAGCTGATCACCGCCCTGCTCGACGCCGAAGCCCTGGCCGACGCGGCCGGGTGCAAGCCGGCCGACGCCTCGCTGATCCTGGTCGGGGACGAGACACTGTGCGACCTCGTCATGGGCGGCGGCCTGGTCCGGGAGTTCCGTTCGGCCGCGCTCTGCGCGCCTGAGCACTTCGAGGAGGTCGCGCGCGCATCGTCGCGCGATCATCTGGTGGTCGCCCTCGGCGCCGGTCTGGACCCGGACTTTCTTACAAACATCAACGACATCTGCGCGTTGCTGGAACTCCGATGGACGCAGTTCCATGTCGACCACGGGAAGGGCTGGCTCGGCCCGCACGTGGACCCTGGACGCAGCCCGGACTACCGGGACCTGCTCGGGAGGCGGCTCGCCGCCGCCGAGGACGCTGCGATCCAGCGGGCCCTGCTCACCCGGGCCTTCGGCGCGCACGACGGATCACCGACCCAGCTGACGTGGATGCTTTCCCTGTTGTTCGCCGACATCGCTCACTGGGTGGCGGGACGGCCGGCCCGGGGATGGTGGCACGAGGTGGAGGTGGACCCGTCCGATCTGACGGTTTCGCGGCATCCGGTGCTTCCCTTGCCGCTTCGAGACGGCTCCCGGTCACTGCAGCCGCCGGACGCGGGTGCCGACCTCCTCGTCGACCGGCGTACCGGGATCATCACTGCCTTTCACGAGGCCCCCCGCCATCCGTCACTCCCTGACGGGCTGGTGACCGTACTGAGCCGTGTATGCGACGTGAGCCGTCTCTATCCCAATGTCAACGATCGGATCTGCACAGGGAGCACATTTGCTGACTACGAGGGTGCCCGTGCCGCGGCAATGGGCGAAGCTCTTGAACGGTACTGCGGGAATCTCGTGCGGAAAAATCTTCTTACGCGAGGCTCCTACAGAAGTCTGATCGCTCGCGGGGAGCACTGCGTCGATCCGGAGCGACTGGTCCTGTTCTCCGAGCGCCAGTACAACACCCCAGGCTTCCCCTTCGTCCCTTTCACCAAGGAGCACGAAACCTGGTGGGTAACCGGCCGCTCCCTGTCAAACGATTGCCCTGCGCTACTTCCCGCGAGCCTCACGTACGTCAACTGGCATATGGGGGACTTCAGCGACGAGCAGCCGACCAACAACCCGTTCTATCCCGGCATAGCGGCGGGGCCGACCCTGGAAGCGGCCATGACGTCGGCCATTCAGGAGATCGTCGAACGGCACGCGACAATGGTCTGGTGGGCCAACGCGCATGCGCTTCCCGCGGTGACCCCGACGTCCCGGCTGAAGGGCCTGTGGCAGCAGACGAGCGCGCAGCAAGCCTGGCTGATTCATCTGGACAACGAGTTCGGCGTCCCTGTCTTCGCCGGCGTGGTGGAGGACCTCGAGAACGAGCTGTTCAACATCGGGTTCGCTGCCCGGAGCAACCCGGAGGCGGCCGCGGCGAAGGCGTGGACGGAGGCACTGACCCTGCAGGACGTCAGCCGGGACCTGCTGAAACCTCAGGGAGACTTCCGCCGGGCGGCGGCCAACGACGAATTCAGTGACCGGTTCGTGAAACCCTGGCGCCCCGACCGCGCCTACCTCGACGACTATCGGCCGGACTTCCGCGATGCCGGGGATCTCATGTGCCAGCAGCAGATCTTCCTCGACCCCCGGGCCCGTGACGTCGTACGTCCCTGGACCGACGTACGGGCGACGAGGAGCTTCGACGACGTCCCGAGCATGCCCGACGGTTCGTTGAACAGCTATCGCAAGGTGCTCGAGAGCCGCGGGCTGGAGATCTTCTACGCGGATCTGACCACGCCGGACGTAGAGGTCACGGGAATGCGGGTGGTCCGTGTCCTGGTCCCCGGCCTGGTTCCCAATTTCGCCGCGGCGTTCCCTTTCCTTGGGCGCGAGGCGATCCAGAAGGCGGCCATCCGCCTGGGCTGGCGTGCCAGCCCTCTCGCCGAAGAAGACATCAATCTCTTCCCCCTTCCTCATGCCTGACCGGCGCTGCCGCCTCGTCGGCGGGTCCCTGCCGCGCCTCGACGGGTGGGAGAAGGCCACGGGACGCTTCAAGTACCTGACCGACATGACCATCCCCGACGCTTTGTGGGCGTCCGTCATCCGCTCGCCCCATCCGCGCGCTGACGTCCTGTCGATCGATGCGGCCGGCGCCGCGGCGGTGTTCCGCGCCGCCGACGTACCCCGGGCCCCCTTCAACCCGGCCGCCGCCCCGCCCAGCGACCAGCTCGATCTGGCGCGGGACAAGTACCTGCTGACGGACGCTGCCCGGCACGTAGGGGATGGAGTGGCCGTGGTGGTGGCAGGGACACGGTACGAGGCACAGGAGGCGGCCCGAGCGGCCCGAGTGCGCTGGCTTCCCAAGGAGGCCGTCCTCGACATCGACAGCGCACTCGAACGCGGACGAGTTCTGGGAACGCTCTCGGCGGGAGACTCCACAACGGCCGCGTTCGCCGCCTCGGACCTGGTGGTGTCAGAGCGGTTCTGGAACCCCGCCGCGCAACACATCTGCCTGGAGCCGCACGCCTGCGCGGCAGTTCCGGAGGACGGTGGTATCACGCTGTGGAGCAACACCCAGTCCCCCGCTCAGATCAGGCGGCTGTGCGCGGAGATCCTGGGCCTGCCCCAAGAGCGCATCCGGCTGCGCAAAGTAGCTGAGGGCGGCGGCTTCGGCGGGCGTCAGGAACTTTACGAGGAAGCGCTGATCTGCTGGCTGGCACTCCATCTCGGCCGGCCGGTCCGGCTGACCTACAGCCGCGATGAGGAGTTGACGGCCGGCCGAGGTCGTCACGGGGCGCGGCTCGACGTGCGGATCGGCTTGAGCGACTCCGGCCGGCTCCTCGCCTCGGAGATCGACGTCGTGCTCGACTCCGGTGCCTACGCATCGCACGCCCCCTATGTCCTCGGGGCCATGGCGACGGCCGTTCCCGCCCTGTATCCGTACGCGACCCACCGGTTCATCGGTACGGCCGTGCAGACCAACACCTTGCCGGGCGGTGCCTACCGGGGCTACGGCGGCGCCCAGGTCAATTTCGGGTTCGAGCAGGTCATGGACATCGCGGGGCGCCGGCTGGGCCTCACTCCCGTTGCGATCCGGCGCATCAACGTGCACCGCCCCGGCCACGACGGCGCTCCTGCCGCGGCGGGCGGTCGCAGCCGGACGGTGCTCGATCACGGCGAGCGGTTCATGAGCGCCGCGACCGCCGGGTCCGACGGCCGGCTGCGCGGAAACGGTGTCGCCATCGCCACGAAGTCCAGTGTGACCTCACCGGAGGAGGACACCAGTGAGGCACGCGTCCGCTGGAACGGCGACGGCAGCGTGACCCTATACACAGGCACCTGCGACAGCGGGACCGGCTCGAGCACCGTGCTCGCCCAGATCGTGGCCGAGGAGATCGGACTTCCGTTCGCCTGGGTGCAGGTGGTGGAGGGAGACACGGCCGCGGGCCCGACCGACGTGGGAAGCACCGCGCAACGCAGCGTCTTCGTCGGCGGAGAGGCCGCCCGCCTGGCCGCCGCGGCTGCCCGGCGTGGGCTCCTGCAACACTTGCTCGGCCGGTTGGACGTCGAGTCGGCAGAGCTGGATCTGGTGGCGGGAAGGATCATGTGCGCCCGGACGGGTGAAGAGATCCCGGTTGATCGTGCCGACCTGGCGAACGTGGCACTCGCGGACGGCATCGCCGTCCATGCCCCGAATTCCGGTACGCCCTCGTTCGCAGCTTGCTTCGTCCGTGTCGCCGTCGATCAGAACACCGGGGTCGTCGAGGTCGAGGACTGCCTCGCGGTGGTGGACTGCGGGCAACCGATCAATCCGCAGGGCGCGGCGGGGCAGGTCCACGGCGGCACCGTCCAGGGTCTCGGGCTGGCTCGCATGGACGCATGGCAGCCGGGAGAGGACGGGCGCGGCCCGGGGACCATCCAGGCGCACGGGGTGCCCGGTGCGCTGGATGTTCCTCTGGTGAAAGTCGTGTTCTCGGTCGTGCCGGTGGACGGAGGGCCGTTCGGCGGCAACGGAGTCGGCGAGGTGCCTATCACGCCCGTCGCCGCTGCGGTCGCCAACGCTCTCGCGGACGCCACAGGCGAGCGCTTCACCCGGTTGCCCTTGCGGCCGCAGGAGGTCTGGCAGGTACTTCGCCGTAAGAACGCGGGGCAGGAGGTGAGCTGTTCATGAACATCTCCGCGATCCACCGGGTACGCAGTGTTTCCGAGCTGGCTGCTCTGCTCCGGTCACGGCCCCAGGTTGTTCTGCTCGGGGGCGGCACGCTGGCGGTGCCCGCCTGGCAGGACCGGAAGGTGGAGATCGTCCCGTTGACCGCGATCGAGGAGCTGCACCGATGCGGCACGGGAGAGATCGGAGCCGCGACCACTCTGGCCAGGATCGCAGCGGACCTGGCGCTCCCAGCCGTGCTGCGCGAAGCGGCATCAAGCGTCGCAGGCCCCGCGGTGCGGAATCTGGCAACCGCGGGTGGCAACGTCGGGTCACGGCAGCCAGCCTGCCTGGCGGTGGCGCTTCTGGCTCTGGACGCCACCGTAGGCGAACTCGCCGTGCACGAGGGCGAGGTCGCCTGGCATCCCCTGGAGGCGGTTCTGCGCCGGCCGCCGGCCCCCGTCATCGCATTGCGCTGGTCGCCCCCGCCCATCTCCGCCTTCGAGAAGGTCGGTGTCCGGGCCGCGGGAGGGCCGAACCTCGCGACCGTGGCAGCGGGCTGGTGGGGTGCGGACGACCCGGCCCGGTGCTCGATCGCCGCCGGTTCCACGGGAACCGTGCCCCATCGGCTCAGGCATGCGGAGAGGACCTGGGCTCGTCACGCCGGTGACCTTCGCAAGGCGGCCAGAGCAAGCGGCGAAACCGCGGCGCGGGAGGTGGAGGTCGGCGTGCGCGACACCGGCGAGCGGGCCTACCAGCGGCATCTCGTGGCAAACCTGGTCGAACGTGCCCTGCTCAGATGCGTCGAAGCCACCCAGGGGAAGGCATGAACGAAGAGGTGTACGTCAACGGCGAACGAGTCCCTCTCCCCGCGACGGAGCGGCGGCTGGTCGACTGGCTCAGGGACGACCTGGCGCTTACCGGTACCAAGGAGCCGTGCGGTCGCGGACACTGCGGAGGGTGTTCAGTTCTCCTCGACGGGGACGTAGTGCTGGCCTGCTGCATGCTGACGTCCGGCGTGGCCGGCCGCCGCGTGCTGACCATCGAGGGTCTGGAGACCTTGGGTGACCCATTGCCCGCCGCGTTCGTCGCCCACGGTGCCGTCCAATGCGGATTCTGCACACCGGGGATGATCGTCGCGGCGCGTGCCCTGCTCTTCGGCGCGGACCGGACTGGGCAGCCGCTCGACCACAGCACGGTTCGGCGGTCGCTGGCCGGAAATCTTTGCCGCTGCACCGGATACAGCCAGCAAGTCTCCGCGATCCTCAGCACCGCGGCCCACGAAGGGCTGTCCGTGGTTCCGCACGACGTGGAACCGCTGCTTGTCCCACCGTTCGAAGCGGCATGTGAGGAGTCGCGGTGAACTGGTTGACCCATTACCTGGAGACGCTGCGAGACAGCCCGGCGTTCCGCACGTTCTGGCTGGGCGTGACCGTCTCCCGCACCGGCGACGCCATCACCGTTGTCGCCCTCTCCTGGCTGGTGGTGAACGAGGCAGGTGCCGCCGAACTCGGGCTTGCCCTGATGTTCTTCGGGCTGCCACGCGTGGTGAGTGGCCCGCTCAACGGCATGCTCATGGACCGGTACAGCCGACGCCTCGTCATCGCCCTTGACAACGCCGGCCGCGCCATCGCCATCGGCGTGCTCGCACTCATCCAGTGGTCGGGGGATCTGCAAATGTGGCACGTGTACGGGGCCGCGCTGGCTTGCGCGCTCCTGTCACCGGCCAGCGACATCGGAGAGCGCACGCTGACTCCCCATCTGGTGCCCGACTCCCGGCTCGACAGCGCGAACGGCCTGCTCTCGATCAGCTGGGAACTCTCGACCATAGCCGGGCCGGCCCTGGCCGGCGTCCTCATCCACGCGCTCGGCGTCGCGCCGACCCTGATCGTCGACGCGGGCACCTTCCTGGTCATGGCTCTCGTGGCGCTGAAGCTGCCGCGCGAAGGCGACCTGGCCAGGGACTCCTCGTCCCCGGCGGCAGCGCTGGGAGGCTTCCGCCTGCTGGTGACCAACCGCGCGAT
This sequence comes from Nonomuraea sp. B1E8, assembly GCF_039871515.1. Taxonomy (NCBI): domain Bacteria; kingdom Bacillati; phylum Actinomycetota; class Actinomycetes; order Streptosporangiales; family Streptosporangiaceae; genus Nonomuraea; species Nonomuraea sp. B1E8. Next base: position 627,439 of record NZ_JBDPLS010000003.1, on the reverse strand, counting down.
CCTCCTGCTCACGGTGGCCACCTTCGGCGTGCTCGTCACGGGGGGAACGATGGAAGTCCTGCTTCCGGTCTACAGCACGCAGGTGCTGCACACGGGCGTCGTCGAGTACAGCGCGCTCCTCACCGTCTGCGGGGCCGGAGCGTTGCTGGGACTGCTCGTGTACGCGCCGCGGCTCCGGGGTCGGCCGCCGCATCGGGCCCTGGCGTTCGTGCTGCTGGCTACGGGGATCTCGCAGGGCTTGCTCGTGCTCGCCGACACCGTTCTCGCGGCGGCCGTCATCCTGTTCGTCGCGAGCGTCGTGGGGGCGCCCTTCTACGCCATGGAACGGACGCTGATACAACGAACCGTTCCGGATCGCCTGCTCGGCAGAGTGGCCGGAGCTCAGAGTGCTTTCAGAACGCTCGGGTTCCCACTCGGGGCCGCGTTCGGGGGGACTGCGCTGGGGCTGGTTCCGGTGGCCGCGGTGCTGATCACCGTCTCCGCGATCCTTGTCACCCTCAGCTTGGTGCTCGCCAGAGCTCGATCAATACACGGGGCCGTGACGACGCCGTCGGCCCGCTGACACCCGTACGACAACGGACACACGCCAACGGAGGACAGATGAACGACATCAGCGCCCTGCTCTACCGCGGCCGGCCGCAATGGGTCACCGACGAGCTACTCGCTGGGCTTGTCGCCGAGTCGCAGGCTCTCCGTCCGCAAGCACAGCCGGGAGAGCGCCAGTTCTACCGGCGCGGGGGGGACGCGGCTGCGGCGGTCGCGTTCTCGGCCGACTTGCGTGGCCTGGTTGAGCAGCATGTCAAACCCGCCGCGCCGACGCACTTCTGCGACTACCTCTACTACGACCGCGAAGGCGACGGCATCGACCCCCATGTCGACACCGAGGAGTTCCCGCTCAACGTCCTCATGATGCTGGTGCACGAAGGCGAGGAGCGCGGTTCGAACCTGGTCCTCTTTCCTTCCGGCGGTCCGGAAACCGCGACTCCCGTTCCTCTACGGCCTGGAGAACTGGTCCTGTTCCGCGCGAACGAGATCATCCACGCCCGGTCCCGCCTCGCCGCGGGCGAGCGGGTACACCTGCTGACCTTCGGCTTCAAACGAGCGGCTGCATGATCCACGACTACCTGCTCGACAACGGGCTGAGAGTGATCCTGTCCGCGGATCGGCGAGCGCCCGTGGTGGCGGTCTGCGTGTGGTACTCGGTCGGCTGCCGCGACGAGGAACCGGGACGGACGGGGCTGGCGCACCTCTGCGAGCACCTGATGTTCCAGGGGTCGGCCAACGTGGCGCGCAACGAGCACGTCGAGCGAATCCACATGACGGGCGGGATTGCCAACGGCACCACCCATTTCGAGCATTCGCTCTACCTGGACGTGCTGCCTGCCGAGCAGCTCGACCTGGCGCTGGAACTCGAGGCCGACCGGATGGGGACGATCGCCGGGAGTTTGACTCGAGAGAAGGTCGACACGCAGCGGGACGTGGTGGCCAACGAATGGCGTGAGCGCTACGGCGGGCACGGTGACGGAGCACGGTGGCGGGAGCTGATGGCGCGGGCGCACCCGGAAGGGCACCCCTACGGCCATGTGCCCAGTGGAGAGATCCTGGACCTGCCGGCTCTCTCCTTGGAGATCTGCCGTGATTTCTTGCTGACCCACTACACCCCTGCCAACGCCGTGCTCTCGATCGCTGGAGGTTTCTCGCCGGCCAGGGCGGCCGAAAGCATCGAGCGGCACCTCGCAGTCCTGCCCTCGGGCGGGAGACGAGGTGGACGCGCTCGCTTCCCGTCGCCGACCGCCCACAACGGTCGCGGACGGCCGGCACTGCGAAGGGCCGATGCGCATGTCCTCTGGGGTTCGGTGTTGTCAGCATTCCGCCTCGCCGCTCCGAGAAGTGACTTCTTGGCTCACGAGCTCGCGCTCACGGCTCTGGGAAAGGGACCGGTCAGCCGCCTCTGGCGGCGGCTCATCCAGGAGAATCCGGTGGCCTCGCACGTCGGCATCGGATGCAGCAGGTTCAAGCACGCGCCCTCCGTCGCCTGGCTCGAACTGAAGGCCGCACCGCACGTGAGCATGGCGGCCCTGGAACACGCGGCTGCCACCGAGCTGCTGCGGTTCGCCGGCGAAGGGCCCGATGAGGAGGAACTGGAATACGCCCGGACGCATCTGATCCGCGGCTGGATGGAGAAGCTGAGCACGGTGGAAGGTCGCGCGGAGGAGCTGTGCCGGCAGGCCGCGCTCGACGACCGGCCTGAACTCGTCGACCAGGCCGAAGAACGTATTCGCCAGGTCCCGCCCGAAGCGGTCCGCGAAGCCGCTGCCGAGTTTCACCCGGGCAACCGGACGACCATCGTCTATGAACCAGCCGCCACCGCATCGTCCGGCGAGCCGTCATGACGTCGGCGTGGACGTTCCCCCAGCCGCGGCGTACGTGGCTCGACAACGGCGCGACCGTGCTTTCCTACGTAGCGCGCGGCTATGCGCTCTCTGCCGTTCATCTCATCCTGGACGTACCCAGGGAAGCCGAACCTCCCGGCTTGGACGGCATCGCCCTGATATGTGCGAGGGCTCTTGCACTCGGGGCCTGCCATGACGACCAGCGCCACCTCCTCGCCGAACTCGCGAGATTGGGGGCCTCGATGAGCGCGCGCTGCGACGACGTCTCCATCCGCGTGACATTGGAGGCTCCCAAGGAGCACATCTCCGCGGCTCTCGCACTGGTCGCGCCTTCCCTGCGTGCCCCCGTCTTCCCAGGTACGGAGATCGAGCGGCTCGTCCATCAGCGGCTCGAGGCGATCCACCGTAGCAACAACGACCCGGCCGCGCTGGCCGCGCGTGCCATGAACGACAAGCTCTTCGCTGGAGCAGGGCGGTTGTCCCGGCCCAGGGGCGGCACCGTGTCCACCGTGTCAGAGATCTCCGCGGATCGGGTCCGCGCGTTCTACGCGTCGAACGTCCGGCCGGAGAACTCGTCGATCGTTCTCGTCGGCGACCACGACCCCGCCGGGCTCCCGTCGGTCCTCACCCCGGCACTCGCGACATGGAGAGGGAACGGCGTCTCACCTGCCGTACGAAGCCCCGAGCCTCTTCGGCCAGGCGGACCGGCCTTGGTGCACATTCCAGGCGACCACGCGCAGACGCATGTCGCGATCGCGGGTTATGTCCCGGGCCAGAACGCTCCGGAGTGGCCCGCGGTCATGGTCGGCGGGTTCTGCCTGGGTGGGACCGTGACCTCCAGGCTCGACCAGCAGCTACGCGAAACGAACGGACACTCATTCGGGTTCCGGGCTCGAACCCGGCCGCTGCGGGCACAGGGCGTTCTCACCGTCACGGGGGCGGTCGCGCCCGCGGCGGCAGAGGCCGCGCTTGAAGACGTGGTGGCGATCACCGAACGGATCCGCGAGGAGGGCCTCACCGAGACCGAGTGCGAGGCGGCGATCCGCTATCTCAGGGGCTCGGCCCGAGTGCAGTTGCAGACCACGAGGTCCATCGCCGCGGCGCTGGCGGATCAGGCGGCTTACTCGCTGGCTGACGACCACCTCGCCCGCCTCCACGAATCGCTCCGCGAGGTCCGGGCGGACGACGCGTCCAGAGTCGTGGCGAACGCGCTCGACCTTTCGCGCTGTGTTCGGGTCGTGGTCGGCGGTGGCGAGCTGCCTGCCGCGCGCGTGCGAGAGGCGTCAGGAGGGGCAAGCAGGCTCTAGCCCCGGAGAATCTCCTGGTGCAGATGGCGGAGCTCCGGTCCCGGCTCCACGCCGAGTTCCCGGGTCATGGCCTGTCTCGCCTGTTGATACGCCATCAGAGCGGATGACCGATTGCCCGACCGGGACAGCGCGATCATCCGCTGCGCCCAGAACCGTTCGTGCAGCGGGTGCGTCTCGAGATGCAGCGAGAGTTCCTCCACCACCGTCTCGTAGTGGCCGAGTCCCAGCTCGGCCTCCATGAGGCTTTCGATCAGGAGCACCTTCTGGCTTTCCAGCCGGTTGGCCGGCCCACGCCAAGCCGCGTGGCTGGGGAGATCCGCCAGGAACGGCCCTCGCCACTGCGCCATGCCGCGGCGCAGCGCTGCGCAGGCATCCTGGAAATGACCCATGGTGACCAGCCGCCGCCCCTGCCTCAACTGCTGCTCGAAGACGTCCACGTCCCGCTCGTCCGGCGCGATCTTCAACGCGTAGCCGGTGGGCCGGCGCTCGATCCGCTCTCGGCCGAGCAGCATCCGCAGATGGCAGACGTGGGTCTGGATGTTCTTGATGAAAGTGGACGGTGGATCGTCGCCCCACAGGACGTCGGCCAAGCGCTCCTGGGTGACCAGATGCTCGCCCTCCACTATCAGGTCGGCCATAAGCATCCGGCGCAGCGGCGGACCGATGGGCACGTCACCGTCGGGGCCGGTGACCTCCAAAGGGCCAAGGATCTTGAATTGCATCCAGCCGTCACCTCGTCTCCGTACTGAGCGAACCACCTTGCGGTTGGAGGGCTGAGGTGAGCGTAAATAGGACGGCTTTCGGTTTGATTTAGGCCACTTCCGCTGGCGTGTGCCTGCCGCACTGCTCGATGCACATGGTCGCCCTTTCGCGGGCAAGCCGCGAAAGGGCGACCATGCTCAAGGCTTCCCGGCATCTCGGCCTGGCCCGGGGTGTCGGTGAGCCTTCTCTTCGATCTCGACGAGGCTGAACCGCCCCTCGGAAGCACAGGGCTGGTCGGGTAGGTCAGCTGGGCGGATCAGTGCGGTCCCAGTTCCCCGACATTGCAGTTGTTGCTGGAGACATTGCGGTATTCCTGGCCGTCGCGGTTTCCGTAGACTGCGCCGTTGAAAACGGAGGGGACCCGTTCCACTCCCGGTCCGCCCCATCCGGTCTTTCCGTCGCCGTTCTTGTCGTACCAGGTCTCGAAGTGCAGGTGAGGGGTATTGCCGTTCGTCCCCGTGCCGCCGACCTGTCCCAGGACGGAACCGCGGGTGAGCCGGTCGCCGACCTTGACGCTGCGGACCCGCAGATGGATGTAAACGGTGTACCACCCGCCACCGTGAGCGATCTTGACGCTGTGCCCGGCGCCGTTGCTCCACTTCGACATGACCACGGTCCCGGCAGCCGGCGCGATGAGCTTGGATCCGTTGGTCGCTCTTTGCGGTTCCCGCACCATGTCCAGTGCCGGGGCGTGGCCCCAGGTATTCAGACGCCACTTCTGCTCGCACGGGAACGGGAGCTGCATGGCTGGACGCGGCCCTCTTGCGTGCGAAGCGTCGGCGTGGGCGAGCTGAGCTGGCCCGGCCAGCCCGACGCCGGTGAGTACGGCCAGCGTGAGTGCGGCCAGCGGCTTGCGGATTTCCCCCGTCATGTGTATTGCCTCCTGCGCTTGATCACATCCGGTGGAACCAGTGTGAGACGAGGGGGTTATCGCGCCGCTTATGCGCAGGCTTTGGATTCGCTGCGTTCGATCTGGGGCTGGACACTTGAACGACAGTTGAGTACTCTCTTCCTAGTAAAGAATGTGACTTGGAGGAAACATGCCTGAACATGACGACTTGTCAGCGGAAGCCGCCCTGCGCGAAGTGAACCGCGCGCAGGGCGCCGTACGAAGGACGGGCCGACGGGGCGCGATCTTCTTCCTGTCGGTGTGGCTGATCACCACCGCCTACTGGCTGGCCGAGCTGTTCGGCCCCGAGGCGGTCCAGGACTACAGCGGCCTAGGGCTCCTCCTCGTCGTCGGCGTGGTGCTCGGCGCTCGCCTCGTCTTCCGCGAGCGGGTCTACAGTCGGCTGATGTCCCGGATCGTCTACCCTGTCACCTGGGCATTCGTGGGGACGGTCGTGCTCGCGTCGCTCTACAACATGTTCCTGCACCCGATGGAGCCGGGGCCGGAGTGGGTGGTGCCCGACGTCGTGGTCGCGCTGATCGCGGGCGCTCCCCTGCTGTACGGCGCGGTGCGCGTGTTCCGCTCGGGGGAGTGATCGGTGAGCCACCCCCGGCACGCGCTCGACGAGATCATCCACGCGCCGGTACGGCTGTCCATCATGGCCATGCTCGCGGCGGCGGAGACGGTCGAGTTCAGCTACCTCAGGGACACGATCGAGGTCAGCGACTCGCTGCTGTCCAAGCACATCCAAACGCTGGAGAAGGCGGGCTACGTGCGGGTGACGAAAGGCTTCGTCGGCAAGCGTCCTCGAACCTGGCTGGCGCTGACCGACGTCGGGCGCGACGCCTTCCAGAGCTACATAGCCACACTCCGGCAGATCACGGATGGCACCCCTCGCGCATGAACGCAGGAAGTGACTGATCATCCCGAAAGGTGGATCGATATATGCGCGGGGCATTGAGGTGGGTTCACGTCCCCGAATCCGCGGGTGACCGACTCGCCCGAGTTCGGGCGCGCCATCCGCGTGGCGCCGGGTGACGTAAGGGATGACCCTCCCGCTGTGGACCGGCTCAGAAGGCGTAGCGGATGCGGCAGTAGGGGAGCCTGGCGGTGATCAGGTCGGTGAGGGCGGCCACGTAGCGGCCCTTGAGGCCGGTGCGGTAGCGGACGTTCCAGCCGCCCGTCTGCGACCGTTTGGCCTGCTGCACGTCCGGCCGCCACAACACCTCCTCCGCCTGGGGATGCCAGCCCAGGTTGACCTCGTGGAGGCGTTCGTTGTGGGTGAGGAACACGATCTCGGCGGCGAGCTGCCGGCGTGCCTCGGCGTTGAGGGCGTCGTCGAGTTGCTCCAGCAGTTCGGCCCAGCTCTCCAGCCAGCCGCCGCGGACCACGACCGGGCTGAGGTTGACGTGCACTTCGTACCCGGCGGCGACGAAGTCGTTGATCGCCGCGATCCTGTCGGTAAGGGGTGAGGTGCGGATGTCGAGGAGCTTGGAGTCGGCGGCGGGCATGAGGCTGAAGCGGATCCTGGTGCTCGACCGAGGGTCCCAGTCGAGCAGGTCGCGGTTGACGTACTTGGTGGCGAAGCAGGCCTTGGCGCCGGGGAGGTCGCGGAACGTCTCCACCAGGTCGCGGACGTTCCGGGAGATCGTGGCGTCGACGGAGCAGTCGGAGTTCTCGCCGATGTCGTAGACCCAGTCGTGGGGGTCGACCTGGTTGGGCTCCGACTTGACGCCCTGCCGGGCGGCGTGACGCTGGACGTAGGCGATGATCTTGTCGATGTTGGCGAAGACGGTGATCGGGTTGCTGTATCCCTTGCGGCGCGGCACGTAGCAGTAGGCGCAGGCCATCGCGCAGCCGTTGGCCGTGGAAGGGGCGATGAAGTCGGCGGAGCGGCCGTTGGGGCGGGCCGTCAGCGACTTCTTCACCCCGAGCACCAGCGCCTCGGTCTTGATGCGCACCCATCGGGCGACGTTGCGCTCGTCGCCGTAGAGCTCGGGGATGCGGTGGTGGCCGGCGATCTCGATGTGTTCGGCGTCGGGATAGCGGGCGAGGATCTCCTGGCCCCGGGGCAGCTCGGCGGCCGCGGGCTCGAGGTAGATGCGCCGGATGTCCAGCAGGTGGTCACGTGTGGTGATGCTCATGTCACTCCTGCTGCCAGGCTACCCGGGCTGGTCCACCGGGCAGGCATACGCGGTTCTGGAGGCGAGTTGCCAGGTCCGTACGGCGGCCCCGCACCGGCGGCAACGTTCACGCTTGTAGACCCAGCGCTCGTCCGGGGCGTCCGGGTCGCTGACGACCTGCCCGGCGTCCCTGCCGAGCGGCATGTACGCGGTCGCCGCCTCCCACAGGCGGGCGGCGGCGTCGGGGCCGGTGTCGCGCGCCCCCGGGTGCAGGCCCGCCAGGAACAGCAGTTCCGCCCGCCACGCGTTGCCGATGCCCGCCCACACGCCCTGGTCGAGCACGGCGGCGCCGACGGGGCCGCGGAAGGCGGTGAGCCGTTCGACCGCTTCGGCGGGCGCGGCGTCCCCGCGCAGCGGGTCGGGGCCGAGCGAGGCGCGCAGGGCGGCGAGGGCCTGCGGGCCGAGCGGCTCGCACTGGAGGGGGGCGATGAGGTCGTACGCCACCTCGTCCGTGGCCAGCCGGAGCCGGGTGCCGCGTTTCGGGACGGCCGACGGGTCGGCGTGGCGCAGGAAGAGGCCGCGCATCCCGAGGTGCACGTGGATGGTGGGGGCGCCGTCGACGTGGTAGAGGAGGTGTTTGCCCAGGGCCTCCACCCCCGTGACGGCCCGCCCGTCGTAGGGGCGGGCGTCGAAGCGGCCCTGGGGGCTCGCGGCGCGCACCACGCGGCCGGACAGCGCCGCGTGCTGCTCGTCGGCGTGGCGATGGATGAGGTGACCTTCGGGCATACCCTGCCGTCTACCCGCTGAGCCGGGCCGAAGCGCTGGACAGCAGCATGTCGAGCGCCGTCGGGTAGGCGCTGTCGTTCATGCGGGCGACCAGGAGCGGCGCGGTGGCGGCGATGTTGGGGTGGGTGGTGGCGGGCAGCCGGGCGTACGTGTCGCGCCACACCTCCTCGTCGGCCTCCCGCGCCGCCTCGGGGAGGGCCAGGGTGGCGGCGTCGAGGATGGCGAAGGCCAGGCTCTGGTCGATGAACGCGTGGTAGATCCGGACGGCGTCGTCGTCGGGGAAGCCGGCGCCGCGCAGGATGCCGAGGATCGTCTCGTCGCCCGCCACCTCGTTCGGCCGGCCGGTGACGCGGCTGGCGGTCAGCAGGGCGGCCTGCGGGTGGGCGAGGTAGGCGTGGTGGATGCGCAGGCCGATTTCGCGCAGGTCGGCCCGCCAGTCGCCGGTGGCCGCCCAGCCGGCCATGGCGTGGCCGTACAGCTCGTCCGCGATCGCGAGGACGAGGTCGTCCATGCCGCGGAAGTAGCGGTAGACGGCGCTGGCGTCGGCCCCGAGCGCGAGGCCGAGCCGGCGGGCGGTGAGTCCCGCCGCGCCGTGCTCGCGCAACATCCGCAAGGCGGTCTCGACGATGAGCCGGTGGGTCAGGACCTGCCCCTGTTTGGTGGGGCGCCGCCGCCTGCGTGACGTCTCGCCGACCATCCGTCCGGCCATGGCACGCCCCTTATGTCAACGCCATTGACGTTGTTGAGCATACCGGCGTTGGATAGACGACACACCCCTCCAATCCACTCAAAAGGGGATTTATCGTCATGCGCATCCTTCTCGTGGGATCCGGCGGTGTGGGCACCGCCATCACCAGGATCGCGGCGCGCCGCCCGTTCTTCGAGCACATGGTCGTCGCCGACTACGACCTCCCCCGCACCGAGGCGGCCATCGCCGCCCTGGGCGAGCGGGCGGCCAGGTTCACCCCGGCCAGGGTCGACGCCGGCGACACCGCCGCCGTGACCGCGCTGCTCGCGGCGCACCGCTGCGACGTCCTGCTGAACGCCACCGACCCCCGGTTCGTGCTGCCGCTGTTCGAGGCGGCGCTCGCGGCCGGAGCCGACTATCTCGACATGGCGATGTCGATGTCGCGCCCGCACCCCGACCGGCCGTACGAGGAGGTGGGGGTGAAGCTGGGCGACGAGCAGTTCGCCCGCGCGGACGCGTGGTCGGCGTCCGGGCGGCTCGCCGTGGTCGGCATGGGCGTGGAGCCGGGTCTCGCCGACGTCTTCGCCAGGTACGCCGCCGACGAGCTCTTCGACGAGATCGAGGAGATCGGCGTCAGGGACGGCGGCGACCTGACCGTCGAGGGTTACACGTTCGCGCCCTCGTTCTCCATCTGGACCACCATCGAGGAATGCCTCAACCCGCCCGTCGTCTACGAGAAGGGCCGCTGGCACACCACGGAGCCGTTCAGCGAGCCGGAGGTCTTCGACTTCCCCGAGGGCATCGGCCCGGTCGAGTGCGTGAACGTCGAGCACGAGGAGGTCGTGCTGGTCCCGCGCTGGGTGGACGCCCGCCGCGTCACCTTCAAGTACGGCCTCGGCCAGGACTTCATCGACAAGCTCAAGACCCTGCACACCCTCGGCCTGACCGGCACCGAGCCGGTCGAGGTCAGATCCGGCCAGGGCACCGCCCTGGTGGCCCCGCGCGACGTGGTCGCCGCCGTGCTGCCCGATCCGGCGGGGCTGGGCGACCGTATGCGCGGCAGGACCTGCGCCGGGACCTGGGTGAAGGGTGTCAAGGACGGGCGGCCGCGCGAGGTGTACCTGTACCACGTGGTGGACAACGCCTGGTCGATGCGCGAGTACGGCTCCCAGGCCGTGGTCTGGCAGACCGCCGTCAACCCCGTCGTCGCCCTGGAACTGCTGGCCGGCGGGGTATGGAAGGGCACGGGCGTGCTGGGGCCGGAGGCGTTCGAGCCGCGCCCGTTCCTGGACTTGCTGGCGGCGTACGGCTCACCGTGGGGTTTGCGCGAGCAGTGAGGGGGCCGGAGGGAGCCGCCGGCAGCGGGCACAGGATCATTGAGGAGCGACGACCCGTACACCGGAGGTTGACCCCTTGAGCATCGCCGACGATCCCGACCGCGCACCCGCCCGCTCCCACCTCTACGCCATGGGCCTGTCGGACGAGGACATGCGCCGCCCCGTGGTGGGCATCGCCTCCACCTGGACCGGCACCATGCCGTGCAACCTGAACCACCGCGAGCTGGCCGCGCACGTGGCCGACGGCGTGCGCGCGGCGGGCGGGCTGCCGATGGAGTTCAACACCATCGCCGTCTCCGACAACCTCACCATGCACACGCCCGGCATGCGCGCCTCGCTGATCAGCCGCGAAGTGATCGCCGACTCGATCGAGCTCATGGGCCGGGCCCACTCCTTCGACGCCCTGGTGGCCATCGTCGGCTGCGACAAGACCGTGCCGGCCGCCATCATGGCCCTGGCCCGCCTCGACGTGCCCGCGGTCGTCCTCTACAGCGGCAGCATGCTGCCCGGCCGCTGGCGCGGACGCGACGTCACCATCCAGGACATGTGGGAAGCCCTCGGCGAACGCGCCGTCGGCCGCCTCGACCAGGCCGAACTCGACGACCTGGCCCGCCACGCCTGCCCAGGGGCCGGCACCTGCGCCGCCCAGTACACCGCCAACACCATGGGCAGCGTCGCCGACTTCCTCGGCCTGGCCCCCTTCGGCATCGGCGACATCCCCGCCGTGGCCCCGGACAAGCACGCCGCCGCCCGCCGCGCCGGCCAGATCGCCATGGAGGCGCTGGCCCGCGACGCCCGCCCCTCCCGCATCCTGACCGCCGACGCCCTGCACAACGCGATCGTCTCGGTCGCGGCCATGGGCGGCTCCACCAACGCCGTCCTGCACCTGCTCGCCATCGCCCGCGAAGCCGGACTCCCCCTCGCCATCGACACGATCGGCGAGGTCTGCCGCCAGGTCCCGATCATCACCGGGCTCAAACCGAGCGGCGGCCCCCACACCGCCGCCGACCTGTGGCGGGCGGGCGGCACCTCCCTCGTCGTCCGCCGCCTGCTCGAAGCCGGCCTGCTGCGCGAGAACGTCACCCTCATCGACGGCCGCACCCTCGCCGACGTCGCCGCCCAGGCCCAGGAGACACCGGGCCAGACCGTCGTGGCCGACGCGGAGCAGCCCTTCAAGGCCCGCGGCGCCCTGGCCATCCTGCGCGGCTCACTGGCCCCCGACGGATGCGTGCTCAAACTGGGCGGCAAGGACGACTTCCGCCACGAAGGCCCCGCCAAGGTCTTCGACTCCGAGGACGCGTGCATCGCCGCCATCGAGGCGGACCTCATCGTCCCCGGCGACGTCATCGTGGTCCGCTACGAAGGCCCGGCGGGCGGACCCGGCATGCGCGAGATGCTCTCGATCACCGGCCCGCTGGTCGGCCGGGGCCTCGGCACCTCGGTCGCCCTCGTGACCGACGGCCGTTTCAGCGGAGTCTCGCACGGGCGGGTGATCGGGCACGTGGCCCCCGAGGCCTACCACGGCGGGCCGATCGCGCTGGTACGCGACGGCGACCCGATCGTCATCGACAGCGCCGCCGCGACCCTCGACCTGCTCGTGCCCGAGGCCGAACTGGAACGCCGCCGCACCACCTGGCAGCGGCCCGAACGCGAGGTCGAACGCGGCGTGCTGACCAAGTACGTGGCCACCGTCCGCTCCGCCTCCGACGGCGCGGTCACCGCCTGAGCCCGGCGGCGATCTCCTGGACTCCGGCATGGCCGGCGGGCGGCTATGCTGCCCATTGACGTGTGGCCGCCCCGGAGAAGGAGATTCGCGCGATGTACAAGGAGTTCGCTGTCGAGGCCGTGATGTGGCTTGTCCCGGTCGTGGTGCTGATCGGGCTGGCGCTCCTCGTCACCGCGTAGGCCGGAGGGCCGGCTCGCGACGCGGCCGGCCCTCCCCCGTCGTCTAGCGGTAATACCTGTAGTAGGTCGTGGTGAAGACGTGCCGGTTGTAGTCGCTCCTACCGGCGAGATACCGGCTGTAGGCGCGGGAGAGGCTCCTGGACCGCACGGTGCACGAGGCCCAGCGGGTCTTGCCGGCCCTGATGGTGCCGACGTTGTCGTAGCACGTACCCACGTGCCTGCCGTTGACCTTGAGCCGGGCCTTGAGCCTGACCTTGAAGACGGTCGTACGCGAGACGTTCTTGATCCTGACCTGGACCCGGCAGGTGTGCCCGCACCGGCCGAAGGAGATCTTGCCGCGGATGAGATGAGGCTTGGCGGCGACCGCGACCGCGGACGCGCCGGCCGAGGACGATGTCGCGCTGGCGGGCGCGGCCATGAGCGAGGTAGCCGCAGCGGCGACTAAAAACGTTCCAACCAGACTTTTGACCATGATTCCCCCAGTGATGCAGTCGCCATCCCCCTGTGGCAGCGACTGGTATCCAGTCGATTACATCAAGAATCCGGAAGTATCAACATTTCACCAAGGCGATCTGATACGAAACAGTTATTCTTTTATGCCGGGCTTATACAAGGATGCCGGAGATGCCCAGCCGCTGAGCAGGGACGACACGGCAGACGGCCCCCTGGTGGGGGCCCTTGGCGGCACTCAGCCGGTGAAAGGCGGCGGATCGCCCGCTTCGTTGAGCTCGGCGATGGCCAGCTCGGCCGTGCTGCGGATGTCGAAGAACTTGTCGAGCGCGGTGATCGCGAACAGGTGCTTGCAGCGGCCGTTGAGCCCCGACAACAGCAGCCGGCCCCCTGAGGCGGTGACGGCCTTGTGCAGGTAGACCAGCACGGACAGGCCGGAGGAGTCGCAGACGCTGACCGCCTGCATGTCGATGACGAGCAGCGGAGGCTGTGTCAGGTCGAGAGCCTTGGTGACGCGGTCGCGAACCTCCGCGGCGGAGCCGAAGTCGAAATCCCCCGTCAACCGCGCGATGACACAGGGTCCCTGGAGTCCGAGGCTTATCGACAAGGCCTGCTCCGAAGTCACCCAGCTCCACCTACTTGCGTTGCTTGCCCGATCCGACCACTCTACGAGAAGTAGCGCTTCGGGTTGAACACCAGCATCTGCTCAATCTGGCCATCGGTCACACCCGAGTCGAGCAGTGCGGCCAACACGTCGTCGTGAATGTGATCGTAGCGCCAGTTGGGCGCGAGCGTGGCGCGGGCGTCATCCCAAGCACCGCCGAAGTAGTCCATGAAACAGGCGGTGTCATGACTGAGGACCATACGGTCGGCGTATCCGCGCTGGCACAGCTCCGCGATCGTGGCCACCCGCTGCGCGGTCGAGTTGTAGACGTCCAACCCGAATCGGTCCATTCCGAGGGTCGCGCCGGTGTCGGCCATGCGCATGAGGTAGTCGAGGTCGTTGCTGTCCCCCGCGTGCCCGACGATCACCTTCTCCAGGTCGGTTCCCTCCTCGGCGAACAGGTCGAGCGCGAGAAGTCCGCTCTGGGTGAACGCGTTGGTGTGGACGGTGATCGGCGCGCCGGTGCGGGCGTGTGCCCGCGCGACGGCCCGGCAGATGCGCTCGACGCCGGGCGTCAGGCCCTTGGCCTCGACGACGCACTTCAGGAACGCCGCCCTGACCCCGGTGTCGGCGATGCCGTCGGTGAGGTCGCGGACGAAGTCGTCGATCATCGGGTCGGGCCCGTCGAGGAACAGGCCCGGGCCCCGGTGCTCGTACTGGTGCGGCAGCTCCTCGAAGGCGTAGAGGCCGGTGGCGACGATGATGTTCAGGCCCGGCACCTGCTCGGCGACCCGCTGGATGCGCGGGATGTAGCGGCCCAGCCCCCACACCGTCGGGTCGACGAGCGTCCGCACGCCCTTCGCCGCCACCGCGTTGAGCTTCCCGACCGCGTCCGCCACCCGGAACTCCTCGTCCCACCACGCGCCCCTGCCGTAGTTGTCCAGGTGTTCGGCGGCCACGACGAAGATGTGCTCGTGCATGAGGGTCTGGCCGAGATCGTCCACGTCCACGGGACCGCGCAGGGTGTCGACGGTGGGCATGCGGCGCCTCCATACCGGCGGGTCTGATGCGCGCCAACCTAGGCTGGCGACCGGCCGCCGTCAACACCGGCTCGCAGGGCGTCACGGGGCCCGGCGGTCGACACGGCCAGCCGCCGGAACAACGGCTCCGGCCGGGGCAGCCGCCCGTCACCCGCGGCGGCCACCGCGGCGGCCACGCGCGCCGCCGCCGTGGGCAGGAACGGCTCCAGCTGTACGGCCAGCGTCCGGCACGCGTGCACCAGCGTGGCCAGGGCCACCTCCTGACCGGCCCGCGAGCGCGCCCACGGCCGGGTCCGCTCGACGTACTTGTTGGCCTCCTCGACGAGCGCCTGCACGGCCGTCGCGGCCCGCCGGAAGTCGAACGCCTCCAGCGCCTCGTGCACCGCCCCTGAAGCCTCGAACGGCCACTCCTCGGGACCGGCCGCCGGGACCCGGCCGTCCAGGAACCGGTGCACCATGGTGACGACCCGGTTGACCAGGTTGCCCAGCCCGTTGGCGAGGTCCTCGTCGGCACGGGCGACCAGCCGTCCCTCGGTGAAGTCGGCGTCGCCCACGCGCGGCACCTCGCGCAGCAGCCACCACCGCACGGCGTCGACCCCGTACGCGTCCACCAGCGCCACCGGGTCGGCGGCGCCACCGGACGACTTGCTGATCTTGCGGCCGCCCGCCGTGAGGTAGTCGTGCACGAAGATCCCCGTGGGCAGCGGCTTTCCCGCGGACAACAACATGGCGGGCCAGTAGACGGCGTGGAAGCGGATCACGCCCTTACCCATGAGGTGCACCTTGCGCGGCTCGGCCACCCACCAGCGGTCGTAGTCGCCGCCTTCGAGCGCGGTGACGTAGTTGGCGAGGGCGTCCCACCACACGTAGACGACCTGGCCGGGGTCGCCGGGAACCGGGATGCCCCACCCCCGGGCGCGGGCGGCGGACCGCGAGACGCTGATGTCGTCCAGCCCTGCCTCGACGAACGCCAGCACCTCGTTGCGCCGGGCCGCCGGCTCGATCCTGAGCCGCCCGCCGCGGAGGAGGTCGAGCAGGGCGTCCTGATAGCGGGAGAGCCGGAAGAACCAGTTCTGCTCGGAGACGAGCTGCAGCGGTGCCTCGTGGCCGTCGGGACAGGGCCCTGCCGGGTAGAACTGCTCGCAGCCCACGCAGTAGAGCCCCTCGTAGTGCCGCTGGTAGAGGTCGTGCCGGGTGGCCTCCCAGATCCGCTCGACGCCGGCGCGGTGCCCGGGGTGGCTGCTCGTCCTGATGAACGCGTCGAAGGACAGGTCCAGCGGCCCCCGCAGCGCCTCGAACGCGGCGGCGTTCCTGTCCACCAGCTCCCGCACCGGCACGCCCTCCGCCTCGGCGGCCAGCACGTTCTTCAAGGAGTTGTCGTCGGTGCCGGTCTGGAACCGCACGGGCTCGCCACGCCGCCGGTGGTGCCGGGCCAGCACGTCGGCCTGAACCAGCTCCAGGGCGTGCCCGAGATGGGGGCGGGCGTTGACGTAGGGGATGGTCGTCGTGATGTACATCGGATGCCTCCAAGGGGCCCCGGACACGACGAGAGGCCCCGCTCGCAGGGCCTCAACAAGACGTCGCCGATGAGCAGCCCCTAGGGGCTCATCATCACCAGGCACGTCGTCATGGCCCTCATGCTACAGGACCGTAGGCGAACGCACGGCCGCTCAGTCCTTCCGCTCCGGAGCGGGCACCACCAGCACCGGCCTGCCCGCGTGGTGCAGCACCCGGTCCGACGTGCTGCCGAGCAGCAGCGAGCGCACCCCGCCGTGCCCGCGCGTTCCGGTCACGACGAGCTCGGCGTCGATCTCGGTCGCGACGTCCACGATCGTCGACCAGACGGCCACGCTGTCCACGTCGCACTGGGGGACGGCGTTCAGCCCGCACTCCTTCGCCATGTCCGCACCGCGCCCCGCCAGCTCGCGCATCGCCTTGGCGATCGCCTCGTCCTCAAGGCCGGACTGGTCCATGGCCATCATCAGCCCGGCGGAGGCCCTGGCCGAGGTCACCGCCAGCCGCTCCCACACCGTCAGCACGACCGCGTCCGCGCCGCGGAACATCTCGGCCGCGAACGCGATCGCGGCCTTGGCGTCGTCGGAACCGTCGTACGCGATCAGAATCGTCATTCCAGCCACTCCTCAGGTGAATGCGGAACTCCCCCCTTTCCCGGGAGACGGCTTTCACTCCAACGGCTAGGCCATGATCGGCGAGACCTCGGAGCGCCGGGCCGAGGGCTTGAGCATCGACAGGCCGGCCAGCGCCAGCACACCCAGCTCCGTGATGACCACGACCCGCTGGGTCAGGCCGGCCGGGATGTCCTCGTTGGTCAGCGGGATGCCAAGCATGCGGACCACGTACGGGATCACGACCAGCAGCAGCGCGCCCAGCGCCACTCCGCTGAGGACCCGCACCACCCTGGCGAAGCGCACGTTCGCCCGGGCGAGCAACAGTCCTGCCGCGGGCATCACCAGGAAGGCGGCGAAGGCGGCGTAACGGTGGATGCCTCCCGACAGGGAGAGCGGCACTCCCGGCCGGTCCGTGGGGAAGGCGCCGACCAGGAACATGCTCACCCCCCACACCAGCAGCAGCGCGACGACCCAGCGGTTCGTCCCGGACCGGCGCAGTGCCTCGGCGATCAGCGCGGAGCCTGCCGCGAACAACGTCAGCGAGGCGGGCAGCAGCCATCCGGCGGACTGCCACGCGTACTCGCTGATCACGCTGTGCAGCGGGTCCAGGTCGGATCCCGCGTGCAAGGTGAGCATGGCGCCGCTTCCGGCGCCGATGGCTGCGAATCCCGTGGCGAGCAATCCCTTCATGCCTCCAAGCTCGTGGAACACGAGCTTGGCGACTATCGGAGATGGGCCCGAACCGGCCCTGAAGGATCCCCTAATACCTTGGTCGCGGCAGGGCCCGGCCGACCCCGGTGACCTGCCTGGACGTGACCCTGGGTAGGGCTTGCCCCCTCAGGGTGGGTGGAGCCGGCCGCAGTCCGGTGTGCGCGGCACGCGCTGTCCCAGCATGGCGGAGGTCGAAAGCTCTGACGCCGCCGTTCAGCGCTGCCGGGGGGCGTCGAAATAGGCCCGGATCGTGGTGCCCTCCGGCGTCGAGTGCACGCGTACGAGGTCGCTGAGCAGGTTGACGATGAGCAGCCCGCGCGAGCCCGCCTGGCGCGGGTCGACCGGGCTGCGCCCGGCCAGCGGGTCGGTGATGTGGCCGGCGTCGCTGACCTCGCACACCAGCCGCCCGTCCGCGAACCACACCTTGATCCTGCCGGAGCCGCCGCCGTGGTCGAGACTGTTGGCGCCCAGCTCGGCCACGACCAGCCGCACGTCGTCGAGCCGGTCGCCGGCGAAGCCCAGCGTGGCGGCCTCGCGTGCGGCCAGTGCCCGCGCCGCCGACAGGTTGCCGCTGTCGAACCGCAGCGAGGGGCACCCCGGGGGCTCGTCCAGCGGCCGGTTGTGCGCGTCGATCACCAGCTGGGGCGCGTAGGCGGGGCTGCGCCGTTCGCCGGAGGCGTCGCGCAGCACGGGATGGGTGCGCGACGCCTCCTCGATCACCGCCGGGGCCAGGGCTGCGACGTCGTAGGGGCACAGGATCGTGACGTGCCGGCCCGCGAACGACAGGTTGATCAGCGCCTCGTGCTGGGCGCACGCGGGATATTCCGTCGTGGTGCGGCCCGGCCAGACGGGCTCGCCGATGATGCGTACGTGGTCGTCGGCGTGCTGGTCGGCGAAGTCGCGCAGCACGGCCGGGATGATGCGGCCGGGGTTGCGCCCCGCCTCGCCCATGTCGAGCAGGCGGACCGCCTTGGCCTCCGGCCCCAGCGCGGCCTCGATGAGCGCGAGATTGCGGGCGGGGACGGCGACGGCGACGGGCTCGCCGGCCGCCAGGCCCGCACGGACGAAGGCGGTCGTGGCAGCGACGTATTCCGGCTCGCCTCGGTAGAGGAGAGCCGGATGCGAGAACGGTTCTGCCGACATCAGCCTTCACGCTACCCAAGGATCGCGACTTCACGGCGACCCGCTGGGTACCCAATAGATGTGAAGAGAATACAGGTCAGCCACCGCCCCCGGCCTGTGCGCCCGTCGCCGCCCCTCGATCTGCGCACCCCTTCCGGCCGACGTCTCCCGTTCTGAGCGTTGCGAACCTATGCTCAGGACATGTCGGAAATGCAGATGCGGGTCTCCGACGAAGATCGGGAACGCACCGCCCAGCAGCTTCAACGCGCGTTCACCGAGGGTCGTCTCACCCAGATGGAGCTCGAAGACCGGCTCGAGATCGCCCTGAGTGCGAAGACCTACGGCGACCTGCTGAGTCTGATCAACGATCTCCCCGTCGACCAGCCCCGGGTCAACGACGTGGTCGAGCTGGAGGCGAAGCACGGCCATCTCAAGCGCTCGGGCGACTGGGCCGTCCCCCGGCGCCTGCGGGTGTCCTCCAAGTACGGCAGCGCCGAGCTCGACCTCTCCCAGGCCGTCATCCCGCACCCGGTCGTCGACGTCGAGCTCGACCTCACCTACGGCTCCGCCAAGATCATCTTGCCCGAGGGCGCGGTGGTGAACGTGGACGCCTTCCAGAGCGACTGGGGCAACACCTCGACGAACCACGTCCCGAGCCGGCCCCGCCCGGGCGCCCTCCAGGTGGTGATCAGCGGCAGGGCGAAGTACGGAGGGCTGACCGTGCGCTATCCCCGCAAGCGCTGGTTCACCCACTGATGGAAGAGGGCGATGTGGTGCTCGCTCGGCACGAGCACCCCGCCCTCCACGTACGCCCTTGACGACATGCCGGGCTGGGTCCGCTCGCAGGCGTCGAAGTCCTGCTCGTTGACCCGGTGGAACAACTCGACGGACGTCGACAGGTCCGCCCCCGAGGCGATCACGTCGGGATGGTAGAGCCAGTCGCACTCGACGACCGTCCTGTCGGCGGCCATCGGGTACATCCGGTGCATGATCACGTGGTCGGGCACCAGGTTGACGAACACCTGCGGCCTGACGGTGATCGCGTAGTAGCGCCGGTCCTGTTCCTGTGACAACTCGGGCAACCGGCCGAAACCGGGGCCGCCGTCCACGGTGAAGCCCTCGGCCCTGGAGGCGAACTCGGCGCCGTGGCCCACGTAGTACTGGGCCGCGTAGCCGCCGGCGAACTCCGGCAGCACGGCCGTCAGCTCGGGATGGATGGTGGCGCAGTGGTAGCACTCCATGAAGTTCTCGACGATGAGCTTCCAGTTGGCCTTCACGTCGTAGCGGATCCTGCGGCCGAGCGCGAGATCCTCGACGTGGTAGCGGTCGATGGCGGCCGGGTCGCCGAGCCGTTCGGTGGCGGCGTTCAGCACCGTCTCCTCGAACGAGGGCGGCTCGGCGGCCAGGCACACCCACGCGTACCCCAGCCATTCCCGCAGGTGCACGGGCACCAGCCCGTACGCCACGCGGTCGATGTCGGGCATCTTCACCAGGTTGGGCGCGGCGGCGAGCCGGCCGTCGAGGTCGTAGGACCAGGCGTGGTAGGCGCACCTGATCGTCCGGCGCACCTCGCCCTGCTCCTCCACGCACAACCGGGCGCCGCGGTGCCTGCAGACGTTGAGGAAGGCGCGTAGCCGGTCGTCCCGGCCGCGGACCACGATCACGTTCTCCCTGCCGACCTGGACCGTCCTGAACGCGCCCGGCTTGGGCAGGTCCCCCGCCCTGACGGCGCAGAACCAGAGGTTCTCGAAGATCCTTGCCTGCTCGTGCGCGAACACCTCAGGGTCCGTGTAGGAGCTCCCCTGAAGGGTCGCGATCAAGCTTGACGTCGTCGCCAACCGTCACCTCTTGTTGCGTATTACGCACCGAGTTGCTCTATATGCGACATCGTCAGGTCGCGCTCACGACGCTGTCAAGAGGTAGGTGCTGACTCTCCGCAACCACTTGACATACAGCCAGGTCGCGAGCCGGTCGGGGATCAATCCGGCGAACGAGCCCTGCCTGTCGGTGATCTCCGTGGCGGCCAGCCGGGCGGGCAGGCGTACGACCTTCGACCTCGCCCGCTCGTACGCGCGCAGCGCGCCGGCCAGTTCCTCGCGACCGGACCCGGACCCCAGGCCGCCGATCGCCGTACTCAGCAGCCAGGCGTCCTCCAACGCCTGGTTGGCGCCCTGGGCCATGGTGGGCGGCATGGTGTGGGCGGAGTCGCCGGCCAGTGTGGTCGGCCCCTTGCCCCAGGCCGCGGTGAACGGCTGCTTGTGGTGCGGGAAGAAGTCGATCTCGGTGATCGTCTCCAGAATGTCCGGCACCGGGTCCGCCCATCCGCGGAACCGCTCGCGCAGCCGTCCGGCCACGTCGGGGTCGCCGTCCCAGAAGGGCCCGCCCGGCTCGGCCTTGACGTCGAACCACCACAGCAGCCGGCCCTCGGCCGCCGGGATCAGCCCGCACAACTCCCGCGCACCGGCGATCATCACGGCCCTGCGCTGCTCGGTGAGCGTGGTGGGCCTGGTGGTGAACCCCTGCCAGGTCACCCAGCCGCTCAGCGTCGCGCGGTCGCCGCCCCACAGGGCCTCGCGCACCGCCGAGCGCCGCCCGTCGGCCCCCACGAGCACGTCGCCGCGGACCGTGCGGCCGTCGGACAGGCGCACCTCGGCCCGCTCGGGCACCACGTGCTCGGCGGCCACCCCGTAGGTCACCGGCATGCCGTCGGCCAGCAGCTCGACCAGGTCGCGGCGGGCCACGTGCACGCTCGGGTGGCCGTAGCGGCGTTCGGCCTCGGTCAGGTCGACGGTGAACAGCCTGCGCCCGTCGACGGCCCAGGACTCCATGGTCTCCAGGCGCCGCCCGGTCCCGGAGTAGTCGACCTTGAGCTCGCGGAGGATGGCCGTAGCGGCCGGCCAGAGCGAGACCGAGCCGCCGGCCGTACGCAGCTCGGGGGCCTCCTCGTAGATCTCGACCTCGTGACCGGCGTTGAGCAGTCCGTGCGCCACGGCGAGCCCCGCGACGCCCGCTCCGACCACGATTACCCTCATAGCAACCCCTGATTTGTGAGACCGTTGATATCAGATACTTGGAGTATCATTATGTCTGCGCGTGGACGCAAGCCCGATCCCACGGTCGATCACCGCATCAGGCAGGCCGCGGCCGGGCTGGTGCTCTCCCGCGGCCTCGACTTCACCATGGACGACGTCGCGGCGGCGGCGGGCGTGGGCCGGGCCAGCGTGTTCCGCCGGTACGCCACCAAGCGCGACATGGTGCTCGAAACCATCGCCGGCATCATGAACGCGCACGTCGCCATCCCCGACACCGGCTCGTTCGAAGGCGACCTGCGCGTGGTGGTCTCCGACACCCTCGCCCTCTGGCACCAGCCCGACGTCGCGCGCATGGCCAGGCAGGTCTTCGGCGAGGCGGGCCGGGACCCGGCGGTCGCCGAGATCATCCGTACCGGGATGCGCACCCGGATGGAGCGCTCGTGGATCGTGTACGAGCGCGCGATCGAACGCGGCGAGCTGCCGCCGAATGCTGACCTTTGGATGCTTACTGAGATGTTTGTCGGTTTCGTCACTTACCGGGGGCTCCTGGATCTTCCCCTGCCCGAGCCGGAGCAGATCGTGCAGGTCCTGCTGCACGGCTTTACGCCCGCCTGACGCCCGTGGTGTTAGTGGGGTGCAAGTGACGGTCAAGTCGTGCTCCATAATGTTCCCTTCGTTCGCAAACCTACGAAGGGCACGGAAATGACTCCCCCACGCCGTCGTCTGGCCGTCGCGGCCGCGACGCTTACTCTTGCCGTCCTCACCACCGCCTGTGGTGCCCTGGGCAACGCCGTAGACTGCAACACCGCGGCCGGCGAGGCCAGCAAGATCGCCAGTGAGTGGAGCACCGCGGTCACGAAGAACGCCACCGACACCGACGCCATCGGCACCGCGTCGCAGACCGCGGCCGACAAGACCAAGGAGCTCGCGGGCAAGTACGACGGTGAGGTCGCCGCCGCGCTCAACGACCTCGCGGCCGGGTTCGACTCCATGAAGGGCGGCGACCTGAGCTCGGTCTCCGAGTTCAGCGGCAAGGTGAACGGCTTCACCAGCAAGATCACGGCCGCCTGCTCCTAGCCGGGCGCACGGTCGCCGCTCCGCCCGTGGGGGGCGGTAAGGGGCGGCGGCCGTGTCCGGGTTCGGGCTGATCCGTTCTAGTCTTGCTCCCCGTGACGGGACAGACGCTTGAGACGCCGGTGGGGGCCGGTGGCGCCGGCGTCCCGTCATGGAAGAGCCGGCTGCCGGGCCACCGCGTGCGGGTGGGCGCCGTCGCGCTCGTCGCCGGGGTGGCCTACGCCGTTCTCGGCCTGGTCAAGCTCGCCACCTTCAGGGCCACCACGTTCGACCTGGTGATCGTGGACCAGGCGGTACGCAACTACGCGGGCCTGCGGCCTCCGTACATCCCGGTGCGCGGCATGTTCGGCGGCCGGGGCATGGACTACGTCCAGCTCGCCGACCACTTCTCGCCCATCTACGCGGTGCTGGCGCCGTTCTACTGGATCCACGACGGCCCCGAGACGCTGATCGTCGCGCAGGCCGCGCTGTTCGCCGCCGCGATCCCGTTCGTCTGGCTGTTCACCCGGCGCGTCATCGGCACCTGGCCCGCCTACCTGGTCTGCGTGGCGTACGCGCTGTCGTGGCCGGTGGCGCAGGCGGTCGCGTTCGACGTGCACGAGGCCATGTTCGTCCCCGTGCTCACCGCGATCATGATCGAGCGTTACCACGCGGGGCGCATGGTGCCCGCGTTCCTGGCCATGGCCGCCCTCCTCCTCGTCAAGGAGGACATGGGGCTCATGGTGATCGGTGCGGGGGCCTGCCTGATCGCCCTCGGCGACCGGTGGCGCGGCGTGCTCAGCGCGCTGCTGGGCCTCGGCGCCGTGCTGCTCGTACGCGGGCTGACGATCACGGTCTTCGGCGGCGACGCCAAGGACTACTGGGCCTACGGGCATCTCGGTGACGACCTGCCCGGCGCCCTCCTCGGCATCCTGCGTGACCCTCTCTCCGCGGTGCTGCTCGCCTTCAGCGCGGAGGCCAAGGTCGACACCCTGCTCCTGATGGTGTGGCCGACGTTGTTGTTGTGCCTGCTCTCCCCGCTGTCGCTGGTCGCGCTGCCCCACGTGCTCGTCCGCATGCTGGGCGACCGGCCCCAGTGGTGGCAGGCGGACTTCCACTACAGCGCGTTCACCGTGGTGATCCTGCTCTGCGCGGGCGTCGACGGCCTGTCGAGGCTGTTACGGCTGATCAGACGCTCCGGCGACCGCTCGCTCAAGCTGGCCTGGGCGGCGGGCGCCTGTGCGGTCGCGCTCACCCTGGTGCCCCGGTTCGCCCTCGACCAGCTCTACCATCCGGGCTTCTACACCGAGCCCAGGGCGGCCGCCGCGGCCGAGGCCGTCGCCAAGGTGCCCTCGGGGGTCACCGTCGAGGCGGCCAACTCCGTCGGTCCCGCGCTGACCTCCAGGACCACCGTCCTGCTGTGGGGCGCCACGTCGCACGGCGCGCCGTGGGTGGTGGCCGACACCTCGCGCTGGGAGTTCCCCTTCGGCTCGCCCGAGCAGCAGCTCGCCGCGGTCGGCGAGCTGGAGGCCCAGGGTTACGTGAAGGTGTTCGAGCGCGACGGCTACGTGGTGCTGCGGCGCGGCTGACCGGGCCGCTGATCAGGCCGCTGACCGGGCCCCTGACCGGGCCGCTCACGGGGGCGGCGCATGGACCTCGCCTGCGCGTACGCCTGGTCGAAGCCCTCGATCACGGCCGGCCACGAGCCCGCGGCGGGCGGCGTGGCGCGGTTGTGCGCCGCGATGGACTCGCGCAGCCCTGCGTCGGCGCACAGCCGCGCCACCGCGCGTGCCAGGTCGCCCGGCGTGCGCCCGAGCAGCCCCTCCGTGCCGTCCTTGACGAAGTCGGCGACCCCGCTCTGCGCCCTGGCCACCACGGGCAGCCCCGCCGCCCGCGCCTCGAGCGCCGCGATGCCGAACGACTCGCGCGGCGCCGGAGCCACGAAGACGTCGGCCGACTCCAGAACCTTGGCGATCTGCTCACGGGTGCGCCGCCCGGGCAGCGAGACCCAGCCGGTCATGCCGTGTTCGGCGAGGAAACGTTCCATCCGGCCTCGTGCGGGCCCGTCGCCGACGATCGTGGCCCGCATGGGGATCTCGGCGGGGACCCGCGCGCGGGCCGCCTGCAACAGCTTCAGCAGGCGTACGGGATGCTTGCGCGGAGCCAGCCGGCCGACCGCGACGACATGCACCTCGTCGCGCGGGGCGGGCCGGCCGGGCGGCGGCGCCCACCCCGACAGGTCGAGCCCGTTGGGGACCACGCGCACCGGCACCCCGGGCCCCGCCACCTCGCGGATGGGGGCCGCGGCGGCGTTGCTGACCGTGGTCGCCACCAGCCGCCACCGCTGCCAGCCGAACGCGAGCCGCAGCAGCCGGTAGAGGCCCCGCGTGACCGGATCCCACATGCTGTGCACGGTCACCACGCACGGCACCCCGGCACGCACCGCGGCCCGCGCGCCCATCCAGGCGAACGGCGAGACCGCCCCCGCGTGCACGTGGACCACGTCGGGCCGGACCGAGGCGAGCCGCCGCGTGAGATGCCCCACTCCGAACGGGTGCACGGGAAGGTCGAACGGCATCCTGGCGACGATCCTTTGCACGCCCGGCAGCGGCTCGCCCCTGGTCGCCGTGGCCACGGAGACGTCGTGGCCGGCCTCCCGCTGCATCCGCACGAGATCGGCGACCTGGACCTCGATCCCCCCGAGTCGCGGCAGGTAACAGTCGCTCACGTGAAAGATCCGCACCCCTCCCAGACTAATCTGGGCGTGTGCCTCCACGTACCGCTGTGTTCTTTCATGCCCACCCCGATGACGAGGCCCTGCTGACGGCGGGCACCATGGCGATGCTCGCGGCCGAGGGGCACCGCGTGGTGCTCGTGGTGGCCACGGCGGGCGAGCGCGGCCTGGCCGAGATGGAGCCGGGAGAGGCGCTCGGCGAGACCAGGCTCAAGGAGCTCTACGCGTCGGCCGCGCTGCTCGGCTGCGCCCGCGTGGAATGCCTGGGTTACGGCGACTCGGGGCTGAGCCCTCAGGGCGGCAGCGCCGACGAGCGGCCCGACAACGCCTTCATCGACGCCGACACCGAGGAGGCGGCCAAGGCGCTGGCCGCGATCCTGCAGGAGGAGGAGGCCGAGCTGCTGGCGATCTACGACCCGGCGGGCGGTTACGGCCACCCCGACCACGTGCAGGTGCACCGGGTGGGCAAGCGGGCGTCGAAGATCGCGGGCACGCCGATCGTCCTGGAGGCGACGGTCAACCGCGATCCGCTCGTCAGGCTGCTGCGGCTGGCCGGCCGCTTCTACCGGTTCCCGCCGGAGTTCGACGTGCGGACGTTCGAGAGCGCGTACTCGGCGAGCGAGACGATCACCCACCGCGTCAATGTCCGGAAATATGCGAAACAGAAGCGGGCATCCATGGCCGCGCACGCCTCGCAGGCCAGCGGCGGTGACAGCGACCGCACCCTCGCCGTCATGCTGAAGGTCCCCCGCCCTCTCTACCGCCTGGTCTTCGGCACGGAGTGGTACGTTCGCCGTGACCTCCCTCCCGGCGCCCGCCTCACTCATCCGTTCGACCGGTGGCCGACCTAGCCCGCGTCAGACTGGATCCCGATGAAGAACAAGTGGCTCCAGATCGCCCTGTCCGTCCTGTCGCTCGGGCTGGCCGTGCTGCTCGTGGTCTACCTGCCTCAGATCGTGCGCGGGCTCACCGGCAAACCGGTCTCCTGGGCCGAGATCGGCGCCGTGTTTGGCGCGCTCGGCGCGGGCGAGATCGCGATCATGGCCGTGCTGTGGCTGCTGAGCCTGGTGGCCTACACGTTCGTGCTGACCAACTCCCTGCCGGGGCTGAACAACCTGCAGGGCCTCACGCTCAACGCGGCGGGCAGCGCGGTGAGCAACCTCCTGCCGTTCGGCGGGGCGGTCGGCGTGGCGGTGTCGTTCGCCATGACGAAGGGATGGGGCTTCTCCAACCGCTCGTTCGTGGTCATGACGCTGGTCAGCGGCATATGGAACACGTTGTTCAGGTTCATCCTGCCGGCCGTCGGGATCATCGCGCTGCTGATGGCGGACGAGGCCCCCAACGCGACCGTCGCCAGGGCGGGCTGGACGGGCGCGATCTCCATCCTCGTGCTCTGCGCGGTCGTGGCCGCGGCACTCTACTGGGAGCGCGCCGCCACGCTGCTCGGCCGGGCGCTCGACGGCCTCACCAGGCTGCTGCGGGTGAAGTTCCACGCCTCCGCGGCCTTCCACCGGTTGCGCGCCGACACCGCCGGGGTCGTCAGGACCCGGTGGCCCGGCCTGTCGCTCGGCATGATCTTCTTCCTCGGCTTCCAGTGGTCGATCATGGCCGCCTGCATGCAGGCCACCGGCGCCTGGCCCGGTCTGGCCGAGTCGATCGCCGTCTTCGCGCTGTCGAGGGTCCTGACCAGCGCCCTGATCACGCCCAGCGGCGCGGGGATCATGGAGAGCGGCGTGGCCGCCCTGCTGATCGCGTTCGGGGTGCCGGGCACTCCCGCGATCGCGACCGCACTGCTTTTCGGCTTCTGGACTTACACTATCGAGATCCCGTTCGGCGGCCTGGCACTGGGCGCATGGGCGCTCCTGCGCCGGCGAAACGGCCGAGACGCCGAGGCGGAGCCCCCGTCCACGATCTCGAAGGCCCCCTCTTGACCACCGTTCCGGCCAGCTCGGCCGAAGACGTTCCGCGACCCGGATCGAGCCGTCCGCCGCGCCCGGCGGCCGGTCGGCACGCGCTCCAGGTCACTGCACCACGACCACGAGGTGAACACCATGTCCTGGCACCCTGCAACGACTCGCCGCACCGGGGGACGCGGTTTCCAAGCGGAGGTAGATCGGTGACAATCCCAAACCCAACAAAGACCTTGTGCGTGATTCGCAGGCCCGCATAGCGTGGCGGCTGACATGGTGGCGTTCCGAGTTCTGGGGCCAGTCGAGGCGTACGAACACGACGACGAGCTCGACCTCGGCGGGTTGCGGCAGCGGGCCGTCCTCGCCCGGCTTCTCGTGGCCAGAGGCCAGGTCGTGCCCGTTGACACGCTTCTTTACGACTTGTGGGACGACGATGCGGCCAAGGGCGCGCAGTCGGGCCTGCAGGTCTACATCTCGCGCCTGCGCAGGGTGCTGGAGCCCGGCCGCCCGCGCGGCGGCCCCAACCGGCTGCTGGTGACGGTCGCCTCCGGCTACGCGCTGCGCGTGGCCTCCGACCAGGTCGACGCGCTCAGGTTCGAGCAGCTCGTACGCGCGGCCGGCGAGCACCTCGACGAGGGCGATCCGCAGGCCGCCCGCGGCCGCCTGGAAAAGGCGCTGGGCCTGTGGCGCGGCACCCCCTACTCCGACTTCGCCGACCAGCCGTGGGCGGAGGCCGAGGTCAACCGGCTGACCGAGCTGCGCCTCGTGGCGCGCGAGCGGCACGCCGACACCGGCCTGCGGCTCGGCATGCACGCCGAGACCGTGCCCGACCTCGAGGCGCTGACCACGGAACATCCGCTGCGCGAGGAGGGCTGGCGGCTGCTGGCGCTGGGCCTCTACCGCTGCGGCCGGCAGGGCGACGCGCTGGCCGCGCTGCGCAGGGCGCGCAACATCCTGGCCGACGAGCTGGGCATCGACCCGGGGCCGGCGCTGCGCAAGCTGGAGTCCGACATCCTGGCCCAGTCGCCCGAGCTGGAGCTGGCCGCTCCGGCGCGGCCCGCGCGGCCGGCGCCGGTCACCGACACCTGGCCGCCCCGTCCGGCCACGCCCGTCGACCCGCCGCCGCTGGAGCCGGAGCCGTTCGTCGGCCGCGACGCCGAGCTGACCAGGCTGACCACGGCGGCCTCCCGCACCGGCAGG
Organism: Nonomuraea sp. B1E8; assembly: GCF_039871515.1. NCBI lineage: Bacteria > Bacillati > Actinomycetota > Actinomycetes > Streptosporangiales > Streptosporangiaceae > Nonomuraea > Nonomuraea sp. B1E8. The sequence goes on along the minus strand of NZ_JBDPLS010000003.1, from coordinate 599,264 downwards.
TTCCAGGTCGCGATCGTGACCGGCGTCGCGGGCGCGGGCAAGACCACGCTGCTGCGCCAGGTGGAGACCCGGCTGGCCGGCGACGGCTGGATCGCCGCGTCCGGGGCCTGTCCCGACTCCAGCGCCACCCCGCCCGGCTGGGCGTGGGTCGAGATCCTGCGCGCCCTCATCGGCGTGACGGGCGCGGGCGAATACGCCCAGCTGCTCGCGCCGCTGCTCGACGACGCCGCCCCCGACCCCGACGAGGACGAGGTGTCCGGCGGCTTCCGGCTGCACCGCGCGGTCGGCGGCTACCTGGCGGGGGTCGCGCGCAGGTCGCCCGTGCTGCTGACGCTCGAAGACCTCCACTGGGCCGACGACCAGACGCTGGCCCTGCTGCGGGCGCTGCCCAGCCTGCTGGCCACCAGCCGGGTGCTGCTCGTGGTGACGTGCAGGGAGAGCGAGCTCGACGACCGCCAGTCCGACGTGCTGGCCGCCCTGGCCCGGCTCGGCCCGGTCCGCGTGGGCCTGTCGGGGCTCGACCCGAAGGCCGTGGCCGAGCTGGTCAAGGCCACCTGCGTGCGCGAGATCGACGACGACGCGGTCGAGTCGATCGTCGAGCGCACCGGCGGCAACCCGTTCTTCGTCCGCGAGACCGTGCGCCTGCTCGACTCCGAGGGCGCGGCCGACCGGGCGAGCGCGACCGAGGTGCTGTCGCAGGTGCCCTCCGGCGTGCGCGACGTGCTGCGGCGGCGCATCTCGCGGCTGCCGTCCGGCGCGCAGCAGATCCTGCTCCAGGCCGCCGTGATCGGCCGCGACGTCGACCTCGACGTGCTCATCGCCGTGGCGGGCGACGAGGACGCCGTCATCGAGGCCGTCGAGGCGGCGCTGCTGGCGGGCCTGGTGACCGAGCCGGGGCCCGGGCTGCTCAGGTTCGACCACGACCTGGTGCGCGACACGATCTACTCCGACGCCTCCCGGCTGCGCCGCACCCGGCTGCACGCGGCCGTGGCCGCGGTCATCGAGGAGCGCACTCCGTCCGACGTGGCCGCGCTCGCCCACCACTACTTCCTCGCCGACGCGGCCGAGAAGGCCGTCCACTACGCGGGGCTGGCGGCCGAGCAGGCCGAGCGGCGCTTCGCCCATCGCGAGGCGGCCACGCTGTGGGAGCAGGCCATCGCCGCGTTCGACCGTTCGCGCAACGACGAGCCGGGCGGCGCGCAGACGCCGGAGCGCACCAAGAAGCGGCTGGCGCTCATGCTGCGCCAGATCAGGGCCCTCGCGCTGTGCGGCGACATGTCGGCGGCCAGGGTGCTGCGCCGCCAGGCCATGGACACCGCGCTGCCGCTGGGCGACCTCGAGATCACCGCGAAGGTGGCCGCCTCGCTGGCCGTGCCGCACAAGGGCATGGCCCGCGACTTCACCCGCACCGCGTGGGAGATCGTCGACGTCACCGAGCGGGCGCTCATGGAGCTGCCCGAGGGCGAGCAGCGGCTGCGGGCCAGCCTCCTGACCACGCTCGCCCTGGAGCTGGAGGGCTCCTCCTCCCCCGAGCGAGGCCGGCAGGCGTCGCTGGAGGCGCTGGAGCTGGCCAGGCAGAGCGGCGACCCCGCGCTGATCGCGGCCGCGCTCAGCGGGCGGCTACGCCAGTCGTACGACATCCCCGCGGTCGACACGCGCGAGAGCATCGGCAGGGAGCTGCTGGAGGTCGCCCAGCGCTCCGGTCAGATGGCCACGCAGGCGCTGGCCCATCTGGTGTTGCTGGAGTGCGCGGCGGCCAGAGGCGAGTTCGCGACCGCCGACGAGCACGCCGCCGCCGCCGACCGCCTGGCCAAGCAGTACGACCTGTCGGCGCCGGCCGCGGTCGTCGTCTGGTACGCCGGCCAGCGGCTCATGATCGCCGGTGACTACGCCGGCGCCGGGCGGGCCTACCGCGACGCGGCCAGGATGACGGAGCGGGCCGGCATGCTGGAGGGCCGCCAGGACCTGCCGCTGATCACGACGTTCTGCCTGCACCTGGTCGACGGCCGGGCCGCCGGGATGGTCGACCAGCTCGCCGAGGCCCACCTGCGGGGCGCCAAGTGGACGCTCGACGCCTACGCCCTCGCCCTCGCCTCGGCGGGCCGTCTCGACGAGGCCAGGGCCGTGGCCGCCACCCGGCCTCCGGTCCGTCCCGACTTCCTCTACGAGCTGGTGATGACCTGGCGGGCGCTGGCCGGCATGTTGCTGGACGACCGGGAGCGGATGGTCGACTGCTACGACAAGCTCAAGCCGTTCGCCGACCGGGTGGCGGGCGCCGGCACCGGCGTGGTGGCGCTGTGGCCTGTCGCGCTGACGCTCGGCGATCTCGCCATCCGCCTGGGGCAGCCCGACGCCGCGCGCGACCACTACCACAAGGCTCTCGAGGTGGCCGGGCGGGTGGGCGTGCCGCGCTGGGTGGAGGCGGCGCGGCAGTCGGTCAGCAGCTGACCTGGAATCGCTCGCTCCTGATGGTCCTGGCGCCCTCGACGGCCAGCTCGACGCGGTACCACCCGGGATTGCCCGAGACGTGGGGCCGCCACTCGACGGTGCTCGCGGCGGAGGCGAAGCCGTCGTGGTCCACCAAGTAGGTGCGCCAGGTCCGGTTCGCGGGGCTCCAGCGGGCGAGCCGCCAGCCGTACGTCACGGCCTGGTCGGGGTCGGGGTTGACGACCACGCTGCGGGCCACGTACGGGTCGGCGCAGCCTGCGCCGCCGCCGACGGAGACCTCTCCCGCCCTGGCGGCGGGGGCCGTCTGCCTGATCGGAGCGGCGATGGGCCTCTCGCGGGCCGACAGGGTGATGGTCGTCACGGGCTCGGTCGCCGAGTTGGCGTTGTGGTAGGCGGAGAAGCCGACGTAGGCGCTGGTGAACGCGAGCGCGGCCACGAAGAGCTTGACCGTGTTCGCGGTGCCGCTGGCGAGGGCGGCCGCGCTTCTCGTCGTCATCGTCAACACCCCTTTCGCCTCCCTCATAGAGTGAGGCAGGGCGGTTGAGTTCCGCTTGTCGGCTGGTTGCACCCATTGCGGGAGACTTGCAGCCGGTATGGCAGGTAAGTAGGGCTTTGAATTAAGGTAAGGCTGACCTAAGGTTGGGAGGGGTGGCTGCGGATGATGCGTGCGATCGCCCCCGTCTCCGACGGCTTCACCGAGCCGTTCTGGCTCGGCCTCCCCTACTGGCTCGTCGGCGCCATCCTGATGCTCGCCCTGTTCGGAGCGTTCCAGGTCTACTACTGGGTCGGCCGCAAGCTCGGCGAGAAGCTCTACGAGTCCCGCGTCGGCGTCAAGCTGGGCCGCGAGCGCATCGCGAAGATCGAGCAGGTCGTCGAGAAGTGGGGCGCGCTGGCCGTCTACGGCTGTTTCTGGGTGCCCATGTTGCGCCACACGCTGCCGTGGGTGGCCGGGGCGCTGCGCGTGTCCTACCCCTGGTACGTCGTCGCCAGCGCGCTGGGCTGCCTGACCTGGGCGCCCCTGTGGTGGTTCGGCGGCACGGCGATCGTGTGGGGGTGGCTGCAACTCGCCGCCGCCTCGCCCCTCGCCGCGGCGGTCGTCGCCGTGACCGCCGTCGCGGGCGCGGCCTGGTTCGTGGTGCGTCGCCGCAGACGGCGCCGCGCCGCCGACGAAGAGACCGCGCCGGTCTCATAGGACCTCGAAATCCCGGCTTCATGCCGCCCTGACCCCCGCGGTGGTCACTGACGTGCTGGGTGCGGGACGTCTCGTCGGCGGCCAGGGGCAGCTGAGGTCGATCAGCGGCGGAGGACCACCGTGACGGCGGCCGCACCCGATGTGAGCACCCGCTCGGTCGAGGCCGTAGGCTGAAAAGCCCAGCTCAGCGCAGGATGATCCACTGGTCGAGGGCGACGTGAGGCGCGCATGAACACAGTCACGACCACACTTGCCAGCCGGCAGAGGCTGGGTACGCTGCCTGTCCAGGTGACCACTTTCGTGGGGCGCCGCCGGGAGGCGGCTGAGATCAAGCGGCTGCTGGGCGCGGCCCCCGTGGTGACCCTCACCGGCGTCGGCGGTGTCGGCAAGACCCGGCTGGCTCTCAAGGTCGCCGCCGAGGTCGAGCGGAATTTCAACGACGGCGTGTGGCTGATCGAGCTCGCCACACTCGAAGATCCGGACATGCTCGCCCTCACCGTGCTGAGCGCTCTGAACGTGCAGAACCACTCCTCCCTGCCGCCCACGGAGGCGCTGGTCAAGCATCTGTGTGACCGGCAGATACTGCTCGTCCTGGACAACTGCGAACATCTGTTGAACGACTGCGCCGTACTGGCCGCCACGCTGGTGCGCTCCGCAGCCGAGCTGCGGATCCTGGCCACCAGCAGGGAGGCGCTCGGCATCGCCGGCGAACGCGTGCTGGCCGTGCCGACGCTGTCGCTGCCCGACTCTGACGACTCGCAGCAGTCGGCCGAGGCTCCGGAGGAGGCGGTGCAGCTGCTCGCCGAGCGAGCCGCGGCCGTGCTGCCCGAATTCGTGATCACCGAGAGTAACCGGGGGGCCATTGAGCGGATCTGCCGCCAGTTGGACGGCCTGCCCCTCGCCATCGAGCTGGCGGCGGTGCGGCTGAGGATGTTGTCGCCGGAACAGCTGCTGGCCCGGCTGGAGAACCGCTTCCACCTGCTCACCACCGGGCCGCGGGCAGGTCCGCCCCGGCAGCGGACGTTGCGCGCGCTGGTCGACTGGAGCTACGCCCTGTGCACGGAGCCCGAGCGGCTGCTCTGGGCCCGCGCGTCGTTGTTCGCCGGCGGATTGGACCTGGAAGCGGCCGAGGAGGTCTGCTCTGGGGAGGGCGTCTCGCGCGAGGACGTCCTCGATCTGGTGACCTCGCTGGTGAACAAGTCGGTGCTGGTCCGGGAGGAGATCCAGGCGACGGCACGCTACCGGATGCTGGAGACGATCCGGCAGTACGGCCGCGAGCAGCTCCTCGCCTCCGGGGAGGAGCCGGCGATGCGGCGCAGGCACCACGACCACTACCGCGACCTGGTGGCACGGGCGCGCGCCAAGATGTTCGGCCCGGATCAGGTCGAATGGTTCGACAGGCTGCGGGTCGAGCACGCCAACCTGCGCCAGGCCCTGGACTACTGCTTCGCCGTGCCGGGCGAGATCGAAACCGGCCTCGGCATGGCCGCTGACCTCTTCCATCACTGGATGACCGGAAACTATCTGGGCGAGGGACGAGCCCGCCTGGACCATGGGCTGGCCGTCGTCACCGAGGCGAGCGAGATGCGCGGCCGGGCACTGTGGGTCAACGCCTGGCTGGCCATCACCCAGGCCGACGGCGCCACCGCTGAGACGGCGGTACGCCAGGCCCGGGAGCTGGGCGAGCAGCTGGGGCTGCAGCCGGTGCTGGCCTACGCGGCGCTTGTCTCCGGGATGATCGCCATGTATCGCGGAGACGCCGAAACCGCGGTCACGCATTACGAGGAAGCGGTCGCCCGTCACCGCGCCACCGGCGACCCGCAGGGCCTGACGATGACGCTGTTCCGGCTCTGCCTGACCCGCGCCCTGCTGGGGGACACCTCCCGCGCCGTGGCCGCCGGTGAGGAGTGCCTGGCCGTGTGTGAAGCGCACGGCGACAGGTGGATCAGGGCGTACGGGAAGACCGTGCTCGGCGTCGCGCTCTGGTTGCAGGGCGACGCCGCGCGCGCGACCGTTCTGGAGCGGGAGAGCCTGCGCTTCCAGCACTCCATCGATGACCTGCTCGGCAGCAACGTCAACATCGCGGTGCTGGCGTGGATCGCCGCTGGTCAGGAACGGCACCGCCACGCGGCCACGCTGCTGGGGTTCCTGCGGAGACACGACCAAGGCGTCCACAGGGTGCCGTTCAGGTACGAACTCATCCTTCGCCACCACGACGAGAGCGCGTCGCGTGCCCAAGAGGCTCTCGGCAAGCCGGCATTCGAAGCGGCCGCCAGGCAAGGCGCCGGGCTCTCCTACGACGAGGGGATCGCCTACGCCTTGGGCGAGATCGAGGCCACGGACGAACCGCTCGGCGGGAAAATGTCATGGTCGCCGCTGACGCGCAGGGAGACTGAGATAGCGCGCCTCGTCGCGCAGGGGATGAGCAACAAGGAGATCGCCGCCGCTCTGGTGATAGCCCAGCGCACCGCCGAGGGACATGTCGAGCACATCCTGAACAAGCTCGGCTTCAACTCCCGCACCCAGATCGCCGTCTGGGCCAAGCAGCGGGACACCCCCTCGGACGAACGGTAGCCCGCACGCCGCCTTAGACGCCCTGCTCGCTCCGGTCGTCGATGACGGCCTCGGGGGCGTTCCTGCGCACGGTCTCGATGCCGTTCACGCAGGCCACCTTGGTCGGGAATCCCCCGCCGACCGCGAGCGTCTGCCCGTTGTTCGCCACGAGCGCGAAGCGGTAACCCCCCTGTTCGTCCCTGCTGATGATGAACCTGCCTGCCATGGCCGCCGCCCCCCGTCATGTCGATCTATCAACCATTTACCCGTGCCTCATCCATACCTATGGCCGTGTCAGGCAAACGAACCCTTGATCTCCTGACACCATGATTGCCATGCGTATCGCCGGTTTCGTGGGTTCTGTCGTGGTCACTGTGCTGGTCGGGGTCTCCACCCCTGCCGTGGCGGCGGACGAGCCCGCCGTGGCGGCCAAGGCGGCGTACGTCATCGACTCGGCGGGGACGATCCACCTCGGCAAGCGCGAGACGCGCCGGATGCCGGTCGCCAGCCTCGTCAAGATCATGACCGCGTACGTCGTGCTGCGCGAGGCCCGCCTGAGCGACACGGTACGGATCTCCGCGACCGACGTGACGTACGCCGCACGCAACGGCGCCGCGACGGCGGGCCTGCGCAAGGGCGAGCGCTTCACGGTCAGGGACCTGCTGTACGCCCTCATGCTGCCCTCGGGCGCCGACGCGGCCAACGCACTGGCGCGGCGCTACGGCCCGGGCAAAACCGCCTTCGTCGCCAAGATGAACCGCACCGCCCGCTCGCTCGGCCTGGACGACACCCGCTACACCAACGCCGACGGCATGCCCACCCCGGGCAACGGCGGCTACTCGACGGCCGCCGACCAGGCGAGGCTGGCCCAGTGGGCGCTGGGCGACGACACGTTCACGACCGTGGTCGGGCACACGGTCCACAGGGTGGCCAAGACGAAGGTGCACCGGGCGCACACCTGGCACAACACCAACAAGCTGCTCACGCGCGCGGACGGGGTGCTGGGCGTGAAGACCGGCTACACGAGGGCCGCGGGATACTGCCTGTTGTTCGCGGGCGTACGCGGTGGCGAGCAGGTCGTGGGCGTGCTGCTGAACGACAGCTCGGCGGAGCGCCGCTTCACCACGGCCGAACGGCTCCTCGACCACGCGGGCGACCGGATCGCCCTCGGCTGACCGGCGCCGGCTGAACAACGACCGTACGTCTAGCAGCGCTAGGGGTGACCTGGGGCACAGCAACCTCGCGCCTGAGCGCAGTAGGGTGGGCCTTCAACCCTCGAAAAGGATGACCATGGCGGAATTCATCGAGGTCCGCGCGACGATCGAGGGCCACGAAAGAGCGGCCGTGCTGGCCGACGGCATCCTCCGCGCGGGACTGGCCACGTCGATCGACATAGCCGAGACGCCACGCCCGACCCCCCGCCACGACGAGATCAGCTGGGAGCTCACGCTCATCACGACCGCGTGGCAGGCTCCCGCGCTCGAACGCCACATCAGGGAGACGGGTCTCGACAGCACCGTCGTGAGCCGTCCGGTCGTCGCCGACCCCGGCAGTCACCCTGACTGGCACCCTGACTGGCTCAACGAAGAGCAGCCCTGACAGCCCCGGGCTCCTAGTCGCCGACCGTGATGACGACCTTTCCTGGGGCGTGCCCGGCCTCCTGGTAGGCGACGGCCTCCGGGATACGCTCGAACGGGAAGCTCCGGTCGATGACGGGCGAGACCTCGCCGCCCTCGATGAGCTCGGTCAGCGTCAGCAGGTTCCGCTTGGTCTCCTCGCACCTCACCACGTCCGCGGACGACACCCGCTGGGACACGAACGGCCCCGCGGCCAGCACCGAGAAGACGTGCCCGGCGGGCTGCAACCACCGGCCCGCCCGCCCGCCGACGGCGACGAGCGCCCCTTTCCCGGTCAGCACCCGCCGGCAGGCCGAGCCCGGGCGGCTTCCCGCGATGTCGACCAGCACGTCGTAGCGCTGCCCGTTCCGGGTGAAGTCCTGCCGGGTGTAGTCGATGACCTTGTCCGCGCCGATCGACCGCACCAGGTCCACGTTGCGCGAGCCGCAGACGCCGGTGACCTCGGCGCCGTACGCGCGGGCGAGCTGCACGGCGAACGTGCCGACGCCGCCCGAGGCCCCGTTGACGAGCACCTTGTGCCCCGGCTGCACCTGCCCGTGGTCGCGCACGGCCAGCAGGGCGGTGCCGGCCGCCAGGGGAACCGCCGCGGCCTCCTCGTACGACAGGTTCCTGGGCTTCGGCGCCAGCCCGCGCTCGGGAACGCAGACGTACTCGGCGAAGCCGCCCTGCAGGGGCATCCCGTACACCTCGTCGCCCGGGCTGAACTCCGTCACGTTCTTCCCCACCGCCGCCACCTCGCCGGCCACGTCGGCGCCCAGGATGCTGATCTTGGGTCGGCGCAGGCCGAGCTCGCCGATGAGGCGGGCGACGATCGGCTCGCCTCTCATCAGGTGCCAGTCGTAGGGCTGGACGGAGGTGGCCCGCACCCGGACCAGCACCTCGTCGTCGCCGGGCTCCGGCTTGCCGAGCTCCTTGAGCTCCAGGACGTCGGGTGAGCCGTACGAGCGCAGAACGAAAGCCTTCACGGGATGCTCCTCGTGCCGTCGGTGACGCCGGTCGCGTACCACCACGAACGTCAGTGTGAACAGCCCCGCACGAGGGCGTAACAGCCGAAAGTACGACCTCCCCGTCAGCCGTTCGGACGCCTGGGACCGGCCCTGAAAGGCGATGACCGTGACCGCTCGCGCGGCCACGATCGGGGCATGACCCACGAGAGCACGACGATCACGCGCCCCAGGCCGGGCAGGTCGACCTGGCTCGCGCGCACCGGCCTGATCGCGCTCGGCTTCGTCCCCCTCCTCGCGGGGGCGATCCGCCTGACCGAGCTGACCGGCGGCGCCGAGGCCACGCCGGACAACGCGCGGTTCTTCGCCGCGCCGCTCCCCGTGGCCCTGCACATCGTCGCCGCCTGCCTGTACAACCTGCTGGGCGCCTTCCAGTTCGGGGGGCGGTGGCGGCCGCGCCGGCATCGTGCGCTCGGCAGGATCCTCGTCCCGCTGGGGCTCTCGGCGGCGCTGACCGGCCTGTGGCTGACGCTGTTCTCCGCCCTGCCGCCCGGGGACGGCGGCCTGCTCGCCGCCTTCCGGCTCGTGTTCGGCACGCTCATGGCCGGATCCCTCGTGCTCGGCGTCGCCGCGATCCTGCGCCGGGACGTCGCCCGCCACCGCGCCTGGATGATGCGCGCGTACGCGCTCGGCCTGGGCGCGGGTTCGCAGGCGGTGACGCAGGCGCTCTGGTTCCTCTTCGTGGCCGCTCCTCCTGACGAGGTCGGCAGGGCACTGCTCGTGGGCGCCGGCTGGGTGATCAACCTCGCCGTGGCCGAGTGCATCATCAGGAGGCGGCGGGCAGGCCGTCCGGTCAGGGCCTGACGCGGCGGGTCTCGTAGGCCCACATGGCGATCTCGACGCGGTTGCGCACGCCGAGCTTGGTCATCAGGCTCGCGATGTGGCTCTTCACGGTGCTGAGCGAGATGTGGAGCTCGGCGGCGATCTCGCTGTTCGTCCGGCCGCGCGCCACGGTGAGCAGGATCTGCTCCTCGCGGTCCGTCAGCGCCTCGACGGGCTGCGCCGGCGGCGTGCCGCGCCCCGAGTCGGCGAAGGCGGCGAGCAGCCGGGCGGTGACGCTGGGGGCGATGAGGGCGTCGCCGCCCGCGGCGGCGCGTACGGCCTGGCCGAGCAGGTCGGGGCCGGCGTCCTTGAGCAGGAACCCGCGGGCGCCGGCCCTGAGCGCGGCGTAGACGTACTCGTCGAGGTCGAACGTGGTGATGACGACGACGGCCAGCGGGGCGTCCACGGCCGGCCCCGCGACGGAGCGGGTGGCCTCGATGCCGTCGAGGTGGGGCATGCGGATGTCGAACAGGCACACGTCCGGGCGTAACCGGCGCGCGAGCTCGACGGCCCGCCGCCCGTCGCCGGCCTCGCCGACGACCTCGATGTCCGGCTGGGCGTCCAGGATCATCCTGAGCCCGGTACGCGCGATCTCCTGGTCGTCGGCGACGATCACCCGGATGCTCACGTCGCCGCCCCGGCCCTGGGCAGGACGGCGGTCACGGTCCAGCCGCGTTCGGGGCCCGGGCCGGCCTCGCAGGTGCCGCCGAGCAGGTCGGCGCGCTCGATCATGCCGAGCAGCCCGTAGCCGGGCGAGTCCACCTGGCGCGGCGAGGCGGTGTCGCCGTCGTCGCTCACCCGTAAGCGCACCGACGTGTCGTCGGCGGCCACCAGGACGTCGATGCGGGTGGCGTGGCGGGCGTGCCGCCGCGCGTTGGTGATCGATTCCTGGGCGATGCGGTAGATCGCGGCCCCGACCGACGGGGAAAGGTCGTCGAGATCTCCGGCGAGCCGCACGTCCACGGACGGGCCGACGCGGCCCCTGCCGGCGAGTTGCCGCAGGTCGGAGATGTGCCGGCTGGGTGCCAGCTCCGCCGGCTCGTTCTTGCGCAGGACGCGCACCATGGCGCGCATCTCGGCGAGGGCGCGCGTCGCCTCGGCCTCGATCACGCGCAGCGCGTCGGTGGCGGCCTCCGGTCGGGTCACCGCCGTCGCAAGGCCCGCCTGGGCGCGGATCGCCATGGCCGAGACGTGGTGGGCGACGACGTCGTGCAGGTCGCGGGCCAGTTGTTCGCGTTCGAGCAGCTTGACCTGCTCGAGCTCGCGCATCCGCGCCCTCGCCCGGTAGCGCAGCGCCCCGCCGAGCGCCATGGCCGAGAAGAAGACCGCGAACGCGCCCACGGCGTCGGCGGGGGCGAGGGGCGCGCCGGCCAGCGAGAAGCGCACTCCGGGGAGCATGACCGCGAGCCCGATCACGACGTCGCGGCCGGATCCCCAGCGGAACAACGAATAGACCAGGATCAGCACGAACACCATCGTGTACGCGTCGGGGCGGCCGCCGTCCATGAACAGCGGGACGACGCTCGAGGTGGTGAAGGCGATCACGACCATCAGCAGCGGCCGCGTCCTGCGCCAGAGCAGCGTGGGCACCAGCACGACGGTGACGATCACCGAGACGGCCCGCCACGGCATGTCCGGCCGCACGGCTCCTTCGAGCAGGGCGAGCGACAAGAGCACCCCTACGAGCGCCCAGTCCCGCCGGCCCCGTGCGGGCGGGCCGGCGGGAGGGGGCTCGTTCCACACGGAACGAAGCACGCCCTCATCGTACGAGAGTCCGCCCCGCCGCGGACCGGGCCGGGAGCGTTCGTCAGGCCTTCGCGCGGCCCTGGATCGACCTGCGCCGGAACGTCTTCGCGCTCGCCCGGTGCACCATGGCCTTGATCAGGCCGAACAGCGCCCCGTGCAGGGCCGCGGCGACCAGGATCTCCGTCAGGTCGCGTTCGAGGTCCTCGGCGTCGGGCGAGTCGTCCTCGCCCGCGGCCCACTTCCACATCCGGCGGAACAACAGGGTCGCCAGCGCGCCGCTGAGCACGCCCATCCCCAGCGAGGTGGCCTTCTGTACAGGGTGCATCTCCGTCTCCTCACGACGGTTTCGCCGTGCCCCGTGTGCGTGTCTTAAACGCGTCTCAGCCGAGCCACCCGGGTGAGAGGTCAGGGGGACGAGCGCATCAGCCCGTGACAGGCGATGGCCGCGGCCGCCACGACGTTCAGGGAGTCGACCCCGGCGGCCATGGCCTCGGCGCTCATGGGGATGCACACCGCCTGGTCGGCCTCCTCCAGCCAGTGGGACGAGAGCCCGTCGCCCTCGGCGCCCAGCAGCAGCGCCACCCGGCCCGCGGCCTTGACCTCGTCTATGGGGACGGCGGTCTGGTCCGGGGTCAGGGCCAGGGTCTGGCAGCCCGCCTCCCGCAGGTGCGCGAGCCCTTCGAACCAGTCGTCCATCCGCGCGTACGGGATCGAGAAGACCGCACCCATCGACACCTTGACCGCCCTGCGGTAGAGCGGGTCCGCGCACCGGGGCGACAGGATGACGCCGTCCACGCCGAGCGCCGCCGCCGACCTGAAGATCGCCCCGACGTTGGAGTGGTCGACCAGGTCCTCCAGCACGAGCAGGCGCCGGCCGCCCCGCTTGAGCAGGGTTTCGACGCCGGGCAGTGGCAGGCGTCCCATCGAGGCCAGTGCCCCGCGGTGGACCTGGAAGCCGGCGATGCCGGACATGATCTCGTCGCTCACCACGTAGACGGTGGCGTCGCCGAGCACGTCCTCCAGCGGCGCCAGCCAGCGGCGGGTGGTCAGGACCGAGCGGATCGGGTAGCCGGCGCCGATGGCGCGCCTGATGACCTTTTCGCCTTCGGCGAGGAACAGCCCGCGCTCGGCCTCCAGGCTCTTGCGCAGTTCCACGTCCCTGAGCCGGGTGTAGTCGCTCAGGCGCGGGTCGTCGGGGTCGGTGACGTACTCAAGCACCTTCCGATACTGCCATGCGCCGTCTGACCTGCCAGACCGCCACGTAGCAGGTGAGGACGAGGCACAGGCCGATCAGGGTGCCCGTGCCCGTCTTGGTGAGCACGCTGGCAACGCCCAGTTCCGGGCTCGGTTCGTCCACGAGCGGCCACAGGAGGGCGCCCGCCACCGTGCCCGCCGCGCACGTGGTCAGGACCGCCCACCGCGTGCGCGGGGAGATCCGCAGGCGGCCGGGCACCGGTTCGGCGGGCATCCTGGACAGCCCGCGCCGGCCCCACCACACGACGACGGCCAGCCCGATCGCGGAGGAGACGTACTGCAGGAGGCGGAAGAGCGGGATCTCGCCGAAGAGGGGGTCTCCGAGCCGGCCGCCCCATTCCACGACCCCGGTGGAGTGGGTGAAGGAGTCCCAGAGCACGTGAGAGGCGGCGCCGATCACCGCGCCCGCGGCGATCGGCAGGAGCCTGAGCCGTTCGGGAGCCAGCAGCGCGGCGCGGCCGGCGAGCGCGGCGGGCAGGAGGGCGACCAGCGGGTCCCTGAACACGACGTGGAAGAGCGGCAGCAGCACGAGCACCGCGGCGAGGTCGAGAGTGACCACGCCCGACCAGGAGTGCCAGTCGGTGTAGTCGGGCAGGTACGGCAGGAACAGCGGCAGGTCGGGCACCATGGCACCCAGCGCGAGCGCCCACGGGTCGGCGAACCTGCGCACCCGGGACGATGCCAGCAGCGGCACCACCGCGGCCATGTGACTGGGCGTGAACGGCAATCGTCTCCCCCCATCTGACGATCTTCGTCCATTATGTGCCGATCCTTGAACATCCTTTGCCCCCACGATCTAAAGTTACCGAGAGTAGTGGGTACGGTACGTAGCGCTGTCGACGGCCGGATAGCCGGGAATTCGGGGGTTCATGGTGCCTGACCAGCGGATTCGTACGCATCCGGCCGCGTCAGCAGACTGGTTGCGCGCCGCTCGCGCGGCTCGCACACTCTCGGTGGCTACGCTCGTCTGGCTGGGCGTGGAAAGCACGCTCGGCCTGGCGGCGGGCCTCGTGGCACACTCCGTCGCGCTGATCGGGTGGGGCCTGTGCGCCGTCATGGAGGCGGCGGCCAGCATGATCGTGGTGTGGCGGTTCACCGGCGCCCGCACGCTGTCGCCGAGCGCGGAGACCACCGCCAGGCGGGCGGTGGCGGTGAGCTTCTGGCTGCTCGCGCCCTATCTGGTCATCCACGTGGCGTACGACCTGGGGGCGGGGCACCGGGCGGTGCCGAGCGTCCTGGGGATCGTGGTGACGGCGGTCAGCCTGGTCAGCATGCCGCTGCTGGGCATCGCCAAGCGGCGGCTCGGCGCGCGGCTGGCGTCGCCGTCGACGGCGGGCGAGGGCACGCAGAACCTCATCTGCGCCGCCATGGCGGCGGGCGTGCTCGCCGGATTGTGGCTCAACACGATCGGCTGGTGGTGGGTCGACCCGGCCGTCGCGGTCGCTCTGGCGGTGGTCGCCCTACGCGAGGGAAGGCGCGCCTGGCGCGGTCACGCATGCTGCCATTGATGGCAACACACCGTAATTGTCGCACCAAAAGGGCTGTTTAACCACACTGACCGCACCGAGTATCGTTCCCGGAGTATTGCGGAGCTTCTCCCGCTAGGGTCTCCGGAAGGTTCCTACACACCTAAGAGGGCATCGTGGGGCGACACCGCACAGACGATCTCGACGGCGGATACAGAGCCAGCGAACCTCCACCCCCGCGCAAACGCTCCGGCAACGGTCGCGGCAGGGTGCTCGTGCCGCTGGCGGGCGCCGTCGCGATGGCCGTGCTCCTCGGCGTCGCCGCGTTCGTCATCTTCAACAGGAACCACGACTGCTCCAGCGGCAAGCTGCCGCTGCGCGTCGTCGCGACCCCCGACATCCACCCCGCGCTCAACAAGATCGCCGGCAACTACAACAAGGCCATGCACTCGATCGACAGCAAGTGCGTCGAGGTGACGGTGGCCAAGCAGGCGGCGGCGAAGACCGCGAACGCGCTGGCCGCGGGCAAGGTGCCGGCCGACTTCTGGGTGGCCGACTCCAGCCTGCTGATGGAGAGCATGCGCCAGACCTCGGGAGGCAAGGCGCTGCCGCAGGTCGAGGGGTCGATCGCGACCTCACCCGTGGTGCTTGCGGCGGCCGAGTCGGCCGCGCAGAAGCTCACCGGCACCCTGCAGCCGAGCTGGAGCGCGATGATCGCGGCGGCGAACGTCGCGAACGTGGACGGGCCCGGCAAGAAGGTACGCGTGCTGGCCCTCGACCCCCAGAAGAACTCCGCCGGGCTGACCGCCCTGCTGGCCGCCGCCGGCACGGCCAGGGAGGCCAAGCAGGACAAGGCGCTCGTGGGCGCGCTGAAGGAGCTGTCCGGCCAGCTCGCGCCCGACTCGACGGCGCTGCTGGCCAGCCTCACGGTGAAGTCCACCAGGGTGCCCGTCGGGGTGACCTCCGAGCAGGCCATCCACGCCCACAACGCGAAGAGGCCGGAGGCGCCGGTGGTGGCGCTCTATCCGAAGGAGGGCACGCTCAGCCTCGACTACCCCGTCACGATCCTGGCCAAGGACCCGGCGGTGCTGAAGGCGGCGGCGGACTTCAAGCAGAACCTGACGACGGAGTCGGCCGGGAAGATCCTGCGCGCCGCCGGGTTCCGCGGCACCGACGGCAAGGCGGGCGACGCGCTGTCGGAGGAGAAGGGCTTCACCCCTGACCCGCCGACCGCGCTGGAGCCGCCCGACACCGCGACCGTGGCCAGGATGGTGCAGACCTGGTCGAGGCTGAACCTCGGCTCCCGGCTGCTCACCCTGCTCGACGTCTCGGGAACGATGGCGCTGCCCGTGCCCGGCACGAACATGACCCGCATGCAGGCCATCAACAAGATCGCGACCGAGGGGCTCGGGCTCTTCCCCGCCGACTCCGAGGTGGGTCTGTGGACGTTCTCCACGCATCTGGACGGACGGGACAAGGACTGGAAGGAACTCGTCTCCGTCGGGCCGCTCACCGAGTCGATCGACGGGGCGCTGCGCAAGGAGGCGCTGGCCACGACGTTCTCCCAGATCCAGGCGAAGCCCACGGGCGACACCGGGCTGAACGACACGATCAGGGCCGCCTACGCGGAGCTGACCAAGACGTTCCGGCATGACAAGATCAACACGCTGCTGATCCTCACGGACGGCGCCGGCAACGACGATCCCGACGGCGGCGTCGAGAACGCCGAGATCCTGCGGTACCTGAAGAAGACCTACAACCCGAAGCGGCCCATCAGCATCCTGCTCATCGC
Source organism: Nonomuraea sp. B1E8 (assembly GCF_039871515.1). Taxonomy (NCBI): domain Bacteria; kingdom Bacillati; phylum Actinomycetota; class Actinomycetes; order Streptosporangiales; family Streptosporangiaceae; genus Nonomuraea; species Nonomuraea sp. B1E8. The sequence goes on along the minus strand of NZ_JBDPLS010000003.1, from coordinate 583,350 downwards.
GTTCGGCCCGGAGGCCGAGAAGGGCAAGCGGCAGATGGACGCGCTGGCCAAGGCCACGGGTGGCGAGGCGTACATCGCCAAGGACATCCTGCAGGTCCGCGACTTCTTCCTGCAGGGCATGGAGCGCCGCCTCTGCTCCCCCAACTGCGACGGCTGAGCCCGCGAGGGAGTGCCGTCGTCTGGAGGAGCGGCGGGAGCGCAGCGACCAGAGCGGGGGAAGACGGCGGCATCAGGCGACCGAGCCCGCCGAACGGAGTGAGGCCATGAACCCGCGAGGGAGTGCCGTCGTCTGGAGGAGCGGCGGGAGCGCAGCGACCAGAGCGGGGGAAGACGGCGGCATCGGGCGACCGAGCCCGCCTCCACGAAGTGGAGGCCATAAGCACGCCCATAACCGTTCGGCATGGGGGGCGAACCGGGCTGAAGAGGGCGGCGTCCTCTCCGCGTGGGGCCGAGTGGCCCGTACGACCCGCGGGGAGGGAATCCGTGCCTGGATGGCCGAGCGTCGACCGTACCGACGATCAGGAGCTCGTTGAGGCTCTGCGGCGCGCGGACACCGATGCCCCCGCCAGGCTGTACGACTCCTACGGCGAGCGGCTGCACGACTACGCCTGCTCGCTCATCGAGGAGCGAGAGGTCGCCGGGGACGCCGTGCACGACGCGCTCGTCACCGCGCAGGGATGCGTGGACCGGCTGAAGGAGCCCGCCCGGCTGCGGGCCTGGCTGTACGCGCTGGCCCGGTTCCAGGCGCAGGCCAGGATGTCGCACCGGAGCGGCACCCCTGTGGAGGGCCTGCCGCTGCCGGAGCCCGGCGAGCATGACGACCCCGAACTGGCCGATCTGGTCCACGAGACGCTGGGCGAGCTGAGCAGGAACGAGCGCGAGGTCCTGGTGCTGTCGCTGCGCCACGGACTGACCCCGGCCGAGGTGGGCGCGGTGCTCGGGCTGACCTCGCGCCAGGTGACCGCCAGGCTGGGCCGCGCGCGCGACCACCTGGAGAACGCCGCCGCCGCCGTGGTGCTGGCGAGGACCGGGCGGGCGCACTGTCCTGACCTGTCGGCGATGGTGGACTCGTGGGAGGGGCCGCTCACCCCGCTGCTGCGCCGGCGGTTGTCGGGGCACATCGGCGGGTGCGAGGTGTGCACCGAGGGCCGGCACCGGCAGATCTCGGCCCTTCGGCTGCTGGACATGGTGCCGGTCGTGTTCGCGCCGCTGTCGCTGCGCCGCCGGGTGGTCGACACGTGCGTCAACCCGGAGCGCGACCAGACCCGTACGTTGATCACCGATCGCGGCGACAGCTTCGACCGGACGGGGTTCCCCGTGGGTGTGGAGGGCCGCTCGCGCCGGCGCAGGCCGCGCCGGTCGGCGCCGGTGGTGCTGGCCGGGGCCTGCCTGCTGGCCGCGACGGGCGCCGTGGTCGTGATCAACGGCCGGGACGTCTCCAGCGGCACCGTGCTGCCGCCGGCGCCCTCCCCCGCGCTCTCCGTGGCGCAGAGCCCCGCTCCTGAGCCCGTTCTGGAGGAGGACGAGGACGAGCCGACGCCCTCGCCGACGCCGACCCCGAGCGCGACCCGGCCGGACAGGCGCACGCCGAGCGGGCGGCCGGTCGCCGCGCGGCCCCGCACCAGGCCCGCGCCCGCTCCGACCGCCTCCCGGCGCAGGCCCGCGCCCGGCCCGCGGCTCGTCGCGTCGTGCCCGGACGGGACGGACGGCCTGGCCAGGATCGGGCTCAGTGCCCGCAACGCCCCGGTCTCCTGGGTGGCCACCGCCTCGCAGGGCCTGGATGTGCACCCGGCGAGCGGGTCCATCAAGGCGGGCGGCTCCGTGCGGGTGGTGGTGACGGCCATCGACCCGACGGTGTCCGGCAGCGGCCGCGTCGCCTTCACCTCGAACGGCGGCACCAGATCCTGCTCGATGTCCTGGGTGGCCGACCAGCGGCCGCCTGCCTCCGACGCGCCGGACGGCGATGTGCCCACGGACATCACCGAGCCTCCGGAGACGCCCACCGCCGGTGCGGAGAGCTCCTCCGTGGACACCATGGACGAGTGAACGGGTCATCGTCACGCCACGTGCTGGTAGATCGCCGATTACTCGACAATCGGGCATAATTCAGGCCCTGGCTCGAAGATCCCCGGCCTCATAGGGCATTCTGGTGTGCTTGGGAACCACTCCAGGGCCGATGAGCGCTTGACCATGTGCTGAAGTTCACATGAGAAATCTCAGCCTGCGGGTGAACCGGTCAGCGTCACCAAGCGTCGGCATTGACGTGCCAGGCGCCGATTGGTCCCATGAACTGCGATCAAACACGCTCCGACCAGGAAGATCAGGAGAAAACCAGGAGATGCTCAAGCACCGCAGAGCGCTGGCGTGGGTGCTGGCGTTCGCCTGCATAGCGGGGGCGATAGTCGCGTTGTTCGACATCGAGACACCGCTGCGCCCGTTCTTGATCTCCCTGTTCCTTCTGTTCGTTCCCGGGGCCGCAGTGGTGGGACTGTTGCGTGATCGTGATCCCCTTGCCGCACTATCAGTAGGGGCTGCCGCAAGTCTCGTACTCAACGTGCTTCTCGCGCAGGCCATGCTGCTGTTCAACGCATGGTCGCCGAGGGCCGGTGTGGCGACCGTCGCCGTGCTCGGAGGGTTCATGTACGTGCTTCGCGTGTTGTACCGGGGGAAGAGCATGCCGACCGAACAGGGGGCCAGGGCAAGGTGAACATCCAGGTAGTTCGGCCGGGAGACCTCGGAGACCCCGAACGCGCCCGGTGGCGGGAGCTGCAGAGGTCCGACCCGAGTCTGGACAACCCGTTCCTGTCCGTCGAGTTCGCCGTCGCGATGGACCGTTTGCGCGACTACGTGAGGGTGGCGGTCATCTCCGACGGCGCCGGCATCGCCGGCTTCTTCCCGTACGAACGGCACAGCTTCGGCATCGGCAAGCCGCTCGGCGGCTTCCTGACCACCTGCCACGGCCTGATCGCCACTCCGGAGCTGGAGCTCGACGCCAAGGCGCTGCTGCGAGCCTGCAAGCTCAGCGTGTTCGACTTCGACCATCTGGTGGCGGGGCAGCCCACCTTCGCCCCCTACGAGCAGGATGTCCGGCCCGCCCCGGTCATGGACTTCACCTCGGGATTCGAGGCCTGGATCGACCAGGTCAAGGCCAACTCGCCGAAGAACCTCAAGACCGTCCGCTACAAGGAGCGCAAGCTCGGCAGGGACCAGGGAGAGCTGCGCTTCGCGTGGACCTCCCCCGACCCCGAGGTGCTGCGCACCCTGCTGGCCTGGAAGTCGGACCAATACCGCAGGACCGGCCGGGTCGACAGGTTCGCCCAGCCGTGGATCGTCGAGCTGACCGAAATGATGCATGCCGAAAAGTCATCTGATTTCGGAGGCGTGCTCACCATGCTTTATGCGGGCGACGTTCCAGTTGCCGGACATTTCGGCCTCCGTACGGCCACCACGCTTGTAGGGTGGTTCCCCGCCTACGACACCGAGTTCGCCCGCTATTCGCCGGGCATCGTCCATCATCTCCAGATGGCCGAGGCCGCCGCGAACGACGGGCTGCACATGGTCGACATGGGCAAGGGCGGCAAGGAGTACAAAGACTGGCTCAAGAGCGGGGTCCTGTACGTCGCCGAAGGCCGCATCTCGAGACCGTCCGCGACCGCGGCGGTGCACTGGATCGGCCGAACTCCTTTCAACAAGGCCCGAACAATTGTCATGGACCGACCGTCTCTTTATAAGGCGGCCGACCGTGTCCTCAAGGGCTTTGGTCGGGTGCGCACCTCAGTGCAACAGCAGGAGTCACCCAATGTAGTCAAGGAAGCATCGGGAGCGGGCTGACCGCTCCCACCCCCGGCACCAGCACATACACCCTCACTCTCCACAGGACCCCCGATGCACCGCCCACCGGTTTCGTCATTCCCGCAGCACCCGGGGATGGCCTCGTCCGGTTCGCACGACGGGGTCCCGGCCGGAAGGATTTCCTCGCCATGAGTCCCGAGATAACCAAGCACAACGGCAAGATCCAGGCCGGACCCCTGCGGTCGATGCCGCCACCGTCGAGCTTCACGCCCGTGACGCCGCACCTGGCCATCTCCCCGACGGTCAGCGTGGTCGTGCCGGCGATGAACGAAGCCGAGAACCTGCCGCACGTCTTCGCCACCATCCCGCAGTGGGTCGACGAGATCGTGCTGGTCGACGGCAACTCCGTCGACGACACGGTCGCCGTGGCCAGGCGGCTGCGGCCCAACGTGAAGGTCGTGACCCAGACGGGCAAGGGCAAGGGCGACGCCCTGGCCGCCGGTTTCGCGGCGTGCACCTGCGACATCATCGTGATGATCGACGCCGACGGCTCGACCGACGGCCGCGAGATCATCAACTTCGTGGGCGCGCTGGTGACCGGCGCCGACTTCGTCAAGGGCTCGCGCTACGCCGCCGGCGGCGGCAGCGACGACCTGACGCTCAACCGCCGTCTGGGCAACAAGGTCCTCACGGGCATCGTCAACGTGATGTACCGCACCCAGTACACCGACCTGTGCTACGGCTACAACGCCTTCTGGGCGCGCCACCTCGACGTGCTCGACCTCGACTGCGACGGCTTCGAGGTGGAGACGCTGATGAACGTGCGCGCGGCCAAGGCCGGGCTGAAGGTGCACGAGGTGCCGAGTCACGAACGTAACCGCATCCACGGCGAGAGCAACCTGCACGTCGTACGAGATGGCTTCCGTGTGCTCAGGACCATCCTGAAGGAGTGGCGCCGCCAGCCCTCTCCGCCCCAGCCTGAGCCCACCGCCACTCCTGCCGCTGACCGAGGCGTCGCATAAAAAGGACCGTTGTGAACACGTCTGTTGTCATCTGCGTCTACACCGAGGACCGGTGGGAGGACATCAGGCAGGCAGTCGAGTCGGTCGAGAACCAGACCCGCCCGGCCCACGAGCTGATCCTGGTGGTCGACCACAACCCCGACCTGCACCTTAAGCTCAAGCGCGAATATCCACAGGCCATCGTGGTGGAGAACACGCACGAGCAGGGGTTGTCCGGAGGCAAGAACACCGGGGCGGCCACGGCCAACGGTGAGATCGTCGCGTTCCTCGACGACGACGCCGTCGCCGACGCCGGGTGGCTGGAGGCTTTGGAGGAGGGCTTCCAGGAACCCGGCGTGGTGGGCGTGGGCGGTCGCACCGACCCCCTGTGGGCGTCCGGCAGGCGGCCGCGGTGGTTCCCGTACGAGTTCGACTGGACGGTCGGCTGCACCTACCGCGGCATGCCCGCGGTCAGGGCGCCGATCCGCAACGTGATGGGCGGCAACGCCGCCTTCCTGCGCGACGTCGTGTCCGAGGTGGGCGGCTTCCACAGCGGCATCGGGCGCAGCGTGCAAGGGCGCAAGTCACGGCCGCTGGGCTGCGAGGAGACCGAGTTCTGCATCCGGCTCACCCAGCGCAGGCCCGGCTCCGTCATGTTGTTCGAACCGCGCGCGGTGATCGGGCACAAGGTGTCGAAGCAGCGCGAGGGCTTCGCCTACTTCCGGTCCAGGTGCTACGCGGAGGGCCTGTCGAAGGCCCTGGTGACGCAGGAGGTCGGCACCCAGGACGGGCTCGCCAGCGAGCGGGCGCACGCGATCAAGACGCTGCCGCTCGGCGCGCTGCGCGGGGTGGGCGAAGCCCTGCGGGGCGACCTGGGCGGGCTCGGCCGGGCCGCCGCGATCGTGATCGGGCTGGCCTGGACGACCTGGGGCTACGTGGTGGGCACGGCACGGCTGAAGGTGGCACGCTCATGATCCGCGTCCCGATCCTGATGTACCACTCGGTCACCGACAGCCCCAACGACGACACCAGGCCGCACGCGGTGCGGCCCTCCGACCTGGCCGAGCAGCTGGCCTACCTGTCGGAGAACGGCTTCACCCCGCTCACGCTCGGCGACCTGGTGGCCTCGCTCAACAAGAACAACGGCCGCTCGATGCCCGACAAGCCGGTCGTCGTGACCTTCGACGACGGCTACGCCGACTTCCACAGCCACGCGCTGCCGCTGCTCGAGCGCTACAACTTCCCCGCCACGGTCTTCCTGACCAGCGGCTGGGTGTCCGACGCGGGCGACGACGCGGCGGGCAGGCCGCTCGACGACATGTTGTCCTGGGGCCAGGCCCGCGAGGCCGCGCAGACCGGCATCGAGATCGGCGGCCACAGCCACAGCCACCCCCAGCTCGACCAGCTCCGCACCGAGGATCTTCGGCAGGAGCTGCGCAGGAACAAGGGCCTGCTGGAGGAGAAGATCGGCGCGCCGGTCGCCACCATGGCCTACCCCTACGGCTACTCCAGCGCCCGCGTACGCCGCGAGGTGCGCAAGGCCGGCTACTTCGCCGCCTGCGCCGTCAGCAACACGATCGCCGCGGACCGGCACGACATGCTGGCCATCCCCCGGTTGACGGTCGGCAAGGGCACGACCATCAACATGTTCAAGCGCGCCGTCGAAGGCACCGCCGTACCTCTCATCTACATGCGCGAGCGCATCCTCACCAAGGGCTACGCCGTCGTGCGCAGGACGAGGTACGGGCTGCAACGGGTGCGCGGCAATGTCTAGGGTCTGGGGACGGATCCTCGTCGACCTGCGCAACCCGCTGTTCCGGCAGGGTTACGCGCTCATGGCGAACACCGTCATCACCGGTGTGCTCGGCATGGGCTACTGGCTGCTGGCCGCCCACTACTACACCCCCGACGAGTTCGGCCGCGGCCAGGCGGTGATCACGGCGATGCGGTTGTTCGCGTCGCTGGTCGCGCTCGGGTTCGTCGGAGCGCTCGCCCGCTACCTGCCGGTGGCCGGCCGCCGCACGCCCGAGCTCATCCTGCGCGGGTACGGCCTGGCCGCCGCCACGGGCGGGGTCGCCGCGGTCGGTTTCCTGCTGACGCTCCCCCTGTGGGGCGAGACCTATTCGGTGCTGGCCGGGTTCGGGCCGGGGCTGTTCTTCCTGGGGTCCGTGGTGGTGTGGGCGGTGTTCACCCTCCAGGACGTCGTGCTGACCGGCCTGCGCAGGGCCCCGTTCGTCCCGCTGAACAACCTGATCTTCGGCCTGGTCAAGATGGGGCTGCTGGTCGCGCTCGCCGGCGCGCTGCCCTCCGGCGGCATCTTCGTCTCCTGGGTCGTCCCGACCGCCCTCGCACTGATCCCGATCAACTTCCTGATCTTCGGCGTCGTGGTGCCCCGGCACACCAGGCAGGCCGGCGCGGAGCTGCAGCCTCCTCGTCTGCGCGAAATTGGAAGGTTCCTGGCGGGCGACTTCCCCGGGACGCTGTCGATCCTGGCCATCGTCTACCTGGTGCCCGTGGTGATCGCCACCCAGGTGGGCGAGGCCACGTTCGGGCGTTTCTCGATGGCGCACACCCTGGCCAGCATGATCGAGCTGCTGGCCATGAACATGGCGGTGTCGCTGACCGTCGAGGGCTCGTTCGACCGGTCCCAGCTGGCGGAGAACTGCCGGCGGGCGTTGCGGCGCGCCTTCATGATCGTCATTCCGATCATCACGGTGGCGATCGCCGGGGCGCCGCTCATCCTGACCATCTTCGGGCCCGCCTTCGCCGAGGAGGGCACGACGCTGCTGCGGCTCATGGCGCTCGCCGTACTGCCCCGGGTGCTGATCGAGGTCTATCTGAGCGCGCTGCGCGCCCAGAGCAGGGCGCGCACGCTGGCCGTCGTCCAGATCGGGCTGGCCGTCCTGGTGCTGGTGTCCACGCTCGCGCTGTTCCCCTTCGCCGGGGTGAACGCGGTGGGATACGGTCTGCTGGCCAGCGAGCTCCTCGTTGCGCTGTTGATCTTCGGAAATCTGCGTAAGATTCTCGGATTCGGCGATACAGGTCGACCGGCTGTCACTCAGGGGTCGTCCGGGACCGCATGATGGTCAACGCGAGACAACGGGACAGCAATGGCGTGACACCGGGGACCACGGGCTCCCCGGATGCGCGCGGGGACAAGGAGGACTCAGACGTGCCCTTCGATCCGGAGGCTACCGGGATCATCCCGAAGCTGACGTTCGAGCCCCCTGGTGAGGGCTCCGGCACGTCTGAGGAGACCGAGGCGGAAGCCGCTGAGGGCGCCGCCGAGCCCGGCTCCGAGCGCACCACGGCCATCCGCCTCCCGGTGACACCTCCGCCGGGGAAGGGCGACGGGGGCTCCTCACCGGAGACCGCCCCGACCAGCCCGGGGCTCCGCCCCCCACCCGCCGCCGACACCCAGCCACCCGGCGGCTCCCAACCGTCCGGAGCGCAACCCTCCGGAGGAACGCAACCGTCCGCGGGTTCGCAGTCGTCCGCGGGTTCGCAGTCGTCCGGCGGTTCCCAGTCGTCCGGCGGTTCCCAGTCGTCCGGCGGTTCCCAGTCGTCCGGCGGTTCCCAGTCGTCCGGCGGTTCCCAGTCGTCCGGCGGTTCCCAGTCGTCCGGCGGTTCCCAGTCGTCCGGCGGTTCGCAGGCTTCCGGAGGGACGAAACCGACCGGCGGCGCACGGGCCTCCGGGGGGACCCGACCGGCCGGCACGGCGCAGGCCGCCGCCCCACCGGCCGGTGGGGCTAAGCCCGGAACTCACGGCGGAAACCCGGGTAGCACAGCGCCGCCCGTCACAGACGGCCCTCACACCGGCAACCCGAACAGCGGAGCACCGCCCACAGCCGGAAGCCCTCACACCGGCAACCCGAGCACCGCAGCGCCGCCCGCCACTGGCCCTGCCATGGGAAGTCCTCACCCCGGGAATACGAACAGCGGAGCACCGCCCGCGGCGGGGAACTCTCGCACCGGCAACCCGAACATCGCAGGGCCGCCCGCGGCGGGGAGTCCACCCGGCGGGAATCCGAACGCTGGAGCGCCGCCCGCTGCGGGGAGCCCACACGCCGGAGGGCCCGGCGGGGGGCCGCCGTACGGGCACGGGGGCGTGGCGCAGGAGGCGCCGCCGCAGGGTCCGGCTGGAGGGCCGGTCGCGCAGTTGCAGGCGCCGACGGGACCGCAGTCGCTGAGAACCCGGGTCAGAGCTCTGATCGCCAGCGCGCCCCGGTGGCTGCCCGTGGTGCTGGTCCTCGAGGGCCTGCTCATGTTCGTCCTCGCCGTCAAGGTGTCCCCGGGGCCGCTGCGGGGTGTGGACCCGGCCGACATCGACGGTCTCGGGCTGATCTCGGCGCTCCCGGTCACCGCGTTCCTGGCGATCCTGATCATGATCGTGTCGTTCTTCGTCACGGTCGCCCAGAGCACCGACCGCAAGTTCCTGCTGCTGTTCCAGATCGCCGCGATCGCGTTCGCCCTGCACGGCGTCGGGTCGCTCGTGGCGGACGAGCCGCGGTTCCCCACGGCGTACATCCATGCCGGTTTCGTGGAGTTCATCAGCAGGACGGGCGAGACGGCGATCGGCATCGACGCCCGCATGGGCTGGCCGGGCTTCTTCGCGTTGTTCGCGTTCGTGACGAAGGCCGCCGGCATCAGCGACATGACGACGATCCTGCAGTGGACGCCGCTCCTGTCGAACCTGCTCTACCTGCTGCCGTTCGTGCTGATCCTGCGCCAGGTGGTGGCGACCACGCGGGCGCGGTGGTTCGCGGCGCTGCTGTTCGTGCTGGTGCAGTGGATCGGGCAGGACTACTTCTCGCCGCAGGGCTTCACGTTCGCCCTGTATCTGGCGTACGTGGCGATCCTGCTGCGATGGTTCGGGCGGGTGGAGCCGCGGACCAGGCCGATCGCCCCGAAGGGCGTGCGCAAGCTGCTCGGCAGGCTGGACGCGATGACGCCGGGCGAGCTGGCCAACACCGGCACCTACCGGGCCGACAAGCTGCTCATGCTGATGATGTTGATGGCGCTGTTCATCGCGTCGGTGGCCTCGCACCAGATCACGCCGTTCATGATGCTCGGCGTGCTGACGGCGTTCCTGCTGGTGAAGCGGACCTCGCTGACGTGGGGGCTGCCGTTCTTCCTCGGGCTCGTGGTGGCGGCCTGGATCAGCTACATGACGGTGGGCTTCTGGGCGAGCCAGATCGACACGATCTTCGGTGGTCTGGGCAACGTCCTGTCCAACCTGCGCAGCAACACCGGCGACCGGATCGAGGGCACCGATCCCGCCCACGCGATGGTGCTGCAGGCCCGCCTCGGCATCCTGGTGGTGATCCTCGGGCTGGCGGCGGCCGGGTTGTTCCGAAGGCTGCGGCGCGGGGTGTTCGACAGGTCGGCGCTGATCCTGCTCTGCGTGCCCGTGCTGGCGCTGGGGCTGCAGAACTACGGCGGCGAGATCGGGCTGCGCATCTACATGTTCGCGCTGCCCGGCGCGTGCCTGCTGGCCGCGTACGCGTTCTTCCCCAACCTGCCGGCCGACAGCGCCGACGTGCGCGAGGAGACCGTGCCGCTGCGCAAGCGGAACGTGCGCTTCAACCCCGAGCTGACCAGGAAGATCTCGGTCGTGCTCGCGGCGTGCTTCGCGGTGTTGTTCGCGATGGCGTTCCTGCTGGCGAGGTACGGCAACGAGAAGTTCGAGCGGGTGACCACCGGCGAGGTGGCGGCCCTGCACTACGTCTACGACCACGACAAGCCCAGCGCGCGGGTGCTCTATCTGGTGCCCAAGCTGGGGCCGGAGGTCACGCCGACCCTGCCGTGGGGCGAGCGCGACGTCGAGTTGGTCGCCTTCAACGAGCAGGCGCTCGTGCACAAGGATCCGACGAAGATCGCCGACGCGGTGAAGGCGCTGCAGGGGCAGCCGCGTAACTCGTACCTGATAGTGAGCACCGGCCAGGTGAGCTACCTGCAGCTCAACGAGGGTTATCCGGCGGACTGGGGAGAGAAGTTCCGCGCGGCGCTGGACGCCTCGCCCCATCTGAAACGGGTGTACTCCAACGACGACGCGGCGCTCTACACCTGGAAGAAGTTCGTCAGGGGGACGGAGATCCCCGAGCCGAACCCCTACAAGGGCCGCGGCGACCCCACCTCGCCGTGGACGCCGGTGGGCATCGGGGCGCTGATCGTGACGTGGGTGGCGCTGCTCGGCTACGAGATCATCCGCCTGAACGGCCCCAACCGGGCGCGCAGGACGCGCAAACGGCTGTTGTTCCTGGCGGTCCCGGCGTTCGTGGTGGCCATCGCGGTGATCATCGAACGGTTCATCCACATCGCACAAAATAACTAACTTCCCAGGAAACTCTCAGGTTCTACGGGATGATGCCCTCAATGAGGGCACAGAGGGCACTTCCCGTCGGACCGGACGCACGTACCGCTGCGGCACGGATCATCTCCATCGACGCGTTGCGGGGCTTCTCGCTCCTGGGCATCCTCGTCGTCAACATCGCCTTCCTGGCCTCCGGATACCGGATGGCCGGGATGGCGGAGCCCGCCTTCGACTCGCCGTTCGACTGGGCCGTGCGGTGGTTCGTCACGATATTCGTCGAGAACAAGTTCTACCTGCTGTTCTCGTTCCTGTTCGGCTACAACTTCACGCTCCAGCTCGACTCGGCGGCGCGGCAGGGGCGCGCGTTCCGGCCGATGTTCCTGCGGCGGCTGGCCGGGCTGCTCCTGATCGGGCTGGCGCACGCCGTGCTGCTGTTCCCCGGAGACATCCTGACGACGTACGCCGCCGTGGGCCTGGTCCTGCTGTTCCTCCACCGGGTCAGGCCCAGGACGGCCGTGCTGCTGGCCGTCGCGCTGACGGCGGTGCTGGCGCTCGGCTTCGTGCTGGCGGCCGTGCTGGCCACCCTGGGGCTGGATCTGGCGGGCACGATGACGGACGGCGCGGCCGAGGCCGCCAGGTCGGACACGGCGCTGGGCGGGAGCTTCTGGCAGATCGTGTCGGAGCACCTGAGGAAGCTGTCGCTGATCATCGTGCTGCGCGCCCTGTTCCAGGGGCCGGCGGTGCTGGCCGCGTGCCTGCTCGGGCTGGCGGCCGGCAAGTCAGGCGTCCTCCGCGACCTGTCCGCGCACACGAGAACGCTGCGCAGGCTGCAGTGGACGGGCTTCACCGCCGGTCTGGCGGGGGCGTCTTTCGCCGCGCTGTCCGCCTGGACCGGCGTGGTGCACAAGTTCTGGGGCGAGGCGGTGGACCTGGCGACGGCGCCGCTGCTGGCGGCCGCGTACGCGGCGACGTTCCTGCGGCTGCTGCCGCGCGTGCCGCGCATCGGGCGAGCCCTGGCCGCGCCCGGCCGGATGGCGCTGTCCAACTACCTGGCGCAGTCGCTGATCTGCGCGCTGATCTTCACGGGGTACGGGCTGGCGCTCGTGGACCGGGTCAGCCCGCCGATGGAGCTGCTGATCGTCGCGGGCGTCTTCGCCGCCCAGGTCCTCTACAGCCGCCGGTGGCTCAGCGGGCACCGGTACGGGCCGGTGGAGTGGCTGCTGCGTTACCTGACGTACGGGACCAGGCCGGCCCGCCCGATCGGAGCGAGCCGTCGCCTTCCCGGTCACCGATGAGGAACCCGGGAGAGGAACACAGCAGGCGCCGGCATGCTCACATGCCTCTGCCGGACCACCTGATCTCGTACGGCCGCAGGGTGACCTGCCTGCCGTCGACGGTCGCGGTGACGTCCTCGCCGGACGTGTTCACCATGACGCTCTGGCGCTGCTGGCCGATGGCCTTGATCCGCTGGTCGGAGGTCCGGACCTTGGAGACCTCGACCCCGGCGGGGAACCACTTGGCGAATCCGCTCAGCAGGCCCGCCATCGGCATCTCGCCGCCCACCTTCGGCGCCCACAGGCAGCCGGGGCACTCGCCTTCGTCCTTCATCTGCGGGTTCCAGTAGAGCGCCGTGGTGACGCCGCTGGCGGCGAACTCCATGAGCGCAGTCGCCTGCACCGCGGTGCGCTGCTCCTCCGTCCACCCGGAGTTCTCCGGCTCGACGTACCACTCCGCCCACCACACCGGCAGGTCGCCGCTCTTCTGCCGCAGCCACGAGGTGACGGCGCCGAACTTGGCCTGGGCGGCGAAGTCGTTGGGGATGTTGCCCTTGTCGTTGGTCATCGACGCGCCGTCGACCACGATGAAGTCGGCGCCCTGCTTGTTGTCGATCCAGTACTGGATCGCGTCGAGCGCGCGCTGGTCGACGGTCCCCCAGGATCCGCTGAGCTCGGAGGGCTCCTGGCTTCTCGCGTTGCTCTCGATCGGGATGTACGGCCCGCCGATCTTGATGTCGCTGTTCACCTTCTTCAGAGCCGTGTAGACCTTGTTGTACAGCTCGGTGTATCCCCTGGCGTCCCACTTGTTGGTGGCCGGATCCCAGAAGCCCTTGAACTCGTTCCAGACCATGTAGTGCTTGACGGTCGGATACTGCTTGGCGACCCTGACGGCGAGCTTGGCGAAGTCGTCGAAGTGCTCGGGTTCGGGGGCGACGGTGTGGTTCTTGCTCCAGTCCGTACGCCCGGCCTTGCCGCCCTTCATCCAGTCGGGCGCGCAGCACAGCGTGATCACCGGCAGCCCTCGCGACGACGACATGAAGGTCAGCCGCCGGTCGAGGTCGCGGAAGTTGAACTGCCCCGGGCTCGGCTCGGGGTTGCCGACGCCCCACCCCATGATGTGCTGGTTCTGGACCATGGGCACCCGGCCGAGCACGCCCCTGGCCTGCTCGATGACGTGTTCCGGCTCGTTGTCGGCGCTGAACTGCGTGTGCGTGACGCCCCAGCGCGGCCAGTTGGCCAGCGCGGGCGGCTCCTCCAGCTGGGGAGCCGGCTCCGTGGGCGCCTTCGTGGCGGCCTGGCCGCTGAACTCGCTGCGCTCCTGCGACCTGAGCGAGGCGTAGACCATGATGCCCGCCACGAGGACGACCGCGAGGATGCCGGCTCCAAGGGCTATGGGCCAGGGCGATCGTCGGCGTGCATGACGGCCATCGGTCGGGATCACTGAACGCTCCTCATTCCTCACGAGCCCACACGGGGACGAACATACAGAAAGGCCGGGTTTAGGCCAGCCTTAATGACGCTAATCGTCCCACTTGCGGATCGCTAACCGTCAATCCACACGTGGTGGCCGCTGGCCGCCCGCGGGGCCGGGCACCCCGGCATAACGGTACGGCACCGGCTGCCTACCGGGCTGGACGATGAGGAGGGTGCCCGGGGTTTCAGCGTAGAAGGCGGACTCGACGGCGGCGGCCACGTCGTCGGCGGTGAGCAGCGGGAAGCCCGCGTTGACGAACATCTCCCGCGACTCCGCGACCAGCGGCGTGTCGGTGAAGCCGGGGCACACGGCGCCGATGCGGATGTTCTGGGCGGCCAGCGGCTCGGCCAGCGCCCTGACCAGGCCGACGACGGCGTGTTTGGTCATCGTGTAGACGGGGTCGCCGGAGAAGGCCACGAGCCCGGCCAGCGACGAGGTGGCCACGATGGCGCCGCCGCCGGAACGGGCGAGGAGCGGGACACTGGCCCGGACGCCGAAGACGACGCCGTCCACGTTCACGCCGACCACCTGGCGGTAGCGCTCGACGTCGAAGTCGGCCAGGTCCACCCGCCCGCTGACGCCGGCGTTGAGGTGGACCAGGTCGAGCCGGCCGTACCGCTGCTCGGCCAGCGCGACGGCCTCGAGCGAGGCCTGCTCCTCGCTGACGTCGGCGGCCAGCCACGCGCCGTCGACCTCCTTGCCCAGCCGTTCCACGCCCTCGCCGTCGCGGTCGACGAGCACGCATTTGACCCCGCCGGCCGAGAGCCGGCGTGCCACGGCGGCCCCGATGCCGCTGGCCGCTCCGGTGATCAGTGCAACTGTGCTCATGGCGCTCCTTGCGGGGTCGAGGCCCGGGGTCCAGGCTGGTCGAGCGTCTCAGCGGCGGTCGGGTGCCGGTCGATCGCCGGCCGAGCTTCTTCAGTGCTGGTCGAGCATGCGGTGGGCGCGGGCGATCAGCGTGGGTACGGCGGACCCGATGTGGTCGAATCCCTCTCCCACGGTCTTACCTTGCCGGAAGCGGGCGTGGATACCCTCCACGATGACCGCCAGCTTGAAGTTACCGAAAGCCACATAGAACCCAAGATCCGAAATATCACGACCTGACGTTTTGATGTAGTGGCTCGCGAACTCGGCGGCGTTCATGAACCCGGGCGCCACCGTCACGTCTCCCGCCACCGGGATCCCCGCCCGCTCGTCGTCCCCCGCGTCGTGCCAGTACGTCAGCGTGAGCCCCAGGTCGGCCAGCGGGTCGCCGAGGGTGGACATCTCCCAGTCGACCACGGCCGCGATCTCGAGCTCCCCCAGCCTGATCAGCGTGTTGTCGAGCCGGTAGTCGCCGTGCACCAGCGTGCCGGCGGACTCGGCGGGCAGCCGCTCCCGCAGCCGGCCGACGAGCCGGTAATATTCCGGCGACTCCGACGTCTTCGACCGCTCCCACTGCTGGCACCACCGGTCGAGCTGCCTGGCCATGTAGCCCTCCGGCCGCCCGAAGTCCGCGAGCCCGACGGCGCGGTAGTCGACGGCGTGGATGGCCGCCAGCACCTCGGCCAGCCGCTCCGACAGCCGCCGCGCCTGCTCAGGCGTGTGGTCGCCGAGCTGTTCCCCGGTCCGCACGGCGGCGCCGGCGACGTACTCCATGAGGTAGAACGGCGCCCCGATCACGTCCTCGTCGGCGCAGAACGCGACAGGACCCGGCACCGGCACGGGCGTCGGCGCGAGGGCGGAGATGACCCGGAACTCGCGCCGCATGTCGTGGGCGGTGGGCAGCACATGGCCGAGCGGGGGCCGGCGCAGCACCAGCCGGCGGTCGCGGGCCTCGACCAGGTACGTCAGGTTCGACCGCCCACCCGAGATCAGCGAGACGGACAGGGGCTCGCCCGCGTCGGGCACGTTCCGGCCCATCCACGCGACGAGACTGGGGTGGTCGATGCCAGGTACGGTCATGAACACACATTAGAACCTCATTCTGTGCTGAATGCCAGCTGGCAGTTGCGTAACGTTCCAGACCAGCGGCGATTCGCATGGCGCGAGATCCTTTAGTCTGGGGGGTATACGTCTGCCCGGATGCTGGACAGAGAGTGGCTGCACACAGTAGGAGCCCATGCGCGTCACCCTTGCCCTGCCTCGTGAGCTGGGAGAGCCCGAGATCGCTCGGTGGCGGAGCCTGCAGGAGCCCGGCACCGTCTTCGACAACCCGTTCCTGTCCCCCGAGTTCACGATCACGGTGGGCGAGGTCCGCGATGTCGTCCGCGTGGCCGTGATTCACGACGGTCCGGAGATCGTCGGGTTCTTCCCCTTCGAGCGGCATCCGCTGGGCATCGGCAAGCCTGTCGCCGCCGGGCTCACCGACGCGCAGGGCATCGTCCACATCAAGGACCTCGACCTCGACCCCCGCCGGCTGATCAGGGACTGCGGGCTGTCGGTCTACGAGTTCGACCACCTGGTGGCCGGGCAGCCGTTGCTCGAACCCCGGCACGAGCGGCACCCGTCGCCGATCATCGACCTGAGCGACGGCTATGGCCGCTACACCGAGTTCCTGAGGCAGCACTCCGGCAAGACGTACAAATCAACCCTGGCCAAGGCGCGCAAGCTGGAGCGCGAGGCCGGGAAGGTCCGCCACGACTACGCGAGCGCCGACATGGCGCCGCTGCGCACGCTGCTCGGCTGGAAGACCGACCAATACCGCCGCACGGGCCGCACCGACCGGTTCTCCCACCGGTGGATCGTGGAGCTGGTCGAGCGGCTGCTGGCCACCCGGTCGGAGAGCTTCGCCGGGGTGCTGGACATGGTCTACGCCGACGACCGGCCGGTGGCCGGGCACTTCGGGCTGCGCACCGGCACCACGCTGGTCGGCTGGTTCCCCGCCTACGACCCCCGCTTCGCGAAATACTCCCCCGGCCTCATCCACCATCTCGCGATGGCCGAGCGAGCCGCCGAGGCGGGCATCCGCGTCATCGACATGGGCCGGGGCCAGAAGGAGTACAAAGACAAGCTCAAGACCGGCGAGCTGCAGGTGGCCGAGGGCCGGGTGGCCAGGGTCGGCGCGGCGGCGGGGCTGCACTGGATGATGCGGGTGCCCGCGCGCAAGACGCGCGCCACGGTGATGGCCAATCCGATCTTGCTCAGGACGGCCGACAAGGCGTTGAAAACGTATGGAAAGCTGCGTACTGTCCTACAGGGATGAACGTGATCGCAGAGCACACGGGCCGTCACTGTCTGTCGCTTCCGTCCAACCGGCTCGGCCTCTACCTGGCGTTACGCCACTGGTGCCTGCCCGGCCAGCGGCTGCTCATGTCGCCCATCTCCGCCGACGAGATCCTGTTCCTGGTGCTGGCGGCCGGGCTGCGGCCGGTGATCGCGCCGCTCTCCCCCCGTGACGGCAACATCGACGTCTCCCGGGTGGACCTCGACGGTGTGGACGCGGTCCTGACCACCAACCTGTACGGCCTGCCCGACCGCGTCTCCGCCCTCACCGGCAAG
Source organism: Nonomuraea sp. B1E8 (assembly GCF_039871515.1). Lineage (NCBI taxonomy): Bacteria > Bacillati > Actinomycetota > Actinomycetes > Streptosporangiales > Streptosporangiaceae > Nonomuraea > Nonomuraea sp. B1E8. The sequence goes on along the minus strand of NZ_JBDPLS010000003.1, from coordinate 566,013 downwards.
ATCCTCATCGAGGACGTGGCCCACGCCCTGGAGAGCCACGTCGACGGCCGGCCGCTGGGAACCTTCGGCCAGGCGGGCGTCTTCAGCCTCTCCAAACACGCCGGGGCCGGCTCGGGCGGCGTGCTCGCCGTCGAGAACGCGTCGGACATGGAGGCGCTGGCCCGCGCCCGCGACGAGCTGCTGGCCCCCGGCTCTTCGCGCGCCGACCTGATGAGCGTGGCCACGTCCATGGCCCGCCAGGCGGCGCTCCGCTCCAACCTCGTACGCCCCGCGCTCGCCCTCTCCAGGGCCCTCGGCCTGCACGAGTCGCGCGAGGGCTACCGGATCCCGCTCGACCCCGACGGGCTGCGGGCGGCGCTCAAGCAGGCGCCCGCGCTGCCGCCCTTCGACCCCTGGGTCCGCGCCGACCTGCACGACTACCGCCGTCACCGGGGCCGGCTCGTCCGCTGGTACCGGTCAAGGCGGCTGGCCCAGGTGCCCAGGACGCGGGACCGCCGCCTGGCGGGCGTCCGGCGGCTGGCCGAGCTGCCCACGGTCGCTCCCGCCGTGCGCGACAACCTGGACCAGCCGTTGTTCCGCGTGCCGCTGCTGGTGCGCGACAGGGACGCGGCCATCGCCGAACTGGAGCGGCACGGGGTGGCGACGGGCTACCTGTACGACCCGCCGTACGACGACTACGCGCCCGGCTATGTCGAGGCGTCACCGCACCCCGGCCCCGCGCGCTGGTGGGCCAGGAACGTGCTGCCCGTCGACCCGTTGTACGCCGCCCGCGCCCTGCCCGTCCTGCGCCGTCTGGAGCCCCCGGAGGGCCCGGTCAGCCGGTCGTCCGCCTGATCAGGCCGGCCAGGACGTGGCAGCCGCGCCGTACGTCGGCGAGCGAGGCGGAGCCGTACCCGATCACCAGGCCGTGCAGGCGGGAACGGCCGTGGTGGTGGTGCTCGATGGAGTCGACCAGGACGCCGTGTTCCCTGGCCCGCGCGACGACCGCGGGCGCGGCGGCCTCGGGCAGCTCGGCCAGCACGTGCAACCCTGCCGTGTCGCCCCGCAGCCTGCAGACGGGCCCGAGCAGGTCGACGACCAGCGCCCGGCGGCGCGCGTATTCCAGGCGCATCCTGCGCAGGTGCCGGTCGAGGTCGCCGCGCTCCAGCAGGGTGGCGACGGCCTGCTGCACGGGGCCGCTGGTACGGTCGGCCACCGTGTCGCGCAGCCCGGCGATCCGCTCGACGAGCGCGGGGTCGCCGACCAGCCAGCCGACGCCGACGTCAGGGGCGAGGATCTTGGAGAGCGTGCCCAGGAGCACCACCCGCGCGGGGTCGAGGCCGTAGAGGGCGGGCAGCGGGGCGACGTCGTAGCGGAACTCGGCGTCGTAGTCGTCCTCGACGATCGTCGCGCCGGTGCTCCTGGCCCAGGCCAGCAGGCGTTCCCTGCGCGGGATCGGCAGCCGGCCGCCCAGCGGATACTGGTGGGCGGGCGTGGTGTAGAGCACGCGCAGGTCACGGGGCAGCCCGTCGACGACGACGCCGTCGGCGTCCACCGGGCACGGCACCACCTCCGCGCCCCTGGCCGCGAAGACCGTGCGCGCCACGTGATAGCCGGGGTCCTCGACCCCCGCTCTGGCGCCCGTGCCGAGCAGCGCCATCGCGCACAGGTCGAGCCCGTTGCCGGTGCCCCGGGTGACCAGGACGTTCTCCGGGCCGACGGCCATCCCTCTGGCGCGGCGCAGATGGTCGGCGAGCAGCTCCCTCAGCCGCGGCAGGCCGCAGGGGTCGGGCGAGCCGCCGGGCGGCAGGTCGGCCGCCTTGCGCCAGGCCCGCTTCCACGCCGCCCTGTCGTAGTCGCGCACCCAGGGCCGGCCCGGCCTGAGGTCGATCCCGCCGTCCGGGAGCGGCGGCCCGGCGGGCACGCGCGCCTCCTGTGACGGCCTCTCCTGGGATGGCCGCGGCGTCTCGATGTCGGCCACGTACGTGCCGGAGCCGTGCCGCCCGTCCAGCCAGCCCTCGGCGTAGAGCTGCTGGTAGGCCTCGGTGACCACGGTCCTGCTCACCGCCAGCTGCACCGCCAGCGCCCGCGTGGACGGCAACCGCTCGCCGGGCGCCAGGGCGCCGTCCAGCATGGCGCGGCGCAGCCAGCCGGCGAGCTGCGCCGTGAGCGGCTCGGCCGAGTCGCGCGACAGGGATACGGGCAGGTCGACGTGGGTGCGGGCGGAAGGCTGCGGCCGACGGCCCGCGGTGGACGGCGGAGTGTGCACCGGCGGAAGTGGTCTCTACGAAGGGGCCGATAGTGGCCCTACAGGATAGGTCCACTTCGCCCGTACGGTCGAACCATGCTCTCCACCACTTCGCGCACCACGCTCGGCCGTGCCAAAGAGCGCGGCAGCACCGACAGGAACGATCTCTACGAGGTGCTGGACACCGGGCTGGTCTGCCACCTGGGGGTGGTCGTCGACGGCCATCCCATGGTCGTGCCGACCGGCTACGGGCGCATCGGCGAGACCCTCTACCTGCACGGCTCCACCGGCGCGCGGTCCCTGCGGGCCGGCGACGGGAGCGAGGTGTGCGTCACGGTGACCCACCTGGACGGCATCGTGCTCGCCCGCTCGATCTTCAACCACTCCTTCAACTACCGCTCGGCGATCATCTACGGCCGTCCCAGGCTGGTGACCGACCCAGACGAGCGCATGGAGGCGCTGCGGGCGCTGTCCGAGCAGCTCGCGCCCGGCCAGTGGGACTACGCCCGCCTGCCCTCGCGCAAGGAGCTGGCCGCCACGGCCGTGCTCGCGCTGTCGCTGGAGGAGGCGTCGGTCAAGATCCGGCGCGGCGCGCCCAAGGACGAACCCGAGGACTACGAGCTGCCCGTGTGGGCGGGAGTGGTGCCCCTGGTCACGTCCTGGGGCGAGCCGGAGCCCGATCCGGTGCTCCCAGAAGGTATCGCCGCACCTGTTCACGTCCTCTCTCGGGAGTAGTTCCATAAAGCCAGGCGCACCTGGAAAACCTGACTGCTTGATCACACGTCTCATCAGGTGGGCCGACCCTGATGGGAGAGGCATATGCAGTGGAGCGCCCCCGGTTACACGGAGATCAAGCAGCTCGGGCAGGGTGCCAGCGGGCGGGTGACGCTGGCCGTCCATGACGAGACGGGCGTCGAGGTCGCCGTCAAATACCTGTCGACGCGGCTGCTGCACGATCCCGCCGCCCTGGCCAGGTTCCAGTCGGAGGCGCGGCTGCTGATCACGCTGCGCGACCCGCACATCGCCACGCTGTGGGAGTACATCCAGGACCATCACGGCGCGGCCATCGTGATGGAGCTGGTCAACGGCGTCTCGCTGCGGGCGCTGTTGCGCGAGAACGGCACGACCGGGCCGGAGGCGGCGCTCGTCGTGCTGAAGGGCTCGCTGCTCGGCCTGGCCAAGGCGCACGCCCACGGCCTGGTGCACCGGGACTACAAGCCGGAGAACGTGATCGTCCGCGACGACGGGGTGAGCAAGCTCGTCGACTTCGGCATCGCGGTGCGCCAGGGCACGGTCGCGCGCACCGAGGGCACGCCTCCCTACATGGCGCCCGAGTTGTGGGAGGAGCGGCCCGCCTCCCCCGCCACCGACGTGTACGCGGCCACGGCGGTCTTCTTCGAGTGCCTGACCGGGCACCGGCCGTACCGGTCCACCGAGCCCAGCGTGCTCGGCTACCAGCACCTGTACGCCCCGGTGCCCGCCCACGACGTCGCCGAGCCGGTACGCGGGCTGATCACCCGCGGCCTGGCCAAGGACCCGGCGCTGCGGCCGGCGAGCGCGTCGGCGTTCGTGGCCGAGGTGGAGGCCGTCGCGAGGGCGGCGTACGGGGACGACTGGGAGGAGCGCGGCAGGCGGCGGCTGGCGGCGCTCGTCGCGCTGCTCGCCCTGCTGCTGCCCCGGCCGGAAACGCCCGCCCCTGAGGTCGGCACGTCGCTGGCCAGGACGGTGTTCCGCGGCTCGAAAGCGAGCCGCGTGCGGACGCGGTCGGGAGCGGCCCGTGCAAGGGTGCTCCGCGGGATGCGCTCGAAGGCGGCCCGCGTGGTGGTGACCGCCGGCGTGGCCGCCGCGACGGCCGTGACGGTGGCGGTCGTGCTGGTCGACCGGCAGCCGCCACCCGCGCAGATCGGCGCGGCCGCGGCGGTGCCGCCGACGGAACTCTCGACGGCACCGGTCTCCGGCGGGCCGGAGACGACGCCCGCGACGACCCCGGGGACGCCCCCGGAAAGCACGACCGGCACACCGCCGGAGGGCACGCCGACGAGCTCGGCGGAGGCGAGCACGCCCGAGGAGAGCGGCGCCCCGCCGCGCGCGACCACCGGCCCGGCGCGGACACCCCGCGCCACCGCGCCAAGACGAACCCCCGGCGCGACCGTGCCCCCCGTGACGCCCGTGCGCAGTCCCGGCGCGACCACCACGCCGGTACGGACCCCGGACCCGTCCGGGCCCACGCCGGGCGGGCTCACCGGCACCTCCACGCCGACGCCCTCACCGGCCACGTCGGTGCTGCGGGTCGGCGTGGGCGCTCTCACGGTGGATGGGAAGGGGGTCGCCCGCGGCACGGTCACCCTGCGCACCAGCGGAACCGCCCCCGTCGCCGCCGTCGCGACCTGGCGGGCCCCCGGCACGGACGGCCATGTCCAGCGCGTACGCCTGAGCGGCGCCACGTCGTACACCCGCACGCTCACCTGGGCCATGGGAGAGCGCCCGTGCGGCGGCACGCTCCGGCTGGCCGTCACCACGTCACCCGCCGCGGCCGGTGGCGCCGGGTCGGGCACGTTCTCCCTGCCGCCCTGCCGGACCGAGGTGACGGGCCTGCGCGTCTCGCTCGGCCTGCCGGCCGCGCCAGGCCGCACCGCGACCGCCCGGCTGCGGGTGAGCGCGAGCGGCACGGCGGAGATCCCCGTACGGGCCGAGTTCGCGGTCAACGGGGACCAGGTCGCCACCCGCTCCGCGAACCTGTCCGGCCGGACCTCGTACACCCGCTCGCTCGCCCACACCTTCCGCTCACGCCCGTGTGGCGCGACGTTGTCGGTGACCGTGCGCGCGGGCGGCAGGACGGCCACCGCGCGGACCCAGGTCTCGTGCCCTCCGGCCGTGCGGCGGGTGTCGGTCCAGCGGGCCGCGGCGTCCGAGGGCGGGCTGGCCGCGACGGTCGCGGTGACCACGTCGGACACCCAGCGGGTACGCCTGGCCGTCTCGTTCGCGGCCGGCGGCGAACGCCTGGGCACCCGGACGGTCACCCTGTCCGGTGACACGTCGTACACGAGAACGCTGCGCTTCCCCGCCAAGCTGGGCTGCGGCTCGACGTGGACGGTGACGGCCGCCACCGTGCCCGCGGCGGGCAACGGCGGCTCCAGCGCCTCCGGGAGCACGCCGGACTGCCCCAAGGAGGAGCCGGAGAACGAGCCGAGCCGGAGCCCGAGCGCGGAGTCGCCCGGCACCATCAGGTGACAATGCTGACATCTAGCGATATCAGTAGCGGGATCATGCTTCCCTCTGGTTAAGCTACGGACCGTTTGATGAGGTGGGGGCCCGTACGACTCCGGAGGAAACCGCTATGCATGGTGATGGACAGTGGGGGGTCCCTGGCTATGCCGCGGTTCGTGAGCTCGGGTCGGGCGCCGCCGGTCGCGTGGTTCTGGCCCGGCGCGACTACGACGGCGCCGAGGTGGCCATCAAATACCTCAGCGACGAGCTCCGCTCCGACGTCGGGTTCGTCGCCCGCTTCCGGCACGAGGCCCGGCTGCTCGCCACGCTGCAGAGCGCCTATCACGCCCGCCTCATCGACTACGTCGAGAGCGGCCAGGGCGCGGCGATCATCATGGAGCTCGTCAACGGGGTCTCCCTGCGCGAGCTCATCAGGTCCGAGGGCCCCACGGGCCCCGAGGCGGCGCTGACCGTGCTCAAGGGCTCGCTCAGGGGCCTGGCCTCGGCCCACGCGATCGGCGTCGTGCACCGGGACTTCAAGCCCGAGAACGTCATGGTCCAGAGCGACGGCACCAGCAAGCTGGTGGACTTCGGCATCGCGGTCAGGACGGGCCAGGGTGCGAGCCCCGCGGGGACGCCCCCGTACATGGCTCCTGAGCAGTGGTCGGGCGCGCCGGCGGGGCCCGCCACCGACGTCTATGCCGCCACCGTCGTCTTCTTCGAGTGCCTGACCGGCTCCCGCCCCTTCCGCGCGGCCAACCTGGCCGCGCTGGCCCACCAGCACCAGAAAGCCACCCCGCCGGTCGGCGACGTGCCCGAGCACCTGCGCGGCCTGGTCGCACGCGGCCTCGCCAAGGACGCGGCCGAGCGCCCGTCGTCGGCCGAGGCGTTCCTGGCCGAGCTGGAGACCGTCGCGGCCGGGGCGTACGGCCCCGACTGGGAAGAGCGCGGACGCCGCCGCCTGGCCGCCCTGGCCGGCATGCTGGTGCTGTTCTTCCCGACCGGGCTCGACGAGCCGGCCGAGACGGGCACGACGGTGGTCGAGACCCGCTTCCGCGACCCGTCGCGCCTCCTGCGCACGTTGCCCGCCAAGCTCGCCATCGGCGCCACCGCCGCCGTCGTGCTGGTCGCCGCGATCGTGCTCCTCGTCAACGCGGCCGAGGACAAGCCGGTGTTGCAGGCGCAGCTCACCCGGATCACGCCGGCCACGACGGAGCCGGGGGCACCGGAACCCGCGATGACGGAGGTGGAGGCGGCGCCCTCGCCGGAGGAGACCGGCCGGACGCCGGAGCCCACGCCGTCCACGCCGGCTCCCACGGTGAGCGACACGGCGCCGCCCGCGTCACCGAGCAGCCGCCCGGCCACGCGGACGCGCACCCCGAAGCCCCGGCCCACGCCGACCCGGGTCAGGACTCCCCGGCAGAGCACGAAGCCGACCGCGACCCCGACGCCGACCCCCGAGCGGCCGCGGCTCAGCGGCGACGTCCACGTGCCCGACGGTGACCGTCCGCCGTCGACGTCCCCCGACCCCACCCCGACGTCCGCGCCCACCTTCACCATCCCGACGAACCGGCCGACCGAGCCCACGCAACCGCCCGCCTCCGACGGGCCGGGAGGCGAGCAATCGCCACAGCCCGGGACACCGCCGCGCAGCGAGCCGGAAGACGACCGGCCCACCAGTGATCTGCCGACCGCCGGGGAGCAGCCCCGGCAGGACGCCTCGGGTTAGGCGCAGGCCTTGCTGTTCGCGACCGGACTCGTGACGACGGGCACGCTTCCGGTCACACTTGCGGTGCGGCGCCGCAAGGCGCGGCGCCACAGAGGCAAGCGCTAGACACTCACAGGCGGGGGGGTAACGGCGATGGACGACCCTGCGAACGGCCCCGGTAACACAATCGCCGGCTTCCGGCTCACCCAGCACACCTGGGTGACCGAGGTCGGCAACTGGATCGACGCCATCTCCCCCGACGGCCGCAGGGCCGGGGCGCTGCTGTTCGATCCCAAGATCATCGTACTGCCCGGCGTCCGCGACCGGGTCGTCCAGTCGGTGATGACCGACCAGCGGCTCGTGCTCGCCGGCCTGACCGGGCTGATCCCGGTGGCCGACGTCGTGGCCACCGGCGACCAGGTGTGGCTGCTCACCGCGCAGGCGGCCGGCCCCACCGTGGCCGACCTGCTCGCCTCGGGACCGATCCCCGCCGACGGCGCGGCGGCCGTACTGGTGGAGACCGCCCAGACCCTGCTCGCGCTGCACGCGTCCGGGGTCACGCACGGCTCCGTGCATCCGCGCACGGTGGTGATCACGGCAGAGGGCGCCGCGCTGCTGTCGGAACGCGGCCTGTCCGACGCCGTCCGCGGCCAGGCCTCCCCGCCCGAGCGGGACGCGACCGGCTGGGCGTCCCTGGCGCGCGTGCTGGCCGCCTCCTGCGAGCAGGGCACGCCGGAGGCCGCCGGGCTGTTCACCCGCGCCGCCACCTCGGCCACCACCCTCGGCCTGGCCGCCGCCAGGGATACGCTGGTCACCGAGCGGTCGGCGCTGCCCGGCGGCACGATCAGCAGGGACGCGCTGGCCCGGGCGGCCCGCGGCAGGTCGGCGTTCGCGCAGCCGCCCGCCTACGCGCAGCCGCCCGCCTACGCGCGGCCGCCGGTCGAGCCGCGGGACGAGGGCGACGTCGTCACGCTGCTGCACGTGCCAGGCCGTTCCCCTGGGCCCGTGCAGTTCGGGCCGGGGGTGGGCACGGAGCCGCAGCGCCCGCAGACCACGGCCGAGCGGATCTGGCGGGACGGGCGCGGCGAACCCGCCGCACGCCCGCACAAGGCGGCCAGGGCCTCGCGAGCCCGGCGCCGGCGTACGATCCTGTCCGCCGCGGTGTTCGCCGCCGTCATGGCGGGGGCGATCCTGGCCTGGTTAAGGCTGGGCGGAACGCCCGAGCTGGCGATCACGTCGGTCGAGGTGACGGCGCCGGAGAAGACCCAGGGCTGCGGCAGCTCCGTCCTGATCACCGGCACGGTGGTCACCAACGGGGCGCCCGGCGAGATCGCCTTCGAATGGCGCAAGAGCCTGGACGAGGAGGTCGTCAAGGGGACGCTGCGGACCAGGGCCGACCAGACGTCGTACGCGCTGCCGCTGCGCTGGAAACTGCAGGGGAAGAGCACCGTCAAGGCCACGGCGACGCTGCGCGTCCTCACGCCGGGCCCTGTGCGATCGGGCAGGGCGACCTTCACCTACAAGTGCTGAGCGCAGGGGCCGGCTGCCAGGGGAGCTCTCGCTCCCGTGTCCGGCACGAAGGGGTCCCGGGCCGGCCGCCGTACCAGGAAGTCCGAGTTTCGCGCGAGAGAGGACTAATCTGGCGAACATGACCACGCAGACCCCCGCGGGGTGGTACCCGGACCCCTATGGAGAGCCCCGGCTGCGCTGGTGGGACGGCAGCCAGTGGACCGACGCCACCCACGCGCAGGAGCCGGCCGCCGGCGCCCCCCGGCAGCCGGTCACCGGGCCCCAGGCGCACGGCCCCGATCTCCAGCCGCCCGGTTTCGAGCCCCCGTCGCAGGGTCCGGGACCCCGGTCACCCGGTTCCGGACCGCAGCCGGACCCTGGCTGGCCGGCGACGCCGGCCAACCCCACGCTGCAGTACGGCCGGCCGACGTACGGGCAGTCGGCCTACGGCCAGCCCCCACCGCCCGCGCAGGAGTGGGGCGGCGTTCCGCTGCCGGGGCCCGGCCAGGGCCCGCCGCCCAAGCAGGGCAACCCGATGCCGTGGGTGTTCGGCGGGCTGGCGGCGCTCGTGGTGGTCGCGCTGATCGTCGTCGGAGGCGTCGTCTTCGTCAACCGCGGCGGCACCGAACCCATGGCCGGCCCGTCGCCGACCGACACGTTCCAGCCGGAGCCGCCCACCAACGATCCCCCGTCGAACCAGCCGCCGCCCAGCCAGGGCGCCGTCGAGCTCCCGCAGCCGGTGGGCGGCCGCGTCACCGACCCGCAGGCCGGGGTCTCCTTCGAGGTGCCCGACGACTGGACGGTGCCCGAGTCCGGCGCCATCAACGGCCCCGACCCCACCCAGCAGAAGTGGTCGAGCGGGGTGCAGAAGGTCTCGCACGAGGACTATGAGGGCGACGGCGACTGGATCGGCAACGTCTACGCGGGCGTGCTCAACCCGATCTACCCCTACACCGGCGCCTCCGGTCTGGGTGACACGGCCAAGACCGTCTTCATGAACTTCGGCAGGTACTACCGGCTCACGCACGAGAGCAAGATCGTCGAGGACAAGGCGATGAAGATCGGCGACAGTGACGCCTGGATCCTGCAGTTCGAGCTCGACTTCAGCAAGGTGTCGGAGGAGAACGGCTACAAGTGGAAGAAGGAGAACGGCGCTATCGTGCTCATGGACCGCGGCGACGGCCGGCGGCCGGCCATCGTCTACGTCTCCGTCCCCGACAATCTGGGCACCGATGTGGTGGGTGACGTCGTCGACTCGCTCAAGCCCGCATGACCGGTGGCACTAGGCTGGTGGAGGTAACAAGCGGGCGGATTGCTCCGAGCCGCTGTGCGAGGAGAGCGAATGAGTGACTTGCTGGTCTGGATCGACTGCGAGATGACCGGGCTCGACCTCGGGCGCGACGCGCTCGTCGAGGTGGCGTGCGTCATCACCGACAGCGAGCTCCGGCAGCTGGACGAAGGCGTCGACGTGGTCATCAAGCCGCCGCCCGAGTCGCTGGAGCAGATGTCGGAGGTCGTGCGCGAGATGCACACCGCCTCCGGGCTGCTGCCCGAGCTGCCGGGCGGCGTGACGCTGGCGGAGGCCGAGTCGCTCGTGCTCGACTACATCCGCCGCCACGTGCCCGAGCCGAAGAAGGCGCCGCTGTGCGGCAACTCGATCGGCACGGACCGCACGTTCATCGCCCGCGACATGCCCGGGGTCGATGCCTATTTGCACTACCGGATGGTGGACGTTTCGTCGATCAAGGAACTGGTCCGCCGGTGGTATCCCCGGGTCTACTTCGCCGCCCCGGAAAAGCAGGGCGGACACCGTGCTCTGGCGGATATCAAGGAGAGCATCAGGGAGCTTCGCTACTACCGCGCCGCGATCTTCGTGGCCCAGCCGGGGCCCGATTCGGCCACCGCCAGATCGCTTGCCGAGCGTGTCGGCGACTAAACCAGTGGCGTAAAGACTCCCGAACACCGCTACACTTTTCTTGTGCCACCGCGCAGCGGCGGCCATGGTGGGTGTAGCTCAGCTGGTAGAGCGCCAGGTTGTGGTCCTGGATGTCGAGGGTTCAAGTCCCTTCACTCACCCTGTGCGAACGGCCGGTCCTTCGGGACCGGCCGTTGTCGTTTTCTTCCAACAACGCCCCCAAATCCTGACAATGCGAGTTATGCTCGCTGTCTACCGCTAACGCCGGAAGCACGGGGGCCATCGGCGATCTGACCGTCTGCGCGCCCCCGGAGGCCGGATGAGAGTCGACGACGCAGCGTTCGATAGCGTGTTCACGTCCTTGAGCAAACGCGAAGCCGAGGTCATGGACCTGATCGCCACTGGCCAGTCCAACGGGCAGATCGCGCAGCGCCTGTTCCTCAGCGAGAAAACGGTGAAAAACCACGTCAACCGTATCTACGCGAAGCTCGGCGTCAGCTCACGCGTCACCGCCATCGGATTGTGGCAGTCACGCCGGAAATAGCCGCCCGCGCCCGGGAACGCCCACCGGAACGGGTTCACCGGTGGGCCGTTCCCCCGCGCCCGTGACCTCCTGACCGGGCGCGTCGCAGGGCTGCGGGGCGCCCATGGTCGTGCGCTCCCCGGCCGGGTTCGGCGAACCCGCCCTTGGCCGATCCGTCCCTTGAGGCCACGTCCCGAGGGTCGGCGGGAGGGAGCGCTCTTCTCCCCGTGGTGGTTTAAAAGCCGCTGTCGGTGCCATAGGGATGCATGACGCCGTTCGTTCGCGGGGAGAGGACCCGTCATGACGAGGAGACCACGAGTCATCGTCGTAGGAGCCGGCTTCGCCGGGCTGAATGCGACCCGGGAACTGGCCAAGGGCGGCGCGCTGGTGACGCTCGTCGACCGCAACCCCTACTCCACCTTCCAGCCGCTGCTCTACCAGGTGGCCACGGCGGGAATGGGCACGGCCGACGTGTCCTATCCGATCAGGACGTTCGCGGCCAGGTGGCCGAACGTGCGGGCCCGCCGGGCGGCGGTGAGCAAGGTGCTGCCCGCGGAGCGCCGGGTGGAGTTCGAGGACGGCAGCGGGCTCGACTACGACTACCTCGTGCTGGCCACGGGCGTCACCACCAACTGGCTGAACGTGCCGGGCGCGGAGGAGAACGCGCTGCCGATCTACTCCCTCGCTGACGCGGCGGTGCTGCGCCGGCGGCTCCAGCACTACCTGGAGGACACCGCTGCGGGCCGGCGCCAGAGCACGCACGTCGTGGTGGTGGGCGCGGGCGCGACCGGCGTCGAGATGGCGGGCACGCTGGCCGAGCTGCGCCGGCACACGACGCCGCTGACGCATCCGGAGGTCCGCCCCGACCAGACCAGCGTGACGCTCGTCGAGCGGTTCGACTTCGTGTTGTCGCCGTACAAACCGCGGCTGCGCGACGCGGCGGCCGAGGCGCTGCGCAGGAGAGGGGTGCAACTGCGGCTGGGGGCGACGGTGGCGTCCGTGGAACCGGACGCGGTGGTGCTGGAGGACGGCACGCGGCTGCCGAGCGACGTGACCGTGTGGGCGCTCGGCGTCGCCGCGCCCAAGCAGGTGTCCGACTGGGGCCTGCCGCAGGGCAAGGGCGGCCGGGTCACGCTGACGGAGGCGCTGAACGTACGCGACCACCCCGAGATCTTCGTGGCCGGCGACCTGTCGGGGCAGCCGGACCCGCTGCCCCAGCTCGCCCAGCCGGCGATCCAGATGGGCAGGCACGTGGGCCGGCAGATCCTGGCCGCCGCGCACGGCAGGCCGCTGCGGCGCTTCTCCTACCGTGACCCGGGCATCATGGCCACCGTCGGCAAGGCGGAGGCGGTGCTCCAGCTGTCCAACGGGATGACCATGCGCGGGCTGCCCGCCTGGCTGGTGTGGATCTTCGTGCACGTGGCGTACCTGCTGGGCGGGCGCAACCGGGTCAACGTGCTGATCAACTTCTTCTGGCGCTACTTCGGGCCGCGCCGCACCGCCACCAGCGTCACGCAGTGACCGCGTTCAGAGCGCCGCGGCCAGGGCCGCCATGCCGTGGTCGATGTCGCTCTCCAGAATGTTCAGCGCCGGCCGGAGGCGTACGGAGCGGGGGCCGCACGGCAGCACCACCACCCCCTGCTCCTCCCTGAGCCTGGCCACCAGGGCGTCGCGGGCGGCCCTGTCGGGCAGGTCGAACGCGCACATGAGGCCCCGGCCGCGCACGTTCGCCATGGTCTCGGGGTGCTCGGCCTCCAGCTTGGTGAGGCGTTCGAGCAGCACGGTGCCCAGGGTAGCGGCGCGCTGGATCAGGCCGTCGCGCTCGACGATCTCAAGGATGCCCCGGCTGCGCACCATGTCCACCAGGCCGCCGCCCCAGGTGGAGTTGATGCGGCCGCTCAGCTGGAACACGTTGTCCGGCACCGCGTCCACCCTGCGACCGGCCATGATCCCGCCGACCTGGACCTTCTTGGCGAACGCCACCACGTCGGGCTCCAGCCCGAGCTGCTGGTAGGCCCACGGCGTCCCGGTCGTCCCGCCGCCGGTCTGCACCTCGTCGAGGATGAACAGGGCGTCGTACTCGTGGCACAGGCGCTGCATGGCCTGGAGGAACTCCGGTCGCATGTGGTTGTCGCCGCCTTCGCCCTGGATGGGCTCGGCGATGAAGCAGGCGATGTCGTGGGGGTGGCGTTCGAACGCCTCCCTGGCCTGGGCGAGGGCGCGCTGCTCGGCCGCCTCGACGTCGCCGAAGTGGATGGCGGGCACGTCGATGCGCGGCCAGTCGAACATGGGGAACCTGTCGGTCTTGCCGGGCTCGGTGTTGGTCAGGCTCAGGGTGTAGCCGCTGCGGCCGTGGAAGGCCTTGGTCAGGTGCAGGACCTTGGTGCCGAGGTCGCGTGAGCGGCCCTCGGCCTCGTTGCGGCGGCTCTTCCAGTCGAAGGCGGTCTTGAGCGCGTTCTCGACGGCGAGGGCGCCGCCCTCGACGAAGAACAGGTGCGGGAGCGCGGGGTCGCCGAGCACGCGGACGAAGGTGTCGACGAAGTCGGCGAGGTGCTCGGTGTAGATGTCGGGGTTGGCCGGCTTGTTGCGGGCGACCTGGCCGAGGAGCTGGGTGAAGTCGGCGTCGAAGGGCGGGTTCACGCCGAGGGGGGCGGAGGCGAAGAAGGTGTAGAAGTCGAGGTAGCGGCGGCCGTCGCGGGCGTCGACGAGCCAGGAGCCGCGGCTGAGCTCCAGGTCGAGCACCAGGCGGTAACCGTCGACGAGCAGGTGGTGGGCAAGGCGGGTGTGCACGTCCATGGCGCCTCCACGTAGGGTCGTACGTTCCTTTCGAGGAACGCCTTCTCACGCATAAAATTTACGGCACACGTGGACTGGAAGTGAAGTTCTTCACGCGAAGCGCCAGAGCGATCTCGGCGATGCCATACAGGATGGCGAAGACGCCGAGCAGCCAGACGAGGCTGAGCAGGCCCGCCCCCGGCCAGATCAGCAGCAGGACGCCGAAGATCACCGACAGGATGCCGCCGACGATGAGCATCCACTCGTTGTCGATGTCCTTGCGCAGCTGGATCCCGGCGATGACCTCGGCTACGCCGGAGACGATGGCCCAGAAGGCCACGACGTAGAGCAGGGCGATGGAGGTGATCCCCGGCCAGGCGAACGCCACGACGCCGGCCAGGATCCCGACGATTCCGGAGATGAGCAGCCAGACCCGCGACCTGGCGCCGTGACGGAAGGCGGACAACAGCGCGAACACCCCGTTCACCAGGACGTACGCGGCGAAGAAGACCACCAGCACGAGCAGCGTCATGCCCGGCCAGATGAGCGCCAGGAAGCCGAAGACGACGGCCGCGAGACCACGGATCAGCAACATCCACCACGAACTTGCGATATCACCCATGCTGTTCTGTTTTCCGGGAAACACCCGAGAACAGACCAGCACCGGGTCAAATGTCAGTGACCCGGCCGCCGGCGGCGGCCACGGGTCGCCGCCGCGTTCACCTGTGCGAGTAGACCACGATCGAGACCGCGATGTACTGCACCAGGTAGGCGGCGATGGTGCAGGCGTGGAAGACCTCGTGGAAGCCGAACCAGCGGGGCGCCGGGTCTGGGCGGCGCAGGCCGTACACGATCGCTCCGGCCGAGTAGAACACGCCGCCGACGGCCACCAGCACGACGGCGGCCACGCCCGCGCCCTGCAGCAACTGCGGCATCACGAAGATCGCGGTCCAGCCCAGCGCCAGGTAGAGGACCGTGTAGAGCCAGCGCGGGGCGTTCATCCAGAACACCCGGAACAGCACGCCGGCCAGCGCGCCGCCCCAGATGACGGAGAGCACCGCGACCCTGGCCGCCCCGTCGAGCGCCAGCAGGGCGAAGGGCGTGTAGGTGCCGGCGATGATCAGGTAGATGTTGGCGTGGTCGAACCTGCGCAGGAGCTCCGCCAGGCGGGGGCCCAGCGTGCCGCGGTGGTAGGTGGCCGAGATGCCGAACAGCAGGGCCGAGGTGATCGCGTAGACGGCGGAGGCCAGGCGGGCCTGCAGGGTCGGGCCGAGCGCCACGAGCACGAACCCCGCGACCAGCGTGACGGGCAATGCTCCGGTGTGCAACCAGCCCCGCAGCCGTGGCTTGACGGTGAGGGTCGTCATGGAAACCTACGGTACCGTAGGTTTGTTCCCTCGCGCGGCCGGCCCCGCACGAGCCCCAGAGGTCACAGGCCGTTGAGGAACCGGGCCGCTATGGGGACGGCCGCCCGGCGCCCCGATCCCCCATGCCGGACGAACACGCAGAAGGCCAGGTCATCGCGGTAACCGATGAACCATCCGTGCGATCCCTCGTCGTCCAGGGCCTCGGCCGTGCCTGTCTTGCCCGCCACGCCCTCGGGCAGTCCGGCCTCGCTGGCCGTGCCGTGATCGACCACGGCGGCCATCATGTCGCGCAGCGCGCTCACGACCGCCTGGTCCATGGGCACGTCGTCGTGCGGCGGACCGTCGATGCGGCGTACCAGCTCCTTCGACAGCAGTCTGGGCGAGCGCCAGACGCCGCTCTGCACGGCGGCGGCCAGCGTGGCCATGCACAGCGGGGTGGCGACCACCTCTCCCTGGCCGATCGCGTCCGCCGCGAGCATGTCGGGATCGTCGGTGTCGGGCATGGCGCCGCAGGTCCCGCCGATGCCGGTCGCGATGGGCCGGCCGAACCCCCACAGGTCCGCGGTCTCGCGCAGCGCGCCGGCGTCGATCCTGGTGGTGGCCTGCTGGACGAAGGTCGTGTTGCAGGAGTGGGCGAACGCGTCGGTGAAGCTGACGACGCCGCGGCCCACCTGGCCGTCGTTCTGGAAGGTGCGGTGGAACGGGATGGTGTACGTGCCGGGGCACTCGACCTGGGCCGACGGGTCGAGCCCCGACTTCAGCAGCGCGGCGGCGGTGATCGTCTTGAAGGCGGAGCCGGGCGGGAAGACGTCCCGCACGGCGCTGTAGTTGTTCCTGAGGCGGTCGGCCAGCGCCAGGATCTCGCCGGTGCTCGGCCGGATGACGATGACCGCCGAGTCGTCCACCCCGTCCAGGGCCCTGGCGGCCGCCGCCTGGACCGGGCGCGACAGGGTGGTGCGCTCGACGTTCGCCTCGGGCGCCCGGGCCAGCAGCCGCCTGGCGGGCCGGCCCGGGGCCCTGGACACCAGCTCCCAGCCGTGGCCGGCGGTCTCGAACTCGGGTTTGAGCGGATCGAGGTACGCCTCCGCGTAGCTGTCGTTGGGGATCTTGTGGCCCTCTCTGGTGACCAGCTCGGCCGCCGAGGCCTCGATCTCGCCCAGCTCCAGCGTGCCGCCGTCCTTGAGCAGGGGGTGCAGCGTCTCGGGCGCCCACAACACCTTCCAGGCCCGCTCGCGTACGCCGAGCCGTAACACGCCGGTGAACGGCCACGCCCCGAGCTCGGCGAGCCGGCGCACCCCCGAGAACGGCACTTCGGCGCTCTCGCCTCCCGCGCTCTTCACCTGGCCGGGAGTGAGCTGGATGGACTCGACGTGCAACTCCTCCGTCAGCGCGTAGTGCCGCTGGGAGAAGTCGGGGGGCGGCTGGTGCACCAGGCGGACCATGCCCAGGACGTCACCCTCGCGCCACGCCGCGAAATACGCCGCGGCGGTCTCGGACGCGCTTCCTCTGACCCGGCTCGACGCCATCACGGCGAATGCACCCGCACCAAAGACCGCGACAAGAGCGACAACGAGCACCATCAGTCTTCTTCGTCGCATACGGTTCTCCCAGGAGGGATCAGCGTGGCACGTGGACAGCGGGAACCGATGCCCGGCCTTTATCCGGTGACGTTCGGCGAGATCGAACTTCTCCGGGATCTGGACAGGCAGGACGGCTGGGTGCTGTCCAAGGATGGCGTACCTCAGTCGTACGTAGACCTACAAGACCCGACATTTCTGGAATTCGAGTATGTCCGGCTCATGGCGGACGTGATCGACCTCCTGGCGGAAGGGCCGCTCAGCTGCCTGCACGTGGGCGGCGGCGCCTGCACGATCCCCCGTTACGTCGCCGCCACCCGCCCCGGCTCCCGCCACATCGTGATCGAGCCCGACAGCCTGCTGGTCAACCTCGTACGCGAGCAGCTGAACCTCCGGTCCGTCCCCAAACTGAAGGTCATCGTCGACGGAGGCCGCGAGGGCACCGCCAAGATCTGGGACGCCTCGGCCGACCTGGTGGTGCTCGACGCCTTCTCCGGCGCGACGATGCCGGTGGAGCTGGCCACGGCCGAGTACATGGGCGACATCGCGCGCGTCCTCCGCCCGTCGGGCACCCTGCTGATCAACCTGGCCGACGGCAAGGGGCTGGCGTTCGCCCGGCGCCTGCTGGCCACCGTGACGGCCGCCTTCGGCCACGTGGCCCTGATGGCCGAGCCGGGGATCATGCGCGGCCGCCGCTTCGGCAACCTCATCGTGGCCGCGTCCCGCACCGGGCTCCCGCTCGACCTGCTGAGCCGGAGGGCGGCGGGGGGCCTGACCCAGGCGCGCTGCGTGCACGGCGAGGCGCTCACCAACTTCGTCGCCGGGGCCGCCCCCATCCACGACGGCGACCCCGTTCTGGCGCCCGTCCCCCCACCCGCGGTCTTCGGCTGACCCTCGGACCACCCCGCCGCGTAAGCACGCCCCGCTTCGGGGGTGGCCGACCTGTGCCCGGACAATCCCTCTCGCCCTCTTGCCGAAAAAGTGATATCACTTAGATAGCAACGTGAAATCGGCAGAGGAGGAGACAGGTCATGACCGACACAACAGGCGGGGTCGCGGTCGAAGGGGCCGTCATCGACATGCCGGCGCCGCGCACGAGCGAGCGCCCGGTCCGGGCGGCCAACGGGTTCGTGATGGTCGGCGTGTCCGCGCTGGGCACGCTCTCGGGGGTGGCCCTGCTCATCGTGGCGATCGCCATGCTCGCCTCGGGGGCCGGGCAGGGCGGCGTGTGGCTGCTCGTGGCGTCCGCGCTGGTGATCCTCATCGGCATCGTGCTGTCCTTCGGGCTCACCGCGGTGGCCCCGGGCGAGGCCAGGGTCGTGCAGCTGCTCGGCCGCTACGTCGGCACCCTGCGCACGCCCGGCCTGCAGTGGGTCAACCCGATCACCCTGCGGCGGCGGGTGTCCACCAGGATCCGCAACCATGAGACGGACGTGACGAAGGTCAACGACGCCGACGGCAGCCCCATCCAGATCGCGACCGTGGTGGTCTGGCAGGTGGAGGACACGGCGCAGGCGGTCTTCGAGGTGGACGACTTCGTGGAGTTCGTCGCCATCCAGGCGGAGACGGCGGTGCGCCACATCGCGGGCAGCTACCCGTACGACTCGCACGGCGAGCCGCGGTTGTCCCTGCGCGACAACGCCGACGAGATCAACGAGAAGCTGTCCGCGGAGATCTCGGTCAGGGTGGCCGCGGCCGGGGTGAAGGTCATCGAGTCCCGCATCATCCACCTGGCCTACGCGCCGGAGATCGCCCACGCGATGTTGCGCCGCCAGCAGGCCGGCGCGGTGGTGGCGGCCCGCCAGCGGATCGTCGAAGGAGCGGTCGGCATGGTCGAGACGGCGCTGGCCAAGCTCGCCGAGCACGACGTGGTCGAGCTGGACGAGGAGCGCAAGGCCGCCATGGTGAGCAACCTGCTCGTGGTGCTGGTCGGCGATCGTGACACGCAGCCGATCGTGAACACCGGAACGCTTTACCAGTAAACGTCGTGGAACGGAAGAAGATCCTCCTGCGGCTCGACCCGGTGGTCCACGACGCGCTGGCCAGGTGGGCTTCCGACGAGCTGCGCAGCACCAACTCGCAGATCGAGTTCCTGCTGCGCAGGGCCCTGTCGGAGGCCGGGCGCCTGCCCGACGGCGTGGGGCGGATGCGGCCCCGCGGACGGCCCCGGAAGACCCAGGAGAGCCAGGAGGAAACCCAGGAGGACAAGGAGCCGGCGGATGAAGACGGAGATACGGGTGAAGCGGGATGAGTCGCTGCCGAGGTCGGCGTTCCTGCTCGCCTTCGACCTGCGCAAGGAACGACTGGCCAACCGCGGCGAGCTGGGCTACCTGCTGCGCGCGGCGGCGCTGGCCGAGCTGCTGGTGGCAGGCAACCTGACGGACGACGCGGGCATGGCGCGGGCGGTCATCGCCCCCGTCGATCCCGGCCCGCTCCAGGCGGCCGTGTGGGAGCAGATCTCGAACTCCCCGCCCCGGTCGTGGCGGCAGTGGATCCGCAAGGACCGCGCGGACGCGTTCCGCCTCGTCCGCGACGAGCTGGAGGCCGCCCGGCTCATCCGGGTGGAGCGGCGGCGGGTGCTGCTGTTCCCCGTCGAGCGGATCACGCCGCGCCGGCCGTACCTGTCGCGCAAACTCGCCGAGCGCGTCAGCCGGGCCGCGCTCGGCGGCCGGCCCGTGGGCCGCCTCGACCAGGACGTCCGGATCCTGGCGGCCCTCGCGGCGGCGGCCAGGCTGAAGATCATGCCGCCGGAGCGGGAGCCACGCCACCACGGCAGGAGACGGATCGAGCAGCTGTCGGAGCCGGTCGAACCGGTGGCCACCGCGCTGCGCAAGGCCGTGCAGGCCGCTCAGGCCAGCAGTGAGGGCTGATGGCAGGACGCTAGGACGGGTCGGGCCCCAGGTAGGCGAGGACGGCGGCCACCCTGCGGTGCACGTCCCCGCTGTTCTCCAGGCCGAGTTTGGTGAAGATGGCGTTGACGTTCTTCTCCACCGACGAGATCGACAGGTGCAGGGCCCGGGCGATGGCCGAGTTCGAGCGGCCGTGCGCCATCTCGCGCAGCACGTCGCGCTCGCGGCCGGTCAGCTCCTCCCGCTGGCCGCGCACGTCACGCCTGGCCAGCAGGCCCTCCACCACCTTCGGGTCGATGACCGAGCCGCCCGAGGCCACCGCGTTGATCGCGCCGAGCAGCTCGTCCAGATCCCCCACCCGGTCCTTCAGGAGATAGGCGTAGCCCTCGGTGCCGTGCTTGAACAGCTCGAACGCGAACAACGCGTCCGCGAACTGCGACAGCACCACCACCCCGACCCCCGGGTGGGCGGAGCGGATGCGGTGGGCGGCGTCGATGCCCTCGAAGCCCGGCCGCCACTCCCCTCCCGGCATCCGGATGTCGGTGATCACTACGTCGGGACCGAGCCGGCGTACGGCGTCGAGGAGTTCGTCGGCGTTGCCCACCGCGCCCACGACCGCCACCTCGCCCGACATCTCGAGCAGCCGGCGGGTGCCCTCACGCACCAGATAGTGGTCGTCGGCCACGACCGTGCGGATCGGCTCACCCATCGACCGGCACCCACGCGTTCACCCGTGTCCCCTTCCCCGGCTCGCTGCCGACGGTGAGGCCGCCGCCGAGGGCGTCCAGCCGGTCCGACAACGTCGCCAGTCCCCTGCGCCGCGTGAGCGCGGCGTCGAAGCCCTTCCCGTCGTCGGTGACGGCGGCGGTCAGGCGGCCGCCCGCCCGCGACAGGCGTACGTCTATGGTGGCGGCCTTCGCGTGCTTGAGAGCGTTGGCCACGGCCTCGCTCACGGTGAAGTACATCGCACCTTCTATCTCGTCGGTGAAGCGCCTCGACCGCAGGTCCGGGGACGAGGTCACCGTCGTGCGCACGGGCAGGCGCGAGCAGCGCTCCTCGACGGCCTCCACCAGGCCGCCCTGGCTGAGGGACGACGGGTGGATTCCGGCCGCCAGCTCGCGCAGGTCGGCGAGCGTCTGGCGGGCCTGCTCGCGAAGGTGGGTGAGCATGTCGGCGCCCGCTCCCGTGGCGCGGGCCAGCTCGATGCCGGCGATGAGGGCGACGAGCTGCTGCTGGACGCCGTCATGGATGTTGCGTTCGATGCGGCGGCGTTCGGCCTCCTGGGCGTTGACCAGCCGGGTGACCAGCCCGGCGCTCTGGATCGCCAGGCCCGCGGGCACGGCCAGCGCCTCCAGGAGCCGCCGGTCCTGGCCGGTCAGCGGTCCGGCGTCCCTGGGGCCGCATTCGATGTGCCCGAGGCCGCCGCGTACCGGCATCGTCAGCGCGGCCGGGCCCTCCGCCCGGCCCGCCACCACGCGTGTCCCGTCGGCGAGCGTCACGGCCGCCCATCTGAGCTCCAGCCCGGCGCGCACCGCGGCGGCCAGCCGGCCGAGCTGCTCCACCGGCTCGGGTGTGTCCTCCAGCGCGGTGCCCAGGTCCGACAGCACCTCGCCGACCGTCGGCCGCACGTCGAACACCAGGTGCAGGCGCGACCCCCTGATGGCGAACCGGATGTCGAGCAACCGGTGCCGCACGATCGCCACCCCGAGGGCGGCGGGAAGGGAGCTGACCAGCGCCAGCCCGGCTATCGCCGTGAGGGTCGGCGTGCTGAGCCCGAGGAGGAAGAGCAGCGTCATTAAGCCGCCCGCCGCGCTCGCGGCGACACCCGCGACCATGCACGCGTACTGCCCGCGCTCGGGCGGCCGGCTGCGCCGCCAGCGGAGCACCAGGCCGCAGAACACCACCCCCGCGATGACCCACGTGACGAACTGCCCGAAGCCGCCCGCCGCTGCCGCGACCAGCCGGTCAGCCGGCAAGGACGTCATCGCCGGGCTGCTGGGATCCACCCCTGCGATCGCTGTACCGACGCCGTGCACGGCGATCGCGATGCCCGAGATCCACGGGACGGCCCGCCAGCGCCTCGAGGGCAGCCGGCCGTCGGGGAACAGCAGCGGGACGAAGATCCAGGCCAGCCCGTAGAACAGCGCGTACCCGACGGTGGACACGTAGGTGAATCCCGCGTGGGCGCCGGAAGCGGTCAGCCCCACGCCGAGCGTGCCGGCCCCCAGCGACAGGGCGGCCGCGAGCAGGACCCAGCCGTAGCGGATCTCCGGACGTCTGAACGCCAGCAACCAGCCCACGGCGGGCAGCAGCAGGAAGAGCACCATGGACACCAGCGCCACCAGTGAGGAGGGCCAGCCTCCCACCAGCGACATGCCCACCACGATCCCCGTGGCCGAGGCCACCGCGAGCAGCCCGGCCACCAGCCTGGATGTCATAAGCCTCCATCGTGATGGGGGATCGGGAGGGCGTCTATGAGGTTATCCGCATATTTCCTACGGACAGCCCCACCTGCGAGAACGGCGGTCCACTTGGTGGCTCGCTCACCCGCGCTCCGGTTCGCTGGTGGTACACGACATCGAGCCGAAGGAGCCTGTCCATGCATACACCGTCGAAGCCCGCCCTGGCCCTGGCGGCGGCCGCGGTGGCGGCCACCATGACGGCGTGCGTGAGCCAGCCGGTTCCCGCCCAGGCCGCGGCGGCCCTCTCCACCGCCACCTCCGCTCCCGAGATCCCCGCGACGCCGGCGGGCAAGCAGCTCGGCTGGCTGATCGACGCCAGCAGCCGCCCCCCGATCCCCGAGGAGGAGCTGAAGAAGCACTTCGCTGCCTCCTTCCTCAAGAACATCCCCGCCGACCAGATCAACCAGGTCCTGGCCGGGTTCAAGGACATGCGGCTGACGGAGATCGTCCAGTCGCAGGACAACGCCCTCATCGCCCTGGTGCAGGTGGGCGGCTCGGCGTCGGAGGTCGTGCTCTCCGTTGACGGCTCGGGCCTGATCGACGGCCTGCAGTTCCGCGCGCCCGCCCCGAAGAGCTGGTCCGAGCTCGACAGGCGGCTGCGCAAGGCCGCGCCCCAAGTCGGGTTCCTGGCGGCGGAGGTGAAGAAGAACGGCGACTGCCGCCCCCTGCACGCCGTCGCCGGGGTCACGGCGCGCCCGCTGGGCTCGATGGTCAAGCTGTATGTGCTGGGCGCGGTGGCACAGCGCATCAAGAGTGGCGCGTTCGGCTGGGACACCAAGCTCACCATCACGCCCGAGTCGAAGAGCCTGCCGTCCGGCCGGCTCCAGGACCGGCCGGACGGCAGCAAGGTCACCGTGCTGGAGGCCGCCAAGCTGATGATCTCCATCAGTGACAACACGGCCACCGACCTGCTGATCCGCAAGGTGGGCCGCAAGACGGTCGAGCGTACGATGCGGGCCTGGGGCAACCACGACAAGCGCAACGCCCCGCTCCTCACCACGCGGGAGCTGTTCGTGCTGAAGGGCGCCGACTACCCCCGCCACGCCAAGCGGTACCTGTCGCTGAGCACCGCGAAGAAGCGGGACTACTTGGAGAAGGTCGTCGCCAAGGTGCCCCTGGACACCATCGCCGCGTGGGACAAGCCGCGTGAGCTGGACACGATCGAGTATTTCGGCTCGCCCTCCGACATCTGCCAGGCCTACGCGCGGCTGGCGAAGATGCCCGACAAGCACGTGAACGAAGCGATGTCGATCAACGACGCCGGGCTCGGGCTGCCGGCGAAGCAGTGGCCGAGGGTGTGGTTCAAGGGCGGCTCGGAGCCGGGCGTGCACGACCAGAGCTTCCTCGCCCGCACGTCCGGCGGGAAGACGTACGTCGTGACGGCGATGGCGGTCAACCCGAAGGCGCTCTTCGACGACGCGGCGCTTGGCGTGGAGCTGACCGCCCTGGCCCGCGGCGCCTTCTCTCTGGCCAACGGCTCCTGAGCAGGCGGCCGCAGAACCGGACCGGGACCTCACGCGCATCGGCGTGGGCCCCGGTCCGGCGACTTCGCGCAGGCGGGCGGCTTACAGGAAGCCGTCTCCGTCGAAGAGGTCTCCCATTTCGACGGTGTTGCCGAGGTCGACGGAGGGACCCTCCTGGTCGGCCACGGTGGAGTTGGACACGATGACGGCGGCGCTGGAGCCCGTTCCGATGCTGTTGCCGACCTCGGTCGCGGTGTTGCCGACAATCTGGGAGTTCCTGACCGAGATGCTGCCCTGGGTGTAGACGGCGCCTCCCTTGGCGGCGGAGCTGCCGGTGATGACGCTGTCCTGCAACGTCAGGGCACCCCCGGAGTCGACGAGGACCGCGCCGCCGTTCGCGCCGTCGACCCGGCCGTTACGGAGAGTGACCCGGTTGAGGGTGAGCTTGCCTCCGTGCTTCACCTGGAAGATGCGGAAGGCCGAGGCGTACGCCGCCCTTTCGATGGTCGCACCGTTGCCGTTGACCGTGACATCCGCCCTGATCACCGGCAGCCCGTTGGCGCCGTTGTCGGCGTTCACCAAGCGATAGACGCAGCCGGCCTGCAGGTCGAGAGTCCCGCCGGCGGTGTTGACCCTCTCGATCGCGCGCTTCAGCGCGGCAGCGGAGCAGGTGACGGGGGCCGCGACGGCGGGAGTGGCGACGGGCCCGAGAGCCGCCCCCGCCAGGGCGACGACCGTGCAGACTTTGGAGGTGAATCGCATGTGGACTCCTGTGTTAACGGGAAGCCTGGTGGCTGTGACCGGCTCGGACAGGAACCAGGGGGCCTGACGCGCTCTTCACGCCCACCGTCGGCCCAGGTCGGGTCGCGCAGGAGCACGGCCCATGAGCCGACCGCATGGGCATGCGGTGTGTGCCGGCGGGCGGGTGAGAGGGTACGACTCGCCGGTTCCATCACCGAACGTAATCGACCGCGCCGACCGTGTAACGCTACGACGCGCATCACTCCGCCAAGGACTCGTCACCCTACGGGAAAGCGACCGGCACACGGCGTCGGCCCGCCTCCTGAACGTTCGGGAGGCGGGCCGGCAGAGGAACGGGACGTGTCACACCTTCCCGAGCGTGAGGCAGGCGACGCGGTCACCCGCCATGCCGACCTCGGGCCCCTTGGGTGTGGTGGGCTTGGAGTGGATGACCAGCGAGGCCGGCAGCCTGTCGGGGTCGAGCGCCCAGTCGTTGCGGGCCGTCGAGCGGCCGGCCCCTTCGTCGTCGGTGCGGATGTCGAGCCAGACCTCGCTCTCCGGATTGATCTTGCCCGGGTTGTGCTGGAAGTGCGGACCGGAGTCGTCGGGCTTCTTCCCGCACGGCTTGGTGTGCAGGTGGACGCCGTAGCGCCGGTCGGGCAGCAGGCCCTCCGCGACGAGCGAGGTCGTGGTCTCGTCTCCTGACGACTCGGCGGTGACGCTGGCCTGGGCGCCCTTCGGGGCGAGCTTGCGGTCGTAGGCGATGGCCGAGGTGTCGCCGTCGGTGAACTCGCCGGAACCGGACAACGTGATCGCGCTCTCCGGGCTCTTGGCGACCTCGGGACCGGCCGCGTTCTGCACGGGGGCGGGCGGCCCCGCACAGGCTCCGGCACAGGCGACGGCGAGCAGGACGAGCGGAAGTTTGGACACGCGCATGAGACCCCCATGATTCGAGCCCCTCCGGCATGAGGGCTCCGAGAGGCACCCACTCTAACGAGTGACCGGCCGATCACATAACGTGTTGGGGGAACCGGTGCCAGGTTGCAGGGCGCCGTCAGCCGACGTGGGCGCGGGTCTCCGCGAACGCCCGGTCCGTGCCTTCCAGGGCCTTGGCGACGTCGCCCTCCGTGTGCGCCGCCGACATGAACCAGTTGTGCCACGGGTGCAGGTAGACGCCGTGCCGCAGGCAGGCGTCGCTCCAGTACATCGCCACGGACAGGTCGGCGTCGCCGTCGAAGCTGAGCCACGGGATCGTCACCGGTCCCGTCTGGTTCACGGTGAACCCGTGCGACGTGGCCTGCGCGTGGAGCCCCTCGCGCAGTTGGGCGCCCGCCCTCTCCATGGCGGCGATGCCGTCCGTGTCGCGCAGGGTCTCGATGGTGGCCTTGGCCGCCGCCATGGCGACCGCCGAGAACCAGAACGACCCCGTCGAGTACAGCGTCTGCGCCGGTCCGCGGAGCGCGTCCGTGCCGGTCACGGCGGCGATCGGGTAGCCGTTGGCCATCGCCTTGGACCAGGCCGTCAGGTCGGGGCGCACCCCGTACGGCTCCCATGAGCCGCGCAGGTCGACGCGGAACCCGGCCCGCACGTCGTCGATCACCAGGGCGGCCCCGAGGCGGTCCGCCAGGGCGCGGGCGCCGCGGGCGAAGGCCGGCTCCACCAGCTCCTGGTCCTCGAAGGAGTCGTGTTTGAAGGGGGTCACGATGATCGCTGCCACGTCCCCTCCCACGGTCGCCGCCGCCGACTCCAGCGACTCCAGCGAGTTGTAGGTGAACTCCACCAGGTCGGCCCGCTCGTTCGGCGTCGTGCCCGCGGGTGACGGCGTGCACCAGGGGTCGGCCCCGTGGTAGGCGCCGTGCGCCATCAGCACCTTCGTCCGCCCGGTGGCGGCCCTGGCGACCATGAGCGCCTGCGTGGTGGCGTCGGTGCCGTTCTTGGAGAACATCGCCCAGTCGGCGCTCGGCACGGTGTCCACCAGCAGCTCGGCCAGCTCCACCATGATCGGCCCGGGCCCGTTGAGGCAGTCGCCGAGCGCGGCCTGGCGGGCGGCGGCCTCCTCCACGCGGGGGTGCCGGTGCCCGAGCACGACGGGGCCCCAGCTGCACATGAAGTCGATGTACTCCCTGCCGTCGACGTCCCACTGCCGGCAGCCCTCGCCGCGTTCGAAGAACTGCGGGAAGCCGGGGGCGAAGAGGGCGGCGTTGAGGTGGCCGTACATGCCGCCGGGGACGACCTTCGAGGCCCTGCGGCGGAGTTCTGCGTCGGTCATCTTGTGGTCCTTAGGGGAGGCTGAGGGGTACTTAGAGGAGGCTGAGGGTGGATGCGAGGTCGGTGAGGCCGGCGTCCGAGCCGAGGCCGGTGGCCACGCGGGCGGCGGCGGCCGTGCCCCAGCGGGCGGCGGCCTGCGCGTCCTGGCCGTGCAGCAGGCCCGTGAGGAAGCCGGCGCAGTAGGCGTCGCCGCAGCCGGTCGTGTCGGCCACCTCCGCCTCGATCGCGGGCACCCGCTCCGCGCCGTCCGCCGTCACGACGAGGCTGCCCGCCGCGCCGAGGGTGACGAGCACGCCGCGCGGCCCGCGTGCCAGCAGGGCGTCCGCGGCCGCCGCGACGTCGGTGGCGCCCGTCATGAGGAGGGCCTGCGACTCGTTGGGCAGGACGTAGTCCACGTGGGGCAGGAACGCCGTGGCCATGCCCAGCAGGTCGGGCAGCTCCGACAGCAGGTCCATCGTGACGATCGTTCCGGCGGCGCGTACCTCGTCCAGGAGCGCGAAGAAGGCCGGGTCGCCGAGGCCGAACGTGACGTCCATCCCGCCGAGGTGGATCGCCCGCGCGCCCCGCAGCACGTCGGCGTCCAGGTCGGCGTACGTCACCCCGAGGTTCGCGCCGGGCACGTGGAAGCTGGGCCGTCCGCCGTCGGGCCTGATGGGCAGGATCGACGCGGCGGTCTGCTCCCCCGCCCTGCGTACGAGGCGCGAGACGTCCACGCCGCGCTTGGTGAGCACCGCCAGCAGGAAGTCGCCCAGCTCGTCGTCGCCGACGGCGCCCATGGTGACCACGGAGTTGCCCAGCTTGACCAGGTCGACCGCCGTTCCCGCGGCGGCGCCGGCGGCGGTGAGGCGGATCTGGTCGACCAGCACGGTGTCCTGGCCGTCGGGGATGTGCTCGACGGGCCTGGCGAGGATGTCGACGATGTGCACGCCGACGGTGGCGACGGTCATGGTCTCAATAGACAGACGTCCGAATAAAAAGTCAATATGGTGAAGTACGCCTACGAGAGGGGCAGCCCGATGCCGAAAATCGTGGACCACGACGAGCGCAGGCGCGAGGTCATGGCGGCGGCCGGCCGGGTGATCGTCAGGGACGGCATCGACGCCGCCACCACGCGGGCCATCGCCAAGGAGGCCGGCTACTCCAACGGGGTCCTCGCCCACTACTTCGCCGACAAGGACGAGATCCTGCTGTCGGCGCTGCGCCAGTCGCACCAGCGCATCCGTGCCCGGCTGACCGCCAAGGTCGAGGGCGCGACGGGGCTGGCCGCGCTGCGCGAGCTGCTGCTCGACAACCTGCCGCTGGACGACGAGCGCGGCCGGGAGACCCGGCTGGAGGTCAGCTTCTGGAGCCGCAGCCTGACCTCGGAACGCCTGGCCGAGGTCCAGCGGGCGGAGGCGGCCGAGCTGCGCGCCGCCGTACGCCACCTGCTCGGGCAGGCCCGCGCGGCCGGCGAGCTGGCCCGGGACGTGGACGAGGACCTGGACGACCTCGCCGAGCACCTGCTCGCCCTGGTGGACGGCCTCAGCCTGCACCTGCTGCTCTACCCCGGCCGGATCACCCGGGAGGGCGCGGAACGCATCATGCTGGGCGCCCTCGACCCCCGCTAATTGCCGCTTTTCGGACGACCCGCTACATTCGACGCACATGAGCCTCCGCGAGCAGCTGTGCGAATACGGGCGGCGGGCCGTCGAGCTCGGCCTGGTCATCGGCACCTCGGGCAACCTGAGCGTGCGCCAGGGCGACCTGGTGGCGGTCACGCCCTCAGGGGTGGCGCTCGACCGGCTGACGCCCGAGGTGTGCCCGATCGTGGACGTCTCGGGCCACCTCGTCGAAGGCGACACCCAGCCGTCCAGCGAGACCCCCATGCACCTGGCCGTCTACGAGGCCACGGACGCGCTGGCCGTGGTGCATACGCACTCCGTGTTCGGGACGGTCGTGGCCACCACGATGACAGAGCTGCCGCCGGTGCACTACAACGCGCTGGCGCTCGGCGGCGTGGTCAAGGTCGCCGAATACGCCACGTACGGCACCCCCGAGCTGGCCGCCAACGTACGGGCGGCGCTGGAGGGCAAGCAGGCGGCCCTGATGGCCAACCACGGCGGGGTGACCATCGGGCCGACGCTGGAGCAGGCGTTCGAGGCGACCCGCCTGCTGGAGTGGTTGTGCGAGGTGTACGTCAGAGGGCTCGGCGTCGGCAAGCCGGCCATCCTCACGGACGAGCAGCTCGCCGCCGTCGTCGACCGCGCCCTCAACCCGCCGGCCTTCCCCCGCCGCCCCTGACCCGTACGGCCCGCCGTACGGGTCGAGCGCGGCCGGGGGCCGGTCAGGCGAGCGCGGCCTGCTCGGCCAGGCCCAGGGGCAGGCCCCCGGACCCGGCGATCCGGTCGTGGAACTCCTTCGGCGTGCCGCGGAACGACTCCCGGATCCGGTCGATCTCGATCGCGCCCGTGAGGTAGGACGGCGCCTGCGTGGGCCAGGCGCAGTAGCGGTTCACCTCGCCCTGGGCGGTCCCCGGCGACAGCGACGCCTTCGTGGCCATGAACGTCTCGGCCTCCTCGACGGACATGTCCTCGCAGTGCAGCGCGGTGTCCACCACGATCCGGGCGGCGCGGAAGATCCGGCAGTCGAGGTGGGCCAGCTCGGTGGCGGGGGTGTCGAAGTAGCCCTGCTCGTGCAGGACCTTCTCGACGTACAGGGCCCAGCCCTCGGTGAAGTACGGGGTGCGGAAGACCTTCCTGACCGCGCGCGGATTGCCCGCCATGTACGACAGATGCCAGTGGTGCCCCGGGTAGGCCTCGTGGACGGCGATCGACGGCATCTGGGCCCGCGAGTTGGTGCGCAGGCGCTGGCGTACCTGCTCGGGGGTGAAGTCGTCGGGCGTGTAGGGGACGAAGAAGACGCCCGTGCGTGAGGCGCTCAGCGGCGGCGGCGACAGGTAGTGGGCGACGGACAGGACGGGCCGCGTGTACTCGGCCGACGGCAGCACGTGGCACTCCTCGCCGTCGGCGAACGTGACCAGGTCGTGCTCCCTGACGAACGCGCGGGCCCGCCGGGTCTCCTCCTCGTATTCGGCGCGCATGTCGGCCAGCGTCGGCGGGTGGTCGTCCATGAGGGACTCCATGGCCGCCCGCCAGTCCTCGGTGCCGTTGACCCCGAGCGCGACCCTGCGCATCCGCGCGTCCAGCTCCGCCCAGGCGGCCTTGCCCTTCTCGTGCAGCTCGGCGGCGCCGTACGCGAGCATCTCGCGCTCGCGCAGCAGCGTGGAGTAGAGCTTCTCCCCCATCCGCCAGCTGCCGCCGCACTCGAAGCCCTCCAGGAAGGTGACGAGCTCGTCGAACGCCCGGGCGGCGGGCTCGGCGGCCTCGGCGAGCGTCGCGCGCAGGCCCTCGTCCTGGACCATGGACGGGATCGTGCGGGTGAGGAAGTTGCGGCCGGTGCGGGCCTGGCCGAGCCCGCGCTGGACCAGCAGCGGGGCCGCCAGGTCGGGGTCCAGGTTGGCGCGGCAGGCGGCCAGCACGCCGGGCACCTCGGCGAGACGGGAGACGGCGGCCGTCACCAGCTCGGGCTCCGGCTTGAGGCGGTGCTGGAACGGCGCGAACATCGAGGCGAAGATCGCGGACAGGTAGGTGGCGGGGTCGCGCCGCCATGCGGGCCAGGACGCGAGCGCGATCGAGCCTCTCAGCTGGGAGAGGACCAGATCTCTGTCGATCGTGTCGTCGAGCGACGTGGTCTCGAGTGCCGACAGGCGGTCGTGCCAGCGGACCTCCTCCTGCTCGCGGGCGGTCCAGGCGGTGGCGGTGAAATCGCCGAGGGTGTGATCGTAGCCGTCCGCCCCCAATGTGCTGGCGATGACGGGACGGTCGGAAAAGTACCACTTGAGAAACTCGTCCACCGGTGCACCATATCCTGATGAAATGCCCCTGCAGATCACCGGCGCGCTAGGCGACCCTGACCTGATCCGCCTCCCCTGGGAGGTGCCCCTCCAAGACTGGCCGCAGCGTCACCTGGTCGATCTGCCCCGCGGCATCTCGCGCCACGTGGTGCGGTTCGCCAGGCTGTCCGGCAAGGTGTACGCGATCAAGGAGATCAGCGAGCGGTACGCCAGGCGCGAATACCAGTTGTTGTGGGACCTCGCCCGGCTCGACGCACCCTCCGTGGAGCCCGTCGCGTACGTCACCGGCCGCGAGAACGGGCTCGACGCGGCACTGATCACCAGGCACCTGCAGTTCTCCCTCCCCTACCGCGCGGTCATGTCGGGCACCCTGCGCCCCGACACGCTCACCCGCCTGCTGGACGCGCTGGCCGTGCTGCTGGTCAGGCTGCACCTGAACGGCTTCTACTGGGGCGACTGCTCGCTGTCCAACACGTTGTTCCGCAGGGACGCGGGGGCGTTCGCGGCCTACCTCGTGGACGCCGAGACCGGCGAGATGCACCCGATGATCAGCGAGGGTCAGCGGCGCGGCGACATCGACGTGGCGCACACGAACATCTTCGGCGAGATGCTCGACCTGGAGGCCGGCGGGCTGCTGCACCCGTCGATCGACCCCATGGACACCGCCGAGGACATCCTCGCCCGCTACCACCGCCTGTGGGACGAGATCACCCAGAGCGAGATCATCGAGGAGGTCGACTGGCACCGGGTGGAGCAGCGGATCAGGCGGCTCAACCTGCTCGGCTTCGACGTGGCCGAGATGATGGTGCGGCGCAAGGTCGGCACCGGACGGCTGATCGTACGGCCCAAGGTCGTGGACGCGGGGCACCACCAGCGGCGGCTGCTCAGGCTGACCGGGCTCGATGTGGAGGAGAACCAGGCGCGGCGGCTGCTCAACGACCTCGACGGCTTCCGGGTCGCCAAGGGCCTGCGGCACGAGGACGAGGCCATCGTGGCGCACCGGTGGCTGGCGGAGGTGTTCCAGCCCACGGTCGAGGCGATCCCCGCCGGGCTGCGCGGGAAGCTGGAGCCCGCGCAGCTCTTCCACGAGATCCTCGACCATCGCTGGTATCTGTCGGAGGGCGCGAACGCCGACGTGGGGCTGGCCACGGCCGTGAAGTCGTACGTGGACAACGTGCTCGTGCACAAGCCCGACGAGAAGGCGCTGCTCCCCGACGAGGACGCCCAGACCCCCGGCGGGGACACTCCGCAGGCCCCCGGCGAGGCGGCCCGGCCGGTCGGCGGCGAGGACGCTCAGGCTCAGTAGGCGGGCGGAGGCGGAGCGCCTCACGCGCGGCCCGCGTAGTCAGGCGGAGGTCAGCTTGGCGATCTCGCGGGCGATCTCCGGCCAGAGCGGCTCGGGCAGGTCGTGGCCCATACCCGGATAGGTCACCAGCCGGGCGCCGGGAATGGCCGCCGCCGTGGCCCGGCCGCCCTCGACCGGAACGAGCGGGTCGTCCTCCCCGTGCAACACCAGCGCCGGCACGGTCAGGCTCGCCAGCAGGTCCGTACGGTCGCCCGACGCCATGATCGCGGCCAGCTGCCGGCCCGTGCCCGCCGGGTCGAAGCAGCGGTCGAACGCGCGTCCGGCCCTCTGGACGACCCGCTCCCGGTCCATCGCGTAACCGGGCGAGCCGATCACCGCGTACGTCTCCAGCGCCTGCGCCAGGACGGCCGCGCGGTCGGCGGCGGGGCGGGCGGTCAGGGCCGCGAACGCGGCCTCCGTCGGCGGAGCGACCGTGGGGCCGGGCGTCGACATGATCGAGGTCAGGGTCAGCACCCGTGCCGGATGCCGGATGGCCAGGGACTGGGCGATCATCCCGCCCATGGAGGCGCCGACCACGTGGGCGGCCGGCCAGCCGATGGCGTCCATGAAGCCCGCGGTGTCGTCGGCCAGGTCGTCCAGCAGGTACGCCGAAGGCGCCCCCGTCGTGGGAACGCCCAGGTCGTGGAGGTGGGTCGACAGGCCCGCGTCGCGGTTGTCGAACCGGACGACGTGGTGCCCCTGTTCCACCAGGAGCTCGCAGAACCCGTCGTCCCAGTGGGTGAGCTGCGCGCCGAGCCCCATGATGAGAAGCAGAGGCCGTCCGTCGGGGGAGCCGATGCGTTCGTAGGCGATGTCGATGCCGTTCGCGGCTACGCGGAGGGTCACGGTGACCAGAATGTCATTCTGGCGCCGCGTTCGTAAAGTCAGCCTCGCCGGGCGTAGGCGCCGGTCGAGAAGGGCACCGGCCGCCCCTTCTTGCCCAGGCCGTCACCCCACTTGGTGATGACGTAGTCGATCTCGATGTGCCCCTTGCCGCCGTTGCCGTTGACCATCAGCGTGCGGGGGTTGAAGGTGCCGCCGGTCAGGTCGGCGAACGTCTTGGCGTCGAGATCCAGCATGATGCCGCGGCTGGAGGGCTCCCCCGGCCCTCTGTCCCCGACGAAGAAGGGCATCTTCTTGCCCTTGTAGATCACGTACCCCTCGGTCAGCAACGGCCAGCTCGGGCTGGCGGCCATGCCTTTCTGCATCGGCTTGCCGCTGGCGGGCAGGCCGGTGTCGCCGGCCCTGCCCGAGCCGTCGTCCCAGAAGTACGACGCCGTGGTGGAGCCCTTGTACAGGGCCTTCTTCTCGGACCCTGGATCGGCGTGTGCCGCCGTGCAGGCGACGCTCATCGAGCCGACGGCGGAGGCGGTGAGCAGGACAAGGGAACGCAGGCTGAACAGGGGAGACATGAAAAAGTGAAGTCCTTCGCGAGGGGACGAGGGGGAGGCACGCCGGCAGGAGGGCACGGCGCTGCGGCACGCCCGAGCGACTACATCGGGCGAGGCAAAGAAAGGGGGGAAGGCGGGCCGCTCAGGCGGCGGCCGGCACGACGCGATTCGGGGGTACGACGCGGTAATACATGCGTTATGTCCTCTCCATCACACCTGCCGGGTTAGCTGACGGGTTCGGGCGTGGAGATGCCCTACCGGCGCGAGCCGGATTCACCCCAGTGAGGTGGGTCCCCGGTTCCCGATCGGGTCGGGATTCGGCGCCAGCCGGAGGCCCTCTCTTGGGTAAGGGCCAGGTCACCGGCTGGTAATGGCGGCAACTCTAGCAGCGAATCGGACATACGCAAACGATTCGCCATTAACCGGGCAAAGATCTACCTGACGCGGGAATACAAAAGGGGGTACGGCATGCCGTACCCCCTCAGTTCCTTCCGGCTCAGCCGCCGCTCTTGCGCCTGAACGATCTCTTACTCGCAGCCGGGCCGTGCGCCCCGTGGATCTTCGATGGGTCGACGCCCCTGCCACCAGCGCCAGAGCCCGCGTGCTGGTTGCGCTTGCGCTCCAGCGCTTCGCGGAACTTGCGCTTCATCTCGTCCTCGGGAGTTTCGCTGACTTCCGGCTCCGGTGATTCCGCCATGAGGACCTCCATGGTGTTGGGGACAACCACAGCTTCGCACGGCGTCGCTTTCGATGCGAAACCGACCTCGCCCTGTCACCCGTCGCGGGTGAACGCCAGCAGCCGGAACACCGGGTCCGGCCCGTCCCGCCCCTGCCCGTGACCCACGAACGTGCTCTCACCGGCCTGGCGCAGACCGTGCCGGGCCGCCTCCGACACGACCAGCTCCCGGTCGTCGGCGGGACGGCGCCGGCCTCCGGACCCGTGGGCGGCGCGCTTGTCGACCGTCGTGACGTACATCCCGCCCGGCCGCACCACGCGCGCGGCCTCGGCGATCACCGGACGGGCGTCGTCGAGCAGGTGCAGCAGCCAGATCGTGGTGACCGCGTCGACCGACCCGTCGCGTACGGGTAACGCGCGGCCGTCACCCAGGACCACGTGCACGCGCCCCGCGGCGACCCGCGCCATGCCGGCGGAGGCGTCCACGCCGAGCACCCGCAGGCCGCGCCCGGCCAGTTCCCTGCTCACCAGCCCGGTGCCGCACGCGACGTCGAGCAGCGTGCCCCCGGGCAGCAGAGCGCGCACGGCCGCGGCGGCGGCCTCGGCCCGCGGCAGACCGCCACGGGTCTCGTCGTAATGTGCGGCTTCGAGATCGTAGTCGAGCACGACCGAATCGTACGCCGCCGGGTAAAGGGAGACCGTTCGGTTCCTGGTGTTGTGTTGGAGTGCCCCAGGAAATACACCCCGCATGTTGGTCGACGCCCCAGGCGCCACGATGGACGTGCCGCGATGAACGTGCTCGGTCATGACCTGGCGATGGATCTGGGTGCCGCGAGCACCCGGATCTACGTCAAGGGCAAGGGCATCGTGCTCGACGAACCCTCCGCCGTCATGCTGGACAGCCGCACGGGCCGGGTCGTCGGATACGGCGCCGAGGCCGCCCAGGGCGAGCGGGGAGAGACACGCTGGCCGGTCAGCGGCGGCCTCCCGGTCGACGACGAACTCGCCCGGCACCTGATCAGATACTTCCTGCGCAAGGTGCACGGGCATCCGTTCTCCAGGCCGCGCGTCGTGCTGGCGCTGCCGAACAACTCCACCCCGATCGAGCGCGCGGCGCTGCGCGACATCGCGTTCGAGGCGGAGGCCAGGGGGATCCTGCTGATCCCGCACGCGCTGGCGGCGGCGCTGGGCGTGGGCCTGCCGGTCAGGGACTCCGCCGGGCGCATGGTGATCGACGTCGGGCGCGACACCACCCGGATCGCCGTGCTCTCCCACGGCTCCGTGGTCGCGGCCGCCACGGTCCCCGGCGGAGGCGACGGCATGAACCGGGCCATCATCCGCCAGGTCGAACGCGACCACGGCCTGCAACTCGACGAGGAGGAGGCCGAGTCGGCCAAGCGGCGCGCCGGCACCGCGTGGAAGCCGCTGTACCGGCAGGTCACGGTGCGCGGACGCGAGAGCGACACCGGCCGCGAGCGCTCGGTGCCGCTGCCCGTGCAGCGGATCTACGAGGCGACCAGGCAGCCGATCGAGTCCATCGTGCGGGCCGCGATCGAGACCGTCGAACAGTGCCCGCCCGAGATCTCCGTGGATCTCGCCGACCGCGGCGCGGTGGTGGTGGGCGGCGGCGCGCTGCTGCGCGGGCTCGGCCGGCGGTTGCGGGCGGCGCTGGGCATTCCGGTGAGCAGGGCGGAACGGCCGCTGGAGTCCGTGGCGCTCGGGCTCGGCCGCTGCGCGGAGGACCTGGGGCTGATCTCCAAGCTCCGCGGCCGGTGACGCCGGCGCGAGAGAGGACGGCGCGACGACGGCAGGACGACGATGGCTCGACGACGGATCGGCAGCGGCCCGGCGGCGGTGAGGGGAGACAGTCCATGACCGTGCACGGCATCGACCACGTCGGGGTGACGGTGCCCGACCTCGACGAGGCGACGAAGTTCTTCGCCCGCGCGTTCGGGGCCGAGGTGCTCTACGACACCCTGCCCAAGGAGCGGGGACCGAAGGGAGGATGGGCGGTCGAGCGGCGCCTCGGGGTGCCCCAGGGAACGGTCGAGGTGGCGATCCGCATGCTGCGGCTGCCCAACGGGCCCGGGATCGAGCTGTTCGAGTTCGGCGGGCCGCGGCAGGCCGACCCGGTCCTCATGTGCGATCTGGGGTGGCAGCACGTCGCCCTGTACGTGGACGACGTGGACGCGGCGGTCCAGCGGGTGACCGAGGCCGGCGGGTCGCCGATGGGCGAGCCGGTGCCGCTGCCGGGACCGGAGTCGGGCGGGCGCAACCGGTTCGTCCACTGCCGCACCCCCTGGGGCAGCGTGGTGGAGCTGGTCACCTACCCGGACGCGCAGCCGTACGAGCAGGACACCGGGCTGCGCCGCTGGCGCCCCTGACGCGCGCCGGCCCCGCCACCCGCGCCGTGCCCGGCCCTCCGGTGAACGCCGCTCCAGCCGTGCCGGCCTCTCACAGGGATGGGCAGGTCACGGGGTGGACAGGGCCTCCGTCGGTGACAGCCGGGAGGCGCGGATGGCCGGGTAGAGGCCGGCCACGGCGCCGATGAGCAGGGTGGCCACCAGGCCGCCCACCGTGGCCCAGGCCGGCACCACGGACGGCCAGCCGCTGTAGAGCGCGTACCCCATGGTGACGCCCATGCCGAGCAGGATCCCGCCGCTCCCGCCCATCGCGGACAGCAGCAGCGACTCGGCGAGGAACTGCGTGCGGATCTGGCCGCGCGTGGCGCCCAGGGACCGCCGCAGGCCGATCTCCGCACGGCGTTCCAGCACCGAGATGACCATGGTGTTGGCCACGCCGACGCCGCCGACGAGCAGGGCCACCGCGCCGACGCCCAGCAGGAGGTTGGCGAACGCCTGGCTCGTCGCCTGCTTGGCGGCCAGCGCGTCGGACGGGCGCGAGACGTCCACCTCGTTCGGCGCCTCGGGGTTGGCCGTGCCGGCCAGCACCTGCCGTACCGACTCCAGCTTGGCCTCCTCCGACCGGGTGTAGAGCGTGGTCGGGTGACCGTCGAAGTCCAGCCTCGACTCCGCCACCGGCCAGCCGATCAGGACACCGCTGTCCAGGTCGGTGGCGAGCGCCACCGGGTTCAGGATGCCGACGACCGTGAACCGCACGCCGCCGACGACGATCTGGGTGTCCGCTCCCGCGGCGCCGATGCCGAGCCGCTGGGCGGTGACGGAGCCGAGCACGGCGGCGGGGTAACGTTCGGTGGCCGCGTTCAGCCAGGTGCCGCTGCTCAGGGTCGCGCCCACCGTGGCGGGCAGGTCGAGGCTCGCGGCGTACGCGCTGATGCCGCCCGTCTGTGCCTCGGGGATCTGCTCCGACCGGTACACCTTGGCCTCGGAGACCTTCCCGACCGACGACGCCCGCTCGACGGGGCCGATGCGTTCGATCATCATCTCCGCGTCCTTCGGCATCTGCGCCGCCTCGCCCATGAGTGTGGTGCCCGACGACACGGTGAGCAGGTTGGTTCCGAGCGCCGACAGCGTACGGTCGAGTTCGGCGCCCGACGAGGACGAGAGCCCGACGACGCCGACCATGGCGGCGATGCCGATCGCGATGCCCAGCGCCGACAGGAACGCCCGCAGCGGTCGCGTGCGCAACCCGACCGCGCCCACCCGCAGGACGTCGCCCGGCCGCATCCTGGCCGGCGACGGCTTGAGCCGCGCCACCTCGATGCCCGCCATCACGCCACCCCTGATCCGGCGTGCCGGGGCCAGGGCTCGCC
Source organism: Nonomuraea sp. B1E8 (assembly GCF_039871515.1). Lineage (NCBI taxonomy): Bacteria > Bacillati > Actinomycetota > Actinomycetes > Streptosporangiales > Streptosporangiaceae > Nonomuraea > Nonomuraea sp. B1E8. The sequence continues at coordinate 528,385 of NZ_JBDPLS010000003.1, read as the reverse complement.
GTGCGGGGCGGCGGCGGAGTCGGAGACGATCCGGCCGTCGCGCATCCGCACCTGCCTGGGCAGGCCGGCCGCGATCTCCCGGTCGTGCGTGATGATCAGGATGGTCGTGCCGCTCGCGTTCAGCTCGTGCAGCAATTCCATCACCCCCGTTCCCGACACCGAGTCCAGCGCCCCGGTGGGTTCGTCGGCCAGCACCAGCGGCGGGTCGCCCGCCACGGCCCTGGCGATGGCCACGCGCTGCCGTTCACCGCCGGACAACTCGTGCGGCTCGTGGTCCATCCGGTGCCCCAGCCCCACCCGCTCCAGCGCGGCCGCCGCGCGGCGGCGCCGCTCCTGCCTGCTCAGGCCCGTGTAAACGAGCCCGTCGGCCACGTTGTCCAGCGCGGGGATCTTCGCGGCGAGGTGGAACGACTGGAAGACGAAGCCGATCGTGGTGGCCCGCAGCGCCGACAGCTGCCCGTCCGACAACGTCGAGACGTCGTAACCGTCGATGTGGACGGTCCCCGAGGTGGGCCGGTCGAGGGTGCCGACGACGTTGAGCATGGTCGACTTCCCCGAACCCGACGGCCCGACGATGGCGGCCAGCTCGCCGTGCCGGATCCGCAGCGACACCGACCGCAGCGCCGCCACGCCGCCGGGATAGGTCCTGGACACGTCCGTGAGTTCGATCATGGGGTACGTCATGACGTCGGCATCCCCACGGTCATGCCCTCGGCGAGCCCGTCGCCGCTGACCTCGACCCGGCCTCCGGCGAACAACCCCGTCTCCACCGCGACGTACCGGGACCGGCCTCCCTCGATGACCTCGAGGCCGAACCCGCCCTCCTGCAGCGCCACGAGCGCCGCGACCGGCACGGTCAGGACGTCCTCGCGCTTGGAGGCCGTGAACGTCACGTCCACCGCCGCCTTGTCGAGACCCTTGGCGGCCTTCGAGTCGCCGATCGAGACGAGCGCCTCCAGCCGGGTCTCCGGCTCGGCGTCCTGGCTCTCTCCGGGCTGGATGACGGTGGCGACCTCGGTCACCTTGCCGTCCACGCTCTTGCCGTCAGGCAGCGTGACCTCCACCTTGGAGCCCTTCTTGGCCATCCGCTGGTCCTCGGCGTCCAGCTCGACCGTGATCACCTTGGACGTGCCGGTGTAGGTCAGCACCTTCTGCCCGGGCGCGGTCGGCTGGCCCTCCTCGGTCTCCAGGCTCTCCACCCGCACCTTGCCGGGCGCGAAGACGATCCGGCCCAGCTCGACCACGCCGGTCTCGTCCAGCCCTCGATCCTCCTGCCACTCCATGACGGCCTCGGCCGTGTCGTAGGTGTACTCGTCGTCGACGGTGAAGCCGTCGTAGCCGAGCTTGCTGAGGTTGCTTTCCAGCGCCTCGACGTCGTCGCCCTCCAGGCCGGCCTTCAGGTCGCGGTACGCGGGCGTCTTGCCGTACATGAGCATGACCGGCTCGTTGTCGACCCGGTAGAGGGACTTGCCGCGGGTGACCTGCCGGCCGCTGTCGGGCAGCCAGGTGATCGTGCCCGGTCTCCTGCTCACCGCCGTGGTCACAGGGCCGTAGCCCAGCTCGCCGTCGGCGTCCCTGGTGTCGTTCAGGGTCTGCTCGGTCACCTCGGTGGTGGCCGGGGGCAGCGCGCCGGCCGGCTGCGTCGGCCCGGCCTTCCCGTCCAGCAGGCCGGCGCCGTTCACCGCGATCAGCCCGCCGCCGGCGACGGCCACGGCGACCAGCAGGCCGGCGACCAGCTTGCCCCGCCCGCCACGTCGGCGGCGGGCGGGCGTCGCGCCGGGCTCCGCCTTCCCGTCGAGGGGCGTGGCCCGGTCCGTCGCCGGAGTCATCAGGAATCTCCCATACCGGCGTCGGCGGACTCCTTCTGGCACTTGGCCTGCGCGTCCTTGAAGTCGGGGTCCTTGCCGACCTCGCCCGTGATGCGCATCATGCCGCCCTCGGGGTCGGGGTAGTTCTCGACGCCGTTGTCACGCATGCACTGCGCGAGCTTGCGCAGGTTCTCGCCCATCTTGGGGTCGCCCTGGCCCGACTTCTGCCCGCTCGGAGCGAACTCCTTGCAGGCCTCCTGGGCCTTCTCGATCCGCTCCCGATCCTCCGGGCCCTTCACTTCCATCTTCATCCTGACGCCCTTGCCCGGCTCCGGGTCGGGGACGTCCACGCCGTTCTCGCGCATGCACTGCGCGAACTTGAGGCCCTGCTCCTGCGGATCCACGCTGGGCTTGCCGGTGGCCGCTGCCTGGTTGCCGGTGCCGCCGCTCACCGACGCCACATCGGAACCGCTGCTGTCGGACCCGCATCCGGTCAGGAACAGGGTGAACGCGACCGGCGCCACGGCCAGCGCGCTGAGGACTCGTCCTCGCATCGAAACTCTCCTCCGTCGAACTGTCGTCGAAGGGAGATGCAACAGAGCCGGCTGTTTCCTCACCGTTTCCATTTCGGCTTACTTCGAGCGAATATCTCCTGCGCCACAATCGGCCTCGGTAAGCGGATGAAAGGGGCTTGGACACGCCATGCGAGTGCTGGTGGTGGAAGACGAGCGCATCCTCGCCGACGCGATCGCCGAATGGCTGCGGGACGAGACCCACGCGGTCGACCTTGCGCACGACGGCGAGAGCGCGCTGGAGCGGATCGCGGTCAACGACTACGACGTCGTCGTGCTGGACCGCGACCTGCCGCGCGTGCACGGCGACGACGTGTGCAAGCAACTCGTGGCGTCGGAATCCGACGCGCGGGTGCTGATGCTGACGGCCGCCGCGCAGCTCGACGACCGGGTGACCGGGCTGTCCATCGGCGCCGACGACTACTTACCGAAACCGTTCGCCTTCCCCGAGCTGGCCGCCCGCGTGCTGGCGCTGGGCCGGCGCTCCCGCCCCGCGACGCCGCCCGTGCTGCGACGAGCCGGGATCACGCTGGACCCGGCGCGGCGGGAGGTGTACCGGAAGGGGCGGTTCGTGCCGCTGTCGAAGAAGGAGTTCGCCGTCCTGGCCGAGCTGATGCGGGCGAACGGGGCCGTCGTCTCGGCCGAGCAGCTGCTGGAGAAGGCGTGGGACGAGCACGCCGACCCCTTCACCGGCGCGGTCCGGCTCACCATCCTGAAGCTGCGCCGCAAGCTCGCCGACCCGCCGGTCGTGGAGACCGTGCCCGGAGTGGGGTATCGCATCGCATGATCTTCTCGCGCCTGCCACGCCCGCAGCCGACGCTCCGGCTGCGGCTCACCCTCGTCTACGGCGCCCTGTTCATGGTCGCCGGGCTGACGCTGCTCGGCGTCACCTATCTCCTGTTCAACCAGCAGCTCAGCCAGTACTTCGAGAGCCGGTTCGCGCCGGAGCCCGGCAAGCTCAAGAAAACCTTCGTTCTCCGCGACGGGGTCGAACTCTCGGGCGAGGCCGCGAGGGAGTTCGCAGAGCAGCAGGAGATGGAGTTGCGCAGCGTCGCCGTCACGTCGCTGATCACCCAGGGAGTCATCGCGCTGATCGTGGTCGGGTCCGCCGCAGTGGTGCTCGGATGGGTGGTGGCGGGCCGGGTGCTGGCGCCGCTGCACCAGGTGACCGCCACGGCGCGCAGGATCGCCGCCGCCCCGATGGCCGAACGCGGCCTGCACGAACGGATCTCCCTGGACGGGCCCGACGACGAGGTCAAGGAGCTCGCCGACACCTTCGACACCATGGTCGAGCGGCTCGACCACTCCTTCGACGGGCAGCGCAGGTTCGTCGCGAACGCCTCCCACGAGCTGCGCACCCCCCTGACCCTGAACCGGGCCCTGGTCGAGCTGGCCATGCACCGGCGTACGGCCACGCCCGACGTCAAGGAACTGGGCGAGAGCCTGCTGGAGATCAACGCCCGCCACGAACGCCTCATCTCCGGACTGCTGCTGCTGGCCAGATCGGACCAGCACATCGCGGACCGGTCGCCGGTCGACCTGGCCGACGTGGTGACCCACGTGGTCGCCCACACCTCGTCCGACGCCTTCGAAGCCAAGGTCGCCATGTACGAGGTCGCCGAGCAGGCCCCCACCACCGGCGACGCGCTGCTGCTCGAACGGCTCGTGCACAACCTCGTGGAGAACGGCATCCGGTACAACCTCGACGACGGCACCGGATGGGTGCGGGTGGTGAGCCGTACCGTGTCGGACGGGAAGGTCGAGGTGGAGGTCAGCAACACCGGGCCGAGCGTGCCGCCGTACGACGTCCCCCTGCTCTTCAAGCCCTTCCACCGGCTCGGGACCGAACGGACGGTCACGGGGAAGAGCGCCGGGCTGGGCCTGTCGATCGTGCGGTCGGTGGCGCTCGCGCACGGTGGCGAGGTGCGGGCGCGGCCGCGCGACGGCGGCGGCCTGGTCGTGATCGCCTCCCTCCCCCGCCCCCGCGCCTAGCTCGTGCGCGCCGGTGCCGGCAGCGCGCAGATCGGCGTGCAGCCCGCCCGGCTCGACGGTGACGATGTCGTACGTGGCCACGCCCCCGACGGCGAGAGCTCTGTTCAGTTGACGCACTCCTGCGTGTTCAGCCCGAACGCCAACTCCTTGACCGTGCCCTTCTTCGAGGCGATGAAGGCGTAGTAGGCCTTCTTGTTGCCCGGCACGGCGGCGAGGAGGAAGCCGCTCGCGGCGGTCTTCCAGCGCGGGTATGCCTTCTTGACCTGCTTCGTCGTGGAGCCGATGCCGATGCCCTCCGGTGTCCTGACCCCCTTCGGGGCGAAGATCACGGCCACGCCGCGCCGCTTGGAGATGTACAGGCCTACGCTGTTCTTGCCGGTGGGGTGCTCCTTCAGGTCCCAGCCCGAGCACGAGCCGCCCCCCAGCGGGGCTCCGGCACGGAATCTTGGACGGCGGCGGGCTCTCCCCGGACCCGCCACACCGCCGGCGCGATCAACGTGGCGGCCGTCAGGAGCACGGGGCGGTGAGGGCGGGGCGGGGGTTCGCCGGTGAAGGCTGGACAACACCTGCGGCGGTTCTACGGGCGGTCGCGGACGTAGTAGTCGCCGAGCGTGTCGTCATAGCGGCCGGTCGGACGGCAGCAGCGGCGGAAAGCGCCGCCCTGAGCCGCAGGGGCACGGGTCCTTGCCGCCGAGCTTCTCGATCAGCTCCTTGTCGCGGCCGACGCGCCGGTCGCCGCGCTTGACGTGCGTCTCGCTAGAGGGAACCCCCGGCGGCGCTTGCTGGTGGGCTCAAAAGGACATCTCGTCGCGGTGCATGGCGGGCCTCCTTGGTCCGTGTACGGCGCTGTCACGATAGGCGCCCGTACGCGGATCCGCGACCGAGTTTCCTGGCTGCGGCGGCGATTTCCTACAGGCCAGTAACATCGCTACAAAACTTCTTTCGTGTGGGTATCGTACGTAAAGATCTACTGCCCCCGTCTCAGGAGTCATTTCTCTCATGGCGCACGTCGAACCGCTGCGGGAGGACGACCCGACGGCGGTAGGGACATACCGCTTGCTCGGCCGGCTGGGCTCGGGCGGCCAGGGGACCGTCTACCTCGGGCAGGCGCCTGACGGCACGCGGGTGGCGGTCAAGGTGCTGCGTTCGAGGGCCGGGTTCGACGACAGGTTCGCCAAGGAGATCGAGAACGCGCGGCGGGTGGAGCCGTTCTGCATCGCGCAGGTGCTGGACGCCTCGCTGGGGCGGCAGCCGTACATCGTGACGGAGTACGTTGAGGGCCCCTCGCTACACGAGGCCGGCCGGCACGCCGGGGCCGATCTGCAACGGCTGGCGGTCGCCACGGCCACCGCGCTGGCCGCCATCCACGCGGCGGGCGTCGTGCACCGCGACTTCAAGCCCGCGAACGTGCTGCTCGGCCCAGGCGGCCCCCGCGTCATCGACTTCGGCATCGCCCGCGCCATGGACGACGCGGCCACCCACACCAGCGGCATCGTGGGGACGCCCGCGTACATGGCGCCCGAGCAGCTGGCGGGACAGCCGGTGGGGCCGCCGGCGGACGTGTTCGCCTGGGCGTCGGTGATGGTGTGGGCGGCCACGGACACGCCGCCGTTCGGGCAGGACACGCTGCCCGCGATCATCAACCGGATCCTGAACAACGAGCCGCAGCTCGGCGACCTGCCGCATCCGCTGCGCTCGGTCGTGTACGACTGCCTGGCCAAGGATCCGCGGGCCCGGCCGACCATGCGGGAGGTGCTGCTGCGGCTGCTGAGCGGGAACAACCCGCCCGTGCCGCACGCGGGCGGCTCCGGCCCGATGCACCTGCCCCCGCACGCGCCGGGAACCGGTCCAGCACACGTACCGGGAACCGGTCCAGCACACATGCCGGGAGCCGGCCGGCCTGGGAGCGGTCCTCTGCCTCCGAACGGGCGGCACGCGGGCGGGCCCGGCGTGGGGAGGACTGGCGGCCGTAGAGGGCTGGTGGTGCCCTTGGTGGCGGGTGTCTCGGGTGTTGTCGTGGCGGCGCTGATCGGCGGGATCATCTGGATCGCCCCGGGATGGGGTACGCAGGAGAAGAAGCCGGTCGCCGCGCCCTCCCCCAGCATCACCACCCCCACCGCGAAGCCCACGCCGTCGACCACCCCGAAGCGCACCCCCAAGAAGACCAAGCCTCCCGCCCGCCGTACCACCAAGCCCGCCGGCACTCCCAAGCACACGCCCACGGCGACGCCCGAGCGGACCACGGCGCGGCCGACGCCGTCCCGCACCCGTACCACCAAGAGGCCGGTCACGAACGCCACGGCCAGCATTCTCGCGCTCGAGCTGATGGGCGGCCCCGGCCAGTCAGAGTCCGGAGGCTGCTACATGCCGCCGGTGCACGTCCAGACTTACGTGGAGTCGACCAGGCGCGAGGTGTGGGTCTCCTACGCGTGGCTGGTCGACGGCAAAACCAAGGAAAGCGGCAAGTCCTGGGTGCCCGAGGACGACTACACCGCGTTCGTGACCGCCAGGCAGTGGAACCTGCCCGCGGGACGCCACACCGTGACCCTGAAGGTCAGCTCGCCGTCCTCGGCGCGGAAGAGCATGTCGTTCAGCGTCTGCGCGCTGGAAACCTGGTGACGCCGGAGGCCATCGGCCCGTACCGGGTCGTCAGGCCGCTCGGCGAGGGCGGCCAGGGAGTGGTCTACCTCGGCACGGCCCCCGACGGGACGCAGGTCGCCATCAAGGTGCTGCGCGAGGGCGTGCCGGGCGACGGCCGCTTCGCCAAGGAGATCGCGGCGGCGCGGCGGGTGGAGCCGTTCTGCATCGCGCAGGTGCTGGACGCCTCGCTGGGCGCGCGGCCGTACATCGTGACCGAGTACGTCGAAGGGCCCTCGCTCCAGCGGGCCGGCCTCCACACGGGGGCCGACCTGCAGCGGCTGGCGGTCGCCACGGCCACCGCGCTGGCCGCCATCCACCGGGCCGGCGTCGTGCACCGCGACTTCAAACCGGCGAACGTCCTGCTCGGACGGGACGGCCCGCGCGTCATCGACTTCGGCATCGCCCGTGCGATGGACGCCGCGGTGACGCGTACCAGCAGCATCGTGGGGACGCCCGCGTACATGGCGCCCGAGCAGTTCCTCGGCGCGGTCGCCGGGCCCGCCGCCGACGTGTTCGCCTGGGGTTCGGTCATCGTGTACGCCGCCACGGGCGCGCCGCCGTTCGGCAACGACTCGCTGCCCGCGGTGCTCAGAAGGATCCAGTACGACGAGCCGAACCTCGGTGACGTGCCCGAACCGCTGCGCTCGATCGTGTACGGCTGCCTGGCCAAGGATCCGGCCGCCAGGCCGGCCATGCAGGACGTACTGTTCCAGCTCATCAGCGGCCGGCCCCAGGCCAGGGCGTCCGCCCCTGACGACCGGCACCCTCCCGGCGGCGGCCCGATGCCGTCCCCGGCTCCTTTCCCCGGCGGCCCGGCCCAAGCTCCCTTCCCCGGCGGCCCGGCCCAGGCTCCCTTTGCTGGTGGTCCGCCGGTCGCGCCGTTTCCGGCGGGAGGGCGCGGGTGGCCGTCACCGGAGGGGTTGCACGGCCGGACCGGTCCCACCCGCCCGGTGTCCCGTAACCGGCTCGGCATGGCCCTTCTCGCCGGTGCGACCGCGCTGGTCGTGACGGGCGGGCTGGCGGCCGCCTGGGTCTGGCTTCCCACGCCGCCCGGCGACGCCGGCGCCGCCACCGCCACCGTCGCCGCGCCCTCCTCCCCCACCGGCTCGCGTACGGTCGCGGACACGAAGCAGTCGCCCAGGCCGCTGGACCCGTCGGCCGGCCGACGCCCCGGCAGGAAGACCCCCAAACCCACCAGGACCCGGACCACGCCGGCGCCTGCGAAGAGCACGAGGACCACGCCGAAGCCGTCCGCCCGGCCCACCACCGCGCAACCCACCAGGACGAGGCAGGCGGGCGGGGTGACCTCGGTGTCGTTCGACTACGAGGGCATCCGGATCGGAGACTGCTGGCGCTACGACATGAACATCTGGGCGAAGGTGTCGGCGACCGGCTCCTACAGTTACCGGTGGCTGCTCAACGGCCGGAGCCAGGGCGCGAAGGTGGGCAACGCGTCGTCGAAGCCGCTTCTGCCGTCGATCGTGTGGAAGAAGGAAGGCACGTACAGCGTCGTCTTCGAGGTCTTCGAGCCGACGCGCACCAGACAGAGCGCCACGGTGAAGATCTGCGATTTCGACGAGGGCTGGTAGGCGGGCGCTGGCGTCGAGGGGCGGCGGAGGGGCAGGGTGGGCGTGTGATCGTGCCACTATCGGAAGGCAGGCGTTCCCGATGCCCATGATTCCCCGCTTCCACCTGGCCGTGCCCGTCGACGACCTGGACAAGGCCCGCCACTTCTACGGCGAGCTCATCGGCTGTGCCCAGGGCCGCAGCTCCGGCACCTGGATCGACTGGAACCTGCATGGCCACCAGTTCGTCACGCACCTGGCGCCCGCGCGTTCGGAGCGGGTGCACAACCCGGTGGACGGCCACGACGTGCCGGTCCCGCACTTCGGGCTGATCCTGACAATTCCGGAATTTCAGGAGCTGGCGGACCGGTTCCGCGCCGCGGGCACCGCCTTCGTCATCGAGCCGTACCTGCGGTTCGAGGGGCTGCCCGGCGAGCAGTGGACGATGTTCCTGCTCGACCCGGCGGGCAACGCCCTGGAGTTCAAGGCGTTCGCCGACGACGCGCAGGTGTTCGCGGCCGACTGAGCGGCCGACTGAGCGACCGGCTGAGCGACCGGCTGAGCGACCAGGGCTGAGCGGCCGGCTGAGGGCGGGCGCTAACCGCGGGCGGCGTTGCGCAGCGCGCGGTAGAGCAGGCGCGCGTCGCCCAGGTGGTGGCGGAGCAGCTTCTCCAGGCCGCCGATCGGCACCAGGTTCTGAGGCGCGCGCGGGTCCTTGTAGTCGACCCCGGCCAGCGGTGGCAGGGCCAGGGTGAGCGCGTCGGCGAGCCGCACCACCTGCGCGGGGTCCAGGTCGGCGCCGGCCTCGCAGCGCGCCACGCCCGCCCAGGGGGCGGTCGATCTGACGGGCAGGCGTACGTACCAGGCGTGCCGCCGCCAGCTCGTGCCCATGAGGAACACCGGCGTACGCTGCCCCGGCGCGAGCGCGGCGACCACCGCCGACTGAGGCGACGGCAGGTAGGCGGTGTGGTGGGTCTTGATGTAGCCGACCGTGCGCGGCAGGTGGGTGCGCCCCCGCAGCGGCCCGTCCACCAGCAGCAGGTCGTCGCTCGCCGACCGGTGCCGGACGGCGAGGTCGACCTCCAGCTGGGTGACCTGGCGCTGCAGCGCCAGCGACAGCTCCTCGAAGCTGGAGTCGGCGGCCTTGCTCGGGCGGTAGAGGGCGTGGCCGGTCTTCACCTCAGGAGTGTCCGGCGACGCGGAGATCAGCGTACGGTTGACCTGGATCTCCGCCAGGTCGGCGCCGTCCTGCTCGCACCTGACGATGCCCGCGGCGTAGGAGGCGGCGATGCCGGGCACGGGCATCGGCGAGCCGGGGTCGTGCACCCACACGCGGGCGTCGATCCTGCGGACGCCGTCGGCGACCAGCAGGGTGCGCGGCGGGTCGGCGTCGGGCCCCGGCGTGACGGGTTTCCAGTCGGCGGCCGGGCGTTCGACGTCGAGCACCAGCTCGGCGCTGGTGGAGCCCAGCTCGGACAGGGCCTCGACGGCGAGGGCCGCGGCGTAGCCGGGATCCCACGGGTCGACGGTGAAACCGGTCACGTGGCCGCCTTCCGCACGTGGGAGCCCTTGGCGTCGCGCCTGACTTCGAAGCGTACCGGCACCCGCTCGGCCAGCGCGGGGACGTGGGTGACGACGCCGATCATGCGGTCCTGGCCGGCGGCCAGGCGTTCGAGGGTGGTGGCCACCGTGTCGAGGGTGGCGGGGTCGAGCGTGCCGAAGCCCTCGTCGAGGAAGATCGAGTCGAGCCCTCTGGCGACCGCCCCGGACAGCGCCAGGGCCAGCGCGAGCGCGGCCTGGAAGGTCTCTCCGCCGGAGAGCGTACGGGCGCTGCGCCGCATGCCCGCCTCGCCGAAGTCGACGACCTCGATGTCGCCGGTCTTGTCGCTGAGCGTTAGCTCGTACTGGCCGTCGGACAGCTCGCGGAGCGTCTCGGACGCCGACGCGACCAGGACCGCCAGGGCCTCGGCGCACAACCATCGTTCGAAGGCGTTGGCGCGCAGGCGCAGGGCCAGCTCGTGGGCGACCTTGGCCTCGTGCTCCTTCCTGGTGATCTGCTCCTCCAGGTCGGCGGCGCGTCTGCGGTCGTCCCTGACGCGGTCGAGCGCGCTCTCCACGCGCGCGGCGGCGCCCGCGACGGCCGCGCCGAGCTGGTCGGGCGAGGCGTCGCGGGGCGGGACGACGCCGTGCTCGGCCAGGCGTTCCGACAGCTTGCGGCGCTCGCGTGCCAGGGTGTCGCCCGCCTGGGCGAGCTGCTCGTCGCAGGCCGCGAGCGCCGCCTGGGCGGCCCGCGCGGCCCGGTCGCGCCAGCCGAGCAGGTCGGTCCAGGCCCGGTGCAGGTCGTCGCGGGTGAGCGGCGGCGGCGGGTCGTCGTGCCCGCCGGAGACGAGCAGCCGGTCGCGGGCGGACTCGAGGGTACGCCAGGCGGACTCGGCCTGCCGCTCGACCTGCTCGGCCTCCTTGCGGGCGCGGTCGAGCCTGCCCCTGGCGGCGCGGAAGGCGTTGCGGGCCTGGGCCGCGACCTCCTCGGCCTTGCCGATCGCGGCCAGCCGCCCTTCGAGCTCGGCCCGGTCGCCGGGCTCGGGCAGCGCGGCGAGCTCGGACTCCAGCCGGTCGGCCTGCCCGGCCAGCATCGACGCCGACGCCTCGGCTCTGGCGTGGGCGGATGTGGCGCGCTCGGCCCGGTCGCGGGCTCCGGCGAGGGCGCGGTCGGCGGTGCGGATGTCGGCGGGCGGCTCGTGGCGGGGCAGCTCGGCGACCGGGTGCCGGCAGACCGGGCAGGGCTCGCCCACGGCCAGCCGGGGCGCGAGGTGGGCGGCGGCGTGGGCGTCGCGCAGGCGTTCGCGCTGGGTCTCGGCGGCGGCCAGCGCCTGCTCCGCGGCCCTTCGTTCGGCGGCCAGGCCAGGCAGCGGCTCCGCCGCGGCCGCCGCCTCCGCGCGGGCGCGGGCGGCCTGCGCGGCGTGCCGTTCGCGGGCGTCCAGGGCGGCCAGCGCCGCCCGGGGCGCCCCGCGGTCGCCGAGCGCGGCCAGCGCTTCGTACGCCTCGTGGTCGTCGGCCTCCAGCGTCGCGACCTCGGCGGCCAGCGCCTCCACCGACTCGGCGGCGGCCCGCCGGGCCGAGGCCAGCGTCGGCACCGCGTCCGGCATCCGCAGCGACGCCAGCACCGACCGGCGTTCGGCCACGGCGGCGCGCTCCTGCTCGGCCCGCCGGATGTCGGCCTCGCGGGCCCGCAGCAGGTCGAGGTCGGCGCCGATGGTCTCGGCCAGGCGCCGCAGCGCCGCCAGCCGGTCGGCCAGCTCCTGCTCGGCCTCCGCCGTGGCGCCCGACAGCTTGCCGAGCTGGTCGCGGGCGAAGGCGGCGTCGCGTTTGGCCTGTTCCTCCTCCTGCACGGCCCGCTGCCTGATGAGCTCGTAGACGTCGGCGTCGAGCAGCTGCACCAGGAGGTCCTGCCGCTCGCGGGGCGCGGCGTGCAGGAACTCCGCGAAGCGGCCCTGCGGCAGCACCACGCACTGGGTGAAGAACCGGTATTCCAGCCCGGTCACCCGCTGCGCCTCGGGGGTGACGTTCTCGCCCTCGGCCAGGGGCTTGATCACGGCGTCGTAGGCCTGGTCGAGCGGGGCCGATGGGTCGAGCTCGTCGATCCTGGCCTCTTTGGTACGCACCGCGCCCTTGCTGTCGCGCACCATCGCCCTGACCACGCCGTAGCGCCGGCCGCCGCTCTCGAAGACCAGCGCCACCTTCCCCGAGGACACCGAGGGCGCCAGGGCGTGGGCGATGACGTTCTCCTTGCCCCAGCGCGGCACGGTGCCGTAGAGGGCGAAGCAGATCGCGTCGATGATCGTGCTCTTGCCCGCGCCGGTCGGGCCGACCAGCGCGAAATACTCGGTGTCGGAGAAGTCGACGCTCACCGGCTCGCGGAAGCTGCCGAAGTGGTCGAGCTGGAGCAGCAGCGGGCGCATCAGCTGGTCACCTCGTCGTGCAGCCGGTCGAACAGCGCGGCCACCTGCTCGTCGTGCCGTCCGGTGGCGGTGAGATATTCGCGGAACAACTCGCGGGCGCCACGGTCGGCCGAGCCGGTCCTGCGCGTGGCCGGCACCGGCCTGAACCGTTCGTCCAGCATGACGTCGACGGCCCCCGGAAGCAGCTCGCGGACGTCGTCGGCCAGTCCCACGCGGGGTTTCTCCTCGACGATCACCTTGAGCCAGTCGTCGCCCTGTTCCAGGCCCTCCAGCTGGTCCAGCGTGCCGCGCACCGTACGCAGCCTGCGGGCCGAGCCGAAGGCCAGCTCCCGCACCACGGCCGGGCGGCCGGGCGAGACCTCCACCAGCAGCGCGCCGGGGGTGTTGCCCTCCTCGCCGAAGTCGACGGCGAGGGGCGAGCCGCTGTACCAGATCGGGCACGGCCCCGGGATCTGCTGGCGGCGGTGCAGGTGGCCGAGGGCGGCGTACTGGGTGGACGGCGGGAAGGCGGTCGGCTCGAAGTAGTAGGAGAAGATCGACTGGGCCTGCCGCTCCCCGCCGCCGAACGCGCCGCCGGGCAGCGTGCCGTGGGTGGTGACCAGGTTGACGGTGTCGCCGTGGAAGCCGGCCGTCAGCGCGCCGATCAGTTCGGAGATGCGGGCGGCGTAGTCGCGGTTGTGCTCGGCGGCCGTGCCGGCCAGCACCTCGGCGGCGCGTACGACGTAGCGGTGCGACAGGAAGGGCAGCACGGCCAGCCGCACCGGCTCGCCCGAGCGGGCGGTGAAGGCCAGCGTGCCGCCCGCGTCGGGGCGGCGGAAGCTGCCGATGACGTGCAGGCCCAGCTTGCCGAGCACCGGCCGGTAGACCTCCAGCAGCTGCGGGTTGTCGTGGTTGCCGGCCAGCACCACCACGTCGCGGCCGTCGCCGCGCAGGGCCATGAGCGCGTTCAGCACCAGCGCCTGCGCCTCGGGCGTGGGCGCGGAGGTGTCGAAGAGGTCGCCGGCCACGATGACGGCGTCCACGTCGTGGTCGCGGGCGGCGGCGACCAGCTCGCGCAGCACGGCGCGGTGCTCGTCGAGGCGGGAACGGCCCTTGAGCACCTTGCCCACGTGCCAGTCCGCGGTGTGCAGGATCTTCACGTCATCACCTGTGATCAGAAGGGCGGGATGTCTTCTTCGACGCCGGGCAGCCCCTGGAACGGATCCCCTGAGGCCTTCGCGGCCGGGGCCGCCGCCTCCGCGGGCCGGGTCGCCCACGCGGGGAAGGGGAAGGCGACGGCCAGCGGCACGGGGATCTCCGGCTGGGCGACGAACATGGTGCCGGGCTTGGCGATCGTGGCGCGCTCGCGGACGGCCGGGGGCAGCCAGCCGTACTCCGACCTGGCGGCCTCGGCCGGGTCGAGCCGGCCCGCGACGCGTACGGCGCTGTTGGAGACGATGCGGCGCTCCACCTCGGAGGCCGTCTGCTGGGCGCCGATGAGGATGACGCCGAGCGAGCGCCCCCGCTCGGCCACGTCGAGCAGGATCTCCTTGATCGGGGAGTCGCCCTCGCGCGGCGCGTACTTGTTCAGCTCGTCGAGCACCACGAACAGCAGGGGCTTCGCGGTGCCGGACGATTCCTTGCGCTGGAACTCGCCGCGCAGCACCACGCCCACGACGAACCGCTGCGCCCGCTCCGGCAGGTTGTGCAGGTCGACGATCGAGACCTGGGCGTCGGAGGTGCTGACGGTGTGGTTGCGGTAGAACGGCAGGTCGCCGCGGACGATCGGCGACAGCGGGCGCACCGCGCTGCGCAGCCGGCGCAGGAAGGCGTTGACGGTGCCGAGCGGGGTCTGCGCGCCGGTCCACTGCTGGCGCGTGCCCTCGTCCTGCAACTGGTCGGACAGCAGCTCGACCAGGTCGGCGAACGTGCGGGCGGCGGTGCCCTGCACCATGACGGCGCCGCCGTCGCCCACCGGCTCCGCCCACGCCTTCAGCCGGGCCGCGACCTGCCCGACCAGCAGCGAGTAGCCGGCCCGCTCGTCGTCGGCGTCGGCGAAGACGAACCGCAGCAGCTCCTCCTCGCAGAACTCGACCAGCGTCCAGTAGAAGGAACTCACGCCCTGGGTGCGGGCCGAGACGTGGGGCACGCCGTTGGCGTCGCCGGGGCGCGGCGGGGCGAAGACGTGCACGCTGCCGAACGGGCGCGCGGGCAGCCCGAGCCGGGCGTAGACGGCGCGGGCGTCGTCGTCGAGCCGGAGGTTGTCGTGGTCGAGGAAGAGCAGGTCCTCCCCCTTGACGGAGAAGATCAGCGCCTTGGTGTTGGCCGACTCGGCGTCGAGGACGCCCGAGTTGAAGATCGAGTAGAGCAGGAACGTGGCGAAGGAGGTCTTGGTGGCCACGCCGGACACCCCGGAGATCGACACGTGGGCGCCGCGGGTGCCGTCGAGGAAGTCGAAGTTGGCGTACATCGGCCGGCCGTCGCGCCCCATCCCGATCGGGATGCGCCGGTCCATCACGTCGAAGTAGAGCGCCTGCTCGCGGTCGTCGGACCCGGCGAGATGGACCTTGGCGCCGGGCAGCGGCGGCACGAACACCTCGGGCTCGACCCTGGTCACCCGCACCTCGGCCACCTCGACCACGGCCGCGGGCAATGCGCCGTCGGCGATGAGGAAGACGTCGGAGTCGTAGGCGGCGCCCTCGTGCCGGGCCTCGACGGTCGTCACCACGCCCGCGACCAGCACCGGGCCGTAGCCGGGCACGTCGCGCCTGGTCACCACCACGTCGTCGAGCTGGACGACCTTGCCCGGCTCCAGGCCCACCCAGAACGACAGCGGCGAGGCCGCCTGGGTGCCGAGCACCCGCCCGACCGCGTCTCCCGCCGCGGGTGCGGCCTCCTCCACCGCCTGGCTCGCCCCGTTGACCGTCACGAATCCCTCCGCCCCCAATGATGCCCTTCCATGGGAGCGTAGTAGGGGTCGACCTGTGCGTCCCGCTCATCGGGCGTCCCGGCCGGAAACGGAAACGTAACGCGCCGACCGGTAGATCACACGTATGAACACACCTCTTTCACGGCGTACGTTGCTGGCCGGGGCGGGCGCGGGAGCCGTCGCCGCGGGCCTCGGCGTGCGGGCCGCCTGGAGCGACACCCCGCGGGCCCGCGACGCGGCGCCGCCGAACATCCTGCTCTTCACCGTCGACGACATGCACGGCGGCTCGCCCGGCTGCTTCGGCGGCCGGGCCGACCTCACGCCGAACATCGACCGGCTGGCCGGCGAGGGCGTCGCCTTCCACCGCGCGCACGTGCCGATCGCCATCTGCCAGCCGAGCCGGTCCGCGTTGATGACCGGCCGTTTCCCTCACCGCAACGGCGCCGAGGGCTTCGAGGACATCGCCCCCGGCGTGCCGATCCTGAACGAGCTGCTCCGCCCGCTGAACTACCTGACGGGCATCCTGGGCAAGGTCGCCCACCTCGGCCCGCAGGATCGGTTCGCCTGGGATCTGAGCGTCCCCCCCAACCAGCAGCTGGGCATGGGGCGCAACCCCGCCGACTACGCGCGGCACGCGACGGAGCTGTTCGACCGGGCGAAGTCCGAGAATCGGCCGTTCTTCCTGATGGCCAACTCCGAGGACCCCCACCGGCCCTTCAGCGGCAGCGCCGCCGAGCAGGAGAGATTCAAGGACGTCCTGGACGAGATCGCCAAGCCGTCCAAGGTGTACGGCCCGGACGACGCCGAGGTGCCCGGGTACCTGCCCGACCTGCCCGAGATCCGCCAGGAGGTCTCGGAGTACATGAGCAGCGCCCGGCGCGCCGACGACACGCTGGCCGCGGTCCTGGCCGCGCTCGATGCGTCCGGGCTGGCCGGCGACACGATCGTGATCTTCATGTCGGACAACGGCATGGCGGTGCCGTTCGGCAAGGCCAACGTGTACGAGCACTGCACGCGTACCCCGCTGATCGTCCGGTGGCCCGGCGTGACCGGCGCGGGCCGCACCGACGACGAGCACTTCGTGTCCACCATGGACCTCTTCCCCACCCTGTGCCTGGCCGCGGGCGCCACCGTCCCCGAGGGGCTGGACGGTCGCGACCTCACCTCGCTGCTGAAGGGCGGCAGCCAGTCAGGCCGCGACCACGTCAACACCGTCTTCCACGAGTCCAGCTCGGACCAGCGCTACGACATGCGCGGCGTCCACGACGAGCGCTGGAGCTACATCTGGAACGCCTGGTCCGACGGCACCCTGAACTACCGGGCGGAGAACATGCAGGGCCTCACCTGGCCCGCGATGCGCGACTCGACGGACCCCGCGGTCGCCGCGCGTGCCCAGTTCTACCTGCTCCGCGTCCGGGAGGAGCTGTACGACCTCGCGAACGACCCCCACGCGCTGAACAACCTCGCCGACGGGGGCGCGCCCGAGGAACTGGCACGGCAGCGCGCCGCCATGGACGCGTGGATGGGCTCCACCGGCGACCCGCTGCACGCCCAGTACAGGGAGGAGGTCATCAACGCGTGACAGACGCTCACGAGCCATCATGGATCACATGAAAGTGATCGTGATAGGAGCGTCGGGGACCGTGGGGCGAGCCGTCGAGGCCGCCCTGAGCCCTCGCCACGAGGTCGTCGCGGCCTCGCGGCGGGGGCCGGTCCGGGTGGACCTCGAAGACGGGAGGTCGCTGGACGCGCTCTTCGAGACGGTGCCCGACGCCGACGCGGTGGTGTGCTGCGCGGCCAGCGGGCCGCTGGTGCGGCTGGAGACGGTGACGGACGAGGAGTTCGCCGCCGGAACAGCGGGAAAGCTGCTGGGACAGGTCGCGCTCGCCAGGCGGGCGCTGGGTCGCCTGCGGGACGGCGGGTCCATCACCCTCACGGGAGGCACGTTCGCCGCCCCGCTCGCCGACGGGTCGCTGGGCGCGCTCGTCAACGCCGGGCTTGAGGGATTCGTACGGAACGCGGCGAGCGAGCTGCCCCGCGGGCTGCGGATCAATGTGATCGCCCCCGGCTGGATCAAGGAGACCCTGGAAGGCATGGGCCTCGACGGCGCGGGCGGGACGCCGGTCGCCGAGGTGGCCCGCGCCTACGTCTCGGCCGTGGAGGGCACCGCGCAGGGCCAGACGATCGTCCCGTGACGGGCGGCATCCGGCCCGGCCGTACGAAGCGCTTCTCATCGCATAATGGCGAGAACCGTCCGTCGCGTGCGGCATGCTGGACGCGATGGACGAGACCACAGTGGAGCCCGAGGCGCCGTCCGGCGCATTCGGGATCGACGCTTTCACCCTCGATGACCGGATGCGGCTGTTCCATTTCGCCGCCGCCGAGAAGCGTCACGAATACCTCTGGCTGCTGCGCGCCTTCGACCGCGGGCGCGCCAACTACCAGGTGCTGCTGCACGCCGCGCAGGCGCGCGAGCTGCTTCAGTCGCTGCGCGAGGAACATCCGTCCTGCCCGGCGGTCGAGGACGTGCAGCCGCTGCTCGACTCGCTGGCCGACTGGCGGCTGCTCGACCGCAGCTATGACGGCACCCGCGCCGCCAACCTGGCCGAATACCGCAACCGCCACTACGTCTACCAGTTCACCCAGGCGGGATACCGGGCCTACCGCGCGGTGGAAGACGTCCTGGGCGCCGGCCTGGAGGACGCGCAGTTGTCCAGGCTGGTCTTCCCCGACATCCTCAAGGACCTGAAGGCGCTGGCCACGGCCAACAGGGAGGGCGACGGCGAGGAGGTCTACCGCAAGCTGAGCCGTCTCGACGGGGTGCTGTCCGACATGGCGATGCGGGCGGCCCGCTTCTATCTCATGCTCGGCGATCTGGCCCGCACCAACGACACGAGCCCCGAGGTGTTCCTGGCGCACAAGGACACCCTGCTCACCCACATGCGCGAGTTCACCGCCGAACTGGCCCGCTACCAGCCGCTGCTGGCCGCCGCCGTGGAGGAGGTGGCCGAGACCGGGGCCGACCGGCTGATCGCCTTCGCGTCAGAGGCGGACGAGCGGTTGTTCCGCACCCCGGTCGAGCGTGAGGAGGACTGGCGGCAGCGCTGGTCCGGTCTGACCCACTGGTTCGCCGACGGCTCCGAGAGCGAGGCGGAGCGGCTGCAGGGCGCGACCGTCACCGCCATCGCCGGAGTCCTGTCGCTGCTGCGCCGGGTGACCGAGGCCAGGCGCGGCGGCGTGAGCAGGGAGAGCCAGCTACGCCATCTGGCCCAGTGGTTCGTCTCCTGCCCGAGCGACGACGACGCGCACGCGCTGTTCCAGGTCACCTTCGATCTCGGGTCGCCACGCCACGTCGCGGTGCCGTACGACGAGCCGGAGCTGGTCCCGAGCAGGCTGTCGTGGTGGGACGCCGAACCGGTGCGGGTGGCACGCACGCTGGTCCAGTCGGGCCGCACGCCAGGGCTGCACGGGGTGGGCCGGATCGAGCGCAACGAAGCACAGCGCCAGCAACTGCGCGCCGAGCAGATCAAGGCACAGGCGCAGCGCCGATCCGCCGCCGCCGCGCTCGCGGACGGCGCTCTCTACGACCGGGTGCTGGACGAGCCGGAGACGCAGACCTTGCTGGGCCTGCTCGACCTGGCGTTGTCCGCACGGGTCCCCGTGGCGGGCAAGGTCGCGGGGTCCGCGAGTGGCTCGGCGCACGGCATCCGTCTCACCCTGCTGCCGTGCGCCGGCTCGACCACGGTGGCCACCGTACGCGGGCGCCTGCACCTCGACGGCCTGCGCCTGGAGGTGACCTCCATATGAGGGTCGCCGCGGACGTGTCGCCGCTCGAACTCGCCGACTACCAGCGGGCCGTGCGGCTGCTGCTGCGTCACCCGCTGATCACGCCCTCCTTCCCTGACCGGAGCGCGCTCCCCCTGGTGCGGCGGTGGGCGGCGCAGTTGCGCGCCGACCTGCCGGAGGTGCTGGGCTACAGGCTGCTCACCACGGCCGACACCGTCAGGCTGCTGCGCGTCCACGACCGGCTCGACGCCACCATGCCGGCGCTGACCAGGACCGACCGGCCTTTCAACCGCAGGCGCTACGCCTACCTCATGCTCACGCTGGCCGCGCTGGGCCGCTCCGGCACGCAGATCTCGCTGAGCGAGTTGGCCGACGCGGTGGCGGCCGACGCCTCCAGGATCGACGGGCTCGGCATGGACACCGAGCGCAAGCCCGACCGCGACGCGTTCGTGGACGCGGTGGCCTGGCTGGAGCGGCGCGGCGCGCTCGCCCTGGCCGACGGCTCCGCGTCCGCGTGGGTCAACGATCCCGACCGGGCCGAGGCGCTCTACGACATCGACAGGGAGATCGTCGGCGTCGTCTACCGGCCGAGCCGCGTCCTGCAGCATGTCGCCTCCATCACCGCGCTGCTCGACACCGGCCAGGGTCTGGCGCAGGGGCAGGCCACGATGCGCAGGGCGGCGGCCCGCAAGGCGCGGCGCCTGGTGCTGGAGCAGCCGGTCGTCTACTACGAGCAGGTCGACGAGTCCCTGCACGGCCAGCTCCGTTCCCCCTCCCTGGCCGAGGACCTGGAGCGGCTGACCGGGCTGAGCGTCGAACGCCGGGCGGAGGGTGTGGCGATCATCGACACCTCCGGGCGCCTGTCGGACGTTCGCTTTCCCGGTGGCGGCACGATCGCGCAGTCGGCCCTGCTGCTGGCCGCGCGCATCGCCACCTACTGCGGCCCTGGCAACCGGCGCAATCCTCCCCCGCTGCTTCCCGCTCCCACCGAGGCGGAGCGGCTGGCCGAGGCGGCGGCGCGGATCGACGCGGCGCTGCCGCGCGCCAACGTGCTGACCGAGCTGGCTCAGCACGACGGGTTCGAGAGCGCGCCGCCGCGCGAGTCCGCCTACCCCTTCCTGGCGGACACGTGGCTGAGACGCACCATGCGCGACCTGGTCGGCCAGTACGGAGCCGCTTTCGGCGCCGTCTGGCGGACCGATCCCGACAGGTTGCTCGGCGAGGCAGTCGCCTTGCTGGCCAAGCTGCGTCTGGTGGCCGTCGTCGAGGGCGGCGTTCTGGCGCTGCCGCTCCTGGCCCGCTATCGCGGCGTGACCGCGGAGGTGAAGCGCCGCACCGAGCAGACCACTCTCTTCGAGGATGTGAAGTGACCAGGTTCGTCCCCTCCCGGGCAGGCATCATCAACCTCTGGGACTACCGCGACGAGGAGTTCGCCTTCGCCGGGGGCTGGCTGGTCCTGCGCGGGCCCAACGGGTCGGGCAAGACCAAGGCGCTGGAGGTGTTGTTCCCGTTCGTGCTCGACGGGCGCATCGATCCCAAACGGCTCAACCCGTTCGCCTCCGAAGACCGCACGATGAAGTCCAACCTGCTCTTCCGCGGGCAGGACTCCGCGCTCGGCTACGTCTGGATGGAATTCCGCGACCCGGGCACGGGCCAGTCGATCACGGCCGGCGTCGGGCTGCACGCCCAGAGACACCGTGACACCCCCGTACGCTGGCATTTCGTCTGCGACGGCCGCGTCGGCGAGGACTTCTCCCTGCTCACGCCCGACGACCGGCCGATGACCCGCAAGCAGCTGGCGGCGGAGCTGGGCGAGCAGGCGCTGATCGGCACGGCCTCCGACTACCGCGCGGCCATCGACCGGCGGCTGTTCGGGCTGGGCCGGGAGCGCTACGAGCAGCTCATCACGCTGATCCTCACCCTGCGCAGGCCGCAGCTGGCCAAGAACCTCGACCCGGCCAGGCTTTCCGACACGCTGACCGACGGCCTGCGCCCGATCGACGACGAGCTGATCGCCGAGGCCGCGCGTTCCTTCGACGACATGGAGTCGGTGCAGCGCACCCTGGAAGGGCTGGTGGCCGCCGACGAGGCCACGGCGTCTTTCCTGTCCGGTTACAGCACCTATCTGCGCACCCACGCGCGCTGGGCCGCCGACGCGCTGACCCGCCGCAGCGACGAAGTGAGCGCCGCCGCCGAGTCCCGCCGTCTGGCGCGGGAGCGGCTTGCGGTAGCCGAGCTGGAGCGGTCACAGGCGGAGGCCCGCACCAGCGCCGCCGAGGACGCGCTGGCCGGGCTGCGCGCCAGGCTCGACCAGCTCAAGTCGAGCGCCGCCTACGAGGCGCTGCAGCAGCTCGCCGATCTGGAACGGCTGGTGCGCACCTGCGCCGACAACGCCGCCGGCGCCCTCACCGAGCTTCGGCGGCGCACGGCCGCCAGGAGCAGGGCGGCGGGCGAGCTGGAGGCCGCGCGGCGAAGCCTGGCCGAACTCGAGGCCGCCGTCTCCAGGACTGCGGGCGAGCTGGCTGACGAGGCGCACGCGGCGGGCATCGCGTGGAGCACGGGCGACGGCGAAGAGGACGGCTTCACCGACCGGGTCGGCGCGCGCGTCGCGGCCCGCGCCGACGACGTGCGCGCGGTCCGGGCCGCGCTGACCGCGCTCGGCCGGGCCGAGCAGGCCCGCGAGCTGGCTCACGGCGCGCTGGAACGCGCGCTGGAGGCGCTCGCCCTGGCCGAGCAGGCCCAGTCGGAGGCGGCCGACGACGTGCGGCGCACCAGAGACACGGCCCGCGAGGAGCTGGCGGCCTGGGCCGCACGCCACGGCGTCGCGGCGGACCAGGCGACCGCGCTCGCCGAGGCGCTGGACCAGGTGGGCGAGCCCGACGCGCCGGCGCTCGACGCCGTCTTCGGCGAGCTGACCGCCACGGCGGTGCAGGACCTGCGGGACGAGCGGGCCCGGCTGCGCGAGGCACGACGGCAGACCGAGCTGGAGCGTCGGCGCGTCGAGGAGGAGCGGCAGCGCATCGCGGCCGAGCATGACGACGCCCCCGCACAACACCCGGCGCGCACGGCTCCGCGCGAGGACCGCGCCGGAGCGCCACTGTGGCGGCTGGTCCGCTTCAGAGACGGAGCCGGCGAGCGGGACGCGGCCGGGATCGAGGCGGCGCTGGAAGCCGCGGGCCTGCTGGACGCCTGGGTGACGCCGGAGCCCGAGCCGGTGCGCGTGGGCGATTCCGACGCCTACCTGCTCGAAGGCGATCCGGCCGACGGGCCGACCCTGCTCGACGTGCTGGAGCCGGAGGAGGAGGGCCCGGTCGCCGCCGACCGGGTCGCGGGGATCCTGCGCTCTGTCGTGCTCCGGCGCGACGACGGCGAGTCCGTTGTGGAGACCGCTCCGCGGCACCCGGTGATCACCTCTGGTGGCCGGTTCTTCCAGGGCGTCCAGCTCGGCGCGCACCACAAGACGCACGCCGAGTACATCGGCGCCACGGCCAGGGCCCGCCGCCGCGCCGCCCGGCTGGCCGAGTGCGACGCCCGGCTGGCCTCGCTCGACGTCTCGATCGCCGGCCTCGACCGGCAGGACGAGGCGGCCGAGGCCCGGCTGGAGGCCGTGGCCGCGGCGAGAGCCGGCCTCCCCAGGACCGGGGCCATCGTGGCGGCTCTGCGCACCCGCGAGCAGGCGGCAGGACGGCTGCGCGGCGCCAGAGAGGCCGCCGACGGGGCACAACGCGGGTTCGACGAGGCCGTCGCCGCGTTCGGCGCCGCCGAACGGTCGTTGCGCCGCACGGGCGCCGAACGAGCGCTGGCACCGGACACGGTCGAGGAGGTGGCGGGAGCCGTACAACGGTTCGAACGCGTGGCCGGGGCGCTGGCGGGGCGGCGGCGCGAGGCGGCCCGCCAGCACGCCGGCGTGGAGAGCGCGGCCGACCGGCTGACGGAGGCGGCCGAGGATGAGGCGAACGCCGCCGAGACCGAGCAGGCCGCACGGCGCCGGCATGCCGAGGAGGCCGCCAAGCTGGAAGCGCTGCAGGCGACGGTCGGCGCGGAGGCCCGGCAGGTGCTGGCCGAGGTCGAGCGCACCGAGCGCGACATCACCGGCGCTGAACGGGAGACGCAGTCGGCCAGGGCCGCCGAGCGGGAGGCGCTGACCGCCGAGGCCAGCGCGCGCACCCGCGTGGAGACGTCGGGCGAGGCGCTGGCGGTGGCGCGGCGCGAAGAGTTCCGGACCGCCCGCGAGCTGGCCCCCTATGCCCGCCGCGAGCTGCTCGACGTGCTCAGATGCCCGCCCGGCCTCGGCTGGCCCGCACAGGAGGCCGACTGGCAGGCCGAGGAGCTGCCGGCCGGCGTGCGCGACGTGCACCAGGCGATCCTCGCCGTCACCCGCGACCTGACGCCGACGGAGATCTCGCTCAAGCAGTCCACCACCCGGCTGACCAAGGCGCTGGAAGACCTGCAGGCGCAGCTGACCGCCGCCGACCAGGACTACCGCCCCGAGTGGGACGGCGCCGACGGAGTGATCGTGGTCCGGGTCACCGACGAGGAGGGCCCGCTGCCGGTCGGCGCCTTCGCCGCCAAGATCTCCAGCAGCAGGAACGACCAGCAGCAGCTGCTCACCGACTCCGAGCAGCGCATCCTCGAGGACGCCCTGCTGGCCAGGCTGGCGCAGCAGATCCACGACCGCACGGTCGACGCCCGCGACCTGATCCGCAGGATGAACACGGAGATGCGCTCGCGCCGCATGTCCTCCGGCACCACCGTCGGGGTGGGCTGGCTGCTGGCCGACCATCTCGACGACGAGCAGCGCGCGGTGTGCGCCCTGCTCGACGGTGACGCGGCACGGTTGCGCCCCGACGACCTGGCGAGGATGCGCGGGCACTTCGCCGCACAGATCAAGAACGCGCGGGCGCGCCACCGTGATCGTCCCTACCGCGAGCTGCTGACCGACGTGCTCGACTATCGCAGGTGGCGGCAGTTCGCGTTCCAACTCGTCCGGCCGGACGGCACGGAGGAACGGCTGACCAGGTCCAGGCACAGCCGCCTGTCGGGCGGCGAGCAGTCGGTATCCCTGCACCTGCCGTTGTTCGCCGCCGCCCACGCCATGCTCAACTCGGCCCGTCCGACGGCGCCACGGCTGCTGGCGCTGGACGAGGCGTTCGCCGGCGTGGACGACACGGGGCGCGGCGAGCTGATGTCGCTGGCGGCGCAGTTCGACCTCGACCTGTTCATGACCGGCTACGACCTGTGGGCCACGCACGCCTCCGTATCCGCCGCGGCACACTACGACCTGGCCCACTCCCCGGCCGAGCACACCGTCAGCCCGCTGCTGCTCGTGTGGGACGGCGCCCGCCTGCTGGCCGACGACGCCGGAGAGCTGACCACGGCCCTCGGCTCGCCGGGAACCCGCAAGGTGGCGCGGGAAGAGGAGGGGGCCACGCTTGGGCTCTGAGCACGACCTCGACGCGCTGCGGGAAGAGGGCTGGACCCGGCTGCTGGCAGCCGCCCGGCGCAAGCTCGAACGCGACGGCACGTCGTCGGGCTCGATCAGCATCGGCGCCCCCTCAGAGGCCGAGCGCCGGGTCATCATCGGGCTGACCGGCCGCTACCGGCCCGAGGACGTCAAACGGCTCACCGTGCCCCTGCCCGACCTGGACGCCTTCCTGGCCAACCGCTACGCCCGCGGCCTGCGCGAGGTACTGGCCGAGCTGGGCGGCCCTCTGCGTGACCGCGCCGCGGAGCGCCGCGCGCTCGGCGAGGAACGCGACCGGCTGCTCGCCGGCTGCTCGGACGGCAGGCACGCGGGCCGGCCCTGGCACGCCGCCTGGCTCGACACCCTCGCCACCGACGGCACACTGACCAGGCTCATCAGGCGCGGCGAAGGCGCACTGCTCACGACCGCCTGCCAGGTGCTCGACCTGCTGCCCGCCCCGACCATGCCGCTTCCCGTGCTGGCCGAGCGGGCCACCGGCGACACCAAAGCGCTGTCGGCCGGTTCGCCGCTGGCCTCGCTGGTGCTCCGGGCACTCGCGCTCCGCGCCGAACTGGCGGCCGTCCCTGGTGACCGCGTGGGGCAGCGGACGTTGTGGGAGTCGGCCGGGGTGATCGTGGACGACCTGGCCAGCCAGGTCCTCGTGCTCAACCTGTCCGTACGCGGCCAGGGACCGGTCGCGGGATGGCTGGCGGAGGCGGCCGGGCACGGCCTGCCGTACCGGCTGACCCTGCACCAGCTCACCCGCTTTCCCGTCTCCCTCGACGAGGGCACGATCTTCGTCTGCGAGAACCCGGCCGTGCTCCGCGCGGCCGCCACCGAGCTGGGCGCCCGATGCGCGCCGCTCATCTGCACAGAAGGTGTGCCGTCGGCGGCGTGCCACCGGCTGCTGGAGCCGGGCGGGCATGAGCTGCGGTGGCGGGCCGACTTCGACTGGACCGGCCTGCGGATCGTCGAACGCGCGATCTCCCGCCACGCGGCGGCGCCATGGCGCATGTCGGCGGCCGACTATGCCGCGGGGCTCGCGGAGAGCGAATCGACCCCACTGCTCGGGCCCACGGCGCCGAGCCCCTGGGACGCCGAGCTGGCGCCCCTCATGGCGGGCCGGGGCCGGACGGTGATGGAGGAACGCCTCATCCCCGCCCTCCTGTCCGACCTCGCCGCCGAGCCCTCCTGACGTTGGTCACCCTGCGGAGGTGCCTCCACCGGCCAGGCCGATCGCCTGCACGAGCTTCCAGACTGCCGTGGACGGATTACGCAGTTGGTCCTCGGCTTCGGGGTCGAGCGCCCTCGCTCGACGGCATGCGTCGGCCACTCCGGCTTTGAAATCCGCATATCGCGTGCCTCCCTTGCTCCAGCCCGGGACCACACTCTTCAGCGCCTTCTCGGCCTCGCTCGCGGTCTGGAAGGGAGCCCGATGGTCCTTATGATGCAACAGGAGCCAGAAGTCGAAACACGGAGTGGAAAGCGCGAGCCGCACCTGACTGCCCGCTTCGGCCTGCATCCGCTTGACGAGGCCGCTGTCGAGTTCCGTGTCGAGAACGCACCACACCTCGTCGCCGTCATCGAAGTCGTCGGAGCATCGGCGTCGATGGGCCTCCGCGATCACACGTACGTGATCAGCACGGGGATTGACGATCTCCAGCACCGGCCCGCCGCGAAGGCGCATGCCAAGGAAATAGCCTTCCTCCGTCTCACCCTCGCAGAAGATGAGAAACCGTTTCCGCTCGGCCCTGGCGCCCGGAGGTCGACGGGCCAGTGACGATTTACGCTCAATCGAACGCCGCGGGCGCGGACCGTCGTTCTTTCTGGGTTGCCGGGGAGACACGCGCCGAATCTACACGGGTGGTGAGCGCGGATGCGAAGAGTTCGTCATCCACGGTCGGCACAGCCCCATAACGGCCCGCCAGATAACGACGCTCCCTGTTGTCCTCTTTACGCGGTTTGAAATCAGTCAGAGGGAAAAGCTGAGTGCTGCCGTCTTCGCTCTTCTCGACGAACCAAATCTGGTCTCGTCTCAACACATCCTGACCCTGGACCCGCCCGAGCAACGCTGCGTCGTGACTGGCGAAGACGAGCTGTGCGCCTCGCGGATTGGTGACCGGGCTCTGGAACAGCTGAATCAGCTTCGCACTGAGGTACGTGTGCAAGCTGGCGTCCAGCTCATCTGCAATAAGGATTCCCCCGCTCTCCAGAACCGGTAGCACTGAAATCGCCAGAGTGAACAACTGCTGTGTGCCGTCCGACTCCTCATGAAAGGGAAGAATGAACTCATTACCCTCGCATGGATGCCGGAAAATCAGCTTCGCCTGGCGCGTCGGCGTGAGATCATCCCCCACGAAATTCCGTGGCCCGGCCACTCGCGCCGCCAACTCCTCATCTGTCTCCTCGACGATCTCGAAACCGCTGATGCCGGTATCCGCCGCACTCATGAGATCGGCGATACGGCGTTGCAGCTCTGGTGTCCTCAGGCGCTCCAGCCTGTGCGCCACCAGGCCGCGGCTCATGATCGTGGAAGACGACCTGTATCGCTGCGCGGCGAACCAGCGATAGACGGGTTGCAGAGCCTCCTGGCGGGCACGGGCTCCAAGCGACAGGAGCAGAACGTTGGGCGCGACGAGCTCCGCCAAGCTCTTGACGGAGTCAGATGTATGGACCCCGTAGCTGAAGTCGTCACCGCTGCGTTCGAACACCTTCCGCTCCCGCTTGCGCGGATAGCTGTACAGCCACTCTTCGACGACGGCGGCATCGTCAACAGCGAATCCATAAGTGTGGCGGACATCGTCGATGAGCAGATCTACAACGTAGCTGGAAGCCACGTCGCGGTCGAGCGCAAACGGATATCGCCGGATGCCGCCATCTGGCTCGTTCTCCCGGAACGACCACCTGACCACATGGGCCATGTATCTGAGCGCGTCGAGCACATTGGACTTCCCGGCGGCGTTCGGCCCGAAGATCCCGATGACGGGCACCGCCGACCAACCCGCTTCAGGCACAGGAGGCTCTTCGTAGGCGGGTGTCGTCAGCAGCTGCTGCTCTTCGCGCAGCGATCGATGGTTGGCTGCGCGGAAACTCAGCAACATATCGGCCGCCACCCCTTCCTACGCCGACCCACAGCTTATCTGCTGCGGAACAACCGCGAAGGTGATCGTCGACGGCGTCCCGGGCCGTCGTCGTACGACCCTGCGCGCCGTCCCGTTCGGATAGCTGTTTCCTGCATCCACCGGCGCCGAGCGACCAGGGCCCGGCGGCTCGGCGTAACCACCTCAGGCGGCGAGCTGGTGGTGCAGGTAGTCGCGGAACTCCCGTACGTGAATGGTGTTCTCGTACGGCCTCAGCCGCTTGTCGAACTGCCGGATGCTTTCAACCAGCCGGTGTGAGGCCAGCCGCCCGGCGGCGGGAAGGGCTGTGCGGACCGTGTCGACGGCCTGCTCCACCTCCCGCTTGCCGAGGTAGGCGTTGGCGGCGGCGAGCCGGTTGAGCTGGGCCGACCGTGGACGGTGCCCGTCGAATGCGCGAACGGCATGCTCGGCGTAGCCCGCCGCTCGATCGTGCTTGCCCAGCAGGTGCCAGGTCGCGCCGATCTCCGCACCCAACTGGGGTTCATCGTGCCCCGCAAGCCATGGGGGATCCGAATCCTTCGGTCCCTGACCGTAGGCCCGCTCGGCCTCGCTCAAGAGCTGCTCAACACGCCTGGCAGCGTGCCCGTCTCCGGTTCTGGTCGGCTGTGCCTGCGCGGCGGTGGACCATGCCTCCCTGGTCAGCATGAGTGCCATGACCCTGGGTGACGCCTGCCCCCGGCGCGCGCTTTCGACGGCCGCCCGGTTCAGCAACAACGCGTATGCGGGACGATTCAGGTGCAGCGCCTGATGGGCCATCGTGGTCAAGATGTGAGACCCCGCCAAGGGACTGTCGGCGATCTTCGCCAGCTTAAGAGCCTGGCCGTAGTAGTGCTGCGCCTGCCCGTGATGAGCCATGTCGAAGGCCGTCCAGCCGGCGTACATCGTCATCTCGGCCGCCGCGGTCAGCAGCTCGGGCCCCACCTCGTCGTCATAGGAGCCGCGCAGCAGCGGAGCGACCTGGGAGTTGAGATAGTCCACCACGGCCGGACGGACGATGCCGCCGCCGTACCGATGATCGATCGCGTGGAAGGTCCGCAACATCTCCCTGATGCGCCGGACGTCCGAGAGCCCCACCGCCTGCCCGGCCCTCTGCGAGACCGCCGCGTTGGCAGGTGGGCCGTAACTCCACGACGACAACCAGCTGTCCAGGGCAGCGGGAACGAAGGGCAGCGTGGCCAGCAGGTGGCGTCGGTCGAGATCCAACTCGCCCCTCCAGAGCTTTTCAGCGGATTTCACGGTAGCCGCGATGGACAGGTCGCTGAAGTCCGGCAAAGGCCACACCTCGGTGCCCACCGGCTCCGAACAGTGCAACCACCGTTCGACCACAGCCCCGCTCACCCCGAACACCTGGGCGATACGCGCCCGATACACCGGGCGGATGTCCTGCGCGCCGCGCTCCCACCGGCTCAACGTCGTCGGCGTGACCAGCAACGCCTCAGCCGCCTCCTCCTGGCTCATCCCCAGCCGCTTACGCGCCCTCGCCAGCTCAGGCCGCCCACCACGATCCCCCACAGCCCCTCCCGCGAGACGTCAAGTGGCCGCAACGTCACTCATTGTCCGTGATCGCGGCCCAGCACGCCCCACCACCGGCCGAAACGTCCAGCAAACGACCACCGGCATGCACAGCCCTCACGTCAGGGCCAACGCCTACGTCAAGATCTGCTGCGTCACGCCCGGCCACCGTTTGCTTCTCCTACAGCCATCCGCCCGAGAGAGGAACCTTGGTGACCCCTACCGGCAGCCGCCCCCACGCCCCGGCCCGCCCGTACGTACCCAGGCAGCGCGAGGCTGGGCCGCCCGCCGCGCTCGTCCGTCCCGAGCATGTCGACGCGACGATCGGACTGCACCCCGGCGGCCTGACCTGGCGACGCGCCTTCCCCGGCACTCCCGCCCAGATCCCCGGCGCCCGTTACTTCACGCGCTATCTCCTGGCCGGCTCGTCCCACCAGGACGACGCCGAGCTCATCGTCGCCGAACTCGCCACCAACGCCCTCCGCCACACCAGCAGCGGCCATACGCAGGGCACCTTCATCGTGGAGATCATCCAGGCCGTCACGGCCACCACCCTCGCCGTCTATGACTGCGGATGGGGCGGCAGCCCCCGCTTCACTCCCTGCCACCGAGTCGACGCCGACCACGGCCGCGGCCTGGCCATCGTCGCCGCCCTCGCCGACGAAACCGGCTTTGAGGGCGACGACACGGTCGGTCACAGAGTGTGGGCGACCATCCACGTCCGCTCCACACCGTAGGCCCTCTCACGCGACTTCTTCGCTCGCGAGCGTTCCTGGCCGGTCTGCCGCACGTCCTACACCGTCCACTGTCAGCGGGGGCGGCTGAGGGCGGCCTCGGCCAGGTCTGTCCACATCTCGGCCGCGGAGTGGGGCACGACCACCCAGTCCTTCATCACCCTGCCCTGCCCCGAAGGGTCGAACAGGGACGCGCCGGCCAGCTGGAGCGCGGCTGTGTGTTCGGGAGTGTCCCTGACCAGCCGGAACACCATCGCGCCGTCGCGCTGCAGGCTCGCGAACACCTTGCCCGCCTGATCTTTGAGCGAGGGGTTCCCCATCATCCTGGAAATCCGTACACCCAGGTCGGCCAGCTCGGCGCCGACCTGCTGGAAATCCTGTTCCGCGCTCATCGTCAGTCGGTCCCCGGCTCCGTGGCGGTGTTGTCGAACAGCTTGTCCCGAGAAAGGGTATCTTCCGGCGGCCGGGCGAGGCCACGTAGGCTGGCGCCGGTGACCGTGGATGTGATCGTCACCCGGGTGGAGTCCCTGTTGTCGCGTCACCGGTCCGGTCCTGTGGCCGTGGCCGGGTGGCGGCGGCTGGAGCCGTACGCCATCGCGCGGGCGCGGCTGGAGGGCGGGGAGCGGGTGATCGTCAAGTGGATGCGCCCGCACCCGGGCGCCGCCCGTCACGCGACGTCGCAGCGGCTGCGCACCGAGGTGGCCGCGCTGCGGTTCCTCTCCGACGACGTGGCGTCCGGCCTGGCGCCGCGGGTGATCGCCGCCGACTTCGACGCGGAGCTCGTCGTGCTGGAGGACCTGGCTCCGCGTACGGCGCTGGACGGGCTGCTGCGTGCGGAGGGCGCCACCGCCCATGCGGAAGGGTTGGCCGCCTTCGCCCGCATCCGCGGTGAGCTCAGCGCCGCCACAGCGGGCAGGTCGGCACTGTACGGCGTGCGCAGACGCGCTCTCGGGCCCGCCGGCGCCGCCGAGAGGTTCCCCGGGTTTCGCGAGGAGGGACGCAGGCAGGCGGCCCGCCTCGGCGTGCCGATCGAGGGCGAGGCGGAGCGGGAGCTCGCCGCCGCGCTGGAGGAGCTGGAGCATCCGGGCCCGTTCCTGGCGCTGAGCAACGGCGACCCCGAGGCGAACAACGTGCTCGTGCACGCGACGGGCGATCCGGACGCCCGCCTCATCGACTTCGAGTTCGCCGGCTACACGCACGCGCTGCACGACGCCGTCTGCCTGCACGTCCCCGGTCCCGGCTGGGTGTCGGTGGACGCCGCCTTCGCCGAGGGCTACCGCCGGGCCCTGGCCGCCGGCGTGCCCGAGGCGGAGGACGACCGGCGCTACGGCTTCGGCCTGGCCGCCGCCTGCTTCTCGTACGTCCTGCTCCGGCTGGAACGCCTGGCCAGGGTCGAGGCCCGCCCGCCGGGCGACGGGAGCCGCGTCCAGCTCGTCGCCACCTTGGAGGCCGCCGCCCGTACCGCCGACGAGCACCGCAGCCTGCCCCACCTGGCCGGCTGGGCCCGCCGGCTGGCCGCCCTGCTCCGCCGCCGCTGGCCCGACACGGACCTCGACCTCGACGACAGGACCGCGTTCCCGCCCTACACGCCCCGCCGCCGATGAACGCCGGACGCCCACGTCAGGGGTCGCGGCGGAGCTCGGACCCGTCCGTCCCGAGAGCGGCGAGATGGGTGCGGATACTGTCGGCGTCGACGCCTGGCTCGTCGGTGTGGTCGGTGCCGAGCTTGCTCAGGATGGCCAGCGCCTGCGACCAGTGGTGGCGGGCGTCGTCGTACTGGTCCAGCGCGGCGTGGGCGTGGGCGAGGCCGTCGTGGGCGCGACTCTGGTCGCCCGGCTGGCCCAGGTCCGTGGCCAGCCGCAGCGCCTCCTGGTGGTGGTCGAGCGCCTGCTCGTGATGGCCCTGCTCGTGCCGCAGCCGGCCCATGCCGTGGACGGCCTCGAACTGCCAGTTGCGGTTGCCGAGCTCGCGTGCGAGGTCGAGGGCGTGCTCGTAGCAGGCGTGGGCCTGCTCGTACCGCCCGCCGATGCGGTGCATGTCGCCCAGCGAGATCCAGCCGTCGAGCTGGCCGAGCCGGTGCTCGGTGCCGTTGGCCAGGTCGAGGGCCCGGGTGAAGCGGTCGGTGGCCGCTTCGTACTCGCCGCGGCCGAGATGGAGGTGACCGAGCGCGAGCAGCGTGCGCACCTCGCCGGTGCGGTGGCCGGTCTCCCGAGCGATGTCCAGAGCCTCGGCGAGGGAGCCGGCTGCTTCGCCGTGCCGTCCCACCATCCGGTGGATGTGGCCGGCGCCGATCAACGCGTCCAGCTGGCCGCTGCGGTGGCCGGTCTCGCGGGCGATGGCGAGCGCCTGCGCGAAGTTCTCGATCGACCGGCTGTGCTCACCGTGGACGGCGCGGAGCAGCCCCAGGGAGTTGAGCGCCCGCAGTTCTCCTGAGCGATGCCCCGTGGCGCGGGCGATGTCCAGAGCACGCACGTTGTCCTCGATCGCGGTTTCGTAGCGGCTCTGCCGGTGGCGGATCTCGCCGAGCGCGATGAGAGCCTCCATCTCTCCCGTGTGGTCGGCGGCGGTGCGGGCGGCTGCCAGCGCACGTGTGCTGAGGGTTTCGGCTTCCGGGTTGCGGCCGCGGATGCGCAGGCACCGGTGCAGGGTGGCCGACAGGTGCCGGATGTGGTGCAGGTAGCCGTGTTCGGCCGCGTGCTGCGCGAGGGCCAGCAGGTTGGGCAGCTCCGCCTCCAGCCAACCTTCCGCGTCGTCCATCGCGGGCAGAGGGCCGTCGCCCGGCGGGAGGCGCGGCCTCATGTCGGCCTCGTAGGGGTAGAGGCGGTCCATGGCCGCCGTGGCGGCCCGGCTGTAGTGGTCGAGCAGCCGGGTGACCGAGGCACGCCGCTCCGCCTCTGGTTCCTGACCGGCCAGGGCGGCGGCATGAGCGCGGATGAGGTCATGGAACCGGTACCGGCCGGGCACCGGCTCCTGCAGCAGGTTTCCCTCAAGCAGCCGGTCCAGCAGGCCGGTCGCCTGCGCGACGGAGGTGGCCAGCAGCGCGGCCGCCGCGTCCGGGGCGATGTCGGTGCCGGCGTGCAACCCCAGCAGCCGGTAAGCGCGCCGCTCGGCGATCTCCAGCCCTCGGTAGGAGAGATCGAGCGCCGCGGTGACACTGCGCTCCCCGGCGTGCAGCTCGCCCAGCCGGTGGTGATGCTCCTCCAGCCGTGCCAGCAGGTGCCCCACGCTCCACGTCGGATGCGCCTTGAGCCGGGCCGCGGCCAGCCGGATCGCCAGGGGCAACCGCCCGCACCTCCGGGCCAGCTCCGCCAGCGCCTGCGGCGGCTCGCCCGCGACTCGCTCGTGGCCGGCGGTACGCGTCAGCAGCGCGACCGCCTCGGCCGGCGGCAACACGTCGACCGACACCGTACGCACGTCGTCCAGGCCGATCAGCCGCCGCCGGCTGGTGATCAGAACCAGGCAGCCACCCGAACCGGGCAGCAGCGGCCGTACCTGCGCCTCTTCGGCGGCGTTGTCCAGCACGATCAGCATCTTCCGGTCCGCCAGCACGCTCCGGTACAGGGCCGCCCGGTCGTCGGCGTGCTGGGGGATGGACTCCCCGGGCACGCCCAGCACCGCGAGAATTCTGGCCAGCGCCTCGGCCGGGTCCACCGGGACCATGCCGTGCGTGTATCCGTGCAGGTCGAGGAAGAGGTCGCCGTCGGGGAACCGGGCGGCGAGCTGGTGCGCGGCGTGTACGGCCAGCGCCGTCTTGCCCACGCCCGCCATGCCGTCGATGGCGGTGATCACCACCGTGCCCGCCGTGCCCAGGTCGCCGACGCCGTCGAGAGCGGCCAGTTCGCGCTCCCGCCCGGTGAACGCCACCACGTCGGCGGGCAGGTGCCGCGGCGGCACCCGCACGGGGCCTGGACTCGCCGGGGCATTTTTCGCGGCGTGCGTCTGCGCCGCCTGTTCCGCGCTCTCCCCGGCACCTCTCGCGGCGTGCGTCAGCGTCGCCCGCTCCGCATCGTCCAGACCGAGCGCCTCGGCCAGCAACCGCACCGACGTGCCGCGTGGCCGGCGCAGGTCTCCGGCTTCCAGCCGGCGGATGGTGCGGGCGTTGAGGCCCGCCCGTGCGGCCAGCTCCTCCTGGGTCAGCAGCGCCCGCTCACGCCAGCCCCGCAACAGCGTCCCGAACGCCGCCGGCGACTCCTCTGCAGCGTCCGCGTCGGCACCGTCACGCTCTTCTGAGGACATTCGCAACTCCGATGGTCGCCGCTCCCGGGGCGGCCATTGTCATACGTGCGCTGATCCGCGGCAAAGCCGCTTTCCACGGACCGGCGACATACCTCGGGCATACCAGCGCCTGTTAGAAATTCCGCGACATTTCTCGTACGAGCGGAGAACGACGTGAGAAAAGTAGCGATAGCCCTCGCCGTGGCGGCCGGGATGGCCGTGGTGACGTATCCGGGTCCGGCGTCCGCGACGCCCACCGGCTGCTCGGCCTTCCTCTATCGCCCCGGCTCGGGCGCCGAGGGCGCGGCCGCGAGGTGCACGGGCGGGACCGGGGAGTTCAGAGCCGTGGCACTGTGCACGAACGAGCCGGGAGGCGGCCCGAAGGGCACCTACTACAGCGCCTGGGAGAGGGCGGGTGTGAGCAGCCGGGCCATCGCGCTCTGCCCTCCGGGCGCGAAGTACGTCAAGTCCGCGAAGTACGAGCTCAGCCCCGTGTGGTAGGTCCGCGTCCCCGGGACCGGCCGACCGCCGGCCGACTAACCGCCGATCGCGTTCCGGACCGCCTCCACCAGGGTGGCGGCTCGCCGGTTCTCGCCGTCCTCCTTGACGTGGTTCATCACATACCCGAACGCGAGCCCGCTCTCCGGGTCGGCGAAGCCGAGCGAGCCACCGAGCCCGGGGAACCCGAAGGTCGTGGGGGTGTGGAAGAACGCGTCAGGGGTCGGCAGGCCGAAGCCGGTGCCGATCCTGACGGGCAGGCGCAGGATGCGGTCGAGGCCGGCGGTCTGTTCGGCGGTCGCCGCCGCCAGGGTGGCGGGGGTGAGGATGCGGTGGCCGTCGACCTCGCCGATGAGGGCGGCGTAGAAGCGGGCCAGCGCGCGGGCCGTGCAGATGCCGTTGGTGGAGGGCATCTCGGCCTGCTGCTCCGCGGGGTCGTTGTGGTCGAGCGGGGGCGAGACCACGGACATCGAGCGCATGGTCAGGGACGTCGGGTCGGTGTAGGCCCGCATCATCTCGCGCACGGATTCGGGCAGGGCGTCCAGGTCGGCCCCTGCCAGGTCCGCCGTGCCGGGCACGGACGTGACGATCCGGCTGACCCGGTGCAGCTCGCTCTCCGGCAGCCCGATCCACAGGTCGAGGCCGAGCGGGCCGGCGATCTCCTCCCCGAGGAACGTGCCGAGGCTGCGGCCGCTCACCCGCCGGACGACCTCCCCGACGAGCCACCCGTACGTGAGCCCGTGATAGCCGTGTTCCGTGCCCGGCTCCCAGAAGGGGCGCTGGGCGGCCAGCGCCTCCACCATGGGGTCCCAGGCGATCGCCTCGGCCGGGGTGATCGGCCGGTCGATGGCGGGCAGCCCGGCCTGGTGGGTGAGCAGCCAGCGCACCGGGATGCGCTCCTTGCCCTGCGCCGCGAACTCCGGCCAGTAGCGTGCGACGGGCGCGTCGAGGTCGAGCTCGCCCCGCTGCGCCAGCAGGTGCGCGCAGGCGGCGGTGACGGCCTTGGTGGTGGAGTAGACGACCTGGAGGGTGTCGCGTTCCCAGCGACGGCCCTCGTCGGGGTCGGCCAGGCCGCCCCACAGGTCGACGACCTTCCTGCCGTGCAGGTAGACGGCCACCGCGGCGCCGATCTCCTCGTGCTCGGCCAGGTTGCGGGCGAATGCCGTACGTACTGCTTCGAATCCCGGTGCGGTCTCCCCGCTGATGTCGGGCATGCGTCGTCGCCTCCATTGGTGGATCAGGTGGCGGTCGCCGGCGGCGCTCATTCCTGAGGGCCGAAGGCGATCACGAGGTACCTGCCGTTGGCGTAGCTGACCACGGGCCGTCCGAGCAGCTCGCCCACCCTGCGGGCGACGTTCTGGAACAGCTCGGTCAGCTCGGGGGTGTCGGCGCTCACCCTGAACCGGCCGCCGGCGGTGAGGTGCTCGGCGACGAGGGGGACGAAGTTGGCCTCCGCCCGGAGCTTCTCCTCCGCGGTGAAGGGGGTGCGGCCGGGCCGGGGAAGGTGGGCCATCGAGGGTCTCCTTGGGATCGCCGGTGGATCCGGCAGGCTAGCGGCGCCACTTCTCCATGAGCCAGGCGCAGACCTCCGGCTCGGTCATCTCGGGGAACTCCGCGGTGAACGTGGCGAGCGCGCGCAGAGCCTCGTCGCGGCCGAGACCGCGCGCCAGGGCCGCCCTGAGGTAGTCCTGGCGGGCGGCGGACGGACGGCCTCCGCCCGCGCCCCGGCCCGGCAGGCCGTCGCGCCATCGGACGATCTCCCCCACCCGGTCGGGACGCCAGCCGGGAGCCCCGTCGATCTCGACGTCGGGCTCGGGGAACGGGTGATCGGAGCCGGCCGGATGGCGGGAGCGCCATTTGTGCACCGCGTGCCGGGTCACTCCCAGCGCCTCGGCGATGCCGAGAACGCCCAGGTAGTGCTCGGTCATGGTGCCAGCTCTGTCTTTCCTGCCTCCTGCGCGGATCTCATTACTACCACGCCGGGAAGTGGCACCCGGGCGGACAGAACATCGTCTCTGACAGAGACAGACTGTATCCCAGGGCAGGAATCGTCGTCAACGCCAGAGACGATGTTCTGTGGTCAGCGGGTCCCGTACGCCCGGATCACCTCCTGCGTCACCGTGGAGCCGGCCGCGTCGGAGGCCGTGACGCGCAGCGACACCGCGCCCTGCAGGGGCCGTTCGATGGTGGCCTCGTACGTGCCGTGGCCCTTGTCGCGCAGCCGGCGGGCGGGACGCCAGGTCCTGCCGTCGTCGGACGACGTCTCGAGGGTCACCTCCTCGATGGCGCCGCCCTGCGCTCCCTCCTGGTGGGAGACGGTCAGGCCGAGCTCGGCGGAGGCGGTGCGGTTGCGCAGGTCAACGGGCACGTCGTACGCGACGGCCAGCAGCGGCAGCACGACGGGATCGCCCTCGGCGTGCTCCGAGTCGAACGTCCACACCGTCCTCGTCCTGGTGGACAGGCGCGCCCAGGTCGAGCGGTTCTCCACGGTGTACTCCACGCGGTAGCCGGCCCGCTCCGGCGGCAGCAGGATCCGGCCGGAGCCGCCGGTCGCCGTCCTGCCGAGCAGTTCGTCGCCCTTGTAGATGCGCCAGTCCGACACGTAGCCGTGCGGGAACGGGTCGGTCGGGTGGCTCCCGGTGTTCCCCTCGGCGTCGACGAAGGCGTGCATGTCGACGGTGAGCACGTCGCCCTGCCGCTGCGTGGGCGAGTTCGCCGGGAACCCGGGCGCCACCGGATGCTTCAGCCACGTGCGCTCGATCCGCTTGCCCGCCTGGTAACCGCGCTCGGTGTCCCTGACGGTCATCACGCCCTGCTGCTCCTCGGGAATGATCGCGTTGTACGGCCGCTCCGGCATGTCGGTCCCGCTGTGCCATCGCACGCCGGGGGCGGGGCTCAGGTAGTCGGTCCGCACGCGCGGCGCCCTGGCCACCGTCCTGACCACGTCCCACGTGTAGGTCTCCCACGGCATCCAGCCGAACTTGACCTCGGAGAGGGCGATGTCGCCGGTCAGCTGGCTGTGGAAGGCCGTGTCCACGCGGGCCAGGGAGCGTTTCCCGGCCACGTACGACGGCCGCTTCCTGACCTGGCCCTCCTCGCTCAGGTACAGCTCGTAGACGTAGGGGCTGGCCACGATGCCCTCGGCGACGACGTGAACCGGCCGGCGGCTCGCCCGCTCGGCCAGCCGGGTGCCCTCCGTCTCCGTCAACGTCACCGTCGGCACGGTGAGCGGGCTCTCGCCCCAGTTCAGGTGCGTGTCACCGTAGATCGCCACCATGCGGGCGCCGGCCGCCCCCGCGGCGTTGGCGAGGGCCGAGACGGGCGTGCCGGGCGTGCGGCGGATGAGCGCCAGCCCGCCGCGCAGGTCACGGCCCCTGAGCGCCGTGGCGCTGCCGTCGCCCGCGTCGGCGACCGCCAGCACCGCGGTCCCGTCGAGCCTCGGGTACTGGGTGGACCGGTTGCTGAAGTGGACCGGGTCGACGTACACGGGGTGGAGGTCGATGCCGGGCGTCCGCATGGTGAGCGCGGGCGCCTCCAGCCGCCACCGCGTGGCCACGGCGAACTCGCCCTTGGTCACCTTGACGGTGGGCTGGAGGTAGTAGCTCTCCTCGATGCGGCCGTCCAGGAGGACACTCTCGGTGTACCTGGGCCCCTTCACCGGCTGCCTGGTGTAGACGAGCTTGGTGGCCGCGCCGCGGTTCCGCGCGGTGCGGTGGTCGGGCGTGTCGATCTTCACCGCGACCGCCTTGCGCGCGTCGAGCACGACGTCGGTGTCGCGGGAGACCTCCATCTCCGGATACCCGGTGAAGCTCTGGTTGACGACGTCTCCGCGGCCTTCGCTGGTGGCTCCCGGGCGCAGGGTGCTGACGATGCCGGCGATCGAGTACGTGCCCGGCGGGACGAGCCAGCAGTACCCGTCGTCCGTCTCGCACCGCCTGTCGGAGTCGCTCGGCAGCTCGCGGCCGAAGAGCGCTCCGCTGCCCAGGTCGACCACACTGGGCAGCATGCGGCTGGGACGGCCGTCCCGCGCGACGGCGGACACCCGGAGCTCGACCCGCTGGACCTCGACGTTGCCGGTCAGCAGCGTCCGCAGCGCGGCGCCGCCCGCGGGCGTCGCGACGAGCTCCGCGCGGGCCCAGCCCGCCGACGTCGTGGCGGGGTCGAGCGTGACGTCCACCTGGCCCTTGCCGCCCGCGGGCAGGGTGAGCTCGGTCGTGGAGAGCGTGAACGGGGCGCCGGCGTCGAGGGCGACCTTGACGGGTTCCGCACCGAAGTTGCGGTAGGTAACCGTACGCGTCACCTGGTCGCCGGCGCCGGCCGTCGTGAGCCCGAAGTCGAGCACCGCGTCGCCGGCCAGCACGGTGCGCGCGAGCGCCCCTGCCACGTCGAGCCGGCCCGCTCCGCCCTTGTCCACGGGCACGCCGGGCAGGGCTTGCGAGCCGCCCACGAGCGCGGACCTGACCTCGGGAGCGGTGATGCCGGGCCTGGCCTGGCGCAGCAGCGCGGCGGCGCCCGCGGCGTACGACGCGGAGAGGGCGGTGCCGGAGAAGCGCGCGTAGTGGTCGCCGACGGGATCGGCGGGCTGGAGGTTCGCCACGCGGGTCGAGACCACGCCGACGCCGGGCGCGCTCAGCTCGGGCTTGACCGCCCGGTGCAGGCCCACCGGCCCGTGGCCGGAGAAGTCCGCGAGCCCGCCCTTGCCGTCCACGGCGCCGACCGTGAGCGCGGCCTGGGCGTCCGCGGGACTGTCGACGCAGGCCTCGCAGCCCCGGTCGCCGGTGCTCATGACGAAGAGCGTGCCGTTCTTGGCGGTCAGCTCGTTCACGGCGTCGGTGAGCGGGCCGCCCTTGCCGGGGACGCTCACCGCCATCGTCACGACGTCGGCGCCCGCCTCTCCCGACGCCCACTCCAGGCCCTCGATCGCCCAGGAGGCCAGCCCGCTGCCGGAGCCATCGATGATCTTGCCGTTGAGCAGCCGCGCCCCGGGAGCGACACCCGTGTACGTGCCTCCTGACGCCGCGCCGCTGCCCGCGATGACGCCGGCCATGGCCGTGCCGCTGCCGTACCGGTCGACCCCGTCGCCGTCGTAGGTGAAGTCGCGCGCGCCCGCGACCTTGCCCGCCAGGTCGGGGTGGCCGGCGTCTATTCCGCTGTCGAGGACGGCGACGGTGGTGCCGGCGCCGTCGCCGCCGGCTGCGGCCGACGCCGCGGCCCCGGCGGTGGACGCGCTCGTGACCGGCCGTGCGGTGATCTTGCGGTCCAGCCAGATCTTGTTCACGCCCGCGGCCAGTCCGGAGCCGGTGACGAGGCCGGTCGAGAACGTGGCCGCGTCCTTCTTCGCGAGCTTGACCCCGGTCGCGCCGATGCTCTCCAGCCGGGTGACGGCCGCGAGCCCGGCCAGGGGTGCGGCTCCCGCGTCCTGCCGCACGATCAGCGGGATGGAGTCGCTCTGCTGGTCGGTGTAGCCCTGGGCGGCCAGCGAGGTCACGTTGAACAGCTCGGGGTCGAGCCGCTCCGGCACCAGGGCCGCCACGTCGGCGGGCACCACGGACAGCTCGCCGCCGTGGTCCACCATGCGGAAGCCGGTGCGAGCCGGGTCCCGCGGGGTCACGCTCGCCCGCTGCCGGCCGTCCTCGCCGACGGCGATGTGCACCTTGTCACCGGTGATCAGCGTGACGTCGTAACTTCGCGGGTTCGCGGCCGGTAAGAGCTCCTGTACGGAGTCCGCCCGCGCTCCCGGCACCGGTGTCACGCTCACCGCCAGCGCGGCGGCCACCGCGGCCCATCGCCGAACTGGGGCCCATCGACCAGGCCACATCGCTTTCCTCCACATGTGTGTCATTTCAACTGGTCTAATGTGACACAAGTGTGCTGGTCATCGGACTTTTCGGCATGGCGAAATTCTGACATGTCATGAATCAGCCACAGAGCGGCCGAGCCAGGAAACTCGTGCGTTGTCCCGATGCGGACACATCTGTCAACCAAATGCCGTCGCGCCCCGTCTCCTCTTGCGCACCATCTGCCTCAAGGAGCCGTCTTGCGCGTTCGACTGGCCGTCCCGGCCCTGGCCCTCGCGTACACCGCCCTGCCCTCGGCGGCGCACGCCGACAGCGTGGCGTACACGTGCGAAACCGTCGCGACGGGCATGCAACAGCAGATCAGCCTCGACATCGAGCTGACGGTGCCCACGGACGCCACGGTGGGCACGCAGATGACGATCGGCTGGCGCGGCTCCTACGTCGGCTCCGCGAGACTGCTCGCCCCCGCGACGGCCACGGACGGCCAGCTCAAGATGTACGCCTACGCAGGCATCGACGGGATCGACAGGCTGACCTCCGCCACGGGAGTCGGCCAGCTCGGCACGGTCACTCCGGGGCAGCCGATCACCCTGCCCGCGACGACCGTCGAGATGAGGACCACCGCGAATTTCCCGGGCACGGGCACGGTGCACGCCGCCGCCGTCAACTTCGGCCCCACCCCGCAGGAGCGCGTGATCGAGTGCGAGGTCAACGACGAGGAGTCGCTGCGGGAATATCCGCTCACCGTCACCGGGGAGTCCACCAGTCCCGGCCCCGACGAGACCACCGGTTCGGAGACGCCCGACCCCGGCGCCTCAACCCCTGAGGACACGGCCAGCAGCCCGGCCTCCACCACGACCGAGACGGTGACCGAGCTCCCGACGGGTGGCGTGGCGACCGGGGGCGGCGGCATGGCGGGGCCGGACGGGCGGATGCTGGTGGCCACGGGGTTGCTGGTCGTCGTCGCCGCCACAGGCGGCCTGTGGTTGCGCAGGCCCGCCCGGCGTTCGCCGAACAGTCCATGAATCCGCACGTGCGACATGGTGATTAATTGGCAAGGTTAGCCTAACCTTATCCTCATGACCGAGGAGATCTCTCTGCGCGGGGCGGAGCTGTGCCTCAGCTACCACGGAACCACCGTGGTCGAGGACGGCCGCATCGTGCTGCGGCCCGGCCACGTCACCGCGCTGGTGGGGCCGAACGGCAGCGGCAAGTCCACGCTGCTGCGCGCCCTGGCCCGGCTGCACCGTCCCGACCGCGGCACCGTGACGCTGGGCGACGGCGCCTCCGCGCTCGCCCTGTCGGCCCGCGACTTCGCGCGGCGGGTGACGCTCCTGGCGCAGAGCCGCCCCACCCCTGGCGGCGTGCAGGTCCGCGACGTCGTCGGGTACGGCCGCCACCCGTACAGGGGGCGCTGGAGAGCCGGCGACCCCGGCGGCTCCGAGGCCGTCCGCCGGGCCATGGAACTGACCGGCGTGACGGCGATGGCCGAGCGCCCCGTCGACGAGCTGTCCGGCGGCGAGCTGCAGCGCGTGTGGCTGGCCACCTGCCTGGCGCAGGACACCGGCGTGCTGCTGCTCGACGAGCCCACCACGTTCCTCGACCTGCGCTACCAGGTGGAGCTGCTGGAGCTCGTCCGCGACCTGGCCGACCAGCACGGCGTGGCGATCGGCGTCGTGCTGCACGACCTCAACCAGGCCGCAGAGATCGCCGACCACGTCGTGCTCCTGCGGGAGGGCCGGGTCCTCGCCGACGGCCCGCCCGCGCAGGTCCTCACCGAGGACCTGCTCAGCGACACGTACGGCATCCGCATCGAGGTCAGCCACAACCCCAGGACGGGGACGGTGAGCACCCGGCCGATCGGCCGGCACACCAGGAACGTCCCCGCCGCGACATGACAGGAACGACCATGACCTCACTGCGCAGAGCGTTGACGGCGCTCGCCGCGATCGTGGCCCTC
Organism: Nonomuraea sp. B1E8; assembly: GCF_039871515.1. Classification (NCBI taxonomy): domain Bacteria; kingdom Bacillati; phylum Actinomycetota; class Actinomycetes; order Streptosporangiales; family Streptosporangiaceae; genus Nonomuraea; species Nonomuraea sp. B1E8. The sequence continues at coordinate 485,834 of NZ_JBDPLS010000003.1, read as the reverse complement.
GGCGCCTGCGGCACCACCGAGGCGCCCGTCACCGAGCAGGCCCCCTCTCCCGGCGGCTCGACCGCCGCCGCCGTGACCGTCACCGACGACCGCGGCAAGCAGGTCACCCTCGAACGCCCGGCGACCAGGGTCGTCAGCCTGGAATGGGGCGAGACCGAGATGCTGGCCTCCCTCGGCGTCATGCCCGTGGGGGTGGCCGACGTGAAGGGCTACGCCACCTGGAACACCTCCATCAAGCTCGACGCCTCGGTCAAGGACGTCGGCAGCCGGCAGGAGCCCAGCGTCGACTCCATCAGCGCGCTCCAGCCCGACCTGGTCGTCATGGAGTCCGGACGCGACTCGGCGCTGGTGAGCCAGCTGGAGAAGTTCGTGCCGGTGCTGGCGTTCGAGGGCAGCGACGCCAAGGACAACCTCGGGCGCATGCGCGACGACCTCGACAGGATCGCGACCGCGGTCGGCAGGACGGACGAGGCCGGCAAGCTCATGGCCGACTTCGACGCCGCCATGACCGCCGCCAAGGAGAAGATCGCCGCCGCCGGCGCCGCGGGCAAGCCGTTCGTCATGGCCGACGGGTGGAAGCAGGGCAGCACGATCTCGATCCGCCCCTTCGGCGAGGGCTCGCTCGTCTCCCAGGTCGCCATCCGCCTCGGGCTGAAGAACGCCTGGACCGGCAAGGTCGACGAGGTGTGGGGGCTCGGCGCCACCGACGTCGAGGGCCTGTCCTCGCTCAAGGACCCGGACATCCGCTTCTTCTACAACGCCTCCGACGGCGTGGACGTGTTCACCGACGGCCTGGCGGACAACGCCATCTGGAAGTCGCTGCCGTTCGTGGCCAAGGGGCAGGTCACCAAGCTGCCCGACGGCATCTGGACCTTCGGCGGGCCGCTGTCGTGCCGTCAGTACGCCGAGGCGCTGGTGAAGGCGTACGCGGGTTGAGCGTCCCCGTCCTGACCCCGGCGCCCCCGGCCACGCCCCTGGGGCGGCTGGGGACCGCCGGGGTCTTCCTGCTCGCCGTGGCCGCCACCGTCCTGGTGTCCGCCGTGCACGTGACGCAGGGCACCTCGTCGGTGGGCGCGCTGGACCTCCTGGCGCTGCTCTTCAACGGGCCCTTCGGCGACAGCGAGGAGGCCGCCCGCGTCCTGCTGGCCTCGCGGCTGCCCCGGCTGCTGGCCGGCGTCGCCGTCGGCTGCGCGCTGGGCGTGGCCGGCTCGCTGCTGCAGTCGGTCGCCCGCAACCCGATGGCCTCACCGGACACGCTGGCCGTCAGCTCCGGCGCCCACCTCGCCATCGCCACGGCCGCCGCGTTCGGCCTGACGCTGCCCCTGCCGGTGTCCGGCGGGCTCGCCCTGTTCGGCGGCCTGGCCGCGGCCGCCCTGGTGATGGCCATGTCGGCGGGCGGGCGCAGCGGCACGACCCGGCTGATCCTGGCCGGCACCGCCACGGCTCTGGCGTTGAGCTCGCTCACCAACCTCGTGATGATCCTCTTCGAGGAGGAGACCACCGGGTTGTACGCCTGGGGCAGCGGCTCTCTCGTGCAGGGCGACCTGCGCGCCGTCACCCAGCTCGGCCCCGTGATCGCGGTGGCGATGGTGGCGGCGATGCTGGCCGGGCCGCGGCTGGACATCCTCGGCCTCGGCGACGACACGGCCTCGGTGCTGGGCGTGAACGTACGGCGCCTGCGGTTGTGGCTGACGCTGCTGGCCATCGTGCTGGCGGCCGCCGCCGTGACCGTGGCGGGGCCCATCGGATTCGTCGGCCTGTGCGCCCCGGTGATCGTCCGGCTGCTGCCCCGGTCGATCCCCGGGCTGCACAGGAACAGGTCGATGCTCCCCCTGTCGGGGCTGGCCGGCGTGCTCATCGTGCTCGGCTCCGACATCGTGCTCCGTGCCGTGCTGGGCGCGCAGGCCGGGGTGGAGGTGCCGCCGGGCGTCGTGACCACGCTGCTCGGCGCGGGCGCGATGGTGTGGCTGGCGCGCCGCTACCGGGACGCGGGACCGACCCGCCGCCCGCCCGCCGCGCGCACCGGCGCCACCCGGTCCCGCGCGGCCTTCCTGACCGTGACCGTCACGTTCGCCGCGCTGCTGGCCGGGGCGCTGGTCCTGGGCCTGCTGGCAGGCGACCGGTGGCTGCTGACCGGTGACGTGCTCAACTGGCTGCAGGGCCGTACGGGCCGGGCCCTGACGTTCGTGCTCGACCAGCGTTACCCGCGGGTCCTGGCCGCCGTGCTGGCGGGGGCGGCGCTGGCCGTGGCGGGCACCGCCGTGCAGGCGGTGTGCCGCAACCCGCTCGCCGAGCCGGGCGTGCTGGGCGTCACGGCCGGGGCGGGCGTCGGCGCGATCTCGCTGCTGACCTTGGCTCCGGTGGCCGGGATCTGGGCCATGACCGGCGCGGCGGGCCTGGGCGCGCTGATCGCCTTCGGCCTGGTCTACGGGCTGGCGTGGCGCGGCGGCCTGAGCTCCGACCGGCTCGTCCTCATCGGGATCGCCGTGCAGTACGCCTGCACGAGCCTCACCGTGCTGATCATCGTCAAGGCCGACCCGTGGAACACCGCCCTGGCCCTGACCTGGCTGTCCGGCTCCACGTACGGCCGCGTGCCGGCGCAGCTGATCCCGGTCGCGCTGGCGCTGCTGCCGGCCGTGCCGCTGCTGGCCTGGCTGCGCCGGGACCTGGACCTGCTCTCCCTGGACGAGGACAGCCCGCGCATCCTGGGCGTCCCCCTGGAGCCCGTACGGCTGGCCGCGCTCGCGGGCGCCGTGCTGCTCACCGCCACGGCGGTGTCGGCGGTCGGCGTGGTCGCCTTCGTCGGCCTGGTGGCCCCGCACGCCGCCCGCGCCATGGTGGGCGCCCGCCACGCCAGGGTCCTGCCGGTGGCGGCGCTGCTCGGCGCGCTGCTGGTGAGTCTCGCCGACACGCTGGGGCGTACGGTCATCGCCCCAGCGCAGGTGCCGGCGGGGCTCGTCACGGCGCTGATCGGCACGCCGTACTTCGTCTATCTCCTGTGGCGGGCCCGCGCCCACGCGGACGGGCCGTAGTAACCGGTTACTGATCAAGGCTTGACGGTCGTCGCGGTGGATGCGTATCTTCGGCGCGAACCTACAGTAACCCGTTACCAGGGAGTCGCCATGCGCGCTGACCACCCTCGCGAGCACTGGGTCAACGTCGCGGACGGGCTGCTGGACGCGGTGACGCCGTACGCCACTCCAGGTTTCGCGCAATACCGGTTGCCCGGCCGCACCAGCAGGTCGGGGCCCGAGTCCGACGGGCTCGAAGGGTTCGCGCGCACCTTCCTGCTCGCCGCGTTCCGCCTCGCCGGCGACCCGGCCGCCGCTCCCGCGGCCCTGCTGGAGCGCTACGCCGAAGGGCTGGCAGGCGGCACCGACCCCGGCCACGAGTTCGCCTGGCTGCCCATCGCCGACGGCCACCAGACCATCGTCGAGGCCGCCTCGATCGCGATCGCGCTGCACGAGACCCGGCCGACGCTCTTCGACCGGCTCGACCCCGGGGTCCAGGAGCGGGTGGTCGCCTGGCTGGGCGGGATCGTCGGCAAGCACGCCTGGCCGTGCAACTGGGTGCTGTTCAAGGTGATCGTCGAGCAGTTCCTCGCCGGGGTCGGCGGTCCGTACGACCAGGACGAGATCGACCGGCACCTCGCGGACGTGGAGCGCTGGTACGTCGGCGACGGCTGGTACACCGACGGCGCCGGCCAGAACTACGACTATTACTGCGGCTGGGCGATCCACCTCTACACGCTGTTGTGGACCAGGATGTCGGGCGCCGACGCGACGGTCCACCGCGACCGGCTCCGCACGTTCCTCGACGGATACCGGCACCTGTTCGCCCCCGACGGCGCCCCCATGCACCAGGGGCGTTCGCTCACCTACCGGATGGCGAGCCTGGCCCCGCTCTGGCTCGGCGCGCTCTTCGACGCCTCCCCGATCGAGCCGGGCGCCACCCGCCTGATGGCGGGCCGCACACTCGACCACTTCGCCGCCCACGGCGCTCCCGACGAACGCGGCCTGCTCAGCCTGGGCTGGCACCGCCCCTACCTGCCCGTGACCCAGGGCTACTCGGGGCCCGCCTCCCCCTACTGGGCGAGCAAGGGTTTCCTGGGGTTGCTGCTGGGCCCCGACCACCCGGTGTGGAGCGCACCGGCCGTCGACCCCGACGCGGGCGAGCTCAGCCTGGCCCTGCCCGCGCCCGGCTGGCTGCTGCACCGCAGCGACGGGATCACCCGCCTGGTCAACCACGGCAGCGACGGCAACGACCCCGACACCGCCAGGGACGACCCCCACTACGCCAAGCTCGGCTACTCCACCCACACCGCGCCCGAGACCGGCCCGGGCGGCCGGGCCGAGAACATCGACAACCACCTCACCGTGCTCCTGCCCGACGGGCGGGCCACCCGCCGCCGCCGGATCGAGCGCATCGGCGTCGCCGACGGCTTCGCCGCGTCCCGCTACGCCGACGGGGAGGTGGTCGTGGAGACCGCGTCCGTGCTCGACGGACTCTGGGAGGTACGCGTGCACCGGGTGAGCGCCCCCGCGGGCAGCGTGGTCCGCGACGGCGGGCACGCCGTCGCGGCCGACGAACCGTGCGCGGTCACGCCGGGCGGGCTCACCGCTTCGGTGACCGCCACCTCGGGGAAGGAACTGGTCAGCGAGATCGCCGGGCTGCACGGCTGGGATACGGCCGCCGCCGCCCTCCGCCACGACGAGAACGCGTTCGGCGCCCACTCGGCGACCCCCTACCTCGTCGGCGCCCACCCGGGCGGTCGCGCGGCGATCTTCGTCTCGGCGGTGCGGCTGGGGCGGGCCACGTCCGTCAAGAGCCCGGACATCTCGGTGCACGGCGAGCAGGTCTCGTGGAATGATGCCGCCGGCTCGCGGGTCGAAGTCCGGCTCGGACGCGAGCCCGCCTACCGCCGGCATGGATCCGTGGGAGCACGCGTTGTCTGGACCGGCTAGACGCGTCACCATCCGCGACGTCGCCGCGCACGCGGGGGTCTCGGTGGCGACCGTCTCGCGCGCCCTGGCCGGTGACTATCCGGTGCACCCGAGCACCAGGCGCAAGGTGCTGCGCGCGGTGCGCGAGCTCGACTACGTGCCCAACGCCCAGGCCAGAGCGCTGTCCGTGGCCTCGCCCGGCGCGGTGGCCATCGTCATCCACTCGGTCGACTCGCCCTACTACGCCTACATCGCCCAGGGGGTGGAGGAGCAGGCCGCCGCCGAGGGCCGCCTGTCGCTCATCTGCACCACGGGCGGCGACCCCGAACGCGAGCTGGCCTTCGTCCAGACCATGCGCGAGCAGCGGGCCGAGGCGGTGATCCTGGTGGGCGGCGTGGTGTTCGACGACGACTACCGCGAACGCATGACGCGCTACGCGCACGGGCTGGCGGCCTCCGGCTCCCGCCTGGTGTTGTGCGGCCGGCCCCCGCTCGGTGACGGGGTGCCGGCCTTCACGGTCGACTTCGACAACACCGGCGGGGCCCACGCGATCACCGCGCACCTGCTGTCCGCCGGGCACCGCCGCATCCTCTACCTGGGGATCCGCCCCGGCAACACCACGTCGGACACCCGGGTCGCGGGCTATCGCGCGGCCCTCGCCGAGCACGGGATCACGGCCGACCCCGCGCTGGAGATGTGCGGCGACTTCGACCGGCGCAGCGGCTACGTGACGATGAAGCGACGGCTGGCCGAAAGGCCGCGCGACTTCACCGCGGTCTTCGCCGCCACCGACCTCATCGCCGCCGGCGCCGTCAAGGCGCTGCGCGAGCACGGGCTGCGCGTCCCCGAGGACGTCTCGATCGTCGGCTACGACGACGTGCCGCCCGCCGAGGACATCGGGCTGACCACCGTTCACCTGCCGCACACCGAGCTGGGCCGGGCCGCCGTGCGCCTGGCGTTGTCGGGCAGGGATCCGCTGGCCGAACCGCCGATCACGCTCGGCACCCACATCGTGGTCAGGTGCTCGGTGCAGCGGCTGTGAGGCGAACGCTGAAGGCCGGGCGTATGCCGGCCCTCATGGCGGTAAGACTTACCGCATGGGAGACACGGCATCGCCCTCAGGACGGGGCCTTCTCGCGGCAGCCGCGGGCTGCGCGCTGGCCGTACCGGTGGCCGTCTGGTGGCTGGTGGGCGACCTCAGCGCGGACGTGCCGCCCGGCACGGCCCTCGACCACCTGATCAGCCCGCCCGGCCTGGGCCCGTGGGCCGAGCGCGCCGTCGGCTTGGGGGCGCTGGTGGTGGCGGGCGTGACGGCGGCGCTGCTGGTGCGGGCGTCGCGGCGGCGCCGGTTCGACCGCCGGTGGTGGGCGGCGCTGATTCCGGTGCTGGTCGCGGGCGCCGTCGTGGGAGCCGGCTGGCGGGTCGTGACGGCGGGCACGGTCGGGGCCAACATCGGCGCCGGCCTGACCATCATGCTGGGCGGCGCGCTCGTGGCGCTGCTCCTGCTGTGGGCCGCCGGCTGGTCGGCGCGGCTGCTGCTGTCCCGGCGCGCCACCCGCTGACTCCACAGCTGACAGAACCGCGCCGCGTTGTAAAGATCAATGCTGTGCGAAGCCTGCCCGGAAGTTTGGGCAAGATCTGCTTCGGATTTTCCCGGAACCGCGCGTCATCGTAAGGACATCAGGCGCACCTCGCCATATCCCCGGGCATCTGGAGCAGATTTTCATGGTCAGACGATCAATCGCCCTCATCACCCCCGCCGTCGTCCTTCTGTTCACCTTATTCGGATTCGCGCTGCCGGCCCACGCGGTGACGCTGGAGCAGAAACTCGCCGCTCTCTCCTCGTTCAGCCAGCCCACCACCACGAGCGCCAACGCGTGGCGCAACGCGTGGGAGAACCAGTCGGCCTGGGCCGACTACGCCTTCGACTGGTCCACCGACCTCTGCTCGAGCAGCCCCGACCAGCCGCTCGGCTTCGATTTCCGCATGTCGTGCAGGCGGCACGACTTCGGTTACCGCAATTACAAGGACGTCAACCGGTTCACCGCCAACAAGTCCCGCATAGACGACGCTTTCTACTTCGATATGCGCCGGGTGTGCGCCGGCTATTCGGGAGTGTCGAAGTCCACCTGTGACGGGCTCGCCTGGACCTACTACCAGGCGGTCAAGGAATTCGGCAACCTGGTCGTCACCGACGAGCAGATCCAGAAGGTCAAGCGCGAGGCCGAACGCTCCGCCCAGCGGTAGCCGACCCCAACCGGCCAGGCGAGGACGCCCACCGCGTCCCCGCCGGCGGGCTGCGTGGGCGGGGCGGCACGATCGATCCGGCGCAGTCGGTAGTTCCGTGGAACTAGGCACGTCAGTGCCGTCGGGCGATGTGGCGGATGCGGGCCGGCTCCTACGCTCGACGCCGTGATCAACCGTCTGACCCCGGTCCTGCTCGCCCTTGTGGCCCTGCTCGTCTGGGCGTCCCCTGCGGCCGCGCACGGCCGGGACGCCGAGGCCGACGCGCGGTTCGCCCAGACGATCGGCGGCATGGAGCTCACCGTCGTGGTGCGGGCGAGCATACGGGTGCCGGCTCCGCTGCAGGTGGACGTGGTCGCGCACGACCCCGGGAAGGGCGGGCAGGTCGAGCTGGCCGTCCGGTCCATCGAGGACGGCGGGTCGTCCACGGCCTCGGTGCGGATCGAGGGCGGGCGGCCCGGCATGTACCCGGCCATCCTGCGCGCCGGGGAGGTGGGACCGCACGAGTTGGAGGTGCGGGCGGGCGGGGAGCGGTCGGTGCTGCCGTTCAACCTGCTGGTGCCGGCCACGCCGCGGTGGGAGGTCGTCGTGTACGCGGCCTTCGCGTGCGGGGCGGTGGCACTGCTCGGCGCACTGGCGAGTGCGGCGCTTCGGCGCAGGGGCGCGGCGGTGGGGTTCGCGGGGACGTTCGCGGTGGCGATCGTCGTGGCGCTCACCACCGGAGCGATCTCGCCCTGGTTCGCGCCGGAGGGGGTCCCGGCTCCCGAGACGCTCACCCGGCCGAACGCGCAGCCGCTGGTGGAGGTGGCGCCAGAGCGACCCGCCCTCCGGTCGGCCTACCGGCTGCGGGTGACGTTGTTCGACGGCTCCACCGGGGCCCCGGCGGACGACCTGGCCGAGCACCACGCCGCCCTGACACACCTCGTCGTGACCAGCGACGACGGCCGCTTCTTCCGGCACGTCCACCCGATCAGGACCGCGCCGGGCGTCTATGAGGTGCGGCTGCGCGCGGAGCAGCCGGGGCGGCACCTCGTGTACGTCGAGTTCGAACGGGCCGGTGCGGGCGGCCAGCTCGTCTCGGGCGCGTTCACCGTACCCGGCCCGGATCGCCGCGACCGGGAAGAGAGGCCGGTGGCCGCTTCCACCGGGGCGCGGCCGGTGACCGAGCCCGCGCGTCCCGTAGCCGGACGGCCGCTCCGCCTCACGCTCGACACCGGCGCCACCGCCGTGCGGCCATGGCTCGGCATGGCCGGCCATCTGATCCTGCGCAGCCATGACGGCGGCTACCTCGGCCACGTCCATGAGGCCCGCTCCATGGCCGACGCCACCGCCGCCCGGGTGCCGGACGAGTCGGTCGCCCGCTACGGGCCACGGCTTGAGTTCGTCTTCAGCTTTCCCCGGCCGGGCCGCTACCTGGTCTGGATCCAGTACGCCCAGGACTACCGGATCGTCACCGTGCCCCACGTCATCGAGGTCGCCGAGGAAGGGAGCGGCCGATGAGGCGCCGCCTGTACATCGTCCTGCCCGTGCTGCTGATCGCGGCCGGGATCGCCTGGATCTTCCACGGGAGTCCCGCTCCCGGACCGGCCGAGCTGCGCGGCCGGGGCACCCACCACGCCGTCGTGGTGCGCCTGGAACCCCGTCTTGGCCCCCTCGACGTGCGCGTCGAGCTCCACCCGGCGTCCCCGGCGGAAGTCTCGATCTCCGCGGTGATGCCGCACATGGGGCACACCACACCGGAACTCCAGGCCCGGTCCGACGGGCCGGGCCGCTATGTGGCCCACGGCGAACTGTTCACCATGACGGGCCCATGGGAGATCGGCATCCGCGTGCACGGCACCTCGGGCACCGAGGTCATCAAAGTCAACACATTGATCACAGCTTAGGAGTGACTCCCCATGTCATTCGAACATCCCCACATACCCCGCCGGGAGGTCGCCGGCGCCTGGTCCCTGCTCCTCGGGTACGCCACGTTACTGACCGGAATGGTCTGGGACGGGCAGTGGCACGGCGACGTCGGGCCCGACAACTTCTGGACCGCCCCACACCTGCTCCTCTACGCCGGCACCGGCATCATCGGGCTCACCTGCCTGATCGTGGTGCTGCAGTCCACCTGGGCACGTGGCGCGGCCACCAGCACGCCCTCCGTGACGGTGTTGCGCACGTTCCGGGCGCCGTGGCCGTTCCTGGTGGGCGGGCTGGGCGCTTCGGGCAACCTCCTGTACGCGGGCTCCGACCTGTGGTGGCACGAGGTTTACGGCTTCGACATCGCCGCCGGGACCACCCCGTCGCATTTCGGGCTCGGGCTGTCCATCCAGGTCGAGATCTTCGCCATGATCATGGCGTTCGCCGTGTTGCGGCGTACCCGGGCCGAGCGATGGGGCCTGGCCCTGGCCGTCGGCCTGGCCACCCTCGGCTCGACGTCGGCCTTCGGCATGGTGTCGGAGATCATCTTCGAATGGCTGCCCGGCGTGGCGCCCCGCGTACTGGGCCTGAGCGCGGCGGCGGCGCTCATCTTGAGCCTGGTCATCGGTCTCACTCGTTCCTGGCACTGGCCCGCCGCGACAGGGCTGACGTTCGTGCTCGTCCAGGGCGGGCTCTCGTTGTTCGCCCCGGCCGCCACCCGGTGGTACGCCGAGGCGATCGGCCAGCCGATGCGCGACTACGCCGCGAACATGCCACAGGCGCTGATCGGGTTCCCGGTCACCTATCCGCTCGTCGCGCTGCTGGCCGGCGCCATGACGGCTTGGGCGGTCCGGCGCGCGGTGAAGCCGGTGCGGATCGCGATGGCGGCCGGTGCGCTGGCCGGAACCAACACCGCGCTCTTCTACGGCGTGCTCGGCATTCTGGAGATGAACCTGCCGATCACGCTGGCCGCGGCGACCGCCCTGGGCGCGGGGACGGGATGGCTGGGCTGGCAGTGCGCCGTCCTGCTGCGCCGTTTCAGCGAGCGCGGCCTCTCCGTCCCGCAGGCGGTGACGGCATGAGGCGCGTCCTGGCGGCTCTGGCGGCGGCCCTGGCTGTGCTGACCGCCGCGGGACCGGCCGCCGCCGCCCCGCTCCCAGGTGAGATCGTGCACACCGAGACCGTCTCCATGAGCGACGGCGCACCGATCACCGTAGGGTTCACGGAGTGGCCGGTCCGCGCCCTGCAGTCCCTCGACTTCACCTTCGAACCGGCGGGCGGCATCGACGGGCGCACAGGCCTGGTCACGACCGTGTCGCCCAGCGGCGACCGCAGAGGGCTGAAGGGCATCGTCCTGCAGCGCCGCGGCGATGCCATCGTGTTGCCGCGGCATCCCCGCGCGGAGCAGGTCTGGGGGCTGGACGTCGTCTCACTGCCTGAGGAGGGCACATGGCGGTTCGAGTTCGCCGTGGAGAGAGCGGGATCGACCGCGACGGGAGTCCTGCCGGTCCAGGCGATCGACCAGCCGGGCCCGCCGCTCGGGGTGAGCTGGACGATCGCGCTGCTGCCGTGGGCACCGGTGGCGGTGCTGGTGGCGGCCGGCTGGACGCGTACGAGGGCGATCCGGCGCGGCGTGAAACCAGGCTGGAGTGGCTGAGCGACGGCCTGCCCGCCCTGCTGCCGCCGCTGGCCGCCTGGCTGGTCGTGCCCGGTGACGAGCCGGGCGTGCAACTGGCGCTGGCGGGCGCGCAGTCGGCGGTGCTGATGGTGTCGCGCCGCTTTCCGCTCTCCGCGCTGGGCGCGAGCGTCGTCCTGGAGCTGGCGCTGATTCTCGTCAAGATGCCCGTCCTGGTAGCGCCACTGGTCGCCGCGTCCCGTCTCGGGGCGTGGGGCCGGGGTGGCCACCGGGTACTCGGCGTCGCGGCGGTGCTGGCGCTGCTGGGCATCGGGTTGCCGGTCACGCTGGTGTCACTCGGTGACCCCCTGCGGGTGGTGGCCGTGTACGCGGTGGCGGCGGTGCTCGTCGTCGGGTTCTGGGCCATGGGACGTGTGGACGGGCGCCGCCGTGACCGCATCCACGCGTTGCAGGCCCGCTCGCGGCGGCTGGAGGCCGAACGTGAGCTGGCCGAGCAACGCGCGGCGGAGCGCGAGCGGACGCTGCTGGCCAGGGAACTGCACGACATTCTCAACCACTCGGTCACCACCATGGTGCTGGACGCGGAGGCCGGCGCGGACACCCGCGACGACATGGAGGAGACGCTGCGGCGGGTGGCCCGTACCGGCCGGGAGTCCCTGGCCGAGTTGCGGCGGCTGCTCGGCGTGCTCAGGCAGGCGCCGCCTGGACACGATCCGCTCGCCCCTCCTCCGCAGCCGGACCAGCTCGACGCTCTGGTGGCGGCCATCCCGCCGGGCGGGCCACGGGTGACGCTGATCCGCTCCGGCAACGTACGGCACGTCGACACCAGCATCGGGCTGGCCGCCTACCGCGTCGTGCAGGAGGCGCTGACCAACGTCACCAAGCACGCCGGGCCCGTGGACGTGCGGGTGTCGCTCGACTACACCGCCACCCACCTGAGAGTCACGGTCGTCAACGCCGTCCCCGCCGAGGCCCCCGCCGGCGGGCCGGGCGGGGTGGGGCTGATCGGCATGCGCGAACGTGTCGGGCTCCTCGGCGGCACCGTAGAGGTGAGCTTGGGGCGGGAGATGTTCGAGGTGTGCGCGACGCTGCCGCTGCGGGAGGTGTCATGACACCCATCCGCGTCCTGGTCTGCGACGACGAGCAGTTGCTTCGCGAGGCGCTGGTCCGCCTGGTCGGGGCGGCGGACGACCTGACCGTGGTGGCCGCTGTGGGTGACGGCGCCGCCGCCGTGGCCGCCGTCGCGGAGCACCGTCCTGACGTGGTGCTCATGGACATCCGGCTGCCCGGCATGGACGGCATCGAAGCCACCCGCCGCATCGCCGGCGGGCACAGCCGGGTGCTCATTCTCACGACGTACGACCTGGACAGCTACGTCTACGCCGGGTTGCAGGCCGGAGCCAGCGGCTTTCTGCTCAAGGACGCGCCGGGCGAGCGCATCCGCGACGGCATCAGGATCGTCGCCGCCGGCCAGTCGGTGCTGGCGCCGGAGGCGACGACCCGGATGATCGAGGCGTTGCAGCCGGCACTGCCCACCGACGCCGACAGAGCGCTGCTGGCGGCGGCCGACCGGCTCACCGACCGCGAGCGGCAGGTGTGTGAGCTGATCGCCGAGGGTCTGTCCAACGACGAGATCGCCCGCCGGCTCGTCATCAGCCGGTACACCGTGAAGGTGCACGTGTCGAGCATCCTGACCAAGCTGGACCTGCCCGACCGGGTGCACGTGCTGCTGTCGTGGACGCGGCTGCGCGGCCTGCGCCTGCCGTAGACGGCCAGGTCGCCAGGGGACGGTCCTGGGCGGTGGCCGGTCAGTCGTGTGTGCTGACGCCTTGAAGCCTGGCGAAGCACTCGTCGACCAGTGCGGGCAGCCGTTCGGGGTCATCGGCGACCCGTATCGCCGTGTAGAGGCACGCCAGGGAGAGCTGGGTGGCCAGCGTCGCCGCGGTGATCGTGGCGCCGTTCTCGGTCAGCGCGTCGACGATCATGGTGGCCTGCTGCTGTTGCTTCAGCAGCAGGCGCGCCATCAGGTCGGGATGTTCACGCAGCAGCCTGGCGTGCACCGCCGAATGCTCGGGCGCGCTCGTCCATCCGGTCAGACCCTCTTGAGTGGCCTCTCTGATCACCTCGATCGCGGCGGTGAGTGAGTCGCCCATCGGGCGGCGGACGGCTGCCTCCCGCCGGACAGTGCCGATCAAGGTGGCGATGGTGCGCTCGTCGTCGGCGAACACAACCTCCTGCTTGTCGCCGAAATAACGGAAGAACGTCGTACGACCGACCTCGGCACGCTCGGCGATTTCCGTCACAGTGACGTCGTCGAATCCGCGCTCGCCGAACAGCTCGTATGCGGCTGCGATGATCGCGCTTCGCGCCCGCCGCCGCTTGCGTTCCTGGAGTGATTCGGCTGACATGTGCCCAGTCTACCCGTCTGGAACTCGGTATGTTACGGTACTCAGTACCAGATGGAATCAAGTATGGAAGTGTGCGCTGAGGGCGGGACTGCAGCCCAGAGGTAGAGCACAGGGAGGCTGACGGTGGAAGATCAGGCAAGGGACGACGGGGTGTCGCGCCGCGGCTTCCTGCTGACGTCGGGAACCGCGGCTCTGGCAGCGAGCGTGGCAGGGCCGCGCCCGGCGGTGGCCGCCACCGGAACGGGCGCCGTGGACGCGGCGGCCCCGCTGACGGTGACATTCAAGGTGAACGGCAAGGCGCGCACGCTCAACCTCGACTCGCGCGTCACGCTATTGGACGCACTGCGCGAGCGGCTAGAACTCACCGGCACCAAGAAGGGATGCGACCGCGGTCAGTGCGGCGCGTGTACCGTGCACGTCGACGGGCGACGGGTGCTGTCGTGTCTCACCCTCGCGGTCGGGGCCGACGGCACGGCCGTGACCACCGTGGAAGGGCTCGCCGACGGTGACCGGCTGCACCCGGTCCAGCGAGCGTTCGTGGAGTGTGACGGGCTCCAGTGCGGGTTCTGCACCCCGGGGCAGGTGATGTCCGCCGCGGCGCTGATCGAGGAGGGACACACGGGCTCGGAGACCGAGATCCGCGAGTACATGTCCGGGAACCTCTGCCGTTGCGGCGCATATCAGCAGATCGTGGCGGCGGTCCTCCTGGCGAAGGAGGGATCGTGATGCGGCCCTTCACCTATGCCACCGCGCGCAGCGTCGAGGAGGCCCTGGAGCTGACAGGGAACGGGGGAGCCTACCTTGCCGGGGGGACGACACTGGTGGACCTGATGAAGCTCGAAGTGATCGCGCCCGCGCACGTCGTGGACATCAACGCTGTGCCGCTGCGCGGCATCCGCGCCGACGCCGGCGGGTTGTTCATCGGCGCCATGGAGCGCATGGCGGACGTGGCCGAGCACGCCCAGGTGGCCGGGCCGTACCCGATGCTGGCCGAGTCGCTGCGGCAGAGCGCGTCTCCGCAGATCAGGAACATGGCCACGATCGGCGGAAACCTGCTCCAGCGCACCCGATGCGGTTACTTCCGCGACCCGGCCACTCCCTGCAACAAGCGCTCGCCGGGCACCGGCTGCCCGGCTATCGACGGGCACAACCGCGCGCACGCCGTTCTGGGCACCAGCGATGCCTGCGTGGCAGCCCATCCCAGCGACCTGGCCGTCGCGCTCGTCGCGCTCAACGCCGAGGTGGAGCTGCGCGGGAAGCAGGGCAGGCGCCGGGTTCGGCTGGCCGACTTCTACCGCCTGCCCGGTAGCACCCCGCACCTGGAGAACGAGTTACGGGCGGGTGAGTTGATCACGGGCGTGACCGTGCCCGCTCTACCGTGGGCGCGCACCTCCACCTATGTGAAGGTCCGCGACCGGCAATCGTATGAATTCGCGCTCACCTCTGCCGCCGTGGCCGTGAAAGTCGTGGACGGTGTGGTCCGCGCCGCCCGCGCCGCGGCGGGCGGTGTCGGCACCAGGCCGTGGCGGCTGCGGGCCGTCGAGCGGGCTCTGGTGGGCCGGCCAATGCGGCGGGAGACGTTCGAGGCCGCGGTCGCGCACGCCGCCGACGGCGCCAGGCCGCTGTCCCGTAACGCCTTCAAACCGGCGCTGCTACGCCGTACCCTCCTCCGCGCGCTCACCCACCTGGCAGGCTGACATGACACCACCCACCCTCGATAGGGTCGACGCCCGCGCCAAGGTCACCGGCGCTGCGACCTACTCCGCCGATCACCACCTGCCCGGCATGCTCTACGGACATCTGGTGACCAGCACCGTCGGCAACGGCCGGATCGTCGCCATGGACGTGAACCCGGCCCGTGCCGCCGGGGGCGTGCTTGAGATCTTCACGCCCGATCATCCACTGACATTCGCGAGCGCGTTGCAAGGGCTCGCGGCTGTTTTCGCCGAGACCCGCCTCCCACTCGCCGACCGGGAGATCCACTACCACGGTCAGATTGTCGCGCTGGTCGTGGCCGAGACGAGCGAACAGGCCCGCGACGCGGCAGCGCTGATCAAAGTGACCTACGAGGCGCGGCCCCCGAAGTCCTCCTTCGAGGAGGCCAAGCGTGATCCCGCGCCACCGCCCGTCACAGACCTCCCGCTCGGGCGGCCGATCAGGAAACCCGACGACGTCGACATCGAGGCCGCGCTGCGCGCCAGCGCCGTCAGGATCGAGGAGACCTACGAGGTTCCGCCGAGACACCACAGCATGATGGAGCCGCATGCGGCCGTGGCCGTCTGGGAGGAGGACCGGCTGACGATCTACAGCGGCACCCAGGGGCCCGTGGGGCACGCGATCGAGCTGGCCACCGTGCTGGGCGTCCAGCCCTCCGCGGTGCACGTGCTCAGCCCGTACGTGGGCGGCGCGTTCGGCGGAAAGGCCTTCACCTGGGCTCCCTCCATGCTGGCCGCGGCGGCCGCCCGCGCGCTCGGGCGCCCGGTCAAGGTGGTGGCCGGGCGTGAGCAGCTTTTCACCGTCACCGGGCACCGGGCGGCGTCCTCGCAGACGTTAGGCCTCGGCGCGGACGGTGACGGCCGGCTGAACGCGATCAAACATCACACGATCAGTGAGAGTTTCGTGGAGGACCCCGGCTACCGGACCACGGCGAAGTATTACGCCACCCCGAACCTCGACATCAGATTGATGATCACACCGGGTATGAACCTGCCCTCCGCCACGATCATGCGCGCCCCCGGCGACGAGGCAGGTTCCTTTGCCCTGGAAAGCGCGATGGACGAGCTGGCCGTGGCGCTCGGCATCGACCCCGTCGAACTGCGCGTGCGCAACCACCTGGAGACCAGCCTGCAGGGCCTGCCTTACTCCAGCAAGCACCTTCAGGAGTGCTACCGGGTGGGGGCCAGGCGTTTCGGCTGGTCACGGCGGCGCACCCAGCCCCGAGCGGCGGCAGAAGGGGACTGGCTGGTCGGCATGGGCATGGCGACCGCCATCCTGGATGCGGGGCGGGCGCCGACGACGGTGAAGGTGACCTTCCGCCCGAACGGCATCGCCACCGTCGCCAACGCGACCTCGGACGCGGGAACAGGGATGCTGACCGTCATGGCCATGACCGGGGCTCGCGCCCTCGGGCTACCCGTGGAGCAGATCAAGCCCGTACTCGGCGACTCACGGCTACCCGTCAAGGGAAACAGCGATGTGTACGGCGCGGTCGGCTCGGCGGCCGCGGCGACCGTGACGCCCGCAATCCTGGCCGGAGCGGACATGGCGATCGCCAAGCTGGTGGAGCACGCCGTCACCGCCGATGGCTCGCCGTTGCGCGGGGCGGACGGCGTGCGCTACGAGAACGGCCGGCTGATCGCTGCCGGGAAGTCGATCCCGTTCGGCGAGCTGCTCATCCTGACCAGGACCACCGAGCTCGAGGCCCAAGCGAGCAGCGCGGACCTGGACCAGAGCCACGCCTACGCCTCCTATGCCGCGCACTTCTGCGAGGTCAGGGTCAACCAGTGGACCGGGGAGGCGCGCATGTCCCGCTTCACCACCGTGGTGGACGCGGGCACCATCCTCAACACCGCGACCGCGCGCAACCAGATCACCGGCGGCGTGTTGTTCGGGCTGGCGGCCGCGATGTGCGAGGAGGGCAGGGTCGAGGGTGATACCGGCCGGATCTCCAACGCCAACCTCGCCGACTACCTCCTCCCGGTCAACGCCGACACAGTACCGATCGACGTGCACTTCCTGGACTACCCCGACACCAGGCTCAGCCCGACGGGAGCCCGGGGAATCGGTGAACTCGGTACGGTCGGGGCCGCCGCGGCCTTCGCCAACGCCGTCTACAACGCCACCGGCGAACGCGTGCGAACGCTTCCCATCACTCCCGACAAACTCATCGCCTAAGAGGTCCCGGCCCCGCGGACGCTCAGCCCGCCCGCCGCGGGCCGACGTAGCGCAACATGCACGGCGCGGCCGCAAAGCCGGTTCCGACGTCGAACGCGGATGAGTGCTCCCGACCTCAGCGTCCTGTGGACGCGGAGTCAAGTGCGGGCGACTGTCCGGCATGGACGCCGCCGTGCCCGCCCAGGATCCTGGGCGGAGGCGTGGTCGGCCGTGCTGCGAACCCGGCTGTGCCGGCTCGCAGGCCTCGCCGTCCGAAGCCTGATCTGACCAAGACCCAAGGAGAGTGCCATGACGCAGACGATTCTGCTCAGCTTCCTGGCCGGCCTCTTAGCCGCCAACGCCACACCCCATTTCGTGAAGGGCATCACCAGGGAACCGTTTCCGACCCTCTTCGGCACCAGCCCGCTGGTGAATCTCGTGGCGGGCTGGGCCATGTACGTGATGGCCATCGCTCTGGTGATCGCGGCCCAGCTCGGCAGTCACCCGATCCCCGCGCTCGCCGCCGGCGCGGCAGGCGTGCTGGCCATGGGTGTCTTCCACGCCCAGGGCGGCGCCTTCGTCCTGGGCAGGCGTCCCGCCGGTGCCGCATCCGGATCCCTTTCCGAGTGAGGGGATCCGGCGATCAGTGATGGTGCCGCGGATCGGGTTCGGCCGCGCCCTGGGTGATGGCGTGCACGGCGGGCCGCAGCACGCTGACGATCTCCGCCGCTCCGGCGTCCCTCACCCCTTCCAGTTGGAGGAGGTGGCGGCTCAGCAGGACCCCGATGGTGAGGGCGCCGATGAGCCCGGCGCGAAGAACCGCGTCGTCGGTGGAGAGTGCGGCGGCCACCTGCCGCTGCTGCTCTGCGATCGCGGCGCGCACCTCGTCGCTGGCGTCCGGGTGCGTGAGCATGGAACGCAGCATCGCCAGGGCGCCCGGGGCATCGGACTCCAGTTTGTCCGCCATGGCGGCCAGCAGAAGTTCGGCGACCTCTTCCGGCGTCCCGGCCACCGGCTGGTCGGGCGCGACCTCGGCGACCCGGGCGAACAGCGCGTCCTTCGAGCCGAAGTAGCGCATCACCAGCCCGGGGTCCGTCTCCGCGGCGGCGGCGACTCCCCTGATCGTGGTGCGGTCATACCCGAGGGTGGCGAAGAGATGGCGAGCGGCGGCAAGAATCCGGTTCTCGGTCTGTCTGCGCTGCTCGGCCCGGGACAGGCGGGGACGGTGGTCGGACATGAAGCTTGAGTCTACAACCGTTGACCCAACACGCCGGCTCACCCTAGTATCAGTTCAGTCAACGACCGTAGACCCAATGACGGGACCCGCCATGCCAACGCCCGACACCCTTCCCAAGGCGATCCTCGAACGCGCGCAGCGGCTCTTCCTCGCCAAGGACCTGAACGGCTTCGCCGACATGTTCGCGGCCGACGGGACACACGAACTGCCCTTCGCGCCACCCGGGGTGCCCAAGTTCCTGCGGGGCCGGGAGGAGATCCGGCGCTACCTCACCTCGATCACCTCCACTCCGCTGGAACTGACCGGCTTTCACGGGCTCTACGTCTACGAGACCGGCGATCCGGAGGTCGTCGTCGCCGAGTACGAAGGGCATGGGCGGGTGGTGAGCTCCGGCAAGCCGTACCGGATGCCCTACATCCAGGTGCTGCGCGCGCGGGACGGGGAGATCGTCACCTGGCGTGACTACTGGAGTCCGCTTTCCGGGATTCAGGCGCTGGGGGTGCGCGGGCTGGTGCCCACGATCGTCAGGACCGCCGCGGCCCGCTGGCGAAGGGGCCCGGCGGCCGCTTGACGACCGGCGGTCAGGCGCCGCCGTTCAGCGCCTGAGCCCGGAAGTCCTTGGCGGGCATGCCGTACGCCGCGCGAAACGAACGGCTGAAACCGGCCGCGTCCGGAAATCCCCACCGGGCGGCGATTCCGTGAATGGGGACCTCGGCCAGCGACGGATCAGCCAGATCGCGGCGCACCCGCTCCAGCCGGCGCATCTTTATCCATGCGGCGACCGATGTTTCCTGCTCCTGGAAAAGCTTGTGCAGATAACTGACCGAGATGTGATGCGCGGCGGCGACCGACCTCGGCGAAAGTTCGGCGTCGGCGAGATTGGCCTGAATGAACCGCTGAACCTGCAGGGTCAGGGAATATCTGTCCCGAGCCCGTGGGTCGATTGTCTCCTCGCCGCCCGGGCAGGAGAGAAGGACCGTGGCCAGGTCGACGAGAACCATACCCAGCCGGGCTCTCTCTGACGTGCTGAATTCGCCTTTTCCGTTGGCGAGTTCGGCGATGAAGCCTTTCAGCAGCGCACCGGTTCCCTCCGTGCCCGACATGCGCTGCCCGAGCACCTGCTCGTGCCGCGCGTTGCGAGGCAGGAGGATTTTCGGAAACGCGATCACCGCCATCTCGAACAACCCGTGCTCGTGGGGTGCGCTGAACTCGTATCGATCGGCCCGCGCCATGTCGTGCACGTAGAGGTCTCCGGCGCCGACCTCGGCTTCTCGCCCGTCCCACCAGGCGCGCAGGCTCCCGCGTAAGGGCAGGACGATCTGGTACGTGCGATCGTCGATCGTGACGCCCCGCAGCCGCCGGGCCGCTGCCGACCGGAACGACTTCACCTGGAGGTCCACGGCACCGAGGGGCGTTTCCTGCCCGCTGACCCGGAAGCCGTCGGCGAATTCGCTGGCCACCTCCAATCCCGCACCCTTGCTCATTTGCTCGCGCCACACCTCGAACCAGTCCGCAGGATGCGACCGCACCCGCTCCGCTTCCCCGCTCATATCCGCCTTTCCTGTGGACGCATCGCCAAAAAGCGTGGACTCCACGACATCGTTTCGAGTGTCAGATTCAATAGCCTAGCCAAAGACCGAGCGTTTCAAGCGGAGAAGGACGGGGGTGATTCACGTGAAGGCACGTCGAGCTAACACCTGGTATTGATTCGATCGAAGGGTGACCGGTGAGCCCGCGTGCGGAGGTGCGCGGGCCCACCTCGGCTGCATTTGATCCGGGGAAGAGAATGCCGACAGACACAACGACCGCCACCTATCGAGAGATCTTCCGGCTCCGGGAGTTCCGTGCTCTGTTCGCCGCCCACTTGCTTTCGCTGATCGGCGACCAGCTCACGAAGGTCGCGGTCGCGGCTCTCGTGTTCACCGGCACCGGCTCCGCGTTCCTGGCGGCGGTCGCCTTCGGTATCGGTTATCTGCCGTGGGTGGTCCTCGGACCCGTGCTGTCGGCTCTGGCCGACCGCTTTCCCCGGCGTACCGTGATGATCGTCAGCGATGCGGCCCGCATGTGCCTGATCGCGTTGCTGGTGATCCCGGGTCTCCCGGTCGCCGTGTTGATCACCGTGTTGTTCGTGTCCGCGCTGCTCGCCCCGCCCGCCCAGGCCGCTCGCTCGGCGACCATGCCAGAGGTGCTCGACGGCGACAGGTACGTCGTCGCCGCCGGCATCAGCAGCTTGACCGCCCAGATCGCTCAGGTGCTCGGCTTCGCCGGCGGCGGGCTGCTGCTGGCGGTCTTCTCCGCGCGCGAGGTGCTGCTCATCGACGCCGCCACCTTCGCCATCTCGGCGCTTCTCCTCGCCCGTCATCTCATCCGCCGCCCGGCCCCGGCACGGGTGGGGCCGCCCACCGTACTCCGGTCGACGGCCGACGGCTTCCGCCTCGTCACCCGCGCCCCCCGGTTGCGGGCGTATCTCCTGCTCGGGTGGGCGGGGGCGGCCTTCGCCACGGCACCGGAAGGGCTGATGACCGCCTACGCGCAGTGGGCCGGCGGCGGTGACGCGACCGTCGGGCTGCTGCTGTCGGCCATGCCGCTCGGCTGCATGATCGGGGCGATCATCTACGGCCGCTTCACCCCGCCGGCCGCGCGCTGGCGGCAGGTCCGCCCGATGGCGCTGCTGTCGTGCCTCGCCCTCGTGCCGATCGCCGCCGGCCCGCCCCTGCCGGTGGTGCTCGGGTTGCTGGCCCTGAGCGGGTACGGCACGGCGTATCAGATCGCGCTCAACGCCCGCTTCGTACGGGAGGTGCCCGATTCCCACCGGGCCCGGGCCTTCGGCGTCGCCGCCGCCGGGATGATGGCCGGCATCGGGCTGGCCACCACCCTGGCGGGCGCACTCACCGACCTCGCCGGCAACCCGGCCCTGATCGTAGGCGGGTGCGGCCTCGCCGGCTGCCTGGCCATGCTGCCTGTGGCACGGCGCTTGCCGGCGGACCTCCCGGCACCCGCCGACACCCTGGTGAGAGCACGAAGCGGCCGGGACGCATGAGGGCGCCAGGCGGTCGGGACTCTCGCTGGCGCCGCGATGACCGGTTGTTCGAGGACTCACTTCATGACGATCCGTTGTCCGAGGGTCTTCGGCGTGGTCGGACCGGCGGTCAGAACGTCCTCGAGCAGCGCGGGTCCTTACCCTTGCGGTCGAAGATGAACTCCACACGGACCTTGCCGACGCGGCGCTGGTAACTCCGGATGAGCAGGGGTTTCCAGTCGGATCCGTAGCTGTCCACCGTCCCGTCATCGATCACTGGCCCGGTGTTCCCCCGCTTGCCGAAGTCCACGACCTTGATGTTGTTGCGGTAGCGCTTGGTTGGCGGCAACCAGTACTGCATGCGGGTCACCGTGGAGTTGCTCCAGGTCGACCCCTTGTAGAAGATCTTGACGCGGCCGGTGTACGTGGCGAACCCGTATCGGACACTACAGCCCACGGTGACCGTCTTGGTGGGTGCCGCGGCCTGGGCGGGGACACCCACGAAGCCGGTCACGGCGAGCGCGGTGATCGCCGTGGCGGTGAAACGGCGGAGGAGGATGGGCATGGAATCCCTACTTTGATCGAAACGGCTAAATCTGGGGGAAAGCCTCACCCATCGCCGCTCTGTGGGCCATGTCGGAGCCTCCACGTTCCCTTGCCGTAGCGTCCACGATCCGCTCGCGCAACGCGTCGTTGGCCCCTGCGTGATGGCGACGACGGTCTTGGCGAGGTCCAACGCCCAGCGGTAACCACCCAGCAGCGGTGGGGACCCCAGGTCACGGGCGTCGGCCTGGTCGAGATCAGACCGGAGGCACGGCACTCTCTGCTCAACCGGTCGGCCGCCATCCGGACGCGTGCCTGGTGGGAAGTCCTGGACCCGGCCAGGGAGACCTACCGTTCGCAGGAGGTGATCCTCTATTCACAGGACTCGGCCCTGTCCGCCGAACTCAATCGACGCGTGCGCGCGGCGGGGATGGCGCGTGTGCTGACCGGGCAGCCGATCTGGCCCGATGGGCATCGGGCATCGGTGACCGGGCGCGTTGAGCCGGCTCACTGCTGGAGCCCGGTCATTTCTGCTCGGCGAGCCCCGCCAACCCGTCGAGATAGCGCATGAGCGAATGCTCGAACACGACCTCCAGGTCTTCGGCGAGCACGGTCTGCTCCACGGACGCGAGATGGGGAAAGCTCCCCGACCGGAACTTCATCCTGGCCTCGTTCTCCATGGCCGCCCACCAGTCGGTCGTGCGCATGCGTGTCTCGCGCTCCGCGCGTACCTCATCCGCTGCCGTCAAGGCGAGCCCGCGCACCAGCGCGGGGAGCGCGAGGGCCGCGCGCTTGCGCTCGTCCGGCGGCAGGCCGAGCTGGGCGAGCGCCGCGAACGTCCGCTCGCTGTGCATCATGGCCTCAGGGACGAACGGCGGTCGCGTCAGCGACAGCAGCCCGGCCAGCCACGGGTGACGGCGGTAGAGCCGCCACTGCAGCCGGTAGATCTCCTCCAGCTGCGCGCGCCATCCCCCGGGAAGGACGGCGGCCAGCGGCTGCGCCCGGAACACCGCGTTGATCATCAGGAGTTCGAGCTCGTCACGGCCGGCGACATGGTGATAAAGGGACATGGCCGCCACTCCCAGCCTGCCCGCGAGACCACGCATGGAGACCGCTTCGATCCCCTCGCGATCGGCGACCGCGATGGCCACCGCGACGATCTTCGCCCTGGTCAGGTCGCGGGGCGACAGCCGTGGCGCGGCGGGCGCGCGGGTCTCCGGGACCCGGACCACACTGCCCGAGCCGGGCCGCGTGACGATCAGGCCCTCCTCCCTCAGCAGGGTCAGGGCGCGGCTCGCGGTCGCCATGGCGACGCCGAAATCGCGCACGATCTGCCGGGTGGAAGGCACCCGATCACCGGGCCGCAGGACGCCGTCGGCGATCCTGCGGCGCAGCTCGAGAACGACGCGCTGCGCCGGTCGTTGATCATCCTGCACCGCTGCCACGGCCCAACTGTACTAGTTCGGAAGAGGGCGCGGGTAACCCGGCGAGCCGCTGTTCAGCGCCCAGCCAGCAGTACGGTCGGAGAAGTGCACCAGGTGATCGAGCCTGCGAATGTGCCGATCCATACGGTGTACACATGACATTCACCGACGTACCCATGGCACTCGCCCATGTCACCGTGATCGACGTCACCGGCGGCCCGTCCCTGCCGGACCAGACCGTCCTGCTGGCCGGTGACACCATCGTGGCGGTGGGGCCCGCATCTCAGGTCGCGATCCCGCCGGGGACCGAAATTCATGATCTTACCGGGCGTTATGTGCTGCCGGGGCTGACCGACATGCACGTGCACAGCGAGGGCAGCGACGACGAACGACAGTTTCCCGCCCTCTACATCGCCAACGGCGTGACCACGGTACGCGAGATGTGGGGACAGCCTCACCTGCACGAATGGCGGCGGCGGACGGCGGCGGGCCAGATGCTCGGCCCTCGTTCGATCATCGCCAGCCCGATCGTGGACGGCTCCCCCGCCCTGTGGGAGGAACTGTTCGAAGACGCGCCGATCATCTCGGTCACCACCGAGCAGGAGGCCCGGCGCGCCGTCGGCGAGGCCAAGGACGGCGGAGCGGACTTCGTCAAGGCGTACTCCCGGCTGGAGAGAGAGCCCTACTTCGCGCTGCTGGACGAGGCGGCCAAACAGGACATCCCGGTGGTCGGCCACCGGTCCGACCTGATCCCGCTCAACGAGCAGGTCGGCGCGGGCCAGCGGTCCTTCGAGCACGTCCACGGCCTGTGGCCCGCCACCGCCGACGACGTGGAGCGGATGGAGGCCGCGATGGCCCGCATCTCCCCCGAACCCGGTTTCCACTACGCGAACTGGTTCAAGCAGGTCAACGAAGTGGAATGGGAGTCGGTCAACCGCTACAGCCGGGCATCCGCCACGGCGCTGTTCGAGCGGTTCGTCGCCGAGGACGTCGCCTACTGCCCGACGCTCATCATGCACGCCGCGGTCGACCTGGCCGAGGGAATCCGGCTGGACGACCAGCGGCTCGCTTACATGGCCCCCGGCACCTCCGACATGTGGGCGTTCGTCCGAGACCAGATCTTCCACGGCGGCGGGCGTAGTTCGGACGAGGTGACCAAGCGGCGCAGGTTGTTCGACCATCGGCGGACGGCGGTCGCGGCCATGGACGAGGCGGGCGTGCGCGTGCTGGCCGGGACGGACGCGGTGACCCCGGGCCTGTTCCCGGGCTTCGCTCTGCACGACGAGCTCGAGCTGCTGGTCGGCTCCGGGCTGAGCACGATGCGCGCCCTGCAGGCCGCGACGCTCGAACCCGCCAGGTTCCTCGGGCGCGAGCGGACCTCGGGGACGGTCGAGCCGGGCAGGCTGGCCGACCTGCTGGTCCTGGACGCCGACCCGCTGGCCGACATCGGCAACACCCGGCGGATCCACGCGGTCGTGGCCGCCGGACGGTACATCGGGCCGGACGAGCGCTGCCGTCTCCTTGAGACCGCGGCCGCCGCCGCGGCGGCGATGACCCCGCCGATGGAGGGCGAGTGACCAGCCGCGCCACACCACCGGGCGACCCGGGCAGCGGCCTTCGTCGTGACCGGGCACCGGTAGGGGACGCGGAGACGTGCGCGGCCGTTCGCGTGCTCACCGCCGCTTTCGCCGCCGACCCCGTCATCCGCTGGCTCACCCCGGAAATCTCCGCCCGGATGTTCGCCTTCGTGGTTGCCGAGTCCGCCGCAGCCGGAGGTCTGGAGGTCCAGGACGAGGTGGCCGCCGCCGTCTGGCTGCCCTGGTCCGCCAGCGGCTCCACGCCCGGCCCCGCGACCGGCGGGCTGCCGCCGGAACTGCCCGTCCGCCTGGGGCAGTATCTGGAGCTCACGACCGCCCGGCACCCGAGCGACCGCGACCACCTGTACCTGCAGTTCCTCGGCGTTCACCCCGCCCGCCAAGGGCAGGGCGCCGGTTCCGCGCTGCTCGCCCGCGGTCTGGCACGCGCCGACGCGGCCGGTCTGCCCGCCTACCTGGAGGCGAGCGGACAGGCGAACCTGCGGCTGTACGAGCGCCACGGGTTCGTGCCGTACGGAGACCCGATCCTGCTGCCCGATGGCCCCGCCGTCCGGCCGATGTGGCGCGTACCGAAGATCATCTGATCAGCCGGAGCCGGGCCCGACGCCCTACGGGTGCAAACCGAGAAACCCCAGCTCGGCGCATCGAGCTGGGGTTTCTGTGCGGTGCGCCGCCAGGGACTCGAACCCCGGACCCGCTGATTAAGAGTCAGCTGCTCTGACCAACTGAGCTAGCGGCGCTGGCAGAGAGGAATATACCGGTGATCCGCATCCTGGTCGAATCGGTATCAGCCGGACCCGAGCCGCTAGAATAAAGTTCGGCCTTGAGACAGGAGCATCGATGTTCGACTCGCCCGCCGACGTGACGGAGCGGCTCGCCGCCGTGGACTACCTCTCCGACGACGCCATCTCCACATCGGTGTTCCTGGCCGCCGCGCTGGGCAAGCCGCTGCTGGTCGAAGGGCCGGCGGGGGTGGGAAAGACGCAGCTGGCCAAGGCGGTGGCGCAGGCCACCGGCGCCGCGCTGATCAGGCTCCAGTGCTACGAAGGCCTCGACGAGGCCAGGGCGCTCTACGAGTGGAACTACAAGAAGCAACTGCTCAGGATCCAGGCGACCAGCGCCGACGACGACATCTTCACCGAGGAGTTCCTGCTGGAGCGGCCCCTGCTCAAGGCGATCAGGTCCGCGGAGCCCACCGTGCTGCTCATCGACGAGACCGACAAGGCGGACGTCGAGGTCGAGGGGCTGCTGCTGGAGCTGCTGTCCGACTTCCAGGTGACGATCCCCGAGCTGGGCACCATCGCCGCGACGCGGCGGCCGTACGTGGTGCTGACCTCCAACGCGACCCGCGAGCTGTCGGAGGCGCTCAAGCGGCGCTGCCTCTACCTGCACATCGAATACCCCACCCCCGAGCGGGAGCGGGACATCGTGCTCGCCCAGGTCCCCGGCCTGCGGGCCGGACTCGCCGAGCAGCTGGCCGGGACGGTCGCCACGCTCAGGGCGCTGGAGCTGAAGAAGGCGCCGTCGGTGGCCGAGACCGTCGACTGGGCCAACACGCTGCTGGCCCTCGGGCGGGCGGAGCTGGACGAGGCGACCGTCGCCGGCACGCTGGGCGTGGTGCTCAAGCACGCCTCCGACCAGACCAGGGCGATCAAGGAGCTGGGGCTGCCGGATGCCTGACCGCGAGTCGCTGGTCGACCGGCACGTGGGCTTCGTGCACGCGCTGCGCGAGGCAGGGGTGCCGGTCTCGGTGGCGGAAGGGCTGGACGCCGCCAACGCCCTGCGGGCGATCGAGCTGGGCGACCGCGAGTCGCTGCGCGCCGCGTACGCGGCCACGCTGGTCAAGAAGCCCGCCTACCGGCCGGGGTTCGACGTGCTGTTCGACCTGTGGTTCCCGGCGTCCACGACCGGGCTGCAGGTCGCGCGGCCCGGCGCGGCCGATCCGGACACGGCCACGGTCGCCGAGCTGCGCGAGCACCTGGCCGGGCTGCTGACCGGCGGCTCCGACCCGGAACTGCGCGTGTTCGCCCAGGCCATGGTCGGGCGGTTCGGCCGCCAGGAGTCCGGTCCTGGGCGGCAGAACTGGTTCTCCTACGGCGTCATGCGCGCCCTGTCGCCCGAGACGCTGATGGCCGGCATCCTCCGCGCCGGGCTGCGGGACGGCGAGCGCGGCGGCCTGGCCGAGAAGACCCTGCGGCAGCGGGTCGGCGACGGCCTGCGGCGCTTCGAGGAGGCGGTGGCCACCGACGTGCGCCGCCGGATCGCCGAGGACTCCGGCATCGAGCGCATCGCCCGCTCCGCCGTACGCCCGCCGCTCGACCAGATCGACTTCCTGCGCATCACGAGGGCCGACCTGGCCAGGCTGCGCCGGGAGGTGCATCCGCTGGCCCGGCGCCTGGCCGCGCGCCTGACGATCAAGCACAGGAAGGGCAGGCGCGGCCGGCTCGACTTCCGCAGGACGATGCGGGCCTCGCTGCAGAGCGGCGGCGTGCCGCTGGCCGTCCACCTCAGACCCCCGCGCCCGCACAGGCCCGAGCTGGTCATCCTCTGCGACACCAGCGACTCGGTCTCGTCGTTCGCGCACTTCACGCTGCTGCTCACGTACGCGCTCAGGGAGCAGTTCGCCAAGGTGCGGGCGTTCGGCTTCGTGGACACGGTGGACGAGATCACCCGCTTCTTCGCGCCCGGCGCCGACGTCGTCGAGGCCATGGCCAGGCTGGCGGACGAGGCCGACATGGCGCGGTTCGGCCGCACCAACTACGGGCACGCGCTGGAGCGCTTCGCCGAGCGGTACGGCGACGCGATCGGCCCGAAGACCTCGCTGCTGATCCTCGGCGACGCCCGCTCCAACTACCAGCCGCCGGCCCTGGACGTGCTGGCGTCCCTCGTGTCCCGCGCGCGCCACGCCTACTGGCTCAACCCGGAGCCGCGCCGGCAGTGGGACACGGGCGACTCGCTCGCGAGCGACTACGGGCAGGTCGTGCCGATGCACGAGTGCCGCAACGTCGCCCAGCTCACCGCGTTCGTCGAGACGCTGGCCTGACCTTCAGACGCGCTGGAGCTCCCTGGCCGCCGTGCGGGTGAGCACCTCGATCTGCTCGCCGGTGAGCACGCCGCCCTCAGCCGACCTGATCAGCTTGCCGGCCAGGCGGGGCTTGAGCAGCGTGAGCCCTTCCGCGTGCACCATGCCGCCCTTGGGCAGCAGCCCGCAGTGGACGGCGAGCAGGGGCGTGATGGTCACGGCGATGCCCGTCTCGCGGTTGAGCAGCTCGGCGAACGCCTCGGCGGCCTCCACCAGCGACTTGGCCGTCTTGGAGCCGTATTTCTCGCCGAAGAAGAGCCGCCCGGCGTAGCAGGCGATCTCGGTGTCGGGACTCCACGACTCGTTGTCGACGACCCAGACGCCTCCCGGGCCGATCACCAGGTGGTCGATGGAGGCCTTCCCGCGGATGGCACGACCGTCGAGGACGTGGTAGCCCTGGCGGCGGAGCGACCTGCGCAGGTGCCGGCCGGTGATCGCCTCTCCTCGCCGCGCTCCGCGCCAGACCGCTGTGGCGTGGAAGGAGCGCCAGTGGAGAAACCAGTCTCCCCCGGCCACGAGGCCGGCAAGGAGCAGGCCGAACAGCGGTGAGAAGGCGGTGAGGTCGAACCTGAGCGCCAGGGCGACGCCGATCACGAGCCCCACCCCGGCCTTGATGTACCGGGACCTGCGCCGGTTCTGGGCGTCCTCGCGCCAGAACTTCTCGTACCACCATTGCGGGGATGAGCCTGTGTACTTTTCGTCCTGCTTCACGTAGATAGAGCCACCTGGCACGGCAAACTCCCCGAAATGAGTAGGTGTCTTGCAGGATCTGCCACGCCGAAGATCCCTCGCCGGTCAAGAGATACCCGCTCCCAACCAAGGCGAGCCTAAGGTGACGGAATTAGTACCTGCAAGACCACCCAATGAGCTCAACCGACCAGTCGGTATGCTATGGCGGGTGACCAAGGGGGACCACGTGAGAGAAGAACCGGTCAGGCAGCGGATCCTCGCCGAGGCGACCAGGCTGTTCGCCGATCGAGGCTTCGAGGGCACCTCCGTGCAGGAGATCGTGGTGGCGGCCGGCGTCACCAAAGGTGCGATGTACCACTACTTCGACTCCAAGGACGACCTGCTGCACGAGATCTACGGCCGGGTGCTCCGCATGCAGACCGACCGGCTGGCGCAGATCGCCGACGGCCCCGGCACGCTGAAGCAGCGCCTGCACCGGGCCGCGGCCGACGTCGTCGAGACCACGACCGCCAACCTCGACGACTCCAAGATCTTCTTCCGGTCGATGCACCTGCTCGCCCCCGAGACGCGCAAGACCGTACGCGCCGAGCGCCGCCGCTACCACGAGCGGTTCCGCGACCTCGTCGCGGAGGGGCAGCGCACGGGCGTCTTCAGCGACCGCGTCCCCGCCGAGCTGGTCGTCGACTACTTCTTCGGCTCCGTGCACCACCTGGGCACCTGGTTCCACGCGGACGGCCCGCTGACCGGCGCCCAGGTGGGCAGGCACTTCGCCGACCTGCTGCTCACCTCACTCGGGGCCGGGGACGTCGACCAGTGAGGCCAGCGCCTCCCGGTGGTCGCCCGGCGTCCCGAGCGCGATCTCGCTCGCCTTGGCTCGCTTGAGGAACAGGTGGAGGGGGTGCTCCCAGGTCATCCCGATCCCGCCGTGCAGCTGCACGGCCTCCTCCGCCGCGTGCACCGCCACGCCGGAGTTCCACGACTGGGCCACGGCCACGGCGACGGGCGAGGTGTCGGCGGCGGCGCTCCTCGCGGCGGCTCTGGCCCTGACCACGTCCAGCCACAGGTCCGCGAGCCGGTGCTTGATCGCCTGGAACGAGCCGACCGGCCGGGCGAACTGGTGGCGCTCCTTGACGTGGACGAGCGTCGTGTCCAGGCACCACTCGGCCACGCCGAGCTGCTCCGACGCCAGCAGCCCCGCCCCGAACCGCAGCACCCCGGGCAGGTCGCACGCCCCCACCCGGCGAGCGCTCGCCCGGTCGAACGTCACGGTGGCGACCGGCCTCGTCAGGTCGAGCGAGGGCACGACCTCGACCGTCCCCCCTGTGACCGCGCTTCCCTCCACCGCGCTGTCCTCGGCCGCGCCTCTCTCCACCGCGTACAGGTCGCCGTCCACGGGCGCCAGCAGCACGTCCGCCACGTCCGCCCCCGCCACGCCGGCGACGCTGCCGGACACCCGGCCCGCGCCGTCCACGCTCAGCGACGCACCCCGCTCCGGCCGGTAGGGGGACGCGGCGAACGACACCGCCAGCGCGGCCGTCCGCCTGCCCTCGGCCAGCTCGCCGAGCAGGGCGTCACGGGTCGGGAGCAGCGCCCGCGTGGCGAGTACCGCACTGGTGAGGAACGGCACCGGCGCCACTCCCCTGCCCAGCTCCTCCAGCACGACGGCCGCCTCGCTGGCCGACGCGCCCGCGCCCCCCAGCTCCTCGGGGACGAGCAGCCCGGCCACCCCGATCTCCCCCGCCAGCGTCTTCCACAGGTCCAGGTCGTAGGGCTCGGACTCGGCGCGCTCCAGCACCGCGGCGGGCGGGCACCGGTCGGCGAGCACCCCCCGCACGGCGGCCCGCAGCTCCTCCTCGACGTCGGTGTACAGCAGCGTCATCCGGTCGCGGCTCATCGCGGCAGGTCCTTCCACGGCACGTCCTTGTCGATGCGGGGTTCGGAGGGCAGGCCGAGCACCCGTTCCGAGATGATGTTGCGCAGGATCTCGGAGGTGCCGCCCTCGATCGAGTTGCCCTTGGCCCGCAGATAGCGGTAGCCGGGGCCGCGACCGTAGAAGTCGACGTCCTCGGAACGCCTGAACGTCCAGTCGTCGTAGCCGAGATCGCGCCGGAACTCGACGTCGAACCCGGTCAATGCCTGGTTGAGCCGGGCGAACGACAACTTCATGCCTGAGCCCTCGGGCCCTGGCTGCCCGGCGGCGAGCTGCTCGCGCAGCCGCGCTCCCGACAGCCGGGTCACCTCGGCCTCCACCCAGAGCGACAACAACCGCTGGTGCAGGTCGTGGCTGCGCAGCTCGGGGTGCTCTCGCCAGGCGTCGAGCACGGGGGCCACCATGCCGCCGCCGCGCCGCGCGGGCGCGCCGCCGATGGCGACGCGCTCGTTCATCAGCGTGGTCTGCGCGACCCGCCAGCCGTCACCGACCGCGCCGAGCCGCAGCTCGTCGGGGAGCCGGACGCCGGTCAGGAACACCTCGTTGAACTCGGCCTCGCCGGTGATCTGCCGCAGCGGCCGCACCTCGACGCCCGGCGCGTGCATGTCGCAGACGAAGTACGTCATGCCGCGGTGCTTCGGCACGTCAGGGTCGGTACGGGTGACGAGGATGGCCCACCGGGAGTGGTGGGCGCCGGACGTCCACACCTTCTGGCCGTCGATCACCCACTCGTCGCCGTCCCTGATCGCCCGGGTCGCCAGCGTGGCCAGGTCGGACCCGGCGCCGGGCTCGCTGAAGAGCTGGCACCAGATCTCCTCCCCCGTCCACAGCGGCCGCAGGAAACGCCGCTTCTGCTCGTCCGTGCCGAACGCCAGGATCGTCGGCGCCGCCATCCCGAGGCCGATGCCCTGGATGCCGCCGTTGATCTGCGGGGTGTGCGCCAGCTCCCGCTCCACGACCTGCTGCAGCTCCCGAGGCGCCCCCAGCCCGCCGTGCCCTTCGGGGAACCACACCCAGGCCAGTCCGGCGTCGTACCTGGCCCGCAGGAACTCCAGCCGGTCGCCGCCCGGGTCATGCCCGCCGAGGAACGCGGCCACCCGCTCCTTGATCTCCGCCTCGTTCACATCCACCTCTTCAGCTCGCGATAGGCCAGTGACCTCTTGTGCACCTCGTCGGGGCCGTCCGCCAGGCGCAGCGAGCGCGCGTGCGCCCAGAGCGCGGCCAGCGGAAAGTCCTGGGAGACGCCGCCCGCGCCGTGCACCTGTACGGCCTTGTCCAGGATCCACTCCACGGTGATCGGGGTGGAGATCTTGATGGCCTGGATCTCGGTGTGGGCCCCCTGGTTGCCCACCGTGTCCATGAGCCAGGCCGTCTTGAGCACGAGCAGGCGCAGCTGCTCGATCCTGATGCGCGACTCGGCGATCCAGTCCTGGACGACGCCCTGCTGGGCGACGGGCTTGCCGAACGTGCTCCTGGCCAGCGCCCGCCTGCACATCAGCTCGACGGCTCGCTCGGCCATGCCGATCAGGCGCATGCAGTGGTGGATGCGGCCGGGGCCGAGCCGGGCCTGGGCGATGGCGAAGCCGCCGCCCTCCTCGCCGATCAGGTGCTCCGCCGGGACGCGGACGTCCTCGAACACGATCTCGGCGTGGCCGCCGTGGTCGGCGTCGGTGTAGCCGAACACGTGCATGCCCCGCCTGATGTGCACTCCGGGGGTGTCGCGGGGCACGAGGATCATGCTCTGCCGGCGGTGTTTGGGCGCGTCGGGGTTCGTCTTGCCCATGACGATGAAGATCCTGCAGTTGGGGTTCATCGCCCCCGAGATGAACCACTTGCGGCCGTTGATGACGTACTCGTCGCCGTCGCGGACGATCGAGGTGGCGATGTTCGTGGCGTCGGAGGAGGCCTCGTCGGGCTCCGTCATCGCGAACGCCGAGCGGATCTCGCCGTCGAGCAGCGGCTGCAACCACTCCTTGCGCTGCCATTCGCTGCCGAACATGGACAACACTTCCATGTTGCCGGTGTCGGGCGCGGCGCAGTTGGTGGCCGTCGGGGCGAGCGTGGGGCTCCGGCCCATGATCTCCGCCAGGGGCGCGTACTGGAGGTTCGTCAGCCCGGCGCCGTGCTCGCCGGGCAGGAACAGGTTCCACAGGCCGCGCTTCCTGGCCTCGTCCTTGAGGTCGGCCATCAGCGGTGGCGGGCTCCAGCCGCTGGTCGCCGCCTGCTCCTCGAACGCGGGCTCGGCGGGATAGACGCATTCGTCCATGAAGCGCAGCAGTCGCTCGCGCAGGTCCTCGGTGACGGTGTCGTAAGCGAAGTCCATGCCGTGAGCCTACCGACCGGCCGGTATGAGTGTCGACAGTGGTTCCCCGCAAAAAGGCACAGGTGGCCATCACCGCGCCACCCGACCCTCCGTAGGGTTGCCGCCATGACCTCCAAGCTGCCCGAGCCCGTGGTGCTCGAGAACGCCGTCGTCCGGCTGGAGCCGCTGGCCATGGGGCACGTGCCCGACCTGTTCGCCGCCGGCGGCGGGGACGACGAGGTCTGGCGCTGGCTGCCCGCCGGCACGCCACGCACCGAGGCCGAGCTCGCGAAGGTGGCCCGCCACCTGATCGACGACGACCGGCACGTCCCGCTGGCGGTCGTGCACAAGGAGAGCGGACGCGCGGTGGGCTGGACCACCTACGGCGACGTGCCGGGCTTCGACGAGAGCGTCGAGATCGGCTGGACGTGGTACGGCCGCGCGGTCTGGCGTACGGCCGTGAACACCGCGTGCAAGCTCCTGCTCATCGACCACGCCTTCGCGCTCGGCCACAACCGGGTCCTGCTCAAGACCGACGTGCTCAACCTCCGGTCGCAGGACGCCATCAGACGCATCGGCGGCGTGCACGAGGGCACGCTGCGCCGCCACCGCAGGAGGCCCGACGGCACCTGGCGCGACACGGTCTGTTTCGGCATCCTCGACGACGAGTGGCCACACCACCGGGCCCGCCTAGGCACGCCGCGGGAAGGCGGCGCCTGACCTGCCGGTGACCTGCCGTCACGCACAATTGCACCCATGAGCCTCGATCACCTCGTCTACGCCACCCCAGACCTGGAGTCCACCGCCGCCGAGCTGGAACGGCTGCTCGGCGTACGCCCCGCGGCCGGCGGGCGGCACCCGGGGTTCGGGACGCACAACCGGCTGCTCGGCCTGGGCGGCACGAGCTACCTGGAGATCATCGGGCCCGATCCCGAGCAGGAGGCCCCGGCCGCGCCACGGCCGTTCGGCATCGACGGGCTGCAAGCGGCGGCGCTGGTCGGCTGGGCGGTGGCCGTCGAGGACATCGACGCGGTCACGGCCAGGGCGCGGGCCCGCGGCTACGACCCTGGAGACCCGCTGGACATGTCGCGGCGCACCCCTTCCGGTGACCTGCTCAACTGGCGGCTCACGCCGCCGGAGCGGGCCGGGCACGACGGGCTGGTGCCGTTCCTCATCGAGTGGGGCGACACCCCGCATCCGGCCGGGCAGGGGCTGCCCGCGGTCGAGCTGGTGTCATTGGCGGGCGGCCATCAGGACGCCCCAGCCGTACGCGCGGCGCTGGCGGCCGTCGGCGCCCGGCTCGACGTCGACGAGCAGACCCATCCCGTCCTGACGGCCGTCCTGTCCGGCGGCTCCGGCCTCGTGACCCTCACGGGCCCCTAGACCGCCCAGGGCCTCGCGACCCTCACGGGCCCCTGGGCGGCCGGCCGAGCATGCCGGCCAGGAAGTCCTCGACGGCCTGCCGGAGCTCTTCGAAGGTCGGAGTGTCGCCCGCCCCCACGATCGCGTCGAACATGAGCCCTTCGCTGAAGGCCACGAGCCGGCGGGCGTGCCGGACCGGATCGCGGGAGCCCTGGGCGGCCAGCAGCGCCACCGCCGGGTCGCGGAAGCGGCTGCCCGCCGCGTCGTAGATCTCGCGCAACTCCGGCCGCCGCGTCGCCTCCAGGGCCAGCTCGTAGCGGGCCAGCGTGCGCCTGCGGTCGTTGATCTGGATGTGCAGCCCCTCGGCCACGCGGTCCGCCATGCCCGCCTGAGCGCCCGCCTGAGCGCCGTGGGTGGCGCTCGTGTAAACCGGGCCGAGCGCGCGCACCTCCAGGTCGGTGAGCCGGGACAGGGTCAACTCCAGCAGGGCGGCGCGCGTGCGGGCGAGGTTGGACGTCGACCCCGGTGGCAGCCCCGCCGCCTCGTCGACGGCCCGATGGGTGAGGCCGCGCATGCCGCGCTCGGCCAGCAGCGTGATGGCCGTGTCCGCGACCAGCTCTGAGCGTTTCACGGGACCCGATCCTACAACCACTCGACTACAGGAGTAGTATGAGGAAACTACAGACGTAGTGCGAAGGAGGCAGGGACATGCCGAAGGCCGTGGTGATCGGCGGGGGTGTCGGCGGGCTGACCGCCGGGGTGGCGCTCCGCCGCGAGGGGTGGGACGTGACCGTGCTCGAACGGGCCCCCCACCTCGCCCCCGTCGGGTCGGGACTGGCGATGGCGCCCAACGCGTTGAAGGCGCTCGACACGCTCGACCTGGGCGATCGCATCCGCGAACTCGGCAGGTTCGAGGGGCAGGTGGGCATCCGCCGCCCCGATGGGCGGTGGCTCGTGCGCACCACGGAGGACGACGCGCTCGCGCGTTACGGGGACTCGATGGTGGTCCTGGCGCGGGCCGCGCTGATGGACGTGCTCGCCGACGCCCTGGGCACGGCCCACCTGCGGCTCGGCGTCACCGTCTCGGGCGTGGACGCCGCCGGAGGGGTCGTCCGCACCGGGGAGGGCGACCTGGAGGCCGACCTGGTCGTGGCCGCCGACGGCATCCACTCGGCGACCCGCGGGGCACTCTTCCCCGGCCATCCCGGCCCGGCGTACTCCGGCGTGACGGCCTGGCGCGCCCTCATACCCAGGTCCGGCCTGCCCATCCAGAGCACGGAGACCTGGGGCAAAGGGCTCCTGATAGGGGTCCACCTGCTGGCGGGAGAAGCCGGGGACATCGGGAGGGCAGGACACGCCGAGGACACCGTGTACGTGTACGCGACCGACCTGTCCCCAGCCGGAGCCGTCCACGCGGACGAGCGGGAGGAACTGCTGCGCAGGTTCGGCGACTGGCACGAGCCGATCCCCTCGCTACTGCGGGCGGCCGACCCCGCGAAGATCATCCGTAACGACATCTTCTCGTTCGGCACGCCGCTGCCCGCCCTGCACAGCGGCAGGGTCGCGTTCGTCGGCGACGCCGCCCACCCCATGACGCCCAACCTCGGTCAGGGGGCCTGCCAGGCGATCGAGGACGCCGTCGTCCTGGCCCGCCTGGCGGGCGGCTCCCCCGCGGTCGAGGAGGTGCTCCCCGCCTACACCGCCGCCCGCCTCGACCGCACGTGGCGGATCGTCCGCCAGTCCATGACCATCAACCGGATGACCAGGCTCCGCCATCCGCTGGCCGTACGGCTGCGCGACCTCGGGATGTCCACGGCCGCCCGGCTCAGCCCCGACCTGATGTTGCGCTCCATGCACGACGTGCTCGGCTGGCGCCCGCCCGCGGCGACCGGCCGGAGGAACGCACCGAACGTCCCGTCCGACGGCTGAGGCGGGCGCCGACCGCCAGGCCCGTCACGAGCCGGTCGCCGTGCTCGTCACCGGGGCCCGATGCCGTCCAGGGTGAAATTCCTGTTCCACTCGCGCACCCACTGCGGGCCGAAGCCCTCGGCCGAGTTGAGCGGCGTGGTCCTGGCGTCGAACTTCCCCGTGGCGGGGTCGAAGGCGAACGCGGCGGCGCTGTCCTTCTTGACGTTGTACGAGTCGAAGTCCGGATTGAAGGTCTTGACGTTCAGCCCGCCGGCGTCATCGGTGTAGGCGAAGTCGCCCGTCGCGATGCTGACCGACCGGGTCAGCACGTTGTGCGCCGGCACGTACAGGGAGTCGGGGTCGGTCCACACGTACGCCTCGGTGCACTCGGTGCTGTCGATCGAGGTGCAGAGCTCGCCGTTCGCCTTCGACGGGACGTACCAGTCACGGATGTTCGGATACTGCTTGCCGTAGTGGCGGTACCACTTCTCGATGTTCTCCCTGGTGTTCGTGAAGCCGCTGCCGTCGCCGGGCTTCAGCATGTCGTTGAAGCGCTCGACCACGACCTTCGAGTTCGGCACCGGCAGGTCGTCCTCGTGGTAGAGCTTGTCGTGCCCGAGGTAGGTCACGTCCTTGAACACGTTGTCCGAGGCCACGTTGCTGTGGCCGGCCTGGAAGAACAGGCCGTGCTGGACGTTGTCGAAGACGTTGTGGCGCACGACCATCCCCGACATGCCGTCGTCCATGTAGACGGCCTGGTTGCCGTCCGCGCCGATGTCCTTGAACAGGTTGTACGCCACCACGTTGTTCAGGTACGTGTAGTCGCGGCCCGCGTAGATCACGCCCTGGTCCGAGGCGTGCGTCACCAGCCGCTCGAACCTGTTGTGGCTGATCTCCATGTCGTTGCCCATGATCTGGATCGCCATGTGGGGCGCGTCGTGGACGTGGTTGTAGCGGAAGGTGTTGCCGACGCCGTACATGTAGCCGGCGGGGGTGTAGGTGGCGAGCTTGGAGAAGTCGTAGATCTCGTTGTGCTCCACGACGTGGTCGCCGCGCTCCAGCGAGTCGCGGTCGCCGCCGGCTGTGAACACCCCGCCGCCGCCGAGGTCGTGCAGCCGGCTGTTGATCACCTTGTTGCCGTGGCCGCCGCGGCTGGTGCGGTATTCGGCGACGGCCGTGATGGCGTCGTTGGCCTCGCCGATCGCGACCGCGTCCATGCTGGCGTTGAGGATCTCCAGGCCGTCGACGGTGCACGACTCCGCGTCGAGCAGCCGTACGCCGGTGCCGGTGGTGCCGTTCAGCTTCAGGCCCTTGAGCGTCACCCCGCGCACGTTCTCCAGCTGGAAGAACGGCGCGTCGAAGGAGGTCAGGCTGATCTCCTTGCCCTCGACGGTCCCGCCCGGCGGGTAGTAGTAGAGGGTGCCGGCGTCGTTCCAGCGGTCGATGTAGTACTCACCCTCGGTGTCGAGCTCGCTGAGCACGTTCTGGGCGACGAACGACGTCCACTTGTCGGTGGCGGCGTACATCGTGGGGTACGTCGTGCGCAGCTCCGCCGCACCGGGGTCCACGGAGGCGATGCGGACGCGGTCGTTGGCGTAGTTGTTGCCGAAATAGCCGGAGAACCAGCCGTCGGTCTCGTGAACGGTGTTGTCGGCCTCCTGGCCCTGCGGCGGCGCCCAGGTGGCGGAGCGCTCCTTGAGCGTGGTGTCGACGGCGGTGTAGACGGGCCCCGGCAGCTTGAGCATGTCCTCGTACGGCATGGTGGTGCCGTCCTCGGTCTTGTCCGAGAAGTAGTCCCTGGCGCCCTTCGGCGCCTCCTTGACGGTGATGGCGGCCCTGTCGAGCTTCGCGTCGCCGTTCGGGTACTGGGCCAGGGTCTGGGTCGCGTCGTCGGTGATCAGCTCGGGGGCGAACGGCTGGGGTTTCCAGTTGAACCCGTTCTTCATGATCACCCCGGCGGGGATGCCCTTCGCGCCGAGGTCGTAGACGTAGACCTGGCCGGCCACCGCGTCGGGGACGCGCGCCTTCGACGACCACTTGGCCTCGTCCGGCACGTCGCTCAGCTTGCGGAAGTCGCCGGGGGCGAGGGTGGTGACGCCGGCGAACTCGACCTGCTCGCCCGGGTGTGCGGCATAGGTGACGTGGGAGTGCTCAGCGCCGCTGAGCTGGATGGTCCTGGACGTCTGGTAGACGCCCTCCCTGATGTAGACGACGCCGGGCCGCCGCGCGCTCGTCCGTCCTGCCAGCGCGTCGCGGGCCTGCTCGACCGTCGCGAACGGATCGGATTTCGTACCGGTGGCGCCTTCTTCGCCGTCCTTGGCCACGTAGACAACGGTCTTGCCGGCGGGTAAGCCGGACTCCGCCGACGCCGGCGCTCCGGCCGCCGTGACCACCAGGACGGACGCGATCAGGACACCCATCGCTCTTCTCGGCATGCTCGTGCCACTCCGCTCGTTCCGCTGCAATGTGACAGACCACAAGGGTCATCGCCGATGCACCGTAACCCTGCAGGCCATGACAATTCAACCGTTTGACCAATGCGGGTGGCCGCCCGCCGGGAGGGCCGCGAGAGGGCCGCGCCTCAGTTAGCGTCCGACGTCGCCGACACGGGGAGGGAGGCCGCTACGCCGTCCTCAGCACTGTCCACTGGTGCCGGGCGGTGGTCGGGGGCCAGGCGGCCGAGCGTGATCGTGCCGCCGATGGTCAGCGCGCCGGCCAGCAGGGCGGGGATCGCCGTGGCCGGGGACGTGGGCAGCGGCTCGCCGAGCAGGATCGCGCCCGCGAGCACGGAGGTGATGGGATCGACGACCTGCACGCCCGCGTAGGCGATGCCGAAGTAGCCGACCGCGTACGAGCGCTGGAGCAGCACCACCGCGCAGACCAGCAGCAGGGGCACGGCGAGGGTGAACCAGTGGACCAGCCGCCCCCAGTCGCCCTGCAGGCCGCCGCCGACCACGCGGACGAACGTGGACACGCTCGCGGTGACGGCCCCCGCGCCCACCGAGAGCAGCGCGGCCCTGGCCGCGCCGTGCACCCGGCGCGCCATCAGCTGCGTGACCAGGGTGACCACCCCGATCACGGCGATGAACCCGATGGCCGCGCCGTCGCTCAGGTGCGGCGGCACGTTGTGCTCAGGCACCAGCATCATGAGCCAGAGCAGGCCCACCGCCACGGCGATCGATCCGAAGATCTCCGCGCGGTACGGCCGGCGGCCGTACAGGAACGCCGCCAGCGGCACCGCGAACACCAGGGTGGCGACGCTGATCGGCTGGACGGCGACCAGCGGGGCGAAGCTGAGCGCCACCGCGTGCAGGCACGCGCCGGTGAAGCCGATGATGCCGCCGATCCACCAGCGAGGGCGCCGCACCAGCCGGAGCGAGGCGCCCTCGGAGACGGCTTCGTACTGCTGCAGCGCGGCGCCGAGCGCGTAGCCCAGCGCGCCGGCCAGAGCGATCAGCAGGCCGACCCAGGTCATCGCGGCCCGCGCAGGGGCAGGCGTCCTTTCAGAGGCATTGCTCCAGCTTATGAGGCCAGCGAGCTTCTAGAATCCACCTTTAGGCTGATAAATCCATCTGAAACCATCCTGAACAGCATGAACGTGTGGCTCATTCTTGAGGCCCGGTCAGGCCCTGCCGGCAGGCGCTAGGAGCGCTCGGGGCAGACGCAGAAAAGGTGGCCCTCCGGGTCCTGCAGGACGACCCAGCGCGTGCCCTCCTCGGTGACGCCCGGCTGGAAATCGGGCCTGGTCGCGCCCAGCGCGATGTACTCGCCGACCGCCTTCTCCACGTCCGGCACCCGGAAGTCCAGGTGGAACTGCTTGGCCGGGCCAGGCCACGCGGCCGGCTCGCGGTCGGGGTTCCTGCCGAAGTAGATGTTCGTGGTGCCGTCGCCCACGGCCGCGTACTCGTCCTCGGAGTACTGGATGTCCAGCCCCGTGACCTCGTGGTAGAACGCGGCCAGCTTCTTGGGCTCCGCGCAGTCGATGGTGACCGCCAGGAGCTTCGCTTTCGTCGTCATGGGTCGAGCGTTCCAGCCGTACCTGCCATCTTGTGTCAGGTACGGCGAAGGGGCGCGCCCGGGTTCGCGCCTCGTGCACGTCGCGCTCGGGCCCCATCCGCTACCCGAACAGAGCTCCGTAAACCGGTAACAAAGCGGTTAACAGCTAGCGATCATTCATCGGTCAGCAAGCGGTCTACGACACCCTCTTCTAGGACAAGAAGGGTGATAAGAATGCCAACTAGCTCAGACCGTCTTTACGAGATCGACGGCCTCCGGCTACTGGCGGCGCTCTGCGTCGTGCTGTTCCACTACACGTTCTCCGGCTGGGCCGGCGACCACAGCCCGGTCGTCTTCGCCGCGGAGAGCGCCTGGTCCAAGTACGGCTACCTGGGCGTGGACCTCTTCTTCCTGGTCAGCGGCTTCGTGGTGCTGATGAGCGCGTGGGGCAGGAGCCCGCGCGCGTTCGTGGTCTCGCGCTTCGTGCGGCTCTATCCCGCGTACTGGGTGGGCATCGCCGTCACCAGCGTGGTGACCGTGACCCTGGGACAGGGCGTGTTCGAGGTGAGCCTGCCGCAGGTGCTGGCGAACCTGACGATGTTCCAGTCGGTGCCGAACATCGCGAACGTGGACGTCGTCTACTGGACGCTCTGGGCCGAGATGCGGTTCTACTTCCTCATCCTGGCCTTCACCTTCATCGGCATGACGCGGACCCGGGTCATGGTGGGGCTCTGGGCCTGGCTGGGGCTGACGTTCCTGGTGCAGGCGGGGCTGCTGCCGGGGATCGCCGACCTGGTCGTGCAGTCGGAGTTCTCCCACTACTTCATCGCCGGCATGGCGCTGTTCATGCTCTACAAGTTCGGGCTGAACGTGCAGATCGCCCTGCTGGTGCCGATCTGCCTGGGCAACGCCATCTACCGGGCCATCGGGTACGCCGACGCCGTCGGTGAACGGTACTCCGTGACGTACTCGCACGCCGTGATCATCGCTGTGGTCGTGCTGCTCTTCCTCGTCATGACGCTCATCGCGCTGCGCGCCACCCGGGGGCTGGGCAGGCCGTGGCTGGTGACGGCCGGCGCGCTGACGTACCCGCTCTACCTGCTGCACGCGCACGTCGGCTTCGTGATCTTCACCAGGGTGGGCGACTCGGTCAACAAGTACGTGCTGCTGTGCGGGCTGATCGTGGTCATGCTCGGCGCCGCGTACCTGGTGTACAGGTTCGTCGAGCGGCCGCTCGCGCCCAGGCTGAAGGCCATGTTGTCAGGTGGCGCGTCCGCTCACGTCCCCAGGCACGCCCAGCGCGAGATGTCCCGCCCGACGTCGGACAGGGTGAGCTGACTCTTCTGACAACCGGCCGGCACGCAGGGCGTTCCCGCTCCGGGTGCGGATACGATCCTCGTCACGGAGAGTGAAGGGGGCCGGATGAGTGAGACCGACGAGCCGGAGTGGGCTCCGCCCGGAGTGGATCCCCAGCGGCCGAGCGTGGCACGCGTGCACGACGCGCTGCTCGGCGGCATGGAGAACTTCGCCGCCGACCGCTCGGTGGCCCGCAAGCTGAAGGACACGGTGCCCGAGGTGGTCGACCTCGTCTGGTGCAACCGTGCCTTCGTCGGCAGGGTGGTCGACTTCCTGGTCCGCGAGGCCGGCATCAGGCAGATCGTCGACCTGGGCGCGGGACTGCCCACGATCGAGAACACCCACGAGGTCGCCCAGTTCGCCGACCGCGCGTGCAAGGTGGTCTACGTCGACGTCGACCCCATGGTGGAGCCGCACGCGCGTGCCCTGCTGGGCGCCAACCCCGTCGCGGGCGCCATCACCGCCGACGCCCGCGACGTCGACGCCGTGCTCGGCCACCCGGTGTTGCGCGGCCTCATCGACCTGTCCCAGCCGACGGCGATCATGGCGATCGGGCTGCTGCACCTCTTCCCCGACACGGAAGACCCCCACGCCCTGGTCAGGCGGTACATGTCGGCGCTGGCGCCGGGCAGCTACCTCGCCGCCTCCAACATGCTCGCCTCCGCCAACCCCAAGGCCAAGGCGCTCGAGGTGATGTTGCAGGCCACCATGGGCGCCGGCTTCTTCCGCGACCGCGCGGCCATCACCGCGTTCTTCGACGGCCTCGTGCTGGTGGAGCCGGGGGTCGTGCACTTCCCCGAGTGGCACCCGGACGAGCGCGTCCCCGGCCCGCTCGCGCCGTGGGAGGAACTGCTCCTGGGCGGCGTCGCCCGCAAGCCGTGAGTCCTCGTGACCCGGGTGACCGTCGCTGACGGTAAGGTGAGCCCCATGCCGCGACGCATGCTCATCTGCTCTCCCCCGCCCGCCCGCTAGCGGGCGGCTCTCCTGACACTTTCCCGGGTCTGACAGATCCGTGGGTGGGTGCTGCCCGCACACCGGGCCCCTTTCCACCACTCCATCCGGAGCAATCTGTCATGACCCATGTCTCCGCGCGGCGGGGCACCTTCTACGTGTCCATGGCCGCGACCGCCTGGGGCACCGGCGGCGCCGCGGGCTCCCTGCTCTTCCAGACCGGCCAGCTCGGCCCCGTCGGCGTGTCCCTGTGGCGTCACCTTCTCGGCGCCGCGTTCCTGTTGCTGATCGTCCGCCGTTTCGTCCTCGCCGACCACCTCGACTGGCGCGTGCTGCCGATCGGGGCCGGCATGGCCGTGTACCAGACCGCCTACTTCGCCGCGATCGCCCACTCGGGCGTGGCCGTCGCGACCGTGGTGACGATGGGCGCGACGCCCGTCCTCACGGCCGTGGGCAGCCGGCTCTTCCTGCGCGAGCGGCTCGGCCGCGGCGCGCTCCTCGCACTGGCCGCCGCGCTGGCCGGGCTCGTCCTGCTCACGGTGGAGCCCGCGAACCACGCCGCGACCCCCTCAACGGGCTCCCCCGCCGCCGGGGTCGCCTTCGCGCTGGCCTCCGCCACCGGGTACGCCGGGGTGACGTTGTTGTCACGGCGGCACAAGGACCGCGACCCGCGGACCACCGCCATCGGCGGGTTCGCCGTGGCCGCGGTGTGCCTGGCGCCGTTCGCCCTGGCGGACGGCGTGGTGCCGGACCCGAGCTGGCCGTCGCTGGCGCTGCTCGTCTACCTCGGCGCGGTGCCGACGGCGCTCGCGTACGGGCTGTACTTCGTGGCGCTGACCGCGCTGCGGGCCACCACGGTCGCCATCATCTCGCTCGGCGAGGCCGTGGGCGCGGCGCTGCTCGGCGTGGCGCTGTTCGGGGAGCGGCTCACGCCACTCGCCTGGACCGGCTGCGCCCTGCTGCTGGCCGCGGTGACAGTGCTCGCTCTCCGGGCCGAAGCGGGGTGACTCGGGCGGGTGCGTTGTGACGGTACAGGCCGCCGGATGAGTTAAGGTCCGGTACGGCGGCGCTTGCCGTATCGTCGCTCCGCTCCCACCCCTTGGCCGAGGGAACGGTCTCGGCGAAGCGTGCGTTGGAGGAACTGTGGCGTCAATCTCGGGAATGTTGAGGAACCTGCTGGATCGCCCGGGCGGAGTTCCTCTGACCCCCTACCAGAAGATCGTCAAGGCCGCCGGAGCGCGAGCCGCCAAGATCGGCGAGCTCGACGAGCTGCCCAAGCCGGAGATGGACGATCTGGCCGGGTTCTGTGCCATCGTGCGCGAGGCCGCGGACCGCGAGCTGGGGCTGCGCCCTTACGACGTGCAGCTGCTGGGCACGCTGGCCCTGCTCGACGGCAAGGTCGCGGAGATGGCGACCGGCGAGGGCAAGACGCTCTCCGGCGCCATGGCCGCGGCCGGCTACGCGTTGCAGGGCAAGCGCGTCCACGTGATCTCCGTGAACGACTATCTCGCCCGGCGCGACGCCGAGTGGATGGGGCCGTTCTACGCCGCGCTCGGCGTCGGCGTGGGCTGGATCGGCCAGAACTCCACGCCTGAGGAGCGGCGCGAGGCGTACGCGAAAAACGTCACCTACGGCCCGGTCAGCGAGATCGGGTTCGACGTGCTGCGCGACCGGCTGCGCACCGACGCCGCCGGGCTGATCGTGCCCGCGCCCGAGGTGGCGCTCGTCGACGAGGCCGACTCCGTGCTCGTCGACGAGGCCCGCGTGCCGCTGGTCATGGCCGGCGCGGCCGACCCCGGCAACGCGGTGCCGGAGATGGCGGCGCTGGTCAGGCAGCTCGTCCGCGGCTACCACTACGAGATCGACGAGCAGGCGCGCAACGTCTACCTGACGCCCAAGGGCGCCGACAGCGTGGAAAACCTGCTGGGCGTCGAGCTCTACGACGAGCACGAGCCAGGCACGCTGATCGAGCTCAACCTGGCCCTGCACGCCCACGCCCTGCTCGCCCGCGACGTCGACTACATCGTGCGCGACGGCAAGGTGCAGCTCATCAACCCCTCGCGCGGCCGGGTGGCCCTGCTCCAGCGCTGGCCCGACGGCCTGCAGGCGGCCGTGGAGGCCAAGGAGGCGCTGCCGCCGAGCGAGAAGGGCGAGATCCTCGACTCGATCACCGTGCAGGGCCTCATCCGCCGCTATCCGCAGATCTGCGGCATGACCGGCACGGCCGTGGCCGTCAGCGAGCAGCTCGGCGAGTTCTACGGCCTCAAGGTCGCGGTGATCCCGCCCAACCGGCCGTGTGTCAGGACCGACGAGCCCGA
Organism: Nonomuraea sp. B1E8; assembly: GCF_039871515.1. Lineage (NCBI taxonomy): Bacteria > Bacillati > Actinomycetota > Actinomycetes > Streptosporangiales > Streptosporangiaceae > Nonomuraea > Nonomuraea sp. B1E8. The sequence continues at coordinate 441,112 of NZ_JBDPLS010000003.1, read as the reverse complement.
CCGCATCTACCCGACCGTGCCCGACAAGGACGCCGCCCTGGTCGAGGAGATCCAGGAGGTGCACGCCACCGGCCGGCCCATCCTCATCGGCACGCTCGACGTGGCCGAGTCGGAGAACCTGGCCAAGCTCCTCCAGCGCCGCGGCCTGGAGCCGGTGGTGCTCAACGCCAAGAACGACGCGGAAGAGGCCGCGATCATCGCCAAGGCGGGCGAGCGCGACGCCATCACGGTCTCCACCCAGATGGCCGGCCGCGGCACCGACATCCGCCTCGGCGAGGGCGTGGCCGAGCTGGGCGGCCTCTACGTGGTCGGCTCGGGCCGCCACGCCAGCAGCCGGCTCGACGACCAGCTGCGCGGCCGGGCGGGCCGCCAGGGCGACCCGGGCGGCTCGGTCTTCTTCGTCAGCATGCAGGACGATCTGATCACCCAGTTCGTCCCCGACGAGCGGCCGCCCGCGGCCGACCCCGACGGCGTCGTCCGCCACCGGCGCGGGGCCTACCTCGTCGGCCACGCCCAGCGCGTCGCCGAGGGCGTCAACCTGGAGATCCACCGCAACACGTGGCGCTACACCCGCCTGCTCGAGCACCAGCGCGAGCTCATCCTCGAGTGGCGCGACAAGGTCCTGCACGGCGACGCCGCCTCCAAGGCGCTGGCGAAGGCCGACTCCGAGCGCTGGGAGTCGCTGCCCGAGGACACCCGTGACGAGACGGCCCGCCAGATCGTCCTGCACGCGATCGACCGCTGCTGGACCGAGCACCTGGCGTTCCTGACCGACCTGCGCGAGGGCATCCACCTGCGGGCGCTGGGCCGGATGAGCCCGGTCGACGAGTTCCACAGGGAGGCCGTGGCCGAGTACAAGTCGCTGCTGGCCGAGGTGGAGCGGCGCTCGCTGGAGTCGTTCGAGGCGCCCGAGCCCGATCTGCGGCGGCCCACGGCGACGTGGACCTACCTCGTCCAGGACAACCCGTTCGGCACGGAGTGGGACCGCATCCTCAAGCGCGTCACCGCCGCCACCCGGCGCGGCTGAGCGCGGCACAAGAGACGGTCAGGGCCACTTGGGGTCGCCCGACGGCACGACCGGCCCTTCCAGCACGCCCAGCCGCTCCAGCAGGGTGAGGAACGTCATCGCGTACGGCGAGTCCTCGATCACGGCCGCGACCCGCGGCCAGTCGACCTGCTCGCGCAGCGCGCGCACCTGCGACAGCAGAGCGCCGTAGTCGCAGGCGTGCTCCGACAGCGGCAGCAGCCACGAGATCACCAGGTCGGTGGCCTCCAGCACGGGAACGATCACCGCCGACGCCTTCAGCGGCTCGGCCCTGTCGAGCAGCTCGTCGGTGATCGCCAGGTCCGACACCCGGAAGATCAGATCCACCAGGCGGCCCTCGTCGTACGCCTTGACCAGCCAGTCCTCCGGCGGCTTGGCCGTCTGGAAGCCCAGCCCGCGCAGCGCCTCCAGGGCGGCGGGCACGTCGTGCTCGGTGACCACGAAGTCCACGTCGTGCAGTGACGGCGCGGCCCCTCTGGCATAGGCGGCGCAGCCTCCGGCCAGCGCGAATTTCACTCCGGCGTCCTTCAACCCGGAGCTGGCGCGCTTGAGGGTGTCGAGGATCGCGTCCGTGACCGCGTGACTGTGGCTGCTCATGGTTTCGGGCTACCCACACGATCCTCCACTAGGCGTTCGTGTTATAGGGCCTCTCCAGCGAGTACGCCCTGCACCTGGCGGGGGCCCGCCGAGGTGCGGGAGAAGCCCGCGGCCCGGTGGGCGAGCTGCTCGCCCGCCCGTTCCGCCTGTCGCAGTGGGTGGCCACCGCGTACGCCGCCGGGCTGGCGCCGGCGCCCAAGGTCACCCGGCTCGTGGGGGCGACGATGACCGCGGTGGATCTGCGACTGGCTGCAGCTCGCCTACGCGAAACTGATGAAGTCGGCCCTCGTGAATGACGCGGTGACAAAGGCGGCGTCCGATGTTTTCTCCTTTTCGCCTCCGAGCGGAAAAACATGTTAAGCGGCCACCCCTCAGGGCAGAGGCGGAGTCATGGCTACTTTGCTCTGGATCATCGCGGTAATTCTCGTCATCTCCGGGATCTACGTGATCCTCGCCCGCCGCGACCTCCTCTGGGGGATCGTGCTCATCGTGCTCGGTTTCCTGGTCGGGCCTGGCGGGGTCAGCATCTTCAATGTCTAGGGGCGCCACCCGGACGGCTCCCCGCTCGACCCGACCGCTGGGCCGATCCCCGAGAACGGTCCAGCGGTCCTCCCTTTGCCGGAATAACGCAACAATAACCGGAGTACGCATAACGTTTCCTGTGCGTCCTGCGGAGAACTCAGCCCACACTGTTCTTTCCAGCCCCGTGTCAGGTCGTCGCTGAGGGAATCAGCGGAACCGGTCTGGCCGGCAACCGGCGAGCTCGGGGGCTGGTGACCCGGTGAGGATCTCGGAAGCGGCAAGGCGGCCGGCCGCGGCCGCCAGGGTGATCGCCGAGTGCATCACGGTGATGTACAGACCCCGGGTGCCGGCGGGGCGGCCGATGACCGGTTCCCCATCGGCGGGCATGGGGCGCCAGCCGATCTCGCCGGAGACGATCTTCGTGCCGCCGGCTCCGGCGAAGGAAGCAGCGAACCGGTCGCGGACACGTCGGGCGGTCCCGAGCAGGGCGGCCTGGTCCGTCTCCCCGGCGTACGCCATAGGGGCGAGGACCGTGCCGTCGTCGAGCTGCCGGACCTGGTAGCGCAGCGGCGCCGAGGGCACGTCGCTGACGGCCGGTCGTCCGATCCAGGCGAACGAAGCGCGGGTGGCGCCCGAACCGGGCAGGCCCGCATCGATCAACGTGACGGATCGTCCGTGCCCGGCCAGGTGGTACGCCAGCGACGCCCCGACGATGCCGGCGCCGACCACGACGATGCCGCGATCTGTCATTCCAGCGTTCTAGCAGGTGGGGCACCGCCGGCGACACCGGATATCGGCGACCGGAGCCACTCATCAGGCTCAACCGGCAACTCGATCTGTTGAGCGCGATGACTCCATCGCATGGGGAATCGACGAACCCACGCGCTCCGGCGAAAGGCCACCGTCCCGTCGGGCGGTGGCCTCCAACCTGCGGGTCAGAACCCGTTCTCGTGTTCGAGGCAGTAAACGCCGTACGCCCGGCCGAGCACCGGCAGGGCCACGTTGCGCACCCTGATGCCGCCCGGCGTCATGCCCTTCGGGCTGCCCTTGTGCGCGTGCCCGTGGAGGATCAGATCCGCGCCGGCCGTGTCGACGGCCTCCGCCAGGAGATAGCTGCCGAGGAAGGGGTAGATTTCCGACGGCTCGCCCTCCAGCGTCTCCTTGACGGGCGAGTAGTGCGACAGCACCACGCGCTCGTCGGCCACGATCTCCTTCAGCGCGACCTTCCACGCCTCGGCGATGTGGCGGGTGTGGGCGACGAAGTTCTTGATCTCGCGCTCGCCGAACTCGCTGGCGCACTTGCCGGCGAACCCGCCGCCGAAGCCCTTCCCGCCGACGACCCCCAGCTTCGTGTCACCGCACTGGAGCACGACGCCGTCGTCGTCGAGCACGATCACCCCGGCGTCGCGGAGCTCATCCGCGATCTCGTCCTGCAGGTCGGAGTGGTAGTCGTGGTTGCCGAGCACGGCGACGGCCGGGATCGGCAGGTCGCGCAGCTCGTCGGCCACCACCTTGCCCTCCTGCAGCGTGCCGTGCCTGGTGAGGTCGCCCGCGAGCATGAACACGTCGGCGCGCTCCTCGATGCCCTCCAGCCTGCGCCGGTAGTGGCCCCTGCCGTCCTCGCCCAGGTGAATGTCGCCCACTGCGGCGATGCGCAGGTCAGTCAAGATGCTCATCCTCTCCTGGCTCGGTGGCGTCCACGATGTTGATCTCGTTGTGCACGCGGAGCCCGGGCGCGGTCTCGTGCGCCACCTGGCCGAGCCGCGTGCGCTGCTCGGCCTCGCTCACCTGACCGCGCAGGAACAGCTGGTCTCCTCTGATGTCCACGCGGATGCCCAGCTCGTTGGTGCGCACGTCCTCGGCCAGCGCCTGCTGGACGCGGGCCGCGACGTACTGCGGAGCCTCCATCGCTGCCTCCTTCCCCTGTCGCCGCATTCCCGGGTATAAACCCGTCAAACGGCATGAATTAGGTCTATAACCGCCCGTTCCACTGGGCCCGCCGTGGCCAGCTGCCCGAAGTCGGCGTCCGCCCCGAGCTCGGTCAGCACCGCCGCGATTGTCCTGTCCCGCTCGTACGCCTCGACCACGCGCGGATCCACGTACGAGGCGCGCGCCACGGTGAGGGTGTTGCCCAGGTACTCGGCGACCTCGCGCATGACGCGCACGATCGCCTTCTGCTTCTTCGTCCGCCCCTCCGCGCCGGCCGGCCTGGACACCGCCAGCCCCACGGCGGCCAGCACCGTGGCGTGCCAGGTGCGGAAGTCCTTGGCCGTGACCTCGTACCCGATGGTCTCGCGCAGGTAGTCGTTGATGTCCTCGCTCCTGATGTCGCTCCAGCCGCCCGCGTGCCGGTAGCGCAGCAACTCACCGTCCTCCCCGAGCGCCTTGAGCGACCTGAGCACCCGGCACGCCCCGGGATCGGCCAGTTCGACCTCGCGGGCGATGTCGCCCTTGGCCGGGTAGGAGCAGACGACGACGCCGCGGGCGCAGGTGACGTGCTCCATCCTGAGCGTGGCCAGCCCGTAGGTGTCGTAGCTCTCGCCGCCGATGCGGAAGAAGCCGATGTCGAGCAGGCGGGCGGCGGCGGCCAGCACCCGCTGCCGGGTCAGGCCGCGGCCCTGGAGCTGGTCGTCCACGGCCTTCCTGAACGCGGGCAGCCGCTCGGCCACCTCCAGCACCCGGTCGAACTTCTCCCGGTCCTGCTGCTCGCGCCACACGTCGTGGTAGCGGTACTGCCTGCGCCCGGCCGCGTCCGTGCCCACCGCCTGCAGGTGCCCGTCGGGCGAGGCGCAGATCCACACGTCTTTCCAGGCCGGCGGGATCGCCAGCGCCTTGATCCGCTCCACCGTGGCGCGGTCGCGCACCGGCCGGCCGTCCGGGTCCACGTAGGAGAACCCCCGGCCGCGCCGCCGTCGTACGATCCCCGGCTCGTTCTGGTCGCTGGGCCGCAGGTCCACGTTCGGGTCTGGCTCGGGCACCGGGCACGGCTACCCAGGACGTTACCTCGCAAACGGGACGGGCAGGTGAGCGGCATGTCTGAACACGGAGAGTGGCACGAGGAGAAGTCCAGCAGGGGTCACGCCATGGTGCCCGCCACCCCGCGCGACGTGGTGCACATCAGGGTGGGCTCGTTCCTGCTGGTGTTCCTGTTCGCGGTAGCGGTGCTCGGGCTCATCGCGGGCGCCCCGGTCATGACGGGCATCGCAGCCGTGCTGGCGGTGCTCACGGTGATCGACATCACGCTGGCCGTACGCCGCCAGAAGCAGCGGGGCGACGGAGAGGCGGGCTGATCTCGACATGGTGCAGTTGTGCGGGCGAGTCGTGGTGGTGACGGGCGCGAGTGGCGGGGTGGGGCGCGCGGTCGTCCGCGAGCTCGGGCGGCGGGGGGCCAGGGTGGCCCTGATCGCCAGGGGCAAGGCCGGGCTGGGCGCGGCCGCGGTGGACGTGGGGGTCGAGGGAGGCAGTGGGCAGGTCTACGAGGCGGACGTGGCGGACTATGACGAGGTGCGCAAGGCCGCCGAGAAGATCGAGGCGGAGATGGGCCCGATCTCGGTGTGGATCAACACCGCTTTCTCCTCCGTCTTCGCGAAATTTCAAGACATCTCCCCTGAGGAGTTCAGCCGTACGACGGCCGTCACCTACCTCGGCTACGTCTGGGGCACCAAAGTGGCCCTCGACCTGATGCGGCCGCGCGGCACCGGCGCCATCGTCCAGACGGGCTCGGCGCTGTCCCAGCGCGGCATCCCGCTGCAGTCGGCCTACTGCGGCGCCAAACACGCGATCAAGGGCTTCTCGGAGTCGGTCCGCACGGAGCTGCTGGCGGACGGGAGCGACATCCAGGTCACGCTCGTGCAGCTTCCCGCCGTCAACACCCCCCAGTTCGAGTGGGTGCTGTCCAAACTCCGCCGCCACCCCCAGCCGGTCCCCCCGATCTACCAGCCCGAGGTCGCGGCGCGGGCGATCGTGTACGCCGCCGAGCACCCGGAGCGCAAGGAGTACTGGGTGGGAATGAGCACCGCGGCCACCCTCCTGGCCCAGCGCGTGGCTCCCGCCCTGGTGGACCGCTATCTGGCGCGAACGGGAGTGAGCTCGCAGCAGACGGACGAGAAGCCCCCCACGGGCGTGTCCAACCTCTGGGACCCGGCCGACGAGACGACGGACTACGGCGCCCACGGCACCTTCGACGAGCGCTCGCACGCGCACAGTCCACAGGTCTGGCTCTCCCGGCACCGCCGCCCGGTCCTGCTCACGCTGGCCGCGGGCACGGCCGCCGGCGCCCTCGCCTCCCTTGGCCGGCGCCTGCGGCGCTGACCGTCCGCGACAGCACCACACACGACGGGAGCCGCCCGCGTCGAGCGGGCCGGTGGGGGTAGGGCGGGCCGAAACTCTCCAGGAGGTCATGATGGCCGAACACGATCTGCAGTTCCTGGCGGAGCTGGCGGCACAGCTGCGCGTCGACTCCGTCCGCGCCAGCGCCGCGGCGGGCTCGGGACATCCCACGTCATCCATGTCCGCGGCCGACCTGATGGCCGTGTTGTTCGCGAGACACCTCCGCTACGACTTCGACCAGCCGGACGACCCGGCCAACGACCACGTGATCCTGTCCAAAGGGCACGCTTCCCCCCTGCTGTACTCGCTCTACAAGGCGGCCGGTGCCATCGGTGACGAGGAGCTCCTGACGTTCAGGCGGCGCGGCAGCCGGCTGGAAGGGCACCCGACACCACGGCTGCCCTGGGTGGACGTGGCCACCGGCTCGCTCGGGCAGGGGCTGCCGGTGGGCGTCGGGGTGGCGATGGCCGGGCGGCTGGAACGCATGCCGTACCGGGTGTGGGTGCTCTGTGGCGACAGCGAGCTCGCCGAGGGGTCCATCTGGGAGGCCGCCGAGCACGCGGGCGGCGAGGGCCTCGCCAACCTGACCGCGATCGTCGACGTCAACAGGCTCGGGCAGAGGGGGCCCACCCCGCACGGGTGGGACACGGGCGCGTACGCGCGGCGCTTCTCGGCGTTCGGCTGGCACACGATCGAGATCGACGGGCACGACCCCGGCGAGATCGACTTCGCGCTGCAGGACGCCTGCAAGACGCGCAGGCGCCCCACCGCCATCCTGGCCAAGACCCGCAAGGGCGAGGGCGTGCTGGAGGTCGAGAACCGCGAGGGCGCCCACGGCAAGCCGCTCAAGGACGCCGGCAAGGCCGTCGACGAGCTGGGCGGGCCGCGGGACGTACGCGTCACCGTGCGCGGGCCGGACGCGGCCGCCGAGCCCTACCGGTTCGGCTCCGGCCCGTTGGAGCCGCCCGCGTACGAGGTGGGCGAGCAGGTCGCGACGCGGGCGGCGTACGGGGAGGCGCTGGCGGCGCTCGGCACGGCCCGCGGCGACGTCGTGGCGCTGGACGGCGAGGTGGCCGACTCCACCAGGACCGAGGCCTTCGCGCAGCGCTTCCCCGAGCGGTTCTTCGAGATGTACATCGCCGAGCAGCAGCTCGTCGCCGCCGCCGTCGGGATGCAGATCCGCGGATGGATCCCGTACGCCGCCACGTTCGCGGCGTTCCTGACCAGGGCGCACGACTTCATCAGGATGGCCGGGGTCAGCCGGGCGTCGATCCGGCTGATCGGGTCGCACGCCGGGGTGTCGATCGGCGAGGACGGCCCCTCGCAGATGGGGCTGGAGGACCTGGCCATGATGCGGGCCCTGTACGGCAGCACCGTGCTCTACCCGTGCGACGCCAACCAGACGGCCTCGCTGGTCGCCGAGATGGCCGGCGTCGAGGGCGTGTCCTATCTGAGGACCACGCGCGGCAGCACGCCCGTGATCTATCCGCCGGGCGAGCGGTTCCCCGTCGGCGGGTCACGGGTGCTGCGGCAGTCGAGCGGCGACCGGGCCACGATCGTGGCCGCCGGGGTGACCGTGCACGAGGCGCTGGCGGCGGCCCGCGAGCTGGAGACGGCTGGGGTCCCCGTGGGAGTGATCGATCTGTACTCGGTCAAGCCGGTCGACTCGGCGGTGCTGGTGGAGGCGGCCACCACCACGGGCAACCTGATCACGGTGGAGGACCACCGGCTCGAAGGCGGGCTGGGCGACGCGGTGCTGGACGCCGTCAGCGAGCTCGGGCCGCGCGTGGTGAAGCTGGCCGTGACCGAGCTGCCGGGGTCGGCGAAGCCGGAGGAGCAGCTCGCCGACGCCCGCATCGACCGCCGCGCGATCGTGGAGGCCGTCAAGCGGCTGCTGTGACCCGCTCGGGTCGGACTGCTCGCGCCGCCGGGCGCCCGGACGCGGCGGGGTGTCCGGGGCGGGGCCGGATGAGCGGGCGGGGGCATGGAGAGGCCGGCGGTCGAGGGGGTGGCGCGGTGCCGCCTCGCTCTCCCGCCGGCCTCGTGACGAGCCGGCCGCCTCCGGTCTGCGCGCCGGTCAGCGAGCCTTCGCCGTGGCCTTCCTGTTGGCCTTCTTGATGGCCGACACCAGCTCCTGCTTGGTCATCTTCGACCGGCCGCGCACGCCCAGCCTGGCGGCCACGCCCTGCAGGTGTTCCTTGCTGGCGTTGGCGTCGACACCCTCGGCCGTCCTGCCGGACCGGTCCGTTGCGCCCTTGTCGGAAGGACCTTTCTTCGACTTCGGCTCCCAGTGGTCGCCGACCTTCTCGAAGGAGTGCTTCAGCGCCGCGAACGCCGTCATGTGGGCGCGCCGCCCCTCGCCGTACTCCTGCACCGCCGAGTCGTGCGCCTTGATCCACGTGTTCTGCGCCTTCTTCGGCGAGCGCCTGATGGTCGACGGCAGTTCTTCGACTGCTGGCATGTCGCTTCACCTCCTACAGCGGTGGTTCGTCGTAGTGACGCCGTTCCTCGTACACGGTCGTCCTCCTGGTCTCGGGCTCCTCGTAGATCTCGTGACGGTGGACCGGCTCGTCGATGGGGCCGACCGCCCGGCGGGTGACGCGGATCCGGTAGATGCCGAACCCGAGTCCGACCAGGCCTCCGAGCATGAGGACCAGACCCACTACGTTGATGTCGAGGCCGGCGAGGTCGAACTCGACGGCCCAGGTGAGGATCGCACCGAGCATGATGAGGATGATGCTTCCGGCGATGGTCATCTGATTTACCTCCTTAACACGAAGGACCTCTATCCACATGTCGAAAAACAAACCAGTCGTGGTGATCGGGCTCATGGGATCGGGCAAGACGACGGCGGGCGTGCTGATCGCCGAGGCGCTGGGGCTGGGGTTCAGCGACAGCGATCCGTTCCTGAAGTCGAGGTACGGCGGCACCGCCGCGCAGATCGCTGCCCGCGAGGGCGCGGCCGCGCTGCACCTCTACGAGGCCGAGCACGTGCTGCTCGAACTGGCCGGCCCGCCCAAGGTGATCGCGGCGGCGGCGAGCACGGTCGAGGACCCCGAGGTCCGGGCGGCCATGCGGGCCGCGTTCGTGGTCTGGGTCGACGCCCCCGACAAGGTGCTGGCCGAGCGGATGCGTTCGAGCGATCACCGTCCCGACTTCGATCCGGCGGCCATGCGGGTCCGCCGCGAGGGCTATTTCCGTGAGGTGGCGAACACGGTGTGCGACGTCAGCGAGCTCAGCCCCGAGCAGGTGCGCGACAAGGTGGTGCGGGAAATGGGTTTGCCCGCCGGTGATCGCGACCGATAGGCAAGGGAGATGTTCGCCGAGAAACCCGTGCTGGAGGGCGCGCGCGTGACGCTGCGCCCGGTCGGTCCCGAGCACGCAGAAGGCCTGTATGAGCTGGTTCGCGACCCGGAGGTGCGGCGGCTGACGGGCTCGCACGGCGAGTTCGACTTCGAGGGCGCCCGCCGGTGGTGCGCGAGCCGGGCGCAGCACGCCGACCGGCTCGACCTGGCGATCATGACCGGCGACGGTTACGCGGGCGAGGTGGTCCTCAACGCGCTCGACCCCGCCAACCTGTCGTGCAACCTGCGCATCGCGCTGATCGGCCCCCGGGCGTTCGGCAGGGGCTACGGCACGGAGGCCATCGAGCTGGTCCTCGGGCACGCCTTCGGCACGACCCCGCTGCACCGGATCGAGCTGGAGGTCTACGCTTTCAACGACCGGGCTCGACACGTCTACAAGAAGATCGGCTTCGTGGAGGAGGGCGTGAAACGTGACTCCCTGTTGTGGGACGGCGCATGGCACGACTGCGTGATCATGGCGATGCTCCGCCCCGGGTGGCAGGCAAGATCCGGAACCCTGGCATAATGATCATGACGCATGGGTCCCCCGAGGCGCGCGGGGGACCTGTCGCGTCATTTCGGACAACCATTGGACGGTGTCGTGCATCTAAGCATCAGTGACGATGCGCTTGGTGCCTGGTGACCCCGAGAGGCTTGGCGGCTACTGGCTGGCCGCCAGGCTCGGCGCGGGCGGGCGCGGCGTCGTCTACGACGCCTACGACGACGACGGGCGCAGGTTCGCCGTCACGGTGCCGCGCGGCGAGGCGGAGCCCGAGTCGCGGGGCGAGGCGGGGCGCCGGTTCGAGGGGGTGACCTGCCGCCACCTGGCCGAGGTGGTCGACGCGGGGGTCGACGGCGGTGTCCCCTATGTGGTGAGCGAGTTCGTCGACGGGCCCGACCTGCGGCAGGCGATCGCCCTGCACGGGCCGTACGAACGCGACGAGTTGCTGGCGCTGGCCGGCTCGCTGGGGGCCGCGATCGACGCGCTGCACGAGGCGAAGCTGACGCACCAGGGGATCAGCCCGGAGAGCGTGCTCCTGGCCGCCGGGGGTCTCAAGGTGATCGAGCTCGGCCTGCCCGCCTGCCGGCCGGTGGGCGAGACGTGCACCTACCTCGCTCCCGAGGTCCTGACCGGTGAGGAGGCGGGCGCGCCCGCCGACGTGTTCGCCTGGGGCGCGGTGGTGGTGTACGCGGCCACGGGGCACGATCCGTTCCGCGGCGAGAGCCTGGGCGGCATCATGCACCGGCTGCTCACCTTCGACCCCGACCTGAGCGGCCTGCCCGATCCCCTGCGCGGCCTGGTCGGACGGGCCCTGGCCAAAAATCCCGCCGACCGGCCCGCGGCGGCCGAGCTGCTGGTCGGGGCCGGAGAGGTGCTGCGGCCCCCGGAAGGCCACGCGCGCCCGCGCTCGCTCGGCGAGAGGGCCGAGGAGGTGTACCAGTCGCTCACGCCCCGGCAGCAGGAGGAGGTGCCCGGGCTGCTGCTGCGCCTGCTCGACGGCGACAACCCGCACGACGAGGGCGACGTGCTCGGCTCGCTCATGGACGCCGGCCTGCTGGTACGCCGGAGCGTGCGCGTGGCGCCGGTCGAGACGTCCATGGGCAAGCTCGTGGCCCTCAGCGACGACCGGGTGGCCCCGGCCAGCGCCGCGCTCTACCGCGCCTGGCCCAGGCTGCGCGGCTGGGCCGCGGACGAGCGCGAGAGCATGCACGTGCACCGCCGGATCCGGGTGGCCGCCCGGCAGTGGTCGGAGCACCAGCGGGGCCGAAGCCGGCTCCTGCGCGGCGAGGCCCTCGACTCGGCGCTCGGCTGGGCCGCGACCAAGCGCCGCCACCTGCGGCTCAACCAGCTCGAACGCGACTTCATCAACGACAGCGTGGCCCTGTCCAAACAGCGCAGGAAGCTCCTCACCCCCTCCGTGGCGACGCTCGGCGCGCTGCTGGCCGCGGCGGTGACGATGTCCGTGATGTCCGTGTACGGCCAGTACGACCTGCGCGGCCGGCTCCTCGACGCCGACGCGCGGGCCGTGGCCGCCAGGGCCGAGGCGATGCGGTCGAGCGACCCGCGCACGGCGATGCGGCTCAGCGTGGCCGCCTGGCGGTTGTCACCCGTCTTCGAGGCGCGGGCCGCGCTGCAGGCCTCGCTCGTCCAGCCGGAGCTGGGCGTGTTCACCGACCCGGCCGCCGACCTGCGGGCCCGCTACCTGCTGCGCGGGGACGAGCTGATCCGGTGGGACACCGGCACGGTCACCGTCTGGGACGTGGCTCGGGGGCGGCGGCTCGCCTCGTACCGGCTGCCTGCGGGGAGCGTGGCGCTGAGCGACGACGGGCGTTACGCGGAGGGGGCGGGTGGGCGGCCGTTCGACGTGGCGACCGGCCGGCCGCCGTCCCCGGCCGCCACGTTCGTGATCACCAGGGCCGGCAGGACGCGGGTCTACCGGGGGTCGCAGGTGCTGTTCGACGTCGCCGGCCGCACGGTGGCGCTCGCCCGTGACGGGTCCAGGGCGGCGTTCTCCCGGCTGGACGGGCGGGTCGAGCTCTGGGAGCTGGCGCCGAAGACCCGGACGGGAACGGTCGAGGTCCAGCCACTCACCGGCCCGGACGCCGCGGCGCCCGCCCTCGCGTTCAGCCCTGACGGGACCACGCTGGCCGTGGCGGGGCGCGAGGGGGTCACGCTCATCGCCGCCGGCCGCGCCGCCGCCCGTACGCCGCGCTCCCAGCCCTCCGGGCCGCTGACCACCGCCACGGCCCCGCCGTCCCCCGAGCCTTCCACGCGGCCTTCCACCCCGCCCTCCTCGCGCCCCTCCGCCCCGAATTCCTCCCCGCCCTCCCCCCGGCCCTCCGCCCCGCCCTCCTCGGTTGAGAACCCGCCGGCCACGGGCGACGGACGTCCCTCCACCGGCGCCCTTCCCGGAGGCGGCGACGTACGAACCTCCCCGGCGGGGCGACCGGGTGCGGACAGCGTGCGGTTCTCGCAGGTGGAGGTGCCTGGCGAGGAGGGCACCAGGCCTGGCGGTGTGGACGGGGTCAGGAGTCCCAGCCCCGAGGACGGCGCAGAGATGTTCCGCGCGGAGGAGCAGCGGGCACCGACCGAGACCGGCGCCCTGACCCTGGGCACGGTGGACGGCGCGCTGGACGGACCGCCCGTCTTCAGCCCGGACGGCCGCCTGCTGGCCCTGCCGGGCGCCGGCGAGGTGCGGGTCTGGAACGTCGCCGAACGCCGTGTCTCCGGCTCCTACCCGCTCAAGGCCCCCGGGCAGGGACTTGCGTTCTCCGCAGATGGGCGCAGCCTGCGTTACCTGAGCGGCACCGGCTCGGTCGTCTCGCTGGACGTCGCAGGTCTCCCCGCCCACTCCGACGCGGGCCACACCGCCACCTTCAGCGGCAACGGCCGGTTCGCGGCCAAGGAGGTCGGCGACACGATCGAGCTCACCGACACCGTCGCGGGCAGGACGCTCGGCCGGATCGCCGCCGCCGGCGACCTGGCCTTCGACGCGGGCGGGCGGCTGCTCGCCGTCACGGGCGACCCCGTGACCGTGTGGGAGGTGGCCGGCGCCAGGCAGGTGACCTCCATCGACGCGGGCGGCGACGTACTCGCCGTGGCGCTCTCCCCCGACGGCGGCACGCTGGCCACCGCCCGCGGCAGCGCCCTTGAGACGTGGGACGTGCGCGAGGGCCGGCGGATCAAGGTGTACGAGGGCGCGGGAGACCTGGCGCTGGCCTTCTCCCCCGACGGCTCGACGCTGGCCGCGGGCGCCAACCTGCTCGACCTCCGTACCGGCAGGATCGCCCCGCTCGACCTCGCGGCGGCGCGGAACGCCCGGACCACGCCGACCGCGCTCGCCTTCTCCCCCGACGGCCGCACGCTGGCGTTCGGGCTGGACGGCGGCCGGGTGCTCCTCTGGGACGTGCACGAACGCGCGCCGCGCGGCACCATCGGCGCCGGCACGACACCCGTGGACGAGCTGCGCTTCTCGCCGAAGGGCGACCTGCTCGCGATCGACGCCGCCCGCACGTCGCTCTGGGACGTGCGGGCGCTGCGCGAGGTGGGGGAGCTGGGATCCTGGGCCGCCGGGCCGGCGTTCAGCCAGGACGGCAGGCGGCTGCGCGGGGTGGCGCTCGATGGCACCGTACGCGAGACCCCGGTCGATCCCGCGCTCACGGCGCAGGAGGTGTGCGCCAGGGCCGACGGCCCGCTGAGCGAGGCGGAGTGGAGCCGCCTCATACCGGAGAGCGGCTACAGGGACATCTGCTGACTCGACGACAAGCCGGCGACCAGAGAACGCAAAGCGGTCCCGCCCATGCCGGCCGCATGGACACCGTGCGAATCCCAGCCGTGCTGCGACACGCCACCGAGGACGAGTCGGAGCGGCTGCCGACGGGCGCCGGCGCGCCGCTGCGGGTTATCCTCCCGCTGTCAGGCACTCGTGGTCAGCGCGTCCACCTCGATCCCGTACTGGAAGGGCAGGCCCTGGGCGTATCTGGCGAGCTCGTCGAGCGCCAGGTCGGCGATGCGCCCCAGCTCGCCGCCGAGCGAGCCGGCGATGTGCGGCGTGAGCAGCACGTTGGGCAGGTCGTAGAGGGGTGAGCCGGCGGGCGGCACCTCGGGCTCGGTCACGTCGATCACCGCGTACAGCCGGCCGCTGGACAGCTCGGCGACGAGCGCGTCGTGGTCGACGAGCGCGCCGCGGGCGGTGTTGATCAGGGTGGCGCCGTCGCGCATCCGCGCGAGGCGGGCGGCGTCGACGAGGTGCCTGGTCTCGGGGAGCGCGGGCGCGTGCAGGCTGATCACGTCGCACCGCTCGAACAGCTCGTCGAGCTCGACGTGGGGCACGCCGAGGTCCTCCGTCAGGTAGGGGTCGGCGACGAGCACGTCGAGGTCGAACGGCCGCAGCAGCTCGATGACCCGCCGGCCGATCCAGGAGGCGCCGACGATGCCGATCGTGCGCCGGTAGTTGCCGAACCCGGGGAAGAGGCCCTCCAGGTCGAGGGACGTCCGCTGCTCGCGGTAGAGCCTGGCGATGTCCAGCACGCGCTTGTTGGCGAACAGGATCGAGGCCAGCGTGTATTCGGCGACGGGTTCGGCGTTGGCCGCCGCCGCGGAGGAGACGAGGATGCCGCGCTCCCAGCACGCGTCGGTGACGTGGTGTTTCACGCTGCCCGCCGCGTGGACGATCGCCCGCAGCCTCGGCGCCCTGGCCAGCACGTCGCCGGTGATCGGCGGGCACCACCAGCTCGTGCAGAGCACCTCGGCCTCGGCCAGCGCGCCGGCCACGGCCGGGTCGGCGAAGTCGTCGGCGACCAGGCCGGGGTCGGTGTCGGCGATGGCGGTCAGCCGGTCGCGCGCCTGCTCCGTGAAGAGCCGTCCCGCCACCTGCCGCCCCATGGCGAGCAGGGTTTTCGGCCGTACCTCAGTCATGACGCTCCCCCCGACGGTGATCCGATCTTAGCGTTTCATCACAAGCACTCCCATATCGCTCATGAGGGTGGCGGGGTCAATCGGGTACGGGCGGCGTCGATCCAGAGCCGGACGTTCGCCCGTTCACCGACCTCCAGCGCTTCCCGGTAGTGGGCTTCCCGCGGGCGGCCCTTCCCGATCGTGACGTCGTCCTGGTGCCTGCCGGCCTGTCCTGCATGTCAGGACGATGTGCTGCAAAGGTGGTTCTGTCGGTATGTTGGCCCACGTGCCAGAACGCAAAACCGGGCCGACGACCGCACCGACGACCGAGCTGGTGACCTTCGGCGAGACCATGGCGCTGTTCGCCGCCCGCCGCACGGGGCCGATGCGCTTCGCCCGCGACTTCGACCTGGGTCTGGGCGGCGCCGAGTCGAACGTCGCGATCGGCGTCGCCCGGCTCGGCCACCGCGCGACCTGGGTCGGCAGGGTCGGGGCCGACGAGTTCGGCGACCTGATCCGCTCGACCCTGCGGGGCGAGGGCGTGGACGTGCGGGCCATCGCCGACCCCGACGCGCCGACCGGGCTGATGATCAAGGGCAGGCGCACGGCCGACCTCATCGATGTGCGCTACTACCGCAAGGACAGCGCGGGCTCGCGGCTGTGCGCCGCCGACCTCGACCCGGAGCTCATCCGGTCGGCCCGCGTGCTGCACGTCTCCGCGATCACGCCCGCGCTCTCCGGCACGGCCCGCGAAGCCGTACACCACGCGATCGCCGAGGCCCGGGCCGCGGGGGTGCTCGTCTCGCTCGACGTCAACTACCGCAGGGCGCTGTGGACGCCCGCCGAGGCGGGGGCGTGGCTGCGCGAGACGGTCGGCGACGTGGACGTGCTGTTCGCGACCGAGGCCGAGGGCCGGCTGATCGCCGACGTCGAAGGCGCCACCGAGCTGGCCGGGGCGCTGGGGAAGCTCGGCCCGCGGCACGTGCTGATCAAGTTCGGGGCCGAGGGCGCCATGGAGCTGTCCGACGGCGTCGAGCGGCGGGCGGAGCCCTACGCCGTGACCGAGGTCGACTCCGTGGGGGCCGGCGACGCGTTCGCGGCCGGCTGGCTGGCGGACTGGCTGGCAGGGGCGCAGCCCGCGCAGCGGCTCAGCACGGCGTGCGCGGCGGGGGCGTTCGCCGTGACCTCGCAGGGCGACTGGGAGAGCCTGCCACGGCGGGCCGACCTGAGCCTGCTGCGGCGGCCCGCCGACGGTGTGAGCAGGTGATCACGGCGCCTCGCCGCAGGTCGTCAACGGGGCCGATGCGGCACGACCGGGCCTAGCGAGCAGCCCCAGGCCGGAGCCGGCGCCCACGTCATCGGGGCCATTCCTTTCCCTGTTTCCGCTACGGGCTTGGGGGCAGGCGGGGAGGACTCGTCCGGGGGAAGGAACAATGATGACTGATGTTTCCGGCATGGGTTCCGGGCCGAACGACGAGCGCGAGGTGCTCACCAACCGGCAGGGACACCCGGTCTACGACAACCAGAACCAGCGGACGATCGGCCCGCGCGGCCCCGCGACGCTGGAGAACTACCAGTTCCTGGAGAAGATCAGCCACTTCGACCGGGAGCGCATTCCCGAGCGCGTGGTGCACGCCAGGGGCACGACCAGCTATGGCTTCTTCGAGGCGTACGGCAAGCTCGGCGACGAGCCGATCAGCCGGTTCACCAGGGCCAAGCTCTTCCAGGAGGCGGGCAGGCGCACCGACGTCGCCCTGCGCTTCTCCACGGTGATCGGCGGCCGGGACTCCGCGGAGACCGCCCGTGATCCGCGCGGTTTCGCGATCAAGTTCTACACCGAGGACGGCAACTGGGATCTCGTCGGCAACAACCTGGCGGTCTTCTTCATCAGGGACGCCATCAAGTTCCCTGACGTGATCCACTCGCTCAAGCCGGACCCGGTCACGTTCCGGCAGGATCCCAACCGCATCTTCGACTTCATGTCGCAGACGCCCGAGAGCCTGCACATGCTGGTCAACCTGTTCAGCCCGCGCGGCATCCCCGCCGGCTACCGGCACATGCAGGGGTTCGGCGTGAACACCTACAAGTGGGTCAACCGGCAGGGCGAGTCGTTCCTGGTGAAGTACCACTGGATGCCCAAGCAGGGCGTGCGCAGCATGACCGAGGCCGACGCCTCGGTCATCCAGGGGAACGACCTGGGGCATGCCACCAAGGACCTGCACGACGCCATCGAGCGCGGCGACTACCCGGAATGGGAGCTGCTGGTCCAGCTGATGAGCGACGACGAGCATCCCGAGCTCGACTTCGACCCGCTGGACGACACCAAGGTGTGGCCGGAGAACGAGTTCCCCGCCCTGCCGGTCGGCCGGCTGGTGCTCGACAGGAACGTGGACAACCAGTTCGCCGAGAACGAGCAGGCCGCGTTCGGCACCGGCGTGCTCGTGGACGGGCTCGACTTCTCCGACGACAAGATGCTCATCGGCCGGACGTTCTCCTACAGCGACACCCAGCGCTACCGCGTCGGGCCCAACTACCTGCAGCTGCCGGTCAACCAGGCCAGGAACGCCGCCATCCGCACCAACCAGCGCGACGGGCTGATGACGTACTTCGTCGACACCGGGGGCGAGGACCCGCACATCAACTACGAGCCGTCGCTGCGCGGCGGCCTGCGCGAGGCCGAGTACCCGCATCCTGACGAGGTCGGCCCCGAGGTCAGGGGGAGGCTCACCCGCAAGCGCATCCCGCGCGCCAACGACTACGTCCAGCCGGGGCAGCGCTACCTGCTCATGGAGCAGTGGGAGCGCGACGACCTCGTGCACAATTTCGTCTCCGCGCTGCGGCAGTGCGACCGGGGCATCCAGGAGCGCATGGTCTGGCACTTCCTGCTCGCCGAGGACGAGCTCGGGCTGCGCGTCGGCGAAGGGCTGGGCATCAGCCCCGACGACGTGGCGGGGCTGGAGCCGTTGAAGAGCCAGGACCTCACCGACGAGGACCGTGACCGGCTGGCCAAGCTCGGCAGGAACGGCCCTCGCGACGTCGAGGGTCTGAAGATGACGCACTGCGTGCCGAACGAGCGCGCCGCGCACGCCGAGCGCTGACCTGCCACTTTATGTCCGGGCCTCTGGGGGGTAGGGCTCGGGCATAGGGAGGTGCCCACGATGGATGACAAGCAGTGGAACGTGCAGATCTGGATCCATGAGGACGACGAGGACGCCGTGACCACGGCCACGGCGGTCCTGTTCACGGCGGACGGCAAGCGGCACGAGAGTGTGGGACGCGCGCGGCGCAATCCCGTCGACCGGCCCGTACCCGGGATCGGGGACGAGCTGGCCGTCGGGCGGGCGTTGTCCGACCTGTCGGCCAAGCTCATCCAGGACGGCGCGGAGGACGTCGCCCAGTTGTCCAGCCCTGTGTGATGAGCAGGGTCTGACCGGCCGGGCCGGCCGGCTGGCTCATCAGGGCTAGAGCAGGCCGGCGGCGGCCAGGAGCTTACCGATCCTGCCGGTCTCCTCGTCGTTGAGCGGGGTCTGCGGGAGCGCGGTGATCGGGCAGTCGATGACGCCGCGCAGGTGCAGCGCGGCCTTGAACGCCCCGAGGCCGGACGAGCTGCCGCCCATGCGCGAGCCGCCGACGCGGACGATCTCGAACAGCCTGACCAGGCGCTCCTGCTCGACCCTGGCCGCCTCCCAGTCGCCGCGGGAGGCGCAACGGTAGAGCTCGGCGTAGCCGTGCGGGTCGACGTTGCCCAGCCCGGGCACCACTCCGTCGGCACCCATCCACAGGGCCGAGTCCACGGTCACCTCCGACCCGGTCAGCACGCTGAACGGCGCCGTACGGCCCATGATGACCTCGCGCAGGCCGCCGTCGTCGCCGCTGGAGTCCTTGACCCCGGCCAGCGCGCCCTCCGCGGCCAGTCCGAGCACCAGCTCGGCGCTCAACTTGGTGTGCACCGACACGGGCAGGTCATAGGCGTAGACCGGCAGCCCGCCCTGCGCGGCGATCGTACGGAAATGCGTGCGGATCTCGTCGGGGTGGGTGCGCGTGTAGAACGGCGCGGTCGCCACCAGCCCCGACACTCCGGCCTCGCGCGCGACGCGGGCGTGTTCGAGCACCCGCGGCGTCGTCATGTCGATCACCCCGGCCAGCACCGGCACCTGACCGCCCACGTGCCCCACCACGGTGTCCAGCACGACCCTCCGCTGCGCGTCCGTCAGGTACGCCACCTCCGACGAGGAGCCCAGCACGAACAGCGCGTCCACTCCCCCGGCCAGCAGATGGTCGACCAGCCGGGTGAGCGACGCGGTGTCCACCTGGTAGTCGCGGGTCATGGGAGTGCACACCGGAGGGATCACACCGGTAAGCCTCATGGGCGCTCCTGGATCAGTTCGAGGTCGGTCGCTCCTGCCGCCACCGGATGGTGGCAGTGGAACAGATGGTCGTCGTCCGTCCGCGCCGCGGGCATCTCCGCCGCGCAGGCGTCGTCCGCCCGCCAGCACCGCGTGCGGAACGGGCAGCCGCTCGGCGGCCTGGTGGCCGAGGGTACGGCGCCCACGAGCGGGATCGGGTTGATCGGCGAGATCAGCCCGGGGGTGGCGGAGAACAGCGCCCGCGTGTACGGGTGCCGGGCGCTCAGCGGCACGGCCTGCGCGGGCGTCTGCTCGACGATCCGGCCCAGGTACATGGTGACGACGCGGTCGCTCATCCTGCGTACGGTCTGGATGTCGTGCGAGACGAACACCAGGGCCAGGCCGAGCCGTTCCTTGAGGTCGAGCAGCAGGTTGAGGATCTGGGCGCGGACGGACACGTCGAGCGCGCTGGTGGGCTCGTCGGCCACGACCAGCTCGGGTTCGAGGGCGAGCGCCCTGGCCACGGCCACGCGCTGGCGCTGGCCGCCGGACAGCTGGCTGGGCAGCGCGTCGGCGGCGCTGGACGGCAACCCGACCAGGTCGATCAGCTCGCGTACGCGGGCGTCGCGCTGGGCGGGCGTGCCGCGGCGGTGCACGTTGAGCGGGTCGCGCAGCACCTGCCGGACGGGCAGGCGCCGGTTGAGCGCCGTGGACGGGTCCTGGAAGATCATGCCGACGTTCGACCCGACGAGCGCGCGCCGTTCCCCCTCCTTGAGGCCCCACAGGTCCTTGCCGCGGAAGGTCACGGTGCCGCTGGTCGGCCGCTGCAGGCCGACCAGCACCTTGGCCAGCGTCGACTTGCCGCATCCCGACTCGCCGACGATGCCGACGGTCTCGCCGGCGGCGACGGTGAGGTTCGCGCCGGTCAGGGCGTAGACGCGGTCCCGCGTGAAGAGGCCGCCGGAGCGGGCCTTGTGCACGACGTGCACGTCGTCGAGCTCAAGCACGCTGCTCGCTCCTCGTCTCGCGGTTCGGGTCCGTTTCTGCGGCCACCGGGTGGTGGCAGGCCACCGCGTGCGTGGCGTCCCCGTTGAGCGGGCCCAGCAGGACGGGGGCGTCGGTACGGCACACGTCGGTGGCCATCGGGCACCGGTCGGCGAACCGGCAGCCGTCGGGGAAGTCGGCGGGGGCGGGCACGACGCCGCGGATCTGCGTGAGCCGCTCGGCCCCGGCCTCCAGCGACAACACCGAGCCCAGCAGGCCGCGGGCGTAGTGGTGGGCGGGCGCGCCGACGAGGGAGGGCGTGGCGCCGGTCTCGACGATCTGGCCGCCGTACATGACGACCACGCGGTCGGTGACGTCGGCGACCAGCGCGAGGTCGTGCGAGACGAGGATCAGCGCGAACCCGAGCTCCTCGCGCAGCTTCAGCAGCAGCTCGATGACCTGCGCCTGGACGGTCACGTCGAGCGCGGTGGTGGGCTCGTCGGCGACGATCAGCTTGGGCTCGCGCGACAGCGCCATCGCGATCAGCACCCGCTGCCGCTGCCCGCCCGACAGCTCGTGCGGGTAGGACGACAGGGTGCGGGGGGCGTCGAGGCCGACGAGTTCGAGCAGCTCGGCGGGGGTGCGCCGGCCGCCGCGGCGGGTGAGCTGCTTGAGCTGGGCGTTGATGGTCATGGCGGGGTTGAGCGAGGACAGCGCGTCCTGGTAGATCATCGCCATCTCGTGCCCGAGCAGCCGGCGGCGGGCGCGGCGCGGCAACGAGAGCAGCTCCCGCTGGTCGAAACGCACGTGGCCGCTGACGCGGGCGTCACGGGGTTGCAGGCCCATGATGGTCAGCGCGGTCAGCGACTTGCCGCAGCCCGACTCGCCCACCAGGCCGAGCACCTCGCCGGGACGTACCTCGAAGCCGATGCCGTCGACGATGTCCACTCCCTCGGCGAACCCGATGCGCAGCCGCTCCACCGTGAGGATCGGCGGCCCCTGGGGCAGCGGGCGGGCGCGTTCGGCCAGCCGGCGCGCGGCCTCGGCCAGCCCGGGCAGCTCGACGACCTCGCCGGAGCCCGGCTGGGCCCGCTCGAAGGCGTCCTCGTCCTTCCTGACCGGCGCCTTGCGGGCGGCGGGCGCGGCCCAGGCGTCGGAGATGCCTTCGGACAGGATGTTCAGGGCGAGCACGGTCAGCAGGATCAGCAGGCCGGGGAAGACCGTGCCCCACCAGCCGCCGAGCAGCACCAGGTTCTTGCCGTCGGCGATGACGCTGCCCCACGACGGGTCCGGCGGCCGCACGCCGGCGCCGATGAACGACAGCGACGCCTCGAACACGATCGCGTCGGCCACCATCACCGTGCAGAACACCAGCACCGGCGCCGCGCAGTTGATCGCGACGTGCTTGATGACGATGTGCGGGGTGCGGGCGCCGATGATGCGCTCGGCCGCGACGTAGTCCTCGCCGTACTGGGCGAGGACGTTGGCGCGTACGACCCTGGCCACGGACGGCATGTAGAGGAAGGCGATGGCCATGACCAGGACGGGGATGCTGCCGCCGAACACGGCCACGAGCACGGCCGCCAGCGCGATGCCGGGGAACGCCATGATGACGTCGAGCAGGCGCATGATCGTCTCGTCGACGGCCCGGCGCGAGGTGGCGGCGACGGCGCCGATGGCCGCGCCGGCCACCAGGGCGAGCCCGGTCGCGCCGAGGCCGATGATGAGCGACCAGCGAGCGCCGTACAGGAGCCTGGACAGGATGTCGCGGTTGGCGCTGTCGAGCCCCATCCAGTGCTCGGCCGACGGGCCGCCGCCGGACGCCTCCTGGAAGAACGGCGAGTGCGGCGCGATGAGCGGCGCCAGCACCGCCGCCAGCACGACGGCGGCGATGAGGCCGAGCGAGATCCACGACAGCGGCTTCAGCCTGCGGAACGTCACGCCGGGCCGGGCCAGGCGGTCGGTGAGTCCACGTCTCATGAGGCGCTCCTGAGGCGGGGGTTGACCAGCAGGTAGAGGACGTCGACGGCCAGGTTGACGATCATGAAGCCGACGGCGATGGTCAGCACCACGCCCTGGACGACGGCGGGGTCGCCGTCGCGCACGGCGTTGATCATGAGCTGTCCCATGCCGGGCAGCCCGTAGATCGTCTCGATGACCACGGTGCCGCCGATCAGGTAGCCGATGCGCAGGCCGAGCACCGTCAGCGGGTTGATCAGCGCGTTGCGCAGCACGTTCCTGCCGATGACCACGATCGGCGGCAGGCCGCTGCCGTACGCGGTGCGTACGTAGTCGCGGTCCAGCTCCTCCACCACCGACGTGCGGATGATGCGGGTGAGCTGGGCGGCGATCGGCAACGACAACGACAGGGCGGGCAGCGTCATCGACCGCAGCCAGCCGGCGAACGAGTCGGCCGGGTTGATGTAGCCGCTGGTGGGGAACAACCCCTCACCGACCGCCAGCCACTGGATCATCAGCAGCGCCAGCCAGAACGACGGGGCCGCCACCCCGACCAGCGACACCAGGCGGACGAGCTGGTCCGGCCAGCGGTCGCGGTACAGCGCCGCGACCACGCCGAACACGAACGACAGCACGAGCCCCACGACCAGGCCGAGAAGCGTCAGCTGCAGCGTCAGCGGCAGGGCCGTCGTCACCGACTCGATGACCGGCTTCCTGGTGAGCACGCTGGTGCCCATGTCGCCCTGCGCCAGATCCATGACGAAGCGGACGTAGCGCACCGGGAGCGGGTCCAGCAGCCCGTTCTCGAGCTGGAACTGGCGGATCTGCTCGGCGGTCGGGTTCGCGCCCTGGAAGTAGGCGTACTCCGGCTTGCTGTTGGAGAAGCGCATCACGATGAACACGAACGCGATCACGCCGAGCACCAGCGGGATCAGGATGAGGAGCCGCCGCAGCAGCATCCGGGCGACGAGCGTCATGTCCTCTTGGCCTGGAGGAGGTTGATGCCGGGGTACGGCTGGGCCTCGACGCCGGACAACTTCTTCGCGTCCCAGGCGGTCATGAGCTCGGTGTGGACGACCGGGTAGAGCACGGCCTGCTCAGCGATCATGTCCAGATATTTGTGGACCGTCGCCTTCTTCTTCTCCTTGTCCGGCTCCTCGGTGGCCTCGTCCATCAGGGCGAACAGCGCCTCGGCGTCCTTGCTGCCGTCGTAGCCGGCGTACTTCATCCACAGGCCGCCCTCGACGAAGTTGTAGCGGCAGATCAGGTCGGCGTCCATGCCGAACTGGTTGGGGTTCGAGGCCGCGGCGACCACCTGGTAGTCCTGGCCCTGGTCCATCTTGGTGAACAACGCCGCCGTGTCCTGCGGCTCCAGCGTGGTCTTGATGCCGACCGCCTCCCACGAGGCGGCGATGGTCGGCAGGCAGTCGGCGATCCAGCTCACGTTGACGGCCATCAGATTGACCGTCAGGTTGCTGACGCCCGCCTCCTTCAGCAGCGCCTTCGCCTTGTCGGGGTCGTAGTCGTAGACGACGGAGGCCCGCTTGTGGTCGGGGTGGCCCTCGTTGAGGAAGGAGCTGGAGGCCGTGCCGTGACCCTTGAGCGCCACGTCGATCATCTTCTGCTTGTCGATCGCGTAGTGCAGCGCCTGGCGCACCCGTACGTCGTCGAACGGCTTGGCCGCCGTGTTGAACATCAGGAACATGTGGTTCATGCCCTTGCCGCCCTCGACCGTCAGCCCCTGCTGCTTGAGCTGGTCGACGTTGGCGTAGGGGATGTTGTCGGCGATCTGCGCCTCGGCCGAGCCACCGGAGATCTTGGCCACGCGGGCGGCGGCGTCGACGATCGTCAGCCAGTTCATCTTCTTGACCGTGGCGGGGCGCGGGCCGTTGTAGCCGTCGTACGCCTCGAAGGAGGTGTTGGACTTGGGGTTGTGCGCGGCCAGCTTGTACGGCCCCGACCCCACGGCCTTGCCGCCTTTGGCCTGGTCCCAGGCGCCGGCCTCGCCGAACACGTGCTTGGGCATGATCTTGGCGATGGTCAGCCGGGGAGCGGCGTCGGCGAAGGGGAACTTGAAGACCAGCTCGACGTTCCGGTCGTCGATCTTCTTCACCTCCTTCAGCCAGGACCTGAAGAAGTTGCCGATCAGCACGTTGGCCTCGGGGTCGAGGACCCGTTCGAAGGTGAAGACGACGTCGTCGGCGGTGACCGGCTTCCCGTCGTGCCACGTGGCGCCCTCGCGGAGGGTGAACTTCCATGAGGTCGCGTCCAGGTCGGACGGCAGCTCGGTGGCGAGCGCGGCGTACGGCTCGCGGGTGATCGGGTCGGTGTCGAGCAGCCCTTCGTAGACGTGGCTGATCCCCGCCATCGCGAAGGCGGACGCGGTCTGCGTCGGGTCCCAGCTCTGGTCGTTGCCGTAGCCGATGACGGCGGTGATCAGGTCCTTGTTGGTTCCGGCGCCGACCGAGCCGGTCGACGCCGGGCCTCCGGAACAGGCGGAGAGGGTGGCCGCGATGAACGCCGCCGCACCCGTCGCTCCGCTGTAACGCAGGAAGTCGCGGCGGCTGAAGTCAGAGCTCACGGATGCCTCCTGAGGGGGTAGAACATGGGACGTCCCATGTCCTATCTTTTGCGTAAGTGGGACGCTAGATGGCAATCCGGCCTGAGGTCAACCAAAGATTTCCGTAATGTTACGTAAGTGGCTATGAGAAGGTGACTCTTCATGACGACAGTCCCGCGCCCGGTACGTCCGAGCAGGGCCGTGGAGGCCCAGGAGGGCGTGAAGGACCTCATCGTGAGGCGCGGGCTGGTGGCGGGCGACCCCCTGCCCACCGAGTCGGAGCTCATGGAGGAACTGCAGGTCAGCCGCAACTCGATCAGAGAGGCGCTGAAAGCCCTGCAGGCGGTCGGCATCGTGGACATCCGGCACGGCTTCGGCATGTTCGTGGGACGGATGTCGCTCGCGGGCCTCGTCAACGAGCTGACCTTCCACAGCCGCATCACGCTGCAGAACGGCAAGAACCACCTGGCGAACCTCATCGAGATCCGCGAGATCCTGGAGAGCGGCCTCGTCGAACGCCTCATCGAGCTCGACCCCGCCGCCGACCTGACCCCGGTGGCCGACGTCATCGTCAGGATGGAGGCCGAGGCGGAGGTCGGGCCCGTCTCGCCGGAGACCGACCGCCTCTTCCACGACCTCCTCTACCGGCCGCTCGGCAACCCGCTCGTCAGCCAGCTGCTCGGCGCGTTCTGGGACGTCTATTACCAGCTGCGCGACCAGCTCGGGGTGCCGGACGAGTCGCCCGACGACGTGGTCACACGGCACCGCGACATCTACACCGCCGTGCTCGCGGGCGACCGGGCCGCCGCGGTGGCCGCCGTACACGCCCACTTCAAGGGCGTGCGCAACCGCGTGGGCAGGATCAGCGGCTAGCCGTACGGTGCGGGACCGGCGGCGGGCGCGGCGGGCTCAGTGCGCGGGCCAGCGCTCCACGCGGCGCCAGCGTTCGCGCCAGTCCGCGTACCACCTGGCGAACCAGGGATGAGACCCGGCCAGCGGCATGACGTAGGCGACCGTCTCCAGGTAGTAGCTCCGCTGGAAGCGCCACGGCATCCGCTGCAGCTCCTGCACGTTGCTCGCCCGGTCGGCCAGCTTCACCAGCACGGCCTGCGGCGGGGCCTTGACGAGAGAAGCCAGGTAGTCGGCCTTCCCTCCCCCGCGCGGTTTGGTCACCCAGCGCACGAGCGCGGCCACGCGGGGCCCGAACCTGCCCGCGATCTCCGCCTCGGTGCACGACGTGTCCTCCAGCACGTCATGCAGCACGATCGCCACCAGCACGTCCTTGTCGTCCACCCCGGCGCCCGCCACCGCCACCTCCAGCGCCTCCAGCAGATGGTCGAGGTACGGTCGCCCGGTGGGCCGCTGCTGCGCCCCGTGCCACCTCCGCGCGAACGCCACCGCGTCGCGCAGGGCGCCCACGGTCTCCGGCGGTAGCGCCTCACCGAGAGGCCCTTCCGCCTCCCTCCAGGACGTCCAGCTCGTGAAGGTCTCCATCCCGTTCCTCTCGATATGGCCGTGCCCCGAGGTGTCCTAGGCTGAACACTATGGCCGAGATCGCCGTCCCCGACGGGTCGTGGACGTTCAACGGAGAAGTCCTGCGCATCGTGCCCGGCAGCGACAAGGACGTCCACGAGCTACGCAGGACACTGGGCGAGGTCGTGGTCCCGATGACGGCGATCGCGGGCGTGACGTACGAGCCGGGGCGCAAGGGTGGGCACGTACGCCTGCGCCTGCGCAAGGGGGCCGACGCGCTGTCCGACGTCGTCGCCGGCCTGCTGGGACCGCCCGCCGACCCCTACCGCCTGGCGGTGCCGAAGAACCGCGCGGGCGCCGGCGAATACTTCGCCGACGAGATCCGCGACACCCTGCTCGTCTACCAGACGCCGAGCGGCCCCTGCGACGACTACCTGCTGCCGGCCCCGCCGGTGCCCATCTCCGCCACCGCCGGCGACGGCACCGCGCTGTTCGACGGCGAGCGGGTGCGCCTGGAGTGGACCGGCTTCGCGAGCACCGACAAGGAGAAGGCGGGGCCGCAGGAGTTCCCGCTGTCCGACATCGCCGGGGTGGAGTGGAAACCCCAGTCCGGCATGGGCTACGGCACGCTGCGCTTCCGGCTCAAGGGCGAGCGGCCGGCGCACCAGCCGCCGCAGAAGGACCCGCGCTGCGTGTCCTGGGGCATCCAGCGCTACGGCGGCGCGACCGCCCTGGTGGCCGCCGCCGTGCTCGCCCACCTGCCGCGCGACGTGCCCGAGCTGCCGCCTCCGCCGGCGCCCGCTTCCGGCGACGTGCACGACGCCGTGCTGCGCCGCCTGGCCGAGCTCGGCGAGCTGCACCGCGCCGGCGTGCTGACCGACGAGGAGTTCACCACGGCCAAGCAGGCCGTGATCCGCCGCCTGCAGGAGTCGTAGGCGAAGGTCCGAGGAGAGACCATGACACCCGACGAAGAAGAACTCCTGCGCCGCGCCATCGCGCTGGCCGCCGAGGCCCGCGCCGGCGGCGATCCGCCGTTCGGCTCGCTGCTGGCCGGGCCCGACGGGACCGTGCTGGCCGAGGAGCGCAACTCCTCGCTCACCGACCGCGACATCACCGCCCACCCGGAGCTCAAGCTGGCCCGCTGGGCCGCCCGCGAGCTCGACCCGGCCACCGCGGCCGCCACGACCATGTACACGAGCTGTCAGCCGTGCGGCATGTGCGCGGGCGCCATCGCGCGCTCGGGCCTGGGCCGGGTCGTCTACGCGCTGTCCGGCGAGCAGCTCGACGGGCTCAAGCCGCCCGGCACCGCCTTCACCGACCCGCCCGGCGAGGGGCCCGCCCTCTACGCCGAGGCCCGCGTACCGGTCGAGGGCTACTACCGCTGACCACCGGTGAGGGCACGGTCTGACCCTAGGACTCGAGGTCCGGAGGCCGGGAGTGCTCACTCACCAGTCGGCTATCAGGCACCGAGTCTGCCCCAAGAGCATCCTCAGTAGCTCCCATTAGAGGCCGGGGAGGCGGGCCACGCCGTCGCGGCGGGCCTGGTCGGCGACCGCGGCGGCGACGGCGGGCACGACCCGGGGGTCGAACGGTTCCGGGATGATCCGGCCGGCCGACAGTTCCTCCTCGACCACGGCGGCCAGGGCGTGAGCGGCGGCGATCTTCATGTTCTCGGTGATGGCCGAGGCGCGGGCCGACAGGGCGCCCCTGAAGACGCCGGGGAAGGCCAGCACGTTGTTGATCTGGTTGGGGAAGTCGCTGCGCCCGGTGGCCACGACGGCGGCGTGCTCCTGGGCGATCCCGGGGTGGATCTCCGGCTCGGGGTTGGACAGCGCGAAGACGATGGAGCCGGGCGCCATGGAGGCGATGGCCTGCTCGCTGATCGTCGAGCCCGACAGGCCGATGAAGACGTCGGCCCCGGCCAGAGCCTCCTCGGTCGTGCCGGTGTGGCCGGACTGGTTGGTGCAGCCCGCGATGATGGCCTTGTGGGGGTTGAGGTCGTCGCGGCCGGTGTGGAGGACACCCTTGCTGTCCGACACGGCGACCTCGCCGATGCCGGCGTTCAACAGCATGCTCGCGACGGAGAGGCCGGAGGCGCCCGCCCCCGCCACGACGGCGCGGAGATCCCACAACCGCCGGCCGGTCACCCGTGCCGCGTTGCGCAGCGCGGCCAGCACCACGATGGCGGTGCCGTGCTGGTCGTCGTGGAAGACGGGGATGTCCAGCACCTCCCTGAGCCGGCGCTCCACCTCGAAGCAGCGCGGCGCGCTGATGTCCTCGAGGTTGATGCCGCCGAACGACGGGGCCATCCGGACGATCGTCTCCACGAGCTCGTCGACGTCCGTGCAGTCCAGGCAGATGGGCACCGAGTCCACGCCGCCGAACTGCTTGAACAGCAGCGCCTTGCCCTCCATGACCGGCATGGCCGCGGTGGGCCCGATGTCGCCGAGCCCGAGCACGGCGGTGCCGTCGGTGACGACCGCCACGACGTTGGAGCGCCAGGTGTAGTCGTCGGCCAGCTCGGGCCGCTCGGCGATGGCGGTGCAGACGCGGGCCACCCCCGGCGTGTAGGCGAGGGACAGATCGTCCAGGTCACGCACCTGGACGGACGGGCGCGTCTCCAGCTTGCCGCCCTCGTGCAGGCGGAAGGCCGGGTCCTGGTCGAGGAGCGCGGCGAGGCCGATGGCCGGTGCGGTGATTTCGGTAGTCATGTCGTGCTCCTAGAACCGCAGCAGCCGGCCGGACGGGGTGCGCGTGTCCGGCGCCTCGAACCTGGGATCACGTGAGGTCTGCCGGGTTTTCTTGAGCTGTGTGCGTTTCATGATTTCCGCACCTTTCTGCGCCTGCCGTACACCGGCCGGCACGCTGGAATTCGGCGAACAACACAAGCCGAGTGTCACACGGCGTGCATTTACCGGTCACCCCACGAACCCCCTACGTCCGAAGGCTCCCCTGCTAGAGGTACGAGGCGATAGGGGTTGTCCGCGCTAGGGGTAGCCCGGGACATTTCGAAGGACAGATTCCGGCGAAAGGACAACGATGACGGTCCTGACCGCTTTTCCCACGGAGGCATTACTCGATCCGAGGACTCCATCGGTGCGCTTCTCGCGGCTCCTGGATCCCGACTCGGTGGTGCCGATAGACGGCGACGACGGCAGCGGCGTGCAGGCCGTGCACGGGCTGGTCGACGGCTCGCCCGTGATCGCCTACTGCACCGACGCGACAATCATGGGCGGCGCGCTGGGCTGGGCGGGCGCGAACCGTATCGTCGAGGCCATCCAGCTGGCCGTCCGCCGGCGCTGCCCGGTGATCGGGCTGTGGCATTCCGGCGGCGCCCGGCTGGCCGACGGCGTGGAGTCGATGGACGGTGTGGGGCGCATGTTCGCCGCCATGACGGCTGCCTCGGGCCTGATCCCGCAGATCTCGGTCGTGCTCGGACCGGCCGCGGGCGCGGCCGCGTACGGGCCCGCGCTGACCGATGTGATCATCATGTCGGACGCCGGCCGGGTCTTCATCACCGGCCCCGACGTCGTCCGCACGGTCACCGGCGAGAACATCGACATGGCAGGGCTCGGCGGCCCGGACGCGCACGGCCCCAAGTCGGGCGTCGCGCACGTCACGGTCGACTCGGAGGAGGCCGCGTACGACCGCGCCCGCCTCCTGACGGGGTTCTTCACCCGGCCGGGCGGCTACGACTTCGCCGCGCTGCGCGAGCCGCGCGACCTGCGCGCGCTGCTCCCCGACATGCCGCGGCGCGCCTACGACGTCCGGCCGCTGGTCCGCGCCGTGCTGGACCCCGACTTCCTGGAGCTGCAGCCGCGCTGGGCCCCCAACATGGTGGTCGGGCTCGGGCGGCTCGGCGGCCGGGCCGTCGGCGTGATCGCCAACAACCCGCTGCGCAAGGGCGGCTGCCTCGACTCGCTCTCGGCGGAGAAGGCCTCGCGTTTCGTGCGGATGTGCGACTCGCTCGGCGTCCCGCTGGTGGTCGTGGTCGACGTTCCCGGCTACCTGCCCGGCGTCCAGCAGGAGTGGGGCGGCGTGGTCAGGCGGGGCGCGAAGCTGCTGCACGCCTTCGCCGAGTCGGTCGTCCCCCGGGTGACGCTGATCACCCGCAAGTCGTACGGCGGCGCCTACATCGCCATGAACTCCAGGTCGCTGGGGGCGACCGCGGTGTACGCCTGGCCCGACGCGGAGGTGGCGGTGATGGGGGCCGAGGCGGCGGTCGGCATCCTGCACCGCAAGAAGCTGGCCGCGGTGCCCGAGCCCGAGCGGCCGGACCTGCACGCACGCCTGGTGGAGGAGCACCAGCGCACGGCCGGCGGGGTCGAGCGGGCCATGGCACTCGGCGTGGTGGACGAGGTCATCTCCCCCTCCGAGACCCGGCTCCGGCTGGCGGAAGCACTCGAACGGGCGCCGCAGTCCCGCGGTTGCCACTCCAACATCCCGCTATGAAACGAGGTGACCCATGTCGTTCGTCAAAGTCATGCTCATCGGGGGACCGAACCACCTGCCGGTCGAACGGCGGTTCTTGACCGTCGCGCCGGGCTGCGAGAAGATCAAACTGCCTTTCGGCAGTGGGTACGAGCACTTCCTCCACAGAGGTGAGCGAACGCGCGTGGACGGGCAGGAGCTTCCCGTCTTTACCTGGATCATGCGGACGGCCATCGCGGAGTAGGAATGTCGGCGTTGCTCGCCATCAGCGATCTCCACGTGGGCTATGCGGACAACCGGGAGATCGTGGAGGCACTGCGGCCCCGGTCCGCCACCGACTGGTTGCTGATCGCGGGCGACGTCGCCGAGCTCATGGCCGACATCGAATGGGCGCTGCGCCTGCTCAGCGGGCGCTTCGCCAAGGTCGTGTGGGTCCCGGGCAACCACGAGCTGTGGACCCATCCGAGCGACCCCGTGCGGTTGCGCGGCGCCGAACGTTACGACCATCTGGTGCGGCTCTGCGGCGAGCTGGGCATCGTCACGCCCGAAGATCCCTACCCGGTCTGGGAGGGCTCGCTCGTCGTGGCGCCGCTGTTCGTGTTGTACGACTACTCCTTCCGGGTCCCCGGCGTGCGCTCCCGGGCCGAGGCGCTGGCCCAGGCCTACGAGCGCGGCGTGGTGTGCACGGACGAGATGTTGCTGCATCCCGACCCGTACCCGTCCCGGCAGGCCTGGTGCGCGGCCCGGGTCGAGCTGACCGAGCGGCGGCTGGGCGAACTGCCCGCGGACCTGCCGACGGTGCTGATCAACCACTATCCCCTGGTACGCCGGCCCACCGACGTCCTGCGCTATCCCGACTTCGCCCTGTGGTGCGGCACCGAGCGCACCGCCGACTGGCACGTGCGGTTCAACGCGCGCACGGTCGTCTACGGGCACCTGCACATTCCCCGCACCACCTGGCACAACGGCGTGCGGTTCGAGGAGGTCTCGCTGGGATATCCCCGCGAATGGCGACCCCGGCCCACCGAACCGGGCCGTCTGCGGCGAATAAGCTGACCGGGGAATTCGTGTCCGCCCTTAAGGGTGAGCTAGGGGTGGGAAAAGCGTGCGGGCGGCGCTTGAATACAGGTAACACAGTTTTGAAGGTGTTTATCCCGCCGGCGAGGTGAGGCATTGAGCTAGACGTCGTACCCCTTTTGCGAGGCCTTCCGAGAACGAAAGCCACCGCTCATCGAGAAAATGAGCGGTGGCTTTCGTCGTGCCCGGGGGCCGTCGGCCGCCGCGCGCGCCGCCTCGGCGTCCGGGATCGTTATGCGTCGGGGCCCGCCGTGGAAACGCCGCAGCGGCCGCCTGATGGCGGCCGCTGCCGGGCTTGTGTCGCGCGCCGGGCGTCAGCTGGCATTCGCGAGCCTGACCTCCGTCCGCCCGCTCCTCCTGGCGGCCGAGCCGACCGCCGTCAGGGTCGCGTCCACCACGTTAGTGGCGACGCCGACCCCCCAGACCGTCTCGCCGTCCACCTTGCATTCGGCGTACACCGTCGTCTCCATGCTGGCGACCCGCTCGGCGCCGCCGGACCGGTGCACCGCCCGCACGTCCACGCCCAGAGGCGCCAGCGTGGCGCCGATGGCCCGCACGGCCTGCTCGCGCTGGCCGTCCATGTGCAGCGTCGCGGTGATCCGGTCGCCGCCCGCGCCCAGCGCGCCGGACCGCTCGTCGCGGGAGAAGTACTCCTCCTGGAACAGCTCCCACACCTGGTCGGGCGAGAGCTCGCTGCCCCGCAGGTCGGCCCGCTCCTGCACGAGCCGGGCGAACTCCCGCTGCAGCTCGCGAGGGAGCTCCATCCCGTGCCAGGCGCTCATGATGTACGCGATGCCGCCCTTGCCCGACTGGCTGTTGATCCGCACGATCGCCTCGTACGTGCGCCCGACGTCCTTGGGGTCCACCGGCAGGTACGGCATGGTCCACGGCATCTCGCCGGCGCCGACGCCGGACCCGGCCGCCCGGCGCTCCAGGTCGTCGAACCCCTTCTTGATCGCGTCCTGGTGCGAGCCGGAGAAGGCGGTGTAGACCAGCTCGCCCCCGTACGGGTGCCTGGGGTGCACGGGGATCTCGTTGCAGTGCTCGACCGTGCCGCGGATGCGGTCGATGTCGGAGAAGTCGATCTCGGGGTCCACGCCGTGCGTGAACATGTTCATGCCCAGCGTCACCAGGCACACGTTGCCGGCCCGCTCACCGTTGCCGAACAGGCAGCCCTCGATCCGCTCGGCGCCGGCCAGCATCGCCAGCTCGGCCGCGGCAACCCCCGTGCCGCGGTCGTTGTGCGGATGGATGGACAGGCACACGTGCTCCCTGCGCGACAGGTTGCGGTCCAGCCACTCCACCTGGTCCGCGAACACCGACGGCAGGGAACGCTCCACGGTGGTGGGGAAGTTCAGGATGATGGGGCGCCCCGGACCGGCCTCCCACACGTCCATGACCGCTTCGCAGACCTCCAGGGCGAAGTCGGGCTCGGTCTCGTTGAACAGCTCCGGCGAGTACTGGTAGCGCAGGTCGCAGCCGGCCAGATCGCGCTCGGCGTACTTCATCATCATCCGGGTGCCCTGCACGGCCAGGTCCTTGCACTGCGCGCGGTCCATGTCGAACACCACGCGCCGGAACAGCGGCGCGGTCGCGTTGTAGAGGTGGAACGTGGCGCGCGGCGCGCCGGAAAGCGCGCTCACCGAACGCTCGATCAGTTCGTCCCGCGCCGGCACGAGAACCGAGATCCACACGTCGTCGGGAATGCGGTTCTCCTCGATGAGCAGCCGTACGAAGTCGTGGTCGTCCTGGCTGGCCACCGGGAATCCGACCTCGATCTCCTTGTAGCCGATGTCGACGAGCAGTTCGAACATCTGGAGTTTCCTGCCCGGCGACATGGGATTGGCCAGTGACTGGTTGCCGTCGCGCAGGTCCGTCGACAGCCAGCGCGGCGCTGAAACGATCTTCTTGTCCGGCCACGTACGATCTGCCAGGGCCAACGGAGTAAAGTCCGAATAGCGCTCTACGGGGCGGGTCGGGACCATGGTTTAATCTCCTTCGCCTTGGTCATGGTCTGCCTGTAGGAGATCTCCGAACACAACGTACAATCGGCCGGGCGCCGCCGAACAGGGCGAGGACCATGAGAGCGCCGGTCCTTACCCATAGATATCCGCCCGGGTATCGAGAGTGCGCACCCCGGTATCTTTAGGCGCACCCCCCTTCTCCGCCTCCCGGCGGTCGCGCACAATCCGATCATGGCGACCATCGAAACCGTGGCGCTGCGGCGCGGCGGTCTGTGTCTGGCAGAGTCTCGCCCATCTGTGCAGATAATCTTCTTACTGCGCTTTCTGACCGGCACCGCATTGTGCGCGCAGGTCGCCGGCGCCGACGGGCATCTCGGCAGAACGGCCTGGGGCGCCCTGACATGGGTGCTGATGATTTTCTCCGTCTATCTCTTCAACGGCGTGATGGACGTTTCCGAGGACCGCCTCAACGGCTCGCGCAGGCCCATCTGCAGAGGCGACCTGCCGCCCTCCTTCGCCACCGCGGTGGCGGTGGGCGCGGCGCTGGTCAGCCTGCTCAGCGGCTTCGCGCTCGACCCGCGGATGGGCCTGCTGCTCACGGTCGTGCTGGTGCTCGGCTACCTGTACTCGGGCCCACCGTTCCCGCTCAAGCGCAGCTCAGGCGGCACGGTCCTGACCGGAGGCGTCGCCACCGTGCTCACCTACGTCGCGGGCGCGCTCTCCTACGCCAGCGAGTTCCGGGTATCCCTGATGCTGATCGTCTTCGTGCCGGCGGCGTCGCTCTGGACCGCGCTGGTGGGGTCGACGACCAAGGACCTGCCCGACATCGAGGGCGACGCACAGGCCGGCCGGACGACCTTCGCGGTCACGCACGGCGAGGACGCCCTGCGGCGGGCGATCTGCGCCGTCGCCATCGGCCTGGCGCTCGCGTTCACGGCGGCGGTGCTGCTGCTGGAGCTGCCGCTGTGGCCCAGCGCTCTCGCCATGGTCGCCGGCGCGATCGCCATCACGGTCCTGTGCGTCCAGGGGCGGCGCCGCGAGCCGTACGGCGCCTTCATGGCCACCCAGTACGCCCTGCACGGCCTGGTGATCCTGACCCTCGTCCGAGCCCTCTGAGCGGGGCCGGTCAACCGGGGAGAGGCGCTCCGGCGGCCGCGCCGTGCGGGAAGGCCGCCTCCAGCCGGCGGCACGTCGCGTCGGTCAGCAGCAGCCTGACGGAACCCGCGTTCATCTCCAGGTGGACCGGGTCGCGGGTGCTGGGGACGGGCACCACGTCGGGCCCTCTGGCCAGCAGCCAGGCCAGCGCCAGCCGGCCGGTGCTGACGTCCATGGTCGCCGCCTCGGCCTCCAGTTTCCTGAGCCTGGCGATGTTGCCCGGCAGGTTGGCCGGGTCGAACCGGGGGTCGGTGCGGCGGGCGTCTCCCGGGTCGAGCTCGCGGGCGGAGCCGCCGCGCCCGGCCAGGAAGCCGCGGCCCAGCGGCCGGCCGGCGATCAGCCCGATGCCGAGCTCGCGCGCCACCGGCAGCTGGTCGAGCTCGGCGTCACGGTGCCACAGGGAGTACTCCATGGCCAGGGCGGTGATCGGGTGGACCGCGTGCGCCCGGCGCAGCTCGTCCCCCGTCACCCCTGTCAGGCCCGCGTAGCGCACCTTGCCCGCCGCCACCAGCTCGCCGAGCCGGCCCGCGGTCTCCTCGACGGGCACGGCGCCCGGCTCCCCGCCGACGATGTAGAGGTCGACGTGGTCGACGCCCAGCCGTTCCAGCGAGGCTTCGCAGGCCTGCCGCAGCGGCACGTTGCCCGAGCGGCGCCGGAGGGTGCGCGTCGAGAGCAGAACGTCGTCGCGCCAGGGCCTGACGGCCTCGCCGACGAGCCGTTCGATCTCACCGTGGGCGTGGTCGTCGGACATGTCGATCAGGGTCACACCTGTGTCGAGCACGTTGTGGAGCAACGCCAGCGACTCCGAGCGGTCCGCTTCGCCGTACACGCCGGAGAGGGCCAGACATCCGAAGCCCAGACACGAGGTGATCGGCCCCGTGTCACCCAGCCTTCTGCTGTCCACAACGCTCCCTCCCATCGACCCTCACCGTTGGTACATACGATCTGTGGGCCAAGTTCGCGCCACAACCCCTAACCCCCGGGAACACCGGGCGAATATGAGAAACATCATTGCGCTTTATCCGCTCTTGACACTGTATGCAACTCTTCGTTATACACATTGTTAATGTCGCTGCCCACCGCGCGGGGTCCGCACGGTGGGCAGATCGAGGGGCTCAAGAGGTCAGCGCAGGGTGGGGCTGAGCTCCAGATTGGGAGGGAGATCGGAGCGCTGAGTGATCCCGAGCTTGCGGTAGATGCGGGTCAGGTGCTGCTCGACCGTGCTCACCGTGATGAACAGCTTGGCGGCGATCTCCCGGTTGGTGTAGCCGACCGCGGCCAGGCCGGCGACGCGTCGCTCCGCGTCGCTGAGGATGGCCACCACCTTGCTGATCTCGGAGCCCTGCCCCTCGGCGGCGGCACCGTCGCCGTCCAGCGCGTGGCTCAGCGGCTGGGCGCCGCACTCCTGGGCGAGGATGCGCGTACGGCTGGCGATGATCCCCGCCCGGCGGAACTCCCCGACGCTGTGGAAGGCCTCGGTGAGGTCGAACAACGACCGGGCCAGCTCGTAGCGGTCACCGCAGGCCTGCAGGCGGTCCGTGGACTGCCGCAGCAGCATGGGCCGGTGCCGGAGCTCGCTCGTGGCGGCCAGCAGGCGCAGCGCGATCCCGTGCGTACGGGAGGCCATCGGGCCGCACCGGGAGAGCTGCTCCTCGATCAGGGCGCGGGCCTCCGCCTGTTCGCCCATCCGGATGAGCGCCTCAGCCGCGTCGGTACGCCAGGCGATGAATCCCGGCGTGTCCATCTCCCACTCGGACATGAGCTCGCCGCAGAACCGGAAGTCGCGCAGCGCCGCCGCCGGGTGGTCGACCGCGAGGTGGTAGCGGCCGCGGGCGTGCAGGTAGTGCAGTCCGAAGCGGGTCTGCAGCATGGCCTCCGGCACGGGCGTGTTGACCTGGGCGAGCGCCTGGTCGTACTGCCCCATGGCCGTGCTGGCGAGCATCAGGTTGGCCAGCGGGCCGCCCACGGTGACACCCCAGCTGGCGGGCGGAATGATCTCCAGGGCCTGCCGGGCGCACGACGCCGCGGTCTCGAGGTCGCCGCGGCGCATGGCGATCTCGGCGCGGATCGCGGTCAGCCGGGCGCGCCGGGCGGGGGCGCTGCGGGACTGCGCCTCCTCGATGAAGGCGTCGCACCAGGGCACGGCCTTGTCCGGCCAGCCGCCGTACGTGAGCGCGAGCAGGGAGCTCTCGACCGTGTCCATGGACATCTCGTCCAGGCGGGAGCTGTGCAGGATGCGCTCGACGGTGCCGAGGACGCGCTCGCGCGGCCCGCGGGTGAGCACCGAGATCAGCGCGTTGATCGACTCCAGCCGCCGGCTCACGCGTACGGGCAGCACGGCCTCCCTGGCCTGCTCGCTGGTCGACCTGTTGACGTGCGCCAGCAGCGGCGGCGCGGAGCAGCGCAACCACAGCCGAGTGCCGATGAGCTCGGCCACGGTCTGCGGCTCGGTGTCGCCGCTCTCCTTCAGGTGTTCGAGCACCTGGCAGGCGTCGTCGACCTTGCCGTGCCACAGCAGCGCCCTGGCCAGCACGACCGCGTCGCTGCCGCGGAGGGTCCCGTTGTGCAGGGCGTCGGTCAGTTCAGCGATGTGCTCGGCCGGCGTGCTGGGGTTGATGCGCCACTCGGCGCGCATCAGGACCGTGGCGATGGTGGTGCGGTGCCGCTCGTCGGTGCAGCCGCGCCAGGCGAGCTTCAGGTAGTCGACGGCCGAGGTGACGGACCCGCCGTCCAGCCGGCTCAGCGCCGCCGCCTCCAGCACGGGCACGGCCCACGGCAGGTCGGTCGCGTCGGCGCCGAGCAGGTGCTCGGCGATCACGATGTCGTCGGCGCCCTCCTCGTGCAGCAGCTCGGCGGCCCGCCGGTGCACGCCGCGGCGCACCTCGTCGCTCAGCTCGGCCAGCACGGTCCTCCTCGCGATCTCGGCCCGGTAGTGGCCCGACTCCAGCAGGCCCGCGGTCTCCAGCCAGTGCATGGCGTGCGCCATCGTCGCGGTGCCGGAGCCGAGCAGGCGCTCGAGCAGCGCCGGGTCGTCCAGCACCGCGAGCCAGCCGGCGACCTGCATGAGCCCGGGGTCGGCCCGGTGCAGGCACGACAGCACGGCCTCGCCGTAGCGCTCGGCGGGAGCGCTCCCGCCGGTCTCGTGGTCCTCGATCAGCCCGCGGAGCAGGAGCGGGTTGCCGCCGCTGAGCGCGTGCCACTCCGGCGTCACCTCCTTGGCCGCCGCCTCGCCCAGGCGCTCGGCCGTCATGCTGAGCGCGGCGCCGTACGACAGCGGCGCCAGCCTGACGGCGGTGCAGTGGGGCTGGCGGAGCATCTCGGTGGCGAAGAAGCCGTGCATGTGCTGGCGGTATTCGGCCTGGCTGAAGACCGCCACGAGCGGCGCGTACCTGGACCTGCGGACGAGGTAGGACAGGCAGAGCAGCGAGGCCCTGTCGGCGAGGTGGACGTCGTCGACGACGATCGCCAGCGGATGGCGCTCGGCCAGCGAGAGCAGGACCGCGCAGAGCGAGTGCACGATCTGCACGTCCACCTGCTCGACGCGGTCCCCCTTGGCGGGCGAGGCCATCTGCGCGCCCTCCCGCAGCAGGTCGGCCGCGACCGCGCGCACGTCCTCGCGCAGCGGCGCGTTCTGGAAGAGCTGGCCGAGCACGCCCAGCGGAATATCGCTCTCCGCCTGGGTGGCGGACGCCACCAGCGGCAGAGCACCCCGTTCGAGTGCCTGTTCGGCGAAGGCATGCAGAAGCTCACTCTTGCCGGTCGCGACGACCCCCGTCACCATCACGACCCTGCCCTTGCCGCCAACGGCCTCGGCGAGGAGGCCGTGCATGGAGGTCATGGCCGCATCTCTCTCGAACAGCCCCATGATTGGACACTCCTTTTAGAAAGGCAATTCACGACCGGAAGGAGTTCTGAGGTCCAACGAGCTTTTCTGCTCTTTTCTCGGCTTCGACGTCTTGGACTGTCGTACTTGCCGCATGACCTCAACCCCTTCCGCACCCGTTTCTGGGTTGACGTTCATCACGTTAGGTGCGGCTCTGGGGGCTCACAATACGGCTTATCCTTAATAACGCGGGTCGATCCGTATGGACCAGCCGGTCTTCAACTTTCGGACCACGTCCAGGTCCGAGTCATCGCGGGCCCGCGCCGGGCGGCGCGCCCCCGGCGGATCCCAGGGCCCCGCGGGCCCCGCGGCCGGCGCACGCGGGAGGGGGTGAAGG
The DNA here is from genome assembly GCF_039871515.1 of Nonomuraea sp. B1E8. Lineage (NCBI taxonomy): Bacteria > Bacillati > Actinomycetota > Actinomycetes > Streptosporangiales > Streptosporangiaceae > Nonomuraea > Nonomuraea sp. B1E8. Next base: position 401,708 of record NZ_JBDPLS010000003.1, on the reverse strand, counting down.
GGCCCAAACCTTACCGACGAGTATCGTTATGAATCATCAACGTGAATCGCGCTAATACGAGTCACGCTCATGTAGACCGCCGTCCCGTCGCGCCACTCCGGCGAGCTGGCGCGCCAACCTGGGCCTGCGGCGCGCCGTTCACGCAATATTGACATTTCCATGTCGCGCCCCGTTTCAGCAGGTCACAGGGCCGGCAGAGGCTGCTCGGAGGACACTCCGCGTATGCCCGTCATCGGCATACAGTTGCCTACTCACCAGTGTTGACCCAAGATGTAAGCATTCGTGCACTCTCCAAGGGGACACGGTGGGAGAAATTGCGCATACGGGTGAGCAAGACGCTACGGGGCCGGCGAGCCTTATCGAGGAGTGCCGAGCGGACATACTGAGCAAGTACGAGCAGGGACTTGCGGCCATCGGTAGCGTGTTGATCAATGATCAGGTGACGAAAGCCCAGGTCATGACGAACGCAGGCCAGATCCTGACGGAGATGGCGGGGGCACTGCGTGCGGGGCGCCTACAGGACGACGACGAGACGTCCCGTTTCCTGGCCTGGGACATAGGCGTGGCGAGGGCGTCGGCGGGCGTCCATCCGAGAGAGTCGCTGATGGCGGCCTCGGTGTTCTTCCGCGCGGCGTTCGCCACGCTGAGCCAGCGGCTCCAGGACGACACCCATGCCGCTCACATGCTCAGGCTCGTCGTGACGGCACTGGAACAGAGCATCTCCCTGCGCATCAGGGAGGCCGCGAACAGTTACACCGGCATCCTGCTCAACAAGGTGACCGAGGCGCAGATGGCCGAGCGCCGGCGGATCGCCAGGGAGCTGCACGACCGCATCGGCCACAGCCTCAGCGTGGCCCAGCGCCAGCTGGAGCTGTCGAACATGTACCGCCCGGGGGAGCCGGCGAAGGCACTGGCCAAGCTGGAGATGGCCCAGCAGGCCATCCAGGAGACCATGTACAGCCTGCGCCAGGTCACCTCCGACCTCCATCCCCCAGGGGGCAGCACCTTGGAGAAGGGGCTGCTCAGCTACCTGGACATCATCGGGACGGACGACGTACAGATCGATCTGATCGTCAACGGCGACCAGACCTGGGCGCCCGCGACCGTCAGCGAGGAGTGCCTGCTGATCCTGCGTGAGGCGGCGCGCAACGCGCTCACCCACGGGGAGCCGTCGGCCATCCTCATCAGGATCGACGTCGCGCCGCACGAACTGGTCGCGTGCGTGATCGACAACGGCTGCGGTTTCGATCCGGACGGCCAGCCGCCGAAGGGCAGCCTCGGGTTGTCGTCCATCAGGGAGCGCACCCAGTTACTCGGCGGCACGGTGACGATCGCCAGCAAGCCCGGCAGGGGCGCCAGGGTCGATCTCGCCGTGCCCATCCAGAGGCGCCTCGATGATCAGGAGTGACCCGCCCACCACGATCGCCATCGTGGACGACCACGCCCTGTTCCGCGAAGGGCTCAGGGAGATCCTGGAAGCCCAGGAGGGACTGGCCGTGGTGGGCGAGGCGGGCACCTCCGACGACGCCCTCCGCCTGGTCGCCGACAAGAAGCCGGACATTCTCCTGCTGGACGTGGAGATCCCCGGCGACTCGGCCACCGACACCGTGACGCGGCTGCGCAGTGAGGTCCCGAACACGCAGATCATCATCCTCAGCATGTACGACGGCCCGCAGCTGCTGCGCAGGCTCCTCGCCGCCGGCATCCGCGGATACCTGCTCAAAAGCGTCCACTGGCACGAGCTCGTGTCGGCGATCCGGAGCGTGCACGACGAGCCGGACCGCATCGTCCTGGCCGTCTCCCGCGAGAGCCTGGCGCAGATGGAGAGCGCGCCCGCCGAGGTGCTGACGAGCAAGGAGCGCGAGGTCCTCGAACTGGCGGCGCAGGCGCTCAGCAACCGGCAGATCGCCGCCCGCATCAACACCACCGAGGCCACGGTCAAGCGCCACCTGCGGAACATCTTCGTCAAGCTGGGGGCCGCGTCGCGCATCGACGCCGTGAACCGCGCGATCGACGCCTCGCTGATCACGCCGTCGCGGGCACGGTCCGACAATTGACCATAAATACGGACATTTCGCGTTGGTCGTACCCCCTTCTGAGGGCGGGTTCACCCCGCAACCGGCTCCGGACGGCCCGAGAAGACCTGGTCAAACGTTCTCTCGCGGCAAGGCCGTATCTAGCTTGGAAGGGTGAACACCAATGCCTTGATCGGGAGCATCCTCCCCCCGTGGGTGGTGGCCGTGGACACGTTCGACGACCACGACGCGATGCTCTTTCCCGCTGAAGAAGAGGTGATCAGCCGATCGGTGGAGACCCGGCGCAAGGAGTTCGTCACGGCGCGCATGTGCGCCAGGCAGGCCATGGGCCTGCTCGGCCTGCCGCCGCAGCCTCTCCTGCCCGGCCTGCGTGGCGAACCCCAGTGGCCCAAGGGCTTCGTGGGCAGCATCACGCACTGCGCGGGTTACCGCGGAGCCGTCGTCAGCCCCGGCGGCGACACCATCACGATCGGCATCGACGCCGAACCCAACGAGCCGCTGTCGAACGGCGTCCTGGAGGCCGTCTCCCTGGCCGAGGAGCGCAAAGCCCTGCGCGCGCTCGCCGTCGACCGCCCGGAGGTCTGCTGGGACCGCCTGCTGTTCTCCGCCAAGGAGTCGGTCTACAAGGCCTGGTTCCCGCTGGCCAAGCGGTGGCTGGACTTCGAGGACGCGATCCTGACCTTCAACCCCGTCCTGGGCGCCTTCTCCGCCCGGCTCCTGGTCACCGGCCCTCACGTGGGCGGGCAGCAGCTGACGGGTTTCACCGGCAAGTACATGGCCCGTGACGGGCTGCTCCTCACCGCCATCGTCATGGCCGCCAGCACGGCCTCGCGCCGGCACCGCCCGGTGCTCAGGCGACCCGTGCCGCAGCCGGTCAGGGCCTGACGCGCCGTACGCGGCCGCCGTCAGGGCCTGGCCCGGCCTGGAGGCCCGGCGGCCCGGCAGGCCGTTCCCGACGCCCTTTCCGGCGCCCGTCTCGGGGTGTCCACGCCGGCCGTGAAGGACCGGTGGCCACGTCCGCACAGTGGAAGGCGGCGCCGTATCCCGTCCAGGACACCGCACCGCGTACGAGCACCACCGGTTCATGCGGCCGGACATGAGGATGACGGTGGCGTCCTCAAGGACCCGCCACCGTCACCGGGAATCGTCCGCGCCGTGCTCCCCTCCCCTCGTCAGCAAATCCGCGCAATCCTGCCCTGCCACTACGGTCAGCTGTCCTTGGCGGTCCAGCGGAACGTCTTCATGCACAGCAGCAACGCGCCGACGCACCACGCGGCGAGCACGAGGGCGATCAGCGGGAGCTGCCACGAGCCGGCCGGTTCGAGCGCCGCCGCGTGCTCGGGCAGGAACACCGAACGCATGCCCTGGGTCATCCACTTGAGCGGGAACAGGGACGCGATGAACTGGAGGAAGGCGGGCACGTCGGAGAAGGGCATGTAGACGCCGGAGATGAACTGCACGATGAGGAAGGGCAGCGTGATGATGGCGTTCGCGCCGCGCGCCGACTTCGGCAGGCTGCCGACCGCGATGCCGAGGAGGGTGCAGGCCACGCCGCCGAGGAGGAGGACCCAGGCGAGGGTCAGCCACCGGTCGAGCGTGCCGGGCACCTGCACGTCGAACATCAGCACCCCGACCACGACCAGGAGGGCGACCTCGGCGACCATGCACACGAGGACCTGGATGACCTTGCCCCCGAAATAGGCGATCCGCGGCATGGGCATGCCGTAGAGCCGCTTCAGCGTGCCGTCGTGGCGCTCCAGCGCGACGTTGATCCCGAGGTTCTGGAAGGTCGTGCCCATGATCCCGGCGCCGATCATGCCGGCCGTGAGGATCTGGGCGCCGGTGACGCCGTTGAAGTCCGGCTTGCCTGACTGCATCGCGCCGAGCAGCATCAGCATGATCGCCGGGAGCGAGAAGATGACGATGAACTGCCCCTTGGTGCGGAAGAAGCTCTTGAGCTCCAGCGCACCGCGCTTGAGAGCCAGCCGGCCGGCGCTGGGCAGGGGCGCCGCCGTCGCGGCGGCCATCCGTTTCGGTGGTCTTGACAACGTGGTGGTCACGAGTGATCTCCGATTAGGCCGAGGTAGACGTCTTCGAGAGACGGACGTGTCACGGTCAGCTCGGGGATCTCGCCGTCGAACTGGCCGCTGAGCTCGGCGACGACCTGCGTCGGCGTCGCCGTCTTCACGCTGTGGTCGCCGTCGGCGGTGGTCCAGCTGACGGTCGCCATGGCCTGCGAGCGTCCGGCCAGCGTGGCCGGCTCGCCCAGTGCCACGACCTTGCCCTGCACGATCACGCCGACCCGGTTGGCCAGCGCTTCGACCTCGTCCAGGTAGTGCGTGGTCAGCAGGATGGTGGTGCCCTCGTCGGCCAGCCGGGAGATCAGGCTCCAGAACTGGCGGCGGGCCTCGGGGTCGAAACCGGTGGTCGGCTCGTCGAGGAAGAGCAGCTCGGGGTTGCCGAGCACGCCCAGCGCCACGTCGACCCTGCGCCGCTGGCCTCCGGAGAGGTTGCGCGTGCGAGCGTCCGCCTTGCCGGCGAGCCCGACGAGTTCGATCACGTGCTCGGGGTCACGGGGCCTCGGGTAGTAGTGGGCGTAGTGATGGACCATCTCGCGCACGGTCATCTCCGCGGCGTCGGTGGCCGACTGCAGCACCATCCCGAGACGGGAGCGCCACGCCCGGCCGGCCACGCCGGGGTCCTCGCCGAGCACGCTGACCTCGCCGGCGTCTCGCCGGCGATGGCCTTCCAGGATCTCCACAGTGGTCGTCTTGCCTGCGCCGTTGGGGCCGAGGAGCGCGAACACCTCGCCACGGGCGATATCCAGGTCAACGCCGTCGATGGCGACCACGTCGCCGTATCGCTTGCGCAGCTCACGCACGCGCACCGCTGTATCGCTCATGCATTCAGAGTTGGGGATCAGCGGCGCGTACGACACCCCTATTTAGCGTTTCACCTGGTCGGGAAGCCAATCCGCAGGTCGGACCCGGAATCGGGAGGCTGACCCCCTATCAACCGTTCGGAGGATGTCGCATGCGGCTGATCCCGATGATTCTTTAAACATGACAGTCATCGAAATCGAGGGCATGAGTAAAAGTTACAAAGGCCGCCCAGTGCTGACGGACGTATCCCTGCAGGTGGAACGCGGCGAGATCTTCGGCATCGCCGGCCCCAACGGAGCGGGCAAGACCACCACGGTGGAGTGCATGTCGGGCCTGCGCGAGCGGGACGGCGGTGTCCTGCGGGTCCTGGGCCTCGATCCCCAGAGCGACCGTCGCGAGCTGCTTCCCCGCATCGGTGTCCAGCTCCAGGAGGCCGCCCTGCCGGACGCGCTGAAGGTGGGCGAGGCACTGAAGATGTACGCCTCCTTCTACGACAAGCCTGCCGACTGGCGCAAGCTCATGGACGAGTGGGGCCTGACGGACCGGCAGCGTTCCAGCTTCGCGAGCCTGTCCGGCGGCTGGAAGCAGCGCCTGTTCATCGCGCTGGCCCTGGTCGGCAACCCGGAGGTCGTCTTCCTCGACGAGCTGACCACCGGTCTCGACCCGTCCGCCCGCCGCATGACGTGGGGCCTGGTCCGCGAGGTCCGCGACCGCGGCGTGACCGTCGTGCTGGTCACCCACTTCATGGACGAGGCCCAGGCGCTGTGCGACCGCATGGCGATCATCGACCAGGGCCGCGTCATCACCCACGGAACCCCGGGCGAGCTGATCACCCAGGGCCGCACGGAATCGCTCGAGGACGCTTACTTCGCGCTGACGGGAGGGCAGGCGGCATGAAAGGCATCACGCAGGTCATCGCGGTCGAGCTCAAGCTGATCATCCGGGATCCGATGTCGGCGTTCTTCGCGCTGGCCTTCCCCACGATCATGATCTGGGTCAAGCTGCGCAGCGGCAAGCCCCTTCCCGGCGGGCTGCCGTCGGTCGACGCCAACGTGCCGATGCTGAGCATCTTCGTCATCGGGCTGGCCACGCTGGTCATCCTGCCGGCCACCCTGGCGCAGTACCGCGAGCGCCGGGTGCTGAAGCGGCTGCTCGCCACCCCCGCCTCCCCCGGCATGCTGTTCGGCGCCCAGTGGATCGCCCACATGCTGATGGCCCTTCTCGGCACGGTGCTGCTCATCGCCATCGGCGCCATCGGCTACGACCTGTCCGCCCCCGCGAACCCGGGCATCGTGGTGCTGGCGTGGGTGCTCGGCGCGCTGAGCCTCAGCGGCATCGGCTTCCTGCTGGGCGCCGTCGTCCCTTCCGGCCGCACGGCCACCGTGCTCGGGCTGAGCGTCTTCTTCCCGATGGTCTTCATCTCCGGCGCGGTGATCCCCCGCGAGTCGATGAGCGGCTCGATGCGGGCCATCGGCGACATGCTGCCCATGGCCCCGGCCGTGCAGACCATCCGCAACGGCTGGGAGGGCCACGCGGCCTCCCCCGTGGCGATGCTGGTCATGGTGGGGATCTGCCTGGTCACCGCCGGCATCGCGGTCAAGGCGTTCCGGTGGTAAGCAGCGCCCGCCGCGAAGGGTCGGGATCGGTGGTCGCCTCCACCGGACCCGGCCTTTCTCGTTGGGACCGGGTCTGGCCCGCGCTCCCCTACCTGTTCATCCTGCTGCCCGCCGCCTTCTCGCTGGCACAGAACTGGCGGCTCGACACGCTGGTGCTGGCGTCGTTCGCGATGGCCTGGCACTGGTTCCTGATCGGCGTGCACCCCGACTGGACCAGGCATCCGGTGGTGGCGATCGTCTACTTCGCCGTCCTGCTCGCCGCCATCGGGGCGCTGGTCGGCATCGACTCGGTCTTCACGGTGACCGGCCCGGCGGCGTTCATCCAGTCGTTCAGGCTGCTGCCCCGGTGGTGGGCCTACGGCGGGGTGGCCGCGACGGCCGGCGTGCTGGTCTCCATGCGGCCGGAGGCCGGGCGGAGCCCGGGCGAGATGCTCTTCTCCTTCCTGATCGCCGCGTTGATCGCCTCCGCGATCGGGCTGGTCATCCAGACCATCTCCGACCAGAACGAGAGCCGCAAGGTCATGATCGAGCAGCTGCGGGAGACCGGCGCCAAGCTGGCCGCGCTCGCCGAGGAGAACGCGAGCCTGCAGGCCCGGCTGCTGACCCAGGCCCGCGAGGCGGGGGTGCTCGGCGAGCGGCAGCGCATGGCCAGGGAGATCCACGACACCATCGCCCAGGGGCTGACCGCCATCGTCACCCAGATCGAGGCCGCCGAGGAGGCGATCGACGACACACCGGCCGCGCTCGCCCGCCTCGACACCGTACGCACCCTGGCCAGGGAGAACCTCAACGAGGCCCGCAGGTCGGTGCAGGCGTTGCGCCCAGCGCCGCTGGCCGGCTCGCAGTTGCCCGCCGCCGTGCGGGACGTCGCCGACCGGTGGTCGGAGACGACCGGCGTGGCCGCAACCCTGTCGGTCAACGGCGACGCCAGGCCGCTGCACGCCGAGGTCGAGATCACGCTGCTGCGGGTGGCGCAGGAGGCGCTGTCCAACGTCGCCAAGCACGCCTCGGCCGGACGAGTTGCTCTCACCCTGTCGTACATGGAAGATGTCGTGGTGCTGGATGTACGCGACGACGGAGCCGGATTCGTCCCCGGGCCGCCCGACATCTCCTCCCACGCGCCCGCCTCCGAGGCCGGCGGCTTCGGGCTCATCGCGATGCGCCAGCGCGTGACCAGGCTGGCCGGCGACTTCGAGATCGAGTCGGCCCCCGGCGAGGGCACCGGCATCTCCGCGACCGTGCCGGCCATCCCCGCCGACGCCGTGTCCGAACCGTCCGACCGCCTCAGAGACGCCGGGTGACCATGCCGATTCGCCTGATCATCGTGGACGACCATCCGGTCGTCCGCGACGGACTGCGGGGCATCTTCACCGACGACGAGTTCGAGGTGGTCGGCGAGGCGGGCGACGGCTTCGAGGCGCTGGCGGTGGTCCAGCGCACCAACCCCGACGTCGTGCTCACCGACCTGCGCATGCCGAAGATGAACGGCGCTGAGCTCATCCGCCGGCTGCGTGAGCAGTCGCCAAGCGTGCGCGTGCTCGTGCTGACCACGTTCGACAACGACGTCGACGTGCTGCCCGCCATCGAGGAGGGCGCGACCGGCTACCTGCTGAAGGACACCCCGCGCGCCGAGTTGCGCAGCGCGGTGCAGGCCGCGGCGCGCGGCGAGACGGTGTTGTCGCCGTCCGTGGCGGGCGTGCTGACGCAGAAGATCCGCGCGCCGCAGCAGCAGATGCTCAGCCGCCGCGAGCTGGAGGTCCTGTCGCTGATCTCGCGGGGCGCGACCAACCGCGACGTCGCCAGGAAGTTGTTCATCACCGAGGCCACCGTGAAGACCCACCTGCTGCACATCTTCGCCAAGCTCGAGGTGAACGACCGCGCCGCCGCGGTCGCGGTGGCCTACGAGACCGGCCTGCTCAGGCCCGGCGCCGACAGCTGATTAAGGGCGCCTAGGGGTGGGCCGCCCGCCGGCGATTTCCTACCGTTGAAGAGGCGGCCGTTCCCTCTTTTCCCTTTTTCCCAGCGATGAGTCAGGTGGGTGGTCAGACCCTGACCTCCGGATTTTCCTTTCCCTGACTCACGTCTTCGGCCTGCCGCCGAATCGGAATGGAGATCGCGTATGAACACGCTTGCCCTGGCTGATCCGAGGGCCGAACTCGACGTCGTCGGAGGAAAAGGCGAATCGCTCGCCCACCTGGCCAGGGCGAGCCTGCCGGTGCCTGCGGGCTTCCACGTCACCACCGGCGCCTACCGCGCGTTCGTGGACCGCCACGGTCTGCGCGACGAGATCCTCACCGGCGACGCCGAGCAGATCCAGGCGCTGTTCGCGGCCCGCGAGCTGCCGCCGGAGATCGCCGGCGACATCCTGGCCGCGTACACCGAGCTGGGCGACGAGCCCGCGGTCGCGGTGCGGTCGTCGGCGACCGCGGAGGACCTGCCGGGAATGTCGTTCGCCGGCCAGCAGGACAGCTACCTCAACATCCGCGGCGCCGCGCAGCTCCTCGACGCGGTCAAGCGCTGCTGGGCCTCCCTGTGGACCGACCGGGCCATCGCCTACCGCGACCGGCACGGCATCCCGCGCGACGAGGTGGCCATCGCGGTCGTCGTCCAGGAGCTGGTTCCCGCCGACGCCGCGGGGGTGCTCTTCACCGAGGACCGCGACCGGCTGACCATCAACGCAGCGTGGGGCCTGGGCGAGGCGGTCGTCGGCGGCCTGGTCACGCCCGACACGATCACGCTCGACCGCGCCGGACGCACGGTCGTCGACGAGACGATCGCGTCCAAGACCGTCATGACCGTGCGCACGCCTGAGGGCACGCGCGAGGATCCCGTCCCGCCCGGCCTGCGCGACGAGCCCGTCCTCACCTGGGCGCAGGCCGAGCGGCTGGCCGAGCTGGGGATGACGATCGAGGAGCTGTACGGCCGCCCGATGGACGTCGAGTGGGCGCTGCACGACGGGCGTCCCCACATCCTCCAGGCCCGGCCGATCACCGGCAGGCGCGAGGTGTGGAACGACTCCGTCAAGGGCGACTACCTGTGGAGCAACGGCAACCTGGGCGAGGCCATCCCCAGCGTCATGACGCCGTGCACCTGGTCGCTCGTGAAGGCGTTCATCGCCGAGATCATGGTCACCGGCGACCTCGGCGGCCACCCGATGTGCGGCAACATCGGCGGCCGCGTCTACATGAACATGAGCGTGAACGCCTCGCTCGGCAAGGCCCTCGGCATCACCAAGAAGATCGAGGCCACCCAGGAGCCGATCTACGGCAGGTTGCCCGAGGGCGTCGAGACGCCGCTGCTGCCGATGACGCGCTGGCAGACCCTCAGGGCGGCCCGGCCCATGCTGGGCGGCCGCCGCGAGATCCAGAAGCTCGTGGAGCACATCCCGGCGTACATCGCGGACGCGGAGCGGCGTACCGAGGAGATCCGCGCCGCGATCGCCGTCAGCGACGACCTGGCCGCGCTGTGGGAGAGCGACGTCCAGCCGCGGTTCAGCGAGTGCAACCGCATGCTCGCCGCCGCGGCCCGCCAGGACGCCGGCTCGCTCATCTACCTCGGCGCCCAGCTGGCCGAGCTGGTCGGGGAGGCCGACGCCACCGTGCTGATGTCCGGCATCCAGTCGGGAGAGGGCCGGCTGGAGAGCCTCGGCCCGCTGCTCGGACTGGCCAGGCTCAAGCGGGGCGAGATCACCCGCGACGAGTACGTCCGCTCCTACGGCCACCGCTGCCCCGACGAGTTCGAGATCTCGGTGGCCCGGCCCGTGGAGGACCCGGCCTGGCTCGACGACCAGCTCGCCGGGCTCACCGTCGACCCGGCCGAGCTGCTCGACCGCCAGATCGAGGCGAGCGAGGCCGCCTGGCGGCGCTTCCGCGAGCGCCATCCGAGGAAGGCCGAGAAGTTCCGGCGCAGGATCGACCGCTGGGAGGCCATCGTCCGCTCCCGCGAGGAGACCCGGTCGGAGATGATGCGGGGCTTCTGGATGGTGCGCGACTTCGTGGTGCGGGCCGGGGAGGTGACCGGGCACGGCGACGACCTGTTCTTCCTCACGATCGACGAGATCATCGACGTGCTGCGCGGCTCGGGACGGCCGCTGACGCGGGTGGCCGGGCGGCGGGCGGCGTACGAGCTGTACCGGTCGTTGCCTCCGTACCCTGGCATCATCCGCGGCCGGTTCGACCCGGAGCGGTGGGCCGCCGACCCGGGCCGGCGCGGTGACGTGTTCGACGCCGCCGCCACGGTGGTGCCCCCGTCGGAGACCATCAGCGGTTTCCCCGGCGCGTCGGGCGTGGTCGAGGGGACCGCCAGGGTGCTCGCCTCCGTGGCGGACGGCGACCGGCTGGGCGAGGGCGAGATCCTGGTGACGACCGTGACGAACGTGGGCTGGACGCTGCTCTTCCCGCGCGCCGCGGCGGTGGTCACCGACGTCGGCGCGCCGCTGTCGCACGCCGCGATCGTCGCGCGCGAGCTGGGCATCCCCGCCGTCGTCGGCACCAGGAACGCCACCATGCTGCTGCGGGACGGCGACCGGATCCGCGTCGACGGGAGCGCCGGCACCGTCGAGGTGATCCGGGAGCGGGCCGGCGAGCTCGTGATGAGCTGAACGCCGGGGGACGCGCGAAAGGCGCCGGGCTCAACGGGGAGCCCGGCGCCTTTCGCTGCTCTCAGCGGGTCGCGGTGAGCATGCGCATCCCGAGCGGCAGGTCGATCAGCCGGCCAGGGGTCAGGTCCGCGTCCTCAAGCAGCGCGCGGTATTCCTCCTCGGTGCGCTCCCGCCCGCCGGTCATCACCATCATGTGCAGGTCGAAGGCGAGCGGCACGTACGAGCCGCCTCCGACGACGCGTTCGATGACGAGCAGCTCGGCGCCGGGCTCCATCGCCTTGGCGCAGGTGGCCAGCAGGGCGGCGCAGCGCTCGTCGTCCCAGTCGTGCAGGATGCGCGAGAGCAGGTAGACGTCGCCGCCCTCCGGCACGCAGGAGAACAGGTCGCCGGCGGCCAGCTCGCACCTGTCCAGCACCCCCATCCGCGACAGGTGCCCGGGCGCGGCGGCGATCACCTCGGGCAGGTCGAACAGCACGCCCGTGGCCTCGGGGTTGCTCCGCAGGATCGTGCCGAGCAGGGCGCCCGTGCCGCCGGCGAGGTCGACCACGCGGCGCGGCCCGGAGAAGTCGTACGCGTCGGGGACCCCACGGAAGAAGGAGGCGCCCGCCGCCATCCCCGCGTTGAACACCGCCGCCCTGCCGGGATCGGCGGCCAGGTGCGCGAAGACGGGCTCGCCGTGGACGTGCTCGAACGCCGGCTCGCCGGTGCGTACGGCCTGCTCCAGGCCGTTCCACGCGGCGGCGAAGAAGTCCTCGCCATAGAGGGCGGCGAGCGGGCCCAGGTCGTCGCGGCGCAGCCGCGCCCCCATCGGGGTGAGCGCGTACCCGCCGTCGTCGGCGTCGGCCAGCCCCACCCCTTCCAGCAGGCGGAGCAGGCGGTGCAGGGCCTCGGGGTGCGCGCCGACCTCGTCGGCGACCTCACCGGGGGTCAGGCGGCGCCCGTCGAGCGCGTCCACGACCCCGAGCCGGACGGCGGCGAAGGTCGCCTGCGCCACCCATCCTCCGGTGAGGATGCGCATCAGCTCGTGGTCCATCAGATCCTCCCGAGGGGACCGTCGCCTTGAGGCGACGGGGGAATCGGGAGCGGGAGGGCCGTCAAGGCCCGATCGTGCCCTGACCTGTCACATCTGCGCATCACGGATGTCCTTCCTGGTTTTGTCGGCGGCAGCCGATATCGTGGTGGTGTCGTTACCGAACGTGATGGGGGGTGGGGTGTGCGCAGGTCGTTCAGGTTCCTGCTGCGCCCCACCGCCCGGCAGGCGGCGGCACTGGCGGCGTGCCTGGAAGACCACCGCACGCTCTACAACGCCGCTCTGGAGCACCGCCGCACCGCCTACGCCAGGGCGGGCGTGAGCGTCCGCTACGGCGATCAGTCGGCCGAGCTGAAACACATCCGCGCCGACGACCCGGACGGGCAGGCGCGTTGGTCGTTCTCCTCCCAGCAGGCCACCCTGCGACGGCTCGACAAGGCGTTTCGCGCGTTCTTCAAGCGGTTCGGTGAGGGGCGCGCGCCGGGCTTCCCGCGTTTCAAGGGGCGCGGCCGGTTCGACACGGTCGAGTGGCCGAAGGACGGCGACGGCTGCCGGTGGGACTCCCAGCCCGGCCACCCCACCACGACCTACGTGCGGCTCCAGGGGGTTGGGCATGTCCGCGTCCACCGGCACCGGACCGTGCGCGGCCAGGTGAAGACGATCAGCGTCAAGCGCGAGGGCTGCCGCTGGTTCGTGGTCCTGTCGTGCGACGACGTGCCCGCCGAGTCCTTCCCCGTCACCGGCGCGGTCGCGGGGATCGACATGGGCGTGGCGTCGCTCGTCACTACCAGCGACGGACAGCATCTGAGCAACCCCCGTCACCTGGCCGCCTCCGCTGACCGGCTGGCCGACGCGCAGCGGGTTCTGGCCCGGAAGAGGCGGGGGTCCAAGCGGCGGCGCAAGGCGGTGGCCCGCGTGGCCGCGTTGCACGCCAAGGTGCGCAGGCAACGTCTGGACGGCGCGCACAAGGCCGCGCTTGCCCTGGTCCGCGCCTATGACGTGATCGTGCACGAGGACCTGCGGATCGCGAACATGACCCGCTCGGCGTCCGGCAGGATCGAAGCTCCCGGCCGCAACGTCGCCGCCAAGTCCGGCCTCAACCGGAGCATCCTGGACGCGGGCTGGGGGGTGTTCCTGACGATCCTCGCGCACAAGGCTGAAAGCGCCGGTCGCACGCTGATCGCGGTGAACCCCGCCGGCACCTCCCGCACCTGCGCCCGCTGCGGGCACAGCGCGAAGGACAACCGCCTCACCCAAGCCGGGTTCGCCTGTACGGCGTGCGGGCATGCCGCGCACGCCGACGTGAATGCGGCGGTCAACATCTTGAGGGCAGGGCTTGCCCTTCGCCAGGCTGCGCAAGCGGCTTAGCGAGAAGCCGCTCCCTTCAAGGAGCGGAGGAGTCACCGTTTCCTTCCTAGGGGTCAGGGAGTGGACGCCCAGGCCGTCGTGACGGCGCGGGAAAGCTCCGCGATCACCTCGTCCTGGCGTGGCACCAGGTAGAAGTGGTCGCCGTCCAGCGTGCGGACGGTGCAGCGGGCCCTGGTCAGCTCGCCCCACCGTGCCGCCTGCTCCGGGGTGACCTCCGGGTCGTCGCCGCCGAGCAGGGCGGTGACGGGGCAGGCGAGCACGCCGCCGGGGCGGTGCCGGTAGGTCTCGTCGAGCCGGTAGTCGTTGCGGACGGCCGGCAACGCCAGCTCGCGGATGTCGGGGTCGGCCATGAGCTCGGGCTCGACGCCGCCGAGCCCGACGATCTCGTCGATCAGCTCGTCGTCGGAGCCGGCGTGCGTGTCGCCGGGACGGTGCTCGTGGGGCGCGTGCCGGCCGGAGGCGAACAGGTGCGTCACGCCCCTGCCCCTGGCCTCCAGCGTGCGTGCCACCTCGTACGCGATCAGCGCTCCCATGCTGTGCCCGAACAGCGCGACCGGCCGGTCGAGCAGCGGCGCCATCGCGTCGGCGACGAGCCCCGCGAGGTGGTGGGCGTCGTCGACGAACGGGTCGGAGCGGCGATCGCCCCGCCCCGGGTACTGCACGGCGCGCACCTCGACGGAGTGCGGCGCCGCCGCGTGCCAGCCTCGGTAGAAGCTCGCCGAGCCGCCGGCGTGGGGGAAGCAGAACAGCCGTAACGACGCGTACGGCCTGGGCTGGTAGCAGTGGAACCAGGTCATGTGAACTCCGTGGCGGACAGGGGGCGGGGTGCCGTCTGGACCAGCAGCTCGGGCCGGCCGATCGCCGCGGTGGCGTCCTGCCACAGGCGGCTGAGCGTCAGGTGGTACTGGCCCTGCCGCAGCGGGTCGCGGCCGTCCTCGGCGGCCTCGCGCAGCCCGGTCAGGGCCCGGCGCACGCCGTCCGGCCACACCTTGGTGACGATGTCGGCGAACGTGGGCGCCTGCTCCGGCCCGATGGTGGTGGCGCTCGGCAGGCGCAGGTGGTCGGCGCCGGTGTCGAAGCGGTCGTCGGCGTCGCGGGCGACGTACATCCGCGGGGTCCACACGATCGGGCCGTGCGTGTTGACCAGCGTGAGGTTGCCGCCCTCTGTGCCCACCGTGATGCGGTGCAGCAGGTGGAGGTGGGCGTCGGGGTCGTTGGGCGCGATCTGGTTCTGCACCCGGAGGGTGAGGGGCACTCCTCCGACCGTACCCGTGACGCACGAGAAGGGCGTGCCCGGGGCCGTGGCGGTGAACGTCCAGGGGCGCAGGCCGCCCAGGGCCTGGCCGAGGATGTCGAACAGGGCGTAGGCCACGTGGACGCTGCAGGCGGCGTCGACGTAGAGCGGCTGCTGGAGTTCGCGCAGGCGGCGGGCGGCCTCGATGAAGCGGCGCACGGGGTCGAGGTGGACGTACAGGGTGTTCACGTGGTGCACCGCGGACGCGGCCCTGGCGGTGCGCAGGGTGCGGGCCAGCTCGTCGGCGTGGACCGGGTGTTCCTGGAGCACGTGCACGCCCCGGGACAGCAGCGCCGCGGCCAGCTCGCTGCCCTCGCCGCCGACGACGCCCGACCGTACGACCACGCAGGCCAGGTCCGCGAGCTCGGGTACCTGGTCGGGGTCGGTGACCAGCGGGACGCCGTGCTCCCTGGCGTACGCGGCGGACCTGGCGCTGCCGCGGGCCAGGATGCCGGTGAGCTCGAAAGGGCCGTCCCGCATGGCCGACAGGTAGATCTGGCCGAACTTGGTGCCGCACACCACGACTCGTTTCACAGCGCGCCCTCCTCGAACGCCGGCGCGGCCAGGTCGATGGGGGCGACCGCGTCCGTGATCTCGGCCGTCGCCACGCCTTCGAGGTCCGCCAGCATGCCGGCCGGGTCGAGCACGGCGTCGGCGTGGTGCAGCCCGTCCGGGACGTCGCCCGCCAGCACCGCCCGGGCGGCGTGGGCGGTGACGGCGGCGGTCAGCGCGTAGGAGTCCGCGGTGCGCACGACGAGGGTGCTGGTGTTGTGCGGGCCGATGAGCTGAAAAAGCAGGACATAGTACGGCGTGCGCCCCGCCAGTTCGAGCTCGGCGACGCGGGCCAGGTCGGCGGCCGACGTCGCGGTGCTCGCGGTGGCGAGGACGCGGTCGCCGGTGATCACGTTGTACCAGCGGGCCTCGGCCAGCCCCAGGTCGGCGGCGACCCGTTCCGCCTCGGCGCTCAGGTAGGGGTAGGCGGTGACCGGTCCGGGGAAGTAGGGCAGCTCGACGTCGTGCGCGGGGGCGAGGGCGCGCGCGACCTTGCCGCCGTCACGCCACCCGGCCAGCGCCGCGCCCCGCTCCTCCTGGCCGGCCAGCAGGAAGTCCCCGGCCGCCGCGGGGGTGAGCCGGTCCAGCCCTCCGGTGTAGACGTCGAGCCTTTCCGCCGGGCCGCCGTGCGCGGAGGCGAGCGCGGCGAGGTGGCGAGGCAGCAGGCCGGTGAGGCCGGGGAGCATCCCGGCGGAGATCATCGCTGTCCGGCCGCCCGTGCCGGTCGCGGCCAGCCCGGCGAAGGACGCGGCGTCGCCGGCCGCGTCCACGTAGTCGGCTCCCGCCGCGAAGGCGGCCCGTGCCACCCGGTCCCGCAGCAGGTACGAGGGGCCCGCGCAGTTGACGACGAGCTGGCAACCCCGGCAGAACCGGGCGAGCGCGTCCGGATCGAAGGCGTCCACCTGCCACGCCTCGCCCTCCCCGCCCAGCGCGTCGGCGACGAACCGCCGCGCCGCCCCACCGTCGCGCCCGCCCACCCGCACGCTCGCGGCGCGGCCCGTGAGGAGGAGGGCGGTGGTGGCGCCGACCGCTCCGTAGCCGCCGAGGATGCCGATCACGCGGTCGTCCCGGTGATCAGTTTGGCGACTCCGGCGGCGTGGCCCTGGTCGAGGCAGGTGAAGTGGTCGCCCCCGACGTCGCGCACGGAGAGCCGTCCCAGGCAGAGGTCCTGCCAGAACTCCGTCATGTCGTCCTGGAGGGTCGGTACGAGGTTGGTGACGCCGCGCTGGCGCAGGAACGTGATGTCGCCCGCGTACGGCTCGGGGTCGTAGCAGGTGACGGCGGCGAAGCTCTGCCTGAAGACCCGGTAGGCGAGGTCGACGCGCTCGGGCGGGTGGTCCAGGCCACGGGCGACGGCGGCCAGGCGGTCGGCGGGCGAGGTGGCGGACAGCTCGGCGAAGCGGCCGCCGATGGCGGCGAGGCCCGGGTCGGCGGAGCCGGCGAGCGCGGCGAGGGCGCCCTCGCCCACGTGTCCCGGCGAGGTCTCCAGCACGGCCCGCAGGGCGCGGGCCAGGTCCTCCTCGGGGTAGCCGAGCCGGACGGGGTCGAGCCCGCACGCCTGGGCGAAGCCGTACTCCAGCATGAGCTCGTCGCTGATCCGGTACGGGAAGCGCGAGCTGCTGATGACGGTGAGCTCGTCGACGGTGGCGCCGCCCTCGGTGAGCCGCCGGGCGACCTCGGTGGCGATCAGCCCGCCCATGCAGTAGCCGATGATGTGGTAGCCGGGCGCGTCCTCCTTGAGCAGCGCCTGCGCGTACGATCCGGCCAGCGACTCCACGGCGGCGGCGGGGTCGAGCTCCAGGTAGTGTCCCGCGTCGTTGATCACCAGGCCGAGCAGGGGCCCGCCGGACAGCTCCGGGGTGAGCGCCCGGTAGGGGGTCAGCGTGCCGGTGCCGTCGTGGAGCAGCACCCGCACCGGGCCCTGCCCGCCGGCCAGGCGCACCAGCGGGCTGACGTCCGTCCTGGACAGGCCGCGGTCGCGGTCGTCGCGGGCCTGGCGGAGGTGGGCGGCGAGCGCGGCGACGGTCGGCTGGTTGACGAGCTGGCGGACGAGGCTGTCCCAGTAGAAGTTGTGCGCCTCGGGCAGTTCCTCGCGTACGCGCCCGGCCAGCCGGGTGACCAGCAGGGAGTCGCCGCCCAGCGCGAAGAAGTCCTGGTCCCTGCCGACCTGCTGGAGGCCGAGGAGTTCGGCCCAGAGCGCGGCGAGCCGCCGTTCGAGGTCGTCGCGCGGCTCCTCGCCCGCGGGGGTGCTCTCGCCGGCCGTACGCGGCAGCAGGGAGCGCAGCCGCGCCCGGTCGATCTTGCCGTTGTCCGTCAGCGGCAGCTCGTCGACCACCTGGACGTGGGTCGGGATCATGTAGCCGGGCAGCCGCTCGCCCAGGAACGCCCGCAGCTCCGCGAGGTCGATGTGCTCCCGGTCGGCGGGGAAACGGGCGGCGAACACGCACTGTCCCAGGGAGGCGAGCGGGTCGTCGGGCCCGGGGAGGCAGGCCATGGTGGTGGCGCCGGCGGCCGCGAGCAGGTCGAGCCACTCCTCGCGGGCGACGAACGTACGGTCGCGGCCCTGGCGCACGTCGGCGTAGTCGTGCGGGTTCATCAGGAACTCCATCGAGCTCATGATCTGCACGTGTTCGCGGGTCGTCTCGATGAACACCAGCCACCCGCCCGGCGCCAGCAGCTCGCGGAACCTGGCGAGCACGGCGGCGGCGTCGTGCGAGTTGTGCAGCACGTTGGCGCAGAGGATGACGTCGAAGGAGTTGGGCTCGTACCCCTGGGCGCGGTAGTCGGCGTTGATGTCGAACAGGCCGTAGCGCACCCACGGGTGTTCGGCGAACCGTTCGGCGGCCTGGCCGAGGAAGAACCGCGACAGGTCGGTGAACAGGTATTCGACGTGGTGCCCTGCCAGCTCGGGGATGAGCTCGGCGCTGGTGCCGCCGACGCCCGCCCCGGCCTCCAGGACGCGGAGCGGCCCGCCCGCGTGCCGCTCGGCGACGCGGCCGATGACGGCGCGCACGATGCGGTTGACGTACCTGCTGAGCACGTTGTCCTTGTAGGCGCCCTCGGCGGTCTCCATCTCGCCCTCGGGGAACAGCAGCTCGCGGGCGTCGAGCTCGCCGCGCATCAGCTCGGGCAGGTGCGTGGTGCTGACGCGCAGGAACCTGATGAGCTCGGCGCCGTAGTCGAGCCCTTCCGTGAGGTTCCCGACGCGCTGCCAGAGCGGTTCGAGGGCGGCGGGCTCGCGCAGGCCGTGGTAGCGGCCGGCGTCGTCGCGGCCGAGCCGGCCGCGCTCGTGCAGCGCGGCGAGCCAGCGCCGGACCAGCCGGTGGTGGTCGGGCGCGACCCGGGCGGTCTCCAGGATCTCCGCCAGGTCGTGGCGGGCGTCGCCGGCGAACAGCCCGGCCGTGCGCAGCGCCGCCGCCATCGAGGTGAGCGCGATCTCGTCGAGCGTCTCGGCGACCGCCACCACGCGCGGCAGGTCGACGCCGTCGAGCGCGGCGCGGGCCGCCGCCTCGGCCGCCACGGCGACGTCCGGCTCGTCGCCGCCGCCCTCCTCCTTCCGTACGGCCTGCGCGAAGCCGACGAGGCGGCGTTCGAGGGCCCGGTCGCCGTCGACGATCACGGTGCCGGCGGCGACCGCCGGGTGCGCCTGCAGCGCGGTCTCCACCTCGGCCAGCTCGATGCGGTGGCCGCGGATCTTGACCTGGGAGTCCTCCCTGCCCAGGAACTCGATGGTGCCGCCGGGCCGGTAGCGGCCCAGGTCGCCGGTGCGGTAGAGGCGCTCGCCCGCGTGCTGGACGAACCGCTCCGCGGTCTTGGCCTCGTCGCCGAGGTAGCCGATGGCCACCCCGGCGCCGCCGATGTACAACTCCCCCGGCACCCAGTCGGGGCTGGGCCGCATGGAGGCGTCGAGCACGTGGAAGGTCTGGTTGGCCAGCGGCCTGCCGTACGGGACGCTCACCCAGCCGGGCAGCGGGTCGCCGATGGGGTGGTGGATGGACCAGATGGCGGCCTCGGTGGCGCCGCCCAGGCTGACCACGTCGAGGCCGGGCAGCCGGCGGCGGATCTGGCTGGGCAGCGCCACGGGGACCCAGTCGCCGGACAACATCGCCAGCCGAAGCTCGGGCAGCCCGGCCGCGGGCTCGGCGTCCAGGTAGTGCTGGAGCATCTGGAGTTGTGCGGGCACGGAGTTCCACACGGTGACCGCGTGCCGGGCGGCGAGCTCGGCCCAGTGCGCGGGGTCTCCTCTGCGCCCCGGGTCGGGCAGCACCAGCGCGCCGCCGGTCGCGAGCGGCCCGAAGATGTCGTAGACGGACAGGTCGAAGCCCAGGTTGGCGAGGCCGAGCACGCGGTCGTCCTGGCCAACGCCGAAGCGGGTGTTGATGTCGTCGATGGTGTTGCGGGCGGCCTGATGGCTGATCATGACGCCTTTGGGCACTCCGGTGGAGCCGGAGGTGTAGATGACGTACGCCAGGTCGCCGGGCCGTCGCCGGGCCTCGGGCGGCGCCGTGTCGACGGGCTGCAGGGTGTCGACGGCGATCCAGCCGTCCTCCGCGCGCCACGACTGCGTCAGCACCAGGCGGGCCGAGGCGTCGGCGAGGATGCGGTCGCGCCTGGCGGGCGGCTGACCGGTGTCGACGGGCAGGTAGGCGCCGCCGGCCATGAGGACGCCGAGCACGGCCACGACCTGTTCGGCGCCCTTGTCCATGACGACGGCGACGATCTGTCCGGGCTCGTGACCGGCCGCGCCGAGCGCCCGCGCCACCGCCGTCGCGCGGCCGAGCAGCTCGCCGTACGTGAGCGAGCCGTCGGAGGTGACGACGGCGGTGCGGCCGGGCGTGCGGCGGGCCTGGGCGACGACCTCGTCGTGCAGCAGCCCGCCGGGGAGCGGCGCGGCGGTGTCGTTGGCCCGGGCGCGGCTGCCGGCCTGGGCGGCGGGCAGGCCGACGGGAGACGCGGAGGCCCACGTCTCCTCGGCGGACAGGTCGCCGAGGAGCGCGGTGAAGGCGGCGAACATGTCGTCCACCAGCCCGTCGGGCAGCACGCCCGCGCGCACGTCCCAGTTCACCAGCAGCGCGCCGCGGTGCTCCTTGACCTGGCAGTCGATCCACACCTGGGGTGTCTGGCTGATGCCGTACTCGGGTCTGCCGTGCTCCGCCTCGTCCTGGCCGAGGCCGATGGCGCTGGTGAACACCACCGGCATCAGCGCGGCGTCGCGACCGCGCCTCCTGGCCAGCTCGCGCATGACCTCGATGCCGCCGCAGCGGCGGTGCTCCATGTCGGCGAAGAGCTGCTCGCCGATGGCGCGGGCGCGGTCGGCGAACGGCCGGTCAGGTGTGGTGTCGACGGCGAGCAGGTTGAGCGTGGTGAAGTCGCCCACCACCTGGTCGATCGACGGGTGCAGGGGCGGGCGGTCGAGCAGCGTCAGGTTGAGTGTGAACCTGGGCCTGCGGCTCCACCGCCCGATGACCTCGGCGTAGGCGGCGAGCACGGCCTGCGACGGCGTGGTGCCGGCCGCAGACGCCCTGGCGCGCAGCCTGCTCCACTGTTCGGGCTCGACCCGGCTCTCCCAGCGCTGGAACCTGGCCTCCGCCTGCTGGTCGAGCGCGGGCAGCTCGGGCGCCGGCGGCAGGTCGTCGACGCGGGCCCACCAGTAGGCGCGGTCGCGGTCGTACCGGCCGCTCTCGCGCTGCGCGCGCAGGGCCAGCACGCAGTCGCGGAAGCCGACCGGGACGGGCGGCAGGTCGGCGCCGGGGTCCTCGTGCAGGGTGTGCAGCTCGGCCAGCAGCAGCTGGATGCTGACGTAGTCGGCGATGAGCAGGTCGATCGAGGCGTGCAGGAGCGCGCCGCGGTCGGTGAGCGAGATCCGCAGCTCGAACAGGGGCCAGCTGCCCGCGGGGTAGAGCGTGTGCGCCATCTCCTCGCGGATGGCGGCGAGCCGTTGCTCGGGGTCGGTGCCGCGCAGGTCGCTCACCTGCACGTCGTAGGCGGGCACCTCGGCCAGCACCTGCTGGTGGCCGTCGGGGTGGATGACGGCGCGGAGCATGTCGTGCCGCTCGATCAGCGTGCGCCACGCCGCCTGGACCCGCTCCGGGTCGAGCTCGGGGAAGGCGACCTCGACGTAGCCGTGGCAGGCGACCCCGCCGTAGCCGAAGGCGTCGTTGCGGCCGAGCAGGTACGCCTGCTGCACGTCGGTGAGGGGGAAGGGGTCGAGGCGGTGTCCCGGGTCGGGGCGCACCGTCTCGGCCTCGGCCTCGCGGCGCAGGTGGGCGATGATCTGGGGCTTGGCGCCGAGCAGCGCCGCCCGGCGTTCCTCGGTCAGCGCTCCCTTGGGGGCGCGGAAGCGCAGGCCGCCGCCGTCCTCCCACAGTCGGATTCCCGCCGCTTCCATGTCGGCGATCAGGTCTCGTACGGTCGGCTCTGGTGCGGCCGGTGCCTGGGTCACAGCACGCCCTCCTCTTCGGTGTCGTCCGTCGTCAGGCCGATCGCCTCGGCGCAGTCCGCGATGGTGGGGGTGGTGAAGAAGCGGCGCAGGGACAGCTCGGCGCCGAGCCTGCGGCGGACGATCTCGGCGAAGCGGGTGGCGAGCAGCGAGTCGCCGCCGAGGGCGAAGAAGCTCTGGCCACGGCCTGGCGGCGGGATCTCCAGGAGCTCGGCCCACAGCTCGGCGAGCTGCTGCTCCACGCCTGGGCGTGGTGGGTCGTCGCCGTCCGGTGGTGGCTCCGTATCCGTGGCGAGCGCGGATCTGTCGATCTTGCCGTTGGCGGTCAGGGGCAACTCGTCCAGCATGGTGATCGCCGGCGGGATGGCGTACGCCGGTAACCGGTCGGCCAGGAACGAGCGCAGCCTGCCTTGGTCGACATCGCCCGGAGTGACGAACGCGGCCAGCCGGCGCTGCCGCCGATCCCCCACCGCCACCGCCACCGCACGCCCCACCCCGGGGAACGCCTCCAGCGCCGCCTCCACCTCACCCAGCTCGATGCGATGCCCGCGAACCTTCACCTGATGATCGGCCCGGCCCAGGAACTCCAGCGTCCCGTCCGGCCAGTACCGGCCCATGTCCCCCGTCCGATACCAGCGACCCCCCGCAACCTCCACGAACTTGACCGCCGTCGTCTCCGGATCACCCCGATACCCGACCGCCACCCCCGCGCCACCGATCCACAACTCCCCCGCCACCCAGTCCGGACAGTCACGACCCCGGCCGTCCACCACCCGATACCGCTGATTACGCAGCGGGAACCCGTACGGAACCGACGTCCAGTGCGCCGGCACCCGATCGACCACCAACGCGTTCGACCAGATCGCCGCCTCCGTCGCACCGCCCAACGCCACCAACCGGCACCGCCCCCCGCTCTGCGCCGCCAGCCGCGCCTGCAGATCCAGCCCCACCCAGTCACCCGACACCAGCGCGACGCGCAGACTCGGGGGCAGCTCCTGGGCGGTGACCAGGAGCATGTCCAGCAGGGTCGGCACCGTGTTCCACACCGTCACCCCGTGGACGGCGCACAACTCCGCCCAGCGCTGGGGGTCGCGCCGTTCGTCCTCCTGCAGCAGGACGAGCGCGCCGCCGGCCGACAGCAGGCCGAAAATGTCATAAACCGAAAGATCGAAATCCAGCGCCGACACCGCCAGCACCCGATCCCCATCACCCACACCGAACCGCTCGTTCACATCCACGACCGTGTTCAACGCCGCCCGATGCGAGACCTCCACACCCTTCGGCTCACCCGTCGACCCCGACGTGAAAATCACATACGCCGACATATCCGGCAACACCCCGACCGGACCCGAAAGCCGCTCCCCCACCGGCACCCCCGTCAGCACATGACACACACCCGCCCGCGCCAAAATCCGCTCCCGACGCGCCACCGGCTGATCCACCCCCACCGGCACATACACCCCACCAGCAGCCAACACCCCCAACACAGCCACAACCTGATCCACACCCTTCGGCACCACCACACCCACCGCATCACCCGGCCGAACCCCCACCCCGACCAGATGACCCGCAACCCCCAACGCCCGATCCGCCAACTCCCCATACGACACACAACCGCCCCCAGCGATCAGCGCCACCCGACCCGGCTCACTCACCGCCCGCGCGAAGAACCCCCCATGCAACACACCATCCGGCACCGAACCAGCCGTGGCATTCACCCGCTCCCGCACCACACCCTGGCCAGCAGGCAACAGAGCGGGCACCTCACCCGACCAATCCCCCTCCGCCAACCACTCCAGCAACCCCCCATACGCCCCGAACATCGCATCCAACACCCCCGGCGCGAACAACTCCTCCACCGCGTCCCATCGGACCAGCAGTTCGCCGTCGATCTCGCCGACCTGGCTGTCCAGCCAGACCTGAGGGGTCTGCGACACGCCCCAGACCTGGTCGGCGAACGACGGCCCGGCCACGCCCTCGCCGCCGACCCCGAGCGTGCTGGTGAACACCACCGGCATGGTCATCTCGATCGCGGCGTTCCGCCTGGCCAGCTCGCGCATCACCCAGACCGCCGAGACCTCGCCGTGCTCCAGGCCGCGCCAGACCTCTTCCTGGAGCTTGCGGGCTCCGTCCAGCCAGCCGGCGCCCTGCCGGTAGCCGGCGAGCAGCAGCGAGGTGAAGTCGCCGAGCACGCGGTGGATGTCGGGGTGCACCTCGCGCCGGTCGAACAGCGTGAGGTTCAGCGTCAGCTCCCGCTGGGCGCTCCACGTGCCCAGGACCTCGCCGAACGCCGCCGCCAGCACGGTGGCCGGGGTGAGCTCGTACCGGCGGGCCAGGTCGGTGATCGCCTGCCACCGGGCGGCGGGCAGCCGGAGCTCGCGCCGGGCGAACCTGGGCCGGTCGATCAGCGCCGGGTCGACGCGGAGCGGCAGTTGCGGGGCGGGCGGCAGCTCGGGGAGCCGGGCCGCCCAGTAGTCCTTGGCCGTCTCGAAGACGGCGGGGTCGGGGTCCTGCGCGAGCAGGTAGTCGCGGAACGACACCCCGATCGGCGGCAGGACGGTGCCGGGGTCGTGGTAGAGCTGGTCGAGCTCGGCGAAGAAGACCATCATGCTCAGCGCGTCGACAATAATGTTGTCGAAGCTGACGCCGAGCCGCACCCCGCCTTCGTGGCGTACGGCCCGCGCGTCGAACAGCGGCCACGCCGACACGTCGAGCACCTGGTGCGACATCTGCTCGCGCATGGCCTCGACGCCGTCGGCGGCGGCGATGCTGAAGCGCGGCACCTCGGGCAGGATGCGCTGGAGCCCGTCCTGGTCGAAGACGGCGCGCAACATCTCGTGCCGCTCGATCAGCAGGTTCCACGCGGTTTCCAGCCGGTCGAGGTCGATGTCGCCGTCGAACTCGGTGTAGAAGTGGCAGCCGACGCCGCCGAGCGTGAAGTGCTCGGCCCGGCCGAGCCAGTAGGCCCGCTGCACCTCGGTGGGCGGGAACGGGTCGTGCCGGTGCGCCACGTCGGGGGCCAGCGCGGGGACCGGCGGGGCCGCCTCACCGAGGGTGAGGGTGGCCGCGAAGTCCGCCAGCACCGGCGTCTGGAACAGCACGCTCAGCCTGGCGTCGGTGACGCCTTCCGCGCGCAGCCGGGCGATCATGCGGGTGGCGAGCAGCGAGTCGCCGCCGAGGGTGAAGAAGTTGTCGCTGCGCCGCACGGCCGGACGTTCGAGCAGGTCGGCCCAGATGGTGGCGAGCACGGTCTCGGCGGGGCCGACGGGCGGCTCGTGCTCCGTGGTCTCCTGGATGTCGGCGACGAGTGCGGTGAGCGCGGATCTGTCGATCTTGCCGTTGGCGGTCAGAGGCAGCTCGTCCAGCATGGTGATCGCCGGCGGGATGGCGTACGCCGGTAACCGGTCGGCCAGGAACGAGCGCAGACTGCCTTGGTCGACATCGCCCGGCGTGACGAACGCGGCCAGCCGGCGCTGCCGCCGATCCCCCACCGCCACCGCCACCGCACGCCCCACCCCGGGGAACGCCTCCAGCGCCGCCTCCACCTCACCCAGCTCGATGCGATGCCCGCGTACCTTCACCTGGTGATCGGCCCGGCCCAGGAACTCCAGCGTCCCGTCCGGCCAGTACCGGCCCATGTCCCCCGTCCGATACCAGCGACCCCCCGCAACCTCCACGAACTTGGCCGCCGTCGTCTCCGGATCACCCCGATACCCGGCCGCCACCCCCGCGCCACCGATCCACAACTCCCCCGCCACCCAGTCCGGACAGTCACGACCCCGGCCGTCCACCACCCGATACCGCTGATTACGCAGCGGGAACCCGTACGGAACCGACGTCCAGTGCGCCGGCACCCGATCGACCACCAACGCGTTCGACCAGATCGCCGCCTCCGTCGCACCCCCCAACGCCACCAACCGGCACCGCCCCCCGCTCTGCGCCGCCAGCCGCGCCTGCAGATCCAGCCCCACCCAGTCACCCGACACCAGCGCCAGACGGAGCCGGGAGGGTGCCTGCTCGACCGTCGTGAGCAACATGTCGAGAAGAGTCGGCACCGTGTTCCACAGGGTCACGCCATGGGTCTCGCACAGGCGGGCCCACGCCTGCGCGTCCCGCCGCTCACCCTCCTCGGGCAACACGAGCGCGCCGCCGGCCGACAGCAGGCCGAAGATGTCGTACACCGACAGATCGAAATCCAGCGCCGACACCGCCAGCACCCGATCCCCATCACCCACACCGAACCGCTCGTTCACATCCACGACCGTGTTCAACGCCGCCCGATGCGAGACCTCCACACCCTTCGGCTCACCCGTCGACCCCGACGTGAAAATCACATACGCCGACATATCCGGCAACACCCCGACCGGACCCGAAAGCCGCTCCCCCACCGGCACCCCCGTCAGCACATGACACACACCCGCCCGCGCCAAAATCCGCTCCCGACGCGCCACCGGCTGATCCACCCCCACCGGCACATACACCCCACCAGCAGCCAACACCCCCAACACAGCCACAACCTGATCCACACCCTTCGGCACCACCACACCCACCGCATCACCCGGCCGAACCCCCACCCCGACCAGATGACCCGCAACCCCCAACGCCCGATCCGCCAACTCCCCATACGACACACAACCGCCCTCAGCGATCAGCGCCACCCGATCCGGCTCACTCACCGCCCGCGCGAAGAACCCCCCATGCAACACACCATCCGGCACCGGACCAGCCGTGGCATTCACCCGCTCCCGCACCACACCCTGGCCAGCAGGCAACAGAGCGGGCACCTCACCCGACCAGTCCCCCTCCGCCAACCACTCCAGCAACCCCCCATACGCCCCGAACATCGCATCCAACACCCCCGGTGCGAACAACTCCTCCACCGCGTCCCAAGCCAGGTGGAGCCCGTGGTCGTACTCGTTGATCTGGTGGTCGAGCCAGACCTGCGGGGTCTGCGTGATCATCCACCCGGGCTCGCCGAACGCCTCGCGCACCTCAGGGACGATCAGCTCCGTCCCCAGGTTGCAGGCGAACACCACCGGCGCGCCCGAGTGCTCCCCGTTGCGGGCCAGGTCCCTGAGCACCTCGACGCCGGAGTATCCGGTGTGCCGCGCGTCGGCGCGGAAGCGGGCCTGCAGGGTCCTGGCGCGCTCGGCGAACGGCTGCGGCTCCGAGAGGTCGGCGGCGACCAGGATCAGGTTGGTGAAGTCGGCGACCAGATGGGCGACGTCCGGGTGGACGGTGTCGTCCCGGTCGAACAGCGGCAGGTTGAGCAGGAACCGTGGTTCGCCGCTCCACGCGGCCAGCACCTCGCAGTAGGCGGCGGCGAGCACCATGGCGGGGGTCAGCCCGTGCACGCGGGCCTGCTCCTGGATGCGCTGCCACGCGCTGGTCGGCAGCCACCTCTCGCGGCGGGCGAAGCGGGGCCGGGCGATCATGGCCGGTTCGGTCGCGAGAGGCAGGTGTGGCGCGCCGGGCAGCTCGTCCAGCCGGCTGCGCCAGTACTCCTGGTCGCGGGTACGCCGTGCCGCCCGCTCCGCGCCCCTGGCGGCGAGGTAGCGGGGGAACGAGCAGGCCAGGGCGGGCATGGGCGCGTCGGGCTCCAGGTAGAGCCGGGCCAGGTCCTTCAGCAGGATCTGCAGGCCGAGCACGTCGGCGACGAGGAAGTCCACCTCGAAGTGCACCCTCGACCGGCCGTCCGGCAGCAGCGACAGCCGCACGTCGAACACCTCGCCGCGGGAGGCGTCGAAGCGGCGGTGCGACAGCTGCTCCCTGATGTTCTCGGCGGCGTCCTCGCCGAGCTCGGACAGGTCGTGGACGGTCAGGCCCGGCCACGGGCTGGTGTCCATGATCTGCTGGGTGCCGTCGTCGTGGAAGATCGCCCGCAACATCCCGTGGCGGGCGATGAGGGCGCGTACGGCCCGTTCCAGCCGGTCCGGCTCGACGCCGGAACCGTCGAACTCCAGGTAGGCGTGGCAGCCGACGCCCCCGATGACCTGCCCGTCGCCGCGGCCGATCCAGTAGGCCAGCTGGACGGGGGTCAGCGGGAACGGCGCCGTCTCGTCCACGGCCGGCTCCGGCTCCTGTTCCGGAGCGGCGGCCTCGGTCAGCCGGGAGTGGACCAGCGACCACCAGGCCGCGAGGGTGAACTCCGTCGCCAGCTCGGCGAAGACGATCCGGGCCCCCGCCCGCCGCCACCGCCCGGCGAGCCGCATCGCGCGCAGCGAGTCGAGGCCGAGGCTGATCAGGTCGGCGCCGTCCGTGACCTCGGAGGGGTCGAGGTCGAGCTGGGCGGCGATGTCGGCGCGCATCGATTCCATGGTCGGTGGCGCACCGGGGGAACGGCCCGGCCGCGCGGACGGAACAGCCCGTACTTCCTCGACTTTCTCCAACACGAGACAACCCGCCTATCCACTAGTGCCGCATACGTCGTGTCGGCGGCCGGGCGGGGTTGCCCGGCCGCGCCTTGTCAGGAATTCGTGTCGGCGGCCTGCAGCCTGCGGGCGAGACCGGCCGGGGTCGGCTCCTCGAAGATGTCCTTCAGCTTGAGCCGGATCCGGGTCGCCTTCTTGATCTCCTGCAGCAGCTTGACCGCCAGCAGCGAGTGCCCGCCGAGCGCGAAGAAGTGGCTGTCGGGGCCGAGATCGGTACGGTTCAGCATGGCCTTCCAGAGCGCCACCAGGGAGTCGACCAGCGCGTCCCCGGTGCCGGCCGGGAGGTCGGCCTCGTCCGCGGTGGTCTCGGCGGTGCTGCGCAGCTCCATGGCCAGGTTGCGCAGGGCCGGGTAGTCGACCTTGTCGTTGCCGGTCATCGGGAAGGCGTCCACGGCGACGTACTCCTGGGGGGTCGCCGCGTACGGGAGCGACGCGCTGGCGTGCTCCCACAGCTCCGAGGTGACCTCAGGCCGGTCGGGCGCCACCACGAACGCCCACAGGACGGCGTCCGCGCTGGGGTCGCCGACCACCACGACGGCGGCGGCCCGCACGTCGGGGTGGGCCAGCAGCACGCCTTCGACCTCGGCGAGCTCGATCCGGTTGCCGCGCAGCTTGATCTGGCGGTCGAGCCGGCCGAGGATCTCCAGCTTGCCGTCGGAGGTCCACTGGGCCAGGTCGCCCGTGCGGTAGTACCGGCCGTAGACGGGGTGCTCGCCGAACCGTTCGGCGGTCAGCTCCGGCCGGTTGTGGTAGCCGATGGCCACGCCGTCGCCGGCGATGCACAGCTCGCCGCGGGTGCCGATGGGCAGCGGGCGGCCGTCTGGGGCGGCCACGTACACCTTCGTGTTGGCGATGGGCACGCCCACGTCGATGCGGTCCGCGGCGGGGTCGATGCGTCCGGCGGTGGACCAGATCGTGGTCTCGGTGGGGCCGTACACGTTGTAGAGCTCGCAGCCGGTGGCGGCCAGCCGCTCGGCCAGGACGGCGGGCATCGGCTCGCCGCCGCACAACACGCGGCAGCCCGCCAGCTCGCCGGACGCCTGGTCCACGACCAGCCGCCAGGTGGTCGGCGTGGCCTGGGCGATGGTGACGTCGTGGCGCCGCAGGGCTTCGGCGAGCGGCTCGCCCTGGGTGCGGGCGTCGTCCGGCGCGATGGCCAGCCGCGCGTCCGCCGTCAGGGGCAGGAACAACTCCAGCGCGGAGATGTCGAAGCTGAACGTGGTCAGCCAGAGCACGGTGTCGCGCGGCCCCGCCGACAGCTGGTGCGCGAAGTGCGCGATCAGGTTGGCCAGGCTGTAGTGGTCGATCAGGGTGCCCTTGGGGAGCCCGGT
Organism: Nonomuraea sp. B1E8; assembly: GCF_039871515.1. Lineage (NCBI taxonomy): Bacteria > Bacillati > Actinomycetota > Actinomycetes > Streptosporangiales > Streptosporangiaceae > Nonomuraea > Nonomuraea sp. B1E8. The sequence continues at coordinate 372,129 of NZ_JBDPLS010000003.1, read as the reverse complement.
CGAGCCGCTGGTGTAGATGAGGTACGCGCAGTCCTCAGGCCGGACGGGGCTGAACGACGACACCTGCCCGGACACCGGCGTGACCGCGTCGACGGACACGAGCGGGAGGACCGTGCGCTCGCCGGAGACGGTGATGCCGTCGCCCGCGAGGACCACGGCCGCGCCGGCGTCGTCGAGCTGGTAGTCGAGGCGCTGCCGCGGGTGGTCGGGTTCGAGCGGCAGGTAGGCCGCCCCGGCCAGCCACACGCCGAGCGCCGCCGCGGCCAGCTCGGGCGAGCGCCGCGCGAGCAGCGCGACGACGTCGCCCCTGCCCACCCCCGCTGCCTGGAGCGCGTCGCGGGTGGCCTCGGCGGCGGCCCACAACCGGCGCAGGCCGACGTGCCGGTCGCCGTCCACCACGGCCACGACGTCCTCAGGCGGCGCGGCGGACACCTTGCGGGCGATCTTCTCCAGCACGGTCGCGGGCGTCACGGTGTGCTCGGTGGCGTTGGCCATCTCGATGGCCGCGCGGTCCTGGTAGCACCAGACGGGGATGTCCGCGAGCGGCAGGTCGGGCTGCTCGGCGAGCGTGACGAGCAGCTCGTCGTAGCGGGCCAGCAGCAGCTCCACGTCGGACCGGTCGAGCACGTCCACGCAGAACGCGGTCCTGATCTTGATGCTGTCCGGGGTGGAGGTGACGAAGAACTCCAGGTCGAACTTGCTGAAGCCGTTCTCGATCACCACCTGCTCGGCCGGCAGGCCGCCCAGCGTGAACCCGGCCGTCAGGTCGGCGGGCACGTAGTTGAACGTGTGCCGGAACAGGTTGTTGCGCCAGCCGTCGCGGGGCACGATCTCCAGCAGGTCGTCCACCGGGTAGTCGGCGTGCGACATGGCCTCCATGAACGTGCGGCGGGTGTTGCGCGCGTGCGTGCGGAAGGTGCTCGCCCAGTGGACCCGCGTGCGCAGGGTGAGCACGTTGATGTGGTAGCCGATCCGGGTGGCGGCCTCGGGCGTGCGCACGCTGACGGGCGAGCCGATCGTGAGGTCGGGGCCGGCGCCGTGGGCGGCCAGCAGCACGCCGTACGCGGCCAGGAGGATGACCGACTCGGGCGCCCGCAGCTCGCGCTGCATCCGCCGGGCCGCGTCGCGCGCGGCGGGCGACAGCTCCCAGTTGATCACGTCGCCCACGAGGGTCGTCTGGGAGGTCTCGGCCTGCTCGCACCACAGGTCGAGGTCGCCGGCGTGGAACCCGTCCAGCTTGTCGCGCCAGAACGCGCCGCTGCGGGGGTCGGGCTCCGGCTCCTCCCAGGCCGGTACGACGTCGCGCGCCGGTGACTCTCCCGCCACCAGCGCGTCGTAGAGGGTGACGAGCTCGTTCGTCAGCAGCGCCGTCGACAGCCCGTCGAAGATCGAGTGGTGGACGGCCAGGCAGTAGACCTCGCCCGCGTCCTCCTCCAGGACCGCGGCGCGCACCAGCAACTCGCCACCCGGCTCGAACGGCCGCGCGACGAACTCCCTCAGCCACTCGCGCGTGTCGTCCCAGCCGGCCTCCTCGAACCGCAGCACGGCCCGCTCCGGGGGCAGGACCTCACGCGCCATGCCCTCGGGTTCGATCCTGAACACCGTGCGCAGGATCTCGTGGCGGTGCACCACGCGGTTGACCGCTTCCAGCATGAGGTCGCGCCGCGCCCGGCCCGTCACGCTGAACGCCACGGCCAGGTTGTTCACCCCGGCACCGGGGACGAGCTCTTCCAGCAACCACAGCGCCTGCTCCTTGCGGGTGGCGCGCTGGCCCAGCATCTGCTCCATGATTATCTCTCCAGCAGCTTGGTAACGGCCCTGGCGATCTCGTCGTCGGTGAGCAACACGTCGTGGCCCTTGTCGAACCTGAGCTCCTCGGCCACGACGGCGCCGCGGCCGGACTCGCGCAGCCGGTTCAGGCCGTTGCCCGGGTTGTTCGAGCTCACCGCGGTGGCGCGCCGCCACCCCTTCCAGGGATCAAGGTGGTCGGCGTAGGTGAGGAAGGACAGGAAGGCGCTGAACGTGCCCCACATCTCTTCCGAGTACTCCGGGTCGAGCCCGGCTCTTTCGAACGCGCGGTGCCCGACGTCGCGGAACTTGGCGTACAGCTCGGCGGCGTAGCCCTCGACCGTGACGCCCTCCTGCTGGAGCGGACGGTCCATGGCCTCGCGGGTCTCGGCGACGTCCTCCTCGTTGAGGATCGAGGAGAGGATGCCGAAGACCTTGCCGAACTGGAAGTAGATGTTCTCCAGGCTGGTGGGCTCCGGGTCGAAGACGATCAGCCGGGGCGCCTCACCCTGCTCCTTCTCCAGCAGGTCAACGAGCTCGGCCGCGTAGACGGCGCCGATGCAGTAACCCATCACCGCGTGCACCTTCCGGCCGCTCGCCTTGAGAGGTTCCATCCACGAACGCACGTAGGCGGCGCCGTCGACACCCGAGCCAGGTGTCACGGCGGGCGGGGAAACATGCCAGAACGTCCCGTCGTAGTCCATCTTCGCCAGCAGGTCCGGGAAGCCGGCCTCCGCCCGGCCGGTCTCCGTGAAGTCGACGCAGAGGACGAGGTTTTCCGAGCCCGATTCTTTGAGCGTCGTCCAAGTGGTAACCAGAGTCATGATCATTTCCTTTGACTAGGAACTCCCGCCTTCAAGGGCGAGCTGAATCAGGAGGTCGGCGTCCATGCTGTCGATCTCCTCGGTCCTGCCGTTCGTCTCCTCGTCCTCCGGGCCGGCCAGGCGGAAGAGGCTGTCCAGCAGCCCGGCCGCACGCAGTCGTTCGATCGGGATGGTCGTCAGGAGCTGCCGCACCTCGGCGTCGCTGCGCGGGTCGGCGGGCTCGGCCGTGCCCGCCGCGACGGCCGGGAAGAGCTGCTCCAGGACGAACCGCGTCAGGTCGTGGGGAGTCGGATAGTCGAAGATGAGCGTGGCCGGGAGGTGCAGGCCGGTGGCCGTGTTGAGCTGGTTGCGCAGCTCCACCGCGGTCAGCGAGTCGAAGCCGAGCTCCTGGAACTGGCGCTGCGGCTCGATCGCCGACTCGTCGGCGAACCCGAGCACCGCGGCCACCTTGCCCCTGACGACCTCGGACAGGGTGGCCTCGATCCTGGCCGGTTCCATCGTGGCGAGCCGTTCCGCCAGCCCCTGGCCCGGCCGCGTACGGCGGGGTCTGGTGCGGTTCCTGGCCTTGGTGAACTTCGCCGGGACCAGCACGGGGCGGCCGGAGCGCACGCCAAGGTCGAAGAGCGCCAACCCCTCCTCCGTGGGCAGCGGCCGCACGCCCGCGCGCTCCATGCGGCGCAGGTCCGCTGCGTTGAGCTCGCCCGCCATGCCGCTGGTCGTCCAGAGACCCCAGGCCAGCGAGGTGGCCGGCAGGCCCCGCGCCGCCCGGTGGTGCGCCAGGGCGTCCAGGTAGGCGTTGGCCGCGGCGTAGTTGGCCTGGCCCGCGCTGCCCAGCACCCCGGCCAACGAGGAGAACAACACGAACGCTCTCAGGTCAAGATGCTGCGTGAGCTCGTGCAGGTGGCGGGCGGCATCGGCCTTGGGTCGCAGTACGGCGTCCAAGCGGTCGGCGGTCTGGGCGGCGATGACGCCGTCGTCCAGGACGCCGGCCGTGTGCACCACGCCCACCAGCTCGTCCACGCCCTCCAGCAGCCGCGCGAGCGCGTCACGGTCGGCCACGTCGCAGGCCGCCACGTTCACCTCGGCGCCCAGCTCCGACAGCTCGGTGGCCAGTTCGGCCGCGCCGGGCGCGTCCGGGCCGCGCCGGCTGACCAGCAGCAGGTGCCGTACGTCGTGCTCGGTCACCAGGTGGCGGGCCACCAGCGCGCCCAGCCCACCGGTCCCGCCGGTCACCAGCACGGTGCCGTCAGGTCCGAACACCGGCTCGTGCTGCTCCAGGTCCGTCGCCCGGCTCAGCTTCGGCGTCAGAAGCCTGCCGTCCCGGACGGCGATCTGCGATTCGCCGCTTGCCAGCGCCCGGCCCACCGTCTCGGCGTCCAGGCGCTCGCTGTCGGCGTCCGGCCGCTCGTCGGCGTCCAGGAGCACGACCCGGCCGGGCTGCTCCGACTGCGCGGCCCGCACCAGGCCCCACACCGCCGCCTGCGCCGGGTCGGGAACGTCGTCCCCGGCCGCCGCGACGGCCTGGCGGGTGACGATCACCAGCTGCGACGACGCCAGGCGCCCGTCGGCCAGCCACTCCTGCACCAGGGCCAGCGCCGCGCGGGTCGTGGCGTGCAGGTCCGCACCCGCGCAGCGGGTCACGACCGCGTCCGGGACGTCCGCGGGGTCGATGGAGGCCAGATCCGGGTGGACCTCCGCCCCCGTACCCAGGTCATCGGTCCCCAGCACGACCCACCGGGGCGCGACCTGCTCGGCGGCGGCCTGGGCCGCGGTCCACTCGAGCTGGTGCAGGGACGTCAGGTCGCCCGCCGTGAGGTCGGTGGACAGGGCGCGCAGGGTCAGCGCGTCGATGTCGGCCACCGGGGTGCCGGTCTCGTCGGCGATGCTCAACGCGATGCTGGTCTCGGAGGAGCCGCGGGTGACCTTGACCCGCAGCCCGGTCGCGCCCGCCGCGTGCAACGACACGCCGCTCCAGGCGAACGGCAGATACGGCCGCCCCGACTCCGCCCGCGGCACCAGATCACCCAACGCCGCGGCATGCAACGACGCGTCCAGCAACGCCGGGTGCAACCCGAACCGCCCCGCATCGGCGTGCCCCTGCTCCGGCAGGGCGATCTCGGCGAACACCGCGTCCTGGTGCTGCCAGGCAGCCACCACACCCTGGAACAGCGGCCCGTACTCCAGGCCCATCGCCGCCATGTCGTCATACAGCTGCTCGACATCGACCGGCCGGGCACCGGCCGGCGGCCACTGCCCCGCAACCGCAACCGGCTGCACACCCTCCTCAGCCAGCAACCCTTGAGCGTGCAGCGTCCACTCGGCCTGGCCCTCACGCGAGTACAGGCCCACCTGACGGCCACCACCGTCGCCACACGGACCGGCCACCAGCTGGACATCCACCCCCGGCCCATCCGGCACCACCAACGGCGCCTGCATGGTCAACTCGACCAGCCGCGCACACCCCAGCTCCTGACCGGCCCGCAACGCCAGCTCCACCAGCGCCGCCCCCGGCACCACCACCCGGCCATCCACCTGGTGATCAGCAAGCCACGCCTGCCCGTCAAGCGACAACCGGCCCGAGAAGACCACCGACTCCCCACCGGCGACCTCCGTCACCGCGCTCCACAACGGATGGTCGATAGCGCCCAGCCCGGCCGCGCCCACATCCTGCGACTCCAGAACCGCCGGCACCCAGAACCGCTCATGCTGGAACGCATACGTCGGCAGATCCACCAGCCGGCCCGGGGCCAGCGCCGCCGTCCAGTCCACGGCGACACCCTCGACATGCAACCGCCCCAACGCCTCGACCAGCGCCCGGACCTCGTCCCGGTCCTTACGGACAGCCGGAACGAACACCGCGTCCTCAACGCTCTGCTGCGCCAGCCCCGTCAGCACCCCATCCGGACCCACCTCCAAGAAGTGCGTCGCCCCAGCAGCCATCACCCCATCCGCGAACCGCACCGCACCGCGCACGTGCTCCACCCAGTACGACGGGTCGGTCAGCTGCCCAGGCTCGGCCAGACGACCCGTCACGTTCGAGACGACCGGAATCGTCGGCTCGTGGAAGGCGACCCCGCTGATCGCCTCCGCGAAGTCGGCCAGCATCGGCTCCATCAACGGCGAATGGAACGCGTGCGACACCCGCAACCTGCGCGTCCGCACCTGCGCCTGACCCTCGATCTCCGCGATCGCCGCCTCATCACCGGACACCACCACCGCAGCCGGACCGTTCACCGCCGCGATCCCCACCCGGTCCTCCCGACCGGCCAGCAACGGCAGCACCTCCGCCTCCGGAGCCGCGACGGCCAGCATCGCGCCGCCCGAAGGCAGCGCCTGCATCAACCGCGCACGAGCAGCCACCAGCGTGCACGCGTCCTCCAGCGAGAACACCCCCGCCACATGAGCCGCGGCGATCTCCCCGATCGAATGCCCCACCAGCACATCCGCCCGCACACCCAACGACTCGATCAGCCGGTACAACGCCACCTCGAAAGCGAACAACGCAGGCTGCGTCATCCCCGTCTCGTTCAACACACCGTCCGGGTCGGCGAACATCACCTCACGCAACGGATGCGGCAACAACGGCTCGAACTGAGCGCAGATCTCGTCCAGCGCCTCCGCGAACACCGGGAACGCCTCGACGAGGGAAGCCCCCATGCCGATGCGCTGGCTACCCTGACCCGCGAACAACAGAGCCAGCTTCCCGCCGGAACCGCTCCCGGCGATCGCAGCGGAGGGATCGCCGGCCAGCGCCCGCAACCCGGCCACCAACTCGTCCCGATCAGCACCCACCACCACCGCACGCTGCTCCAGCACCGCCCGGCCCGTGGCCAACGACCACGCCACATCCGCCGGGTCCAGCTCCGGCCGCGCCCTGATCCACGACACGAGCCGGTCGGCCTGCGCCTCAAGCGCCTCCTGGCTCCTCGCCGACACCAGCAGCGGCACCACCGGCGCCTGTTCCACCGGCTCGGGCTCCGGCTCCGCGACCGGACCCTGTTCGATGATCACGTGAGCGTTCGTGCCACTGATCCCGAACGACGACACAGCGGCCCGGCGAGCATGCCCGTTCTCCCGCCACGGCTGCGCCTCGGTCAGCAACTTCACCGCACCCGCCGACCAGTCCACATGCGGCGACGGCTCATCCACATGAAGCGTCTGGGGAAGCATGCCGTTACGCAGCGCCATGACCATCTTGATCACACCGCCCACACCGGCGGCGGCCTGCGTGTGGCCGATGTTCGACTTCAGCGACCCCAGCCAGAGCGGCTGCTCCCGGTCCTGCCCGTACGTGGCGAGAATGGCCTGCGCCTCGATCGGGTCACCGAGCTTCGTACCGGTGCCGTGCGCCTCCACCGCATCCACGTCGGCGACCGACAGACCCGCGTTCGCCAACGCCTGACGGATCACCCGCTGCTGCGACGGACCGTTCGGAGCCGTGATCCCGTTACTCGCACCATCCTGATTGACCGCACTCCCCCGAATAAGCGCCAGCACCCGATGACCATTACGGCGAGCATCCGACAACCGCTCCACCAGCAACACACCAACGCCCTCACCCCAACCCGTGCCATCAGCACCAGCCGAGAACGCCTTACACCGCCCATCCGCAGCCAACCCCCGCTGCCGCGAAAACTCCACGAACATCCCCGGCGTCGACATCACCGTCACACCACCGGCCAACGCCAGATCACACTCACCCGACCGCAACGCCTGCGCCGCCCAATGCAACGCCACCAACGACGACGAACACGCCGTATCCACCGTCACCGCCGGACCCTCAAGCCCCAACGTGTACGACACCCGGCCCGACACCAAACTCCCACCACTGGTATTCGCCGGCGTCCCCAACCCATAATCGTGATACATCACCCCCGCAAACACACCCGTCCGACTCCCCCGCAACCCCACCGGATCAATCCCCGCCCGCTCAACCGCCTCCCACGACGCCTCCAGCAACAACCGCTGCTGCGGATCCATCGCCAACGCCTCACGCGGCGAAATCCCGAAAAACCCCGGATCAAACTCGGCCGCGTCATACAGGAACCCGCCCTGGCGGGTGTAGGTCTTCCCCGGCGTGCCGGGCTCCGGCCCGTACACTCCTTCGACGTCCCAGCCGCGGTCGGCGGGGAAGTCTCCGATGGCGTCCTGGGCCTGTGCGACCAGCGCCCACAGGTCCTCCGGCGACAGCACGCCACCCGGATAGCGACAGGCCATCCCCACGATCGCGATCGGCTCGTCAACCGTCTTCGTGGCGGTCACGACGGCCTGCGCCGCCTGCTCGCCGAACAGTTCGTCCGCCAGGAACTCCGCCACCGTCTCAGCGGTCGGGTAGTCGAAGATGAGCGTGGCCGGGAGCGGCAGCCCGGTGGCCGCCGTGAGCTGGTTGCGGAACTCGACGGCCGTCAGGGAGTCGAAGCCCAGCTCCTGGAACTGGCGCTGCCGGTCGATCGCCGACCCGTCCGCGAAGCCGAGAACCGTGGCCGCGGTGCCGCGTACGAGGTCCGAGAGCGCCGTAAGGCGTTCCGCTGGGTTCAGCGCGGCCAGGCGCTGCGCGAGCCCGCCGGACGAACCCGCGCGGCGTACCGCAGGGCGGCTGCCGGTCCGGGTCTGGAGGAACCGCGCGGGGATCAGCGCGGCCTTGCCCGAGGACACGGCGGTGTCGAAGAGGGCCAGCCCGTCGTCGATGGACAGCGGCTTCACACCCGCGCGCTCCATGCGGCGCAGGTCGGAGTCGTCGAGCTCGCCCGCCATGCCGCCGGTCGCCCACAGGCCCCAGGCCAGCGAGGTGGCCGGCAGGCCGTGCACTCTGCGGTGGTGCGCCAGGGCGTCCAGGTACGTGTTGGCGGCGGCGTAGTTGGCCTGGCCCGCGCTGCCCAGCACCCCGGCCAGCGAGGAGAACAGCACGAACGCTCTCAGGTCAAGATGCTGCGTGAGTTCGTGCAGGTGGCGGGCGGCGTCGGCCTTGGGCCTCAACACCGCGTCCATGCGTTCGGGGGTGAGGGACGCGATGACGCCGTCGTCCAGGACGCCGGCTGTGTGCACCACGCCCGCCAGCTCGTCCACGCCCTCCAGCACCCGGGCGAGCGCGTCACGGTCGGCCACGTCGCAAGCGGCCACGTCCACCTCGGCGCCCAGCTCCGACAACTCCGCCACCAGCTCCGCGGCACCGGGCGCGTCGAGCCCGCGCCGGCTGACCAGCAGCACGTTCCTGACCTCGTGCTCGGCCACCAGGTGACGCGCCACCAGCGCGCCAAGCCCGCCCGTGCCACCGGTGACCAGCACCGTGCCCTCAGGCCCGAACACCGGCTCGCGACCGGCCAGATCCGCGACCCGGCTCACACGCGGCACCAGCAGCTGACCGTCCCGCACCGCGACCTGCGACTCGCCGGTCGCCAGCGCCCGGCCGACCGTCTCGGCGTCCAGCCGCTCGGTGTCGGCGTCCAGCAGTACGAACCGGCCGGGCTGCTCGGACTGCGCGGCCCGTACCAGGCCCCACACGGGCGCCAGGTCCAGGTCCACGTCCTCGTCCGCGTTCACGGCCACCGCGCCACGGGTGACGACGACCAGCCGCGACGACGCCAGGCGCTCGTCGGCGAGCCATTCCTGTACCAGCGCCAGCGCCGCGTGGGTCGCGGCGTGCAACTCCGCGCCTGCGCAGCGGGTGAGGACGGCGTCCGGGACGTCCGCCGCGTCGATGGAGGCCAGATGCGGGTGGATCTCTGCCCCGGTGCCCAGGTCGTCGGTTCCCAGCACGAGCCACCGGGGCGCGTCCTGTTCGGCGGCCGGGGCCGTGGTCCACTCGAGCTGGTGCAGCAGGCCCTGGCTTTCCGACGCGCTGAGCTCGGCCGTCGACACGGGCCTCAGGGTGAGCGCGTCGATCTCGGCCACTGGGGCGCCGGCCTCGTCCGCGATGCTCAACGTGATGCTCGCGTCCGTGGCTCCGCGGCTGACCTTGACCCGAAGGCCGGTCGCGCCCGCCGCGTGCAACGACACGCCGCTCCAGGCGAACGGCAGATACGGCCGCCCCGACTCCGCCCGCGGCACCAGATCACCCAATGCAGCGACATGCAGCGACGCGTCCAGCAGCGCCGGGTGCAACCCGAACCGTCCAGCATCGGCGTGCCCCTGCTCGGGCAGGGCGATCTCGGCGAACACCGCGTCCTCGTGTTGCCAGGCAGCCGCCACACCCTGGAACAGCGGTCCGTACTCGAGGCCTGACACGGCCAGATCGTCGTACAGCTGCTCGATGTCGACCGGCCGGGCACCGGCCGGCGGCCACTGCGCCGGCCCGAGCAGCGGCTGCTCCGTCTGGCCGGCCAGGATGCCCTGCCCGTGCCGGACCCACTCGCCCGCGTTGGCGTTGCGGGAGTGGATGCTCACCTGGCGGCCACCCGACTCATCGCATGGCCCGGCCACCAACTGCACGTGTACTCCGCCGTCGGCCGGCACCATAAGGGGCGCCTGGAGGGTCAGTTCGAGCAGGTGGGGGGAGTCCAGTTCCTGGCCGGCACGGAGCGCCAGCTCCACCAGCGCCGCGCCCGGGACCACCACCCGGCCGTTGACCTGATGGTCGGCCAGCCACGGCTGCGCGGCGAGCGACAACCGTCCCGTGAAGGTGTGGGTGTCGGAGTCCGGTGCGGAGATGGCGGCGCGAAGCATGGGATGGTCGATGGCGCCCAGTCCGGCGGCGTCCACATCACCGGAGTCCGGGCTGACCGGCACCCAGAACCGCTCGTGCTGGAAGGCATAGGTCGGCAAGTCCACGAACCGGCCCGAGCCGAGGACCGCCTCCCAGTCCACGCCAATGCCGTGAACATGCAGCCGGCCCAGCGCTTCGACCAGCGCGCGGACCTCGTCCCGGTCCTTACGGACAGCCGGAACGAACACCGCGTCCTCAACGCTCTGCTGCGCCAGCCCCGTCAGCACCCCATCCGGGCCGACCTCCAGGAAGCAGGTCGCCCCGGAAGCCGTCACCCCATCCGCGAACCGCACCGCACCGCGCACGTGCTCCACCCAGTACGACGGGTCGGTCAGCTGGCCAGGCTCGGCCAGACGGCCCGTCACGTTCGAGACGACCGGGACCGTCGGCTCGTGGAAGCCGATCCCGCTGATCGCCTCCGCGAAGTCGGCCAGCATCGGCTCCATCAACGGCGAATGGAACGCGTGCGACACCCGCAACCTGCGCGTCCGCACCTCAGCCTGGCCCTCGATCTCCGCGATCGCCGCCTCATCACCGGACACCACCACCGCAGCCGGACCGTTCACCGCCGCGATCCCCACCCGGTCCTCACGACCGGCCAGCAACGGCAGCACCTCCGCCTCCGGAGCCGCGACGGCCAGCATCGCCCCACCGGAAGGGAGCGCCTGCATCAACCGAGCCCGAGCCGCCACCAGCGTGCACGCGTCCTCCAGCGAGAACACCCCCGCCACATGCGCGGCAGCGATCTCCCCGATCGAATGCCCCACCAGCACATCCGCCCGCACACCCAACGACTCGATCAGCCGGTACAGGGCCACCTCGAAGGCGAACAGCGCAGGCTGCGTCATCCCCGTCTCGTTCAGCACCCCCTCGGGATCGCTGAACATCACCTCACGTACGGGATGCGGCAACAGCGGATCGAACATCCGGCAGATCTCGTCCAGCGCCTCCGCGAACACCGGGAAGTGCTCAACCAGCACCGACCCCATGCCGATGCGCTGACTGCCCTGGCCGGCGAACAACAGAGCCAGCTTCCCACCGGAACCACCTCCGGAAATCACTCCGGACGCGTCCTCGTCGGCCAGCGCCCGCAGGCCGGCCACCAGTTCGTCCCGATCAGCACCCACCACCACCGCACGCTGCTCCAGCACCGCCCGGCCCGTCGCCAGCGACCAGGCCACATCCGCCGGGTCCAGCTCCGGTCGCGCCGTGATCCACGACGCGAGCCGGCCGGCCTGCGCCCGCAACGCCCGCACATCCTTCGCCGACACCAGCCACGGCACCATCGGCATCTGTTCCACCGGTTCGGGTTCCGGCTCCGCGACCGGGCCCTGCTCGATGATCACGTGAGCGTTGGTGCCGCTGATACCGAAGGACGAGACGGCGGCGCGGCGCGGGCGGTCTGCCTGGTCCCACGGGCGGGCCTCGGTCAGCAGCTCGACCGCGCCGGCCGACCAGTCCACGTGCGGCGACGGCTCATCCACATGAAGCGTCTGGGGAAGCATGCCGTTACGCAGCGCCATGACCATCTTGATCACACCACCCACACCGGCGGCGGCCTGCGTGTGGCCGATGTTCGACTTCACCGATCCGAGCCAGAGCGGCTCCTGCCGGTCCTGCCCGTACGTGGCGATGAGCGCCTGTGCCTCGATCGGGTCACCGAGCTTCGTGCCGGTGCCGTGCGCCTCCACCGCGTCCACGTCGGCCGCCGAAAGACCGGCGTTGGCCAGGGCCTGCCGGATCACCCGCTGCTGCGAGGGCCCGTTCGGAGCGGTCAGGCCGTTGCTCGCGCCGTCCTGGTTGACCGCGCTGCCCCGCACCACGGCGAGCACCTGGTGCCCGTTGCGCTCCGCGTCGGACAGCCGCTCCACCAGGAGCATGCCGACGCCCTCGCCCCAGCCGGTGCCGTCGGCGTCGGCGGAGAACGCCCTGCACCGGCCGTCCGGGGACAGGCCGCGCTGGCGCGAGAACTCCACGAAGGTGCCGGGTGTGGCCATCACGGTCACGCCGCCGGCCAGCGCCATGTCACACTCGCCCGACCGCAACGCCTGGACTGCCAGGTGCAGGGCCACCAGCGAGGAGGAGCAGGCCGTGTCGACCGTGACGGCGGGGCCTTCCAGGCCCAGGCTGTAGGACACCCGGCCGGAGGCGATGCTGCCCGAGCTGCCCGTGCCGATGAGCCCTTCGAGCTCGCCTGGCACGGCCGACAGCTGGGGCGCGTAGTCGTGGTACATGACTCCGGCGAACACGCCGGTCCGGCTGCCGCGCAACCGGGTCGGGCTGATTCCGGCCCGCTCGATGGCCTCCCACGACGTCTCCAGCAGGAGCCGCTGCTGCGGGTCCATGGCGAGGGCTTCGCGCGGCGAGATCTCGAAGAACCCCGGATCGAACTGGGCGGCGTCGTACAGGAAGCCGCCGTGCCGCGCGTACGAGGTGCCCCGGCTGTCCGGGTCGGGGTCGTAGAGCTTGTCCAGGTCCCAGCCACGGTCGGAGGGGAACTCTCCCACCCCGTCGCGCACCTGCGCCACCAGCTCCCACAGGTCCTCCGGCGACAGCACGCCACCCGGATAGCGGCACGCCATCCCCACGATCGCGATCGGCTCGTCGACCGTCGCGGGAGCGGCGACCACGGCCTGCGCCGTCTGCCCGCCGGCCAGCTCGCCGGCCAGGAACTGTGCCACGGCCTCGGCCGTCGGGCAGTCGAAGACGAGGGTGGCCGGTAGGCGCAGCCCGGTGGCCGCGTTCAGCTGGTTGCGGAACTCGACGGCCGTCAGGGAGTCGAAGCCGAGCTCCTGGAACCGTTTGGCCGGCTCGACCGCCTCCGCGCCGTCGAAGCCGAGCACGGTCGCCGCATGGGTGCGGACCAGCTGGAGGAGGTCGGTCGGGTTCGTGCCTACCGTGCTCGTCCTGCGCGTGGGCACGCGGACCAGCCCGTGCAGGAGCGCGGGCAGCGTACCCGCCTGTGCCTGGGCCTGGAGAGCCGGGATGCTCAGCACGGCCGGGACCAGGACGGGGTGTTGTGCGCGGACCGCGACGTCGAACAGGGCGAGCCCGTCAGCGACGGGCATGGGCATGATGCCGCCGCGTTCGAGGCGGCGCAGGTCGGACGCGTCGAGCTCGCCCGCCATGCCGCCGGTCGCCCACAGACCCCAGGCCAGCGAGGTGGCCGCAAGCCCCTGGGCCTGCCGCAGCTGGGCGAGCGCGTCCAGCGACGTGTTGGCGGCGGCGTAGTTGCCCTGACCGGCGCTGCCGAGCACCCCGGAGATGGAGGAGAACAGCACGAACGCTCTCAGGTCAAGGTGCTGCGTGAGCTCGTGCAGGTGCCAGGCGGCGTCGGTCTTGGGCTTGAGTACGGCGTCCATGCGTTCGGGAGTGAGAGAGGCGATGACGCCGTCGTCCAGGACGCCGGCTGTGTGCACCACGCCCGCCAGCTCGTCCACGCCCTCCAGCATCCGGGCGAGCGCGTCACGGTCGGCCACGTCGCAGGCCGCCACGTCCACCTCGGCGCCCAGCTGCGACAACTCCGCCACCAGCTCGGCCGCGCCGGGCGCCTCCGGCCCGCGCCGGCTGACCAGCAGCACGTTCCTGACCTCGTGCTCGGCCACCAGGTGACGCGCCACCAGCGCGCCAAGCCCGCCCGTGCCACCGGTGACCAGCACCGTCCCCTCAGGCTCGAACACCGGCTCGCGACCGGCCACATCCGCGACCCGGCTCACACGCGGCACCAGCAGCTGACCGTCCCGCACCGCGACCTGCGACTCGCCGGTCGCCAGCGCCTGAGTCACCACATCCGCGGGGTCGGTGTCCGCGTCCAGGTCCAGGAGCACGAACCGGCCGGGCTGCTCGGACTGCGCGGCCCGCACCAGACCCCACGCCGCCGCCTGCGCCGGGTTCGGGACATCGTCCTGTCCCACCGCGAAGGCCCCGCGCGTGACGACGACCAGCCGCAGCCCCGGCTCGTCGGAGGCGGCGAACTCCTGCAGCGCGGCCAGCACGTCGTGCGTGGCCCGCCTGATCGTGTCCGGGGCCGGCGTCTCGGGCACCGGCACGTCGAAGATCTCGTACGGCGGCTCGGACTGCGCCGCGCGGCCGGCGGGCCGTACCCAGCCGATCGTGAACAGGCTGTCGTGACGGGCCGCCTCCTGTGCGGCGGAGCTCGGGCGGAGCGTCACCGAGCCGACCTCCATGACGGGCGTCCCGGCGGTGTCGGCCATGGTCAGGGCGACCACACCGTCGTTGCCCGTGGGGGCGATCCTGACCCGCAGGACCGTCGCGCCATCCGCGTGCAGCGCCACCTGGTTCCAGGAGAACGGGACGTACGGCCGTCCGGGCTCGGCCTGCGGCAGCAGACCGGCCATGGGGATGGCGTGGAGGGACGCGTCCAGGAGCGCCGGGTGCAGCCCGAAGCGCCGGGCCTCGGCCTGGGCCGTCTCCGGCAGGGCGATCTCGGCGTAGACGGCGCCGTCCCGCTGCCAGACGTTCTGGAGGCACTGGAAGGTGTCGCCGTACTCCATGCCGGTCGCGGCCAGGTCGTCATAGACGCCGCCGGTGTCGACGGGCCGGGCGCCGGGCGGCGGCCACTGCGCGAGGTCGAAGCCCGGCGCGGGGGCGGCCTGGGTGAGCACGCCCTGGGCGTTCTGCCGCCAGTCGGTGCTCTCCTCCGCCCTGGAGTAGATGGTCACCTGGCGGCGGCCGGATTCGTCGGGCTCGGTCACCACCACCTGGAGATGCAGGCTCCCCCGCTCCGGCAGAACCATCGGCGCCTGGAGGGTGAGCTCGTCGAGCATCGAGCAGCCGGTCTCGTCGCCGGCCCGTACGGCGAGCTCCACCTGCGCCGTCCCCGGCACGATCACCTGGCCGGCCACCACGTGATCGGCCAGCCACGGCTGTTCGGCCAGCGACAGGCGGCCGATGAGCGTGAGGGTGCCGGTTCCGGGGGCGGGCACGGTGGCGGTCAGCAGCGGGTGGTCCACGGCCGCCAGCCCGCCGCCCGAGGCGACGTCGCCGGTGGCGTAGCCGGCGTCGAGCCAGTACCGGCGGCGCTGGAAGGCGTAGGTGGGCAGGTCGACGAACCGGGTGGGGACGCCGGCGAAGTAGGCGTCCCAGTCCACGGTGACACCCACGACGTGCAACCGGCCCAAAGCCTCGACCAGCGCCCGGGCCTCGTCCCGATCCTTACGGACAGCCGGAACGAACACCGCGTCCTCAACGCTCTGCTGCGCCAGCCCCGTCAGCACCCCATCCGGACCCACCTCCAAGAAGCAGGTCGCCCCGGAAGCCGTCACCCCATCCGCGAACCGCACCGCGCCACGCACATGCTCCACCCAGTAAGCAGGGTCGGTCAGCTGCCCAGGCTCGGCCAGACGGCCCGTCACGTTCGAGACGACCGGAATCGTCGGCTCGTGGAAGGCGACCCCGCTGATCGCCTCCGCGAAGTCGGCCAGCATCGGCTCCATCAACGGCGAATGGAACGCGTGCGACACCCGCAACCTGCGCGTCCGCACCTGCGCCTGACCCTCGATCTCCGCGATCGCCGCCTCATCACCGGACACCACCACCGCAGCCGGACCGTTCACCGCCGCGATCCCCACCCGGTCCTCCCGACCGGCCAGCAACGGCAGCACCTCCGCCTCCGGAGCAGCCACCGCGAGCATCGCCCCACCCGAAGGCAACGCCTGCATCAACCGCGCACGAGCAGCCACCAGCGTGCACGCGTCCTCCAGCGAGAACACCCCCGCCACATGAGCAGCGGCGATCTCCCCGATCGAATGCCCCACCAGCACATCCGCCCGCACACCCAACGACTCGATCAGCCGGTACAGGGCCACCTCGAAGGCGAACAGCGCAGGCTGCGTCATCCCCGTCTCGTTCAACACACCGTCCGGGTCGGCGAACATCACCTCACGCAGCGGATGCGGCAACAACGGCTCGAACATCCGGCAGATCTCGTCCAGCGCCTCCGCGAACACCGGGAACGCCTCGACGAGGGAAGCCCCCATGCCGATGCGCTGGCTACCCTGACCCGCGAACAACAGAGCCAGCTTCCCGCCGGAACCGCTCCCGGTGATCGCAGCGGAGGGATCGCCGGCCAGCGCCCGCAACCCGGCCACCAACTCGTCCCGATCAGCACCCACCACCACCGCACGCTGCTCCAGCACCGCCCGCGCAAAGACCAGCGCCTTGCCGGCGACGGCGGGTTCGACGTCGTTCGCCGAAGCCCAGGCGGCGAGCCTGCCCGCCTGTTCGTGCAGCGCGCCGGCGTCGTCAGCCGAGATCAACCACGGCACGGCGGGCATGACGGGAGCCTCGGCGGGCTCGGGAACGGCCGGGCCCTGCTCGACGATCACGTGAGCGTTCGTACCGCTCACGCCGAACGACGAGACGCCGGCCCGGCGCGGCCGGTCTCCCCGGTCCCACGGGCGGGCCTCGGTCAGCAGCTCCACCGCGCCCGCCGACCAGTCCACGTGCGGCGACGGCTCGTCGGCGTGCAGCGTCTGGGGCAGCACCCCGTGCCGCATGGCCATCACCATCTTGATGACCCCGCCCACACCGGCGGCGGCCTGCGTGTGGCCGATGTTCGACTTCAGCGACCCCAGCCAGAGCGGCTGCTCCCGGTCCTGCCCGTACGTGGCGAGAATGGCCTGCGCCTCGATCGGGTCACCGAGCTTCGTACCGGTGCCGTGCGCCTCCACCGCGTCCACGTCGGCGACCGACAGACCCGCGTTCGCCAAAGCCTGGCGGATCACGCGTTCCTGGGAGGGGCCGTTCGGGGCGGTCAGGCCGTTGCTGGCGCCGTCCTGGTTGATCGCGGTCCCGCGTACGACGGCGAGGATGTGGTGCCCGTTGCGCTGGGCGTCCGACAGCCGCTCGACCAGCAGCATGCCCGCGCCCTCGCCCCAGCCGGTGCCGTCGGCGTCAGCGGAGAACGCCCTGCACCGGCCGTCGGCCGACAGGCCGCGCTGCCGGGAGAACTCCACGAAGACGTTGGGCGTGGCCATCACCGTCACGCCGCCGGCGAGGGCGAGGTCGCATTCGCCCGACCGCAGCGACTGCGCCGCCAGGTGCAGCGCCACCAGCGACGACGAGCAGGCCGTGTCCACGGTCACCGCCGGCCCTTCCAGGCCGAACGTGTACGCGACCCGGCCGGAGGCGATGCTGCCCGCGCTGCCGTTGAGCACGAACCCTTCGAATCCGTCCGGCGCCTGCGGCAGGCGGGTGCCGTAGTCGTGGTACATCACGCCGGCGAACACGCCGGTGCGGCTGCCGCGCATGGCCTTCGGGCTGATGCCGGCCCGCTCGATCGCCTCCCACGACGTTTCGAGCAGCAGCCGCTGCTGCGGGTCCATCGCGGTCGCCTCGCGTGGCGAGATGCCGAAGAGCCCGGGGTCGAAGCGGTCGGCGTCGTGCAGGAAGCCGCCCTCGCGGGCGTAGCTGGTGCCGTGGTGGCCGGGGTCGGGATCGTACAGGCTCTCCAGGTCCCAGCCACGGTTGTCGGGGAAGGGGGTGATGGCGTCGCCCGCCTGGGTGAGCAGCCGCCAGAGGTCCTCGGGAGAGGCCACGCCGCCGGGATAGCGGCAGGCCATGCCGACGATCGCGATGGGCTCGTCGGCGGGCGCGGTCCGCACGGCTGCCTGCTCGGCCCTGGAGGCGCCGCTGAGCTGCGCGTACAGGTGCTCGGCCAGCTCGCCGGGGGTGGGGAAGTTGAACAGCAGCGTGGCGGGCAGTCGCAGGCCGGTGGCGGTGTTGAGCCGGTTGCGCAGTTCGACGGAGCTCAGCGAGTCGAAGCCGAGGTCCTTGAACGCGGTGCCGGTGTCCACGGTGTCGGCGTTGGCGTGGCCGAGCACGTGCGCGACGTTCGTCCTGATGAGCGACAGCAGCGCGCCCTTGTCGGCCCGCGCGCTCGCGGGCCTGGGCGCGGCCGTCTTCCGCGCCGGCGCCTTGACCAGGGCGCGGAAGACCGCGGGGATCTCGTCCTGGCGGCGCAGCGCGGCCGTGTCCAGGCGGGCCACGATCTGCACGGGCTTGTCGAGGGCGATGGCCGCGTCGAACAGGGACATGCCCTCCGCCACGGGGAGCGGCGCGAGCCCGACCCTGCTGAGCCGCGCCACGTCGAGCTGGCTGAGCGCGCCGGCCATGCCGTTGTCGGACTCCCACAGCCCCCACTGGAGGGAGACGGCCGGCAGTCCCCGGGCCCGGCGGTGCAGGGCCAGGGCGTCCAGGTACGCGTTGGCGGCCGCGTAGTTGGCCTGCCCCGCGCTGCCGACCGTGGCGGCGACCGACGAGTACAACACGAAGAACGACAGGCCGAGGTCCTGGGTGAGCTCGTGCAGGTGCCAGGCCGCGTCCGCCTTCGGCCCGAAGACCCGGTCGACGTGGTCGGGCGTCAGCGAGGTCACGGCGCCGTCGGCCACGATCCCGGCCAGGTGCACGACGCCCGTCAGGGGATGTTCGGCGGGGATGCCCGCCAGCAGGGCGGCGAGCTCGTCACGGTCCGCCACGTCGCAGGCGGCCACGGTGACCTGCGCGCCGAGCTCGGTCAGCTCGCTCACCAGGTCGCCGGCGCCGGGCGCCGCGGGACCGCGCCGGCCGGCCAGCAGCAGGTGGCGTACGCCGTGCTCGGTGACCAGCCGCCGCGCGGCCAGCGCGCCGAGGTCTCCTGTGCCGCCGGTCAGCAGCACCGTTCCGCCCGCCGCCGCACCCGGACGCTCGGTCG
Source organism: Nonomuraea sp. B1E8 (assembly GCF_039871515.1). Taxonomy (NCBI): domain Bacteria; kingdom Bacillati; phylum Actinomycetota; class Actinomycetes; order Streptosporangiales; family Streptosporangiaceae; genus Nonomuraea; species Nonomuraea sp. B1E8. The sequence goes on along the minus strand of NZ_JBDPLS010000003.1, from coordinate 353,102 downwards.
CGGGCGGGCTCGTCACGGGGACGATGCGGGGGACGTGGATCTGCCCCTGCCGCAGGGCGATCTGCGGCTCGCCGGACGCGCAAGCACGCAGCACCGTGTCCGCAGAATCGGGGTGCTCGTCGGTGTCGACGAGGACGAAGCGGCCGGCGTGCTCGGACTGGGCTGAGCGCACCAGCCCCCAGACGGGCGCGGTGGACAGGTCCGGCTCCTCGCCGTCGGTCACGCTCACCGCGCCGATGGTCACCAGCGCCAGCCGGGACCGCGCGAACCGCTCCTCGGCCAGCCACTCCTGGAGGAGCGCGAGCACCTCGTACGTCCTGTCGCGGCCCTCGCCGGACCCGACCGGCGCCAGAACCAGGTCAGGAACCTCCTGGTCAGGTCCGACCGCCTCACTCAGGGACGACAGGTCGTCGAGCATCAGCACCCGCTCCGGCTCCGGCCCGGCGGCGGTCGAGGTCACCCAGTCCAGCGTGTACGGGGTGCTCCCGGCCCGCAGGGCGGTCGTGACGGGCCGGACCGCCAGCGAGTCCACCGTGAGGATGGGCGCGCCGGTGTGGTCCGTGACGCTCAGCGCCAGCTCGCCCGGCCCTTTCGCCGTCGTACGGACGCGTGCCGCCGTCCCGCCCGCCGCGTGCGGGGAGACGCCGGACCAGGCGAAGGGCAGGTACGGCCGGCCCGGCTCGGTACGCGGCAGCAGGTCCCCCAGCGTGATGGAGTGCAGCACGGCGTCGAGCAGCGCCGGGTGGAAACCGAACCGCTCCGCGCCCGCCTGTGCCTGCTCGGGCAGCACGATCTCGGCGTAGACCGTGCCGTCGTGCCGCCAGGCGCCCGCCAGCCCCTGGAACGCGTCACCGTACTCCAGGCCCGTCACCGCGAAGTCGTCGTAGAGGGCGCCGACGTCGATGGGCCGCGCGCCGGGCGGCGGCCACTGCGCGAGGTCGAAAGCGGGCTCGGCGGCGACCGGGCCGAGGGTTCCCTGGGCGTGCCGCTGCCATGCGGGGTCGCCTTCCGTACGGGAGTACACGGCGACGCCGCGCCGCCCGCCGTCGTCCGGGGCGTCGATGACCACCTGGAGTTGTACGGGGTGCTCGTGCGTGATGACGAGCGGAGCCTGAATGGCCAGCTCGGAGACCGTCTCGCAGTCCTCGGTCTCCGCGGCGGCCCGCAACACGATCTCGAGGAAGGCGGTGCCGGGCAGGATGACCGTGCCGTTGACCACGTGATCGGCGAGCCAGGGCAGCGCGGCCAGCGAGAGCCGCCCGGTGAGGGTGATCGAGTCCGAGTCGGGTGCGGGCACGGCGGCGCTGAGGATCGGATGCTCCACCGCGCTCAGCCCGGCGGCCGTCACGTCGCCGACCGACCGGCCCGACTCCAGCCAGAACCGCTCGTGCTGGAAGGCGTAGGTGGGCAGATCCACCAGCCGGCCCGGGGCCAGCGCCGCCGTCCAGTCCACGGCGACACCCTCGACGTGCAACCGGCCCAAAGCCTCGACCAGCGCCCGGATCTCGTCCCGGTCCTTACGGACAGCCGGAACGAACACCGCGTCCTCAACGCTCTGCTGCGCCAGCCCCGTCAGCACCCCATCCGGACCCACCTCCAAGAAGTGGGTCGCCCCGGAAGCCGTCACCCCATCCGCGAACCGCACCGCGCCACGCACATGCTCCACCCAGTACGACGGGTCGGTCAGCTGCCCAGGCACGGCCAGACGACCCGTCACGTTCGAGACGACCGGCAGGCTCGGCTCGCAGAACGTGACCCCGCTGATCGCCTCGGCGAAGTCGGCCAGCATCGGCTCCATCAACGGCGAATGGAACGCGTGCGACACCCGCAACCTGCGCGTGCGGACCTGCGCCTGACCCTCGATCTCCGAGATCGCGGACTCGTCACCGGACACCACCACCGCAGCCGGACCGTTCACCGCCGCGATCCCCACCCGGTCCTCACGACCAGCCAGCAACGGCAGCACCTCCGCCTCCGGAGCAGCCACCGCGAGCATCGCCCCACCGGAAGGGAGCGCCTGCATCAACCGCGCACGAGCAGCCACCAGCGTGCACGCGTCCTGCAGCGAGAACACCCCCGCCACATGAGCCGCGGCGATCTCCCCGATCGAATGCCCCACCAGCACATCCGCCCGCACACCCAACGACGCCAGCAACCGATACAGCGCCACCTCGAAAGCGAACAACGCAGGCTGCGTCATCCCCGTCTCGTTCAACACACCGTCCGGGTCGGCGAACATCACCTCACGCAACGGATGCGGCAACAACGGCTCGAACATCCGGCAGATCTCGTCCAGCGCCTCCGCGAACACCGGGAACGCCTCGACGAGGGAAGCCCCCATGCCGATGCGCTGGCTACCCTGGCCCGCGAACAACAGAGCCAGCTTCCCGCCAGAACCGCTCCCGGTGATCGCAGCGGAGGGATCGCCGGCCAGCGCCCGCAACCCGGCCACCAGCTCGTCCCGATCAGCACCCACCACCACCGCACGCTGCTCCAGCACCGCCCGGCCCGCCGCCAGCGACCACGCCACATCCGGCACCGGCACCGACGACCGCGACTCCACCCACGACGCGAGCCGGCCGGCCTGCGCCCGCAACGCCCGCACATCCTTCGCCGACACCAGCCACGGCACCACCGGCAGCCGCCGGTCCTCGTGGACGGTCTCGTCGACGAGGTCGCCCTGCTCGATGATCACGTGAGCGTTCGTGCCGCTCACGCCGAAGGACGAGACGCCGGCCCGGCGCGGCCGGTCTCCCTGGTCCCACGGGCGGGCCTCGGTCAGCAGCTCGACCGCGCCGGCCGCCCAGTCCACGTGCGGGGATGGCTCACCCACGTGAAGCGTCTGGGGAAGCACCCCGTGCCGCATGGCCATCACCATCTTGATGACCCCCGCGACACCGGCGGCGGCCTGGGCATGGCCGAGGTTGGACTTCAGTGATCCGAGCCAGAGCGGCTGGTCCTGCCGCTCCTGGCCGTAGGTGGCGATGAGCGCCTGCGCCTCGATCGGGTCGCCGAGCTTCGTGCCGGTGCCATGCGCCTCGACCACGTCCACGTCCGCCGCCGACAGGCCCGCGTTGGCCAGGGCCTGGCGGATCACCCGCTGCTGCGACGGGCCGTTGGGAGCGGCCAGGCCGTTGCTGGCGCCGTCCTGGTTGATCGCGCTGCCCCGGATGACCGCGAGCACCTGGTGGCCGTTGCGGCGCGCGTCGGACAGCCGCTCGACGAGCAGCACGCCGACGCCCTCGCTCCAGCCGGTGCCGTCGGCGTCGGCGGAGAACGCCTTGCACCGTCCGTCCGGGGACAGGCCGCGCTGGCGCGAGAACTCCACGAACGTGCCCGGCGAGGCCATCACCATCGCGCCGCCGGCCATCGCCAGGTCGCACTCGCCCGACCGCAGGGCCTGCGCCGCGAGGTGCAGCGCCACCAGCGACGACGAGCACGCGGTGTCCACGGTGACCGCCGGGCCCTCGAACCCCAGCGTGTACGACACCCGCCCGGAGGCGACGCTGGCCAGGCCGCCGGTGAGGAGGTAACCCTCCACGTGGTCGGCGCCCTCGTACCTGCGGGGGCCGTACTCCATGGGCGCGATGCCGGTGAACACCCCGGTCTGGCTGCCGCGCAGCGTGGCGGGGTCGATGCCGGCGTCTTCGAGGGCCTCCCACGAGGCTTCCAGCAACAACCGCTGCTGCGGGTCCATCGCCAGCGCCTCGCGCGGCGAGATGCCGAAGAACGCCGCGTCGAAGTCGGCGGCGTCGTAGAGGAAGCCGCCGTGCCGGGTGTAGGTGGTGCCGCGCTTGCCGGGGTCGGGGTCGAAGAGCCGGTCCAGGTCCCAGCCGCGGTCGGTCGGGAACTCGCCCACCGCGTCGCGGGCCTGCGCCACCAGCTCCCACAGGTCCTCGGGCGAGCGTACGCCGCCGGGGTAGCGGCAGGCCATGCCGACGATCGCGATCGGCTCGTCGTGGCCGGTCGTACGGACCGCCGTGGCGGCGGTGGCGGAGCCGCCGAGCAGTTCGGTGCGCAGGTGCTCGGTCAGCGCCTGCGGCGACGGGTAGTCGAACAGCACGGAGCTGGGCAGGTGCAGCCCGGTGGCGGTGTTGAGCCGGTTGCGCAGCTCGACGGCGGTCAGCGAGTCGAAGCCCGCCTCCTTGAACGCGCCCGTGGCGCTGATGACGTTCGGCGTCACGTGCCCGAGCACCAGGGCCGCCTGGCCGCGTACGAGGTCGAGCAGCGTACGTTCCTGCTCCTCGGGGCTCTGCCCGCGCAGGGCCTGCGCCAGCGGCACCTCGTCCGGCCCGCCGGCCGCGCGGCGCTCGATCGGCTTGCGCAACATCGCGCGCAGCATGACCGGGGCGGGCTCGGCGACGCCCGCCAGGCTGAGCCGGGCGGGCACCGTCGTCACGGCGTTCCCGGCGAGCGCGGAGTCGAGGAGTTCCAGCGCCTTGTCCTGCGGCATCGGGGCGACGCCGAGCCGGGCCCACCGGGCGAGGTCGGCGGTGGCGAGCGTCCCGGCCATGCCGCCGGCGGAGTTGTCCCACAGTCCCCAGGCCAGGGCGGTGGCGGGCAGGCCGAGCGCGCGGCGGTGCCGGGCGAGGCCGTCGAGGAAGGCGTTGGCGGCGGCGTAGTTGGCCTGGCCGGCGCTGCCGACGGTGGCGGCGACCGACGAGAAGAGCACGAACGCGGACAGGTCGCGGTCGCGGGTCAGCTCGTGCAGGAGCCAGGCCGTCTCGGCCTTGGTACGCCACACGGTGTCGAGCCGTTCGGGGGTCAGCGCGGGCACGACGCCGTCGTCGAGGACGCCGGCGATGTGCACGACGCCGGTCAGGCTTTCGCAGGAGCCGACGAGCCCGGCCAGCGCGTCCCTGTCGGTGACGTCGCAGGCGACCAGCTCGGCGTGCGCGCCGAGCTCGGCCAGCTCGGCGGCCAACGCCGCCGCGCCGGGCGAGCGCGGGTCGCGGGTGACGAGGACGAGGTTCCGTACGCCGTGCGTGGCGACGAGATGCCGGGTCACGGTACGGCCCAGCGCGCCGGTGCCGCCGGTGACCAGCACCGTGCCGTCGGGGTTCCAGGGCGGATCGCCCGCCGGCCGGTCCCGCCGGGCCAGCCTGGGAACGTGGATCGTGCCGGCTCTGATCGCCAGCTGGGGCTCGTCGTAGGCGAGCGCGGCGGCGACGATGCCGTCGGCGGCGCTGCCGGTGGGGCCGTCGTGGTCGAGGAGCACGAACCGGTCCGGGTACTCGGTCTGGACCGACCGGACCAGCCCCCACACGGCCGTGGCGGCGAGGTCGGGGGTGTCGCCGGTCGCGCCTTCGGTGACGATCACGAGGCGGCCGGACGCGGACCGGTTCCCGCTGAGCCGCTCCTGGACGGCGGCCAGCACGCGCAGTACGGCAGCGCGGGCGGGTTCGTCACCGTCGCCGGCGGGGCTCTCCCAGGGCAACACCACGTCGCCGGACCCGGTGGCGGGCCCAGGAGCAGGCGCGGCTCCGGTGGCGGGCACCGGGACCCAGTCGACCTCGAACAGCCCGACGTGTTCGGTGGGCCGTTCTGCGGGGCCGGGCGCCTCCAGCCAGTACCGCTGCCGCTGGAAGGCGTAGGTGGGCAGGTCGACGTGAAGCGCGGGGGCGGCGCCGAAGTAGGCGTCCCAGTCGACGGTGACGCCGCCGGCGTGGAGGCGTCCGAGGGCCTGGACGAAGGTGCCGGCCTCCTCCCGGTCCCTGCGCGCGGCGGGGATGAAGACACCGTCGGCGAGCGCCTGCTGGGCCATGCCGGTGAGGATGCCGTCGGGCCCGACCTCCAGGAGGACGGCTGCGTCGGCGGCGGCCACGCCGTCGGCGAACCGCACCGCCACGCGCACGTGCTCGACCCAGTAAGCGGGGTCGGTCAGCTGCCCGGGCTGGGCCAGTCGGCCCGTCACGTTGGAAATGACCGGAATCGTCGGCTCGTGGAAGCCGATCCCGCTGATCGCCTCCGCGAAGTCGGCCAGCATCGGCTCCATCAGCGGCGAGTGGAAGGCGTGCGAGACCCGCAGCCTGCGCGTCCGCGCCTCCGTCCGGCTCTCGATTGCCGCGACGGCCGCCTCGTCACCCGAGACCACCACCGCCGCCGGACCGTTCACCGCCGCGATGCCGGCCCGGTCCTCGTACCCGTCGAGCAGCGGCAGCACGTCCGCCTCCGGCGCGGCGACGGCCAGCATCGCGCCGTCCTTGGGGAGCGCGTCCATGAGCCGGGCCCGCGTGGCGATCAGAGTGCAGGCGTCGGCGAGGGAGAAGACCCCGGCCACGTGGGCGGCGGCGATCTCGCCCACCGAGTGGCCGATCAGCACGTCCGGCCGCACGCCGAACGACTCCAGCAGCCGGTACAGCGCCACCTCGAAAGCGAACAGGGCGGGCTGCGTCATCCCGGTCTCGTTCAGCACGCCGCCGGGGTCGGTGAACATCACCTCGCGCAGCGGGTACGGCAGTTGCGGATCGAGGAGGGCGCACACCTCCTCCAGTGCCTCGGCGAACACGGGGAACGTCTCGGCGAGTTCCCTGCCCATGCCGGGCCGCTGGCTGCCCTGCCCGGTGAAGAGCAGGGCGAGCCGGCCGGCCTGGCCGCTGCCGGTGAGCACGCCGGGCGCGTCCGAGCCGCCGGCCAGCGCTCGCAGGCCGGCCAGCAGGTCGTCGCGCTCGCTGCCGACGATCACCGCGCGGTGGTCGAGCGCGGCCCGGCCGGCGGCCAGCGCGGCGCCGGCGGCCGTGATCGGGATGTCGGGCGTCGCCCAGGCGGCGAGCCGTCCGGCCTGCCCGGCCAGCGCCTCGGGGCTCTTGGCGGACAGGATCCAGGGCACCGCGGGGAGATCGAACTCCTCGTCGGGGGCGGGTACGACCGGGTCGCCCTGTTCGATGATCACGTGGGCGTTGGTGCCGCTGATGCCGAAGGACGACACGGCGGCGCGGCGCGGACGGTCCAGCTCCTCCCACGGGCGGGCCTCGGTCAGCAACTCCACCGCACCCGCCGACCAGTCCACATGCGGCGACGGCTCATCCACATGAAGCGTCCTCGGCAACGTGCCGTGCCGCAACGCCATCACCATCTTGATCACACCGCCCACGCCCGCAGCCGCCTGCGCATGACCGATGTTCGACTTCAACGACCCCAGCCACAACGGCCGATCCCGATCCTGACCGTAAGCCGCGATCAGCGCCTGAGCCTCGATCGGATCACCCAGCGACGTCCCCGTCCCATGCGCCTCGACCGCGTCCACCTCGGCCGCCGACAACCCCGCGTTCGCCAAAGCCTGCCGGATCACCCGCTGCTGCGACGGACCGTTCGGCGCCGTCAACCCGTTACTCGCACCGTCCTGATTGATCGCGCTGCCCCGCACCACCGCCAGCACCCGATGCCCAAGCCGGCGCGCATCCGACAACCGCTCCACCAGCAACATCCCGACACCCTCAGCCCACCCCGTGCCATCAGCACCAGCCGAGAACGCCTTACAACGACCATCAGGCGACAGACCCCGCTGCCGCGAGAACTCCACGAACATGCCCGGTGAGGCCATCACGGTGGCGCCGCCGGCCAGGGCCAGGTCGCATTCGCCGGTCCGCAGCGACTGCGCGGCCAGGTGCAGGGCGACCAGGGACGAGGAGCAGGCGGTGTCCACCGTCACGGCCGGGCCCTCGAACCCGAACGTGAACGCGACCCGCCCGGAGATGACGCTGGCCGTGGTGCCGGTCAGCACGTACCCTTCGGCGCTGCCGGTGGCCTCGTGCAGGCGCGGCCCGTAGTCCTGCGCCGTGGCGCCGGCGAACACGCCGGTCCGGCTGCCCCGCAACCCGGCCGGGTCGATCCCGGCCCGCTCCATCGCCTCCCACGACGCCTCCAGCAACAACCGCTGCTGCGGATCCATCGCCAACGCCTCACGCGGCGAGATCCCGAAGAACGCCGGATCGAACTCCCCCGCCTCGTACAGGAACCCACCATGCCGCGCATACGTGGTCCCGTGACTGTCCGGATCGGGGTCGTACAACGCCGCCAGATCCCACCCCCGGTCCACGGGGAACTCCCCGATCGTGTCCTGCTCACGGATCACGACGTTCCACAGGTCGTCAGGGGAGCTCACGCCGCCGGGGAAACGGCAGGCCATGCCGACGATCGCGATCGGCTCGTCCGCCACGGACCTCGCGGCCACCACGGCCTGGGTGACGTGCTCGCCGGCCAGCTCGGCGCGCAGGAAGCCGGCCAGCGCCTGCGGCGACGGGTAGTCGAACAGCAGCGAGCTGGGCAGTTGGAGCCCGGTGGCGGTGTTGAGCCGGTTCCGCAGCTCGACGGCGCTGAAGGAATCGAAGCCCAGCGCCTTGAAGGCGGTGCCGGTGTCCACGGTCGCGGCGTTGGCGTGGCCGAGGACGAGCGCGATGCAGGTGCGTACGAGCTCGAGGATCGCCTGCTCCTGCTCGGCCTCCGCCAGGCCGCGCAGCCGGTCGGCGAGCGACCGCGTCTCCTCTCCCGAGGCGGACGGCTCCGGAGCCGCGTGCGGGGGCGGGGGCGGCGCGGAGCCGTCCGCCTCGGGAAGCCAGTGGTAGGTGCGCTGGAAGGCGTAGGTGGGCAGCGGGACGCGGCGCGCGCCGGGCAGCACGGCGTCCCAGTCGAGCGTGGCGCCCCTGACCTGCAGCCCGGCCAGCGCCAGCGCGGCGCTGCGGCGTTCCGCCCCTGGGTCGCGCAGCGTGGCGATGAACCGCGTGTACGGGCTAGCGGGCAGGCAGTGCTGCCCCATGGCGGCCAGCACCGACCCGGGCCCCACCTCGACGAACGTGGTGACGCCCGTGTCGGCCAGGGCGCGGATGCCGTCGCAGAACCGTACGGCCTCGCGTACGTGCCACACCCAGTGTCCTGGCGAGCACAGGTCCTCGGCGGACGCGACGGCCCCGGTGAGGTTGGAGACGATCGGGATGGCCGGCTCGCGGTAGGCGAGCGACTCGGCCACCTCCCTGAACTCCGCCAGCATCGGGTCCATCAGCGGGGAGTGGAAGGCGTGGCTGACCCGCAGGCGGTGGGTCTTGCGGCCGCGGCCGCGGAACTCCTCGGCGATCTCCATGACGCGGCTCTCGGAGCCGGAGACCACGGTGGAGTCCGGCCCGTTGATCGCGGCGATGCTGACGGTGGTGTCCAGGAAGGGCAGCACCTCCTCCTCGGTGGCCTGCACGGCGACCATCGCGCCGCCGGCCGGGAGGTTCTGCATCAGCCTGCCGCGCGCCGCGACCAGGGCGCAGGCGTCGGCCAGCGACAACACGCCGGCGACGTGGGCGGCCGAGATCTCGCCGATGGAGTGGCCGATGAGCCGGGCGGGGCGCACGCCCCAGTGCTCGTACAGGCGGGTGAGGGCGACCTCGAAGGCGAAGAGGGCGGGCTGGGCGAACCCGGTCTGGTCGAGCAGGCCGGCCTCATGAGAGCCCTCGCCGGCGAACATCACGTCGAGGAGCGGCCGGTCGAGCGTGCCGTCGAAGCAGGCGGCGATCTCGTCGAGCGCCCGCGCGAAGACCGGGTGCGCCGCGTACAGCTCGCGGCCCATGCCGGGCCGCTGGCTGCCCTGCCCCGAGTAGAGGAAGGCGATGTCGCCGGTGCTCGGCCGGCCGGTCACGATCTCGGCGGCCGGCTCGCCCTTGGCCAGCCGGTCCAGCACGCCGGCCAGCACGTCGGCCGGCACGTCGGCCGGCGCTGACGGCTCGTCCACGACGAGCGCCGCCCGCCGGTCGAAGGCCGTACGGGTCGTCGCCAGCGAGTACGCCAGGTCGGCGAGGCCGGCGCCCGGCTCGTCGAGCAGGCGGTCGCGCAGCCGCCCCGCCTGGGCGCGCAGCGCGGCCTCGCTCTGCCCGGCGAGCGGCACGATCAGCGGCCCGGAAAACGGCTCTGTCCGCGGTCCGGTCACCGCGGTCGGCGGCCCGTCCTGGCGTGCGGTGGAGGCGGTGAGGGCCGGCTGCGGGGGTTCGGCGAGCACCACGTGGCAGTTGGCGCCGCCCATGCCGAAGGAGCTGACGCCGGCCACCAGCGGCGCGTCCTCGCGCGGCCACGCGGACGTCTCGGTGTTGACGCGCAGGTTGAGCTCGTCGAACGGGATCTGCGGGTTGGGCGTCTCGAAGTTCAGCGACGGCGGCAGCGTGCGGTGCCTGATGGCCAGCACGGTCTTCAGCAGGCCGACGATGCCCGCGGCGCCCTCGAGGTGGCCGACGTTGGTCTTGGCGGAGCCGACGACCAGCGGCGTGCCGGAGTCCTTGGCGGTGCCGATGGCCGCGCCGAGCGCGCGGGCCTCGATCGGGTCGCCGACGCGGGTCCCGGTGCCGTGCAGCTCGACGAACTGCACGTCGGCTGCCTCCACGCCGGCCCGCCCGCAGGCCAGCCGGATGACCTCCTCCTGGGCGCGCTGGTCGGGCACGGTGAGCCCGTCGCCGCCCCCGTCGTTGTTGATGGCGCTGCCGGCGATCACGCAGTACACCCGGTCGCCGTCGGCGAGCGCGCGGGCCAGCGGCTTCAGCACGACGACGCCGCCGCCCTCGCCGCGGACGTAGCCGTTGGCGCGGGCGTCGAAGGTGAAGCATCTGCCGTCGGGCGACAGGGCGCCGAACCGCAGCGCGGCGAGCGTGCTGTCGGCGGTCAGGTTGAGGTTCACGCCGCCGACGATGGCCAGGCCGGTCTCGCCGTTGCGCAGGCTCTCGCACGCCAGGTGCACGGCGGTCAGCGAGGCCGACTGCGCGGAGTCGACCGTCATGCTGGGCCCGTTGAGCCCCAGCATGTACGAGATGCGGTTGGCGAGCAGGGCCCGGCTGATGCCGGTGAGGCTGTGCCGGGTCAGCGCCGCGCGCCCGTTGCCCTGGAGCAGCTGGGCGTAGTCGCCGGCCATGGCGCCGATGAAGACGGAGGCGGCGGTGTCGCGCAGGCTCGCCGGGACGATGCCGGCGTCTTCGAGCGCCTCCCAGCTCAGCTCCATGAGCAGCCGCTGCTGCGGGTCGATCATCGCGGCTTCGTTCGGGGAGACGCCGAAGAACTCGGCGTCGAATTCCGCTATCCCGTCGATGAAGCCGCCGCGCAGGGAACTCGTCTCCGGCGCGTCCCACCGCCCGCTGGGCACGTCGGTGATCGCGTCGCGGCCGTCGCGCAGCAGCCGCCAGAAGGATTGCGGGTCCGGAGCCTGGGGGAGCCGGCACGAGATTCCGACGATCGCCACCGCGTCGTCGGAAAAACTACGAGAGGAGAGTTCGTAGGACATTGAACCAATCCAAATTCCGACGGAGCGGGAATAGGGCAGGAGAACGCTCTTGCGTGGTCAGCTGACGACGTCGTACTTGCCGAATCCGGTGGCCACGGTCACCGGCTCACGAAAGAGGTCGAGCGGAGCTTGGGGGTTGAAGACGCCGGAGTGCGCGTACGCGTCGAGCGTGCCGTCGGGGCGCAGGCCGAGCAGGTCGGGCCGCCCGTCGAGGTCGATGTCCGTGAGCGTCATGATGCGCATGTCCTGCCAGCCTCGGGCGACGGTGTGCCACGTGCCCTCGGCCGTCGTGCCCGGCTTGCCGGCGAACTCGAACAGGTCCATGTCACCGTTGGCGCGGCGGACCAGCAGGTCGGGCGTGCCGTTGCCGGTGAAGTCGGCCATCGCGACGGGGAAGTCGTCGACGTCGACGTCGACGAGCCGCACCGGCTCCTTGTCGTAGGTGTCGTTCCTGACGACGCCCTGGTCGCGGTGCGGGAAGAGGTCGATGTTACCGGCGTTCTTGCCCCGGCCGAACGTGTCGTCGGTGCCGGTGCCCGTCACGTCGGCGAAGCCGATGGTCTCCCATTCGCGGCCGTCGTCGCGCTTGCTGGACACGCGGAGCGGCTCGGCGAACGGGCCGATCTCGCCGGGCCCGCCGAGGTTGCGCAGCAGGAAGAAACCGAATTCGCCGTTCTCGCCGGGATTGATGTCGTATTCGCTGGTGCTGAAAGCGCATATGTCGGCGCGTCCGTCGCCGGACGCGTCCACGGCGCGGACGAAGAAGAACCGCCACCAGCCGAATCCGTCCCCGATCTTCACCGGCGCGCGGAACGTGTCGGTCCCGTTGAACTCACCGCTGTGCGGGTGAACGAAGAGCTCGCCGGTTTCCGTGTCACGTACCAGCAGATCCGGCAGCCCGTCGCCCCGAAAGGACCGGCACTGACCGTTCGCGAAATTCGGCGCCATTGTTTAACGCTCCTCCCCGCCAGGATTTCCCGGTCAAGCGACATCAGTATTTGCGAGGCGGGATAAGGCGGGTAACCCCTAGCAGCCCACTAAATCGGCCGGTCTGCCCCAGTGCGGGAGGCCCCGGGCATGCCGCGGACCCGGCGCGCGGGGTGGCGCGCCGGGTGCCGGGTGAGGCGGCTCAGGCGAGGCGAGAGCGGGAGCGGCTCAGGCGGCGCCGGACGCGGCTCAGGCGTCGCGGGAGCGGAACAGGGCGAACGCCGCGATCAGCAGCACGGCGGTGAAGGCGGCCATCACCCCGAAGCCCGGCCACGGGAGCATGCGCTCGGCGTTCTGCACGGTGGTGGTGATCTGCAGGCCGGCCTGGATGGGCCAGTACGTCTGCACCCAGGCGCCGACCCCGTCGGGCAGCAGCCTGGGCCCGATGATCGGGATGATGAAGTTGACCGCGACCAGCACGGTCGTGGCACTCATGGTGGAGCGCAGCAGGCCGCCCAGCGCCACGCCCGACAGGCCGACCAGCACCCAGAGAAGCCCCATCCCGACGACGGCGCGCAGGACGCCCGGCTCGCCGAGGGAGGCGGTGGGGGCGCCGCCGGACCCGAGCACGGCCTGCCCGAGGAAGAACGAGCCGAAGCTGGACACCCAGCCCATCAGCAGGGCGATCAGCGCGAACGTGGCCACCTTGGCGCCCAGCAGCCGGCCGCGCCGCGGCACCACGGTCGTGCTGGTGCGGATCAGGCCGGTGGCGTACTCGTGGGTCACCACGAGCACGCCCAGCGCGCCCACGGTGATCTGGGCGAACAGGAACCCGCCGTACATGCTGATGTAGGTGGGATCGAACACCGCCCTGGTGGCCTCGGAGGCGGCCTGGTAGTTCTCGCTGGCCCCGTTGGCGGTCAGGGCGCCGGGGAACACCATGAGCGCGACGGCGGTCAGCATGGTGGGGATGTTGGACGGGATCGTCCGGAACTTGGTCCATTCGGAGCGGACGGTGTCCGCGAACGCCACGCTCATGCCGCACTCGCCTGGAACTCGATGCTGTCACGGGTCAGATCCATGTACGCCTGTTCCAAGGAGCGCTGCGGCGTCAGCTCCGTCAGCACCACCTTGGCGTCGAGCGCGGCCTTGCCGACTTCCCTGGCCTCCAGGCCGGTGACGATGAGCGCCCCGTCGGCGCCGGGGAGCACGGTGCCGCCGGCCTCGGTCAGCTTGGCGGCGAGCCGCTCCTGGTCGTCGGCGCGTACGAGCACGTTGGAGCCCTGCCGGATGAACTCGGCGATCCCGATGTCGGCGATCAGCTTGCCCTTGCCGATGACGATGAGGTGGTCGGCGGTCTGCGCCATCTCGCTCATCAGGTGGCTGGAGACGAGGACGGTGCGGCCCTCGGCGGCCAGTCCGCGCATCAGCTCGCGGATCCACTTGATGCCCTCGGGGTCGAGCCCGTTGACGGGTTCGTCGAATAACAGCACCTTCGGATCTCCGAGCAGCGCCACCGCGATGCCGAGCCGCTGCCCCATGCCCAGCGAGAAGCCTCCCGCGCGCTTGCGCGCCACCGACTCCAGCCCGACCACCTGCAGGACCTCGTCGACGCGCTTGGCGGGGATGCCGTTGGTCTGGGCGATGCAGAGCAGGTGGTTGCGCGCCGTGCGCCGGGGGTGCACGGCACGGGCGTCGAGCAGGGCGCCCACCTCGCGCATCGGCCGGGGCAGGCCGACGTAGGCGCGGCCGTTGACCGTCACGCTCCCGCCATGGGGACGGTCGAGGCCGAGGATCGCCCGCATGGTGGTCGATTTGCCCGCCCCGTTGGGTCCGAGAAAACCGGTGACCCGCCCAGGATGGACATTGAATGACAAACCATCCACTGCCGTCTTATTGCCATAACGCTTGGTCAAATCGGTAATTTCGATCATTTTTCTAGTCCCTCCACAGACGGGAGATGGAGCCCGGTTCCCACACCATCATTCAAGATCTTTGCACTCGACCCGTCTATAGGGTGCCCTTTCCGATAAAGGAACCGCCAGTGCATTAAGCATGGGACGGAACTTCAACCGGGTCTCCTCAAGCTCCGCGTCCGGGTCGGAACCCGCCACGATGCCGCATCCCGCGTACAACGTGGCCGTCCCCTCCTCCAGGTGGGCCGAGCGGATGGCCACCGCGAAGTCGCCCTCCTGGTCATCGTTCATCCACCCGACAGGGCCGGCGTACCAGCCGCGGTCGAAGGGCTCGGCCTCGCCCAGCCACTCGAGCGCCGCACGCCGCGGCTGCCCGCCGACGGCGGGCGTCGGGTGCAGCCGCTCGACGAGGTCGAGCACGCTGGCCGACTCGGGGTCGGCGACCTCGCCGACGATGCGGGTGTGCAGGTGCCGCAGGTTCGGCAGGTCGAGCACGTGCGGCTCGTCCGGCACCGTGACGTTGCCGCAGACCTGCTCGAACGCGCGCCGCAACGTCGCGGTGACGATCTTCTGCTCGCGCCGGGACTTGTCGTCCTCCAGCAGGGCCGCGCGCAGGCACGCGTCCTCGGCCGGGGTCGCGCCGCGCGGCATGGACGCCGCCAGGCTCATCGACTCGGCCCGCCCGCCGCGCAGGCTGACCAGCCGCTCCGGCGTGGCGCCGACGAAGGCCTGCCCGTACGCCGCCACGGCGAACGCGGTGCTGCCCGGCTGCGTGTCGAGCAACGTCCCCATGACGGAGGGCAGGTCGTAGCCGCAGGGCGAGGTGACCCGCAGCTGCCGGGCCAGCACCGCCTTGTCGAACCTGCCGCGCCGGATCTGCTCGACGGTGTGCGCGACCAGCGCCCTCCACTCCGACGCCGACGGGACCTCGATCGTGTTCGTGCCCGCGAGCTGCGGGCTGGGGCATGGCCGCACCCCGGCGGAGGCGAGCAGGGCGGCGGCGTCCGCGGCCGTCCGCGCGGGACCGTCGGCCGTGGTGCCGCGCGGGTCGACGCACACGCTGAGCGCGAGCGTGGCCCTGCCGTCCCGGTCCTGCGTGATCAGCACGCGCGGCACCCACATCAGGGCCTCCGGCAACGAGCCGGGACGCGGCGCGAAGGCGAAGCCGCCGACCAGAGCCGGAACGCCACGCGCTCCGGGACCGTCGGCCACCGCTGTTCTGGCCGCCTTCTCCCAGCCGCGCCGGATGCCGGCGAACCTGTCACGGCCGAAGTGCGTGAAGTCCGTGGCGCTGCCCATGGCGATGACGCTGGTCTCGGGCGACACCCAGACGAAGGTGCGCGTGGACCGCTCGAACAGCGGTCTGAGCAGCCCGGCCGGGTCGAAGGGGCCGATGTCCTGGCGCCAGATCGCCAGGGCGGGGCACGCGTTGTTGCGCGCCTCGATGGTCGCTTTGGCGTGCACTTCCCGGAATCCCTGCAGGTCGATGTCTGCGACGTGCATCGGCGATCGTCCTCTGCGTGCGTGGGGTCAGTGGAACATGCCGGCGAGCGTCTTCTTGCTGACCTTGCCGAGCGGGGTGAGCGGGAGTCGGGGGACGATCTCCAGGCGGTCGGGGAACTTGAAGGCCGCGACACCGCGGTCGCGCAGGAAGGCGGCGAGCTCGGCCAGCGTCGGCGCCGTGCCGCGGGGCACCACGCAGGCACAGGTCCGCTCGCCGAGCACCTCGTCAGGCAGGCCGACCAGAGCGACCTCCCTGACACCGGGATGGGCGAGCAGGTGGTTCTCCACCTCCTCGGCCGCGATCTTCTCCGCTCCCCTGTTGATCTGGTCCTTGACGCGACCTTCGAAGATCACATGACCGGTCGGCAGCAGCCGTACCAGGTCTCCGGTCCGGTAGAAGCCGTCGGCGGTGAACGTCCTGGCGTTGTGCTCGGGCGCCCGGTAGTACCCCCGCACCGTGTACGGGCCGCGCGCCAGGAGCCGGCCCACCTCGCCGGGAGCGACGTCGTTGTCGTCCTCGTCCACGACCCGGACCTCGTCCGCCGGGGAGACGGGCAGCCCCTGGCTGACGAGGACCACGTCCTGCGGGTCGTCCCACCGGTGGAACCCGCACAACCCCTCGGCCATGCCGAAGGCCTGCTGGAGCCGGCAGCCCAGCGCGGGCTCCACCCTGCGGGCCATCTCGGGCTGGAGCTTCGTCCCGCCGATCGTGACCCGCCGCAGGCTGGACAGGTCGTACTCGTCCCACTCTGCCGCCTCCATCCACAGCAGCGCCGCGCCAGGGATCAGCCCGGTCTCGGTCACTCTTTCCCGTTCGATGAGCGGGAACGCCTCGTCCGGGCTGGGACCCGGGGCCAGCACGAGCGTGCCGGCCGCGTGGAAGGTGGCCAGCAGCCCGTGGGTCAGCGGCCAGTTGTGGCTCAGCGGCAGGCTCACCAGGTGAACGGTCTCCTCGCCGTAGTCGCACGCCTCGGCCACCGCGCGCCCGCTGTACGACCATTCCTGGTGGGCGCGCGGCACCAGCTTGGGAACGCCGGTCGTCCCGCCCGACAGCAGGAAGAGCGCCACGCCGGCGGGGTCGGGCCTGGGCAGGTCGACCGGGTCGCCGTCCAGGGGAAGCGCGGCGAAGTCCCCCGGATCTCCCGCGACGAGCACGTGCTTGAGCGTGGGCACCCGCGCCGTCACCTCGGCGGCCAGCTCCCGGTAGTCGAACCCGACGTGCACGTCGGGAATGACGTACGCCACCGCGTCGGTGCACTCGCAGAAGTACGTGATCTCGCTGCTGCGGTGGGCCGGCAGCGCCAGGACCGGCTGGGCGCCGATCCTGAACAGCGCGAACATGAGCGCGACCAGCTCCGGAATGTTCGGCAGCTGCACGACGACGCGGTCGCCGGCGCCGATGCCGATCCGGCGCAGGCCGGCCGCCATCCGGTCGGTCCTGGCGTCCAGCTCGGCGTAGCTCCACCGCTCCCCGCCCGCCACGAGGGCGGTCTTGCCGGGGTGCGAGCGGGCCAGCCCGCGCAGGAGCTCGCCCAGCGTCTCGTCGCGCCAGTAGCCGGCCGAACGGTACCGCTCGGCGAACTCCTCAGGCCAGGGGGTGCATCCATCCAGCACGGGTCCGTCCTTTCTTCGGCGGGGGCCTTGCGGGCCCGACCGCGATCTCAGCCGGGATGGCTCAGCTCATGGCCTCGGCGAGCAGGTGCTCGGCCAGCTCGGCGGGGGTCGGGTAGTCGTAGATCGCGTCGGCCGCCACCTCGATGCCGGTCAGCTCGACGAGCCGGTTGCGCAGCTCCACCGCGGCCATCGAGGAGAAGCCGAGCTCGAAGAACTCAGCGTCCTGCTCGACCGCGTCGGGCATCGGCAGCTGCAGGATCGCCGCCGCCTCGCCGCGCACCACGCCGAGCACGATGTCCCGGTGCTCCTCGGCCGGGCTGCCGGACAACAACCGGCGGAAGGCCGCCGCGTCGTCGACGGCCTCGCCGGAGTCGCCATCCTCCCCGGCTGCCTGCGGGATCTCCTCCAGCAGCCGGACCTGGCCGGACGCGTTGAGCGCGGCCCAGTCGGGGTCGGCGAGCACGAGCGTCCTGTCGCCCTGGTGCAGCGCGTGGCGGATGGCCGACACGGCGTCCCCGGGCTCCTTCAGCCCGGCGGCCACGGCCAGCGCGGGCTGCCCCGCGGCCAGCCGCTCGTCCGCCAGCGCGGCGAAGAACTCGTACGCCTCCGCGCCGTCCCCGCCCCAGGCGGCCCGCGACGGGGCCAGCATGACGAAGACTCCCACGCCGGCGGCTCTGGCCGGCTCGTCCAGCACGCGAGCCGCCTCCGCCGTCGTACACACGACCGCCGACACCCCTCCGGCCTTTGCCTGCCCGTTCACCCCGGACCCGCCGGCCGCGTGCCCGTTCAGCCCAGGCGCGCCAGGCGCGTGCCCGTTCAGCCCGGCGGCCGGGGTCAGGACGCCCATGGCCGCGGCGAGGCCGGGCGTGCCCGGCTCGCCTCCGGGGCCGGAGGCCGCTCCGGTGAGGACGGTCACGCCCGGCTCGCCTTCGAGGCCGGCGGCCGGTTCGGTGAGGACGACCCGTTCCGCGCCGTTGCGGGCGGCCCATCTGGCCAGTTCCGTGGCGGTCTCGTCGAGGTGGCCCGCCAGCAGGACCGTGCCGCCGGGCCGCCAGTCGCGGCCGAGCGGCGTGCCGCGCGGCGGCGCGGGCCGCAGCCTGCGGGCGAAGACCCCGCCGGAGCGTACGGCCACCTCGGCCTCACCCGTCAGCCCGGACAGGACCCCGCACAACCGGCGGATGACCTGGTCGTCGAGCCTGACCGGCAGATCGATCAGCCCGCCGCGCCGCAGCAGCCCCTCGCCGGCCGCGCTCCGGAGGGCACCCCAGTCCGCGGCCGTCTCGGGTCCTGCCACACGGTCGGACGGCACCACCTGGATCGCGCCGCGGGTGAGGAACCAGACCGGCGCCGAACCCTCGGGGACCGCCGGAGCCCGCACGCCGTCCGGCAGCAGGCACACGATGCCCGCCACGCCACCGTCGGAGGTACCAGGCAGCACGACCGTGTCAGCCGCGCCTGCGTGGAAAGAGCCGGGCGGCTCGGGCAGCACCACCGTGTCCGCCCCATGGGCGGCGAGCCCCGCTGCCAGCGCCTCCGCCGGTGCGGCGGCGTCCCCCACCACCAGCCAGGTTCCGGAGAGCGCGGGGGCGGGCAGGTCGGTGAGGGGGCGCCAGCCGAGCTGGTAACGCACGTCCCCGTGGCCGGCGCCGTCCTGGCCGCGCAGCCTGGCCAGCGCGGGCAGCAGGTCGGCGACCGTGGCGCCGCTCTCCAGGCCGAGCACCGCGAGCAGGCCGTCCAGGTCGTCGCGGCCGACGGCGTCCCAAAGCCCCTGGTCGGGCCGTACGTCCTCCTCCTGACGAGGAGGGTCGGGCCAGTACCGCTGGCGCTGGAAGGGGTAGGTGGGCAGCGGCACGGCCCGCCCCGAGCCGATCACGGCGGCCCAGTCGACGCCGACCCCGTGCGTGTACGCCTGGGCCAGGGCCTCGATCAGCGTGCCGGTCTCGGCCCGGTCGCGGCGCAGCGCCGGAGCGGCGACCCCGGTCCAGCCGTCCAGGCAGTCCTTCACCATGGCGGACAGCACCGCGTCGGGGCCGAGCTCGATGAAGGTGGACACGCCCTGGTCGCGCAGGGTCCGTACGCCGTCGCAGAAGCGCACGGCCTGGCGCAGGTGGCGGGCCCAGTACTCGGGCGAGGTCAGCTCCTCGACGGTGGCGAGCTCGCCGGTGACGTTGGAGACGACGGGGATCTCCGGCGGCTGGAAGGCCAGCCCGCGGGCGACGTTCACGAACTCCTCGATCGCCGGCTCCATCAGCGGCGAGTGGAACGCGTGGCTGACGGTCAGCCGCCTGGTCTTGCAACCGCGCGAGGCCAGCTGCTCGGCCAGCTCCAGCACGCTCGCCTCGTCGCCCGACAGGACCAGCGACGAGGGGCCGTTGACGGAGGCGATGCCGACGCGCTCCTCGTGCCCGGCCAGCAGCGGCAGCACGTCCTCCTCGGTCACGCCGCGCACCGAGACCATGGCGCCGCCGGGCGGCAGCGCCTGCATGAGGCCGCCCCTGGCGGCCACGAGCGCGACCGCGTCGTCCAGCGACAACACGCCGGCGACGTGCGCGGCGGCGATCTCGCCGATCGAGTGGCCGGCCAGGAAGTCGGGGCGCACGCCCCACGCCTCCAGGCAGCGGAACAGGGCGACCTCGACGGCGAACAGCGCGGCCTGGGTGTACCGGGTCTGGGCGAGCAGGTCGGCGTCGCCGGCGATGACCTCGCGCAGGGGCCGGTCGAGGTGCCGGTCGAAGCGGGCGCAGACCTCGTCGAAGGCCGCGGCGTACTCGGGGTAGGCCGCGTACAGCTCCTCTCCCATGCCCGGCCGCTGGCTGCCCTGGCCGGTGAAGAGGTACGCCGTCCGTCCCCGGGCGGCCGAGCCGGTGATCACGTTGTCGGCGGGGGTGCCGGCGAGCGCGGACTCCAGCCCGGCGGCGAGCTCGTCGCGGGTGGCGCCCAGGACGACCGTCCGCCGCTTGAACGAGGCCCGCGTCGTGGCCAGCGACCAGGCGACGTCCGTGGCCCGCCGGTCGGCGCCCAGGTGGTCGCGGAGCCTGCGGGCCTGCGCCTTCAGCGCCTCCGCGCTCTTGGCCGACAACACCCACGGGATGACCGGGCGCGAGGGCTCCTCGGGCTCGGCGGGTTCGTCCTGCTCCGGGGCCTGCTCGATGATGACGTGGGCGTTGGTGCCGCTGATGCCGAACGAGGAGACGCCCGCGCGGCGCGGCCTGCCCGTCTCCGGCCACGGGACGGCCTCGGTGAGCACTTTGACCGCGCCCGCGTCCCACGCGACGTGGGTGGTGGGCTCGTCCACGTGCAGCGTCCGCGGCAGCACGCCGTGCCGCATGGCCATCACCATCTTGATGATGCCCGCGACGCCGGCGGCGGCCTGGGTGTGGCCGAGGTTCGACTTCACCGAGCCGAGCCAGAGCGGCCGGTCCTCCGGCCGGTCCTGGCCGTACGTCGCGACGACGGCCTGCGCCTCGATCGGGTCGCCCAGCGTGGTGCCGGTGCCGTGGCCCTCGACGGCGTCGACGTCGGCCGTGGTCAGCCGCGCGTCGGCCAGCGCCTCCTCGATGAGCCGCTGCTGCGAGGGGCCGTTGGGCGCGGTCAGGCCGTAGCTGGCGCCGTCCTGGTTGATCGCGGTGCCGCGCACCACGGCCAGGATCGGGTGGCCGTTGCGCCGGGCGTCGGAGAGCCGCTCGACCAGCAGCAGGCCCACGCCCTCCGCCCAGCCGGTGCCGTCGGCGCCCGTGGCGAACGACTTGCAGCGGCCGTCGGGGGCGAGGCCGCGCTGGCGGCTGAAGTCGACGAACACGCTGGGCGTGGAGAGCACGGTGACGCCGCCGGCCAGGGCGAGCGAGCACTCGCCGCGCCGCAGCGCCTGGATCGCCATGTGCAGGGCCACCAGCGACGAGGAGCAGGCCGTGTCGATGGTGACCGACGGGCCCTCGAAGCCGAAGGTGTACGACACGCGGCCGGAGGCGACGCCCGCCGAGATGCCGGTGCCGACCAGGCCCTCCAGGTCGCTCGTCGGGTTCTGCAGGTGGAAGCCGTAGTCGTGGTACATCAGGCCGACGTACACGCCGGTCCGGCTGCCGCGCAGCGTGCCCGGGTCGATGCCGGCGTTCTCCATCGCCTCCCACGAGCCCTCGAGCAGCAGGCGCTGCTGGGGATCCATGGCCACGGCCTCGCGCGGCGAGATGCTGAAGAACGCCGGGTCGAACGTGGTGGCGTCGTAGACGAAGCCGCCCTCGCGGGTGTACGTGGTGCCCGGGTGCTCCGGGTCCGGGTGGTAGAGCTCGTCCAGGTTCCAGTTGCGGTCGGCGGGGAACATCGACATCGCGTCGCCGCCTTCGGCCACCAGGTTCCACAGCCCGTCGGGGTCGGTAACGCCGCCGGGCAGCCGGCAGCTCATGCCGACGATGACGATCGGCTCCTCCTCGCCGGACTGCGTCCTGGCCGAGACGGCCGACCGTGGCCCGTCGAGCAGCCGGGTCCGCAGATATTCGACGAGGCCGGCGGGCGTCGGGTAGTCGAAGACGAGGGTGGCGGGCAGCCGCAGGCCGGTGGCCGCGTTCATGCGGTTGCGGAACTCGACGGCGGTCAGCGAGTCGAACCCGGCCTCGTTGAACGGGCGGTCCTGCTCGACGGCGCTGGGGTCGCGGTAGCCGAGCACGGTCGCCACCTGGCCGAGCACGAGGTCGAGCAGCACCCTGGCGTGCTCGGACTCCGGCATGCGGGCCAGGCGCTCGCGCAGCTCCGACGCGGCGACCGGGTCGTCGCCCACCACCCGCCGCTTCGACGTGGGGACCAGCTCCTGCAGGATCGTGGGGAGCGCCCCGAACTGGGCCGCCATCCGCAGCGCGGCGAACTCCAGCCGGATCGGCACCAGCGCCGCCCGGTCCGCGGCGCAGGCGGCGTCCAGCAGCGCGAGCCCGTCGGCGGTGGACAGCGGCGCGACCCCGGTGCGGGCCAGCCGCGCCCTGTCGGTCTCGCTGAGCGTCCCGGTGAGCCCGCTGTCCTGCTCCCACAGACCCCACGCCAGCGACAGCGCGGGCAGGCCGAGCCTTCTGCGCCGCTCGGCGAGCGCGTCGACGAACGCGTTGGCGGCCGCGTAGTTGCCCTGGCCGGGCCCGCCGAAGACGCCGGCCGCCGAGGAGAACAGCACGAACGCGGTCAGCGGCAGGTCCTCGGTCAGCTCGTGCAGGTTCAGCACGGCATCGGCCTTGGCCCGCAGCACGGTGTCGATCCGCTCGGGCGTCAGCGCGGCGAGGACGCCGTCGTCCAGGGCGCCCGCCGTGTGCACGACACCGGTGAGCGGATGTTCGGCGGGGACGCCCGCCAGCACGTCGGCCAGGGCCTGCCGGTCGGCGGCGTCGCAGGCGGTGACGGTCACGTCGGCGCCGAGCGCGGTCAGCTCGGACATCAGCTCGGCCGCGCCCGCGGCGGCGGGGCCGCGGCGGCTGATCAGCAGCAGGTGGCGGATCCCGTGCTCGGTCACCAGGTGGCGGGCGACGATCCCGCCGAGGGTGCCGGTGCCGCCGGTGATCAGCACGGTTCCGTCCTGATCCCACGAGGCGGCGGCCGGTGGCGTTTCCGCGGGCGCCTCGGAGCCCGCCCCCGCTTCCGCGGGTGCGGCGGTGCTCCGGCGGGACAGTCGCGGCACCAGGGCCTCGCCCCCGGCGAGCGCGATCTGGGGTTCACCGGACACGACCGCGGCGGGGAGCGCCTGCCACGACTCGTCCGTGCCGTCGAGGTCGAGCAGGACGAAACGGCCCGGGTTCTCCGACTGCGCCGAACGGATCAGCCCCCACACCGCGGCGACCGGCAGGTCGCCGCCCTGAGCCATCGTGCCCTGGGTGACCACGACGAGGGGCACGTCGGCGTACCGTTCCTCGGCGAGCCAGGACTGGGCGGCGGCCAGCACCTCGCTGGTCGCGCTGCGTGCTCCCGTCGCCGGATCGGCCGCTGGGTCTGGGGCGCACACCCAGAACGCCAGGTGCGGCGTGGCGCCGTCCGGGTCGAGCGTGTCCACCTGCGCTCCTGCCGCCTCCAGCGCGGCCTTGAGCCGGCTGCCGTCGCCGCCGGCGATCGCGTAGCGTGCGCCGTCAAGCCCGGCGTCCGGCCCAGAGGCCGGCCCAGAGGTCGGCCCAGGTAGCGGCCCAGCGGGCACCCAGTCGAGGGCGAACAGGGCGTCGCGCAGCGGGTCGGTGGCGGCCTTGAGGTCGGCGGCGGCCATCGCGCGGACGACCAGCGAGTCCACGGAGGCGACGGGCGCGCCGGTGGCGTCGGCGACCTCGATCCGCACCGCGTTCGCGCCCTCGGGCGCGAGCCGGACGCGCAGCGTGGCGGCGCCGGTCGCGGCCAGGCGCACGCCGGTCCAGGCGAACGGCAGCACGGGGCCGCCGGTGGCCTGGGCGGGGAAGAAGTCGCCCACGGCGAGGGGCTGCAGTGCCGCGTCGAGCAGCGCGGGGTGCAGCCCGAAGCCGCCGGTCTCGGTGCCTTCCGGCAGGGCGACCTCGGCGAACAGCTCCCGGTCGCGCCGCCACACGGCCCGCACGCCGCGGAAGGCGGGGCCGTAGTCGACGCCGATGCCCGACAGCAGCTCGTACACGCCGTCGGCGCCGATGGCGGTCGCTCCGGCGGGCGGCCACGACGCCTCGGCGAAGGCGGCCGCCCCGGTGTCCTTGGCGAGGAAGCCGGTGGCGTGCCGGGTCCACGGCTCGTCGTCGAGCCGCGAGTGGATGGTCAGCGCGCGCCGCCCGTCCTCGTCGGGCGCGCCGACGGCCACCTGCACCTGGACGCCGCCGCGCTCGGGCAGGACCAGCGGGGCCTGCAGGGTCAGCTCCTCCAGCAGGTCGCAGCCGGCCTCGTCGCCGGCCCTGACGGCCAGCTCCACGAAGGCGGTGCCGGGCAGCAGCACCTGCCCGCTGACCATGTGGTCGGCCAGCCACGGGTGGGTCTTCAGTGACAGCCGGCCGGTGAGCAGCACGCCTTCGCCGTCGGCCAGCGACACGGTGGCCGCCAGCAGGGGATGCCCGGCCTGGCCCATGCCGAGCTGGGTGAGGTCGGCGTTCGACTGGATGTTCTTCGGCCAGTACGGTTCCCGCTCGAAGGCGTAGGTGGGCAGGTCGACCCTGCGGGGACGCGCGGGGGCGTAGGCCTGGGCCCAGTCGACGTCCACGCCGCGCACCCACAACTCGGCGGCGCTGGACCACAACCGGCGCAGGCCGCCGTCGTCGCGGCGCAGCGTGCCGACGGACACCGCCTCGCCGCCCGACTCCTCCAGCGTCTCACGGGTGCCGATCTGCAGCACCGGGTGGGCGCTGGCCTCCACGAAGAACCGGTGCCCCGACTCCGCCAGAGCACTGACCGCCGGAGCGAACCACACCGTCTGCCGCAGGTTCTCATACCAGTACGCGCCGTCCACCTCGGAACCGGACAACCACTCCTGCCGGACCGTGGAGTACCAGGCCACCTCGGCCTCGCGGGGCGTGACCGGAGCCAGCAACCTGCCCAACTCGTCCTGGATGGACTCCACATGAGCCGAGTGCGAGGCGTAATCCACATCGATCCGCTTGGCCCGCACCCCCTCACCCTCACAATGCGCCAGCAGCTCCTCGATGGCGTCCACATCGCCTGACACCACCGTCGAAGCGGGACCGTTCACCGCCGCCACCGACAGCCGCCCCTCCCAGCGGGTCAGCAGCTCACCCACCTCGGCCGAACCCAACGGCACCGACGCCATACCACCACGCCCGGCCAGAGCGACGATCGCCTGACTGCGCAACGCCACCACCCGAGCGCCGTCCTCCAACGACAACGCACCCGCCACCACCGCAGCCGCGATCTCCCCCTGCGAATGCCCCACCACCGCAGCAGGAACCACCCCCAGCGACCGCCACACCTCCGCCAAAGAAACCATCACAGCCCAGAGCACCGGCTGCACCACATCCACCCGGTCATAACCCGGCTGGCCGGCCTCACCACGCAACACACCCGTCAACGACCAGTCCACGAACCCAGCCAGCGCCGCCTCACACTCGCCCATCCGCGCCGCGAACACCGGCGAGCTGTCCAGCAACTCCACACCCATGCCCAGCCACTGCGACCCCTGACCAGGAAACACGAACACCGGCTTGCCACCACCGCCGGCGACGCCCTGCACCACGTCGGGCACCGGCACGCCCTCGGCCAGGCCGTCCAGGCCGGCCACCAGCTCGTCCCGATCAGCACCGACCACGACCGCGCGGTGGTCGAAGGCCGTCCGGCCCGTCAGCAGCGACCAGCCGACGTCGGCGGGGCTCTCGCCGGAACGGGTACGCGTCCACGCGGACAGCCGCCCGGCCTGCCGCCGCAGGCTCTCCGCGCCGCGCCCCGACAGCAGCCAGGGGACCGCGGGAGGCTCCTGGCGCGGCCCGTCCTCGGCCGGCGGGGCCGGCGGCGCCTCCTCGATGATCACGTGCGCGTTGGTGCCGCTCATGCCGAACGACGACACGCCGGCCCTGCGCGGCTCCACGCCGGCGGGCCACGGGCGGGCGTCCGTCAGGAGCTCCACCGCGCCCTTCGACCAGTCGATGTGCTCCGACCGCTCCTCCGCGTGCAGGGTCGCGGGCAGCACGCCGTTGCGCATCGCCATCACCATCTTGATGACGCCCGCGGCGCCGGCGGCGGCCTGCGCGTGGCCGATGTTGGTCTTCACCGACCCGAGCCAGAGCGGGCGGTCCTCCGGCCGGTCCTGGCCGTAGGTCGCGATGATCGCCTGGGCCTCGATCGGGTCGCCGAGCTCGGTGCCGGTGCCGTGCGCCTCCACGGCGTCCACCTGGACGGGGGCGAGCCTGGCGTCGGCGAGGGCGGCGCGGATGACGCGCTGCTGCGACGGGCCGTTCGGCGCCGTGAGCCCGTTGCTCGCGCCGTCCTGGTTGATCGCCGAGCCGCGGATGACGGCCAGCACGGGGTGGCCGTTGCGGCGGGCGTCCGACAGGCGCTCGACCAGGAGGACGCCCGCGCCCTCGGCGAGCGCCATGCCGTCCGCGGCGGCGGAGAACGCCTTGGAGCGGCCGTCCCTGGCCAGCGCGCGCACCCTGCTGAAGCCGATGAACGTGCCGGGCGACGACAGCACGGCCACCGCTCCGGCCAGCGCCAGCGAGCAGTCGCCGTTGCGCAGCGCCCGTACCGCCAGGTGCAGCGCCACCAGCGACGACGAGCAGGCCGTGTCGATCGTGACGGCCGGCCCCTCCAGGCCCAGCGTGTACGAGATGCGGCCCGACACCACGCTGGTGGCGACGCCGGTCATCAGGTAGCCCTGCAGCTCGGGCGGCGCCTGCGTCATCAGCGTGAGGAACTCGGAGCTGTTGGCCCCCACGAACACGCCGGTCCTGCTGCCGTGCAGGGCGGCCGGGTCGATGCCGGCCCGCTCGATCGCCTCCCACGACGTCTCCAGCAGCAGCCGCTGCTGCGGGTCCATCGCCTGCGCCTCGCGCGGGGAGATGCCGAAGAACGCCGGGTCGAACGCCGTGACGTCCTTCACGAAGCCGCCCTCGCGGACGTACGAGGTGCCGAACGCGTCGGGGTCGGGGTTGTACATCGACTCCAGGTCCCAGCCGCGGTCGTCGGGAAGCCCGGAGATGGCGTCGGCCCGGCCGGACACGATCCGCCACAGGTCCTCGGGGCTCTCGATCTCCCCGGGGTAGCGGCAGCCGATGCCGACGATGGCGATCGGCTCGTGGTCCTTGTCCTCGGCCGCCTGCAGCCGCTTCTTGCTGTCGTGGAGCTCGGTCGTCACCCGCTTGAGATATTCGACGAGCTGTTCCTCTGTCGCCATGGTGTTGCCTTCCTAGCCGTCGGTGACGCCTGCTCAGGAGAGTCCGAGTTCGCTGTCGATGAAGTTGATGATCTCGTCGGCGGTCGCCGAGCTGAGCTGGCCCGCCACGTCCTCGGCGGTGGTGTCGGCCTCGTGGTGCCGTTCCTTCCACGAGAAGGCCAGCTGTTCGAGCCGGGAGGTGATCTCCCCGGCGGTGGCGCAGCCGGCCGCCATGACGGCCAGCCTGGCCTCGATCCGGTCGAGCTCGGCCAGGATCTGCTGCTCGGCGCTGTGGGCCGGCGGCGCCAGCTCCTCCAGCAGGTGCCCGGCGAGCGCGGCGGAGTTCGGGTAGTCGAAGACCAGCGAGGCCGGCAGCCGCAACCCGGTGACCGTCTTCAGGCGGTTGCGCAGCTCCACGGCCGTCAGCGAGTCGAACCCGATCTCCTTGAACGCCCGTGCCGGTTCGACCGCCTCGGGCCCGGGGAAGCCGAGCACCGCGGCGACGTGGCCGCGTACCAGGTCGAGCAGCATCGGCAGCCGGTCGTCGTCGGGAAGGGCGGCCAGCCGGTCGGTGAGCGAGTCGGCCTGCGGCGCCTCGGCCGCCACCACCATGCGGCGGGTGGCGATGCGGACCAGGCCGCGGAACATCGGGTGCCCGAAACCCTTGGCCGCTCCCGCGCGCAGGACGGCGAGGTCGAGGTTGATCGGCACGAGCGCCGCCTCGTCCACGCCGAGTGCCCGGTCGAACAGCTCCAGGCCCTGGTCGACGTCGAGCGCGCCCATTCCGGACCGGCTGAGCCTGCCCAGGTCGGCCTCGTCGAGGTGCCCGGTCATGCCGCTGCCGCTCTGCGGCGTCCACAGGCCCCAGGCCAGGGACGTCGCGGCCAGGTCGCGGGCCCGGCGGTGCTGCGCGAGCGCGTCCAGGAACGTGTTCGCCGCCGCGTAGTTGCCCTGCCCCGGGCTGCCGAGCACCCCGGCCGCGCCCGAGTACAGGACGAACTGCGCCAGGTCGAGATGCTCGGTCAGCTCGTGCAGGTTCACGGCCGCGTCCACCTTCGGGCGCAGCACGGCCGCGACCCGTTCCGGGGTGAGCGACGGGATCATGCCGTCGTCGAGCACGCCCGCCGTGCTGACGACCCCGGTGAGCGGGTGCTCGGCGGGGATCGCCGCGAGCAGCCCGGCCAGGGCGTCGCGGTCGGCGGCGTCGCAGGCGACGATCCGTACGGCGGCGCCCAGCCCGGTCAGCTCCTCCTTCAGCGCCGCCGCGCCGTCAGCGGCGGGGCCGCGCCGGCCGGCCAGCACCAGGTGCCGGACGCCGTGCTCGGTGACCAGGCGGCGGGCGGCCATGGCGCCGAGCGCGCCGGTGCCGCCGGTGACGAGCACCGTGCCGTCGGGGTCGAACGCGGGCGGCGCGGTCAGCACGACCTTGCCGATGTGGCGGGCCTGGGCGACGTGCCGGAACGCCTCGGGGGCGCGGCGCACGTCCCAGGTCCGCAGCGGCGGCAGGCGGAGCGCGCCGCGCTCGAACAGCTCGGCGATCTCCGCCAGGATCTCGCCGGTCCTGGACGGGTCGAGCAGGGTGAGGTCGAAGTTCTGGTAGCGAACTCCGGGCAGGCCGTCGGGGTCGCGCACGTCCGTCTTGCCCATCTCGATGAAGCGCCCGCCGGGCCGCAGCAGGCCGAGCGAGGCGTCCACGAACTCTCCGGCGAGGGAGTTGAGCACGACGTCCACGCCCGCCTCGAAGGTCCGCGCGAACTCCAGCGTCCTGGAGGAGGCGATGCGCTCCTGCGGGACTCCCAGCTCGCGTACCGCGGGCCACTTGGGCTCGCTCGCGGTGCCGTACACCTCGGCGCCCAGGTGGTGGGCCAGCTGAACCGCGGCCATGCCGACACCGCCGGCGGCGGCGTGCACGAGCAGCGACTCGCCGGCCTGGAGACCGGCCAGGTCCACCAGGGCGTGGTAGGCGGTGACGAAGGCGATCGGCACGGACGCGGCCTGCGCGTACGACCAGTCGCCGGGGATGCGGGCGAGCATCCGGTGGTCGGCGACCGCCTGCTGGGCGAACCCGTCGATGATGCCCATCACCCGGTCGCCCGGCGCGAACGCGGCGACGTCGTCCGCCACCTCGATGACCACGCCGGCGCCCTCGCCGCCCATGGGCGCGTCGCCCGGGTACATGTCCAGGGCGATCAGCACGTCGCGGAAGTTCAGCCCCATGGCCCGGGTGCTGACGCGCACCTGGCCGGGGGCGAGCGGCGCGACGGGCGCGGGCATCAGGGCGAGGTCGTCGACCGTGCCGCGGCTGGTCACGTCCAGCCGCCAGTTCGCCGCCTCGGCGGGCGGGACGAGCGCGCCGCCGCCGCTGCCCGGGCGGGCCAGGCGGGGCGCGTACGCCGTGCCCTTCCTGATCGCGAGCTGGGTCTCCCCCGTCGCGAGCGCGGCGGGCAGCGCACGGTACGACTCCGGGTCGCGGTCGAGGTCGGCGATGACGACCCGTTCGGGGGTCTCCGACTGCGCGGACCTGACCAGGCCCCAGACCCCGGCGTTGACCAGGTCCGCCACCTCGTCGTCCGCCGTGGCGCCGACCGCGCCGTGGGTGATGAGGACGAGCCTGGACGCCGGGTGGTCCTCGTCGGCCAGCCACGTACGCAGCAGGTCGAGCACGTGGCAGGTCCGGTCGTGCACCGCCGCCGCCAGGTCTCCGCCGTGCCCGCCCTCCAGCGGTACGGCCACCCAGTCGGGCACCTGCCCGCCGGCGAGCAACCCGGCGACGGTGTCGTGCGTTTCCGCAGCCGGAAGGGCCGACGGGTCGCCGACGACCACCCACCGCTGCTCCCCCGCGGGTTCGCCGGTGGGGACGGGCGCCCATTCGAGCGTGTAGAGCGCGTCGTCGTCCGCGTCTCGTGCCGGCGTGCCGAGTTCGGCGGGCAGGGGGCGCAGGATCAGCGAGTCCACGTCGGCGACGGGCACGCCGGTGGTGTCGGTGACGGCCAGCGCCACGCGGTCGGCGTCGCGGGGCGTGAGCCGTACGCGGATCGACGCGGCGCCCGTCGCGTGCAGCCGCACGCCGGTCCAGGCGAACGGCATGTGCGGCCCGTCCTCCGCGGTGGCCGCGTTGAGCGCGACGGCGTGCAGCGCGGCGTCGAGCAGCGCGGGATGCAGCCCGAACCCGCCGGTGCCGGTGTCGTCCGGCAGGGCGACCTCGGCGAACAGTTCCTCGTCGCGCCGCCAGACGGCCTTCAGCCCCTGGAAGATCGGTCCGTAGCCCAGGCCGACCTCGCCGAGCCAGTCGTACATGCCGTCCAGCGGAAGCGGCTGCGCGCCCTCGGGCGGCCATGCGGCCGTCTCCTGCGCGGGCGGTGGCGCGGTCACCGGGGCGAGCACGCCGCTGGCGTGGCAGGTCCACGGGTCGTCGGCGGTCCCGCCGTCGGGCCGGCTGTGCACGGTGAGCTGCCGCCGCCCGTCCTCACCGGCGGCGCCCACGGCCAGCTGGAGCTGGACGGCGCCGGGCTCGGGCACGATGAGCGGCGCCTGGATGGTCAGCTCTTCGAGGAGGCCGCAGCCGGCCTCGTCGCCCGCCTTGATGGCCAGGTCGACGAATGCCGTGCCGGGCAGCAGCACCTGCCCGTTGACCTTGTGGTCGGCCAGCCACGGGTGGGTCCTGAGCGACAATCTTCCGGTGAGCAGCACCCCGTCGGCGTCGGCCAGCGAGACCGCCGCGCCGAGGAGGGGGTGTCCGGCCGCGCCGAGCCCGGCCGCGCCGACGTCGCCCGCGACCACGGTGCGTTCCTCCAGCCAGAAGTGCTGGTGTTGGAAGGCGTAGGTGGGCAGGTCGATGATCCGCGGGCCGGATCCGGCATACGTCTGCGGCCAGTCGACGTCCACACCGCGTACCCACAACTCAGCCGCACTCGACCACAACCGGGCAAGACCACCATCATCACGCCGCAACGTGCCACACACCACCACCTCCCCACCCGCACGCTCAACCGTCTCCTGCACCGCCACCGTCAACACCGGATGCGCACTGACCTCAACGAACACCCCGAAGCCCTGCTCCGCCAACGCACCCACCGACGGCTCCAACCACACCGTCCGCCGCAGATTCTCAAACCAGTACCCGCCATCCACCTCCGACCCGGACAACCACTCCCGCCGCACCGTCGAATACCACGCCACCTCGGCCTGGCGCGGTGTCACCGGAGCCAGCAACCGGGCCAGCTCCTCCTCGATGGCCTCCACATGCGCCGAATGCGAGGCATAATCCACCTCGATCCGCCTGGCCCGCGTACCTTCCCCCTCGCAACGCGCCAACAGCTCATCGACAGCGTCCACATCACCCGACACCACCGTCGAAGCGGGACCGTTCACCGCCGCCACCGACAGCCGCCCCTCCCAGCGCCCCAGCAGCTCGCTCACCTCGGCGGAGCCGAGAGCCACCGACGCCATACCACCACGCCCGGCCAGCGCCACGATCGCCTGACTACGCAACGCCACCACCCGAGCGCCGTCCTCCAACGACAACGCACCCGCCACCACCGCCGCCGCGATCTCACCCTGCGAATGCCCCACCACCGCAGCAGGAACCACCCCCAGCGACCGCCACACCTCCGCCAAAGAAACCATCACAGCCCACAACACCGGCTGCACCACATCCACCCGGTCATAACCCGGCTGGCCGGCCTCACCACGCAACACACCCGTCAACGACCAGTCCACGAACCCAGCCAGCGCCGCCTCACACTCGCCCATCCGCGCCGCGAACACCGGCGAGCTGTCCAGCAACTCCACACCCATCCCCAGCCACTGCGACCCCTGACCAGGGAACACGAACACCGGCTTACCGCCACCACCGGCAACGCCCTGCACCACACTCGATGCGGCGCCATCGGCCAGCTCACGCAACCCCGCCACCAGCTCATCCCGATCAGCACCCACCACCACCGCACGGTGATCGAACACCGACCGCGAAACCACCAGCGAATGCGCCACATCCACCGGCCGCACACCCGCCCCCACACCGGCCACCGCCTCAGCCAGCCGGCCCGCCTGAGCCCGCAATGCCTCCGCACTACGACCCGACACCACCCACGGCACCACCGGCGCCCCATCCACCGGCTCACTCACCGGCTCGGCTTCGATCTCGGCGACCGGGGACTCCTCGAGCACGATGTGCGCGTTCGTACCGCTCACGCCAAAGGAGGAGACGGCGGCGCGGCGGGGACGGTCGTGGCGGTCCCACTGCCGGGACTCCGCCAGGAGTTCGACCGCGCCGGCCGACCAGTCCACGTGCGGCGACGGCTCATCCACGTGCAACGTCTTCGGCAACACCCCGTGACGCAGCGCCATCACCATCTTGATCACACCCGCCACACCCGCAGCCGCCTGCGTATGACCGATGTTCGACTTCACCGACCCTAACCACAACGGCCGATCCCGGTCCTGACCATAAGTCGCCAGCAACGCCTGCGCCTCGATCGGATCACCCAAAGTCGTACCCGTGCCATGCGCCTCCACCGCATCCACCTCAGCCGCCGACAGACCGGAATTCGCCAGCGCCTGCCGGATCACCCGCTGCTGCGACGGACCATTCGGAGCGGTCAGGCCGTTGCTCGCACCGTCCTGGTTGACCGCGCTGCCCCGCACCACGGCGAGCACCTGGTGCCCGTTACGTTCGGCGTCGGACAGCCGCTCCACCAGCAGTACGCCGACGCCCTCGCCCCAGCCGGTGCCATCGGCGTCGGCGGAGAACGCCTTGCACCGGCCGTCCGGGGACAGGCCGCGCTGGCGCGAGAACTCCACGAAGGTGCCGGGTGTGGCCATCACGGTCACGCCGCCGGCCAGCGCCATGTCACACTCGCCCGACCTCAGCGCCTGCGCCGCCCAGTGCAGGGCGACGAGAGAGGAGGAGCAGGCGGTGTCCACGGTCACCGCGGGGCCTTCCAGCCCGAAGGTGTACGACAGGCGGCCGGACACGACGCTGCCGGAGTTCCCGGTGGCGATGAGCCCTTCCAGCTCCGTGGGCACGGTGGTGAGGTGGGCCGCGTAGTCGTGGTACATGACGCCCGCGAACACGCCGGTCCTGCTGCCGCGCAGCGCCGCGGGGTCGATGCCGGCCCGCTCGATCGCCTCCCACGAGGCCTCGAGGAGGAGCCGCTGCTGCGGGTCCATGGCCAGGGCCTCACGCTGCGAGATCCCGAAGAACGCCGGATCGAACTCAGCCGCGTCGTGCAGGAAACCGCCCTGCTTCGTGTACGTGGTGCCGGAATTGTCGGGGTCCGGGTGGTACAGCCGGTCCAGGTCCCACCCGCGGTCGGCGGGGAACTCGCCGATCGCGTCCGTACCGGCGCTCACCATCCGCCAGAGGTCCTCCGGCGAGAGCACGCCGCCCGGGTACCGGCAGGCCATGCCGACGATCGCGATGGGCTCGTCGTTCAGCGGCGTCGTGGCCGCGGTGACGACCGTCGCCTCGGCCCCCGCTCCGGTGAGCTCCGCCTCCAGGTAGTCGGCGACGGCTCGCGCGTTGGGGTAGTCGAAGACCAGCGTGGCGGGGAGCCGCAGCCCGGTGCCCGAGTTGAGCTGGTTACGGAGTTCGACGGCCGTGAGGGAGTCGAAGCCGAGCTCCTGGAAGGCGCGGTCGGGCTCCACGGCGTCCATGGAGGCGTGACCGAGAACCCTGGCCACCTCCTGGCGGACCAGCTCCAGCAGCACCCTGCCGCGCTCGGCCGCCTCCAGCCCGGCGAGCCGGCGGGCCAGCCCGGATCCGGCCGCGCGGGCCGCCTGGCGTGCCGATCCGCGTACCAGGCCGCGCAGCAGCGCGGGAAGCTCCGTGCCCCGGCCGCGCAGCGCCCCGGCATCGACCCGCAGCGGCACCAGCGCCGCCGCGTCCGAACCCGACCCCGCGTCGAACGACGCCAGCGCCTCGTCCACGGTCAACGCCGGCAGGCCCTGACGCCGCATCCGCTCGAAGTCGGCCTCGCTCAGCCAAGCGCTCAGCCCGGTGTCGGTGTCCCACAACCCGAACGCCAGCGACGTCGCCACCAGCCCCGACGACCGCCGGTGCACCGCCAGCGCGTCGAGGAACACGTTCGCCGCCGCGTAGTAGGCCTGTCCTGCCGCCAGGACGGAACCGCCGGCGGACGAGAACAGCACGAACGCCGACAGGTCCAGGTCACGGGTCAGCTCGTGCAGGTGCCACGCCGCGTCGGCCTTCGGCCCCAGCACCCCGTCAAGGCGCTCCACCGACAGCGACCCCACCAGCCCGTTGTCGCCCACGCCTGCGGCATGCACCACGCCACGCAGCGCGTGCTCCTCGGGAATGGACGCGATCAGCGCGGCCAGCGCGTCACGGTCGGCCACGTCGCAGGCCGCCACGTTCACCTCGGCGCCCAGCTCCGACAGCTCGGTGGCCAGTTCGGCCGCGCCGGGCGCGTCCGGGCCGCGCCGGCTGACCAGCAGCAGGTGCCGTACGTCGTGCTCGGTCACCAGGTGGCGGGCCACCAGCGCGCCCAGCCCACCGGTCCCGCCGGTCACCAGCACGGTGCCGTCAGGTCCGAACACCGGCTCGTGCTGCTCCAGGCCCCTGACCCGGTTCAGTCTCGGCACCAGCATCCGGCCGTCCCGGACCGCGGACTCCGGCTCGCCCGAAGCGACCACCGATCCCACGGCGGCCCACGACTCGGCGCTGCCGTCCACGTCCACCAGCACGAAGCGGCCCGGGTTCTCGGCCTCGGCCGCCCGTACCAGGCCCCACACCGGGGCCGCCGACACGTCCACCTGGTCGCCGTCGTCAACGGCCACCGCGCCCCGCGTCACCACCGCCAGCCGCGACGACGCGAACCGCTCGTCGGCCAGCCATTCCTGGACGGAAGTCAGCGCGTGCGCGGTGGCACGCCGCACCGCGGCGGGGATGTCGTCGCCGGGTTCGGTGACGGGGCATTCCACGAACGCCCACTCGGGCATGGCGTCCGTGTCCCTGAGCGACGCCAGGCTCGGATACTCCTCATCTCCGGCGGCGGGGAGCTCGGCAGGCTCCGTCCAGGTCACCTGGTAGAGGGTGTCCAGGGCGCCTGTGGTGAGTTCGGTGGACAGGGCGCGCAGGGTCAGCGTGTCGATGTCGGCCACGGGGGTGCCGGTCTCGTCGGCGATGCTCAACGCGATGCTGGTCTCGGAGGAGCCGCGGGTGACCTTGACCCGCAGCCCGGTCGCGCCGGCCGCGTGCAACGACACGCCGCTCCAGGCGAACGGCAGATACGGCCGCCCCGACTCCGCTCTCGGCACCAGATCACCCAACGCCGCGGCATGCAGCGACGCGTCCAGCAACGCCGGGTGCAACCCGAACCGTCCCGCATCGGCGTGCCCCTGCTCCGGCAGGGCGATCTCGGCGAACACCGCGTCCTGGTGCTGCCAGGCAGCCACCACACCCTGGAACAGCGGCCCGTACTCCAGGCCCATCGCCGCCATGTCGTCGTACAGGTGCTCGACATCGACCGGCCGGGCACCGGCCGGCGGCCACTGCCCCGCAACCGCAACCGGCTGCACACCCTCCTCAGCCAGCAACCCTTGAGCGTGCAACGTCCACTCGTCCTGACCCGCACGCGAATACAAGCTCACCTGGCGGCCACCGGCATCGTCGCACGGCCCGGCCACCAGCTGGACGTCCACCCCCGGCCCATCCGGCACCACCAACGGCGCCTGCATGGTCAACTCGACCAGCCGCGCACACCCCAGCTCCTGACCGGCCCGCAACGCCAGCTCCACCAGCGCCGCCCCCGGCACCACCACCCGGCCATCCACCTGGTGATCGGCCAGCCACGGCTGCCCGGCCGACGACAACCGGCCGGTGAAGGTGTGGGTGTCGGAGTCGGGTGCGGAGATGGCCGCACGAAGCATGGGATGGTCGATGGCGCCCAGCCCGGCCTCGCCCACGTCCTGCGACTCCAGACTGGCCGGCACCCAGAACCGCTCGTGCTGGAAGGCATACGTGGGCAGGTCGACGAACCGGCCGGGGGTCAGCACCTTCGTCCAATCCACGGCGATCCCCTGGACGTGCAACCCACCCAGCGCCTCGATCAGCGCCCGGGCCTCGTCCCGGTCCTTACGGACGGCCGGAATGAACACCGCGTCCTCAACGCTCTGCTGCGCCAGCCCCGTCAGCACCCCATCCGGACCCACCTCCAAGAAGCAGGTCGCCCCGCAAGCCGTCACCCCATCCGCGAACCGCACCGCACCGCGCACATGCTCGACCCAGTACGACGGGTCGGTCAGCTGGCCAGGCTCGGCCAGACGGCCCGTCATGTTCGAGACGACCGGAATCGTCGGCTCGTGGAAGGCGACCCCGCTGATCGCCTCCGCGAAGTCGGCCAGCATCGGCTCCATCAACGGCGAATGGAACGCATGCGACACCCGCAACCTGCGCGTCCGCACCTGCGCCTGGCCCTCGATCTCCGCGATCGCGGACTCGTCACCGGACACCACCACCGCAGCCGGGCCGTTCACCGCCGCGATCCCCACCCGGTCCTCACGACCGGCCAGCAACGGCAGAACCTCCGCCTCCGGAGCAGCCACCGCGAGCATCGCGCCGCCCGAAGGGAGCGCCTGCATCAGGCGGGCACGAGCAGCCACCAGCGTGCACGCGTCCTCCAGCGAGAACACCCCCGCCACATGAGCAGCGGCGATCTCCCCGATCGAATGCCCCACCAGCACATCCGCCCGCACACCCAACGACGCCAGCAACCGATACAGCGCCACCTCGAAAGCGAACAGCGCAGGCTGCGTCATCCCCGTCTCGTTCAACACACCGTCCGGGTCGGCGAACATCACCTCACGCAGCGAATGCGGCAACAACGGCTCGAACATCCGGCAGATCTCGTCCAGCGCCTCCGCGAACACCGGGAAGTGCTCAACCAGCACCGACCCCATACCGACCCGCTGACTACCCTGACCCGCGAACAACAACGCCAGCTTCCCGCCAGAACCACCACCCGAGATCGCAGCGGAGGGATTACCGGCCAGCGCCCGCAACCCGGCCACCAACTCGTCCCGATCAGCACCCACCACCACCGCACGCTGCTCCAGCACCGCCCGGCCCGCCGCCAACGACCACGCCACATCCGACACCGGCACCGACGACCGCGACTCCACCCACGACGCGAGCCGGCCGGCCTGCGCCCGCAACGCCCGCACATCCTTCGCCGACACCAGCCACGGCACCACCGGCAGCCGCCGGTCCTCGTGGACGGTCTCGTCGACGAGGTCGCCCTGCTCGATGATCACGTGAGCGTTCGTGCCACTGATCCCGAACGACGACACAGCGGCCCGGCGAGCATGCCCGTTCTCCCGCCACGACTGCGCCTCGGTCAGCAACTTCACCGCACCCGCCGACCAGTCCACATGCGGCGACGGCTCATCCACATGAAGCGTCTGGGGAAGCAGGCCGTTACGCAGCGCCATGACCATCTTGATCACACCGCCCACGCCCGAGGCGGCCTGCGTGTGGCCGAGGTTGGACTTCAGCGAGCCCAGCCACACGGGCCGGTCCTCAGGCCGCTCCTGGCCATAGGTCGCCAGCAGCGCCTGGGCCTCGATCGGGTCGCCCAGGGTCGTGCCGGTGCCGTGCGCCTCCACCGCGTCCACGTCGGCGACCGACAGACCCGCGTTCGCCAACGCCTGACGGATCACCCGCTGCTGCGACGGACCGTTCGGAGCCGTGATCCCGTTACTCGCACCATCCTGATTGACCGCACTCCCCCGAATAAGCGCCAGCACCCGATGACCATTACGGCGAGCATCCGACAACCGCTCCACCAGCAACACACCAACGCCCTCACCCCAACCCGTGCCATCAGCACCAGCCGAGAACGCCTTACACCGCCCATCCGCAGCCAACCCCCGCTGCCGCGAAAACTCCACGAACATCCCCGGCGTCGACATCACCGTCACACCACCGGCCAACGCCAGATCACACTCACCCGACCGCAACGCCTGCGCCGCCCAATGCAACGCCACCAACGACGACGAACACGCCGTATCCACCGTCACCGCCGGACCCTCAAGCCCCAACGTGTACGACACCCGGCCCGACACCAAACTCCCACCACTGGTATTCGCCGGCGTCCCCAACCCATAATCGTGATACATCACCCCCGCAAACACACCCGTCCGACTCCCCCGCAACCCCACCGGATCAATCCCCGCCCGCTCAACCGCCTCCCACGACGCCTCCAGCAACAACCGCTGCTGCGGATCCATCGCCAACGCCTCACGCGGCGAAATCCCGAAAAACCCCGGATCAAACTCGGCCGCGTCATACAGGAACCCGCCCTGGCGGGTGTACGAGGTGCCCTGGCTGTCCGGGTCGGGGTTGTAGACCTTGTCCAGGTCCCAGCCACGGTCGGAGGGGAACTCGCCCACCCCGTCACGCGCCTGCGCCACCAGCTCCCACAGGTCCTCCGGCGACAGCACGCCACCCGGATAGCGGCACGCCATCCCCACGATCGCGATCGGCTCGTCGACCGTCTTCGTGGCGGTCACGACGGCCTGGGCGGCCTGCCCGCCGGCCATCTGGTTGGCCAGGTGGTCGGCGATGGCCTCAGCGGTCGGGTAGTCGAAGATGAGCGTGGCCGGGAGCGGCACGCCGATGGCGGCCGTGAGCTGGTTGCGGAACTCGACGGCCGTCAGGGAGTCGAAGCCCAGCTCCTGGAAGGCGCGGTCGGGCTGCACCGCGTCCGCCGAGGCGTGGCCCAGCACCTTGGCCGCTTCCTTGCGGACGAGTTCCAGCAGCAACATCCTGCCGCGTTCCGCGCCCTCCAGCCCGGCGAGCCGGCGGGCCAGCTTCGATCCGGTCGAGCGGGCCACCTGCCGTACCGACCCGCGCACCAGGCCGCGCAGCAGCGCGGGAAGACGGGAGCCGCGGCCGGCCAGCGCGCCCGTGTCGATGCGCAGCGGCACCAGCACCGCCGCGTCCGAACCCGCTCCGGCGTCGAACAGCGCCAGCGCCTCGTCCACGGTCAACGCCGGCAGGCCCTGGCGCCGCATCCGATCGAAGTCGGCCTCGCTCAGCGAGCCGCTCATGCCCGCGTCGGTCTCCCACAGCCCGTACGCCAGTGACGTGGCGACCAGCCCCGACGTCCGCCGGTGCACCGCGAGGGCGTCGAGGAACACGTTCGCGGCGGCGTAGTTGGCCTGTCCCGCCGCCAGGACGGAACCGCCGGCGGACGAGAACAGCACGAACGCCGACAGGTCGAGGTCCTGGGTGAGCTCGTGCAGGTGCCACGCCGCGTCGGCCTTCGGCCCCAGCACCCGGTGCAGCCGTTCGGCCGACAGCGACGCGACCAGCCCGTTGTCACTGACGCCCGCGGCGTGCACCACGCCGCGCAGCGCGCGCTCCTCGGGAATGGCGGCGACCACCGTGGCGAGCGCGTCACGGTCGGCCACGTCGC
The DNA here is from genome assembly GCF_039871515.1 of Nonomuraea sp. B1E8. Lineage (NCBI taxonomy): Bacteria > Bacillati > Actinomycetota > Actinomycetes > Streptosporangiales > Streptosporangiaceae > Nonomuraea > Nonomuraea sp. B1E8. The sequence continues at coordinate 313,673 of NZ_JBDPLS010000003.1, read as the reverse complement.
AGGCCGCCACGTCCACCCGGGCGCCCAGCTCCGACAACTCCGCCACCAGCTCGGCCGCACCGGGCGCGTCGAGCCCGCGCCGGCTGACCAGCAGCACGTTCCTGACCTCGTGTTCGGCCACCAGGTGACGCGCCACCAGCGCGCCAAGCCCGCCGGTCCCGCCGGTGACCAGCACGGTCCCCTCGGGCCCGAACACCGGCTCGCCGGCCGAGGTTCCGGCCCTCACCAGCCGCGGAGCCCGGATCTGGCCACCGCGGACGGCCGCCTCCGGCTCTCCGGAGGCCGCCACCCCGGGCAGCGTGTCCCACGACTCCTGGCTGCCGTCCACGTCCACCAGCACGAAGCGGCCCGGGTTCTCGGCCTCGGCCGCCCGTACCAGGCCCCACACCGGGGCCGCCGACACGTCCACCTGGTCGCCGTCGCCAACGGACACCGCACCCCGCGTCACCACCACCAGCCGCGACGACGCGAACCGCTCATCGGCCAGCCATCCCTGCACCGCGCTCAGCACGTCGGCGGCGGTCTCGTGGACGGCGTCGAGGACCTCCGCCTCCGGCGGGGTGACCACGTACGTGACCGCGTCCGGCGCGGCGGCGTCCTCGGCGACCGACGCCAGCTCGGGCAGCTCGGACCGCTCGGCGGTGTCGGGGGCGGAGACGGGAGTCCACTCCACCCGGAACAGCGACTCGGCGTGGTCGTTGCCCGCGGCGGTGAGCTGCTCCGCCGAGACCGGGCGGACGGCGAGCGACTCGACCGACAACACCGGCGCGCCGTCGGCGTCGGCGATGGTCAGCGCGATGGAGGTCTCGCGGAGGCGGGAGATCCGCACCCGTACGCTGCTCGCGCCCGCCGCGTGCAGCCGCGCTCCGGCCCAGGAGAACGGCAGCACGGTCTGCCCGTCCCCGGCGATCAGCTGGGCGTGCATCGCGGCGTCGAGGAGTGCGGGGTGCAGCCCCGACCTGGCCGCGTCGGCGTGCGCCTGCTCGGGCAGCTCGACCTCGGCGAACACGTCCTGGTCCCGCCGCCAGGCGGCCTGCAGGCCCTGGAAGACGGGCCCGTACTCGTACCCCATGCCCAGCAGCAGCTCGTAGGCGCCGGACACGTCGACCGCGTCGGCGCCGGCCGGCGGCCACTGCTCGAGCCCGTCCGCGGGCACGGTCGCGGCGGCGGACAGCGCGCCGTCGGCGTGCCGGGTCCACGTGCCGGCGGTGTCGCCGTCGGCGCGGGAGTGGATGGCGATCGGCCGCGCGCCGGAGGCGTCGGCGGCGCCGACGACCACCTGCACCTGGCGCCCGCCGCCGGGGGGCAGCAGCAGCGGCGCCTGCAGGGTGAGCTCCTTGACGAGCGGGCTGCCCACCTCCTGGCCCGCCTGCAGCGCCAGCTCCAGGAACGCCGTGCCGGGGAGCAGGACCGTGCCGTTGACGGCGTGGTCGGCCAGCCACGGCTGGGTGGCCACGGACAGGCGGCCGCTGAAGATGACGGACTCGCCGCCGGCCACCTCGGTCACCGCGCTCAGCAGGGGATGGTCGAAGGCCGCGAGCCCCGCCCCGGCCATGTCGCCGGCCGCGCCGCGCGCGGCGATCCAGTACCGCTGGTGCTGGAAGGCGTAGGTGGGCAGGTCCACGAGCGACGGGCGGGCGGGGGCGAAGAACGCCTCCCAGTCGACGGCCACGCCGCGCACATGCAGGTGGCCCAGGGCCTGCACGAACGCGAGCGGCTCGGCGCGGTCCTTGCGCGTGCTCGGGACGAAGACGCCGTCCTCGGCGCTCTGCTGGGCCAGCGCGGTCAGGGTGGCGTCGGGGCCGACCTCGATCCAAACCTTGGCGCCGGCCGTACGGGCGGCGGCGACGCCGTCGGCGAACCGCACCGCGCCGCGTACGTGCTCCACCCAGTAAGCAGCATCAGTCAGCTGTCCAGGCTCGGCCAGACGGCCCGTCACGTTGGAAATGACCGGAATCGTCGGCTCGTGGAAGGTGACCCCGCTGATCGCCTCGGCGAAGTCGGCCAGCATCGGCTCCATCAACGGCGAATGGAACGCATGTGACACCCGCAACCTGCGCGTCCGCGCCTCCACCTGGCCCTCGATCTCCGCGATCGCGGACTCGTCACCGGACACCACCACCGCAGCCGGACCGTTCACCGCCGCGATCCCCACCCGGTCCTCACGACCGGCCAGCAACGGCAGCACCTCCGCCTCCGGAGCCGCGACGGCCAGCATCGCCCCGCCCGAAGGCAGCGCCTGCATCAACCGAGCCCGAGCAGCCACCAGCGTGCACGCGTCCTCCAGCGAGAACACCCCCGCCACATGAGCAGCGGCGATCTCCCCGATCGAATGCCCCACCAGCACATCCGCCCGCACACCCAACGACGCCAGCAACCGATACAGCGCCACCTCGAAAGCGAACAGAGCAGGCTGCGTCATCCCCGTCTCGTTCAACACACCGTCCGGGTCGGCGAACATCACCTCACGTACGGGATGCGGCAACAGCGGATCGAGCACCCGGCAGATCTCGTCCAGCTCGGCGCCGAACACGGGGAACGCCTCGGCGAGCTCGCGGCCCATGCCGAGCCGCTGGCTGCCCTGGCCGGCGAACAGCAGCGCCACCTTCCCGCCGGAACCGCTTCCGGAGATCGCGCCGGAGGGGTCCTCGGCCAGCGTCTCCAGCCCGGCCAGCAGTTCGGAGCGGCCGGCGCCCACGACGACCGCGCGGTGCTCCAGCACGCTGCGACCGCCGGCCAGCGTCCAGGCGACCCCGGCAGGGTCGGTCTCGGGACGTTCCGCCACCCACGAGGCGAGCCGCCGGGCCTGCCCGGCCAGCGCCTCGGGGCTCTTGGCCGAAATGAGCCAGGGCAGCACCGGCAGAGCGCCGCCGTCGCCCGCGGTGACCTCGCTTTCGTCGCCCTGTTCGATGATCACGTGGGCGTTGGTGCCGCTCACTCCGAAGGACGACACGGCGGCGCGGCGCGGACGGTCCAGCTCCTCCCACGGGCGGGCCTCGGTCAGCAACTCCACCGCACCCGCCGACCAGTCCACATGCGGCGACGGCTCATCCACATGAAGCGTCCTCGGCAACGTGCCGTGCCGCAACGCCATCACCATCTTGATCACACCGCCCACGCCCGCAGCCGCCTGCGCATGACCGATGTTCGACTTCAACGACCCCAGCCACAACGGCCGATCCCGATCCTGACCGTAAGCCGCGATCAGCGCCTGAGCCTCGATCGGATCACCCAGCGACGTCCCCGTCCCATGCGCCTCGACCGCGTCCACCTCGGCCGCCGACAACCCCGCGTTCGCCAAAGCCTGCCGGATCACCCGCTGCTGCGACGGACCGTTCGGCGCCGTCAACCCGTTACTCGCACCGTCCTGATTGATCGCGCTGCCCCGCACCACCGCCAGCACCCGATGCCCAAGCCGGCGCGCATCCGACAACCGCTCCACCAGCAACATCCCGACACCCTCAGCCCACCCCGTGCCATCAGCACCAGCCGAGAACGCCTTACAACGACCATCAGGCGACAGACCCCGCTGCCGCGAGAACTCCACGAACGTCCCTGGCGTCGCCATGACCGTCACACCGCCGGCCAGCGCGAGCTCGCACTCGCCGGACCGCAGCGCCTGCACCGCGAGGTGCAGCGACACCAGCGACGACGAGCACGCTGTGTCCACGGTCACCGCCGGGCCCTCGAACCCGAACGTGTACGACACCCGCCCGGACGCGATGCTGCCCGAGTTGCCGGTGCCGACCAGCCCCTCCAGTTCCTGGGGCACGGTGGCGGGGGCGTAGTCGTGGTACATCACGCCGGCGAACACGCCGGTCCGGCTGCCCCGCAACCCAGCGGGGTCGATCCCGGCCCGCTCCATCGCCTCCCACGACGCCTCCAGCAACAACCGCTGCTGCGGATCCATGGCAAGCGCCTCGCGCGGCGAGATCCCGAAGAACGCCGGATCGAACTCCCCCGCCTCGTACAGGAACCCGCCATGCCGCGCATACGTGGTCCCGTGACTGTCCGGGTCCGGGTTGTAGAGCTTGTCCAGGTCCCAGCCACGGTCGGAGGGGAACTCCCCGATCGCGTCCTGGCCGGAGGCCACCAGGTTCCACAGGTCCTCGGGTGAGAGCACCCCGCCGGGGAAACGGCAGGCCATTCCCACGATCGCGATCGGCTCGCGCGCCGCCTCGGCGAGAGAACGGTTCTGCGCACGCAGCCGTTCCGTCTCCTTCAAGGAGGAACGCAGGGCCTCGATGAGCTTGGTGTCGTTCGCAGCCATTCTCGCCTCGTACTCTTCGTGCTACCGAAAGGGGGATCTACGCCTGGGCGGCGGGGATGTTCTCGGTGATCGTCCGCATGACCGCGGCGGCGTGGTCGTTCAGGTAGAAGTGACCGCCGCGGAAGACGTGCAGGTCGAACGCGCCGCTGGTGTGCTCTTTCCAGCGCGCCGCCTCGTCCGTGGTGACATGGGGGTCACGGTCGCCGGTCAGGACGACGATCGGAGCGTCGATCCTGGCGCCGGGCGTGCAGCGGTAGGTCATGATGGCCGTGTAGTCGCCGCGCAGCGACGGCAGGATCATGCTCTGGAGCTCGGGGTCGGCCAGCATGCGCACGTCGGTGCCGCCGAGCCGCCGCACCTCTGCGAGGAGGGCCTGGTCGCCCTCCTTGTGCACGGTCTCGACGCGTACGCACGAGGGGGCGCGCCGGCCGGAGGCGAAGAGCACCCGCGGCGCGAGGTCCCGCTCCATCAGCCTTCTGGCCACCTCGAACGCGACCACGGCGCCCATGCTGTGCCCGAAGAAGGCCATCGGCCGGTCCGCCAGCGGCACGATCTCCGCCGTGACGCGGTCCGCGAGCTCGCCGATGTCGTCGACGCACGGCTCGTGGCGGCGTTCCTGCCGGCCCGGATACTGGATCGCCAGGACGTCGAACCGCGGCGTGAGCTGCTTGGCGACCGGGTGGAAATAGGAGGCCGAGCCGCCCGCGTGCGGGAAACAGATCAGGCGCGTGGCGCTCTCGCGGCCGTCCGGCGCGGCGAAGAAGCGCCGCACCCACGTTCCGGTTTCGGTGATCACTGGGTCTTCCTTCCGTTGATGTCCGCGCTCACCCTGGCGACCAGGAGTTCGGCGCCTGGAATGTGCGCGGCTCGTCCCAGGCGGGCGGCCGGGAGGAGGCGCCCCCGGTCCAGGACGGGTCATTCGCCCGCGTCGCGGGCCTGGGCGGCGGCGGGGCGTTCCCCTCCTCCGGGCCCGGCGCGAGGCGGTGCAGCAGCGCCGTCACCACCGCGGCCAGTTCCTCCTGGTCCAGCTCGCCGCGTACGAACCTGAACACCGCCCCGTCGCCGCCCATCACATCGGCAGGTTTCCGTGCTTGCGGTACGGGACCTTCGCGGTCTTCGCGCGGAGCATGGCCAGCGACCGCGCCAGGACCGCCCTGGTCTCGGCCGGGTCGATCACGTCGTCGACCAGCCCGCGCTCCGCGGCGTAGTAGGGGTGCATCAGCTCCTGCCGGTACTCCCTGATCAGCCGGACGCGGGCCGTGTCGGGGTCGTCGGCCGCGGCGATCTCCTTGCGGAACACGACGTTCGCGGCGCCCTCGGCGCCCATGACGGCGATCTCGTTCGTGGGCCAGGCGAAGGACAGGTCCGCTCCGATGGAGCGGGAGTCCATCACGATGTACGCCCCTCCGTACGCCTTGCGCAGGATGACCTGGATGCGCGGGACGGTGGCGTTGCAGTACGCGTACAGCAGCTTGGCCCCGTGCCGGATGATGCCGGCGTGCTCCTGGTCGCGGCCGGGCAGAAAGCCGGGGACGTCGACCAGGGTGACCAGGGGGATGCTGAACCCATCGCAGAACTGCACGAACCGGGCTGCCTTCTCCGAGGCGTTGATGTCCAGCACGCCCGCCAGCGAGGCCGGCTGGTTGGCCACGATGCCGACGACCTGGCCGTCGATCCTGGCCAGGGCGCAGACGACGTTGGTGGCCCACGTGCTGTGCACCTCGAAGAAGTCGCCGTCGTCGGTGACCTCGTGGATGACCTCGCGCATGTCGTACGAGCGGGTCAGCTCGGAGGGCACGATGTCGAGCAGCGCCTCGCACCGCCGGTCCGCCGGGTCGGCGGTGGCCAGGGCGGGCGGCGACTCGCGGTTGTTGGCGGGCAGGAGGGAGAGGAGGTAGCGGACCTCCTCCAGGCAGTCGGTCTCGTTGTCGTAGACGAAGCCCGCCGCGCCCGAGACGGTGCCGTGCACCTGGGCCCCGCCGAGCTCGTCGTGACTGATCTTCTCGCCGGTGACCGCTTCGACCACGTTGGGGCCGGTGATGTACATCTGCGAGATGCCGCTGACCATGAAGGTGAAGTCGGTGAGCGCCGGGGAGTAGGTGGCGCCGCCCGCGCAGGGGCCGAGGATCACGCTGATCTGCGGGATGACCCCGGAGGCCTGCACGTTGCGCTGGAAGATCCCGCCGTAGCCGGCGAGCGCGGTCACGCCCTCCTGGATGCGGGCGCCGGCGCCGTCGCTGAGGCTGACGAGCGGCGCGCCGGTCGTCATGGCGAGATCCATGAGTTTGTGGATCTTCTGGGCGTGCGCCTCGCCCAGCGACCCGCCGAAGATGCGGAAGTCGTGCGCGTAGACGAAGACGGTGCGGCCGTGCACCTTGCCCCAGCCGGTGATCACGCCGTCGGTGTAGGGCCGCCGGTTCTCCATGCCGAAGCCGCTGGCGCGATGCCGGCGCAGCGGCTCGATCTCGGTGAAGGTGCCCGGGTCGAAGAGCAGGTCGAGCCGCTCGTCGACGGTGAGCTTGCCCCTCGCCCGCTGCGGGTCCTTGGCCGGCCGAGCTTCCCCGCCGCGCGCCTGATCCTTGATCATGCCGAGTTCGGCCACCCGCTCCCGCAGGGAGAGAGGCGGTTCCAAGCCGCGTTCTGTGGTCAGAGTCACGTTGCGTATATCCTCTCGGCCTATGAGCGGGATATCAGCGAGCACGCCCTTCGAGCGCGTGCCCGGATGCCCCGCCCCAGTCAGGTTTCATTCCAGCCCATGGGCCCGCGGCCTAGCTACGGGATTCGCCCCCTAATATCCGCCTGCATTCCCCTACGGAATCCCCTGGACGGCGATCGAGGAGAAAGCTCGCCTTTCCAGGGGAGCGGCCGGAGTTTTCACGCGGTGCCGTCGCCACGCTTCAGGGGGGGCGATAAGGGTTGCCTGCGCGGGAGGGTCCGTGCCCCGCCGCGAGCAGCACGTCTAGTGGGGCATAGGGGTTACCCCACGCTTCGCGCGTCGCGAATACTGGTGCCGCTCGGCAACCTGAAATCTCGCCGGTGTGCCCGGCCGGGGCGCACCAGCGCGGCGTGTAAGGAGACACCGGTGGACTTTGGTTTATTCTATTTCGCGGACGGTGTCCGGACCGGATCCGACCAATACCGGCTGCTGCTCGAAGGGGCCAGGTTCGCCGACACCAACGGTTTCTCCGCGGTGTGGACACCCGAGCGGCATTTCCATGAATTCGGCGGCCGTTATCCCAATCCGGCGGTGACCGCGGCGGCCGTCGCCGCCGTGACGGAGAACGTCGCGATCCGCGCGGGAAGCGTCGTGGCCCCGCTGCACCACCCGGCGCGCATCGCCGAGGAATGGGCGGTGGTGGACAACCTTTCCGGCGGCCGGGCCGGCGTCTCGTTCGCGCCCGGCTGGCACGTGGTCGACTTCGCGCTGAGGCCCGAGAACTACGCCGACCGCCGCCAGGTGACGATGGACACCATCGACACGGTGCGGCGGTTGTGGCGGCAGGAGGAGGTGGAGCTGGTCGACGGCGCGGGCGAGTCGGTCAAGCTGCGCACCCACCCGGCGCCGGTCCAGCCGGAGCTGCCGACGTGGCTCACCAGCTCGGGCAACCCGGAGACGTTCCGCCAGGCGGGCGACCTCGGCGTCGGCATCCTGACCCACCTGCTCGGCCAGAGCCTCGACGACCTCGTCCGCAAGGTCGCCGAATACCGCGAGCACTACGCCAGGGCGCACAACGGGACAGGCCACGTGGCGCTGATGTTGCACACGTTCGTCGGCGAGGACCGCGCCAGGGTGCGGGAGGTGGTGCACGATCCGTTCACCGACTACCTGCGCAGCTCGCTCGGCCTGGTCCTGAAGGCGGCGGAGGAGCTGATGCCGGGCATCGACCCGGACCAGATGGACCCGGAGGACATCGAGTTCCTCCTGGAGGTCTCCTTCGAGCGGTACTTCGAGACGGGCGGCCTGTTCGGCACCGTCGACGACGGCATGGAACTGCTGGGCTCGCTTGAGAGGATCGGCGTCGACGAGGTGGCCTGCCTCATCGACTTCGTCCCCGACACGGACGCCGTCCTCGGCGGCCTGCGCCATCTCGCCCGGCTCAAGCAGCGGTGGGAAGCACGGTGAGCGCCCCGCCGGCCGGCGCCGTCATGATCGACAGCGTGCGGTTGAGACGCGCGCTCGGTCACTACCCGACGGGCGTCGTGGTGATCGCCGCCCTGGCGGACGGCGAGCCGCACGGTTTCACCGTCAACTCCTTCACCTCCGTCTCCCTCGACCCACCCATCGTGAGCTTCTGCGCCGCCCACACCTCGACCACGTGGCCGTACATCCGGGCCGCCGGCGCGTTCACCATCAGCATGCTGAGCGCCGGTCAGGAGCCGGTGTGCCGGTCGTTCGCGAAGAAGGGGGCCGACCGGTTCTCCGGAGTCGGCTGGACGGTGAACGGGAGCGGCCATCCGGCGATCACCGGCGCGGTCGCGTGGATCGACTGCGTGCTCGACTCCTGCCACCTCGTGGGGGACCACGAACTGATCCTCGCCAGGGTGATCGACCTGACCACCAACGACGACGCCGGCGACGACCCGCTGGTCTTCCACCGCGGGCGGCTCGGCAGGGTGCTGCTCTGACCGGCGGGAATGTCGAAGGGCGCTCGCCTGCTGGGGAGCGCCCTTCCGAGTGGTGCGCCGCCAGGGACTCGAACCCCGGACCCGCTGATTAAGAGTCAGCTGCTCTGACCAACTGAGCTAGCGGCGCAACAGGTGTAACTGTATCAGCCGCCGAACGGTACCCGCACATCATCCGAGCCGGGCCGCCAGCCCTTCGTACGCCCCCAGCACCAGGTCCCAGAACCGCTTCACGTCCAGGGACGTCCCCACCTGCGCGTTCGCCCGCCGGTCGCCGACCCTGAAATCCGTCACCGTCATTCCCCGGGTGTAGATCCCGGCCGTCTCCACGTTCACCACGGCGGGAACGCGGGTGAACAACGACGGATCCAGCACGTACGCCACCGCGCACGCGTCGTGGATGGCGGGGCCGCCGTCGGCCGTGACCTCGCCGTAGAACCGGGCCGCCGGCACCAGCAGGTCGCGGCCCAGCCGCCCGAGCGGGCGCATGCGGTCGAGCACGCCGGAGGTGACCACGGCCGACAGCGTCACGTCCAGCCCCATCATCGTCACCGTCCATCCGGCGTCGAAGACGATCGCGGCCGCCTCGGGGTCGGCCAGCATGTTGAACTCGGCCGCCGGGTTGTGGTTGCCCCGCGTGAAGGAGCCGCCCATGATGACCAGGTCGCGGGCCCACTCGACGACGCGCGGCTCGCGGCGTACGGCGAAGGCGAGGTTCGTCAGCGGCCCGATCGCCACCAGCGTGATCTCTCCGGGGGTGGCCCGCAGCGTCTCCACGATGAAGTCGGCCGCGTGCCCGTGCGACGGCCCCCGCTCGGCGGCGGGCAGCCGTGCGTCGCCGAGCCCGCTGGCGCCGTGCACGTGGGAGGCGCGTACGGTGCGCCGCAGCAGGGCGCCCGCGCTGCCCGGCGTCACCGGCACGTCGCCGAGCCGCAGGAACTCCCTGAGCGCCAGGGCGTTGGCGGTGGTCAGCTCCAGATCGACGTTGCCGCCCACCGTGGTGATGCCGGCCAGGCGCACCGACGGGGAGCCCGCGATCAGTGCCAGGGCGAGCGCGTCGTCGATGCCGGGATCGCAGTCGATGAGAACCTTTTTCACAGAAGGCGAGGATACGCATAGATCGGGCCGGGCAGTTCCCCCAAAGCTGCCCGGCCCGATCGGTGGCGGTCCAGGCCGGCGTCTTCCCCCAAAAACGCCGACGGTCCCGCACTGGCGAACCGCGGTCCCCCTCCGCGTCCGCTCCGGTGAAGGTCTATTGGCCTCTCGACCTGCTACAACGCTACCGAGACGAATGCAACGGTCGCGTCATAACGGGGTCGAATATCTGTTTAATCCCACCTACGGAAGTTCCAACCGAACCTCCGTACCTTCCCGAAGTGACCTGCTCACCGTGCAGTACTTCTCGTGCACCCGCTCCGCCACCGCCTCGAAGACGGCGCGGGCGTCCTCCGACGGCAGCTCCACGTCATAGGTGACCGTCACCGGGCCCAGCTTGCTCTGCTCGACCTTCTCCGCCTGCACGGTCATCTCCAGCCGGACGAGCCGCTTGTTCCGCTGGGCCGTGAGCGGCTCGACGGTCACGATGTTGCACCCGCCCACCGCCGCCAGCAGCAGCTCGACCGGGGTGAACACGCCGTCCTCGTCGCCACCGCCGATCCGCACCTCGGCGCCGCGGGCGTTCGTGGCCCGGAATCCGCCGTCATCAGTCCGCTCCACACGCACATTTGCCATGTTCCCGACCTTAGTCACCGGGCGCAGCGGCGGGTCCAGGGGTGTGGCGGCGGCCCATTCACCTGATTCCTCAGCTGCGCTCAGAAACCTTTCATGTTCGTTCACCACCGTGATGGACATGGCTAGCGAGGCGAATGCGAACCAAGGTCCCATCCTCTTCTGGTGTGGTGTCGCGGTAGCCGAGTTCGGGGCGATCCAACCGGGTCTCGGCCACTCGTGGAGCCCCACCTCCTACCTCACCGCGGCGCTGCTCGCCGGGATCGGCCTGCTCAGCGTCAAGGCCGCCGGTCACCTGCGCACCGAGGAGGCCAGGCAGCGGCTGCGGCTCGGCGGCTACCTGACCGGGGCGCTGCTGGTGGCGTACCAGGTCGGCGCGGCGCCCCAGGCGACGGAGCCCGGCCGCGTGGCCTGCCTGCTCATGTACGCGCTGGCGGCCGTCATGGCGGTCCTGAGCCACCGCGTCACGCCGGAGAGCAGGCCGGTCCTGCTGATCGCCACCGGCGTCGATCCGCGTTCCCTGCGCGCCCGCCTGGCGAGGGCCGCCGACACCGTGGCCGTCTACCGGACCGAACGCGCCACCGACGAACTGCGCGACCTGGAGGCCACGTACGGTCTCGTCCTCGTCGTCGGCCGGGAACACGACCCGAGGGTCAAGGAGCGCCTGAGCGCCTCCGGGCTGAGCCGCGAGATCCCCGACATCGCCGAGCGCGAGGTGGTGGTGGCCGGTCCGCGCCCGTTCAAGCGGTACGTCAGCGGCGCCTTGTCACGCCTCGCCATCCCCAGATCACAAATCCGTTTCGAAAACGGACACAGGGTTTAGGCCGACGTTACGCGTCATCTGAGACGGTGGGTGGCGGACAAGGAGGCAAGGTGACGACTTTCCCCGGAACCGCCCGTGTCGAGATGGTCATGGGTATGCCCGTCAGCGTGGACATCCGCACGGCGCTCCCGGCACGCGAGATGACCCCTCTGCTGGACGACGCCTTCGCCTGGCTCAGGTGGGTGGACGACACCTTCAGCCCGGTCAAGGAAGACAGCCAGATCGGCCGGCTCAACCGCGGCCGGACCATCGAGCAGATCCCTGAGCTCATCGAGGTCCTGCACCGCTGCGACGAACTCAGCCGGCTCACGGACGGCTGGTTCGAGGCCCACATCAACGGCGTGACCGACCCGTCCGGTTACATCAAGGGCTGGGCGCTCGAACGCCTGTCGCGCGCGCTGGTCAACGCGGGCGCCGGGGACCACCGCATCAACGCGGGCGGAGACATCAGGCTGCGCGGCTCGGCCTCCCCCGGCAAGCGCTGGCGGGTCGGCATCCGGGACCCGCACACGGACCTGGTCCGCAAGGTCGTCCTCGCCCACGACCTGGGCATCGCCACCTCTGGCGGCGCGCCCATCGTCAACCCGCGCACCGGCGAGGTGCAGCGCGGGCTCGGCTCTGTCACGGTGATCGGGCCAGACCTCGGCATGGCGGACGCCTACGCCACCGCCATCTACGCCATGGGGCCCATCCTGGCCCGGCGCTTCGCGGCCCGGCTCGCGGAGTCGGGGCCGTACCAGACGATGATCATTCTGAGGGACGGGCAGGACGTCAGCACGCCCGGCTTCGCCCAGTACAGCGGCGGCCAGGCCCAGCTGGCGGGCTGATCCGGGGCACCGCGGGCCAGGCGGGCGCGGGCCAGGCGGGCGCGGGCCAGGCGGGCGCGGGCCAGGCGGGCGCGGGCTAGGCGTCGGGGTGTTTGCGCAGATATTCCAGGTAGATCGGGCGCAACGCCTCCCCCAGCTCGCCCTCGCCCGACGCGATGGCGTCGCTGAGCAGCGCCGAGACCCTGCTGAGGTCGTTGGCACTCTCGTCATGGTGACCGGAGGCGGCCTCGGCGGCGGGGATCACCTTCAACAGGTCCCACAGAAACCCCAGGTCCCCATGGCGTACGGCATAACGCACCGCCCGATCGTGCAACTCGTTGGCCGGCAACGACTCGAGCCCGTTCGCGTTCATCTCGTACCTCCCCTGCACGCACCTTCCCGAGCAGGACGGGCCATAACCGGCGACTACCGGCTGTGACCGCCGGGCATCGTCGTGCTCGCACCCCTATCGCGGCGCCGTTCCCAAGTGGGAGGATCAAGCAGCGTGAGATTCATCATCAGAACCCTTGCTGCAGCGGTGGCCCTGTGGGTCGCCATCCAGCTCGTCCCGGGCATCGGCGTCGATCTCGAGACGAACACGGCGCAATACTGGGGCGTCCTGGTGATCGTGGCGCTGATCTTCGGCATCATCAACGCGATCGTCAAGCCCATCGTCAAGACGCTGGGCTGCGCGCTCATCGTGCTGACCCTCGGCCTCTTCCTGCTCGTGATCAACGCTGCCATGCTGCTGTTGACGGGCTTCATCGCCGAGCAGGTCGACATCCCCTTCCACGTCGACGACTTCTATCCGGCCGCCTTCTGGGGCGCGATCATCATCAGCGTGGTGAGCTGGCTGCTCGGCCTGTTCATCCCCGACAACGACTGAGTCCCCATGGAGCTCGACGGTGCCGGTCTGACGTGCGCGCAGGTGCACGAGGCGGCGTACGACGGGGCCCGGGTCACGATCTCCTCCCTCGATCGGGCCCGGGCCGCGTGGGCCACCGCCCAGGGGCTGCGGGGCCCCGTCTACGGACGGAGCACCGGAGTCGGCGCCAACAAGGCCGTCACCGTGGAAGCCCCCGGCCTCGACCTGCTGCGCAGCCACGCGTGCGGCGCCGGCGCGCCGATCTCGCCCTCCCGTGCGCGGGCGATGCTCGTCGTCCGGCTCAACCAGTTCGTCGCGGGCGGTTCCGGCGTCGATCCGGCCGTGCTCCCGGTGCTGGCACACGCCGTCAACGCCGGTTTCACCCCGCCGATCAGGACGTACGGCGCCATCGGCACCGGCGATCTGACGGCCCTGTCCATCACCGCCCTGTGCCTGCTGGGCGAGCTCCCCTGGCGCCGCGACGGCGCCGCGCCGGCCGAGGAGCCGCGCTTCCCGCTGGCGTCGAGCGACGCGCTGCCGTTCATCAGCTCGGGAGCCGCCACGCTCGCCGACGCCGCCATCGCCTGCCACCGCCTGCGCCTGCTCCTCGAAGCGGCGGTCGACGTCGCCGCGATGTCGTTCACCGCCGTCGACGCCTCCGCGGAGCCGCTGGCCGCCGCCGTCCAGGAGGCCCGCCCCCACCCCGGGCAGGCCGTCGTCGCCGCCCGCCTGCGGGCCCTGCTCAGCCAGGGGCTGGCCACCCGCATCCAGGACCCGTACGGATTCCGGGCCTTCGCCCAGGTGCACGGCGCGGCCGTGGACGCGCTCGACCGGACCACCGCCACGATCGAGATCGACCTCAACGCGGCGACCGAGAACCCGCTCGTCTCCGGCACTCTGGCCTGGCACAACGGCAACTCCCACGCGGCCCCGGTGGCGCTGGCCCTCGACGCGCTGCGGGCGGCGATCGTGCAGACCGCCCAGCTCAGCACCGCCCGCCTGGCCGCGCTCATGGACCCCGCCTACACCGGCCGCCTGCCGTTCCTCGCCAGGCAACGCGGCGAATCCGGGGCCCTGATCCTGGAATATGTGGCTCAGGACGCCATGGCCGTGCTGCGCCACCTCGCCGTGCCGGTGACGACGGGCACGGCGGTGATCTCGCTCGGCACGGAGGAGCACGCGAGCTTCGCCACCCAGGCCGCCCGCCTCACCCTGCGCTGCCTGGAGCCCCTGGCGCTCGTGCTGGCCTGCGAGCGCACCGCGGCTCTCAGGGCCCGCCAGGCCCCGCCCCCGGACCGACCGCTCACCGACGACCTGGAGGAGTCGCGCCGTGCCCTGACGGGACACCCGGAGTGAGCTGCTGTCAGCGGCCGGGCGCCTGTAGTAGCCCCTGTCGGTGGCCGGGCACCCGGGCGACCGAGCCGCGCTCCCTGAGCGCGGGCGCCTGCACGACGTGCCGCCGCCGGGTGCCGCCGTCGGCCGCCGCCGACATGAGCCGGACCGCGGCCCGCACGATGCCGTCGATGCCCCAGTCGACCGTCGTCAGGCCGGGGGTGAGCAGGCCCGACATGGGATGGTTGTCGTAGCCCATGACCGACACGTCGCCCGGGATCGACAACCCGAGCTCCTGGGCGGCCGCGTAGACGCCGTAGGCGATCGAGTCGGCGAAGCAGAAGACGGCGCTCGGCTCCTTCGCCGCCAGGATGTCGTGGGCCGCCGCCGTCGCGTCGGCCAGGCCGTGGGGTGAGGTGGCGACCTGGATGTCCAGGCCCAGCCGCTCGGCCTCGGCCATCACGTGCACGTCGGCGGGGCGGTCGGGCGTGCTGGCCCGGGTGGGCGTCAGCACGGCGATGCGGTGGTGGCCGAGGGCGCGCAGGTGCTCGAGGGCCAGGGTCACGCCGCGCCGGTTGTCGAAGACGACCTCGCCGGCCGTGCCCGCGATCGAGTCACCGACCGCGATCACCGGCAGCGACTCGCACAACTCCGGCCAGAACGCCGCCGCAGGGTCGATCGGCTGCACGATCATGCCGTCGACCCGCTGGTCGCGAAGCTGCTGAGCCAGCGCCCGCTCCCTGGCGGGATCGCCGAACGCGTCGAGGATCAGCGCGTAACGATCCTTCTCGCGCAGCCCCCTGCTGATGCCGACCGCCAGGGACTGCTGCCACAGGTCCTCAAGCGAGCCGCACAGCAGCCCGATCATGCCGGTGCGGCCGCTGGCCAGCGCCCTGGCGATGGGATCGGCCTCGTAGCCGAGCTCGGCCGCGGCGGCCCGCACGCGCTCCTTCGTCTCTTCGGACACCTGCAGGCCGCGCAGCGCGTAAGAGACGGCCGCGGGGGACAGGCCCGTCGCCTGGGCCACCTCGCGGATCGTCGCTCTCTTTCGAGGCATTAAGCCAGCCTATTGGGTGCCGCCGACAGAAGCCGATTCCAGGGCGCGGGCATGTCGGCTCCCGTCTTCCGGCGGTGAGGACATGCTTCTTCAGCATCCATCCTTGCGCGCCGCGTGTCGAGCGGCGGGACCCGATCCTCGTGACCGCCCGCGGCGGGCGGTGGCGGCTGTTGACAAGCGTCAGGTGAAGCGGTTCACTGAACCGTATCACTGAACCGCTTCACGTGACGGATTCCGCTGCGCAGGGGCTTTGCATGTATTGTGAGTAGGAAATAGGGGAAGGAGTGACCCGTGAGCATCGACGTGCACCAGCACCTGTGGACCCGTGCGTTCGTCGACGCCCTGCGCGCTCGCACCTCCCCGCCCCGCCTCGACGGCTGGACGCTGCTCCTCGACGGCGAGCCGCCCTACGACGTCGACCCCGCCGACCACGAGCACCGCGACACCACCGGCCTCGAACTGGCGCTGGTGTCGCTGTCGAGCCCGCTCGGCATCGAGTTCCTGCCGCCCGAGGAGTCCTGGCCGCTGATCGACGCCTACCACGACGGCGCCCTGGCGCTGGGCGAGCCCTTCAGCGCGTGGGCGGCCACCTGCCACAGCGACGCCGACCCCGACCGGCTGGCCGAAGACCTCGCCAGGGGTTTCGCCGGGCTCCAGATGCCCGCGACGGCCGCGCCCGACGACCGGCTGCTGGAGGTGCTGACCGGCCTGGACCTGCCACTGTTCGTGCACCCCGGGCCGGCCGTCCCTTCCGAGGGCGCACCTCCGTGGTGGCCCGCGCTGGTGCCGTACGTGCAGCAGATGTACGCCGCCTGGCACCATTTCCACGCCGTCGTCAGGCCCCGGCACCCGAGGCTGCGCGTCTGCTTCGCCCTCCTCGCCGGGCTGGCGCCGCTGCACTCCGAGCGCCTCATCGCCAGGGGCGGCGGCGGGCGCGGCCTGGTCGACCCCGGCTTCTTCGTGGAGACCTCCTCCTACGGCCCGCGCGCGATCGACGCGATCGTCCGCGAGCTCGGCATCGACGTCGTCGTCAACGGTTCCGACGCGCCCTATGCCACCGCCCCCGACCCCGGACTCGGCGCCGCGGCCGCGCACGCCATCGGGGTCGTCAACCCCCGTCGCCTACTCAGCAGAAAGGAGACTCGTACGTGAGCACCGACCAGATCCAGGACGGGGGCACCTGCGCCCGGCTCCCGGAGCGCACTCTCGACCGGCGCGAGCTCCGCGACCTGGTGAACGACCTGGCCGCCCGCCCGGAGGAGTGGCACGACCAGGTCGACTTCCCCGCCGGCGGCGGCCGGCACTACGCCTCGCTGCACCGCGACGCGTACGTGGACGTCTGGCTGCTGTGCTGGCGTCCCGAGGACGACACGGGCTGGCACGACCACGACATCTCCTCGGGGGCGGTCCACGTGGTGCGGGGGGCGCTGCTGGAGTGCAACCCGCGCATCGGCGGCGAGCACCTGGAGACCGTGGTGACGGAGGGCCGGTCGTTCTCGTTCGGGCCCGACCACATCCACCGGCTCACCGGCGCGGTCGACCACAGCGTCTCCATCCACGCCTACTCGCCGCCGCTGTGGCGGCTCGGCCAGTACTCGATCGGGTCGAGCGGCGTCATGCGCCGCGTCTCGGTGAGCTACGCCGACGAGCTCAGGCCGTTGGACGAGCAGGTCGGGCCGGCGGTCGGCTCTGTGGCTTGAGCACGCAGCAGCTTCCGCAGGGCTCCACGCCGGGCAGGGTGATCCACAGACAGCAGGTCCTGCGGAAATAGCCGTCGTCGGCGGGCTCGATGAGCCCGTCGACCGGCGGGCCGATCTCCTTCAGCAACCGCATGTAGTCGCCCTCGACGATCGAGGTCAGCGGATGGGCGACGGCCTCGGCGGTGGACCCCCACAACGTGCGCTCGCCCACCTTGGCCAGGGAGCCGAGGGCCCTGACCAGCGGCGCTTGGGACTCGGCCAGCGCCTCGCCGATCGCGCCCGCGCCCGAGCCCCAGCTCACGCGCGTGGCCGCGAGGGTCACCCCGGCGGCGGACACCTTGAAGTAGGTGTCCGGCAGCCGCATGAGCGGCACCTTCCCGTCCAGCGCCCAGCCGAGCACCATCGGCAGGGTGTGCCAGTAGCCGTAGGTCTTCCAGAACAGCGCCGCGCCGACGTGCCGCGGGGCGTTCCAGCGCGCGGCCGTCTCGTCGGCCAGTTCGGCGAGCAGGGTGTACGGCTCCCGCACCAGCTCGGCGGCGGGCGTCCAGGTCTCGTCGGGCTCGATGACGAGGCCGGGCTCCACGCCGAGGATCCCGCCACGCGCGTCGGTGACCCGCTGAAGCACCTCGGTCAGCACCGCGAACCCCCGCACATCTGTAGGTAAGCCTTACCTCAACGTAGCAGGGCGTCCGGCGTACCACCCCGCCACGATCTGCACCACGAGCACGCCCATCCCGGCCATCAGCGGCACCGACCATCCGCCGGAAATCTCCCTGAGCAGCCCGAACAACATCGGTCCGAGCGCCGCGACGCCGTATCCGACCGACTGGGCCACCGCCGACAGCGCGGTCACCCCGGCCGGGTTCGCCGGCCGCAACGCGATGATCAGCAGCGCCAGCACGAACGAGGCGCCCTGGCCGACGCCGAGCACGATCATCCACACCCACGGCAGGGCCGTCGGGGCCAGCAACATCCCCAGATACCCGAGCACGGTCAGCACGCCCGCGCCCACCGCGTACGGCGCCTGCGACTTCCGCCGCCCGGCCAGCACGGGAACGGCGAGCGAGGTGCCCACCTGGACCAGGTTCGTGAGGCTGAGCAGGTAGCCGGCCTGGTCGGAGGGCACGCCGGCCTCGATGAAGATCGTCGGCAGCCAGGCCAGCATGACGTAGAAGGTCAGCGACTGCAGCCCCATCAGGGCCGTGACGTACCACGTCACGGGGCTGCGCAGCACCATGCCGATCGGCCGGGGACCCTCCTGTCCCCCTGCGCGCCCGCGCCGCGCCTGCGGAAGCCAGAGCAGGGCCGCGAGCAGCGCGGGCACCGCCAGCAGCGCCGAGACGCCGCGCCAGCCGTACCCTGTGCCGTGTTCGAGCGGGATCACCAGCGCCGAGGCGGTGGCCGCGCCGGCCACGACGGAGGAGACGTAGACGCCGGTCATGAGGTTGATCCGGGAGGGGAAGTGCTGCTTGACGACGCCGGGCATGGCGACGTTCATGACGGCGATCGCGGTGGCCGCCAGGGCCGAGCCGAGGTAGAGCAGGGCCGCGCCGTCGAGACCGCGCAGCGAGACGCCCGCCGCGATGACGAGCAGGCCGGCGAGGAGCGTGCGGTCGAGCCCGATGCGCCGGGCGAGCAGCGGCACCGCCAGCCCGAAAACGCCCAGGCAGACCACCATGACCGTGGTGATCGCGCCGCCACCCGCCGGCGAGAGCCCGACGTCGTCCATGATCTCGTCGAGGAGCGGCGAGATCCCCGCGATGGCCGGACGGAGGTTGAGCGCGGCCAGCACGAATCCCGCGACGAGCGCCACAGATCGCAACGACATAGGCGACCACTCTGGCATAACCGCTTGACAACGTTGTCGGACACCTCGTCGGTGAGACATGATCCTGGCGTGAGACCGACGATGAAGGACGTCGCCTCGGCGGCAGGCGTGGCGCTCAAGACCGTCTCGCGCGTCGTGAACGGCGAGCCCGGCGTGCACCCCGCCACGGCCGAGCGGGTGCGGGCGGCCATCGACCGGCTGGGCTACAGCCGCAACGAGAGCGCGAGGGTGTTGCGCAGAGGCAGGACCGCGACGATCGGCCTGGTCATCGAGGACGTCGCGGACCCGTTCTACTCCGGCCTGAGCAGGGCCGTGGAAGAGGTCGTCATCGACCACGGCTGCCTGCTGCTGAGCGGGTCGTCGGGCGAGCAGCCAGGCAGGGAACGCGAGCTGGTCGAGACGTTCTGCGCGCGCCGGGTCGACGGACTGATCGTGGTGCCCGCCGGCGAGGACCACACGTACCTGCGCAGCGAGCTGGAGGCCGGGACGCCCGTGGTGTTCGCCGACCGGCCGCCGGGCGCGGGGCTCGACGTCGACACCGTGCTCGCCGACAACGTGAGCGGGGCCGGGCAGGCGGTCCGCCACCTCCTGGGCCACGGCCACGGACGGATCGCCTTCCTCGGCGACGACCCGGCCATCTTCACGGCGGCCCAGCGCCTCCAGGGTTACCGTGCGGCCCTCGGCGGCCTCTACGACGAGCGGCTGGTGTCGATGCGGCCGCCGTCGCTGGAGTCGGTACGCGCCGACCTGGCCCGCATGCTGGCCCTCGACGATCCCCCGACGGCGGTGTTCGCCGGCAACGGCCGCTACACCGTGACCGTGCTGCGCGCCCTCGCGGGGCGAGGGCTGGCGCTGGTCGGGTTCGACGACTTCGAGCTGGCCGACCTGCTGCAGCCCGGGGTGACGGTGGTGGCTCAGGACCCGTCGTGGATGGGGCGGGTGGCGGCCGAGCTGCTGTTCCGCCGCCTGCGCGGCGATGTGGGCCCGCCGGAGCACATCGAACTGCCGGTCCGGCTCATCCCCCGGGGCTCAGGCGAGCGCCCCGCCCCTCCACGCTAGGGCCCGCCACGGCGCCCGGCCGTACGGACGTCGTAGCGAGATGAAGCCCTGACCTGCGCATCGGCGCCGGAAGCGCCCGCCTGAGCCGCGCACGGACCCGCAGCCGGGTCGCCGGCATCACGATCGTGCTCGGGCCCAGTAGGTATAGTCATGTGCGCATCAGTTCTGCACAAGTGTTCATAGACCTCATTCAGGAGCGCGCGCATGAATGCCGCCGACGTCGCACCCGAGGCGCAGACCCGATTCCCCCATGAGCTGATGTACGCGGCGGCGCAGCAGTACTACATGGAGGACGCCACCCAGGGCGACATCGCCAAACGGCTGGGCGTCAGCAGGGCGACCGTCAGCCGGCTGCTCACCGAGGCCCGCAAGCAGGGCATCGTGGAGATCAAGGTGCACCGGCCCACCTCGATGGAGGACGGCCCGCTGGCCGCCGAGGTGGCGCGGGCGCTCGGCCTGGGGCAGGTCTTCATCGTGCCCAAGGTCAGCGGCCCCGCGCTGGGCCCGTGGCTGGCCCCCGGCGTGGCGCGCGCGCTGGCCGGGGTGGGGCTGGAGTCGGGCGACGTCGTGCTCGTCTCGTCGGGCACCACGGTCTACGAGTGCGCCCGCGAGGGGCTCGGGCACTATCCGGGCGTCACGATCGCGCCCGCCGTGGGCGGCCAGGAGGAGCCCCAGCCCTGGTTCCAGACCAACGAGACCACCCGCATCCTGGCCGAACGCGTCGGCGGCGTGCCCGCCTACCTCTACGCGCCCGCCCTGCCCGGCCCCGAGCTGTTCTACTCGCTCCAGCACGAGCCGTCCGTACGCCGGGTGATGGACCTGTGGGCGCACGCCAAGTGCGCCCTCGTGGGCGTCGGCTCGGCGCCGCTGATGCGGCAGATGACGCCCGCCTTCATGCCGCGCGACGCCGAGGCCCTGCGCCAGGCCGTGGGCGACGTCTGCATGCGCGTCTACGACCGGGAGGGCACCCCGCTGACCTACCCGGGCAGCGAGCGCCTGGTCGCCACGCGGCTGGAGGAGTTGCGCCGCATCCCGGCCACGATCGCCGTCGCCGCCGGCGCGGAGAAGGTGCTCTCGATCATCGCCGGCGCCCGGGGCGGCTACTTCAACCAGCTCGTCACGGATGCGCCGACGGCCGAGGGGATTGTGGCCGCCGCCCGCCAGCTCTGAACATCTTTGCTGGACAAAGTTTCTGAACGCACGCTAACGTGAGCCGCACCACAGGATGTGACCCCTTGTGAGGGGCTATGTCCATGTCTCGGGGGCAGCGAGCGTTTGGATCCGTCCGCGAGGACGTAGCGAGTGAGGAACGAACCCGTGAACAGAGCTCAGATGCGGACCAGCGCGTTCGCCGTGGCGGCAGTGCTCGCAAGCTCGGTGCTGGCCGCGTGCGGCTCAGACTCCGGCTCGACCGGCGGGGATGCCGGCGGCGACGCCCAGAACGCCAAGGTCGCCTTCCTCATGCCCGACCTCGCCTCGACCCGTTACGAGCTGCAGGACAAGCCGCTGTTCGAGGCCAAGATGAAGCAGCTCTGCCCGAGCTGCCAGGTCATCTACCAGAACGCCGACTCCGACGCGGCCAAGCAGCAGCAACAGGCCAACTCCGCGCTCGCCCAGGGCGTCAAGGCGATCGTGATCGACCCGGTCGACTCCGCGGCCGCGGCCACCATCGTCAAGTCGGCCCAGTCGCAGCAGGTGCCGATCATCGCGTACGACCGGCCGATCCCGGCCACGCCGGCCGACTACTACATCTCGTTCGACAACGAGAAGATCGGCTCGATGATCGCCCAGTCACTGGTCGACCACCTCAAGGAGGAGAAGGCCGAGGGCGGCATCCTCCAGGTCAACGGCTCCCCCACGGACGCCGCGGCCGGCCTGATCAAGAAGGGCATCCACAGCGCCGTCGACCCGAGCGGCTTCAAGCTGCTGGCCGAGTACGACACGCCCGACTGGCAGCCCGAGAAGGCGCAGACCTGGGTGAGCGGCCAGATCACGCAGTTCAAGGGCCAGATCGCCGGCGTGGTCGCGGCCAACGACGGCACCGGCGGCGGCTCCATCGCCGCGTTCAAGGCGGCGGGCGTGGAGGTGCCGCCGGTCACCGGCAACGACGCCGAGCCCGCCGCCGCCCAGCGCATCATCGCGGGCGACCAGTACAACACCATCTCCAAACCCATCAAGATCGTGGCCGAGGCCGCGGCGAACGTGGCCTGGGGCTTCATGCAGGGCGAGAAGCCGGCAGGCAAGACCACGCTCTACGACACGCCGTCCGAGCTGTTCGTCCCCACGGTGGTCACCAAGGACAACATCAAGGAAGTGCTCTTCGACAGCGGCATCATGAAGGCCGCCGACATCTGCACGGGCGCGTACGCCAAGGGCTGCGACGAGCTCGGCATCAAGTAGGAGAGCACCGATGACCGTCCTGTCGCTGCGCGGGATCAACAAGACCTTCGGCGCCGTGGCCGCGCTCACCGACATCGAGCTCGACGTCGCCGCCGGCGAGGTCGTCGCGATCGTCGGTGACAACGGCGCGGGCAAGTCGACCCTGGTCAAGATCCTCGCGGGCGTGCACGCGCCCGACTCGGGCAGGGTCACCTTCGAGGGCCGCGACGTCGAGATCCCCACACCGGCCGCCGCGCACAAGCTCGGCATCGCCACCGTCTTCCAGGACCTGGCGCTCTGCGAGAACCTCAACGTGATCCAGAACCTGTTCCTCGGCCAGGAGCTCCGCCCGCTGCGGCTGGACGACGTGGCCATGGAGACCCGCTCGTGGGAGCTGCTGCGCCAGCTCTCCGCCAAGATCCCGAGCGTGCGGGTGCCGGTCGCGGCCCTGTCCGGCGGCCAGCGGCAGACCGTGGCCATCGCCAGGTCGCTGCTCGGCGACCCCAAAGTGATCATCCTCGACGAGCCCACGGCCGCGCTGGGCGTGGCGCAGACGGCCGAGGTGCTCAACCTCGTCGAGCGGCTGCGCGAGAACGGCCTGGGCGTCATCATGATCAGCCACAACATGGCGGACGTGAAAGCCGTCGCCGACACCGTGGTGGTGCTGCGGCTCGGCCGCAACAACGGCGTCTTCGGCGTGGCCGACGTCTCCACCGAGGACATCATCGCCGCCATCACCGGCGCCACCGACAACGCGGTCTCCAGGAGAGCGGACAAAGGAGTGCCGTCATGACCCTCACCACGGACCGGCAGGACGAGCGCCTGCGGGAGCGCGCCGGGCTGAGCGGCGCGGTCACCGACGTGATCGAGCGCGCTCGCGGCGGCGACCTGGGCGTCATCCCGGTCGTGGTCGGGCTCGTGGTCATCTGGACGGTGCTGCAGGTCCTCAACCCGATCTTCCTGTCCAGCGCGAACCTGGTGAACCTCACGCTGGAGTCCGCCGCCGTCGGCATCATCGCGCTCGGGGTCGTGTGCGTGCTGCTGGTCGGGCAGATCGACCTGTCCGTCGGGTCGGTCAGCGGGCTGTCCGGCGCCGTGCTCGCGGTGTTGTTCGTGAGCGAGGGGCTGCCGGTCTGGCTCGCGATCGCCGCCTCTGTGCTCCTGGGCGCGGTCATCGGCTGGTTGTACGGGCAGCTGTTCAACCGGTTCGGGGTGCCGAGCTTCGTGATCACGCTGGCCGGCCTGCTCGGCTTCCTGGGCCTGCAGCTGTACGTGCTGGGCGCCAAGGGGTCGATCAACCTGCCGTTCGACTCGGGCCTGGTGAACTTCGCCCAGCTCGACTTCGTGCCGGCCTGGCTGTCGTACACGTTCGCGGTGATCGCGGCCGTGTGGTTGTTCGCCAGCGGGTTCCTCCACGCCCAGCAGCGGCGCAGGGCCGGGCTGTCGGCGAGAAGCGTCACCGCGCTGGCCACCAGGAGCGTCGCGCTGCTCGTGGTGCTGGCGTTCGTGGTCTGGTACCTCGGCCAGACGCGCGGCGTCGGCTGGATGTTCGTCTTCTTCGTGGCGCTGGTGCTGATCATGCACTACCTGCTGTCGCGGACGAAGTGGGGCCGGGCCGTGTACGCCGTCGGCGGCAACGTCGAGGCCGCGCGCCGCGCGGGCATCAACGTCCGGGCGATCTACACCTCTGTGTTCGTGCTCTGTTCGACGTTCGCCGCGGTCGGCGGCATCCTGGCCGCGGCCAGGCTCGCGGCGGCCAACCAGAGCAGCGGCGGCGGCGACGTCAACCTCAACGCCATCGCGGCGGCCGTGATCGGCGGGACGAGCCTGTTCGGCGGGCGCGGCACGGCGTTCGGCGCGCTGCTCGGCGTCATCGTGATCCAGTCCATCTCCAGCGGGCTGACGCTGCTCAACCTGGACTCCTCGATCCGGTTCGTGGTCACCGGGGTCGTGCTGCTGCTGGCGGTGGTCGTCGACTCGGTGTCACGCCGGTCGAGGACCTCACACGGCAGGGCCTGATGGCGATCATCTGCGTGGACGCGGGGACCACGGTCATCAAGGCGGTCGGCTACGACTCCTCTGGGACGGAGTCGTACGTCGCCCGGCGGGAGACCACGGTCGCCAGGCCCGCGCCCGGCCACGCCGAGCAGGACATGGACGCCGTCTGGGCCGCGGTCGCCGACACGGTCCGCGAGGTCGCGGCCCGGATGCGCGAGCCGGGTGCCGGTCCGGGTGGCCCGGGTGCGGGCGAGATCGACTTCGTGGCGGTGACGGCGCAGGGCGACGGCTGCTGGCTGGTCGACTCCGGCGGCCGGCCGACCGGGCCGGCGATCCTCTGGAACGACGCCAGGGCCGCCGCCACGGTCGACGCCTGGACCCGTTCGGGGCTCGCGGCGGAGGCCTTCCGCCTGAACGGCTCCTCGGCCGCGTCCGGGCTGCCGCACGCCATCCTGACCTGGCTGCGCGCGAACGACCCCGGCCGGATCGACCGGTCACACGCCAACCTGACCTGCGGAGGCTGGATCTTCTCCCGGATGACCGGGGAGCCGGTGGCCGACGAGTCCGACGCGTCCGCGCCGTTCATGGACCTGCGGGCGCGGGCCTACTCGGACGAGCTGCTCGGCATGTTCGGCATGAAATGGGCCGCACGGCTGCTGCCCGGGATCCGTTCCTGCCCGGTCGCCGAGCTGACGACGGACGCCGCCGCGACGCTCGGCCTGCCCGCCGGCACGCCGGTCGTGATGGCCCCCTACGACATCGCCTCGACGGCCCTGGGCGCGGGCGCGGTGGCGCCAGGGCAGGCGTGCGGCATCCTCGGCACCACGCTGTGCACCGAGGTCGTCGTCGGCGCCCCCGACCTGGACGGCGACCCGATCGGCATCACGATCGCGCTGCCCGGCGGCTATCTGCGAGCCTTCCCCACGTTCGCCGGCACGGAGGTCGTGCAGTGGACGTGCCGCCTGCTGGGCCTGGACGGCCCGGCCGAGCTGGGCGAGCTGGCCCGGCAGAGCCCGCCGGGCGCGGGCGGCCTGACGTTCCTGCCCTACCTGTCGCCCGCCGGCGAGCGGGCGCCTTTCTCCGACCCCCTGGCCAGGGGCGCGCTGCACGGCATGTCGTTCGAGCACGGCCGCGAGCACGTCGCCAGGGCCGCGCTGGAAGGGCTCACGATGGTCATCCGCGACTGCCTGGCCGCCACCGGCGCCGCGCCGACGGAGCTGCGCGCGAGCGGGGGCGGCTCGGCCAGCGCCACCTGGCTCGCGATGATCGCCGACGTCACGGGGCTGCCCGTACGCCGCACGGCCGACGCCGAGGTGGGCGCGCGGGGCGCGTACCTGGTGGGGCTGGCCGCCACGGGCGCCGCGCCGTCCGTCGCCGCCGCGGCGGCCCAGCACGTACGCCTGCGCGACGCCGTCGAGCCCGACCCCGGGCGCCGGGACCGCTATGCCCGGCTCTTCGACGACTTCCTGAGCCTCCGGGGCTCCAGCGCCGGCACGTGGCCGCTGCTCGCCGACATGAGGAACCGCCCATGAGCGTAGGGATCGGCATGAGGCCGCTGCCCGCCGACCTGAGGGGCCGTACATGAGTGTGTGGATCGGCGTCGACCTCGGGACGCAGAGCGTCCGGGCGATGGCCGTCACCGGCGGCGGCGACGTGCTCGGCGCCGCCGCGCGCCCGCTGACCAGCCACCGTGACGGTCCCCGCCACGAGCAGGACCCCGAGGAGTGGTGGCGGGCGCTGGCCGGCGCCACCCGAGAGGCGCTGCGTGACGTGCCTCCGGAGCGGGTGGCGGGAGTGGCGGTGGACGCCACCTCCGGAACGATCCTGCTCGCCGACGCCCGCGGCGGGGCGCTGACGCCCGCGCTGATGTACGACGACCGGCGGGCGGCGGGCGAGGTCGCGCGGGTCAACGAGGTGGGCGGGCACGTGTGGGAGCGGCTCGGCTACCGGCGCATGCAGCCCAACTGGGCGCTGCCGAAGCTGCTGTGGTTGTTGCGCGACGCGCCGCGCGGGGCCCGGCCGGCGCACCAGAGCGACTTCGTCAACCGGCGGTTGACCGGCCACGACGTGGCCACCGACCTGAGCAACGCGCTCAAGACCGGCGTCGACCTGATCGCAGAGCGCTGGCCCGCCGAGGTGCTCGACGCGCTGGGGGTGCCCGCGGAGATCCTCCCCGAGGTCGTACGGCCGGGCGCCCGGCTGGGCGTGGTGTGCCCCGAGGCCGCCGGGCAGACCGGCATCCCCGCCGGCACGCCGGTGGTCGCCGGGACCACCGACGGCTGCGCGGCCCAGCTCGGGGCGGGGGCGCAGCGGGCCGGCAGCTGGAACTCCGTGCTGGGCACCACCCTGGTGCTGAAGGGCGTGACGGAGGAGCTGATCCACGACCCGCTCGGCGTCGTCTACTCGCACCGTGCGCCGGACGGCTCGTGGCTGCCCGGCGGGGCGTCGAGCACGGGAGCGGGCGTGCTGACCCGCGACCTCCCCGGGCGCGACCTCGACGCGCTCAGCGCCCAGGCCGCCGCCCGGTTCGGCGCACGTCCGGGACCGTCCGGCGGCGCACGGCCGGGGGCGATCACGTACCCGCTGGTCTCCCGGGGGGAACGGTTCCCCTTCGCCGCGCCCGACGCGGAGTCGTTCACGCTCGGCGACCCGGCCGACGACGTCGACCGCTACGCGGCGATCCTGCTCGGCGCGGCCTTCGTCGAACGGCTCTCCTTCGACTACCTCGACCTGCTCGGCGCCCCTGTGGACGGCGAGATCATCCTGACCGGCGGCGCCACCAGGAGCGCGTACTGGACCCGGCTCAGGGCGGACGTCCTCGGCCGCCCGGTGACGTTGCGGGAGAACGCCGAACCCGCGCTCGGCATGGCCGTGCTCGCGGCCGGCAGCGCCACGGGCGAACTGGACGGAGGGCACGCCGGGATGATCAGGACACGGGCCGTGGTCGAGCCGTCAGGGGCCGACCTGCGCGAGCCGTACCTGCGTTTCGTCTCCGAGCTGGAACGCCGCGGCTGGCTCGGCGAGGCCGCCGCACGACACGCCCGCGAAAGGACCGCCCGATGACCGACCTCGTGCTCGTTCGCCACGGCGAGACCGTCTGGCACGCCGAGAACCGCTACGCCGGGCTCACCGACATCGAGCTGACCCCGCGCGGCCACGAGCAGGCCGCCCGGCTCGCCGGATGGGCCGCGACCGCGGGGCTTGAGGGCGTGTGGGCCTCGACGCTGAGCCGGGCCCGCATCACCGCCGAGGCGAGCGCCGCGGCGGCGAAGGTGGCGACGCGCGTGGACGCCAGGCTGCGCGAGGTGGACTTCGGCCAGGGCGAGGGCCTGACGTCGGCGGAGATGGCGGCCCGCTTCCCCGAGGCCCGCGCCGCGTTCGAGGCCGACCCCGCGGCGCACCCGCTGCCGGGAGGCGAGGACCCGCGGCGGGCCGCCGAGCGTTTCGTCGCCGCGCTGCACGACATCGCCGCCGCGCACCACGGCGGGCGCGTGCTGGTGGTCGCGCACACCACCGCTCTCAGGCTCGCCCTGTGCCACCTCATCGGGGTGCCGCTCGGCGAATACCGGCGGCTGTTCCCCCGTCTGGACAACTGCGCGCTGACCGAGCTGCGGCTGAACGCGGGACGGCCGGCGCTGCTGCAGTACAACTCCCCGATTGGAGCCGTTCGTTGACCATCCGAGTCCTTGCCGCAGGCGACCACTTCGTCCAGAACCGCCTGCTCATCGACGCGCTCAGACGGGAGGTCCCCGGCGAGGTGGACGTCCGCGAGCTGACGTTGCCGTGGCCGGTGGAGCCGTTCGGCCGGGTGGGCGAGGTCGACGAGGCCTCCGACGTGGAGGACGCGCTGATCGAGGCGCTGAGCGGCGTCGAGGTGTGCGTGACCCAGATGGCCCCGCTGACCAAGCGCGTCCTCGACGCCTCGCCCGATCTGCGGCTGTTCTGCGTGAGCAGGGGCGGTCCTGTGAACGCCAATCTGGAGGCGGCCGCGCGGGCGGGCGTGGCCGTGACGTACGCGCCGGGCCGCAACGCCGTGGCCACCGCCGAGCACACGCTCGCCATGTTGCTCGCCGCCACCCGCAGGATCCCGCAGACGCACGCCGACCTGGCCGGCGGCGTGTGGCGGGGCGACTACTACACCTACGACAGCGTGGGCCCCGAACTGGAGGGCGGCACGGCCGGCCTGATCGGGTACGGCGCCATCGGCAGCCGCGTGGCCCGCATGCTGGCGGGTTTCGGCGCGGAGGTCCTGGTCCACGACCCGTACGTCGACGTGCCCGGCAAGGTGAAGCTGCCCGAGCTGCTCGAACGTTCCCGTTTCGTCTCCCTGCACGCCCGCGCCACCCCCGAGACCACCGGCATGATCGGCGCGGCCGAGATCGCCGCGATGCCGCGGGGATCGGTCCTGGTCAACTGCGCGCGCGGCGCGCTGCTCGACTACGACGCGCTGTGCGACGCGCTGGAGTCCGGGCACCTGTTCGGCGCCGCCATGGACGTCTTCCCCGAGGAGCCGATCCCGCCGGGCTCGCGCCTGCTCACCGCGCCGAACCTGGTGATGACCCCGCACCTGGCCGGGGCCAGCAAGGAGACGGCGATGAAGGCGGCCTCGATCGTGGCCGCGGACGTGGCCCGCTACGTGCGAGGCGAGCCGCTGGCCCACCGTGCCACTCCTTGAGGGCCACTCCTTGAGGGCTAACCCTTGAGCGCGCCCGCCATGAGCCCGCGCATGAAGAACCGGCCGAGCAGGACGTAGATCAGCATCGTCGGGATGGACGAGAGGATGGCCGCCGCCATCTGCTGGCTGTACGGGGTGGCCTGGGCGCCCGCGATGTTGTTCAGCATCACAGTCGCCGGCCAGCTCGTCGGCCCGGTCAGGAACACGGCGAACAGGAAGTCGTTCCAGAGCGAGGTGAACTGCCAGATGACGACCACCGCGATCGCGGGCGCCGACACCGGCAGCACCACCGACCAGTACGTCCGCAACATGCCCGCGCCGTCCACCCGCGACGCCTCGATGAGCTCGTCGGGAATCGTGACGTAGTAGTTGCGGAAGATCAGCGTGCAGATCGGGATGCCGTAGACGACGTGGGCCAGCACCAGCCCGGGGATGCCGCCGTAGAAGACGCCCTGCAGCCCGGTCAGGTCGTTCAGCCCGACGAGCAGCTGCACCAGCGGGATCATCACACCCTGGTACGGGATGAACATGCCGAACAGGAACAGGGTGAACAGCACGTCCGCGCCGGGGAAGCGCCACTTGGACAGCACGTAGCCGTTCATGGAGCCCAGCGCGCACGACAGCAGCGAGCCGGGCACGGCCAGCAGCACGCTGTTCCACAACCCTGGGGCGAGCTTGTCCCAGGCCACCTGCCACGCCTCGGTCGTCCACGTCTGCGGCAGGTTCCAGGCCTGGCTGGGGTCCGCCTCGGTGAGCGGCTTGAAGCTGGTGACCAGCAGGACGTAGATCGGGATGAGGAAGACCACCACGAAGGCGAGCAGCACGCCGAACCGCGTCCAGGCGAACGCCGTGCTCCTCCGCCCGGCACTCACCGCTGTCATTGGCGCCTCTCCTTACGCACGGACCAGATCAGGTACGGGATCACGAAGATCGCCACGCTGAGGACGATGTAGGAGGCGATCGTGGCCCCCTTCGCGGGATCGTGGGAGTCGAAGACCGCCACCCACATGAACACCGCGGGCACGTCGGTGATGATCTGCTTGCCGGACACCGCGACGATCAGGTCGAAGGCCTTGAGCGAGATGTGCCCCAGGATGATCAGCGCGGAGAGGGTCACCGGCCTGAGCAGGGGCAGCACGACGTGCCGGTAGACGCCCCACTCGGTGCAGCCGTCGACGCGGGCCGCCTCGCGCAGTTCCTCGGGCACGCCGCGGAAACCGGCCAGGAACAACGCCATGACATATCCGGACATCTGCCAGATGGCCGGCAGCGCCATCGCCGCCATGCCCCAATCCGGATCCCGGAACCACTGCCACTGCGGCAACCCGATCGCGTCGAACAGCCGGTTGAGCCCCACCGCCCGCTCATCCGTCCCCGAGTTCATCAGCCACCGCCACACGATCCCGGTCGCGACGAACGAGATGGCCATCGGGAACAGGTAGATCGCCCGGAACGTCCCCTCGCCCCTGATGCCCTTCTCCATGAGGAACGCCAGCAGCCACCCGAGCACCAGCGCCCCGAGCACGAACACGACCGTGAACACGATCGCGTGCCGGACCGACAGGTGCCATCGGGCCTGGTCCCAGATGTCGATGAAGTTCCGCAGCCCCACGAACTCGCCCTCGGACACCTCATCGTGCTTGTCCGTCATGGCCAGCCGGAAGTTCCAGCCGAGCATGCCGTACACGAAGACGCCGATCAGGATGATCGACGGCGTGACGAGGAGGAGCCCGGGCAGCCACGTGCGCGCCCGCCTCACAAGCAATCCCTCCCACGGACGCGGCAGGCCGCCGGGGGCGGCGGCCTGCCGGGCCCGTCGCGTGGTTCTCCTACCGGCTCATCTCCTGGACCGGCTACTGCGCGTTGGCCGTGGCCGCGTCGGCCAGCCCCTGCTGCAGGGCCTTGACGTCCTTGGTGCCGAGGAACAGGCCGACCTGCTCGTTGATCGCGGCCAGCCACGGCTGGTTCACCGCCACACCGTGCTGGATCGACCCGGCGAGCTTGTTGCTCGACCAGTCCTCCAGCGCGTCGGCCAGGTAGTCGGTGTAGAGCGACTCGTCGGCGTCCTTGCGTGCGGGGATGGAGCCTTTCAAGGGGTTGAAGGCGTCCTGGCCCTCCTTGCTGGCCGCGACCTTCAGCCAGGCCAGCGCCCCGTCACGGTTCTTCGCGCCCTTGGGCAGGGTGAAGCTGTCGGACAACCACAGGTACGTGCCCTCGGTGCCGGGAGCGGGCGCCCAGTCGAAGTCGGTCTTCGACTTCTTGCCCAGGCCGCCCTCCGGGGGGTTGTGGAAGTAGCCGTAGGCCCAGTCGCCCATGATGTTGAAGGCGGCCTCGCCGTCGGCGACCTGCTTGGCCGCGGGCTGCCAGTCGTCCTGGGGGTCGCCCGCGTACTCCATGATCTTGGCGAAGTTCTGCAGGGCCGTGGTCACCTGCGGGCTGTTCCAGTCGGCGCCCGGCTTGAACAGGGCGTTGTAGGCGTCGGTGCCCAGCGAGCCGAGCAGCACGCTCTCCAGCAGGTGGGTGACGGTCCACTCGGAGCCGATCGACAGCGGGATCTTGCCCTTGGCCTTGACCTTCTCCAGGGCCGCGACGAACTCCTCGATCGTCTTGGGCGCCCCTGCCACCCCGGCCTCCTTGAGCACCGCCGGGTTGAACCACAGGACGTTGGACCGGTGGATGTTCACCGGCACCGAGTAGATCTTGCCATCCACGCTGATCTGCTCGACCAACTGGGCGGGGAAGACCTCCTTGAGCTTCAGCTCGTCGTAGAGCGAGGTCAGGTCCTCCAGGTTGCCGGCCTTGATGTAGCCCTGCAGCTCGGCGCCCGCGTGGCCCTGGAAGGTGTCAGGAGGGGTGCTCGCCTGGAGTTTCGACTGGAGCAGGGCCTTGGCCTTGTCGCCGGAGCCACCCGCCACCGCCGCGTCGAAGAAGGTATATGTCGGGTTTTTCTCCTCGAAGATCTTCCGCATCGCGGCGAGGCCGTCGGCCTCACCCGGACCCGTCCACCAGGAGAAAACCTCAACCTGCTGTTTCCCGCCGCTGTCGGCGGAGGGCGACTGTGCCGTCTGCTCGCCGCCGCCACCGCCGCAGGCCGTCAGGCTCAGCACGCTCACCATCGTGATCGAGGCGGCCACCAACCATCGTCGCATCGCACACCATCCCTTCGAAGCCCCCCGAAGCAGGTGATCCTTGACAACGTTGTCAACAACGGCTATCAACCCACTTTCCCCGCCACGCCGTCAAGGGAGAGCGGGTAACAGGTCCGCATATCTGGCTCAGGCGCGCCTCAGCACGCCATCAGGACCCGACACCACCGTGACGCTGAAACCATGGCCGCCTGTCAGGTCGTCGCCGTGCGCGGCGACCACCGTCGCCCCCTTCGACACGCCCAGCGCGATCAGGGCCGGCAGGTCGCAACCGCCGCCGGGAGTCCACGTGGCCAGCACCACGTCCGACTCGGTCAGGCGTACGGGCCGGTCGAGCTCGGCCATCCTGGCCAGCAGGTCCGCGTGCGACAACCGCCTGCCGCCGGCAGGCAGGAGCGCGGTCTGGCGCCTGGCGTCGAGCACCGGCAGCGCGGTCGGCGCGAGCGCGACCAGCTCGCTGAAGTCGATCGTGTCGACCGCCGCGCCCAGCGAGACGATCTGCCGCACCCGGGAGCGCTCGGCCGCGCGCACCGCCGTCGCCGCCAGATCCGGCGTGGTGACCAGGGTGCGCGCGTCGCACTCCCGCAACCACGCGGCCAGTTCGTACGCCCCGAGCGAGGGATCGATGGGCGCCGCCACCCCACCCGCGGCCAGCACCGTGTGCACGGCCAGCGTCTGCGCGCCCGCCGTCGAGACGTGCACGCCCACCACCTGATCGCGCCGCGCGCCCCTGCACACCAGGCCCGAAGCCGCCCTGGTCACCTCGGTCACCAGCTCGCGGTAGCCGTAGACGCGACCGCCCCGCACGTCGACGAGCGCCGGCCGGTCACCACGCCCGTAGGCCAGCCGGAAGACCTCGTGGATCACGGTGCCGGTCGTCGAGGCCGAGGGCTTCATGGTGGACAACGTACGACCGCCCGAACCGGCACGGCATCCGCCGATGTATGTAGGCCGATGTGCATTATTCGGGCGGGCCCGAGCCCTGCGCGGCTCGAGCCCGCGGTCACGCGCCCCACGACCGGACCGCCACCCCTCCGAGGAGGCCCGGCCGCCACGGACACGTGACGACCGCACGCGAGGCAAGCCCCGCGTTCGAACGGTAAGCCCTCAGGGCACCCCCGCACATGCTCTGACATGGCCATTCGACGATGTAGACGCCCGGCGCGGCCATGTGTAGAAGCTCAACGGCTGCCGATCATCCATGCGGCGATCTGTGTACGCGTGGAGAAGCCCAGCTTCGACAGGATGTTCGCCACGTGGCGGGCGGCGGTCGCCGGGCTGATGACCAGCTCGTCGGCGATCGCCCGGTTGCTGAGCCCTCTCGCGACCAGCTCGGCGATCTCGCGTTCCCTGGCCGTGAGCCTGCTCTCCTGGACGACCGGGACGAACATCGCCGCCGACGGGTCGGGCCGGGTGCCGTCGAGCGCGCAGGACACCGCCTGGTCGGCCGTCATCTTCGCGCCCTCGGCCCAGAGCACGGCCACCGTCTCGTCGCCGAGGAGCGCCCGCGCGGGGCGCAGGACGTTCTCGGTGCGCGCATCGGGCTGGCGGCCGCGCAGCGCCACGGAGGCCGCGATCAGCAGCACCCCGAGCCGGTGGTCGCCCTCGGCCGTGACCAGGCTCGCCCACGCCTCCAGCCGTCTGGCGATGCCGCAGGACAGCCCGGCGTCGCGGCTGAGCACCAGCGCCTCGGTGAGCATGGCCCTGGCCGTCGTCAGGTCTCCCTGGTCGAGCGCCACACCGCCCAGCCCGGCCAGGCCGCTCACCTTCTGCTGCCTGGCGTCGATGTGCCCGATGAGGCTCAGCGCCGACTCGTAGTGCCGCTTGGCCACGGCGAGGTCGCCCGTCTCCCTGGCCACCCGCCCGAGGCCGATGTGGCCGGACGAGCGCCCGACGTGGTTGTCGAGCTCCTCGTTGATCGCCAGGACCTCGCCGTACGCGCGCCGCGCCTCGCGCAGCCGGCCCTGCCGCAGGGCCGAGACCGCCCTGGCGCTGTGGGCCAGCGACTCCAGGACGCGGTCGCCGGACTGCCTGGCCGCATCCAGCGCCCGGGCCGGCATGTCCTGATCGCCGGTCAGCCAGGCCAGCACGATCAGGCCGGCGGCCACGCCGTACGTGTCGTGGACGGTCGCGCACGCGGCCAGCCCGGCACGGACCCATCGCAGGCCGGACTCCCTGTCACCCGCCGTCAGGGCCAGCTCGCCGCGCAGGATCGTGGCCTGCCCGCGCAGCGCGGGCGGCACCCGCGGGGCGTCGATGGCCAGCAGCCGGTCGAGCCGGTCGGCCACGTCGAGCTTGCGCCCGCAGCCGGTCAGCAGGAAGCGCACGTCGGTCAGCATGGTGAGCGCGGCCTCCGGCGCCCCGGTGGAGATCGACCAGTCGCAGGCCGCGGCGACCTCGGCCTTGAGCCCGTCGAACAGGTTGATGTAACGCTCCACCGCCGCCCACGACATGCGCCGCTCCGGCGCCACCGCCCGCCGGAACCCGGCCGCCATCCCGGCCAGCGCCTTCAGGTGGCGGTGCCGCAGCTCGGTCTCCTCCCCCGACTCGGCGAGTTGTTCGAGCGCGTATTGGCGAACCGTCTCCAGCAGCCGGTAACGCGCCTGCCCGGCGATCTCGCCGTCGAGCACCACCAGCGACTTGTCGACCAGGTCGCACAGCCGGGGCAGCACCTCCTCCTCGGGCAGGCCGGGGCCGGAACAGACGCGTTCGGCCAGGTCGAGCGTCCACCCGGAGCGGAAAACGGGCGTGCGGCGCAGCAGCACCCGTTCCTGCGGGCTGAGCAGCCGGTAGCTCCAGTCGACCGCCGCCCTGAGCGTCCTGTGCCGCGCGGGAGCCGTCCGCGGGCCGCCCGCCAGGAGCCGGAACCGGTCGTCGACCCGCTCCACGAGCTGGCGTACGGACAGCACCCTGACCATGGCGGCGGCCAGCTCGATCGCCAGCGGCAGCCCGTCGAGGGCCCGGCACAACGTCACGACCTGCGGCAATGTGTCGGCGGTCAGCTCGAAGCCGGGCCTGGCGGCGGCCGCCCTGGCCGCGAACAGCCGTACGGCCTCGCTGCCCTCGCCGTCGATCGACAGCGGCGGAACCCGCCAGACCGTCTCCCCAGGGACGCGCAGCGGCTCCCTGCTGGTGGCCAGGATGGTGAGTCCGGGACATGAGCCGAGCAGGTCGCGGCAGAGCTCGGCGCACTCGCCGATCACGGGCTCGCAGTTGTCGAGCAGCAGCAGCACACGCCGGCCGCCGATCAGCGTGCCCGGGTCGCCCGCGAGGCCCAGCGACGCCGCCACGTGCGCTCTGACCTCGCCCTCTCCCAGGTCGGCCAGCTCGACCAGGCACACGCCGCACGCGTGGAGGGGGGCCACCCGCGCCGCGAGCCGCAGGGCCAGCCTGGTCTTGCCGATGCCGCCCGCCCCGCACAGCGTCACCGCCCGCGAAACGCGCATCAGCTGGACAAGCTCGTCCACGTCGGACTCCCGGCCCACGAACGTGTTCGACTCGGCCGGCAGGTTGGTGAGATAAGCGAATCGCAGCATCACTGTGAGTGTGTCACCAACTACGTCCCGCGCCCACAGCCAAGTTCATGAGAAGTATGGCTGCCCGCGGGCACAATCGTGACTATGGCCGACGAGCCGCTGGAACTCGGGGAGATCTCCTTCTCCGACTGGCACGCCCACACCGACAAGATGGCGGAGGTCGGCTTCCTGACCATCGCCAGGCGCCTGCCCTCCCTCGTGGTCGAGGCACTGCGCATGGCCTGGCGGGCCAGCCCCCGCGACACCGTGGCGACCGTCACGCTCAACCTGCTGGGCGGCGTCTTCACCGCGTTCGGCCTGCTGGCCACGACCGGCGTGCTGACGGCGCTCTTCAGCGAGGGCCCGACGCCTGGGCCGCGGTGCGCAGCGCCAGGATGCGCTACAGCACCCTCTACTCCCTCATCCCCGCCGCCCGCCGCAAGTGGATCATCGCCGAGCTGCTGGCCGAGCGGGAGCCCGCGGCGGAGGTGCGCTCGTTCACGATGCGCGGTTTCCTGCTGCGCATGTACGACGCCGTGGCCACGGCCGAGCAGGACGTCATGCTCCGGCTGGCCCGGCGGCAGACCATGGCCAGGCTGGCCGGGGAGGCCCTCGGCGGGCTCGGCGCCGCGCTGGTCTACGTCGCCCTCGGCATCCTGCTGGCCGTGGCCGCGATCCCGCTGGCGGTCGCGGGCACCGCGGTGCTCGCGATCCGCTCCGGCCAGACCTCGCTGAGCAATCTGATGTACGCCACCAACCAGCTCTATGAGGAGGGCCTCTACTTCACCGACTTCCTGGACTTCTGCGCGCAGGCGGAAGGCCGCGTGTCCGGCGAGCGCCGAGCTCCGATGCCGCCGGCCTTCGAGCGCATCGTGGCCGACAAGGTCACCTTCACCTACCCCGGTGCGGAGGAGCCGGCCCTGCGCGAGGTGTCCGTCGAGATCAAACAGGGCGAGATCGTCGCCTTCGTCGGCGAGAACGGCTCCGGCAAGACCACCCTCGCCAAGATCCTTTCCGGCCTGTACGAACCCGGCACGGGCACCGTCCTGTGGGACGACACCGACCTGCGCCAGGTCGACCCCGACCAGCTCCGCACCCGCACCGCCGTCATCGCCCAGGACCACACCCGCTGGCCCCTGGCCGCCCGCTACAACATCACCATGGGCACCGGCAAAGGCGAGCAGGCCCTGCACGAAGCCGCCGCCGTCGCCGGCGCCGACGAGGTCATCGCCCGCCTGCCCCACGGCTACCGCACCCTGCTCGACCGCCGCTTCGAAGACGGCTGCGAACTGTCCGGCGGCCAATGGCAGCGCATCGCCGTGGCCCGCGGCTTCCACCGCGACGCCGCCCTGCTCATCTGCGACGAACCCACCGCCGCCCTCGACGCCCGCGCCGAACACGCCCTCTTCGAACGCATCCGCACCCACGCCGACGGCCGCACCGTCCTGCTCATCACCCACCGCCTGGCCAGCGTCCGTTACGCCGACCGCATCTACGTCCTCGACCGCGGCACGGTCACCGAACACGGCGACCACGACACCCTCATGTCACTCAACGGCCTCTACGCCGACCTCTACACCCTGCAGGCCACCGCCTACCGCTGACCCGGGTCGGCCGCTTTCTTCGCGCGCCGGCCGGAGTGTCACCTGCTGTGGCGGATCGCCGCCCGTACGGCGGTGTAGATGACGACCCAGAGAGCCGCGAAGGGGATGAGGAAGACGAAGACGAGCTCGTATATACCGATGTTGGGCATGCCCGCACCGTAAGGTGCCGTGGTTGAACGGCGCTTACCGATCACTTGCCCCGGAGCCGGGCGGTGCCGTCACGCCAGGGCCGCCTCGATCACCGCTCGTGCCACGTCGCCCACCGCGCCCGCCCGGTGGCCGGGGTTCTCCAGCACCACCCCCACCGCCACCTCCGGCGCGTCCGCCGGCGCGAACGCCGTCACCAGCGCGTGATCGCCGGCGACCATGCCCCTCTCGGAGGTGTCGGACTTGGCGGCCACCTCCACCCCGGGGATGGCCGCCGGGCCGCCCGCGTGCGTGACCGTCGTCATCATCGCCGCGAGATACCGCGCCAGCACGGGCGACAGGGCCGTGCGGTAGGGCGCGGGGTCGGCCCGGCCGATCACCGAGCCGTCCGCCAGCCGCTGCTCCTCCACCAGGTACGGCCGCATCAGCACCCCGTTGTTGGCCACGGCCGCCGACAACATGGCCAGCATCAGCGGCGTCACCCGGTCGTCGTGGCGGCCGATCGCGGACAGCGCGGTCCGCGCCCGGTCCATGGCGACCGGATAGCGGCTCGGCGTCGTGCCCAGCGGGATCGTCAGATCCGTCGCGTTGAACCCGAAGGCTTCGGCCTGGTCCCGCAGCAGGTCCTGCCCGAGCTGGAGCCCGATGCCGGCGAACGCGGTGTCGCACGACGCCATGAACGCGTACGCGAGCGTCGGCCGTTCCTGCGCGCAGCGCTCGCCGTTGTCCACGTACATGGGGGTGCCGGGCAGGCGCAGGCGGGCGGGCGCGTCCACCACGGTCGACGGGGTGTACTCGCCGGAGGCCAGCGCCGCCGCCGTGGTGACCAGCTTGAACGTGGACCCGGGCGGATACAGCCGGTGCAGCGCCCTGTTCGCCATCGGCCGCGACGGAGCGTCTCGGAACCGCCTGGCCGTCTCGGCGAGCCGGTCAGGGTCGAAGGTCGTCAGGGCGTTCGGGTCGTGGCTCGGGTAGCTGGCCAGCGCCAGGATCGCCCCCGTCGCCGGGCTGATGGCCACCGCCGCGCCGGGGACCCCGGTCGCCTTGAGGCTCTGGTACGCCGCCCACTGCGCCCGCTCGCTGATCGTCAGCCGGACGTCGGCTCCCTCCACGGCACCGTCCCTGACCAGCGACTGCACCCTCACCTTGGCGTCGTCGCCGGACAGCACCGCGTCCTGCGCGTGTTCGATGCCGGTCGAGCCCGACAGGGAGACGTGCCCGGTGACGGGCGCGTACACCGCGCCGTGCCGGTAGACCCGCCGGTAGAGGTACGGGCCATGGCCGGTCGGGCGGCTGACGGCGACGGGCGTGCCCTCGTAGGTGAGGATGTCGCCGCGCGGGCGTTCGAACCTGGCGATCAGGGGCCGCTCGTTCCTGGGGTCGGCGTTGAGCGTGTGCGAGCCGAACGCCTGGACGAGCGTCACGTGCGCCAGCAGCACGAACAGCATGGCCGCGCACGCCCTGGCGACGCGGCGGAGCGGGGTGTCGATCCGCCGCGCCCACGATGCCATGCCCTTCGGTCTACCAACCGGGGCGCAAAGGCCCGGCTAGATGAGGCTGCGGTAGTAGGAAATCTTGTTTCGGATGTAGCTCTGCCGCTCGCCGAGGTTCGCGATCTGCGCCCGCACCTGGTCGTCGTGCTCCTCCAGAAGCTTGATGCGGTCGGGGATCGTGTGGTCGCCCGCGCGTACGAGCTCGGCGAAGCGGAGCATCTGGGCGATGGGCATGCCCGTGTCGCGCAGGCAGCGCAGCGTGCCCAGCCAGCCGATGTCCTCCTGGCTGAACCGGCGTTGCCCGGCCGCGTTCCTGTCGACGCGCTCCAGCAGGCCGATCTTCTCGTAATAGCGCAGGGTGTCGATGCTGAAGCCGGTTTCCTGCACGACCTGGGCGGGTGTGTACACGCTCATGTGCTCTCCTCCGCCGGCGGCGTTCGCTCGTGACGCTGCTCCACGCGCCCAAGCATCCCACCTGGAGCGCACTCCAGGTCAACCGGTCGGCGCAGGGCTTGACATGGAGTGCGCTCCAGCTCGCAGAGTCAGCCCCATGAACATCGCCATCGGCACGATTCCGTTCGGCACGACCGTCGGCCTGCGGGACACCTTCGCCCTTCTCGACCGGTTCCACGAGGCCGGCGGCACCATGCTCGACACGGCCAACAACTACCCGTTCTGGGTGGAGGGCCGCACGGGCGACGAGAGCGAGCTGGCCATCGGCAAGTGGCTGGCCGCGCGGGGCAACCGCGACGAGATCTTCATCAGTACGAAGGCCGGCGCCCGGCCCTCCGTCCCCGGCGACACCACCCTCGACTCGGCCGAGGGCCTGTCCGCCCCGGTCGTCGCCAGGGCCGCGGAAGGCAGCCTCAGCAGGCTCGGGACCGACCGCATCGACCTCTACTGGTCGCACATCGAGGACCGCTCCGTCCCGCTGGAGGAGACCATGGGGGCGTTCGACGAGCTGGCCCGGCAGGGCAAGATCCGCGCGGCGGGGGCGAGCAACATCGCGACCTGGCGGCTCGAACGGGCCAGGAGCGTCTCCGCCGCGAACGGCTGGATCGCCTACACCCACGTGCAGCTCCGGCACACGTACCTGCGGCCCCGGCCGCTCACCAGGCCGGCGGAGTCGGGGCACACGCTGGCCTCCGACGAGACCTTCGACTACCTGGCCGCCGAGCCGGACATGACGTTGTGGGCGTACAACACGCTGATGTTCGGCGCGTACACGCGCGCTGACCGCCCCATTCCCGAAATGTACGATCATTCGGGCACGACCCGGCGCCTGGCCGTGCTCCACGAGGTCGCCAAGGAGCTGGGCGCGACCCCGAACCAGGTCGTCCTCGCCTGGCTGATGGCCGGCGGCATCGTCCCCATCGTCGGCGTCACGACGATGGCCCAGCTCGAGGAGGCCATCGGAGCCGCCGACCTCAAGCTGGACCAGGACGTCCGCGCCCGCCTGGACGCCCCCGCCTGACCGGCCGCGCGCAGTCCCCGCGGCGAGGCGGCTAAGGAAGGTGGTCGGCGAGGTAGCGGTGGACGAGTTGCTTGCACTCGGCGATCAGTCTCGCGTCGCCGTGAGGATCGGTCCTGAAGGCCAGTTTGAGCACCGCGTCCGTGGCCTCGACCGCCACCAGCAGCGCCCGGTCCAGGCCGGGGCCGACGGGCGCGTCCAGGAGTTCGAGGGTGAGCCTGCGCAGCCGGTCGGCCACCACCGCGTTGTTCTCGTGGGTGCCGTCGAGCGCCTGCTTGCTGCCCGCCACCGGCCCGCCCGCGGTGACCAGCACCTCGCCGAAGTCCATCACCGAGAACCCGGGAGTCGTGCGCTTCATGTCGACGAACTCGTCGACGGCCAGGTCGACGAGGCCGGTCCAGTGCGAGAGGTCGGCCGTCGCGACGCGTTCGGTGATGCGCCCGAGGAAGGCCTCCAGGTTGCGCCTGGCCAGCGCCCGCACCAGGCCCTGCTTGTCGTGGAAGAACTGGTAGAAGGTACCGATCGGCACCTCGGCCCGGCGGGCGACCTCCTTCGTGGTCAGCGCGTCGTAGCCGACCTCGTCGAGCAGGAGCGCGCACTCGTCGAGCATCCGTTCCACCCGTTCCACGCTGCGGCGCTGGGCGGGACGGCGGCGCAAGGTACTCGTCATGGTCACCATCCTGTCCTATTACCGGCAGAAAAGGTCCATTACCGTGGCTCGGTGACGTGAGCGAGAAGGGGGCGCGTCGCCTTCCTGCGGGACCACATCGAGGCGATGCGGCGGGCCTTGGCCGAGGGCGTCGACGTGCGCGGCTACCTCGTCTGGCCGCTGCCGGACGACTTCGAGCGGGGCCGAGGGCTACCACCAGCGCTTCGGCCTCGTCCACGTGGACATCGCGACGCAGCGCCGCACCCCGAAGGCGTCGCACGCGTGGCTGAGGGAGGTTTCTCGCGGGTCAGAACACCGACACGTGAACGTGGTCGTAGTGGTTGGCCGTCGCCCCGCCCCGGTTGGACATCGGGTCCCAGCCGCCGCCCGAGCGGATGTCGTAGTAGCGCTGTTTCCAGATGATGTACATCACGCCGAGCCTGGGGCCGTTCTTGATGAGCCACGCGGCGAGGGCGTCGCCGTTGGCCGCGTCGGCGCCGGCGGCCACGGTGCCGCCTCTGGACATCATGAAGTCGCAGGCCCGGCCCTTGCCGTGTTCGCCGGGATCGCCTGGGCGCAGGCAGCCGACGCCGTACTTCATGGGGAAGTTCTGCATGATCTCCGCGCGGACCGAGACCATGCGCTGCGTCAGGCCCTCTGACCCGCCGGGCTGCTGGAAACCGTATTTGGCGAGCAGGCGCTGGATGTCGCGCCGCTTGGCCTGCATGGCCTTGATCTCCTTGCGGAGCTTCTCGATCTTGTCGTTGGCCTTGAGCTTCGCCTCTTTGTGCTTCTTGATCAGTCTCTGGATGCTTTTGACCCGCTCGGTGCGCTCGTTGGCCATGTAGCCCATGTTGGCGGCCTGGCCCAGGATCTTGTACGGGTCGTCGTTGGGCGCGATCAGCCGGAAGTTGTCGAGCGGGCCCATGATGTAGGCGGTCTGCGCGATCCGGCCCACCTCGGCCTGGGCGGCCTTGAGCTGCGCCGCCAGATCGCCCGAGGTGTCGGTGGCCCTCTTCGCCTGGATCCTGATCTCTTCCAGGATCTGGATCTGGCCGCGATACTGCTGGCTGAGCCGGGCCGCCTGCTTGGTGAGTTTGCGCAGCTCGGCGGGCGAGGGATCGGCTGCGGCCGGTTGTCCGGGCTGGAGGCCGAGCAGCCCGGCGAGGACGGTGACAAGAACGGCGAATCGCCAGATCCTCACACCCGTCCCCTCCCCTCATAGACGGACCGAAACTATAGAAGATGATCTTGATCTCTGTCATCCGAACGACCGAACTGCCGCACCTTTGGCGATGATTCACGGCTTTTGTCCAACACCGGACGAACCAGAACATTGGGCCTTGCGTGTATCGCTCCAAACGTCAAGATGACGGCGAACTCGTCTCTGCGAAGGGGCAGACACCCGTGTCTCGATCATCGATCCTCGCCGCGGCCGTGATCCTCGGCTTAGGCACGTCCCTCGTGGTCACCGCGCCCGCCCAGGCGTCCGCGGACCCGCTGCCGGCCCGTGACCGCATCGAGCTCTACCAGCTCGACAGCCCGCCGGGCACCGCCCAGACCCTCAGGGAGAAGGGCTTCGACGTCGTCCAGCACGAGGTCAGGGAGGGCAAGGAGCACATCGAGCTGACCGCGGCCGAGGACGACCTCGGCACGCTGGAGAAGCTCGGCCACGACCCCGAACCCGTGCGCAACCAGCAAGGCCAGAGCCAGCTCCAGGCCGCGAAGGCGCAGGCGGCCGGCGGCTACACCGTCTTCCGGTCCTACTCCGAGCCCGGCGGCATCGCCGACCAGCTCAGGGACATCGCGAAGGCCAACAGGGACATCGTCAAGCTCCAGTCCATCGGCAAGACGCTCAAAGGCCAGGACATCCTGGCCGCCAAGGTGAGCACGGGCGCCCGGCTGCTGCCCGACGGCATCAAGCCCTCGACCCTCTTCTCGGCCACGCAGCACGCCCGCGAGTGGATCGCCACCGAGGTCGACATGCGGCTGCTGAAACACGTCGTCGCCAACAAACGCGCGCTCAGGGACCTGCTCGACAGGACCGAGCTGTGGTTCGTGCCGGTGGCCAACCCCGACGGCTACGACTTCACGTTCACCGAGGGCAACCGCCTGTGGCGCAAGAACCTGCGCGACAACAACGGAGACGGCCGGATCACCGGCGCCGACGGCGTCGACCTCAACCGGAACTTCCCCACGAACTTCCACTACGACGAGGAAGGCTCGTCGAGCATCCCCAGCAGCGAGACCTACCGCGGCACGGGTCCGGCCAGCGAGCCCGAGACCAGGGCCATGGACGGCCTGCTGCGGCGGGTCAGGTTCGAGATGCAGCTCAACTACCACTCGTACGGCCCGCTGCTGCTCTACCCGATCGGCGTGCAGATCGCCACGGAGACGGCCGACAACCCGATCTACGAGGCGCTCACGGGCGACGACGCCAAGCCCGCCATCCCCGGCTTCGACCCCGACCTCGGCGCCGAGCTGTACACCACCAACGGCGACACCAACGACCAGGCGCACTACCGCTACGGCACGCTGTCGTGGACGCCCGAGCTCAACGAGGGCTGCGACGGCTGCGGCTTCGTCTTCCCCGACGACGAGGCGCTGGTGCAGGCGGAGTTCGAGAAGGGCCTGCCGTTCGCGCTCGACGTGGCGAGGTCCGCGGTCGACCCGGTCGAGCCGGTCAGCCATCTGGGCAACAAGACCCCCGACTTCGTGCTCGACCCGTTCGAGGTCAGCCACGGCAAGAACCAGGTCGTCCAGGTCAACGCCAAGCGCAGGCTGGGCCCGGTCTTCCTGAACTACCAGGTCAACGGCGGTCGTACCCGGATCTCCCCAACGCACGAATGGAAGGGCGGCGAGCGCTACGGC
Source organism: Nonomuraea sp. B1E8 (assembly GCF_039871515.1). Lineage (NCBI taxonomy): Bacteria > Bacillati > Actinomycetota > Actinomycetes > Streptosporangiales > Streptosporangiaceae > Nonomuraea > Nonomuraea sp. B1E8. The sequence continues at coordinate 269,634 of NZ_JBDPLS010000003.1, read as the reverse complement.
GACGGCTACGACCGCTACTACCACCGGCTGCGCGGCAAGATCACCGGGACGAGGCCCGGCGACAAGGTGAAGGTCTGGTTCTCCTCGATCGGCAAGAAGAGCGACGGCTTCACCTACACCGTCGCCGACGACATCGGCGGCAAGGTGCTCGTGCTGGCCGCCGAGGACGTCACCGGCATCAGCCCCGACCAGGAGGGCACGGAGGCGAAGTACGCCGGCGCGTACACCGCGGCCCTGAAGGCGGCCGGCTACTCCTCCGACGTGTACGACCTGGACCGGATGGGCCGCAGGGCCCCGCACCCGCTCGGCGTGCTCAGCCACTACAAGGCCGTGGTCTGGGAGACCGGCGACGACGTCATCCCGCGCTCCGAGGGCCAGGTGCCCGGCACCACGTCCAAGGCCGGCGTGGACACCGAGCTGGCGGTCCGCGACTACCTGAACGAGGGCGGCAAGCTGCTGCACGCGGGCAAGTACGCGTCGTACGCGGCCAACGGCAACGGCCTGTACTTCTACGAGCCGGACCAGCCCGAGAACCCCGAGTGCACGGAACCCGGCGACCCGCCCTGCATCCCGGTGTTCAACGACTTCCAGCAGTACTGGCTGGGCGCCTACGTCTATTTCGACGACGGGGGCACCGACCAGGGCACCGGGCAGCCGTTCGCGCTGAAGGGCGCCTCCGGCGCGTTCGAGGGCTTCGAGGCGAGCCTGGAGCCGGGCCACACCAACGCGTTCGTGGCGACCTCGGCGATCCTGCCCGCCGACCGGTTCCCGCGCTTCGCGAGCTCCGCTCCGGTCAAGTGGGCCAGGCCCGGCGGCCCGTTCGACCCGCACTCGGGCTCCTGGGACGTCTACAGCGGCATCGCCGACGTGTCGTGGAAGCGGCTGACCAGGACCGTCGACCTGACCGGCAAGAGCAGCGGCGAGTTGACGTTCTGGACGTCGTACGACATCGAGAGCGCCTGGGACTTCCTGACGGTGGAGGCCAGGACGGCGGGCGGCGACGACTGGACCACGCTTCCGGACGCGAACGGGCACACCTCCCAGGACACCGGCGACAGCTGCGACGCCGAGAGCAGCGGCGGCTGGCGCACGATCCACCCGTTCACGCAGCGCTACCAGGGCGCCTCCTGCGAGCCGGCCGGGACGTCCGGCGCGTGGCACGCGGCCTCCGGCAACTCGGGCGGCTGGCAGCAGTGGAAGATCGACCTGACCCCGTACGCGGGCAGGCAGGTCGAGCTCTCCGTCTCGTACATCACCGACTGGGCCACCCAGGGCGCGGGTGTCTTCCTCGACGACTTCGCGCTCACGCTCGACGGCGCGGTCGCCGAGGAGACCTCGTTCGAGGCGGACCTGGGCGGCTGGAGCGTCGCTGACCCGCCCGAGGGCTCGGCGCCGTCGATCAATAACTGGTTCCGTACGGACCAGCTCTTCGAGGAGGGGGGCGGAGTCGTCACCAAGGACACCGTCTACCTGGGCTTCGGCGTCGAGAGCGTGACCGGCCAGGACGCGCGTACGGACCTGGTCGAACGGTCGATGCGGCACCTGCTCGGCGATCCCCGCTGACCGCGGCGGAGGGGTGCGGCGCACCGGCCGCACCCCTCTTGCGTGCGCGTCCAGAACATGGTTCGGTCACCTTGAGGCATCCCCAGAGCAAGCAAGCATTCGGTCAAGCAGGAGGCTCACGACATGCGCCAGCACGACAAGCTGTTCATCGGGGGCGAATGGGTGGCCCCGGCGGGCACCGCGACGATAGACGTCATCTCCCCGCACACCGAGGAGGTCGTCGGCCGGGTGCCCGACGGCACGCCCGAGGACGTGGAACGCGCGGTCGCGGCCGCCAGGCAGGCGTTCGACCACGGACCCTGGCCCCGGATGACGTTCGCCGAGCGGGCCGAGGTGATCAGCAGGCTGGCCGCGATCTACAACGAGCGGCAGGGCGAGATGGCCCGGCTCATCACGGAGGAGATGGGCTCGCCCATCACCTTCTCCAACCTCGCGCAGGCGCCCCAGCCGCTCGGCATGCTGCAGTTCTACGCCGAACTCGGCAAGACGTTCCAGCAGGAGGAGGAGCGGCCAGGGCTGTTCGGCCCGCTCACCGTGCGCAGGGAGCCCGTGGGCGTCGTGGCGGCCGTGGTGCCGTGGAACGTGCCGCAGTTCGTCACGATGACGAAGCTCGCGCCCGCGCTGCTGGCCGGCTGCACGGTCGTGCTCAAACCGGCGCCGGAGACGCCGCTGGACGCGTACCTGCTGGCCGAGTGGGCGGTCGAGGCGGGACTGCCCGCGGGCGTGCTCAACATCGTGCCCGCGGGCCGCGAGACGGGCGAGCACCTGGTCTCGCACGCGGGCGTCGACAAGGTGGCCTTCACCGGCTCCACGGCGGCCGGCCGGCGCATCGCGGCCATCTGCGGCGAGCAGCTCAAGCGGGTCAGCCTGGAGCTGGGCGGCAAGTCCGCCGCCATCATCCTCGACGACGCCGACCTGACCGCGAGCATGGGCTTCCTGTCCATGGCCAGCCTCATGAACAACGGCCAGGCGTGCGTGGCCCAGACCCGCATCCTCGCCTCGCGCAGCCGCTACGACGAGGTCGTGGACGCCATCGCGGGCATGGTCGGATCCCAGCCCGTCGGCGACCCCGCCGACCCGGCGACCGGCATCGGCCCGCTGGTGGCCAGGCGACAGCAGGAACGCGTCGAGGGCTACATCAGGATCGGCATGGACGAAGGCGCCAAGATCGTGGTCGGTGGCCTGGAGCGGCCGTACGACAGGGGCTGGTACGTCGCGCCCACCGTCTTCGCCGGCGTCTCCAACGACATGCGCATCGCCCGCGAGGAGATCTTCGGCCCGGTTCTGGCCGTGATCCCGTACGACGACGAGGCCGACGCCGTCCGCATCGCCAACGACAGCGACTACGGCCTGGCCGGCACGGTGTGGACGGCCGACGCCGACCACGGCATGGAGGTCGCCCGCCAGGTCCGCACCGGGACGTACGGCGTCAACTGCTACATGCTGGAGACCAACGCGCCCTTCGGCGGCTACAAGGCCAGCGGCATCGGCCGCGAGCTCGGCCCGGAGGGGCTCAACGGTTATCTGGAGTACAAGACCATCGCCCGGCTCGGCTGACCGGGCGGAAGGAGGGCCCCGCGGCCGGCCGCGGGGCCCTCGTCGTACGGGATGTGCACCCAGCGCGCCCCCGCAACGCTAGGTGCAGACCCCGCCACTCACAGTGCATACCCCACTCCCCGCAGTGATCCACCCGATGGAGGCACTGAAAGTGCGGATCGCCTCACCCATGGCGATCCGCCGGCGGCGAGCCACGGTGGGCGACCGCCTGACTACTGAAGTATGTCCCATGGTCACCGTCATGACGGCTTCCATCACCTGAGACTTTCTCCCGGCGGTTTTTATCCATCCGCCCTAGGTAGACGTGTATTACTCACGAAAAGTTCATAGAGATCCATTTGCCAATTTTGCCGATGAGTTCGGGGGTGGCGGCGGTCTCCGCGTGGCCGTACCCCGGCTCGATCCAGAGCTCCTTCGGCTCGCGCGCACCGTCGTAGAGCTGGTGCGCGTGCTCCACAGGGAAGAACGCGTCGGCCTCACCGTGGACGATCAGCAGCGGCACCGGCGTGATGCGCCCTGCGGCCTCGTGCGGCGGCATCGGGATCGGGTCCCACGCGCCGGGAGCGATCCTGGTGCGCTTGACCAGCCGGGCCGCCAGCCGGCCGGCCCGCCGCTCGATGGCCCAGTGCACCTGCCGCATCGGCCTGGTGCCCCGGTAGTACCACCGGGCCGGGCCGCTCACCGCGACCACCGCGTCCACGCCGCGCCTGAGCCCCGCATGGCGTACGGCCACCGCCGCCCCCATGGAGAAGCCCACGACCGCGATCCTGGAGTAGCCGACCACCCGGGCGTGCCTGACGGCGGCGTCCACGTCGAGGATCTCCGCGTCCCCCACGGTGGTCAGGCCGCCCGAACGGCCGTGGCCACGGAAGTCGAACGCCACCACGCCGCCGTAGCGGCTCAGCACGTGCACGATGCGGCGGGCGGCCCGCTCACGCCACGAACCGGTGAAACCGTGCGCCACCACGATCCCGACGTCCAGGGGCCCTGACGGCGCCGGATCGGCCCCGGCGGCGGGCAACCTGGCGGGAGTGTGCGAGGCGTCGATGCGAACCCCGTCCTCGGTCCTCAGCATGACGGGGAAGTTGGGCGCGAAAGGCATGAGGACGAGCTTAGGTTCGCTCCGCGTCCATCCCGTGCTTGGCCGCCCACACCGCGATCTGGGCGCGCGAGTCGAAGCCCAGCTTGTCCATGATGTTGGCGACGTGCCTGGCCACGGTCGCCGGGCTGATCACCAGCTCCAGCGCGATGGCACGGTTGCTCATCCCCCGGGTGAGCAGCGCCGCGACCTGCCGCTCCCGGCCGGTCAGCCCGTCGTAGCGCAGGCCGGCAAGCGCGGAGGACCCCGGCGGCCCCGGAGCGGCCGCCTCGGATCGAGCGCGGCCGAGCACCCGCTCGGCCACCTCCTCGGGCGTCTGCTCCATGCCCTGCGCCCACAGCAGCGCCACCCGGCCCTCGCCGAGCCGCGCGCGGGCGAGAGCCAGCAGCTCCTGGACGCGGCCGGGCGCGCCGAACTGCCCGATGGCCTCGCGCAGCGCGGTGCCGGCCGCCGCGGCCGACACCGCGCCCTCGACGTCGTCCCGGGCCCTGGCCATCGCGGACAGCGCCATGAGAGCGCGGACGATCCCGCGCCGCTGGCCGGTCCGCAAGCTCAGGGCCAGACCGGCGGCCACGTGCTCACCGGCGGTCGCGAAGTCGCGCAGCCCGGCCGCCACCCTCGCGATCTTGGTGTGGCAGCGGGCCAGCTCGATCCGGTTGTCCATGTCCGCGAGCAGCGGCAGCGCCGAGGCGTGGTGGAACATGGCCGTCTCCAGGTCACCGGCGGCCTCGGCCACCGCGCCCAGATGGGTCAGCGCCCTGGCCAGGGTCCAGTGGTGACCGGTCTTCCTGGCGATGGCCAGCGCCTCCTCGCCGTAGCGCCGGGCCTGGCGCAGGCGGCCGTGGAAGAGCGCCACGTTCAGCCGGGCGATCCGGACGGTGGCCAGGTTGAACAGGTCGTCGTGGGCGGTGGCCGCTGCCTCCAGCTCGTCGAGGTAGGCCAGGGCCTCCTTGCTCTTCCCCCTGCGGAAGAACACGGTCAGCGCCACGCAGTAGGTGATGCCGAGCCAGTGCGTGTAGGGGTGTCTCTTCTGCTCCTCGACGGCCCGCACGACGAGCTCCTCCGCGCGGGCCAGCTCGTCGCCGAGCTCCAGCCCGTACGCCAGGCCGCCGTTGGCCACCGCCACCAGCTCGGGCGGCACCTCCGACAGATCGAGCGCGAGCAGCCGCTCGTGCCAGCCGACGCTCTCGCCGAGGTCGCCGCGGACGGCCTGGATCGCCAGGGCCGTGCTCGCCAGGCGCAGCCCGAGTACCGGCTGCTCGGACTCCACCGCCCAGTCGACGGCCGCGCGGCAGTCGTCGAGCAGGGACCGCCCCCTGGTGAACGCCTGCTTGATCGCCTCCCAGGACATCCCGCGGTTGAGCGAGTCGGCGCCGTAGCACTGCTCCAGTTCCTCGCAGATCACGCGCAGGTGCCTGTCTCGCAGCTGTGCCACCTCGCCCGCCTCCTCCAGGCGCTCGGCGGCGTACTGCTTGATCGTCTCCAGCAGGCGGTAGCGGCCGGCGGCGCCGGGGTGGAGCACCAGCGACTTGTCGACCAGGGCGCTGAGCAGGTCGAGCAGCTCGGCGCCGCGCAGGATGCCGCCGTCCGCGCACACCCGCTCGGCCAGCTCCAGGTCGAACAGCCCGGCGAAAACCGACAGCCTGCGCAGCAGCACCCGCTCCTGCGTCGAGAGGAGATCGTGGCTCCACTCCACGGTGGCGAGGAGCGTGCGCTGCCGGGCGGGGGCGGTACGGTCGCCGGTGGTGAGCAGCCCGAACCTGTCGCCGATGCGGTCGGCGATCCGGCCCGGGCTCAGCAGGCTGGTACGGGCCGCCGCCAGCTCCAGCGCCAGCGGCACGCCGTCGAGCGCGCGGCACAGGCGTACGACGTCGTCCATGCTGTCCGGGACCCCGCGCGCGCCGGCGGCCAGCGCCCGCTCCACGAAGAGCAGCACGGACTCGGCGTCCGGGTGGTGGTCGTCGGGCAGTTCGAGCGGCGGCACCCGCCACACCAGCTCGCCGGGGATGCGCAGGGGCTCCCGACTGGTGATCAGGAACGCCGGCTCGGGGCACGCGGCGATCAGCTCGGCCACCAGCTCGGCGCACCGCTCGACCAGGTGCTCGCAGTTGTCAAGGATGATCAGCGCCCTGGCCGCCCGCAGGCGCACCCGCAGGCCGTCGAGCAGCCTGCCCGGAGTCTCGTCGCGCACGCCCAGCACCTCGGCCAGCTCGTTGACGACGAGCGCGGGCCTGCCGATGCGGGCCAGCTCGACCAGCCACACGCCGCCCGCGAACCCGGGCATCGCCCGCGCCGCGACGCGCAGCGCCAGGCGGGTCTTGCCGATGCCGCCGACGCCGCTGAGCGTGATCACGCGTTCCTCGTGGATCAGCGCGCTCAGCTCGGCCACATCTCGCGCGCGGCCGACGAAACGGTTGGGCTCCGCGGGGAGGTTGTGCGGGACTTGCGCCATCATGTGAGGGCCCATGGGGTCGCGGGAACTGTCCGTCCCGCTCAGTCTCCACTGCTTCGGCGTTCGATGCGATCACTTTGCGTGCAGAAATCACGACGGATCGGATAGGGAGGCAGAGCGCCCAGGTCTGCGACGCCCATCACGATCCGTACGCGCGTCTCGTCCGCCGCCTCCAGCGCCCGCGGCACCTCGGAGATCATCACGCGGGCGCCGGTCGCGCGGATGCGGCTCCTGAGGGTGTCGACGTCGAGATCGGCCGGCAGCGGGCAGGCGACGCCGCCCGCGGCGATCACCGCGTCCGTCGCGATCATCAGGTCGGCTCCGACGGGCAGGCAGATGAGCACGGTGTCACCCGCGCGAACGCCTCTGCGCCGCAACTGGACGGTCGCCATGGCGGACCTCTCGTCCAGTTGCTCCTCGGTGAGCGTCAGGCCGGTGCCCAGGTCCACCATGACGATGCGCTCCTCCATGGGGCCAACGGTAGGGAGGGCGTCTCGTGCATGCATGGGGCGGAATATGCAGATCCCTATGCAGAAGCCCTGGGGTGTTCCGCGGCCCAGACCGCGATCTGCGCCCGCGAGGTGTAGCCGAGCTTCTCCATGATGTTCGCGATGTGGCGCGCCACCGTCGCGGGACTGATCACCAGCTCCTCCGCGATGGCCCGGTTGGACAGGCCGCGGGTGAGCAGCCCGGCGACCTCCTGCTCGCGCGCGGTCAGCAGCGAGTGCCTGACGGGCTCGGTCACCGCGGGCGTCCCGGCCGTCAGCCGTTCGCGCTCCAGCACGTGGCGCGCGGCGTCGTCGGGGTCCATCGCCCGGCCCCGCGACCACAGCGAGCTGGTGCGGCCCTCTCCCAGCCGGGCCCTGGCCCGGCCGAGCAGCTCCTCGATCCGCGTCGTGGCCGGGTGCCGGCCCATCGAGGCGCGCAGCGTGGCCGCCGCGCCCGCGGCCAGCACCGCGCCGGCGAGATCGCCCTCGCACTCCGCCAGCACCGACAGCCCGGCCAGGCACCGGGCCATGTCCTGACGCTGCCCCGTCGCCCCGGCCAGCGCGCGGCTCGCCGCCAGCCGCTCCCTGGCGACGCCGAACTCGTGCGACATCGCCGCCACCCTGCCGATCCTGGCCAGGCAGCGCGCCAGTTCCAGGTCGCCGCCCAGCTCCCGCAACCACGGAACGGCCAGCTCGTAGCGGGACCTGGCCGTCACCAGGTCGCCGCGGGCCTCGGCCACCGAGCCGAGCTGGGCGGCCGTCCGCGCCATGATCCAGCGGTGACCGTGCTCGCGCGCCCGCGCGAGCGCCTCCTCGCCGTGCCGCTGCGCCTCCCGCAGCCGGCCACGCGTCAGGGCCACCGCCGACAACCCGGCCAGCCCGGCCGCCTGGTTCCAGGCGTCGCCGGACCGGGTGGCGAGGGCCAGGCACTCCTGGGCGTGCGGCAGCGCCTCGTCGGGCCTGCCCACGCGCAACAACACCACGGCCATGACGCTGTGCAGGACGCAGCGGGTGAACACGTCGGGCGGCAACCGGGCCAGGCTCCGCCCGGCCACCTCCAGCGAGCGGTCCAGCTCGTCGCGCGCCTCCAGCCCGTACGCGAGGCAGGCCTCGGCCCGCGCGATCCGCTCGCCGGGCACCTCCGACAGGTCGAGGGCGAGCAGCCGCTCCGTCCAGGCGAGGATCTCCGCCGGGTTGCCGCCGACGGACAGCAGCGCCGTACCGGCGGCACACAGGCGCAGGCCCAGCGCCGGGTTGCCGGACTCGGCGGCCCAGCCGAGCGCCACCCGCTGGTCGTCGGCCAGGCTCCGGCTCGCGGTCAGCGCCTCCAGCCGGCCCTCCCAGGGCACGCCCGGCTCGACCAGCTCGGTGGCGAGATGGCGTTCCTGCAGCTCGCAGAGCGCGCCGAGGTGCCGCTCGCGCAGGATCTCCCGCTCGCTCGCCGTGTCGAGGCGCTCGGCGGCGTACCGCTTGATGGTCTCGAGCAGCCAGTAGCGTGCGCGGCCCTCGTCGCAGAGCACGAGTGACTTGTCGACCAGGCCGCCGAGCAGGTCGACGATCTCCATCTCGGAGATCGGCGGCTCGGCGCAGACCTGCTCGGCCAGGTCGAGGTCGAACGCGCCGGCGAACACCGCCAGCCTGCGCAGCAGCACCTGCTCCTTCGCCGACAGCAGGTCGTGGCTCCACTCGACGGTGCAGAGGAGCGTGCGCTGCCTGGCGGGAGCCGTACGGCCGCCGGTCGTCAGCAGCGCGAACCTGTCGTCGACGCGGTCGGCCATCTGCCCGGGGCTGAGCAGGCTCGTACGGGCCGCGGCCAGCTCGATGGCCAGCGGCAGCCCGTCGAGCGCCCGGCACAGGCGCGCCACGTCGGGCAGGCTGCCGGGGCCCAGCCGCGTGCCCGCGGCGGCCGCGCGGTCGAGGAACAACCGCACCGACTCGGCGTCGGGGCGGCCCGTGACGGGCGGCAGCTCGAGCGGCGGCACCCGCCAGACCAGCTCGCTGGCGATGCGCAGCGGCTCCCTGCTGGTCGCCATGACGCTCAGCGGCGGGCAGGCCGCGATCAGCGCCGCGACCACTTCCGCGCACCGCTCGACCAGGTGCTCGCAGTTGTCGAGCAGCAGCAGGCAGGGCTGACCGCGCAGCCTGGCCGCCACCGTGTCGAGCAGCGGGCGGCCGGCCTCCTCGCGCACGCCGAGCACGCCGGCGAGCTCCCGTTCCACGAGCTCGGGACGGCCGACCCCGGCCAGCTCCGCCAGCCAGACGCCGCCCGGGTAGGAGGGCAGGAGCCCGGCGGCCGCCCGCAGCGCGAGCCGGGTCTTGCCGATGCCGCCGACCCCGCACAGCGTCACCACCCGGGTGTCGCCCATCAGCCGGCGCAGGTCGCCGACGTCGCGCTCGCGGCCCACGAACCGGTTGGGCTCGGCGGGGAGGTTGTGCCGGGGCAGCTCAGACATGTGGTCACCCGCGCATCGCAGAAGGATCACACCCTCCGACAGTGTCGCACTTTCCCCGCCAGGAGACCTGCGCATCAGGTCGCAGGCTCATGTTCCTCCAGCCCGGCCAGGGACGCGGTGGTGCCCATCGAGATCACAGGCCGAGCGAGCTCACGACCGTCCGTTCGTCGACGACGCGCAGCGCGGGATCGCCGAGCAGCCTCCTCGCCAGGTCGTAGGGTGCGACGACGACGCTCGCCCGCCGCTCCTGGGCGAGCACGCGGCAGCCGACGAGGCTCGGCTCGTGGGCGACCACGACGTGGGCGCCGGTCATCATGGCCAGGTCGATCACCCGCAGCACTCTGAACGGATCGTTGACCGCGCTGATCAGGACGTCGTCCTTGGCGATGGCCACCCGCACGGCGAGCCTGCGCAGGTCGCCTGCCAGCTCGTCGTGGTCGAACACGCGCCGCCCGCCGAACGTGAGCGCCGGGCCGGCCAGCGGCCCGAACTCCACCCCGCGCTCGTCGAGCAGCTCGGAGAACGGCGCGGCCCCCTCGACCGGGAGGAAGGAGTAGACCTGCTCGACCTGCGTGGCGGCGGGGTCGTAGTGGCGCTGGGTGATCATCATGCGGGCGGAGCCGGAGGCCGCGAGCACCGCGACGCCGCCCGCCCAGGCGACGGCGTGGATCGCGACCGGCAGCGTCGCGCCGGGCGGGACGTTGACGAGGACCCGCTCACCGTAGCCCAGACCCCGGCGGCGCAGGCCGGCCGCGCCACGGGTGACCCGTTTGACGAAGGTCGCGTACGACAACACCTCGCCTGTCCGGACATCGCTCACCGCCGGCCTTTCGCCCCGTGTCGGCGCCGCGGCCATCACCAGCTCTGTCCAGGTCATGCCGTTAATGTAGGGACCCCGGCCACGATTGCCATGCGCACAATTGTGCAACCGGCTATGTACGTGGGGTCCTCGCCGTCGTCCCGCTCGCGCTCGCCATCAGAGGGGATCAATTAGACTTGTCAGGTCGCGACTTCGCGCGGCCGCCTCCACGACACAGAGCGAGACCTCTCATGCCTTTGAACAGCCGCGAAGACCTGCGGAACATCGCGATCATCGCGCACGTCGACCATGGCAAGACCACGCTGGTCGACGCCATGCTCTGGCAGTCCGGGGCCTTCCGCGCCAACCAGGACGTCGACGACCGCGTCATGGACTCCAACGACCTCGAGCGCGAGAAGGGCATCACCATTCTCGCGAAGAACACCGCGGTCAAGCACGGCGGCATGACCATCAACATCATCGACACCCCCGGCCACGCCGACTTCGGCGGCGAGGTCGAGCGCGGGCTCTCGATGGTCGACGGGGTCGTGCTGCTGGTCGACGCCTCCGAGGGCCCGCTGCCGCAGACCCGCTTCGTGCTGCGCAAGGCGCTGTCGGCGAAGATGCCGGTCATCCTGTGCATCAACAAGGTCGACCGCCCCGACGCCCGCATCAAAGAGGTCGTCGACGAGGTCTACGAGCTCTTCATGGATCTCGACGCCACCGAGGAGCAGATCGACTTCCCGATCGTCTACGCCTCGGCCAAGGCGGGCAGGGCCTCCATGGTGCGCCCCGACGACGGCGGCATGCCCGACTCGGGAGACCTCGAGCCGCTGTTCGACATCATCAAGTCGACCATCCCGGCGCCGACCTACGACCCGAGCGCGCCGCTCCAGGCCCACGTCACCAACCTCGACGCCTCCTCCTATCTCGGCCGCATCGCCCTGTGCCGCATCCACCAGGGCGTCATGCGCAAGGGCCAGCAGGTGGCCTGGTGCCGCACCGACGGCACGATCCAGCGCGTGAAGATCACCGAGCTGCTCATGACCGAGGCACTGGAGCGCAAGCCGGCCGAGCAGGCGGGCCCTGGCGACATCATCGCCATCTCCGGCATCCCCGAGATCATGATCGGCGAGACGCTGGCCGACCCCGACGACCCGCGCCCGCTGCCCCTCATCACGGTCGACGAGCCGGCCATCTCGATGACCATCGGCACCAACACCTCGCCCCTCGTGGGCAAGGTCAAGGGCTCCAAGGTCACCGCACGCATGGTGAAAGACCGCCTCGAGAAGGAGCTGGTCGGCAACGTGTCGCTGCGGGTGCTGCCCACCGAGCGGCCCGACGCCTGGGAGGTGCAGGGCCGCGGCGAGCTGGCGCTGGCCATCCTGGTCGAGCAGATGCGCCGCGAGGGCTACGAGCTCACCGTCGGCAAGCCGCAGGTGGTCACCAAAGAGATCGACGGCAAGGTGCACGAGCCCGTCGAGCGCCTCACGGTCGACTGCCCGGAAGAATACCTCGGCGCGGTCACCCAGCTCCTGGCGGTGCGCAAGGGCCGCATGGAGCACATGACCAACCACGGCACCGGCTGGATCCGCATGGAGTTCGTGGTCCCGGCGCGCGGCCTGATCGGGTTCCGCACGGAGTTCCTCACCGAGACCCGCGGCACGGGCCTGGTCCACCACGTCTTCGACTCCTACGAGCCCTGGTTCGGCGAGCTGCGCACCCGCAACAACGGCTCGCTGGTGGCCGACAGGTCCGGCCCGGTGACCGCGTTCGCGATGCTCAACCTGCAGGAGCGCGGCACGCTGTTCGTCTCGCCGACGACCGAGGTCTACGAAGGCATGATCATCGGCGAGAACTCCCGGTCCGACGACATGGACGTCAACATCACCAAGGAGAAGAAGCTCACCAACATGCGCTCCTCCACCAGCGAGGAGACGGAGAAGCTGATCCCGCCGCGCGCTCTCTCCCTGGAGCAGGCGCTCGAGTTCATCCGCGAGGACGAATGCGTGGAGATCACTCCTGACGCCGTGCGCATCCGCAAGGTGGTGCTCGACGCCGCGACCCGCGGCCGCGCGGCGGCCCGCGCCAAGCGCGCCTGACCCGTTGCGCCTGGCGGCCTCCGGCGGCCAGGCGCGGCGGGGCGGGGCGGCGGTCTCCTGCTCCGGCGGCCAGGTCAGCGGGGCGGCAGCTCGCTGCCTCGCACGTGGGTGCAGAGCCACTCGACCAGAGGTCCGAAGTCGCGCCACGTGCGCGCCACCCGCTCGCGCACCTGCGGCGTGTGCACCCACGGCTCCGGCTCGAACCGTTTCCCCGCGTGCAGCGACCTGTGCCGCAGCAGCTCGATGCGGGGGTGGCCGGCGTCGAAGCCGCGCGGCCTGGTCTTGAGCCGCTCGCCGTGGAGCGTGTAGCCGGCCGCCTCCAGCGAGTCGATGATCGACTCCAGCGGCTTGCCCGACACGTCTTCGTCGACGGCCGCGCGATAGCGGGCGACCTGGTCGGGGGCCTTCGTGTAGACGCCGCCCGCGGTGAACAGCCCGGCCGCGCTCACCTCCACGTAGAGCCCGATGCCCGGCATCAGGTCGACGAACGCGCCCTGATGCGTCTTGTACGGCGACTTGTCCTTGGCGAAGCGCACGTCACGATAGGGCCGGAAGAGCTGCGCCGGCCCGAACTCCGTGGCCAGCTCGTCGGCGAGCGCGAGCATCGGCGCTCGCACGGCCTCCTCATAGAGCTGTTTGTGCCGGCCGAAGTAGGTCTTCGAGTTGTCAGCCTCCAGACCCTCGTAGAACAGGAACGCCTCGTCGGGAAAGCCGCTGAACCCCATGTGGACAGCCTGCCACGCCGAGCGGGCGCCCCGGGTCACCGCCTCGTGTACTTCCTGCCCGGCAGCGGGCTCCGGTCGCCGTACAGGTCGGAGACCGTGACGAACGTGAACCCCTTCCGCTCCAGCGCGTCGAGCAGGGCGGGCACGGCCTTCACGGTGGTGCGGTGGATGTCGTGCATCAGGATGATCGAGCCGGGCTTGGCCCGCCCGGCCCGCCTGGCCACGATCTTGGGTTGCCGGTCCCGCCAGTCGAAGGTGTCGACGTTCCAGAGGATCTGGGCCATGCCCGCGCGGCGTGCCTCGGCCGCCACGTGCTTGTCCGTCAGCCCGTACGGCGGCCGCATCACCCGCATCGTGACCCCGGTGAGCCGGTGCACGAGACGGCCGGTGTGCCGCAGCTCCCGATGGAGCTCCTTGCGCGTCAGCTCCGACAGCGCCGGATGGCTCCACGAGTGGTTGCCGAGCTCGTGCCCATCGGCCACGATGCGCTGCACGGTCCGCCCGCCGTCCGCGGCCACCATCTCCCCGACCACGAAGAACGTCGCCTTCGCGTCCCGCTCTCTCAGCAGGTCGAGCAGCCGTCCGGTGCGCTTGCCCGGCCCGTCGTCGAAGGTCAGGGCCACGCACTTGGCCCGCCCGCAGTCGACGTGGCGCGGCCAGCCGGGCTGCAGCCGGGCCAGCAGCTTGGCCAGGACGTCGGGATCGACCGGCGGCGGCCGCAGGGGCACGGTCGGGAGCTCAGGAAGTTCGGTGCGGACCACCTGGGTGGCGAAGCTCACCAGAGCCAGCAGGGCCAGCGGCAGAGCCCACCCGCGCATGCGTCCCCCCGAAACACCGCGTACGGGGGGCTACGGATAGTCCTGGGCCGGTTTCCCCCGCAGTTCCCTGACCAGGTCGTCCCACCAGGGTGGGATATCGGCCTGCAGTTCCTTGAAGCGACGCGCCACGCGCATGGCACATCCGGCCGGATCCGTACCCGGATGCCGACGTTTCGCCGGTCCTTCCTGCCAACGGTAAAAGCCATCCCTATAGCGCACGACCAGGCCTATCCACACCGAGATGGTCGCATCGTCGCCTACGTCGTACGCGCTGGTGATGCCCAGACCGTGGAGCTCCGCCTGGAGTTTCTCCGTCGCCGCTCGGGCCTCACTCACCCGCCACCCCCTGCCGACGTTCCATACACATCAGTGATGTACCCAGACAACGGGTGTCAGCCGCTCATAAGGGATATCTCCGTCATTGATCGGGGGTCTCGCGGGGTTCGGCGACCACCATGACGAACCTGAGCCGCTCCTTGCCGTTGTTCGCGTAGCGGTGGGGGCGGTCGGCGGTGAAGAGCACCGCGTCGTCCTTGCCGATGGTGTGGCTCCTGCCGTAGACGGTGATCGTCAGCTCGCCGTCGAGCACGGTGAGCATCTCACGGGTGCCGGGCGGATGGGCGTCGCCGTCGTGGTGCTCGCCCGGGGCCAGCCGCCAGTCCCACAACTCCAGGATCATCGGCACGTCCGCGCCCACGAGCAGGCGGGCCTCCACGTCGCCCTGCCGGAACGTGACGACGTCGGCCTTGTCGACGACGCGCACCATGGGCACGTCGGCGACCTCGACGAGTCTGGCCACGGTGACGCCCAGGGCCGAGGCGATCCTGGTGAGCGTGGAGACGCTCGGGTTGGTCCGGCCCTGCTCCACCTGGACGAGCATTCCCCTGCTCACTCCCGACCTGGCGGCCAGCGCGTCGAGCGTCAGCCCGCGGTGGGAGCGCTGGGCCCGGACGTTGTTGGCGATGGCCTGGGTGATCAGCTCGGGGTCCTCCATGAAGTGCAGTGTAGTGAAAATCTGTTGCAATAGGTTGCACCTAATGTGTTGTACTAAGGGTTCAGTGTGTTGGACTGAACGGAGTGCGACATGACGGTGATCCTGGCGGCCGCCTGCGCGGTGGTCTACGGCACGGCCGACTTCTTCGGCGGCCTGGCCACCAAACGCACCCAGGTGCTCTCGGTCGTCGTGCTGTCGCAGATCGCCGGCCTGGCGCTGATCCTGGCCCTGCTGCCGCTGCTGCCCGGCGCGTTCAGCGACACGGCACTGGCATGGGGGCTGGCCGCGGGCATGTCGGGGGCGGCCGGGATGGTGCTGTTCTACCGGGCGCTGGCCACGGGCGTCATGTCGGTGGTCGCGCCGACGACCGCGGTCACCTCGGCCGCGCTGCCCGTGGTGTTCGGGCTGGCGACCGGCGAGCGGCCGGCGTTCTGGGCGCTCGCCGGGATCGCGCTGGCGCTGGGTTCGGTCCTGTTGGTCAGCCAGGACAGCTCAGAGAGCGGGCACGGATCCCTCGCCTCGGTCGCGGCGGCGCTGGCCGCGGGCGCCGGATTCGGCGGCTTCTTCATCCTGCTCTCCATGACCTCCCACGAGTCCGGCCTGTGGCCGCTGGTCGGCGCCAGGCTCTCGTCGGTGACCATGGTCGCCCTGCTCGCCCTGGTCACCCGGCGGACGCTCACACCACGGCCGGGGTCGCTGCACATCATCGTCGCCGCGGGCGTGCTCGACATGACGGCGAACGTGCTCTTCCTGCTGGCCCAGCAGGACGGCCTGCTCAGCCTCGTCGCCGTGCTCGTCTCGCTCTACCCCGCCAGCACCCTCCTGCTGGCCCGCCACGTGCTCGGCGAGCGGCTGCGGCCCGTCCAGCTGACCGGCGTGGCCTGCGCGCTCGGCGCGGTGGCGCTGATAGCCGTCGCACAGCATCCCTAGACTTGCTTCGTTTCGCCCGTGCGCCCTGATCGGGCCCGTTCCGGTGATGAGTCGTTGTCCGCCTCCATCTCGCCATGGGGCCGTAGGCGCAGCTGCGGTGGTGGTGGTCGCCGGGCACCTGCCGGCGGAGGGCAACGCCGTGACGCTGTGCTAGGCGGCGGTCTGGGCGGGGATGCGTACGGCGCCCTCTTCGCGGGCGTACTCCTCCAGCATTCCGCGCAGCTGGCGGCGGCCGCGGTGGAGGCGAGACATCACGGTGCCGATCGGCGTGCCCATGCGCTCAGCGATCTCCTTGTACGCGAAGCCCTCGACGTCGGCCAGGTAGACGGCCACACGGAAGTCCTCGGGAAGGCTGCGCAGGGCGTTCATCACGATGTTGTCGGGGAGCCGGTCGAGCGCCTCGTTCTCGGCGGAACGCAGCCCGGTCGAGGAGTGGGACTCGGCGGCGTGCAGCTGCCAGTCCTCGATGTCCTCGGCTGCGGACAGCTTGGGAGAGCGCTGCTTCTTGCGGTAGTCGTTGATGAAGTTGTTGGTCAGGATCCGGTGCAGCCACGCCTTGAGGTTGGTGCCCTCGCGGAACTGGTGGTAGGAGGTGTACGCCTTCGCCACCGTCTCCTGCACGAGGTCCTCCGCGTCGGCGGTGTTGCGAGTCAGGCGCATGGCGGAGGCGAACAGCTGCGACGTCACGGGCACGACGTCCCGTTCGAACCAGTCCTGACGCTGCTCATCGGTCATAGTGATCAAATCAATCCCCCTTGCGCTATCCCCCGTTTCGGCACAAGCCGCCTGACAGCGGTTCCATCATCGCAAGCACCAGGTAAGGGGCGCGTTAGTGCGGTTCCGCCTTGGTCAGAAGGGGTTTCCGTCCATCTGCTCGCGGCGTGCGTGGTCACGTCCACGGCCGGACAAGTCTCATTATCATAACACTACCCACCCATTTTCACAGTAAGAGTGGCAAGAGTCACAGGGGATAGCGTATAGGCATGAGTTTCGTCGACCGCCACGGCCCTGGGACCCGCCGCTGGGTGGCCGGGGCCATGCACGAGGTCGATGCCGACCGTTGTCGTGACACGCATCTGCACGTCTTTCCGCTGCCCTCGGGCCGGGGTGTAAACCTTTCCTTGAAAGACGAGCCGATGCGGCCGGAAGTTCACTCGAACATCGAATGAGTTCGGACCAGGTCGTTCCCCGTTGTCCACGGCCTTACTGGATCGGGCCGGTCACGGCCGTCGCCGACCACGCGTTCAACGACAGCGAAGGGCCGGCTATTCCCCGACCTCCATGGGCGTCAGGAGGCGGGTCTGGCGGGATCGACGGCGAAGAACTTCGCCACGTCGTCCAGCATGGCGTGCGCTCCCTGGATGCCCACGGCGCTCATCCAGGTCAGGTCGCTGACCTCGTGCTTGTCGCCCTTGAGCTTGCCCCACAGCGGGTTGTTGACGAACTTCTCCTTGGGCCCGTCAGACGACGGATCCGGATATGTCGCGACGAAGATCTGGTCGGCGTCCAGCTCCGCGATCCGCTCCTGGCTGACGTCCACGGCGATGGCGTCCTTCGCGGTCGGCTGGCCCTCCGGGCGGGGGAACCCGACGTCCTTCATGACCACGCCGGAGTAGGAGTTCTCCACGTAGAGCCGGGTCGTCGGCTCGCCGGCGAAGCGCACGACGGAGATCGTCGGCAGCTCGCCTTCCTTCTTCCTGATCGCCGCGCCGATCGTGGCGGCGCGCTCCTCGTACTCCCTGATCCTGGTGTCGGCGAGCGTCTCCTTGCCCAGGGCCTGGCCCATGAGCCGGAGGTTGTCCTTCCAGATGGCCCCCGTGGTCTCGCTGAAGACCGTGGGCGCGATCTTGGAGAGCTTGTCGTACAGCGCCTCGTGGCGGACCTTGGCGGAGACGATCAGGTCGGGCTTGAGCGCGATGATCTTCTCCAGGCTCGGCTGCTCCAGCGTTCCGACCGGAGCGGCCTGCTTGCCGTACCGCTCGGCGACGGCCCCGAGATAGCCGGGGAGCTCGGTGTCGATCGAGCGGTAGGTGGTGTAGCCCACCACCGGCGTCTCCAGGGTGAGCACCGCGTCGACGAAGCTCTGGTCGAGCGCCACCACCCGCTTCGGCTGCTCCGGGATCACCGTCTCGCCCATGACGTGCTTGACGGTCCTGAAGGGGACGCTCGGCGAGGGGGCGTCGGCGGGCTCCGCGGAACCGCAGGCGGCGACCCCCACCACGAGGACAGCGCAGACCAGCGCGCGCAACGGTCTCATCAGCACCCTTTCAGTCAAGATAAGGCAAACCTAATTTAGGTTAGCCCTGCCTAAGCTGGCATACTGCACCGGGATCCGGCAAACATCGAGGAGGGCACGGGTGAGCGCAACGGCCGTCGCCCCCGGGCTTCGTGGCGTCCGTCACCGGCGGCTCACGGTCCTGTCCGTGCTGGTCGCCACCGTGCTCGTCGCCGTGGTGCTGAGCGTCACCGTCGGCTCCAAGTCCGTGCCGCTCGCCGACGCCTGGCACGCGCTCACCGCACCGACCGGCACCGAGAACGACATCGTCATCCGCGCGCTGCGCGTCCCCAGGACGGTGCTCGGCGTGCTCGCCGGAGTCGCGCTCGGCGTGGCCGGCGCGCTCATGCAGGGCCACACCCGCAACCCGCTCGCCGACCCCGGCCTGCTCGGGGTCACGCAGGGGGCGGCGTTCGCGATGGTGTCGTCGATCGTGCTGCTCGGCGTCTCCAGCCTGCTCGGCTACATCTGGTTCGGCCTGGCGGGGGCGCTGGTGGCCAGCGTCGCGGTGTTCGCGCTCGGCATGACGGGCGGCAAGGGCAGCCCGACCCCGGTCACGCTGGCGCTCGCGGGCACCGCCGTGAGCGCCTTCCTCTACGCGCTGACCTCGGCCATCGTGCTGCTGGACGAGCAGGCGATGGACGTGTTCCGCTTCTGGCAGGCCGGATCGATCGCGGCCCGTGGCGCCGACGTCGTCTGGCAGGTGCTGCCGTTCATCCTGGTGGGCCTCATGCTGGCGGCGGTCAACGCCCCCGGGCTCAACGCCCTCTCGCTCGGCGAGGACGTCGCGAGGAGCCTCGGCCAGAACATCCCCGTGACCCGCGCCGTCGGCGTCGCCGCCGTCACCCTGCTGTCGGGCGCGTCGGTCGCCGCCTGCGGCTCGCTGGCGTTCGTCGGGCTCATCGTGCCGCACCTCGTCCGTCCGCTGTCGGGCACCGACCACCGGTGGCTGCTGCCGTACTCCGGGCTCGTCGGCGCGGCGCTGCTGCTGCTCGCCGACGTGATCGGGCGCGTGGTGGCCCCGCCGGGAGAGCTGGAGGTCGGTGTGGTGCTCGCACTGCTGGGGGCGCCGTTCTTCGTCGCCCTCGTGCGGCGCAGGAAGCCGGTGCGCCTGTGACCACTCTGCCCCTGCGCGTCGCCGGCCTGTCCTGGCAGGTACGCCCGCGCGCCGTCGTGCTCACCCTGACGGGGCTGGTGCTGCTCGCCCTGCTCATGGCCCTGAACATGCGCATCGGCGACATCGAGATGAGCCTCGCCGGCGTGCTCGCGGGCACGTTCGACGCCGGCGACCCGGGCCACTTCGTCATCATGGAGCTGCGCCTGCCGCGCGCGCTCACCGGCGCCCTCGTCGGCGCGGCGCTCGCGCTGTCCGGGGCGATCATCCAGTCCATCGCCCGCAACCCTCTGGCCAGCCCCGAGATCCTCGGCGTCACCACCGGCGCCTCCGTCACGGTCGTGGCCGGCGTGGTGGCCAGCGGCAGCGTCTACGGCGGCGTGAGCGGCCTGCTGTCCACCCTCGGCATCCCCGCGCTCGCCCTGCTCGGCGGCCTGCTCGGCGCCGCCGTCGTCTACGGGCTGGCCTGGCGGCGCGGCCTGGACGGCTACCGCCTGGTGCTGGTCGGCATCGGCGTGGCCGCCGTGTTCACCAACGTCAAGTTCTGGCTCCTCACGGTCGGCGATGTCAACGACACCAGCCGCGCCATGATCTGGATCAGCGGCTCGCTCAACGGCCGGGGCTGGGAACACGTGACGCCCACGGCGCTGGCCCTGGCCGTGCTGGTGCCGCTGACCCTGCTCGGCACCCGCTCGCTCGACGCCCTGCGCTTCGGCGACGACACGGTCACCGCCCTCGGCGTCCGCATGCATCCGGCCCGCGCCCTGCTGATCCTCGCCGCCGTGCTGCTGGCGGCCGTGGCCACCGCCTCCGCCGGCCCGATCGCGTTCGTGGCCCTCGCCTCGCCGCAGATCGCGCTCAGGCTGGTCCGGTCAGGACGGCCGCCCCTGTTGTGCTCGGCGGTCATCGGCGGCGTGCTCACCACGGGCGCCGACCTGATCGCGCGCACCGCGTTCTCCCCGCTCGAACTGCCCGTCGGCATCGTCACCGCCGTGCTGGGCGCGCCCTACCTGATCCATCTGATCTGGAGGTCACGCAAGTGAGACTGCAAGCCGCCGACGTGCGGCTCGGGTACGGCGAGCGCGTCATCGTCGACGGGCTCGACCTCGGCATCGAGGCGGGCACGGTGACCACCATCATCGGCCCGAACGGCTGCGGCAAGTCCACCCTGCTGCGCGCGCTCGGCCGCCTGCTCAAGCCGCAGGGCGGCGAGGTGCTGCTCGACGGCAAGCGCATCGACAAGCTCCCCACCCGGGAAGTCGCCAAGATCCTCGGCATGCTTCCCCAGGCGCCCGTCGCGCCCGAAGGGCTGACCGTGGCCGACCTGGTGGCCAGGGGGCGGCATCCGCACCAGACGTGGTACCAGCAGTGGTCCTCCGACGACGAGGGCGCGGTCACCGCGGCGCTGGAGATGACGGGCCTCGCAGACCTGGCCGAACGGCCGCTGGACGAGTTGTCGGGCGGGCAACGGCAGCGGGCATGGATCTCCATGGCCCTGGCCCAGGGCACCGACCTGCTGCTGCTCGACGAGCCCACGACCTTCCTCGATCTCGCCCACCAGGTCGAGGTGCTGGAGCTCGTACGCCACCTGCACCAGCGGGCCGGACGCACGGTCGTCATGGTCCTGCACGACCTCAACCTGGCCGCCCGCTACGCCGACCGGCTCGTGGCCATGCGCGCCGGGCAGGTGATCGCCTCGGGCGCCCCGCGCGACGTGCTGACCGAGGAGTTGTTGCGCGAGGTGTTCGAGCTGGACGCCAAGGTCATCGAGGATCCGGTGGCCGGCACTCCCCTGGTGGTGCCGATCGGCTCGCGGGCGCGTCCCGCAGAGCGGGAAGCCTGAGCCGGCCCAGCGGGGTGCACGCCACGACGGCGGCGATGGCCAGCCAGCCCACCCCCGCGACGGCCATCAGCGCGTACGCGTTGCGCGTCTCCGACTCGAACACGCCCGTGGCCAGCGACGCGAGCGGGATGGACAGAAAGGCGATCATCCTGGCCGTGCCGAGCACCCGTCCGAGCAGATGGTCGGGGACGAGCAGCTGGCGCGCGGTCGCGATGGCCACGATCGACGTCCCCGCCGCGGCGAACTGCCCCAGCCAGGCGAGCCCGATCGGCACGGGGCCGCGCGCCACGATCATGGCCAGCATCGACAGGCCGCCCGCGGCGACGGCCCAGCAGATCACCGGCCCCGGCGGATACCTGCGCAGCAGCCGGCTGCCGAGCACCGCCCCGAGCACCGCGCCCACCCCCTGGAAGGCGTAGACGACGCCGATCTCCCCCGGCCTGAACCCGTGGTACGAGCTGAGGTAGTAGACGAGCCCGGCCAGCAGCAGCCAGACCCCGAAGTTGCACGCCGCGGTCGCGAGCGCGGTGGTGAGCACCACCTTGTCGCCGCGGAACAGGAAGCTGAGGCCCTCCCGCATGTCCGCGAGCATCGAACGGCCGCGGCTCGTCACCGCGCCCCGCGCCGACCTGACGGGCCAGATCAGCAGACCCGACAGCAGGAACGTGCCCGCGTCCACGTAGATCGCGGCCTGGTGGCCGAGGCCGACGACGAGCGCGCCGCCGATCACGGGGCCGACCATGTTCACCGCGTGCTCGCCCATGTGGAGCCGGGCATTCGCCTGCGGCAGCCGTTCCACCGAGACCAGCGAGGGCACCATCGAGCGGAACGCGGGCTGGTAGAGGGGATCGACGCAGGCCAGCAGGAACGCCACCGCGTAGATCGCCCAGAGCTGCCGCACGCCGGCCGTCACGATCACCGCGAGCAGCACGGTGACGGCGCCGGACGTCAGGTCGCCGATAACGAGCACGCGCCGCCGGTCGACCCGGTCCGCGAGCGCCCCTCCGACCAGGCCGAGCGCGACGTACGGCAGGTACTCCATGGCGTACACGAGCCCGGTGCCGAGCGCCGAGCCGGTCAGGTCGTAGACCAGGAGCGGCAGAGCCGGCCGGTGGATCCAGGTGCCGAGCGAGGAGGCGAGGAACGCGCTGCGCAGGAGCCAGTAGCGCCGTCCCATGGACTCAGACCTCGGTGAGAGCCTGCCCGATGTCGCCGTCGCCGGGTGTCAGGACCGCGGCCCTGAGCAGGTCGTCGCGGGCTTCGCCCGGGCGTCCCGCGGCCCGGTGCACCACCGCCCTGTTGAACAGCAGCTCGGCCGTCTCCGCACGCTTGAGCGCGCTCGTCAGGTCGGCCACTGCCGCGCCGTGGTCGCCGAGCTCGAAGGCCAGCTCGGCCCGCCCCGCCCAGGCCGCGACCAGATCGGGGTCGAGCTCCAGGGCCCGGTCGAAGGCGGCGCGCGCCTCAGGATGGCGCGCCTCGGCCAGCTCGACCTGGCCGAGCACGCACAGCAGGTGCGGGTCGCGCGGCGCGAGCCGCAACCCTCGCTCGACGTCCTGCCGGGCCTCGGCGTACGCGCCGGACGCCGCGCTCAGCCCTGACCTGTTCACGTACGCGGGCGCGAACTCCGGGTCGAGCTCCAGCGTGTGATCCAGGTCGGCGCGGGCGCCCGCGAGGTCGCCCGCCGCGTAACGCAGCTCGGACCGGTTGTAGTACGCCTCGGGGAAGGGCGGGCTGAGGCGCATGACGCTCTCGTAGTCGGCCAGCGCCTCGTCGTCGCGGCCCAGCTTGTGCAGCAGGTTGCCCCGGTCGAGGTAGTAGTCGGGATAGCCGGGGTCGGCCTCGACGGCCCGCGTGTAGTCGGCCAGCGCCTCCTCCGCCCGGCCCGTCATGTCCAGGAGCTGGGCCCGGTTGGCGTGGAGCACGAGCTTGTGGATCGGATGCTCGGCCGGCAGGTCGGCCTCGGCCAGGTCGATGGCCTGCTGCACCAGCTCCATCGCGGCGGCCGGGCGGCCCCTGCGCACCTCGACCAGGGCCTTGCCGTTGAGGTCGAAGCCGAGGTGGAAGGCCCGCTCCCTGGGGTCGGGCAGCAGCGACGTGATCGCGATCGCCTCGTTGATCCAGGCGAGCGCCTCCTCGGGGTCGCGCCGGGCGGGGTCGTGGTGGCGTACGAGGATCATGGCGGTGGCGTAGGCGACGGTGGCGCGGTGTTTGGGGTCGGTGCTCTCGCGCCTGGCGCGGTCGTAGAGCTCGCGGGCCTCGTCCTCGCGCTCGATGGCCTCCAGCGAGGCGGCCACGCGCCGCAGGAGCTGCCGCCACCGCGGCGGGTCGGCGTCGTGCGCCATGCCGCGCAGCGCCTCCAGGCCCGACTCGGCCATCGCGTGGTGGAAACCCTCGTCGCGGTAACGGTCGAAGTCGGCCGGCAGCGCACCTGCCGACGGCGCCTGCGGGCCCTCGTCGAGCCGCAGCAGGCCGGGGTCGAGCCGGCGCCGCAGCACGGCGACGAACTCGGTGTCGGTGTGGTCGGCGGCGTCGAGGTTGGCCACGGTCACGGCGAGCGGGCCAGCGCGGTCGAGGTGGTCACGGACGAACTCGGCCAGCCCGTTGGCGATCCTGAGGCTGCGCCGGGCGGCGGGGATGAGGATGCGCTGCGCGCGGGGGAGGTCGCCGGCCAGTGAGCGCCTGCGTGCCGGCACGACGTCGCGGAGTTTCGGCCCGGCCGTCCGGATCTCTATGTCATGCGCGGCGACCAGCTCGGGATGCCGGGCCAGGGCGGCCGGGACGAGATGGCCGAGCAGCCCGGCGGCGAACGTGTAAGGTCCGCCGATGCGGCGGTCCGCGTCCAGCGTGATCGTGTCCACACGAACCCATTTCCGTGCTCAGGCGAGGGCCGGCGCCCGTTGTCAGGCGCCGGCCGGGTGCGTCAGGCGCTGTGCCTCGGCGCTGCCGCGGCGGTCGGCTTCACGGTTCCTGGCCGGTGAACAACGATCTTCTTCATGGTGCCCCTTCGTCGTTGAATGGAACCGAACATTTAGCTTGATGACCGGTACATGTCAGCACACGAAAAAGACATCAATCAATGGTTATCTGGAAATGCGTATTTCAGGACTAATTACGGCCAAGCCGGAAATTGTCCTCAGTCGCCGAGGATCGCGTCCACAAAAACCTCGGGATCGAACGGCGCCAGATCGTCGGGCCCCTCGCCCAGCCCCACGAGCTTGACCGGCACCCCCAGCTCCCGCTGCACCGAGATAACGATGCCGCCCTTGGCGGTGCCGTCGAGCTTGGTCAGCGCGATGCCGGTGATATTGACCACCTCGGCGAACACCTGGGCCTGGCGCATGCCGTTCTGGCCGGTGGTGGCGTCGAGGACGAGCAGCACCTCGTCGACCGTGGCCTTCTTCTCGATGACCCGCTTCACCTTGCCCAGCTCGTCCATGAGGCCGGTCTTGGTGTGCAGGCGGCCGGCGGTGTCGACGATGACGACGTCGACCTTCTCCTCCGTGCCCCTGGCGACCGCGTCGAAGGCCACGGAGGCGGGGTCGCCGCCCTCGGGGCCGCGCACCGTGTCGGCGCCGACCCGCTCGCCCCAGGTCTGCAGCTGGTCGGCAGCCGCCGCTCGGAAGGTGTCGGCCGCGCCGAGCACGACTTTCTTGCCGTCGCCGACGAGAGAGCGCGCGAGCTTGCCCGTGGTGGTGGTCTTGCCGGTGCCGTTGACGCCCACGACGAGCACCACCGCGGGCCGTTCGCCGTGTTTGCGCACGTGCAGCGTGCGGTCGAGATCGGGGCCGACCTGCGCGAGCAGCTGCTCGCGCAGCAGGCCGCGCACCTCCTCGGGCGTGCGGCTGCCCAGCACCTTGACCTTGGTGCGCAGCTCCTCGACCATGACCTGGGTCGGCGCGACGCCCACGTCGGCCGTGATCAGGCTCTCCTCGATCTCGTCCCACACGTCGTCGTCGAGCCGGTCGCGGGAGAGCAGCTCCAGCAGCCCGCGGCCGAGAGCGCTCTGCGAGCGCGCCAGCCGCGAGCGCAGCCGCACCATCCGGCCCGCGGACGGGGGCGGCACCTCGACCTCGGGCTCCACCACGACCGGCTCGGCCGGCTTGGCCGGAGGCGGCAGCGTGGTGGTCGCGCCCTCACCCTCCTCGCCGGCCCCCGCGGGCCGCTTCTCCTCGGGAAGCACGGGAGGCTCGGGCGGCTTGACCGGCGGAGGCGCTTTTCGGCCCGGCCGGAAGAGCAGGAACAGACCGCCGGCCGCCAGCAGGGCGACGACGGCCACGATCACGATGACGCCGAGGTAACCATCCACAAGATGTCAGTTTTCCAGATCGACCCCCATGCTCATGCCCAAGGCCACACCTGTCAGGCCGACTCGCGCTCTCTCAGTCGCTGGCTGACCACCTGTGTGACACCGTCGCCGCGCATCGACACGCCGTAGAGGGCGTCGGCGATCTCCATCGTGCGCTTGTTGTGGGTGATCACGATGAGCTGCGAGCTCTGCCGCAACTCCTCGAACAACGTCAGCAGGCGCTGCGTGTTGGTGTCGTCGAGCGCGGCCTCGACCTCGTCCATCACGTAGAACGGCGACGGCCGCGCCTTGAAGATGGAGATCAGGAACGCCACCGCCGTCAGCGAGCGCTCGCCACCCGACAGCAGCGACAGCCGCTTGACCTTCTTGCCCGGCGGCCTGGCCTCGACCTCGATGCCGGTGGTCAGCATGTCGGCCGGCTCCGTGAGCACCAGCCGGCCCTCGCCCCCGGGGAAGACCCTGGTGAAGATCTGCTCGAACTCCCTGGCCACGTCGTCGTACGCCGAGGCGAACATCTGCTCCACCCGGTCGTCGACCTCCTTGACCACCGTCAGCAGGTCGCGCCTGGTCTTCTTGAGGTCTTCGAGCTGCGAGGTGAGGAACGCGTGCCGCTCCTCCAGCGCCGCGAACTCCTCCAGCGCCAGCGGGTTGACCTTGCCGAGCTGGTTCATCTGCCGCTCGGCCGCCCTGGCGCGCTTCTCCTGCTCCTCGCGGACGTACGGCACGGGCGGGTCACCGGGCACCGGGGCGTCGGGGCCGTACTCGGAGATCAGGGACTCGACCTCGACCCCGAACTCCTCCAGCGCCCGCTGCTCCATCTGCTCCAGCCGCAGGCGCTGCTCGGTGCGGGCCACCTCGCTGCCGTGCACCCGGTTGACCAGCTTGTCCAGTTCCTGGCCGAGCTCGCGTACGCGCAGGCGCACCTGCTTGAGCTCGGCGTCGACGGCGACCCTGGTGAGGTCGGCCTGGTCACGTTCCCCGGCGGCCAGCCGGATGGAGGTCGCCAGAGCCTCGAGCACCCGCTTGGCGCCCTTGCTGACGGCCTCGGCCACGGCGGCCTGCTGCCTGCGCCTGGCGCGCTGGGCGGCCGCCTGGGCGCGTTCCTGGCGCTCGCGCTGGGCGGCCCGCAGCAGGCCGTCGGCGCGGCCCTCGATGCCCTTGACGCGCTCCTCAGCGGTGCGCACCTGCAGGCGGGTGTCCATCTCGCGCTGCCTGGCGGCCTCGCAGGCGCTCGCCAGCTCGTCGCGGCCGTCGGTGGTGGGCTCGGACTCCAGCTCCTGGGCGTATTCGGCCTCCGCCAGCCGGATCTCCAGCTCGGCCAGCTCTTCCAGGCCCTCCGCCCGGGCTTCTTCCGCCTTGGTGACGCTCCTGGCCAGGCGCTCGGCCTCGGCGCGGGCGGCTCCGGCGGCGGCCTCGAGCTGGGCCAGCTGCCTGGCGGCCGCGGCGTTGCGCTGGTCGGCCTCCCGCTGGCGGCTCCTGACCTGGTCGAGCGTGCCCTGCGCGGCGCTCACGCCGGCCTGGGCGGTCGTGACGGCGGTCTGGGCCTCGCCGACGCGGGCCTGCGCGGCCTCCAGGGCCGTCTGAGCGGCCTGCTCCTCGCCGATCGCCGCGTCGAGGGCGCGGACGGTCTCCTCCGCCCTGCTCTCGGCCTGCTCCAGGTCTTTGACCGCCTCGTCGAGGGCGGCGCGGACCTGGAGCACGGAGGTGCCGCCGTCGGATCCGCCATCGGCCACGTACACGCCCACCAGGTCGCCGTGCGTGGTGACGGCCCGCAGGCCGGGATGGCACTCGACCAGCTCGCGCGCGGCCTCCAGATCGTCGACGACCGCCACGCCGGCCAGCACGTGGTCGAGGGCCGGACGGAGATGGCCGGGCACCGTGACGAGGTCGGCCGCCCAGCGACTGCCGTCGGGAGCTTTCCCCCGCCGCGCCGCGCCGCCGCCCGACGCTCCAGGGCCGGCTGCGGGCTCCTGGCCGGATGAGGGAGGGCCGGGGGCATGGGCGACGAGAAGCGTGGCCTGGCCCTTGCCCTGGGCGCGGAGCAGGTCGATGGCCTCGACGGCGGTGTCGAGGCTCTTCACGGTGATCGCCTCGGCGACGGGGCCGAGCACGGCCGCCACGGCCGGCTCCGCCCCCGGCGTGACCTGCATGGCGGCCGCCAGCGGGCCGAGCACCCCGGCGAGGCCGGCGTCCAGCAGCTCCGCGCCCCCGTCACCCTTGGCCAGCCCCAGCTCCAGCGCCTCCTTGCGCGCGGCCAGCGCGGCCACAGAACGCTGGGCCTCCTGGTCGGCGGCGCGGGCCGTGGCCACGGCCGACTTCGCGGCCTGCAGAGCGGCCCGCGGCGCGTCGAGGCAGGCCTTGGCCTCCTCGGCCGCAGCCCGCGCCTCGTCGGCGACCGCCGCGGCCTCCTCGACCATGGCCTGCGCCGTGGCCAGCTCCTCGGCCAGCGCGGGGTCGGCGGCGGGCTCCTCCAGCCGCCGCGCCTCCAGGTCTTCCGTGGCCTGGCGCTCGCGCTCGGTCGCGTCGGCCACCGCCGCCTGGAGCCTGCCGATCTCCTCCTCGGCGGCCCTGGCCCTGCTGCGTACGGAATCGACCTGGCCGCGGAGCTTGGCCAGCCCTTCCCGGCGGTCGGCGGCGGCTCGGGCGGCCATCGCGAGCCGCTGCTCCTCGGCGTTCAGTTCTGCCTCGGCCTCGGAGCGCCGCTCGACGGCCGCCTCCAGGAGCTCGTGCGCGTGTTCGAGCTCGGCCCGCAGGATCAGCTCCTGCTCGCGGGCCTCGGCCGCCTCTCGCTCCAGCTCCTCGGGGTCGCGGCCCCTGCGCTCGATGGCGGCGGCGTCGAGCGCGTGCCGGTGGCGTTCGGCGGCGAGTTGTTCCAGGCCGGTGATGCGCTCGCGCAACGACGAGAGCCGGAAGTAGGTCTCCTGGGCGGCGGCCAGCCGGGGCTGCGCCTCCGCCTCGGCGGCCTCCAGCGCGGTCTCGCGCTGCTGGCCCTCCGCGAGCTCGATCTCGACCTGGTTGCGCCTGGCCGTGATCGCGGCCTCGTCGGCGGCTTCGCGCTCCAGGGTGGCCCGCAGCGCGCCCACATCGTCGGCCAGCAGCCGGAGCCTGGCGTCACGCAGGTCGGCCTGGATGACGGCGGCCTTGCGGGCGATCTCGGCCTGGCGGCCCAGCGGCTTGAGCTGGCGGCGCAGCTCCGTGGTGAGGTCCTGCACGCGGGTCAGGTTGGCCTGCATGGCGTCGAGCTTGCGCAGCGCCTTTTCCTTGCGCTTGCGGTGTTTGAGCACGCCGGCGGCCTCTTCGATGAACGCCCGCCGATCCTCGGGCCCGGCGTGCAGCACGGCGTCGAGCTGGCCCTGCCCGACGATGACGTGCATCTCGCGGCCGATGCCCGAGTCGGACAGCAGTTCCTGGATGTCGAGCAGGCGGCAGGTGTCGCCGTTGATCGCGTATTCGCTCTGCCCCGACCTGAACATCAGCCGGCTGATCGTGACCTCGGTGTAGTCGATCGGCAGCGCGCCGTCGCTGTTGTCGATGGTCAGCGTCACCTCGGCGCGCCCGAGCGGGGGCCTGGAGGAGGTGCCGGCGAAGATGACGTCCTCCATCTTGCCGCCGCGCAGCGACTTGGCGCTGTGCTCGCCCATGACCCAGGCCAGGGCGTCGACGACGTTGGACTTGCCCGAGCCGTTGGGGCCGACGACGCAGGTGATGCCGGGCTCGAACCGCAGGGCGGTCGCGGAGGCGAAGGACTTGAAGCCGCGCAGGGTGAGGGTCTTCAAATACAAGCGCGGCCCCCTTTTCCCTCGACGACTGCGGAAAAGACTACTGGTCCCCGATGCGCCTCGCGGGCGCATGCCGTCGGAACCGGCGCGACCTGGGCAAAGGAAGCTTTCCGAGCAGGGGAAAATAACAAGGGACGCCTCTTCGAGACGTCCCTGGGTCTTGCGCTCCGATCACTCTCAGGTGAGTGCCGGCTCGCGCTCTTGCATGCGACTTAGCGCCTCGTCGCGGGTTTGCGCCGCAAGAGCGTCATTCGTGGCCTGAAGTCGGATGAGTTCTGCCTCCAGATCCCGGATACGCTGCTGCAGGCGGCGCATTTCCGAGACCATTCGAGGGTCAGGACCGCCGACGTGGCCGAGTAGAGCCTTCGCCATGGTAAAGGGTCCTCCACGCTGAGTGACCAGACTGGTTCGCGCACTTCTATTCTGCGGGAGGGGTGCGCGTGGTACTTAACAAGAGTCGCACCGGCAGTGTGGGCGGTCAAGTCGATCGAACCGCTGAGCCCTACTGGTGGGCACTCCCGACATACAACTATACCCCATTTGGGGGGTTTAAGGGAAGTCGCTATCGCTCCACAAAACCGCCCAAACTACCTCGTGGTTCGCTCCAACGTTCTACTACTCCATCGACCCTGCCCGGCGTGTCGCAACCTCTCAGCAACTCCAGCAGCTTGACGCACGCCGACCGCGATCCCTCGGCGACCACCTCCACCCGGCCGTCCTCGGTGTTGCGCGCCCATCCCGCCAGTCCGAGCTCGAGCGCTCTGGCCCGGGTCCACCAGCGGAACCCCACGCCCTGGACCTTCCCCCGCACCCAAGCGGTCACCCGGACGCTGTCCGATTTTTCCGTATTTTTCGTGTTCTCCGACATCTGGTCTCCCCTGTGCTCTCACGCCACCAAGGCCTCCGACCCGAGCGCGTGCCGGGCCGCCGCGTCGCGGAACGCCCGGATCGCCGCCGTCTCGGCCGCCCGCGACCAGGTCAGGCCGAGGATCGACGGAGGCAGACCGGCGACGGGGACGAAGCTCACGTCGGGACGCCTGTGGTGGGCGGCCGTGGGGGCGCAGAACAGCATGCCGCCCCGGCCGAGCGCCACCTGGGTCAGGCCCTCCTGGCTCGTGGTCACCGTACCGGCCCGGGGAATCGCACGTCCGGAAGGGGTCACGGAGGGTGCCACGCGTTCCCGCCAGGCGCGCGGCGCCGGACCGTCCAGGCCGATCAGGGGCAGGCCCGCCAGTTCCTCCGCGCCGATGCTCGCCCGGCCGGCCAGGGGATGGCGGGCGGAGACGCCCAGCTCGTACGACACCCGGTTCAGGCCCTCGCCCACGGCCAGGTCGGGCTCGTCCACCGGCAGCAGCGTGAACGCGATGTCCACCTGTCCGGCCCGCAGCCTGCCGAACGGGTCGGACAGCGGGATCTCCACCAGCTCGACCTCGCACCCGGGGTGGCGGCTCTCGAAGGCGCGTACGCTGCCCGTGACCACATCCGTGGGCGTGGCCAGGAACCCCACCCTGAGCACGCCCGTCACCTCGCGGGCGGCCGTCTTCGCCCGGCTCACGGCCGTGGCCAGCCCTTCGTACGCGGGCCTCAGGTCGGCCAGGAAACGTTCGCCGAGCGGCGTCAGGCGCACCCGCCTGCTGGTCCGCTGGAAGAGCCGGCCGCCGATCCTGGTCTCCAGTGAGCGCATGAGCTGGCTCACCCGGCCCGGCGACAGGTAGAGGCGCTCGGCCGTACGCGCGAAGTGCAACTCCTCGCTGAGCACGACGAAGCACTCCAGTTCCCTGAACTCCATCTCCACCTCCACCGATCGCTTAGCCTGCCTAAACCAAGCTTTCGGCCTTCGCCATTGTTCCCGCCCGCGGACGCCAGAAGGCTGAGCGACATGACATTGACCGATGTACGCGCCTCCACCCAGGCGCGATGGCTCGCCGTGACCTCGGTCGCGGTCGGCACCTTCACCATCGTGACCAGCGAGATGCTGCCCGTCGGGGTGCTGACCGCGATCTCCTCCGACCTCCGCGTCTCCGACGGCACGGCCGGGCTGATGATGACGGCCCCAGGGCTGGTCGCGGCGGTCGCCGCACCCCTGCTGGCGGTGACCACCCGCCGGGTCGACCGGCGGGTCACGCTGCTGGGGCTGATGGCGTTGCTGGCGGTGGCCAACCTTCTGGGCGCGCTCGCCCAGAGCCATGCCGTCATGATGGCCGCCCGGGTGCTGACCGGGGTGAGCATCGGGGGGTTCTGGGCGTTCGCGGCCGGGCTGGCGCCCCGGCTGGTGCCCGGCCGGTCGATCGGACGGGCCACGTCGATCATCTTGTCCGGGGTGTCGGTGGCGTCGGTGCTGGGAGTGCCGGCGGCCACGTTCGTGTCGTCGTTCGCGGGGTGGCGGAGCGCGTTCGCCGCCATGGGGGTGGTGGCGCTGGCCCTGCTCGCCGTACTGGCCGCCACCCTGCCGCCGCTGCCGGGCGACCCGCCGTCCACGCCCGCCCTGCCGCGAAACGACCGCGAAACCGCCCAGAACGGCTCCACACCGGCGCGGGACGCCGCCAGGGGCGCCGAGGCCGCCCACCGGCCCGGCGGGCGGCCGGCGTGGCTCTCACGGCCGCTCAGGCTCGTACTCGTGCTGACCGTCCTCCTCGTGTCCGGCCACTTCGCGGCCTACACCTACGTCCGGCCGTTCCTGGAGCAGGTCTCGCACGCCGGTCCCGCCCTCATCAGCACCGCGCTCCTCGTGTACGGCGCCGCCGGCGTGGCGGGCAACTTCGCCTCGGGCGCGCTGGCCACCAGGAACCCCAGGCCGGTGCTGATCGCGCTGGCCGCGCTCATGGCCCTCGCCACGGCGGCGCTGCCGGTGATCGGGCTGCCCCTGGCCGTGCTCGTGGTGTGGGGCCTCGGCTACGGCGGCGTGGGCGTCGCCCTCCAGCTGTGGATCATGCGGGAGGGCGGCGGCGAGCTCGGCACGGCGCTGTTCGTCAGCGCCTTCAACGTCTCCATCGCGCTCGGCGCGTTCGCCGGCGGCCGGGTGGTCGACGGCGTCTCGATCAGCGCGGTGATGGGGCTGGCGGCGGGCCTGGCCGCTCTGGGCGCGGTCGTCGCTGGCATCTGGGGCAGGAGTAGGACGACCGGTTCATGAACGCCTCGCGCCGGATCGGGGCGCCGCAGCGGGAACACGGCAGGTCGCGCCGGCCGTAGACCTCCAGGGAACGCTCGAAGTAGCCGCTGTCGCCGTTGACGTCGACGTAGAGGCTGTCGAACGACGTGCCGCCCTGCTGGAGGGCGGCGGCCATCACCGTGCGGACGGCGGCGAGCAGCTCGGCGATCTTGGGCCTGGTGAGCGTCTGCGTGGGACGGGCCCAGTGGAGCCGGGCGATCCACAGGGCCTCGTCAGCGTAGATGTTGCCGACGCCGCTGATCAGCGACTGGTCGAGCAGGGCCCGCTTGATCTCGGTGCGCCTGGCCCTGAGCCTGCGGGTGAACTCCTCCTCGTCGAACGCCGCCTCGAACGGGTCGGGCGCGATGTGGGCGATCGGCTCGGGCACCCCTCCGGCCAGAGCGGTGAGCATGACGTGGCCGAACGTACGCTGATCGACGAAGCGCAGGTCGGGGCCACCGTCCTCGAAGCGGAGGCGTACCCTGAGATGTTTCTCCGGCGGCGCGTCACCGTCGACCACCAGCAACTGGCCGCTCATCCCCAGGTGGGCCATGAGCGCCTCCTCGGCGCCCGACAGCGGCAACCACAGATATTTGCCGCGGCGCTCGGCCGACAGCAGCGTGCGGCCCTTCAACCGCGCGGTGAACTCGTCGGGGCCGGGCATGTGACGCCTGATCGCGCGGGGGTGCAGCACCTCCGCCGAAGCGATCTCACGGCCGATGACCCATTGCGCGAGGCCGCGCCTGACGACCTCGACCTCGGGCAGCTCAGGCATCACGCACCTCGCCCTCTGGACGCCGAACTCTCACCTTGTGGAAACCCCGGACGCGGACACTCAGCTCGCGGGCTGGCTCTCCCGCTGCTCCCTGCGAGCCCTGATGCGGGTCCACGCCGCCTCGGCCGCCTGCTGCTCGGCCTCCTTCTTGCTGCGCCCGGTGCCCGAGCCGTAGGACTCGCCGCCGACCCGCACCATCGCCGTGAACGACTTGGCGTGGTCGGGGCCGCTCTCCTCGACATGGTATTCGGGCACGCCGAGCGCCTCGGAGGCGGTCAGCTCCTGCAGGGAGGTCTTCCAGTCGAGCCCCGCGCCCAGCGACGCCGAACGCACGATCAGCGGGTCGAACAGCAGGTGCACCACCCGGAACGCCTCGTCGAGGCCCTTGTCGACATAGACCGCGCCGATCAGCGCCTCGAGCGTGTCGGCCAGGATGGACGACTTGTCGCGCCCGCCGGTGCCCTCCTCGCCCCTGCCGAGCCGCAGGAACCGGCCCAGCCCGAGCCCGCGGGCCACATCGGCCAGCGCCCGCATGTTGACCACCGCGGCGCGCAGCTTCGCCAGCTGGCCCTCGGGCAGGTCGGGATGGTTGCGGTAGAGAGTGTCGGTGACCACCAGGCCCAGCACCGAGTCGCCCAGGAACTCCAGGCGCTCATTGGTGGGCAGGCCACCGTTCTCGTACGCGTAGGAGCGGTGCGTCAGCGCCCGCTCGAGAATCGCGGGGTCCAGGGCGACCGCCAGAACCCGCTCCAGCTCGTCTCTGGCGACCTCCACGGCCACCGGCTTAGGACCTGCGCCCACGTGCTTCCTCCTCGGACATCTTCACATGGCGCGCCGGCTGCGGAAGATGCCCGAAAACGTGGTGGGCGTCGGGGTAACGCGTAGCCCCGGCGTCCACCACGGCCGCGGGCGAACCGCCGCCGCACGCATCTGAAACGGTAACGCCGACCGAGGCACAATGGCACCCGGTCGGCATCACGTCAATCAGGCGGACGGCTCGATGACCTGACGACGGTTGTAGGTGCCGCAGGTGGGGCACGCGATGTGCGGCTGCTTCGGCGAACGGCACTGCGGGCAGCTCACCAGGGCGACAGCAGTCGTCTTCCACTGGGAGCGACGGGCGCGGGTGTTGCTCCGCGACATCTTTCGCTTCGGGACGGCCACGTCACTTCTCCTGATCGTTATCGTTCTCGGAAATCAGACCTTGCAACGACGCCCAGCGGGCGTCGATCTTCTCCTGCCGGTGATCCGCGCCGGCCTCGGCCAGCTTGATCCCGCACTCCGCGCAGAGCCCTTCGCAGTCATCCCTGCACACCGGGCTCAACGGAAGTGCGAGCACCACCGCGTCGCGGAAGGTCGGCTCGAGGTCGAGCAGCTCTCCGTCGAGCAGCGAATCCTCCTCCGAGGCGTCCTCGTCGGAGTAGAAGAACAGCTCCTGCAAGTTGACCTCGACATCCGAGGTGACAGGGTCGAGGCACCGCGCGCACTCCCCGGCCAGCGGGGCCTGCGCCGTGCCTGAGACGAGCACGCCTTCCATCACTGCTTCGAGCCGGAGATCCAGCTCGACTTCGGCGTCTTTGGGGACACCGATCATGTCGACGCCGAGATCTGCCGGTGCCGGGAGCGACAGGGTCATCTGCCTCATCGTGCCCGGCCGCTTTCCCAGGTCATGAGTGGAGATCACCCAAGGGGAGCGGGGGTCGAGGTGCTGAGTCATCCTGCTCTCGCTAGGCATGGCGAAAACCGTCGCCGTCGTACAAGGCCGAATAGAAAGAATAGCAGCCCTGCGGGGGGCATGCCCCCCGCATACCCCCCCACCGCACCGCGCTACGCCCGCCTTCCCGAAGCAGCCCTGCGGAGGGCTGCCCCCCGCAGGCCCCCCGACGGCATCGCGCTGCGCCCGTTTCCTCAGCGCCGAAGCTCCGCTTCGGCGCTAGCTTCTGAGGCGCTCGATGAGCAGCTTGTGCACCAGATCAGGCACGAGGCCCGACACGTCTCCGCCGTATCGGGCGATCTCCTTCACCCTGCTGGAGGAGAGGAACGAGTATTCGGGGTTGGTCGGCATGAACAGCGTCTCGACCCCCGACAGGCGGTAGTTGAGCTGCGCCATCTGCAGCTCGTAGTCGAAGTCGCTGACCACCCTGATGCCCTTGACGATGGCGGGGATGTCGTGCTGCCTGCAGAAATCGACCAGCAGGCCATGGAACTTCTCGACTTTGACGTTCGGATATTCCTTGGTCACGGTCTGCAGGATGTCGATCCGTTCGTCAACCGTGAACAGGCTGCTCTTCTCGACGTTGATGAGAACGGCCACGGTCACCTCGTCGTACAGCCGCGCGGACCGGCCGATGATGTCGAGGTGGCCATTGGTGATGGGGTCGAACGACCCCGGGCAGACTACGCGGCGCAAGACGCCTCCCAGGTTTACGGGCAGGTCTACGGGTTCCCGGCGGCGCGACCGTACCAAACGGACGCTTCACCATATCGACGGACCCTCTCCTCAACGTAGCCTTCCGGCCACATAAGGGCCTTTCCCCTGCTTTCCCGCTCGAAGGCCACCAACGCCTCCTCAGCCAGCCAGCCGTTGTCGCGCAGCAACTCCAGAACCCGCTCCACCTCGCCGTCGGTCGTGGCGTAGGGCGGGTCGGCGAACACGATGTCGTACGGCTCGTCAGGCGCTTTCCCGAGCACCCGCGTCACCTTGTCGGCCACCACGCGGGCGCCGTCGAGGCCGAGCGACTCGACGTTGGCCTTGATCGTCCTGACGGCCCGGGCATCGGACTCGACGAGCAGGGCCGCGGCCGCACCCCTGGACAACGCCTCCAGCCCGACCGCGCCCGAACCGGCGTACAGGTCGATCACCCGGGCGTCGCGGATGCCGTGAAGGGAGTCGAGCGTCAAGAGGATCCCTTCTCGCGCCCTGTCACTGGTCGGCCTCGTCCCGCGCCCCGGGGGCACGGCCAGGCGCCTGCCACCCGCGATGCCTGCGATGATCCGCGTCATGTGACCCATTGTTCCGTATGTTCGCGCAGGTCAAGGATGCACAAGTGTCTGCCTCGAGTGCGCAAGGGTGATTCACATCGGGGGGATCGGCCCGCATGATGAGTTCTGCGGCCTTCAAGGTGACCCACATGAAGGCCGACCGGCGTGATCGTGAGCCCTTCCGCACGCCGGTTCCCTCGGCACCTGACCCGAGGGTGGGCCCAGCCGGGGACGGCATTCGGGGGGAGGCCGTCCCCGCGGCTGGGCCTTTACATGATCATCCTTCAGCCGCCGCGCTGGGACATGTCAGGTCTTCTCCAGGTATTCCGCACGCTCGTCGGCCAGCAGCCGCTCGATCTCCGCGCGCAAACCCTCGTGAGAGGCGAGCTCGGGGTCGCGGGCCAGCAGCGCGCCGGCCTCCTCCCTGGCCGTGGCGATGACGTCCTCGTCGCGCAGCAGTTGCAGCAGCTTCAGCGAGGAGCGCTTGCCCGACTGCGCCGCGCCCAGGACGTCACCCTCCCGCCGCTGCTCCAGGTCGACCCGTGACAGCTCGAACCCGTCGAGCGTCGCGGCCACCGCGTCGAGGCGGGCGCGGGCAGGGGTGCCCTCGGGGAAGTCGGAGACCAGCAGGCACAGGCCGGGCAGGCCGCCCCGGCCGACGCGGCCGCGCAGCTGGTGGAGCTGGGAGACGCCGAAGCGGTCGGCGTCCATGATGATCATGACGGAGGAGTTGGGCACGTCGACCCCGACCTCGATGACCGTGGTGGCCACCAGGACGTCGAGCTCGCCTCGCGTGAAGGCGCGCATGAGCGCGTCCTTCTCCTCCGGAGGCAGCTTGCCGTGCAGCGTGCCGACCCGCAGGTCGTGGAAGGGCCCCTCGGACAGCAGCTTGGCCACGTCGAGCACCGCGAGCGGCGGGCGCCGCTCCTCGTCGGCGGGGGTCGCCAGATCGCCCTCGTCGCCCTCCAGGTCGCCGATGCGGGGGCACACGATGTAGGCCTGCCGCCCCAGCCCCACCTCCTCCCTGACCCGCTCCCAGGTGCGTTCGAGGTAGTGGGGCTTCTCGGCGGCCGGGACGACGTGGGTGGTGATGGGGGCACGACCCGACGGGAGCTGGGACAACGTCGAGACCTCCAGGTCGCCGAAGACCGTCATCGCGACCGTGCGCGGGATCGGCGTGGCCGTCATCACCAGGACGTGCGGGCGCGTCCCGCCCGCCTTCTCGCGCAGCGCGTCGCGCTGCTCCACCCCGAACCGGTGCTGCTCGTCGACCACGACCAGCCCGAGGTCGGCGAACTGGACGTGCTCCTGCAACAGCGCGTGCGTGCCGACGACGATGCCCGCCGTGCCGGAGGCGGCGTCGAGCAGGGCGGAACGGCGGCCGGCGGCGCCCATCGAGCCGGTCAGCAGGGTGACGGCCGTCCCCCCGAACATGCCCCCCTGCGCCAGGTCGCCCAGCATGGTGGTGATCGAGCGGTGGTGCTGCTGGGCGAGCACCTCGGTCGGCGCCAGCAGCGCCGCCTGGCCGCCCGCGTCGACCACCTGGAGCATCGCGCGCAGCGCCACCACCGTCTTGCCCGCGCCGACCTCGCCCTGCAGGAGCCGGTGCATCGGATGCTCCAGCGCCAGGTCGGCGGCGATCTCCTCGCCGACCTTCGCCTGGCCCTCCGTCAGCGAGAACGGCAGCCGCGCGTCGAAGTCGTCCAGCATGCCGCCGGACCGCCTGGGCCTCGGCCTGGCGGGCCAGGCGGTGGCCGCCTGCCGCCTCTGGAGCAGCACCGCCTGCAACACGAACGCCTCGTCGAACTTCAGCCTCTTGCGCGCCCTGCCGACCTCAGCGAAGTCTTTCGGCCGGTGGATGGCCACGAGCGCCTCGCCCAGGTCCTGCAGGCCGTGGCGGGCCCGCAGCTCGGCGGGCAGCGGATCTTCGAGTGGGCCCAGCGTGTCGAGCACGACGCCGACCGCCCGCCTGATCGCCCACGGCGTCAGGTCCTTGCCCGCCGGGTAGATCGGCACCGGCGCCGCCGCGAACTCCTCCGCGCTCGCCTCCCCCTCCTCGAACAACTCGAACTCCGGATGAGCGAGCTGCCAGCGCGGCTTGGCCCGCGCGCCGAACAACCCCACCTTGCCGGCGAACATCCCGCGCCGCCCCGGCTTGAGCCGCGACTCGGCCACGTGGGAGCCCTTGCCGAAGAACGACAGGTAGAGCCGGTTGCCGTTGCCGTCGACGATCTCGACCTCCAGCCAGGTGCCGCCCCGGTTGCGCATGGGCTTGCGCATCAGCCTGGTCACCTCGCCGACCACCGTGACGTGCTCGTCGACCGCCAGCGCGTCGAGCGAGGTCAGCTCGCCGCGCTCGGCATAGCGGCGCGGATAGTGGCGCAGCAGGTCGCCGACCGTCTCCAGGCCGAGCACGCTGTGCAGCAGCTTGGCGGTCTTCGGGTCGAGGGCCTTCGTCAGAGGCTCGTCGAAACGGCTCACGGCACTTAGTTCTACCGCCTGAAGCCGACAGGAATCCCCTTCCCCACCACCCGCGTGCCGATCCTGGCCGCCCTCATTGGGAATCCGGCACCAGGCCGGAGCCTCCCGCGCGGCTCCTCATCGCCGTCATTCCACGCCGATGAGGAGCGGGTATCCGCCCTGCTCGCCGTCGTACACGACGAGGTCGACGTCGGGGCGCGTACGCCTGAGATGCTCCTCGACCCGGCCGGCGAGCCCGGCGGGCGCCTGCGCGCCCGTGACCAGGGTCACCAGCTCGCCGCCGCCCGCCACCATCCGGTCGACGACCGTGGTGGCCACGTGGGCGACCGTGTCGCCGATCACGGCCACGTCCCCGTCGATCAGGCCGAGCACGTCACCGGGGCGGCACACCCCCGCGCTGGTGAACGCCTCCCTGTCGGCCACCGTCACGTGCCCGCGCCGCGTGTGGCCCGCCGCGTCGGTCATCGCGACCACGTCGTCGTCGAAACGGCGCAGCGGATCGTGTACGGCCAGCGCCGCCAGCCCCTGCACGGTGGCCTCCGTCGGCAGCACGCTGACCGTGACGCCGTCCTCGCGGGCGATCTCCGCGGCCGCGGCGGCGACCGCCCTGACACCCTCGTCGTTCGGCAGGACGGCCACCTCACCTCCCGCCTGCCTGATCGCGGCGAGCATGGCGGGCAGCGTGGGCCTGGCGCCGGGGGCGCGCCGCACCACGACCGCGCCGCACTCCTCGAACAGCGCCGCGATCCCGTCGCCCGCGGCCACCGCCACCACGCCCCTGCCCGCGCCGCCGCGGTGGGTGCGTTCGGCCAGGTACGTGATCCTGATCCGGTGCGGCCTGCCCGCCCGCAACCCCGCCTCGACCGCCGGGCCCGCCTCGGCCACGTGAACGTGCACGTTCCACAGTCCCTCGCCGCCGACCACGACCAGCGAGTCGCCCATGGCGTCGAGCTCCTCGCGCAGCGCCCGCACCGCGCGGTCGGGGGCGTCCAGCAGGTACATCACCTCGTACCCCGCCCCCACCTCCGCCATGGGCGCCACCCGCGCGGTCGGCGCGGGAACGTCGTAGTGGCCGGTGGACGAACCCGTGATCACGGAGGCGAGCGTCTCGAGCACGATCGCCGCGCCGGCGCCCCCCGCGTCCACGACGCCGCTGCGGGCCAGCACGTCGAGCTGACCGGTCGTCCGGCGCAGGGCGACCCTGGCCTCCTCCGCCGCCTGCCGCGCCACCGCGCCCAGGTCACCGGCGTCGGTGTCCTGGACGGCCCTGGCGGCGGACTCCAGCACGCTCAGCACCGTGCCCTCGACCGGCCTGGCCACCGCCTCCCTGGCCAGCGTGGCCGCCCTGAGCAGCCCCGCGCGCAGGTCGGAACCGTCCTTCAGCACCTCGGCGAGACCGCGCAGCGCCTGGCTGACGATCACCCCGGAGTTGCCGCGCGCCCCGACGAGGGCGCCGTACGAGAGGGTCTGCCACACCACGGCCGCCTCCACGTCGTCGGGCAGCGACTCGACGGCCTCGGCCGCCGACAACATGGTCAGATGCAGGTTGGTGCCGGTGTCACCGTCGGCGACGGGGAACACGTTGAGCGCGTCGATCTCCGTCCTGGCCCGGCCGAGCGCGTCGGCGGCCAGGCGGGCCCAGCGGCGCACCGCGGGCGGGTCGAGGATCTTCATGCCGGCCCTCCGACCTCCCCGATGCGCTACGGTTGTGCGAGGAGAATATCGCCGCATCGGACCTGGTCCAGTGCTCTGGTTCGCGCCCATCGGGGTGGATCGGATATTCTCGTCTGGCTGGCCGGTTGTCCCGGCATGCCCTCCGCCCGGAATTCATCCGCGGACAGGGCTACATCGACTGTTTTAAGGAGCGATACCGTGGCTTCCGTCTGCGATGTCTGCCGCAAGGGGCCGACGTTCGGCAACAACGTGTCACACTCCCACCGCCGCACCCGCCGTCGTTGGAACCCCAACATCCAGACGGTCCGCGCGGTCGTCGGCGGCACGCCGAAGAAGCTGAACGTGTGCACCTCGTGCATCAAGGCGGGCAAGGTCACCCGCTAGTCCGCACTTCTCACGAAGCCCGTCCGTTCCTGAGGGAGCCGGCGGGCTTTCGTCATCCCCACCCCCGTGACCGGGTCTCTCGTCTCGCCTCACCTCCGAAGCACCTCGCCTGGGCCGGAGGGCGCGGTCTGGGCCCAGGAGAGCCCAGTGCGGGACACGACAGCCCAGGAGAGCCGGTGCGGGGCGCGGGCGGCGCCTCGGGCGCCTGACGCCGGCCCGGCGGCCGGAGGGCGGCTCAGCTCCCCGGTGGGCGGTTCTCCCTCGCCATAGTTCACGGAGGAGTTCACGGAGGAGACGGTCAGCGCCAGCGCCAGGCGTGGTCGACGGGGCCGATGCCGCCGCCGAGGGGGAAGCCTCTGGCGATCGCTCCCGTCACGTACTCCTTCGCCCCGCGCACTGCCGACGGCATGTCGTCGCCCACCGCCAGGCGGGAGGCGATGGCCGAGGCGAGCGTGCAGCCCGTGCCGTGGGTGTGGCGGTTGTCGAGGCGTTCGGCGGCGAAGCGGAACTCTTCCGTGCCGTCGGTGAGCAGGTCGACCGGGGCCCCGGGCAGGTGGCCGCCCTTGATCAGCGCCCACGCGGGCCCCAGTTCCAGGACGGCGTCGGCGGCCCTGCGCAGGCCGTCCTCGTCCTCGACCTTGACCGAGGTGAGCTGCTCCACCTCCCACAGGTTCGGCGTCACCACGGTGGCCAAGGGCAGCAGGCGGGTCCGCATCGTCTCGACCGCTTCGGGAGCGAGCAGCGAGTTGCCGTGCTTCGACACCCCGACGGGGTCCACGACCAGCGGCGCGTCGTACGGGCCGAGCGCGTCGGCCACCGTCTCGACCAGCACCGGCGAGGCGAGCATGCCGGTCTTCACCGCCTGCGCGCCGATGTCGCCGAGCACCGAGTCGAGTTGCGCGCGTACGGCCTCGGGCGGCAGTTCCCAGTAGCCCTGGACGCCCAGCGAGTTCTGGGCGGTCACGGCGGCGATGACGCTCATGCCGTGAACGCCCATCGCCATCATGGTCTTCAGGTCCGCCTGGATGCCCGCGCCGCCCCCCGAGTCGGAGCCGGCGACGGTCAGCACGCGTGGCGGGGTGGAAACCGCAGTGGAAGGGGCGCTTTGCGTGGATCGCTCCGTCATGTCCCCTATCCAACCACTCAGCTGACGGCGCACTCCCCGCTGACCATCCCGCAGTTGGCCGCCGGCGCGCCCCTGCCCGTCGCGGTGAACGACACCTCGACCGTGGCACCGGCGGCCAGTTGCGCCGACAGGTCGAGGATCAGCAGGTCACCGTCCTGCGTCCACTCGGCGCCCCGAACGTCCACGACCCTGCCCTCGACCGGGACGGAGATCGTGGGGTTCCGCAGCGTTCCCGCCGAGGTGTTGGACAGGCGCAGGTTGACCGCGTACGTGGTCATCCGCTGGTTGATGGTCTGCTTGACGTTCACCGAGCCGTTGCCCCCGGACGGCGATCCGAAGGATCCCTCGCTGTCCGTGGGATCGGGGACGCTGGTGGTGGTCGGCGCGGCGCCGATGTCGGCGTCCACGGAGGAGGGCTCGTCCAGCGGCGTGTCCTGGGGCACGCTCTCATCGTCCGGCTCCCGCACCGGTTCCTGCGGGGGCTCCTTGGCCGGCTCCTTCGACTTCTTCACCCTGGTCTTGGTGGGCGTCGGCTTGGCCGGCTCCGTGTGGCGGGGGCGGGCCTGGTACGTGACGGTGGGCGTCGGGGTCTCGGCCGGCCCGGTGTCCTTCACCGGCTCGTCCGAGGGCTCCTCTTCCGGCTCGGTCTCCTCGGCGGGAGGCGGCTGGGAGGCCTCCGGTCCCGGCCGGTTGGTTGCGCCCTGCACGGCCGCGCACGTGGCGCCCGCACACTTGTCCGTACCGCCGGAGGTGCTCATGAACTTGACACCCGCCACTGTGCCACCGAGCACGACGGCCACGGCGGCGACGGACAGCAGCGCGACCCGGCCCTTGCCGCCGCCCGACGAGGCGCCGGAGAGCAGCTCGTCGTCGCGGCGGCCCTTGCGGCGGCCGCGACGGTCGCGGGGCGCCTCAGGCCCGGCGGGGCCGGAGTCGGCCGACCAGCCGGAGCCCAGGAACCCGGTCTCCGTGTTGGCCCAGGCCGGCGCCTGCGCGGCGGTCGGCGCCCCGGCCACCTTGACGTCGCCGGGCTCGGGCGGGCCGCTGCTGGGGATCGGGCCGGAGGGTGCGTCGAATCTGGCGGTACGGTCATCGGGCTCGTCGAAGAACCCGGAACGATCCGCGGCACCGTCGAAGAAAGCGGTCCGGTCGTCCTGGCCCCCGAACGGCCCGGACCTGTCGTCCGGCGCGAACGGGTCAGAAGGGTCCCCGGATGCGCCGGACGGACCAGGCGGGTTCGCAGGGCCGCCGAACGGCTGGTGGGCCGGGTCGCCGAACTGCCCGCCGTCCGCGGGACGGCTGAAGGCGCTCGCGTGGCCGGCTCCCGGGGCCCCGGGAGCCGGCATGCCCGCCGGGCCTCCGAACACGGCCGTCTGGTCGGCGGGATCGCCCACAGGGCCTGCGCCAGGTCCGTTGAAGGGCCGGTCGGCGGGCGGGCCCCACTCGGGCGGGCGGGCGAACGCGCCCGTCGTCTCCATCGGCCCGGCCTCCTCGATCCCCTGACCCTGAGGCGGCTGGAACGGGCTCCTGGAGTCGTTGGCCGGTGGGAATCCGCTGGCGGCGTCGGCGGGCAGCGCGAAGGCTCCGGTGGTCTCGAACGGCTCGGACTGCGGCGCGCGCGGCGGGGGTGCGTCCGTACGCCGTGGCATGGGAGCCCACTGGCCCGTCACCTCGGGTCGGTCCGGCATGGAAGGCCAGCCTGGCTGGTCGACCTCCTCGTCAGGCCCCCAGAATGCGCTGCCGTTCCCCCGTTCGTCCCCGTCTTCGGATCCACCTGTGCCGTGGCGGCCCATGGCTGCCCTTTCTCCCGGTTACAGTGGCCGCCAATCTTCATAACACCTTCACTACGCCGCTGTCACAACAATCCCGTTAGTCACGCCCCAAATCGGGCAATTTTCACGCAAATCGGGATAAGTAGTCACTCAAAGTGATCCCAGCCGCGGCGCCCGACCTCCCGGCCATGCACCACGACGCCGGCCCCTTCGACCACGCGGCCCACGACCTGCCACGATTCCGGCAGGCGTACCTCTGGGGGGAAGACCGCCGCGAGCGCGTGATCCTCACCCCCCGTGAGCACCCACTCCAGCGGATCGGCCCCCACCTCCTTCGCCGCCACCGCGACGGGCTCCGCCACGGCGAACGCCTGAGGGTCCAGCTCGATCCGCACCCCGCTGGCCTCGGCGACATGGCCGAGGTCCTGCAGCAGCCCGTCACTGACGTCGAGCATCGCGCCGGCGCCCAGCTCGGCCGCCCGCGGCCCCATCGCGTACGGAGGGGACGGCCTGCGGTGCGCGGCCACGACCTCCTCCAAGGCCGCAGAGCCGGCCGGCAGGCCCTCCTCCAGCAGCGCCCATCCGGCGGCCGCGTACCCGAGCCGGCCCGCCACCGCCACCACGTGCCCCGGCCTGGCCCCCGAACGGAGCACGGGAGCGCGCCCCTGCAGATCGCCCAGTGCGGTCACCCCGATGACGACCTGGTCACACCGGGTGACGTCGCCGCCGGCCACACTGGCGCCGACCACGGCACACTCGTCGCGGAACCCGTCGGTCAGCTCGTCGAGCCAGGCCAGGGGCAGGTCGGCGGGGATGCCGAGCCCCACCACGATCGCGGTGGGGACAGCGCCCATGGCCGCCACGTCGGCGAGGTTCTGGGCCGCGGCCTTGCGGCCCACGTCATAGCCGCCGGACCAGTCGCGGCGGAAGTGCCGGCCCTCCAGCAGCAGGTCGGTCGAAACCGCGACACGCCTGTCGGGCGCGGCCACCACGGCGGCGTCGTCACCCGGCCCGACCATCACCGCCGCACCCTGGGGAAGGCGTGCGGTAATGCGATCTACCACACCGAATTCGCCGAGATCTCCGACTGTGATGACGCACCTCCTGACGCACACAGGGTACGGTTACCCATCGGCGTGATCCAATCGCCCGGGAGGACGTAATGGTGCAGGCCTACATCCTTATTCAGACAGAGGTAGGCAAGGCCGCCGCCGTGGCCCACGAGATTTCCGGCATTCCCGGGGTCACTCAGGCGGA
Source organism: Nonomuraea sp. B1E8 (assembly GCF_039871515.1). Classification (NCBI taxonomy): domain Bacteria; kingdom Bacillati; phylum Actinomycetota; class Actinomycetes; order Streptosporangiales; family Streptosporangiaceae; genus Nonomuraea; species Nonomuraea sp. B1E8. The sequence continues at coordinate 224,738 of NZ_JBDPLS010000003.1, read as the reverse complement.
AGACGTGACAGGGCCCTACGACGTGATCGTGCGCGCGGAGGCCAACAACGTCGACGAGCTGGGCAAGCTCGTCGTCGCGCAGATTCAGGCGGTGGAAGGGATCACGCGTACCCTGACGTGTCCGATCGTCCACATCTGAAGGCAGTCATCGCATGCGTGCCGCCGCCGTCCTGCTCGTTCTGCTGACGCTCGCCGGGTGCGGCACGGTGCAGGTCGATCCGCCCACGCCTCAGGGGGAAGCGGTGGCCGCGTGCGACAAGCTGGCCGGGCTGCTGCCCGAGACCCTCGACGGTGACGAGCGCGGCACGTCCACGCCGGAGTCGCCGTACGTCGCCGTCTGGGGCGAAGGAACCATCGCGCTGCGCTGCGGGGTGGGCCGCCCGGTCAGGATGGCGCCCACCGACCAGCTCCAGGTGATCGGGGGCGTGGGCTGGTTCGCCGATCCGGAGAGGCCCACGTTGTTCACCGCGGTGACCGACACCGCGTACGTCGAGGTGACCGTCGGAGGCGAGCACGTGCCGGCCGAGGTGCTCGCGGACCTGTCGAAACCGATAGCCCGGATGTCGGCCCACTGACCGGGCGATCATTCAGCGAAGCCCCGCCGGCCGGGCCAGCGCGAGCTGGATGAGCCGGTCGACCAGCGCCGGGTAGGGCAGGCCCGAGGCGGCCCAGAGCTGCGGCGCCACCGACAACGACGTGAACCCCGGCATGGTGTTGATCTCGTTGAAGACGAGCCCGCCCTCGGGCGTGTAGAAGAAGTCGGCCCGCGCGAGCCCCTCGCAGTCGAGCGCCTCGAACGCGCGCACGGCCATCGCCCGAAGCTCCTCGGCCGTCTCGGCCGGGATGTCGGCGGGCACGGTCAGCGACATCTGGTCGGGATAGTATTTCGCCTCGAAGTCGAAGAACTCCTGCCCGCCCTCCACCCTGACCTCGCCGGGGATCGACGCGGCGGCCGGCTCGTCGCCGGGCGACTCCAGCACCGCGCACTCGATCTCGCGGCCGGCGATGGCGGCCTCGATGAGCACCTTGGGGTCGTGCTGCCTGGCGGCCTCCACCGCCGCCTCCAGCTGGGACCGGTCGGACGCCTTGGAGATGCCCTGCGAGGAACCGGCCCTGGCGGGCTTGACGAACACCGGGAAACCGAGCTCCTCGGCCTCCTTGACCACCCGCTCCCGATCGAGCCGCCAGTCGCGGTCGCGGACGACGACGTAACGGCCGACGGGCAGCCCCGCGGCGGCCATCACGGTCTTCATGTGAGCCTTGTCCATGCCGACGGCGCTGGCCAGCACTCCCGAGCCGACGTAACGCACGCCGGCCATCTCCAGCAGACCCTGGATCGTGCCGTCCTCCGCGAACGGGCCGTGCATCACCGGGAACACCACGTCGACCGAGCCGAGCTCCACGGGGATGCTGCCCGGATCGTAGGCCACCAGCGCGTTGCCACCCGACGGCAGCGCCAGCGCCGCGCCCGCGCCGTCGACGACCGGCAGCTCGCCCGACTCGATGGCGAACCGCTGGTCGGACGTGGCCAGCACCCACCTGCCGTCCTGGGCGATCCCGATGGGGATCACCTCATATTTGCTCCTGTCGATCGCATCCAGAACGCTGCCCGCGCCCATCAGGGACACGGCGTGCTCAGAATTGCGACCTCCGAAAACGACGGCGACGCGTGGCTTGCTCATGGTGTCCGAATCTACCGGGGTGTCCCTGTCACAGCGAGCCGAGCACGCCGCAATCAGGCCTTTCTCTTATACGCCGTAACGCTCGGGTTTGGGCGAGCGCGACATCAGCAACATGCCCGCCTCCGCCGGCGACATGCCGTCATGCACCACTCCGACGACGACCTCGGTGATCGGCATCTCCACGTCGTGCTTCCTGGCCAGCTCCAGCACGGACTCGCAGGACTTCACGCCCTCCGCCGTCTGCTTGGTGGCGGCGACGACCTCGTCGAGCGTCATGCCCCTGCCGAGGTTCTCGCCGAACGTACGGTTACGCGACAGCGGCGACGTGCACGTGGCCACGAGATCACCCATCCCTGCCAGCCCCGCGAACGTGTGCGCGTCGGCGCCGAGCGCCGCGCCCAGCCGGGAGATCTCCGCCAGCCCTCTGGTGATGAGCATGGCGCTGACGTTGTCGCCCATGCCCATGCCCGCCGAGACGCCGACGGCCAGCGCGATCACGTTCTTCACCGCGCCGCCCAGCTCCACGCCGACGACGTCGGGATTGGTGTACGGGCGGAACCACGGCGGCAGGTGGCAGGCCGACTGGAGACGGGCGGCGACGGACTCGTCGGCACATGCGACGACGGTGGCGGCGGGCTGGCGCATGGCGATCTCCTTGGCCAGGTTGGGCCCGGAGACGACCGCGACGCGCTCTTCGGGCACCTCCGCGACCTCGCGGATCACCTCGCTCATCCGCTTGGTCGTGCCCAGCTCGATGCCCTTCATCAGGCTGACCAGCACCGCACGGGGCGGGAGGTGCTCACGCCAGCGGGCCAGATTGGGCCGCAACTGCTGCGACGGCACGGCCAGCACCACGAAGTCGGCCCCGTCGAGCGCCCGCGCGGCGTCGGTCGTGGCGCGCAGCGTGGCCGGCAACTCGATGCCCGGCAGGTAGTCGGGGTTGGCGTGATCACGGTCGATCGCCTCGACCAGCTCTTGCCTGCGCCCCCACAGCGTGACCTCGTTGCCGGCCTCCGCCAGAATCATGGCGAACGTCGTGCCCCACGAGCCCGTGCCGAAAACGGCCACCTTTGTCATGCCATCACCGTCCGGCGGGATCGTAGGGAGTTTCCGGCGCCTTCTCGCCACGCAGCTCCGCGAGCTGCACGGTGATCGCCGCCATGATGTCGGCCGTCGCCTCGCGCAGCACGGCCGCGTGCGGTGGCCGGCCCGCGTATTTCGACAGATCGACCGGCGGCCCCACGCTCACGCGGAACGTCTTGCGCGGGAACAGCCTGGGCTTCTTCTCCCCGTAGGGGAGCAGCTCATGCGCGCCCCAATGGGCGACCGGGATGACCGGCGCGCCGCTCTGCAACGCCAGCCGGGCGGCGCCCGTCTTGCCCACCATGGGCCACAGGGCGGGGTCGCGGGTGCAGGTGCCCTCCGGGTAGAACATGATCGCGCACCCGTCGGCGAGCCGCTCGGCCGAGACCTGCAACGATCTGGCCGCCTCGTTGCTGCCGCGGTCGACCGGGATGGCCAGCAGCGCCGCCACGGCCCGGCCCAGGAACGGCACTCTGAACAGCGCGGACTTGGCGAGGATTACCGGCCAGCGCCCGTTGTTGTAGAGGAAGTGCGACAGCAGAACAGGGTCGGCCCACGAGAGATGGTTGGTCGCGATGATCACGCCGCCGGTGCGGGGAATGCGCTCCCCGCCACGCCAGTCCTTCCTGACCAGGAGCCGGGAGAGCGGTTTCACCACGACTACGGCCAGGGTTTCCCAGAAACGCGACGGTCGCGTGGGGCGGCTCATGGTCTCCTCCAACACCTGCGGGATGCGCCCCAAGTCTCCCGTTTCGCCGCTCGGGATGTCGAGGCGCGATGCTTAAGGTTATGAGCATCCGGTGGTCACTGGTGATTCCGGTGAAGACGCTGGTCGCGGCGAAGACCCGGCTCGCCGCGGCCACAGGGCCGCACCGCACCAGGCTGGCCGTGGCCGTCGCCTGCGACACCGTGGCGGCGGCGCTTTCGTGCCCGCGGGTGGCGCGGGTGATCGTGGTGACCGCCGACCCGGCCGCCGCGGGCCCTCTCGCCGGGCTCGGGGCCGAGGTGGTGCACGACCCCGACCGCGGGCTGAACACCGCACTCCGCACCGGTGCCGCCCATGCCGTACGCGTCGCGCCGGGCGACGCGGTGGGCGCGCTCCAGGCCGACCTGCCCGCCCTGCGGCCGGCCGAGCTCGGCCTGGCGCTGGAGGCGGCGGCCGAGTTCGACCAGGCGTTCGTGCCCGACGCGCTCGACGTGGGGACGACCTTCTACGGAGTGCTTCCCGGGAAGCCGTTCACCCCCAGGTTCGGCGGGGAGTCGCGGGCCAGGCACCTGGCCGCCGGGGCCAAAGAGCTGGCCGTGCCGGGGATCGACTCGGTGCGCCGCGACGTCGACACACCCGACGACCTGCGCGCGGCCGTCGTCTTAGGGCTCGGCCGGCACACCGCGGCGGTGGTCAGGGAGTTGTGGCCGGACACATGACGTTGGCGCGGCGGCCGGGGCGTCGCAGCCGGGCGTATGACCGGGTGCCCATCCGGATGATGCCGTCGGCCCAGGCGAACAGCGCGGAGTCGCCTTCGCGTTCCATGATGGGGGATCCTCCCGACCTGACGCGGGCGGGGACAAACGATTGTTGGACCGCCTGGCGTGGCCGCCTTACGCTGGTCCTCGTGCAGGCGACGGTGCGGAGTTTCGACGAGGCCACCCGCTCGGGCACGGTGTTCCTCGACGACGGGACCGTGCTGGAGTTCGGCTCGCCCGCCTTCGACGCGGGGCCGCTGCGGCTGCTCCGCTCGGGGCAGCGGGTCAATCTCGCGATGTCCGGGGGCGAGATCACTTACATCACGCTCTCCACTTTCCCGGTGCCCGGCGCTTAAATGCGGACGCCCGGGCCGGACGGCCCGGGCGTGGTCCGCTGAGTTTACTTTTTCTTGCCGATTTTCTTGCCGCCCTCGTTCACCAGCTCTTTGAAATCGGAGCCGGGACGGAACTTCGGCGCCCAGCTCTCCGCGACGTTGATTTCCGCACCGGTCGACGGATTGCGCGCCGTGCGGGCGGGCTTGTTCACCATCTCGAACGCGCCGAAGCCCGTGATCGAGACCTTGTCGCCGCTGGCCACGGCCTTCTGGATGGCGTCGACGACCGCGTTCACGGCCTCGGTGGCCGTCTTCCTGTCGCCCACCCGATCCGCGATGGCCTCGACGAGTTCACGCTTGTTCATGAAAGTCCTGCTCCCCCAGTTACGGCTCGGGGCTCCAGTTTACGTGTTTGACGGAGAAACCCCTTACGGGCTCGAAAGTAGGCGGGATCGCAGGGGAACTCAATCACCGGGCGCGTTTTCCGCACTTCGTGGCGTGTCGGGAAGCTCGTCAAGCGAGGCCAGAAACGCGTCGAGGCGCAGCGCGGCCCTTTTCCGATCGTGCTTCGCAAGGTCACAAATCGACAGATAGCGGCGCGCTATCGGTTCCTGGTCGGCGGCGGGGAGCATGCGGACGCGGCGGTGCGCCTCGCGCAACCGCCGCGCCAGTTCGTCGTCTTCTAGACGGTCGTCGGCAGCCATGGCTGCCGACCATTCTCGTACGCCGCCACGTCGCCGGCGTGACGCAGGGTCAGTCCGATGTCGTCGAGGCCCTCCATGAGCCGCCAGCGGGTGTAGTCGTCGATCTCGAAAGCGATGACCTCATCCGCCCAGCGGACCTGGCGTTCCCGCAGGTCCACGGTGATTTCGAGCTTCGGGTCGGCCTCGACCGCCGACTGCAGGTCCGCCACCTTGTCGCCAGGCAGGACGACCGGCAGCAGGCCCATCTTGGTGGAGTTGTTGCGGAAGATGTCGCCGAACCTGGCGGCGATCACGACGCGGAACCCGTACTGCTGGAGCGCCCAGACAGCGTGTTCGCGCGAGGAGCCGGTGCCGAAGTCGGGGCCGGAGACCAGGATCGAGGCGCCCTCGTAGGCGGCGTCGTTGAGAACGAACTCCGGGTCCTCACGCCATGCCGCGAACAGGCCCTTCTCGAAGCCGGTGCGGCTGACCTGCTTGAGCCAGACGGCCGGGATGATCTGGTCGGTGTCGACGTTGCTGCGGCGCAGCGGCACCGCCGTACCGGTGTGGGTGGTGAAGGCTTCCATCGATTTTCCTTACGGGTCTACAGGTCTGAAGGTCTGCGCAGGGAGGCGCGTCGGCCGCGTTGAAGACCGGCACGGGAAGTGCGTCGGCGAGCCTGGCCGGCTCACCGCGACCGCGTCAGAGGTCGGCACGGGAAGTGCGTCGGCCCCGCGTCAGAGGTCGGCGGGAGCGGTGAGGCGGCCGGTCACGGCGGTGGCGGCGGCGACCTGCGGCGACACCAGGTGGGTGCGGCCACCCTTGCCCTGGCGGCCCTCGAAGTTGCGGTTGGAGGTCGAGGCGCTGCGCTCGCCCGGCTTGAGCGTGTCGGGGTTCATGCCCAGGCACATCGAGCAGCCGGCCTCGCGCCACTCGGCGCCCGCGGCCTTGAACACCTCGTGCAGGCCCTCTTCCTCGGCCTGCAGCTTGACCTGCATCGAGCCGGGAACGATCAGCGTGCGGGTCTTCACCTGGCGGCCGCGCAGGATCTCGGCGGCCGAGCGAAGGTCCTCGATGCGGCCGTTGGTGCACGAGCCGACGAACACCGTGTCGACCTCGATCTCGCGCAGCGGGATGCCCGCGCTGAGGCCCATGTAGTCGAGCGCCCGTTCGGCCGCCGAGCGGGCGACCGGGTCGGCGAAGGAGTCGGGGCTCGGCACGGACTCGGCGAGCGGCAGGCCCTGGCCGGGGTTGGTGCCCCACGTGACGTAGGGGGTCAGCGTCGAGGCGTCGATCTCCACGACCTTGTCGAACACGGCGTCGTCGTCGGTGCGCAGTGACTTCCAGTATTCGACGGCCTGGTCCCACGCCTCGCCCTGCGGCGCGTGCGGGCGGCCCTTGAGGTAGGCGAACGTGGTCTCGTCCGGCGCGATCGTGCCGGCGCGGGCGCCTGCTTCGATCGACATGTTGCACACCGTCATGCGGCCCTCCATGGAGAGCTTGCGCACCGCCTCGCCGCGGTATTCGACGATGTAGCCCTGGCCGCCACCAGTGCCGATCTTGGAGATGATCGCCAGGATCAGATCCTTGGCCGTGACGCCGGGAGGCAACTCGCCCGAGACCTCGATGGCCATCGTCTTCGGCCGGTAGGCGGGCAGCGTCTGGGTGGCCAGCACGTGCTCGACCTCGGAGGTGCCGATGCCGAACGCGATGCCGCCGAACGCGCCGTGCGTCGAGGTGTGGGAGTCGCCGCAGACGATCGTCATGCCCGGCTGCGTCAGGCCGAACTGCGGCCCGATGATGTGCACCACGCCCTGTCCGGCGTCGCCCATCGGGTGGAGCCTGATGCCGAACTCGGCGGCGTTCTTGCGCAGCGTCTCGACCTGCTTCTTGGACACCGGGTCGGTGATCGGGCCGAGCACGGTCGGCACGTTGTGGTCTTCGGTGGCGATCGTGAGATCGGGACGCCGCACCTTCCGGCCGGCGAGACGGAGCCCGTCGAACGCCTGCGGGCTGGTCACCTCATGGATGAGGTGCAGGTCGATGTAGAGCAGGTCGGGCTCGCCGTCGGCGCGCCTGACGACGTGCTGCTCCCAGACCTTCTCGGCCAGTGTGCGGCCCATGTGATCTCCTCCTGCATAGAGCGATGCGACGCATCGCGGCTCAGTCGCTCGGATCCGGTCTCTTCCCTCGTCGCTGCGGTCGCCCCGTTCCCTGCGCTCCTCAGTCCAGAGACCGGTGCTCCCTCGCGGGAGAACCTTTGTGACTTGCCTTCTCATATGTCGAGACGGCAGTATCGTCCTATGGACAACTCTAGCGGAGTCGGAGTACTCGACAAGGCAGTTCTTGTACTCAATGCCCTCGAAGCGGGACCCGCTTCTCTGGCGCAGCTCGTCCAGGCCACCGGTCTGGCCCGTCCCACGGCCCATCGGCTGGCCGTCGCACTTGAGCACCACCGCATCGTGACCCGCGACACGCAGGGCCGTTTCGTGCTGGGCCCGCGGCTCTCCGAGTTGTCCACCGCAGCCGGCGAGGACCGGCTGCTGGCGGTGGCCTCCCCCGTGCTGATGCAGCTCAGGGACCTGACCGGGGAAAGCGCGCAACTCTATCGCCGCCAGGGCGACGAACGCGTCTGCGTCGCGGCGGCGGAGCGGGCCAGCGGCCTGCGCGACACGGTTCCCGTGGGCTCGGCGCTGCCCATGACGGCGGGCTCGGCAGCGCAGATCCTGCTCGCCTGGGAGGAGCCCGACCGGCTGCACCGCGGGCTGCGCGGCGCCAAGTTCACCGCCGCCACGCTCGCGTCCGTTCGCCGCAGGGGCTGGTCCCACAGCGTCGGCGAGCGGGAACAGGGGGTGGCCAGCGTGTCCGCCCCCATAAGGGGCAGCGGAGGCAAGGTGATCGCGGCCGTGTCGGTCTCCGGGCCCATCGAACGGCTCACGCGAGCCCCCGGGCGTTTGCACGCGGTGCCCGTCATGGCGGCGGCCGAACGCATCACCGAGGCGATGCGCCGCACGTCATGATCGCTGTCATGATCGGCGAAACCAGGTATTTCTGGGGCCGACAGCCTCGCGGGCGCACTAGCCTGAGTGCGTGACAGATCGCATCGAGGTAGCCGCCACTGAGCTGCGACCCCTGCTCGAAGAGTTCATCATGTGGGCGCGTGCGAACGCGCCCGGAAGCGACCCCGAGCTCGTGGGGCCTGCCGCACTCTGGCACCGTCTCGCCTTCTCGCAGGACCTCGGCACGTGGAAGCGCGCCGACCTGCGTAACCTGCTGCTCGACCGCATGCCCAAGGTCGTGGAGGATCCCGACGCCGCCGCCGACGGGATGCTCCCGGCCGTGGACGCGTACCTCACGTTCCTCTCGCAGACCGGCAGGCTCGCCAAGGGCTCCGACTCCCTCGCCGATCTGCAGGCCGAGCTCGACGACGTCGAAGACGAGTTCGTCGACCTGATGGAGGAGCTGATCGACGACACCGACGGCGAGGACGACGAGGAGACCGGCGACCTCGGCGACTTCGAGATGTTCGCCGACGAGCTGGCCGAGCTCGACACGATCAGGCTGCGGCCCGACACCGAGCTGGCCGAGGCCGCCCGCGAGGCGCCGCTCATCGCCAAGGCCCGCGACCTGGCCGTATGGGTGGGCTCGGGCCGGCGCGTGGGCGAGGACACCCTGCTCAGCGACGCCGAGGTGGAGGAGGCGCTGGCGGCCGTCGGGCTGCCCAGGCCGGAGACCGAGGGCCCGGTCGCCGAGGCCGTCCCCTACCTGTGGAACATCTGGAACCTGGCCGTCGATCTGGAGTTCCTCGAGCCGGGCGACGCCAACACGGTGGCGGTCCAGGACGACACGTCGGAGTGGCCGTTCGACGACGACGAGGACGTGCTCGACGCCTGGATGCTCGGGCTGCACTCGGTCGACTACGGCGACCCCGAGCTCGACGACGACGATCTCACGATGGCGCTGGCGGGCCTGACCCGCGGCCTGCTGGTCAGGCTCCTGCTGGCGGGCGGCTCACGTGACCTCGACGAGCTGAGCCAGGAGCTGGCGGAGGCCGCAGCCGACCTCGACGAGCTCGGATCGGACGCGTGGGAGGCGGCGGGCGACCCGCTCGCGCCCGCGATCGACTGGCTGATCGGCTACGGCATGGTCGAAGTCGACGGCAGGACCGTCAGGCTCACGCCGCTCGGCACCGAGGGGGTCGTCCACCTGGTCGACGACGCCGACATCGAGGTCGACGCCAGACCGGCGATCGAGTCCATGAGCGCCCACGAGCTGCTGGCGCTCAGCGCCGAGCTGCCCGAGGACGAGGCCGACACCGAGTTCGCCGCCTGGATGGCCCTGCGCGAGCCGGGCAAGGCCGCCGAGGAGCTGCTGGAGGCCGCGGGCGAGGACGAGAGCGACGCGCTGATCAGGGTGCAGGCGGCCAGCGTGGTCGGCACCCTGGGCGAGGCCGCCATCCCGGCCTGGCGGGAGGCGCTCAAGCAGCCCACGCTGCGCCCCTACGCGGCCACCCACCTCAGCCAGCTGGAGGTCGAAGGGGCGCCCGAGCCGACGCAGGACGACACGCACTGGCTGATCCTCGACATGTGGACCATCTCGGCCGGGCTGGGCCGGTCGGAGTTCGTGAGCAGCCTGCAGGACATCGGCCCCGACATGGTCGGCAACCTGCTGGAGGTGATCTGGAAGATCCCGCACGCGCACGTGGAGGAGCTGCTGGATCTGATCTCGCAGGTGCATCCGGACAAGCAGGTGGCCAAGGCCGCGCGGCGCGCGCTCTTCAAGGCCCGCTCCCTGTGACCTGACCACCCGGGCCCTCGCCGTCCGCAGCGCGTTTCGCGATCGGCGGCGCGGGCCTTCTGGTCGATGCGGCGCGAGCCTTCGCCATCCGCGCGTGCCGCGATCGGCGGCGCGGGTCTTCCCGGTCGTGCGGCACACGTGGCCGGCCATCGTTCCCGGCGCGGCACCGCGCGTGGTCTTCCGTTGCGCGGTGCCGCTGGACGATCAGGCTGCGGCACCGTGCGTGGCCGGGCTGGTCCCACGTGCGGCACCGTGCGTGGCCGGGCTCGTCCCACCCTTTACGCTGACGGCGGCCGCCCCCACCCGCCGCACGGGGCCGGCCCCCGTCCAGGGGAACGCTCCTGCGGTTCGCGGGGCCGGGCGCCGTGACGTGCGCGCTGTGGGCCGATCGCGTGGGAGCAGGCGACCGGCGAAGAACCCCGGAGCCGGCGACCGGAGAAGAATTCCGGAAGCGGCGACCGGCGAAGAACCCCGGAAGCGGAAACCATGCGGGACAGAATGTGGGCCGGCATCGGCCTCACCCGCGACGTGCCCGTCCCGGAGGGCGCCGACGTGCGGTTCTGGATGAAACCCGGAAGCGGAAACCCCGGCGGAAAAGGAAAAACTCCGGAGCGGAATCGCGCCGGAGCGGTGATGCAGACGTAGTCCCGACCGGATTCGAACCGGCGCTACCGCCTTGAGAGGGCGGCGTCCTGGGCCACTAGACGACGGGACCTTCGCTGGCTTGTGACAGTGGTAGTCCCGACCGGATTCGAACCGGCGCTACCGCCTTGAGAGGGCGGCGTCCTGGGCCACTAGACGACGGGACCCTGTCCACAAGATGATGTGCCGGGCTTCCCCGGCAACGCGCGTAACTCTACCGCACCCCGGAGACCACAACCAAACCACTTAGCGGCCCATCAGATCGGGCCTGTAGTGGCGGACCCAGTCGCCCATCCGGCCGCGCTGCCACAGCGTGTCGAACTCGCCGAGCGGGATCGTCACCTCGGGACGGCCCGTCGCCGGGTCAACGGGGACGCGGGACAGCCGGTCGCGCATCCAGCCGGGGATCCGGGGCGGGACCGTGCGCTCGCCCCAGCCGATGAGTCCCACCGAGCGCAGCGCCTGGGCGCGCACCCGCACCCCACCCGGCCGGCCGACTCTCCTGGGGTTGGCGAGCTGGGTGTCGACGACGTCGATCCGGGTGATGCCGGCCCAGCGGAGGTGCACGCGGAAGCCGAGCGAGTCGGTCAGTTCGACGCCGTCCGCGGTGAAGCGGACGACGGTGCCCGAGCTCATGCGGCGGTGTTTGGCGGCGAGGACGGCGAGCAGGCCGCCGGTGGCCAGGGCACCGATGGCGATGCCCAGCAGGGTGCTGCCGGTGAAGATGGCGCCGAGCAGCAGGATGACGACGAAGAAGAGCACGAGGAGCGCGGCGAACGGGGCGACGAAGCGCGGGAAACTGCCCGCGCGAATCCGAAATTCCTCCATAAGCCGGGCGACTCTACCGCGCCAGCTTGGCGCCTCATTGGCATCCGATCCCGCTCGCGGCCGTGAGGTGGCGCCTCAGCGGCTCCTGACCACCCCCTCGGCCGTCAGATGCCGCGTCGCCATCCCGACGGCTGGTCCGTCAGCCGCTGAGCAGCCCGCGGCGGTAGGCCTCGGCGACGGCGGAGGCGCGGTCGCGGACGTCGAGCTTGGCGTAGACGTGCAGCAGATGGGTCTTGACGCTGGCCTCGCTGATGAACAGCTCGGCCGCCGCCTGCTTGTTCGTCGCTCCCCCGGCCACCAGGCGCAGCACCTCTAGTTCGCGCTTGCTCAGCCGGCCCCGGGTGGGCCTGCGCAGGTCGCTGGCCAGACGCCCGGCCACGGAGGGCGCGAGCACGGTCTCGCCCTCGTGGGTGGCGCGGACGGCTCGGGCCAGCTCGTCGGGCGGGGCGTCCTTCAGCAGGTAGCCGCTGGCTCCGGCTTCGAGGGCGGGCAGCACGTCGGTGTCGAACGTGGTGAGCACCAGCACCCGCGGCCCGGTGCCGGAGAGCTCGCGGATGGCGCTGACGCCGTCCATGCCGGGCATGCGCAGATCCATGAGGACGACGTCAGGCCGGAGCTCGGCGGCCAGGCGCACGGCTTGTGCCCCGTCGGCCGCCTCTCCGACGACCTCCATGTCGGGCTCGCCGCCGAGTGCCGCACGCAGGCCGTCGCGCACGATCGGATGGTCGTCGGCTATCAGCAGCCTCAGCCGCATCGCGTTCCCTTCGTGAGGTCGTCGTCCGCCGTCAACGTGGATCATCCTGCCCGGCCGGCGGGATGGCGGGCACGGACACGGCGACGGCCGTGCCCTGGCCAGGCTCGGACTCGACCGCCAGCGTGCCGCCCACGCCGCGTACCCGCTGGCGCATGCCGTCGAGCCCGAACCCGTCAGCGGGCGTCTGCGGGTCGAAGCCGGCTCCATCGTCCCGAACGTCGAGAAGCACGGATTCGTCGGTGTAGGAGAGCGTGAGGGCCGTTCTGGTGGCGCGTGCGTGCTTGGCGACGTTGGCCAGCGCCTCCTGGGCGATGCGGAACAGCGCCGCCTCCACGTCGGCGGCCAGCGCGACCGGGGTGCCGGTGATCTCCACGGCGAGGCCGACGCCCGACGACTCGGACCAGGATCGGGCCATGCGGTCGACGGCCTCGGGCAGCCGGGAGTCCTCCAGCGGCTCGGGGCGCAGCGCGCGTACGGACCTGCGGGCCTCGGACAGGCTGCGGCGGGCCAGCTCGGCGGCCTGGTCGAGGTGGCGGCGGGCCGGGCCGTCGCAGACGCGGGCGGCGGCGTGGATCTGGCCCATCAGCGCGACGAGGTCCTGGGCGACCGTGTCGTGGATCTCGCCGGCCATGCGGTGCCGCTCGTCCAGCACGCCGGCGCTCCTGGCCTGGTCGAGCAGGCGGGCGTTCAGCTCGGCGTTCTCGTCCATGGCGGCGCGCAGCCGCTCGACCAGCCGGCGGCGTTTGTCGTGTTCGGCGGAGACGTACCAGCCAGCCAGGGCCAGCGGCAGGGCCACGGCGGCGATCACGCTGAGCAGTGAGGCACGGGCTCCCGGGCTCGCCTGGGCGGCCAGGCTGACCACGGCGGTCACCGTCACGCCCAGCATGACGAGCCGGGCGGGCAGCATTCCGATGGCGAGCGGGTAGCCGACCGAGGCGAACACCGTGAAGGCCGCGTGCTCGGCGGCCAGCGCCCCCGCGAGGGCGATGAGTACCAGGAAATGGCCCACGACGAGCGCGCGGTGTGTGTCGCGGCGCGAATGGAGCCAGGCGATCGGCGCCAGCCACACCGCGGCGGCCGGCACGAGCACGGGCCAGCCCGGCCACCGCGCCGGGGCGGGGCCGTCGCCGCCCATGACGGCGGCCGCGATCGCGGAGACCGCGAGCAGTGCGTAGGCGAGCGCCAGATAGACCCAGCGCTCACGCCCGTCGAGCCGGCTCATGGGTCAAGCCTGGCACGACATCAACCGATCGGTGGATGCCGGACGTCGACCGCACGTCGAGCCTGGCGGGCGATGTGCGGGCCCGGCGCCCTCCGAGAGCATCGTTTCTTGACATCCTCCCGGCCCTCTCAAGGACCGGGATTCCAGCCGTCGCCGACTGGCTTTCCTGCTTCACCGCCGGTCGCCCGCCCGAGAAAGGGAACTCTCGTTGAGGTCTTACACCAGCTCCACAGGCGTTTCACCTCTCCGCAAGCCCTGCGGCGAGGGTGCCTCTGATCGTTCGTCCGGTGGCTTGGTTATCGCCACCGTCGAACACATTACCGAACCGTGCGGTGTCGTGCGGCGGTTTGACGCCGGTTCGCCTGACGGCGAATCGGCTACCCCTGTCCTGCTCCGCAGGAGTCTGATTCCTCTCCCGTCTGAAGGCGGGGGTCTCCTTGGAGGCATCTAATGAGCAATCCGAGCAGACGCACGATGTTCCAGTTCGCCGCGGTCGCGGGCGCGAGCGCCGCCACCGCGGCGGCCGGCGCCAGGGTCGCGCCCAAGCGTAAGGAGGTGACCACGTACGTCTTCGTGACCGGCGCGAACGGCACGGCCGCGGCCGATGCAGAGCTGACGATGCGCGGCCACCGTTCCGTGGGCGTGAGCCTGCCCGGGCACGGCCCTTCCGAGCAGTTCACCCGCGCCTACCAGACGCCACAGGACATGAACAAGCTGGCCACGATGCCGTCGCCGGTGGCGGGCGTGACGCTGGACGACTACGTCGAGGCCACGGTGAACACCGTGTGCAGGGTCTCCCAGTACGGGCCGGTGATCCTGGTCGGCGGCAGCCTGGGCGGCGCGGCGATCACGAAGGCGGCGGACGAGGTGCCCGACCTGATCGACCGGCTCGTCTACGACACGGCCTACTGCTGCACCAACCTGAAGTCGCCGGCCGAGTATCTGGAGACGCCCGAGGGCAAGCCGAGCCTGTCAGGAAACATCGTGCCGGGCGTGATCGCCGACCCCCGGGTGATCAAGGCGATCCGCGTCAACTGGCGCTCGAACGACAAGAAGTTCCTGGACGGCGTCAAGGCGGCGTTCATGGCAGAGGCAAGCGACGGCGAGTTTCTCGCGATGCTGAACGCGCTGCTGCCCGACGAGTCCCTGCAGGTGCCGAACGCCGACGCCCGGGGGCACAAGGGCAGGTGGGGGCGGGTGCCCCGGGTCTACATCAGGCACTCGCGTGACCGGATGATCCCGATCGCCCTGCAGGACCGGATGATCAGGGAGGCGGACGCCGCTACGCCGAAGAACACGTTCAAGGTCTTCACGGTGAACACCTCGCACGCGCCGACCGCCAAGGCGTATCAGCAGATCAGCGAAATTCTGCACCGGCTGGCGAAATAAAAAAGGACGCCTCCACGAGAGGCGTCCATCAAATGCTGGGGTACCAGGACTCGAACCTAGACTAACTGAACCAGAATCAGTCGTGCTGCCAATTACACCATACCCCACCGGGGCGAACCCTCCCGGGCGCGCTTCGGCGATGTCCGAAAGAATAGCCCAGCCGGAGGCCTAAGACCAAAACGAACGGCCAACCCGTCCTCCGCTGCCTGCGGCACCGGTCCGGTCATGCCAAGCTGAAGGGGACAAAACACCACGTGGAGGAGCCCGAGCGTTGGCCGAGAATCCGTTCTTCGCCCCTAGTGATCTGCCCTACCAGCTGCCGCCGTTCGCGGACATCCGCGAGGAGCACTACGTTCCCGCTTTCGAGCGCGGCATGGCCGAGCAACTGGCCGAGGTCGACGCGATCGCCGACAACCCCGAGCCGCCGACCTTCGACAACACGATCGCCGCACTCGAACGATCGGGGCGGATCCTCGATCGCACGGCCACGGCCTTCTCCAGCATCGCCTCCTCCAACTCCACCGACGGCATCATGGAGATCGAGAAGCAGATCTCCCCTCAGCTGACCAGGCACAGCGACGCGATCCGGCTCAACCGGGCGTTGTGGGCGCGTATCAAGCGGGTGGCCACGGACGACCCGGAGGAGTCCTGGCTGCTGGAGAAATACCGCGACGACTTCATCAGGGCCGGCGCCGACCTGTCGGAGACCGAGCAGGGCCGGCTGCGCGAGCTCAACGAGGAGTTGTCGAAGCTCTCCACGGAGTTCGCGCAGAGCCTGCTGAAGGCGTCGACCGAGTCGGCGCTCGTGGTGACGGACCGCAAGGAGCTCGACGGCCTCGACGAGGCGAAGATCGAGTCGCTGCGCAAGGACGACGGCACGTACGCCCTGCCGCTGCTGAACTTCACCAACCAGCCGGGCCTCGCCCAGCTCACCAACCGTGACGTACGCCGCAGGCTCTACGAGCTGAGCGTGGGCCGGGCGCCGGGCAACTTCGACCGGGCCGCCAGGATGGCGGCGCTGCGCGCCGAGCGGGCGGCGCTGCTCGGCTTCCCCAACCACGCCGCCTACACGGTGGCCGACCAGACCGCCAAGACCGTCGAGGCGGTCGAGGAGATGCTCGGCCAGCTCGTCGGCCCGGCCGTGCGCAACGCGTACAAGGAGGCGGAGGCGCTGGCCGAGCAGGCCGGGTTCGCGATCGAACCGTGGGACTGGTCGTACTACTCGGAGAAGGTCCGCCAGGCCCGCTACGACTTCGACGGCGCCGCGATGCGGCCCTACTTCGAGCTCGACCGGGTCTATCGCGACGGCATCTTCTTCGCCGCCGGCAAGCTGTACGGGGTCACCTTCACCGAGCGGCCCGACCTGAGCGGCTACCACCCCGACGTGACCGTCTTCGAGGTGTTCGACGAGGACGGCGGCCGGCTGGGGTTGTTCGCGCTCGACCCGTACGCGAGGGCGGGCAAGCGCGGCGGCGCGTGGATGAACAACCTGGTCGACCAGTCGTTCCTGTTCGGGCAGCTGCCCGTGGTGATGAACAACCTCAACGTCACCAAGCCCGCCTCGGGGCCGACGCTGCTGACGTACGACGAGGTCAACACGGCCTTCCACGAGTTCGGCCACGCGCTGCACGGGCTGTTCTCCCATGTGCGCTACCCGCGCGTGTCCGGCACCAGCGTCCCCCGCGACTTCGTGGAATATCCGTCGCAGGTCAACGAGATGTGGGTGACCTGGCCCGAGGTCCTGGCCAACTACGCCAAGCATCACGAGACGGGCGAGCCCATGCCGGCGGAGCTGGTGGAGAAGCTGACGGCCGCGTCGACGTTCAACCAGGGCTTCAAGACCGTCGAATATCTGGCCGCCACGCTGCTCGACTGGGCCTGGCACAAGCTGTCGCCCGGAGAGACGGTCGACGACCCCGAGGCGTTCGAGGCCGCCGCCCTGGAGGCCGCCGGGGTCGCCATGCGGCAGATCAGGCCGCGTTACCGTACGAACTACTTCGCGCACATCTTCGCCGGAGGCTACAGCGCCGGCTACTACTCCTACATCTGGAGCGAGGTGCTCGACGCGGAGAGCGTGGAGTGGTTCAAGGAGAACGGCGGGCTCACCAGGGCGAACGGCGACCACTTCCGCCGTGAGCTGCTCTCCAGGGGCGGGAGCATCGACCCGCTGACCGCGTTCGGCAACTTCCGCGGCCGCGAGCCGAGCATCCAGCCGCTGCTCGCCCGCCGCGGGCTCGTCTAGCCGCGGCGCGCAGTGGGCCCGACCGTCGCGGCGGCCCACTGCGCGTGCCGGCTCCGCACCCCGAGCCGCGCGGGCGGCGTCATCGGAGTGCGACCGCCGACATGGCCGCCGGATCCGTCAGGGCCGCCGTCAGCCTCGCAGGCGCGCCAGCGCGGCGCGCAGGCGCTCCTGGCTGCGCGCGCGGCCGAGCACCTCGATCGACTCGAACAGCGGCAGGCCCACCGTCCGGCCCGTGATCGCCACGCGTACGGGAGCCTGGGCCTTGCCCAGCTTGAGCCCGACGGCCGCGCCGACCTCCTCCAGCGCCTGCTTCAGCGACTCGGGGTCCCAGCTCACCGACTCGAGGCGGTCGAGGTAGCCGGTGAGGATCTCCAGCGGGGAGTTCTTCATCGCCTTGTCCCAGGACGCCTGGTCGAAGACCGGCTCTTCGAGGAAGAGGAAGTCGACGTTCTGCCGGATCTCCGACAACACCGCGATGCGGGTCTGAGCCAGCGCGGCGACCTTGCTGAACAGCTCGCGGTCCCACGACGGGTCGAGGAAGGGCCCGCAGCGCTCCTCGAAGACCTCCAGCGGCAGCGCCCGGATGTATTCGCCGTTGAACGCCCGCAGCTTCTTCTCGTCGAAGAACGCGTTGGACGGGTTGACGTCCTCCAGCCTGAACAGCTGCACCATCTCCGACCACGGCATGATCTCGCGGTCGTCCCCCGGGCCCCAGCCGAGCAGCATGAGGTAGTTGACCATGGCCTCGGCGAGGTAGCCCTCCTGGCGGTAATCCTCCAGGGCCACCTTGTCGCGGCGCTTGGAGAGCTTCTTCCGCTGCTCGTTGACGATGACCGGCAGGTGCGCCCAGACCGGCGGCGTCGCGCCGAGCGCGGGCCACAACAGCTCCTGCCGGGCCGCGTTGGGCAGGTGCTCCTCGCCGCGGGCGACGTGGGTGATGGACTGCGTGATGTCGTCGACGGCGTTGGCCAGCACGTAGAGGGGCGAACCGTCGCTGCGCGCGATCACGAAGTCTTCCTGGGCCTTGTTGGGGAACTCGACCCTGCCCCTGACGAGGTCGTCGACCACCGTGACGCCCTCGTCGGGGGTGCGGAAGCGGACCGCGCCGGCGGAGAGCCCGCGCTCGCGGCAGTAGCCGTCATAGCCCTTGTCCTGTGAGCCGGTGCGCTCCTGCACCTGCTCGCGGGTGCAGTCGCAGTAGTAGGCCTTGCCGTCGGCCAGCAGCTTGGCCACCGCCTCGCGGTGCTGCGGCTGGTAGGCCGACTGGAAGTAGGGGCCCTCGAACACCGGGTTGGTGCCGTTGATGCCGATCCAGTCGAGCGCCGCGATGATGCCCTCGGTCCACTCGGGCCGGTTGCGGGAGGCGTCGGTGTCCTCGATGCGCAGGATGAACCGCCCCTGGGCGCGTTCGGCGAGCGCCCAGTTGAACAGCGCGGCGCGGGCACTGCCCACGTGGAACATGCCGGTAGGGGAAGGGGCGAACCGCACCCGTACGTCAGTCACGGGAGACCACCTTGTTCGTGAGTGTGCCGATGCCTTCGATGCCGACGCTGACCTCGTCGCCGATCTCGAGCGGGCCGACGCCGGCCGGGGTGCCGGTCAGGATGACGTCGCCGGGGATCAGCGTCATGACCGCGCTGACGTAGGCCACCAGCGCCGGGATGTCGTGGATGAGCTGGCTGGTGCGCCCGCTCTGCCGGATCTCGCCGTTGACCGTGGTCGTCAGCGCGAGGTCGGCCGCGTCGAGGTCGGTCTGGATCCACGGCCCGAGCGGGCAGAACGTGTCGAAGCCCTTGGCCCTGGTGAACTGCACGTCCTTCTTCTGCAGGTCACGGGCGGTGACGTCGTTGGCGCACGTGTAGCCGAAGATGACGTCCTTGACCCGATCGACCGGCACCTCGCGGCAGAGCCGGCCGATCACCACGGCCAGTTCGCCTTCGTAGTCGACGCGGTCGGACAGCGTCGTCGGGTAGGCGATGTCCTCGCCGTGGCCGATCACGGAGGTGGACGGCTTCATGAAGATGAGCGGCTCATCGGGCACCTGGTTGCCCAGCTCAGCCGCGTGCTCGGCGTAGTTTCTGCCGATGGCGACCACCTTGCTCGGCAGCATCGGGGCCAGCAGCTTCACCTGGGACAGCGGGAACCGCTCTCCGGTGAACTGCACCTGGCCGAACGGGTGGCCGGCGACCATGGAGACGAACTCCTCGCCCGGACCGCCTTCGACCACGCCGAACGACACGCCTTCGCCTGTGGAGAACCTCGCTATACGCACCCGACAAGGCTATCGCCGCCGCCGGTGGAGTCCGCCCATCCCGGCCGTCCGCCACCAGGCACAGGCCAGGATTCGCCGTCAAATAGGCCAAAAGTCCGTTTTGATAGGTATCGGCCGAGTGTTGTGGGTTAGCTGCCCCCAATAGCGACACATCGGGGGGCGACAGATGGACACGGTGTCAAACACAGGAACGGGTGCCGTACCACGGGCGCGGGCTCATGAGGGCGGCTCGGCCACCTCATTGGTCACCGACAAGGGCACTACGAGCATCGACGACGGGGTGGTCGCCAAGATCGCCGGACTCGCGGCACGCGAGGTGTCCGGCGTGCACGCCATGGGCGCGGGCGCGGCGCGGGCCCTCGGCAGCATGAAGGGGATCGTCGGCGGGGACGTCAGCGTGTCCCAGGGCGTGTCGGTCGAGGTCGGCGAACGGCAGGCCGCGGTGGACCTGGACCTGGTGGCCGAGTACGGCACCGCGATCCCGGACCTGGCCGCGGCCGTGCGGCGCAACGTGATCGCGGCGATCGAGCGGATGTGCGGGCTGGAGGTGACCGAGGTCAACATCCGCGTCGACGACGTCCACCTGCCCGGCCAGGAGCGGGGCAGGGACCGGGACACCAGCGAGCAGCGGGACACGGACCAGGAACCCAGGGTTCAATGACCACGCCGGAGGACGGCCCCACGCGCGGCCCCGACGACGGCCCGAGACGCCGCCCGGGGAAGCCCGTCACCGCCACCGGCCCCGGCCACCGAGCCGGCGCCGAGCCGGCCGATGCCGGGCCGGTCGGTCCCGGGCCGGTCGGTCCCGGGCCGGTCATTGCTGGGGCTGCCGCTGCCGGATCGGCCGGTGCCGGGTCAGCCCGTACTGGGGAGGCCGGGGGCGGGGCGGATGGCGGCGATCGGGACGGGGGCGGCGAGGCGGGGGTGATCGCTCAGCGGGTGCGGGCGTGTTCCGGCGTGATCCGGCTGTCCGGAGGGCCGTTCGGGACGGTGGCCACGTACATGCCGGGCGAACGGCTCCTAGGCGTGTCGGTCAACGACCGTGAGGTGCAGATCGCCATCGTCGCCAGGATGGACCGCCCGCTGCCGGAGACCGCCGACGAGGTACGGCAGGCCGTGACGGATCTGGCCGGCGGCCGCCGGGTGAACGTGCGTATCGACGACATCGTGGAGGAACCATGAACAACGCCCACTGGCCGACGCTGGTCGGCCTGGCCGTCGGCATCATCCTCGGCCTGACGGCGGCGTTCGGCGGGCTGACCGCGTTCCTGCTCGTCCTCGTGCTCGGCGCGGCCGGTTTCGTCGTCGGCCGGGTCGTCGAGACCGGCGAGGTGAACCTGTCGAGCCTGTCCACGAGGCGGAGATGACCGACGTCACGCCGGCGGAGGGCGCGGCCACCGTGACGGTGCCCGCCCAGCGCCGTCCTCCGCCACCGCCGCCGGAGGGGCGGGGCCGCACCGAGGTCGCCGGCCAGGTGGTGCTCAAGATCGCGTGTCTGGCGGCCGCGGAGGTTCCTGAAGTGCGCGAGGTGCACTCCAGGACCGCGCCGTGGAGCCGCCACCCGGACGCCGGCGCGGGACGGGGAAGTACGCCGGGCGGGAAGGCCGCGCCCTGGCGGCGTTCGTCGAGCGCCGAGGTGCGGGGCGGCCGGGCCACCATCCGCCTGCACGTGGGTGTCGCCTACCCGGCGCCGCTCCGTGTGGTGGCCGCCCGGCTGCGGGAGCACGTGAGCCGGCGCGTCGCCGTCCAGACCGGGCTGGAGGTCGGCCGCCTCGACGTGATCGTGACCGATCTGGGCGGTGAACCGCGATGACGACTCAGGAGATGTGCACCGTACCTCCCGACGACGAGGGAGGCGCGCACCGGGCCGGCCCGCCGAGGCGGGCCAGAACAGGTGACAGGGCGGCTGACAGGGCGGCTGACAGGGCGGCGGTGCGGGCGTTCCGGCCTCAGCGCAGAATCCCCGCCATCGTGGTGAGCGTCCTGCTGACGCTCCTCGGCCTGCTCGTCGCCGCCGAGACGATCTCGGGGCTCGTCGGCCGGCCGCTGCGCCTGGTGCCCTATGACGGGATGCTCTCGTGGGCGTCCGCGACGTTGTGGTCGAATCCGCTGTTCCTGCTCTCCTCGGCCGTGGTGACGCTGCTCGGGCTGGCCCTGCTGGCCGTCGCGCTGGTGCCGGGGCGGCCGAGCATGGTGCCCGCGCGCAGCGGCGACCCCGGTCTGATCATCGGCCTGCGGACCAGGACCGTCACCAGGGCCCTCGCCCACGCGGCCGAGGAGGTGCCCGGCGTGCACGCGGCGCGCGCCAGGAGGCGTGGGCACACGGTCGTCGTCACGGCGGCCACGTCCGGGTGGGACAAGGAACGTTTCGGCGAGGAGGTGCGCGACGCCGTGCTGACCCGGCTCGCGGCGCTGGAGCCCGTGGAGCCGTACCGGGTGGTCGTGAACGTCAAGGAGCCGAGATGAGCGCGAACGTCGGCCGGGGCAACCGGTGGGGGCTGGCGCTGGTCGGGCTGGTGCTGACGGTACTGGGCGGTCTCGCGCTGGCCCGCGGCCTGGGCGCGTTCGGCACGGCCGGCACTCCGATCGTCGACGACGGCGTGCGCGGGTTCTTCGCGCGTACCAGCCCGTGGGTCTGGTGGGCCGTCGCGCTCGTGGCGCTGGCCGTCGCGCTGCCGGCGCTGTGGTGGCTGCTCGCGCAGGCGCGCGGGGAGCCGCACGGCCCGCTGCGCGTCGAGTCGGGGCCGACCGGGGTGACCGAGGTGTCGCCCGGCGGCATGGCTCAGGCGGTGGCCGACGACGTCGTGTCGGGCCCGTCCGTGCTGAGCGCCCGCGCCGACCTCGTGGACGCGCGCGGCAGCCCCTCCGTACGGCTGCGCGTGGTCGCCGACGAGTCGGCCCCGCTGTACGAGCTCAGCCGGCACCTGTCCACGGTGGTGCTGCGGCATGTGCGCGACGCGCTGGAGCGGGATCAGGTGCCGGCGATCGCCCGCGTTAGCCTGGAGCCCTCACCTTCGCCGCACCGGGTGGTGCGCTGACGAGAGGGGTTCTGTGGTGTCCGTCGTGAAGATCAACGTGCTGACCGTGCCCGCCGACATGCGTACGGAGCTGGAACAACGGTTCTCGAAGCGGGCCGGGATGGTGGAGTCGGCCGACGGGTTCGAGTGGTTCGAGTTGCTCAGGCCGGTGGAGGGCACCGAGCGCTATCTCGTCTACACCCGCTGGCGCAGCGAGGAGGACTTCCAGAACTGGCAGCAGGGCCGGGCGTTCCAGCGCGGGCACGCCCAGGCCGCGCAGGGGCAGGGCCACGGCCACGGGCAGGGCCCCGCGGCGACCGGCTCGGAGCTGTGGTCGTTCGAGGTGGCGGAGAGCGCCGGCCCGAAGGGCTGAGCGCTCTCAGGCGTCGAGCGGGTTGCGCGCGATGCGGTCGATGATGCCGTCGCGGACGAGCCCGCCGGCGAAGCTCGACGGCTTGCGCGCGCCCTGGTCGGCGATGCACGCACCGAACTCCTTGGCGATCTCCAGCCGCGGATGGCGCGCCAGCACCTCGGCGCGCACCTTCTCGGGGATCTCGTCGGTGCGCCGGCCCGAGATGTCCATGCCGGTCGAGAGCTCCAGCAGGTGGCCCTCCGGGTCGTCCTCCACCGGCACCTCGGCCCACATGTGCCGGATGATCACCTCGGCCGCGCGATCCCTGCGCTCCGGCGACCAGCCGGCGCCCGCGCAGAAGGCCCAGGCCACGTGCCCGCCCGCCTCTTCGTACGGCACCGTGTGGCTGTCGTACCCGGCGACCAGGCCGATGTCGTGCAGCATGGCCGCGACGTACAGCAGCTCGGCGTCGAAGGCGATGGAGTGCGCCTGCCCGTGGGCGGCGGCGAACAGGTAGGCGCGGATCGAGTGGTTGAGCAGCGAGGGCGTGTGGTAGCGCATGGCCACTTCGAGCGCGCCGCGGCAGGCGGGCGTGTCGGGGATCACCAGGTCGTCGAATCTCACGGCTCCAGCATCTCCTCCCCCGCGCCGGCTCCGCCAGCCGGAGCACCGGCGCCACATCGAGCGGCTAACGAATCGGACACTCGGCTTGACCCGGTGATCGCGAGGGCGAAAGCATGTGCCGCCCTCATTTGTCTGTCCCGGAAGGAACTGGCGTGCGCCGGTTTGCGTTACCTCTTGCCCTCACGCTCACCCTCGGCGGGTTAGCCGGTCCCGCTCAGGCCGGCGCTCAGGCGCATCTCCAGGCCGGCGCTCAGACCGACAAGGTGACCCGCACCGCGGAGTGCCAAGGCGACTGGCTGCCCGGCACGCCCACGGCCAACGACGTCATGAAAGGCGAGATCTCGCTGGTCGGGTTGCCGGCGTACAAGATCGGCAAGAAGGTCGACTGGTCGGCCAGCCCCTACGGGAACCGCTCGTGGGAGTACGTGTTCCAGTCGCTGCGCTGGATGGGCACGCTGGTCGTCGAGTACGAGAACACCGGCGAGCAACGCTACCTGGATCGTGCCACCGAGATCACCAAGGACTGGGTGGCGAAGAACAAGCGAGGGGCGCGCGGCACCAAGCCGTACGTGTGGAAGGACCATCCCGTCTCGCTGCGCACGCAGCCGCTGCTGTGCCTCAGCCGGCACGTCAACGCCGGCTGGCTGAAGGACAGCCTGGCCGACCACGCCAAGCTCCTGTCGGACCCCCGGCTGTACAAGAAGGGCCACAACCACGGCATCGACCAGGACATCGCGCTCCTCGGGATCGGCTGCAGGTACGGCCGCACGGACTGGGCGAACCTGGCCTCCCGCCGGCTGACCGGCACGGTGAAGCTCGACGTCGACAGCCAGGGCGCGCTCATGGAGCAGGCCCCGCGCTACGCGGTCTACGTGTACGGCCGGCTCCAGGTCGCGATGACCGGCATGAAGGCGTGCAAGCGGAAGGTGCCCGGTGAGATCACCAGGCGGGCCGAGGCGCTGAAGGACTTCGTCGCCCACGCGACCATGCCCAACGGCTACATGGTGCCCATCGGCGACGGCAGCGCCGACACCGAGCCGAAGATGGAGACGGGGACGCCGGAGCAGGAGGTCAGGACCTACCGCGCCGGGTACGTGTTCGGCCGCACGGCCTGGGGCGAGAAGGAGTCGGCGTACTACTCGATCCGGTTCGGGCCCGGCATGAAGTACCACGGCCACGAGGACCACCTGGGCGTGACGTACTACGCGAAGGGGCGCGACATCCTGGTGGACGGCGGTTTCCACTCGTACGAGAAGAGCGCGTACCGCTACTGGACGCTCTCCCCCGAGGCGCACAACGTGCCCACGGTGGCGGGCGGCACGTTCCGGCCCCGCACGCCGAGCAAGCTCGCCAAGACGTCCTACGGCAAGGGGCGGCAGGCGTTCCGGCTGACCGACAAGGCGTACGGCGCGAGCCGCACCAGGTCGGTGCTGGTGAACCACGGCGACGACCTGATGGCGGTGCTGGACACCGCCTCCGGCGGCAAGAAGGTCAGGAACGTGTGGCGCTTCGACCCGTCGCTGAAGCTGGTCTCGAAGGGCGGCGGCAAGGTGGTGCTGGGCGACGGGGACTTCAAGGTCACGCTGCTGCAGCTGTCGTCGTGCGACCGGGTCGGCGGGCAGAAGGTGGAACGCGGCGGAAAGCTGGGCTGGGTCTCGCCGACGTACCTGTCGAAGAAGCGCACGAACGTCGTGGTCTCGCCGTCGGCCAGGTCGCTGCTGACGGTGATCGTGCCGGGCACCGACTCGCCGAAGGTGTCGTGCTCCGGCGGGAAGGTCACGGTCGAGGGCGTGTCGTTCCCCTCCGGCCTGCTCTAGCGACGGGCGCAGGGGGCTTCGGGCCCCCTGCGCCGGTCGGTCACGTCAGGAGACGTCCCGGCCCGCGCGGAGCAGGCCGTACGTCACCGCCTGCTCCAGAGCCTGCCACGAGGCGTCGATGATGTTCTCGGCCACCCCGACCGTGGCCCATTCGGAGGTCTCGTCGCTGGAGGTGATGAGGACCCGCGTGATGGCGTCGGTGCCGTGGGTGCCTTCGAGGATGCGGACCTTGTAGTCGACCAGCTCCAGCTTCGCCAGCTCGGGGTAGAGCTGCTCCAGGCCCAGGCGCACCGCCTTGTCGAGGGCGTTGACGGGGCCGTTGCCCTCGCCGGTGGCGACGATGCGCTCACCCTTGGCGTGCAGTTTGACGGTGGCCTCGCTGACCAGCTCTCCGCCCTTCGTGCGCTCGACGATGACGCGCCAGGACTCGACCTCGAAGTGCCGCCTGCGGGAGCCGTGCAGGGTGTCGCGCAGCAGCAGCTCGAACGACGCGTCGGCGGCCTCGAACGTGAAGCCCTTGGACTCGAGGTCCTTGACCCGCTCGACGAGGGTCTTGGTGGTGTCGGGGGTCAGCTCGTAGCCCAGCTCCCTGCCCTTGAGCTCGACCGAGGCCCGGCCCGCCATGTCGGAGACGAGCATGCGCATGTCGTTGCCGACGGCGGCGGGGTCGATGTGCTGGTAGAGGTTGGGGTCGACCTTGATGGCGCTGGCGTGCAGGCCCGCCTTGTGGGCGAAGGCGGACGTGCCGACGTAGGGGGCGTGGGAGTTGGGCGTGACGTTGGTGACCTCGGTGATCGCGTGGGCGATGCGGGTCATGTCGGCCAGCGCCTCCCGCGGCACCAGGTCGAAGCCTCGTTTGAGCTGGAGGTTGGCCACGACGGTGAAGAGGTTGGCGTTGCCGGAGCGCTCGCCGTAGCCGTTGGCGCAGCCCTGCACGTGGGTGGCGCCGGCCTTGACCGCGGCCAGGGTGTTGGCGACGGCGCAGCCCGTGTCGTCGTGGCAGTGGATGCCGACGCGGGCGCTGGTCTGGACGGCTTCGTGAACGATCTCGGCGAGCTCGTCGGGGAGCATGCCGCCGTTGGTGTCGCACAGGGCGATGACGTCGGCACCGGCTTCGGCGGCGGTCCTGATGACCTCCAGCGCGTAGGCTGGGTTGGACGTGTAACCGTCGAAGAAGTGCTCGGCGTCGAGGAAGACTCGCTGTCCCTCCGCACGAAGGTGAGAGACCGTGTCGCGGATCATCGCGAGGTTCTCCTGGAGAGTCGTGCGGAGGGCCAGCTCCACGTGCCGGTCGTGGCTCTTGGCGACAAGGGTCACGACCGGCGCGGCGGATTCGCGCAAAGCGGCCACCAAGGGGTCGTCGGCTGCCTTCACACCGGGCCGGCGGGTCGCGCCGAACGCGGCTAGTTGCGCGTGTTTCAGGTCGAGCTCTGTTCGAGCCTGCCTGAAGAACTCTGTGTCCTTGGGATTGGCGCCCGGCCAGCCCCCTTCGATGAAACCCACGCCCAGGCCGTCCAGCTGCCGCGCGACTGCGATCTTGTCGGCGACGGTGAGGTTGAGCCCCTCCTGTTGCGCGCCGTCACGCAGCGTCGTGTCGTATACGTGGAAGCGGTCGTCGGCCATGGGTGATCTCTTCTCTCCGGAAGGCTCGCGCTGGGTGTGGTCTTTTCTGGAAAACAAAAAGACCCCTCACGGACGTGAGAGGTCTGCGCGCTGGCGGTGTCCTTTGTCAGCCAGCGCGCCTGCCGATAATGAGCAGACCGTAGAACATGATGCTCACCAGTCTGCCATACGGATTCACCATCTGGCACGCGGGTCTCACCGAGTGGACACCCGTGTCGTGCGGGGCGTCACACGACGACGCCGTCACCGCCGGTGATGGCGCGTTCGAGCGCGGCCGCGTCGAACACCTCGTTGCCGAGCATCCGGCCGTCGAGCAGCACGGTCGGCGTGCCCCGGATGCCCGCCTTCGCCGTCTGCTCCAGGTGCGCCTTCGCGTACGCCTGCGACCGGATGCACTCGTCCACCACCGCGCCCGCCTTCCTGGCCGCTCCGGCCAGCTCCTCGACGGTGAACCCTGAGGCCACGCCGTGCGGCGCGGGCTGCATGGCGTACAGCTGGTCCCTGAAGGCCAGCCAGTTGTCCGCGGGAACACAGCGGGCGGCCGCGGCGGCGCGGATGGAGTTGGAGCGCATGGGCTCGGCCCTGAAGATCGTCACCGGATGGAAAACGATCTTCACCTTGCCCTCCCTCGCCAGGCGCTGAAGCATGCCGTCCACGGCGTCGTGCATCTGCTTGCACACGGGACAGTCGAAGTCTTCGTACAGGTCGAGCACGGGAGCCTGGCTCGACCGGTCCGCCAGGACCATCGACCCGTCCGTCTGCCGGGTCAGCCGCACCTCGCCGGACGACGCGCCCGGCTCCGCGAACGCCAGCACCCCGATAACGGCGATCACCGCGCACGCGACCGCCACCGCCACCAACCGCTTCACCATGCCACTCTCATCTCGTTGATCGCGCCGACCCTATCGGAATCCGAAACAATGGCGGCATGAAGACATACCTCCTTGACGCTGACATCGCGCGATACGTATTCGAGCACAGCACGCCGCCCGATCCCCTGCTGGAGAGGCTGGAGAAGGAGTCGGCGGAGGCGACCGGAGAGGACGCGGTCAAGCAGATCTCACCCGACCAGGGCGGCTTCCTCACCATGATCACACAGATCATGGCGCCCCGCGTGGCCGTGGAGGTGGGGACGTTCACCGGCTACTCGTCCGTGTGCATCGCCCGCGGGTTGTCCGGCGGGCGGCTGCACTGCTTCGACGTGAGCGAGGAGTGGACGGCCATGGCGCGCCGCTACTGGCAGGAGGCCGGCGTCGCCGACCGGGTGACGCTCACCCTCGGACCCGCCCTGGAGACGCTCGCCGCGTTCGACGAGACGATCGACCTGGCCTTCCTCGACGCCGACAAGGAGAACTACCCCGGCTACTACGAGCTGCTCATCAGCCGCATGCGGCCCGGCGGGCTGCTGGTCGCGGACAACACGCTGCGCCGGGGGCACGTCGCCGATCCCACGCGCGACGAGGCCACGACCGTGCACATCCGCCGGTTCAACGACCTGGTGATCAAGGATCCGCGGGTGACGGTGCACATGCTGCCCATCGCGGACGGGATGACCATGATCAGGAAGAGATAGCCGTACCACGGAATCGCCGCCCGGCACGGGCGCCAGGCCCTACGCTTGGTGATCCCGTGACTACAAGAGGACGGCGGCATGGTCAGGCCACTCGAAGAGCGTTTCCGTACGGCCCGCGACTTGTTTCCCGAATATCGGGTGGAGACGGTCAAGGGTCGCATCGTGGTGAACGAGTCCGGCACCTGGCAGCACAACACGATCCTCTTCCGGCTGCTGCTGCAGCTGGCCGGCGCGGCGGCCGGGCGGGGCTGGGAGATCTGGCCCAACATCACCGTCTATCTCGGCGAGCACGCCGACCGGTACGTCCCCGACCTGACCGTGGTGCCGGCCTCCCCGAGGATGCACGAGGAGCACGCCGTGCACGGCGACGCGACGCTGCTGCTGGCCGACGTCGTCTCGGCCGGCAGCGGCTACGACGACTATTACGTCAAGCCCTGCGGCTACGCCCCCGCCGGGGTGCCGCTCTACCTGGTGATCGACCCGTTCCAGCGGTCGGTCAAGCTCTTCTGCGACCCCTCCCGCGGGACCTACGCCACGGAGGTCGTGGTGGCCGCGGGCGAGCCGCTGGCGTTGCCCGATCCGTGGGGGCTCGCCGTCGACACGGCGCGGCTGATGTGACCCCCGGGAGCGCCGCCCCCGGGGGATCACCGGCTAGACGATCTTGTGCACCCAGTGGTGGGAGTCGGGGCGGGAGCCGTACTGGATGCCGACGAGTTCGTCGCGCACCCGCATGGTGACCGGCCCGGGGGCGCCGTCGGCCACCGTCCAGGAACGGTCGGCGCCCTTGACGGTGCCGACCGGCGTCACCACGGCCGCCGTCCCGCACGCGAACACCTCCGTGAGCTCGCCCGACGCGCAGCCCGCCTGCCACTCCTCGACCGAGATGAGCCGCTCCTCGGTCTCCAGGCCGAGGTCGCCGGCCAGTTGCAGGATCGAGTCACGGGTGATGCCGGGCAGCAGGGTGCCGGTCAGCTCGGGCGTGACGAGCTTGTCGCCGAAGACGAAGAACAGGTTCATTCCGCCCATCTCCTCGACGTAGTTGTGCTCGTGGGCGTCCAGCCACACCACCTGGTCGCAGCCGTTCTCCACCGCCTGCCGCTGCGCCACGAACGCGGCCGCGTAGTTGCCGCCGCACTTGGCGAAGCCGGTGCCGCCGGGGGCGGCGCGGGTGTACTCGGTCGAGAGCCAGACCGAGACGGGCTTGAGCCCGCCGGTGAAGTAGGAGGCCGCGGGAGAGGCGATGACCATGTACTTGTAGGACTTGGACGGGTAGTTGACGCCGAGCCCCGCCTGCGTGGCGATCATGAAGGGACGCAGGTAGAGGCTGTGCCCCTCGGTCGTCGGCACCCATTCCCTGTCGGTCTGCACGAGCAGCTCAAGCGATTCGACGAACGTCTCCTCGGGCAGCTCGGGCATGGCCATGCGGGCCGCGGAGCGGTTGAAGCGGCCCGCGTTCGCGTAGGGGCGGAAGGCCACGATCGAGCCCGTGGTCTGCCGGTAGGCCTTGAGCCCTTCGAACAGCTCCTGGGCGTAGTGGAAGACCGACGTGGCCGGGTCGAGGGAGAGCGGCCCGTACGGCATGAGCCGGGCGTCGTGCCAGCCTTCACCCTCGGTGTAGTCGATCGAGATCATGTGGTCGGTGAAGGTCTGCCCGAAGCCGGGGTTCGCCAGTACCTGCTCCCGCTCGGCCGCGGTGCGCGCGTGGTCGGATAGCTGCACGTCGAAGCTGAGCTTCTGAGCGATGGTCATGACGGCGGTCCTTCTCTCTGCGAATCTACGAACGGGGGC
This sequence comes from Nonomuraea sp. B1E8, assembly GCF_039871515.1. Classification (NCBI taxonomy): domain Bacteria; kingdom Bacillati; phylum Actinomycetota; class Actinomycetes; order Streptosporangiales; family Streptosporangiaceae; genus Nonomuraea; species Nonomuraea sp. B1E8. Next base: position 194,551 of record NZ_JBDPLS010000003.1, on the reverse strand, counting down.
CGCTGAAGTGCGGTGTCGAGCAGTGCCGCCCCGAAAAGAGCAGCCCGTACTTCCTATTGTCTCGCTATATGGGATGGCAAGCGGCCGTTGGGGTGGTCAGGCCGTTGACACGCCAAAAAGCGCCTGGCGGTCCGTGTCGGATCGCCAGGCGCTCGCGGGGCTAGGCGGTCCTAGCCGGATACTCGCGCGGTGATGTCGTCACCGATCTCGTGGGTGCCGCGGCCGGGACGCCGCTCGGCGATGTCGGCGGCGACCGCCTGCTCGACCCTCGCCGCCTCCGCGTGCAGGCCGAGGTGGTCGAGGAGCATGGCGACGGACAGGATGGTCGCGGTCGGGTCGGCCTTGCCCTGCCCGGCGATGTCGGGGGCGCTGCCGTGCACCGGCTCGAACATGCTGGGCGCGGTGCGCTCGGGGTTGATGTTGCCGCTGGCCGCCAGGCCGATGCCGCCGGCGATGGCCGCGCCGAGGTCGGTGATGATGTCGCCGAACAGGTTGTCGGTGACGACCACGTCGAAGCGCTCGGGCTGGCTCACGAAGAACATCGAGGCCGCGTCGATGTGGGCGTAGTCGGTGGCGACGTCGGGGTAGTCGCCGGCCACGCGGTCGACCGTGCGCTGCCACAGGTCGCCGGCGTAGGTGAGGACGTTGGTCTTGTGGACCAGGGTGAGCTTCTTGCGCGGGCGGGACCGCGCCTTCTCGAACGCGTAGCGCACCACGCGCTCGACGCCGTGGGCGGTGTTGAGCGACTCCTGCGTGGCGATCTCGTGGGGCGTGCCGCGCCGCATGACGCCGCCGGTGCCGGCATAGAGGCCCTCGGTGCCCTCACGGACGACGATCATGTCGATGTCGTCGGCCGACGAGCCGGCCAGCGGCGTCCGCACGCCGGGGAACAGCTTGACCGGGCGGAGGTTGACGTAGTGGTCGAACGCGAAGCGGAGCCGCAGCAGCAGGTCGCGCTCGAGGACGCCGGGCGGCACGCTGGGGTCGCCGACCGCGCCGAGCAGGATCGCGTCGTAGCCGCGCAACTCCTCGAGCACCGCGTCGGGCAGAGTCTCTCCGGTGCGGTGATAGCGGGCTGCCCCCAGGTCGTAGTGGGTGGGCTCGATCTTGGTGCCCACGGCCTCCAGGACCTTGAGTCCTTCGGCCACGACCTCGGCGCCGATGCCGTCTCCCGGGATGACGGCCAAGCGGATGTTACGCGACTCCATGGGTGGTTACCTTACCGGCTCGTCTCGACTGACGAACACATCATCTCAGCTTGCGGACGGTTCGGCGGCCCGGGCACGCGGGGGGCGCCCAGGCCACGTCCCGAGCTAGCGGCCGGAACCCTGCGGGGCGCCGCCGTTGTCCCTGCGGTCCAGCGCGGTCTGCAGGGCCTCGGCGGCCTCGTCGTCGTGTTCTTCCGCACGGTTCCAGGCATACATCTCGTACATGTGACTCATCTCATTTCGCGGATGCGTTTCCGATGGAAAGCCGGACTCCGGTCACGAATCCGGGCGGGTCTGCTCTCGCGGTCCGGGGTGACGGACCGGAGGAAAGGGTCTCAACGGCCGACGCAGCGCCATTCACCGCGGCGAGTCGTCGACCTGCCCTAACAGGCCCCGCCGCGGCAGGTAATAAGTACGAGCACCTGGCGCATCTCCGCTACAGTACCTCAGCCGTCTCGTTGGACGTCCTACTATCTTGCATGCTGAGACGCGAAAGGCCGCCGCCCCCTGCGGGACGGCGGCCTCGTACGACCGGGGGAGGTCAGTCCTCCAGGTCCACCGAGCGGCCGCTCTCGGCGCCGATCTCGGCCACGATCTGGTCGACCACGTCGGCCGGGATCGCGGTGTCGACGGTCAGCGCGATGAGCGCCTTGCCACCCTTGACCGACCTGGCCACCTGCATCGAGGCGATGTTGATGCCGTGCTCGCCGAGGAGGCGGCCGACCACGCCCACGATGCCGGGACGGTCGGTGTAGGTGAAGAACGACAGGTGGGCCGTCGGCTCGATCTCCATCTCGTAGCCGTTGACCTCGACGATCTTCGTGATCTGGCGGGGGCCGGAGAGCGTGCCCGACACCGAGACGTGGCGGCCGTCGGCCAGCACGCCCCGCACGGTCACCACGTTGCGCCAGTCGGGGCTCTCCGAGCTGGTCACCAGCTCGACGTTCATGCCGCGGTCCTTGGCCAGCAGCGGCGCGTTGACGTACGTGACCTGCTCCTCGATCACGTCGGCGAACACGCCCTTCAGCGCGGCCAGCTCGATCACCCGGACGTCCTGCGCCGCGATCTCGCCCCGCACCTCGACGTCGAGCTTGGTCGCGACCTCGCCGGCCAGCGCGGTGAACACCCGGCCGAGCTTCTCGGCCAGCGGCAGGCCCGGCTTGACGTCCTCGGCCACCACGCCGCCCTGGACGTTGACCGCGTCGGGGACGAACTCGCCCGCCAGCGCCAGCTTCACGCTCCGCGCGACCTGGGTGCCGGCCTTCTCCTGGGCCTCGTGCGTGGAGGCGCCCAGGTGCGGCGTGGCGACGACCTGGTCGAGCTCGAACAGCGGGCTGTCCGTGCACGGCTCCTTGGCGTACACGTCGAGGCCCGCCCCCGCGACCCGCCCCTCCTTGATGGCCGAGTAGAGGGCGGCCTCGTCGACGATGCCGCCGCGGGCGACGTTGACGATGCGCACGTTGGGCTTGACCTTGTGCAGCTCGTCGTCGCCGATGAGCCCGACCGTCTCCTTCGACTTCGGCAGGTGCACGGTGATGAAGTCGGCCTGCTTGAGCACCTCGTCGAGGGACAGCAGCTTCACGCCCATCTGCGCGGCGCGGGCCGGCGGCAGGTAGGGGTCGTAGGCGATCAGTTCGACGCCGAACGGCTGCAGGCGCTGGGCCACGAGCTGGCCGATCTTGCCGAGGCCGAGGATGCCGACGACCTTCTCGTCGAGCTCGACACCGGTGTACTTCGACCGCTTCCACTCGCCGTTCTTCAGCGCGGCGTGCGCCTGGGCCGTGTTGCGCGCGCTGGCCAGGATGAGCGCGAGGGTCTGCTCGGCGGCGCTGGTGATGTTGGAGGTCGGCGCGTTGACGACCATGACACCGGCCTTGGTGGCGGCCTCGACGTCGACGTTGTCGAGGCCGACGCCGGCGCGGGCGACCACGCGCAGCTTGGGCGCCGCGGCGATGGCCTCGGCGTCGACCTGCGTGGCGGAGCGGACGATCAGCGCGTCCACGCCGGCGAGTGCGGGCAGCAGCTGGGAACGGTCGGCGCCGTCGGTGTGGCGGACCTCGAAATCAGCGCCGAGCACGGCGAGGCCGGCCTCGGACAGCTCCTCTGCGACCAGAACGACGGGCTTGTTCACGGGTGTGGATCCTCCGGGACAGGCGGGCTTCGGGGGACTCGTCACACGTACGGCCCCCCGACGGTCCCACAGAGTCTAACGGTCGCTTGTGAACGCGTTCACGAGGGACCCACGATGTGGGACAGGGTCGGCCGTACCCACCGGGCGGCAAACTCATCCATATCGCGGCCGTCTTTGTCTTGATCGGGAGATTTCTTCGCCATTAGCCTGATAAGCCGTGGCCGACTACCTATGGTTCGTCATATGAGCATCGGGAATCCTGCGCTTGCCGACGTGCTCGCCCAGCATGGCACCCCCCATCGCCTGCTGGGCGCTCTCGCCGACGGTGGAATCCTGGTGGCAGTCCGAACAGACCGTTCAGTCGTCCTGGGGACGACGCAAGCCGGTGACCGGGTCCTGCTCGGCTACACCGGCCCTGCCACCTATGCCAGGCACCGCGGCAGCCATTCCCTGTCGGCGTGTGACGCCGACACCATCCTGGACATCCAGCGCGTCACCGGCGTGCGGGAGATCGTGATCGACGCGGCCGGACCAGCCGCCGCGGCCGTGCCCATCGACGATCTCCAGCGCTTCCTCACCTCGACGCGCAGCGGACCGACGCCCGTACTGTCGGGGGCGGCCCCCGCCGCCTACGCCACGGGAGCCATGGCCACCGTCTCGCGCGGTGCCGCGCTGGCCCAGGTCGCACCGCCCTCCACCCAGGCGCCCGCGTTCCCGTGGGTGCCCGCGCCCCGGCCGCACCTGTCGGGGCCCATGCAGCAGGTGGACCCCGGCTACCGGCGGTGCACGCACCCGATCCTGCCCGCGCTGCGGCAGGCGATCGCGCAACTGCTCATGGACTTCCCGCTCGTGCACCACGTGTGGATCTCCGAGGCGAGCACAGCATCCGGCGCCCCCGGCATCATGCTCCACGTGAAGGTGCACATGTCCGCCGCCGAGGACGTCGTACGCGACCTGCACCGCCTGGTGCGGGCCAGGCTGCCGCAGTTCGCGGCGTCCGGCGCGCCGATCCTCATGGCCAGGGTGGCCGACACGCACAGCGAACGCCGGATGATCGAGATCGGCGCGCACGTGGTGTGCGCCGACGTCCGCGGCTGACCCACGTGTGAAGGGCCCGGTCGATCCGGGCCCGCCTCGCCGCGCCGGAACTGGGCCCTACCGAACAACGCTCTGCTGGGCTTCAATGAGGGCATGATCGCACCGGCGGCGAGCGTCTCCACGGTCCCCCGGGGCGTACGCGTCGGCTACGGTGTGGGGTCGTTCTGCACCGCCACCGTGGGCGCCGTGCCCGGGCTGCTCCTGCTGTACTACATGACGAACTTCCTGGCCGTTCCCGCGTGGCTGGCCGGGGTGGTCGTGACCGCGCCCAAGGCCTGGGACCTGGTGATCAATCCGCTGGTCGGCCGCTGGTCCGACCGGACCAGATCGCGGCTCGGCCCGCGCCGGCCCTGGCTGCTCGCCGGCGCCTGCACGCTGCCGATCGCGTTCTTCCTGGTCTTCGCCGGACCGCCGCTGACCGGCGTGCCCGCCGCGCTGTACGTCGGGGTGTGCTTCCTGGCCACGGCGACGGCGTACGCGCTGTTCGAGGTGCCGTACAAGGCGATGCCCGGCGAGATGACGCACGACTACCACGAACGCACCTCGCTGCTCCAGTGGCGGATGATCTTCATCGGCGCGGCCACCGCCATCAGCGGCGTGCTGGCGCCGGCCATCGTCACCAGCCAGGGCGGCGACGGCACGCTCGGCAGCTACCGGCTGATGGCCGCCACGATCGCGGCCATCCTGCTGGTCTCGATGCTGGGCTCGTTCTTCGGCACCGCCCGCGCCCCGATGACCGGCGCGCCCGAGCCCGACCGGGGCGGATGGCGGGAGCAGTTCGCGGCGATCAAGGGCAACGCGCCGTTCCTCTGGATCACGGCGCTGGCCTGCACGCAGATGCTGGCCGTCAGCATGATGCTGGCGGCGGCGCCGTACTTCGCCACCTACACGATCGGCACGCCGGACGCCACGCAGACGCTGTTCGCGGCGCTGGTCGGCCCGATGTTGCTGACGATGCCGCTGTGGGTGCGGCTGTCCAGGCGGTTCGACAAGCGCGGCGCGATGGTGCTGGCCGCGCTGATGTTCGGGGGCGGCACCGCGGCGGCCATGGCCACCCCGCTCTTCGGCTCGTTGTACGCGCACGTGACGATCCTCGTCGTCGGCGTGGGCATCGCGGGCGTGCAACTGCTGCTGTTCTCCATGCTGGCGGACGTGATCGCGGTGGACGCGGCGAAGACCGGCAAGCGCAGGGCGGGCGTGCTGACCGGGTTGTGGACGGCCATCGAGAGCGGGGTCAGCTCGTTCGGCGCGCTGGTCTTCGGCGTCATCCTGTCGCTCGGCGGCTTCATCGAGTCCGAGCCGAGCAGGCCGGTCGAGCAGCCGGAGAGCGCGGTGACCGCGGTGCTCATCGGGCAGACCACGGTCCCCGCGCTGATCATCCTGACGTCGGTGGTGATGACGCTGAGATACCGCCTCGCGCCACCCGGCGCGCCGGAGCCGGACGCGTCCGCGTGACGGACCCGGCCGCACGGCGACGCCGGCGTGCCTGGTCAACGTGGGTGACAGGCATGCGCGTGCAGGACGGTCATCACCACCGATCCGCGTATTCTGGACAGGGAACGCGGTTCAGGCCGATACTCGCTACATGAGCTCCACGCTTCCGCCCTTTCGTGCCTCGGATGGGGAACGCGACCGTGCGATCGACGAGCTCAGAGATCGCGCCGTAGAGGGGCGCATTTCCCACGACACGTTCGTGGGCCGGGTCGACCAGGTGCTCAGAGCACGGAACCGCCACGAGCTCGATGAGGTGGTGGCCGACCTGCCGCGGCGGGCGACGCTCAGGCAGCGGCTGACCGACGCGGTGGCGTCGGTGTCGGAGTTCACCACCAGGGTGCAGTCGGCGTGGCGGCGGCCGCGGCTGCCCCGGCTGGCGCTGCCCGACGACGACCGGCTGCGTTACGTGGTGGGCAGGGGTTCGGCCTGCGACCTCGTGCTGTCGGACCTGACGGTCTCCCGCGTGCACGCCGAGCTGCGGCGCGAGAGCGACGGGTGGCTGCTGGTCGACCTTGGCTCGCTCAACGGCACCCGGCTCAACGGGTGGCGGCTGGTGGGGCCCGCCCGGGTCAGGTCGGGTGACGAGATCTCGTTCGGAGACTGCGGTTTTCTGCTCACGTCGGGCCTGCCGTCGATGTGAGCGCTCGCGCATTCTCCAATAAATACGGAGATTTGCGGATTACAGGCTGACGGTGCTGCTCCATGCTGCAGGCGATCCCCCAGTCGTTCTTATGGAGACCCCATGCGGCGCACCTCAGCATCCCTCGTCGCGGGCGCGCTCGTCGCGGCCCTCGCGTGGGCGTCCAGCCCTTCCTCACCGGCCGTCGCGCTCGACCCCTCGGTGGGCGTGGCCGACCTGACCCAGGACCTCAACCAGATCCTCAGCGACTCGCGGCTCACGATCGCCAGGGCGGGCGTCGTCGTCAAGAGCGCGGAGAGCGGCGAGGAACTGTACGCCACCGACGCCGGCAAGCTGCTGATCCCGGCGTCCAACACCAAGCTGTTCACCTCGGCCGCGGCGGCCGAGACGCTCGGGCTCGACTACCGCTTCGCCACCAGCGTGCTGAGCACCGGGCGCAAGGCCGGCAAGGTGCTGACCGGCGACCTGGTGCTGCGCGGCACCGGCGACCCGACCATGCTGGCCGAGGACTACGACGCGCTGGCCGCCGAGGTGGCCGGCGCCGGCGTCAAGGTCGTCACCGGCAAGCTCGTGGCCGACGACACCTGGTTCGACGCGCGGCGGCTCGGCAACGACTGGGCCTGGGACGACGAGACCGCGTACTACGCGGCCCCGATCTCGGCCCTGACCGCCTCCCCCGACAAGGACTACGACGCCGGCTCGGTGATCGTCGCGGTGACGGCCGAGGACGGCAAGGTCAAGGTGACCACCACGCCCGACACCGGTTACCTGAAGATCGTCAACCGGGCGACGGCGGGCTCCGAGACCGACGTGCTCATCGAGCGGCAGCACGGCACCCGCACCGTCGTGATCACCGGTACGGTCGCGGACCCGTACCAGGAGTGGGTGGCCGTCGACGACCCCACGGCCTACGCCTCCTCGCTCTTCCGGGAATCGCTGGCCAGGCACGGCGTCAAGGTGCTCGGCCGCACGGTGACCGGCGCGGCGCCCGAGGGCGCCAAGGAGCTGGCCGCGCACGAGTCGATGACGCTGGGCGAGCTGCTGGTGCCGTTCATGAAGCTGAGCAACAACATCCACGCCGAGATCCTCACCAAGGCCATGGGCCGCAAGGCGGCGAACCAGGGCACGTGGGCGGCCGGGCTCAAGGTCACCACCGACTTCGCCAAGGCCAACGGGGCTCAGGTGATCAACATGCGTGACGGCTCGGGGCTGTCGCGCCGCGACGGCTTCTCGCCCGGCTCGATCGTGGAGTTCCTGTCGGCCGTACGCGGCAAGCCGTGGTTCGACACCTGGTACGCGTCGCTGCCCGTCGCGGGCAACGCCGATCGTTTCGTCGGCGGCACGCTGCGCAGCCGGATGCGCGACACCGCCGCCGCGGGCAACGTGCGCGCCAAGACGGGCTCGTTGACCGGGGTCACGGCGTTGTCCGGCTACGTCACCAGCGCCGACGGCGAGCCGCTGATCTTCTCGATCATGCTGAACCAGTACCTGTCGGGCTCGCCCAAGGACATCGAGGACAAGATCGCCGTACGCCTCGCCCAGTTCTCCCGTACCTCGGCGGGCGGTGACCCCGCCCAGCTCCGCGCCACGGACCCGGGCCCGGCGGGCGACCTGGAGTGCTCCTGGCTCAAGCCCGCGCAGTGCTGATCATCTTGTGCTGATCAACGTGGCGGCCTCCCGACGCGCAGGGGGCCGCCGCGGTTTACCCCGATAACGCGGGCCGCATCACGATTCAGCCACTTGGAGCGGTCTTTTCAGGACATAGCCGACTCTGGAGCGCCAGAATGCGGTTCGACCTTGTGTGGAACCGCCGACCCGGAGGAGAGAATGCGCAGACAGCTCAAGGCATGGGCCTGCCTCGGGAGTCTGGCGGCGCTGACCTTCCCCGCACCGGCCGCGCAGGCGGCCGCCACGAGCGCGCAGGCCTGCCGGGTAGCCGCGGCCAAGCCCACGCTCTCCCACGGCTTCGTCCGCGGCACGGCCACCAGGGCGGGCTGCTCCGGCAAGGCACTGCTCCGGGTACGCGTCGCGATGGCCGTGCCGGGCCCCGACCGGGTCGTCAAGAGCGGCTCCAGGACCGTCAGGACCGGCTCGGTCTCCGCGCAGGTGCGCTGCACCACCACCCCGCGCACCTACTACGTGATCGCGCTCGACGCCAAGGGGCACACAGCCAGGTCGCGCGCGGTGCGGCTGGCGTGCGGCGAGTTCGCCTCGGCGATCGAGGAGGCGCTCGTCAAGCTCACCAACAAGGCGCGGGCCGGGAACGACTGCAAGCCCCTGGCCCACGACCCCAGGCTGCACCTCGCAGCCGAGCGCCACTCGGCGGACATGGCGGCCAAGGGGCGTCTCAGGCACACCTCCGGCGGGCGCACGTTCGCCGAGCGCATCAAGGCGGTCGGCTTCTCCTACAGCCTGATCGCCGAGAACGTCGCCATGGGCTACCCCGCCGCCGCCACGGTGCTCAAGGACTGGCTGAAGAGCCCAGGCCACCGCAAGAACATCCTCAACTGCTCGTTCACCCACATCGGCGTCGGATACAGCGCCGAGAAGCAAGCCTGGACCCAGATCTTCGCCGCCCGCTGAAGCCCTGCTCAAGCCCGCCGAAGCCAAGGGAGCGTCGGGCTTCACCGGCCTCAGCGCCGGTTCCCACCGCACGCCCACACGCTCCCCTCCGGGCGGGCCCGGCCGCGCCTCCCCCCGCACAAAGGACCGCGGCCGGGCCCGCGTCCTCCCTCCGGTCAGGCCCGGTCGGAGAAGCGGGCCAGCACCAGCGACTCGACCACGCCGACGACCGCGTACGCGAGGATCGACACGGTCGTGACCACCACGATGTCCGCCCACACCTCGTCGTAGCGGAACCCGGCGATCGCGCGCAGGATCTCCGCGCCGATCCCCTCGCCGGTGGCCAGCCATTCGGCGATGAGCGCGCCGATGATCGAGGCCGGCACCGAGATCCTGGCCGAGGCGAAGACCGCGGGCATCGCCGTCGGCACGGCCACCTTGCGCAGGACGGTCATGCGGGTGCCGCCGTAGGCCATGACCAGGTCGGTGGCCTGCGGCGAGGCCGATCTCAGCCCGAAGACGATGTTGACCAGCGCGGGGAAGAACACCACGATGCCGCCGATGACGGCGACGCCCACCAGGTCCCTGCCGAAGATCAGCGTGATCAGCGGCGTCATCACCACGAGCGGCACCGAGCGCAGCAACATCGCGACCGGCATGAACGTCTGCTCCACGGTCCTGAACAGCACGAACGTCACCGCGACGGCCATCGCGGCGACCATCCCCGAGGCGAACCCGATGGCGGCGTCCCTGACGGTGATGCCCAGCGCGCCGAACACGGCCTCGCGGTGGGCCGCCGACGCGGTCAGGTAGTCCCACACCTGGGGCGGGCGCTTGCCCACGAGCGGGCTGATGCCGAACGCCTCCAGCGCCAGCCACCACGCGGCCACGACGATGACCACGCAGGGCGCGAGCGGCCCGACGACCCGCAGGATGGTACGGCCGATCACGGCACCTCGCCTTTCGACCACGGGGTGACCACGCGGGCGACGAGCGCGACGACTGCGTACCCGAGACCGGCGATCAGCCCCGCCACGAGCGCCAGCCCCCATGTCCGCGGCACCTGGAACTGCTGCTGCGAGATCATCAGGGAGACGCCGAGCCCCTGGTCGTTGCTGCCGAGATATTCGCCGATGATCGCGCCGAGCAGCGCGGAGGGCGCGGAGATCCGCAGACCGGCGAACGTGCTGGGCAGGGCGGAGATGACCTGCACGTAGCGGAGCCTGGCCAGGCGGCCGCCGCCGTAGACGGTGACGAGGTCGAGGCCGGCCTGGTCGGCGGAGCGCAGCCCGAGCAGGGCGCCGATGAGCGTCGTGAAGAAGACGGAGATGGCGGCCAGGAACACCACGGTGGCCTCGCCGCCGAAGACGACCAGCACGATGGGGCCGATGGCGAGCAGCGGGATGCAGTAGCTGATCACGGCGAGCTGGGTGGCGACGGCTTCGAGCCGGGGCACGAGCAGCACCAGCAGCGCCACGCCGATGGCCAGCCCGTTGCCCCACAGGAAGCCCTGCGCCGCCGCGGACACGGTGGCGATGACGTTGGGGCCGTAGAAGGCCCACCCGTCCTCGCCCATCCCGGCCAGCACGGCCCACGGCGTGGGCACCGCTCCGCCGCCGGCGAACACCGTCACGGCCATCAGCCACCACAGCACGACCAGGGCGACGACGCCGGCCAGCCCCTGCGCCCTTCTCATGAGCCGTGCCCGAACAGCAGGTCGCTGAGGTGGTCGTGCAGGGCGTGGAACTCCGGCGTACGCATCATGCCGGGCGTGCGCGGGCGCGGCAGGCCGATCTCCACCAGCTCGACGATCCGGCCGGGGCGCGGGCTCATGACGGCGACCACGTCCGACAGGAAGATCGCCTCGCCGATCCCGTGGGTGACCATCAGCGTGGTGGCGGGCTTCTCCGTCCAGATGCGCAGCAGCTCCAGGTTGAGCCGCTGCCTGGTCATGTCGTCGAGGGCGCCGAACGGCTCGTCGAGCAGCAGCACGCTGGGCTTGACGACGAGCGCGCGGGCGATGGAGACGCGCTGGCGCATGCCCCCCGACAGTTCGGCGGGCCTGGCCTTCTCGAACCCTTCGAGGCCGACCAGCTTGATCAGGTCGTCGATGACGCCGGGCTCGGGCCGGATCCCGGCGACCTCCAGCGGCAGCCGGATGTTGGCGGCGACGCTCCTCCAGGCCAGCAGGGCCGAGTCCTGGAAGGCGATGCCGAGGTGGTGGCTCCTGCGCAGCTCGGCGGGCGTCTCGCCGTTCACCCGGATCTCGCCGCCGGTGGGCTGCTCCAGCCCGGCGAGCATGCGCAGCACCGTCGACTTGCCGCAGCCGGACGGGCCGAGCAGCGACAGGAACGAGCCCTTCGGCGTACGGAGGTCCACGCCGTCGACGGCGGTCAGGCCCTTGCCGAACGTCTTGCTCAGCCCGGTGACGCTGATGCCGGCGCCGTGCTCGTCGATGGCCTCGGCAGAATCGCTCATGACAGCTTCAGGCTCGGGTCGGCCTTGTAGATCTCGTCCAGGACGGTCAGGTCGAACAGCTGCTCGGCCTTGATGGTCAGGCCTGCCTTGGCCAGCGAGGCGATGTTCTGCTCGATCAGCTCGGGCGTCATCGTGAACAGGCCGTTGGCCTTGACGTCGGGGGTGACGATGAGCTCGTTCTGCATCTTGGCCTCCTCGGTCTGCTCCTTGACGTCGAGGTTCTGGTCCTTGCCGTAGACGGTGGCGGCCAGCTCGGCCGACTTGGCCGGGTCGGCGACGGCGTCCTTCCAGCCCTTGATCTCGGCGGTCAGGAACGCCTTGAGCTTGTCGCGCTCGTTGTCGATGGTCTCCTGGGTGACCGTGAACGTCTCGGCGACCAGCGGCAGGCCGGCGTCGGCGAGCAGCAGGTGGGTGGCGTCGTGGCCCTCCATCTTCAGCCGTACGGGGCCGCTGGTGACGAAGCCGACGTAGCCGTCGAGCTGCCCGGAGGTCAGCATCGAGGGGTCGGACTGGAACGGCACCCGCGTCACGCTGCCCTCGTCGATGCCGTTGGCCTTGAGCAGCGCGTTCCAGACCAGCTCGTTGGAGTCCTGGACGCCGATCTTCTTGCCGGCCAGGTCCTCGGCGCTCTCGATCGGGTTCTTGCTCAGGGAGATGATGGCGAACGGGTTCTTCTGGAAGGTGGCGCCGACGATCTTCAGCGGGGCGCCCTGCAGCACGGCGGGGGCGGTGATGGTGGGCGCGGACAGGCCCGCCCAGCAGCGCCCGGTGGCCAGTCCCGACTCGACCGAGGTGCCGGAGCCGCCGCCCGACAGCAGCTCGACCTGGGAGAACCCGGCGGCCTTGTAGTAGCCCTTGCTGTCGGCGAAGTATTCGCCGGCGAACTCGACGTTCTTCTTCCAGGAGAGCTGGAGCTTGACCGAGCCCAGCCCGCCGCCGGAGGAGGAGCCGGCCGGCGAGCCGCTTTCGCCGCAGGCGGCCAGACCGAGCGCCAGACCGGCCAGGCCTGTCGTCCGCAGGAACGCGCGACGGTCGAAGGTAGCCATGATTCTCCTTGAGCGGCCGTGAAGGTGCAGGTCAGGACGTTATCTACCGATTATTACCATCAAGTGACGGTATTTTCGGACTTCTGGCCGGGCGGACGGCCGTCGCGCGGGATGGCGGGAAAAACCGCTGGCGGCCCCTGTAGGTCCCTACGAGAGCGGGGGTCGAGGACCGTAGATCCCTCCAGCGGCCCGGGGGCTCCGGTAGCGTCGGGCGTGAAATGAGACTCGACGGAATCCCCCTTTGGGACGGTACCGAACTTCGCGGCCCTGTCGACCTGAGCTGGGAGCCCGACCGGATCATCGACGTGACCCCCGCCGCGCCGCGCCACGACGACCTGTGCGTCATCCCCGGCCTGGTGGACACGCACGTCCATCTGATCGGCCACGCCGGCCCCGGCGACCCGCCCGACTTCGCGACGTGGCCGCTGGTCACCACGCGCGACGAGCAGGTGCTGCACGGCGTGGCCCACGCCCAGCGGGCCATGCGGCACGGCGTCACGACGCTGCGCGACCTGGCGGGCGACGAGGCCCAGGTCGCGCTGCGCCGGGCCTTCGACGCCGGGGTGCTGCAGGGGCCGCGCATCCAGGTGCACGGCGTGGTGGGGATGACCGCCGGGCACAACGACCTGTTCGTGCCGCCCGCCTCGCCGCAGCGCAAGCCCACGGCCGACGGGCCCGACGAGTGCCGCAAGCTCGTACGCAGCTGGGCCAGGGCCGGCATGGACGGCATCAAGCTCACCACCAGCGGCGGCGTGCTGTCGATCGGCGACAGGAACGCCTGGCGCAACTACACCCGCGACGAGATCAGAGCCGTCGTGGACGAGGCACACGCCCTCGGCATGCCGGTCGCCTCCCACGCCCACTCCGAGGAGGGCATCCGGGTGGCCGTCGAGGAGGGCGTCGACTCGATCGAGCACGGCACCCTCATGAGCACCGACCTGGCCGAGGTCCTGGCCGCCCGCCGCACCCCCGTGGCCCCGACGCTGCTCATCAACGAGGCCATCGCCGAAGGCCGCGTCCCGGTCACCCCCGAGGCCAGGGCCAAGGCCGCCGAGCTCGTCGCCACCCGTGACGTGCTGCTCGCCCAGGCGGCCGCGCTCGGCGTGCGGTTCGTGCTGGGCACCGACGCGAACGGCCACCACGTGCAGTTCGGCGACCAGCTCGCCGAGGTCCGCCACATGGCCGGGATCCTCGGCATGGACGCGGCGTCGGCGCTGCGCGCGGCCACCTCGGACGCGGCCGACTCGATCGGCATGCCCGTGGGCAGGATCGCGCCCGGGCTGGGCGCCGACCTCATCGTGCTGCGCGGCCGGCCGTGGGAGCGCATCGCCGACCTGGCCACCGGCAACATCGTGGCCGTCGTGTCACGGGGCGCCGTCGTCGCGGGTGGGCTGCCCTGACCGCAGCGCCAGGTAGAGGTCCGTACGGTCGCGCATCGACGACACGCGCCGGCCGGTGAGCTCCTCGATCCGCTGCATCCGGTAACGCAGCGTGTTGACGTGGACGTACAGCTCGTCGGCCGTGCGCTGCCACGATCCGCAGGTCTCCAGGAAGAGGTCGAGCGTGCGCAGCAGCTCGGAGCCGTGCCGCGCGTCGTAGTCCTCGACGGGCGCCAGCAGGCGGTCACGGAACGACCTGCGCACGCCCGCCGGCAGTGAGGCCAGCAGCAGGTCGAAGCTGTCGATGTCGGCCACCGACATGATCGACACCGGCCCGGGACCGCCCTTGGCCGACTCCATGCCGCGCCTGGCCGTCTCCAGCGCCTCGCCGAGTTGCGACACGCTGGCCGCCATCTCGCTGATGCCGGCCGCGATGCTCACTCCCGGCCGCCCGGCGACCAGCCCGCGCAGCTCGTCGGCCAGGCTCTTGCGCGAGGCCCGGCCGTTGACCAGCACGATCGCCTCCCGCGGCGTGCCGCCGACGATCAGGTGCCGCCCCTTCCTCACCAGACCCTCGTGCAGCAACTCCGGAAGGTCGAGCTCGGGGCCGCCGGTCTGGGTGACCGCCATGGCCGCGGTCGGCAGGCCGGGGTCGGCGCCGAGCAGCCGCATGTGCGCCGAGACCTCGCCGGGCGGGATCTGGCCGAGGACGTCGAGCAGCGTCTGCGCCCTGACTCGCTCGGCCCTGCGCTGCTCGGCGGCGAACCCCTCGACGGTCACCACCTCGGTGATCGTGCCGAACGACTGGTCGGGAGCCGCCAGCAGCAGCGGCAGCCGGCGCAGCTCGCACGCCTTGACCAGCTCCCGCGGCAGCTCGCCGAGCACGATCAGGCCCACGACCAGGCCGGCGGCGTCGCTGGCCCACAGCGCGTCGGCGAAGCGCTCGCAGTCGGGCGGCCCGGTGTACCAGACGCCGCTGGTCAGCACCAGGTCGCCGGGCCGCAGGTAGCGGCGGGGGTCGGGCAGGTCGGTCGGGTAGGCGCGCCGGATCTCGCGGTCGAGTGCGGCGTCACCTGTCACCAGCGTCAGCCGCAGGTCGTCGCGTGCGAGCAGATCCGCCAGCCTCATGAAATCCGATGGTATGCCAGGCCGCACGGACGGCCGCCGGGGTGCGTACCACGGACGGGAGCGGAGCGGCTCCCTGAGGGGGAGGTTTCCGCACGGAAATCCCCGCGAGAGTTCGGAGGTTCGCACGATATCTGCCGGGCCGGGCGGTCCGGTTTACTCGGTGTCATGCGTCCCAAGGCGGAACTCCACCTGCACATCGAGGGCACCCTTGAGCCCGAGCTCGTCGTCGGGCTGGCCAGGCGTAACGGGATCGAGCTGCCGGCCTTCGACGTGGAGGCCGTCCGCGCCCGCAACGACTTCGCCGACCTGCGTTCGTTCCTGGACGTCTACTACGACAACCTGGCGGTCCTGCGTACCGAGGAGGACTTCCACGACCTGGCCGCCGCCTACCTGCGGCGGGCCGCCGGGCAGGGGGTGCGGCACGCGGAGATCTTCTTCGACCCGCAGGCGCACACGAGCCGGGGCGTGCCGCTGGAGGCGGTGTTCGGCGGGTTGTCGGCGGCGCTGCACGGCAGCGAGGTGTCGGCCGCGCTGATCCTGTGCTTCCTTCGTGACCGGGGCGCGGAGGAGGCGGAGCGGGTGCTGCGGGCGGCGCTGCCGTTCCGTGAGCGGTTCATCGGGGTGGGGCTGGACTCGGCGGAGGTGGGATATCCGCCGTCGTTGTTCCGGCGGGTCTTCGACATCGCCGCCGCCGAAGGCCTGCACCGGGTGGCGCACGCGGGCGAGGAGGGCGGGCCCGACTACGTGTGGGAGGCGCTCGACGTGCTGGGGGTGGAGCGGGTGGACCACGGCATCAGGGCGATGGAGGATCCGCAGCTCGTGGCCAGGCTGAGGGAGGAGCGGATCCCGCTGACCGTGTGCCCGCTGTCGAACGTGCGGCTGCGGGTGGTGCCGTCCCTGCGCGACCACATCCTGCCCGCGATGCTGGACGAAGGGCTGGTCGTGACGGTCAACTCCGACGATCCCGCCTACTTCGGCGGCTACGTCGAGGACAACTACGAAGCGTTGCGGCGGGAGCTGGGAATGACCGGCGAGCAGCTCGATGTGATCGCCCGCAACTCCTTCGCCGCGGCCTTCGCGTACGAGCCCCGGCACGGTGAAGGGGCCCACCCCGCAGGGCGGACCCCTCGTCATCACTCACCAGCTGAGATATGACCTAGCCGATGTTGCACTCCCTGTGCTCGTGGCTGAGCACGTGGTTCAGGACGTTGTCGAGACCGATGCCGGCCAGGAGGCCGTGGGCGCTCTGGTGGTTGTCGACCTCCTTGCCGATGGTGCCGTCACCACACACGAGGATGATCCTCACGTCGCGGCCGTGGTCGTCGTTGTTGTACGTCGCCGCGAGCGCGGAGCCGCCGGACATGAGCAGCCCTCCGACGAGCCCGGCCAGGATGAGCCCCGATTTGTACATGTCGTATCCCCTTTGGTACGTAATGACTACTCTCTGTAGCTACCGGGAGGTGTTTGCCCCGCCCCGCTCGCCGACAAACTCCCCGATCTTGTTCTTGACCTGCGCGAAAGCAGCACCTGGCAAAGCCGTGCCGGAGATCGTTTCGCTTGACGATCATGTGTGCTTCACGGGGACGGCCTTGCCATTCGGGGCCGGGCACGGCGAAGGGGCCCCTCCAGCAGGACGGGCCCCCGGTCGCGCACCCGCGGCCGGGCACGACGCAGGGGTCCACCCATTGGGCGAACCCCTGGTGTTCATCGGCCGGCAGAGCGACTTCAGCCGATGTTGCACTCCCTGTGCTCGTGGCTGAGAATGTGGTTCAGCGAGTCGCCGACGGCGATACCGAGCAGGCCGTTGGCGCTCTGGTGGTTGTCGACCTTCTGGGCGACGTTTCCGTCACCGCAGACGAGGATGATCCTCACGTCGCCGTCGCGGCCGTCGTTGAACGTCGCAGCGGACGCGGCGCCGCCGGACATGAGCAGCCCACCGACGAGCCCGGCCAGGATGAGGCCTGATTTGTACATGTTATCTCCTCTGGTACCTATTGACTACTCTCCGTAGCTACCGGGGTGAGATCTGCCCTGCCCCTCCCTTCGACAAACTCCGGCGTTTTGATCTTGACCTGCGCGAAGGCAGCGCCTGGCATAGCCGTGCCGATGGACGTCCGGCTTGACCGTCAGGTGTGCTCCCGGGAGGAGCGGGCGAAGATCACATGACCGTTCCGCGACCATGGCGCGCACCCCTCCTGTGGCCCCAGACTGGTGCCTGTCACGGGAGGCCATCATGACCGCAGGCACCGGATCGTCCAGGACCGCGACCGGCGAACGGCGCACCGAACTCGACGCCATGCGCGCTCTCGTGGTCGTCGGGCTGGTGTTCTTCCACGCGTCGCTGGTGTTCGACTCGCGCGACGACTTCTACGTCAAGAACGCGGAGACGACCGACATCACGTTCGTCATCGCGGCGCTCTGCGTGATCTGGGCGATGCCGCTGCTCTTCCTCATCGCCGGGCTGGGAGCGTGGCACTCCCTGCGCCGCCGAGGGCCCGGCGGATTTGCCGTGGAACGATTAGCGCGGCTGGGCGTGCCACTGCTGTTCGCCCTGGTCACGATGTTGCCGGTGCCTCCGTGGTTGCGGCTGCGGGCCGATCCCGACTACCACGAGTCCTATCTGGAGTTCCTGCCGAAGTTCTTCGCCGTGCGGCCGGATCCGGGCGACTTCCCGTTCGTCGTGGAGGGGGCGTACTTCGAGACCGGGCACCTGTGGTTCGTGGTGCTCCTGCTGACCTTCTCGCTCGTGCTCGCGCCGCTGGTGCGGTGGGTGCCGCGTGGCTGGGCGCTGCGCTCGCGCGAACGCCTGGTCGCGCTCTGCCGGCCGCGTGGCGCGATCCTGCTGCCCGGCCTGCCGATCGCGGCGATCTGCGCGCTCGCCGGCCTCGAGGAGGCGTTCGGCGGCTGGGACCGCTGGGCGTACCTGGTGTTCTTCCTGTACGGCTTCCTGCTCGTGACCGATCCCGCCTTCCGCGCGGCGATGCGGCGCAACCGGCGGATCGCCGCCGTCGCGGGCGCCGTGCTGATGCTGGTGGGGGTGCCGGGCTTCATCATCGCGGGCGACGCCCCCGGCGCGGACGCGTTCACGGACCTGACCCCGCTCGCGGTCGCCATGCGCACGTTGTACGGGCTGGCCGGATGGTGCTGGCTGGTCGCGATCCTCGGCTTCCTCGACCGCCCGCGCCCCGCCGCGGCACCCGCCCGGCCGCCGAACCGGCTCTCGGCCTATCTGGCGTCCGCCGTGTTGCCGCTCTACATCCTGCACCAGCCGATCGTCGTGGCTGTGGCCTACTTCGTCGCCGGCCGGCAAGGGCCGATCCTGGTCGAGTACGCGGTGATCGTGGTGTTGTCGCTGGTGCTGACGGTGGCCGTCTACGACGTGCTGGTGCGCAGGACGAGGGTGACGAGGTTCCTGTTCGGGATGCGGGAGCCTACGGAACGGTGAGGACGACCGGGCCGTCGCCGGTGATGGCGACCGTGTGCTCGACGTGCACGCTCCTGCTGCCGTCGGCCGAGCACAACGACCACCCGTCGTCGGCCACGTAGTAGCCGTCGCCGCCGCCGGCCATCAGGCTCGGCTCGATCGCGATGACCAGGCCGGGCCGCAGCCGCAGGCCGCGGCCCCTGCGCGCCTCGTTGGGCACGAACGGCGACTCGTGCATGGCCCGCCCGATGCCGTGGCCGCCGAAGTCGTTCTGCATGCCGTAGCCGGCGCCGCGCCCGACCGTGGACATGGCGTGCCCGATGTCGCCCATCCTGCCGCCGGGCAGGGCCGCCTCGATGCCGGCGGCCAGCGTCTCCTCGGCGACCTTGATCAGTTGGAGGTCCTCCTCGCGGGCGTGGCCGACGGTGAAGCTGACGGTGCCGTCGGCGTGCCAGCCGTCGATGTACGCGCCGCAGTCGACGCTGATCAGGTCGCCGTCCCGCAGTTTGTACGCTGTCGGCAGGCCGTGCAGCATCACCCCGTTGACCGAGGTGCAGATCACGCCGGGATAGGGCATCGCGCCGAACGACGGGTGATAGCCGAGGAACGACGCCCCCGCGCGGGCCTCCTCGATGACGGTCCTGGCCACCTCGTCGAGCTGTTTCAGCGTCACCCCGATGCCGGCCCGCTCCCGCACCGCCGCCTGGACGGCGGCGACGACCTTGCCCGCCTCCCGCATCGCGGCTATCTCTCCGGCCGACTTGAGCTCGATCACGGCGCCTCCTCGCTCGATAACTATACCGGTATTATTATCACAGCCGTGCGCGGAGGGGCGCCTCAGCCGGTGACCCGGACGTCACATCGTGATCTCCGGAGTGCCCCGGTGGATTCTGGGGCCGCCCGAGCCGCAGCCGGGCACGAAGGTGCCGCGCGGGGCAAGCACGCGCTGACAGGCAGATAACGAACGATTCGCAATATTGTCGGGGACAAGGTGGCATTTCTGCGCGCTGCGGGTGAAATCTTCTTTCACGCCGGAAAAGGCGGTCAGCACATCGGACAGAGGCCGACCGGGGCGGGAGGAAGCAGCAGGCATGTCTCTCACATGGCGGCCCTGCCGGGCGTGGGCGCGACGGCGATCACCACGCTGCGGGACAAGGCCCGGCTCACGTCGGGCGAGCGGCCGCTGGTGCGCGGCGGGAGCGGCGGCGTTCTTCAGCGGCGAGCCCGTCCATGACCTGCTGGCCGAGCCGGCCCGGCTGGTCGAGAGCGGGGCGATCCAGCCCGTCGCCGACACGGTCTGTCCGCTCGCCCGCATCGCCGAGGCGCACCGCGCTCCGAAGACGGGAGGCGTACGCGGAAAGCTGGTCGTGGAGATCGGCTAGGCGCACCGCCCAGGACGGTGCGCCGGGGCCCGGCGGGCGGGCCTGCACCCGCCCGCCGGCCCGGTGGGATGTCAGGCCTTCAGCCAGCTCATCATCGGGCGGAGCTTGGCGCCGGTCTTCTCGATCGGGTTGTCGGCCAGCTCGTCGCGCTTGCGGTGGAACTCCTTCTGGCCGCCGTCGAACTCCTCGACGAGCTGCCGGGTGAAGGTGCCGTCCTGGACCTCGGCGAGAATCTGGCGCATCGCCTGGCGGGACTCCTCGCCGATGACGCGCGGGCCGCGGGTGTAGCCGCCGTACTCGGCGGTGTCGGACACCGACCAGTACATCTTCGACAGGCCGCCTTCGTACATGAGGTCGACGATCAGCTTCATCTCGTGCAGGCACTCGAAGTAGGCGACCTCGGGCTGGTAGCCGGCCTCGATGAGCGTCTCGAAGCCCGCCTTGATCAGCTCGGACACGCCGCCGCACAACACGACCTGCTCGCCGAACAGGTCGGTCTCCGTCTCCTCCTTGAACGTCGTGCGCAGCGCGCCGGCGCGCGTGCCGCCGATGCCCTTCGCGTACGACAGCGCCAGGTCGAGCGCCTTGCCCGAGGCGTCCTTCTCCACGGCCACGAGGACCGGCACGCCGCGGCCCGCCTCGAACTGGCGGCGCACGAGGTGGCCAGGGCCCTTGGGCGCGACCATGCACACGTCGACGCCCTCGGGGGCCTCGATGAGGCCGTAGCGGATGTTCAGGCCGTGCCCGAAGAACAGCGCGTCGCCCTCGACGAGGTTGGGCGCCACGTGCTCGGAGTAGAGCTGGCGCTGGATGTGGTCGGGGGCCAGGATCATGGTGAGGTTGGCCTCTTCGACCGCCTCGGACGGCGTGACGACGCGAAGGCCGTCGTTCTCCGCCTTCTCGCGGCTCTTGGAGCCCTCCGGCAGGCCGACGCGCACGTCGACGCCGGAGTCACGCAGGGAGAGCGCGTGGGCGTGGCCCTGGCTGCCGTACCCCAGCACGGCCACGTGGCGCCCCTGGATGATCGACAGGTCGGCCTGGTCGTCGTAGTAGATCTCGGTCACTTGCTCAAAACCTTTCAGGCGGTACGGTCCAGTGCCCTGAGGGACCGGTCGGTGATGGAACGGGCGCCGCGGCCGATGGCCACCATGCCCGACTGTACGAGTTCTTTGATGCCGAACGGCTCGAGGACCTTCACGAACGCCTCGAGCTTGTCGGTGGTGCCGGTGACCTCGATGGTCACGGCGTCGGCCGCCACGTCGATGCAGCGGGCCCGGAAGAGCTGGACGAGCTCCAGCACGTGGGAGCGGCTGTCGGCGTCGGCCTTCACCTTGATCAGCATCAGCTCGCGCTGCACGGACTGCGACGTGTCGAGCTCGACGATCTTGAGCACGTTCACCAGCTTGTTGAGCTGTTTGGTGACCTGCTCGAGAGGCAGCTCCTCGACGCTGACCACGATCGTCATCCGCGAGATGTCGTCGTGCTCGGTCGGCCCGACCGCCAGCGAGTCGATGTTGAAGCCCCGGCGGCTGAACAGCGCCGACACCCGCGCGAGCACGCCCGGCTTGTTCTCGACAAGCACGGAGAGCGTGTGTCTAGTCATCCTCGTTCTCCCACTTCGGCGCCATGTCACGGGCGATCTTGATGTCGTCGTTGCTGGTGCCCGCCGCGACCATGGGCCAGACCATGGCGTCCTGGTGGACGACGAAGTCGACCACGACAGGAACGTCGTTGATCTCCATGGCCTTCTCGATCGTCGCGTCGACGTCTTCTGGACGCTCGCAACGCAGGCCCACACAACCATAGGCCTCGGCCAGCTTGACGAAATCCGGGATGCGGCGCGTCGTCTGCAGGTTGGTGTTGGAGTAACGCTCGTCGTAGAAGAGCGTCTGCCACTGGCGGACCATGCCGAGGTTACCGTTGTTGATGACGGCGATCTTGACCGGCACGCCCTCGATGGCGCAGGTGGCGAGCTCCTGGTTGGTCATCTGGAAGCAGCCGTCGCCGTCGATGGCCCACACCGTGGCGTCGGGGCGGCCCATCTTCGCGCCCATCGCGGCCGGCACGGCGAAGCCCATGGTGCCCAGGCCGCCGGAGTTGATGAACGTGCCGGGCTTCTCGTAGCCGATGAACTGCGAGGCCCACATCTGGTGCTGCCCCACGCCTGCCACGTAGTAGGTGTCGGGGCCGGCGATGGCGCCCAGCCGCTCCATCACGTACTGAGGCGCCAGCGAGCCGTCCTCCCACGTGTCGTAGCCCAGCGGGTAGGTGGCTTTGTAGCCGTTGAGCGCAGTCCACCAGTCGGTGTAGTCGCCGCGCTCGCCCGAGGCGCGGATCGTGCTGACGAGGTCGCTGATGACCTCCTTGCAGTCGCCCACGATCGGGACGTCGGCGTGGCGGTTCTTCGAGATCTCCGCCGGGTCGATGTCGGCGTGCACGACCTTCGCGCGCGGCGCGAACGACGACAGCTTGCCGGTCACCCGGTCGTCGAAGCGCACGCCCAGGCCCACGATCAGATCGGACTGCTGCAGCGCGCCGACGGCCGAGACGCTGCCGTGCATCCCCGGCATCCCCATGTGCTGGGGGTGGCTGTCGGGGAAGGTGCCCCTGGCCATCAGGGTGGTGATGACCGGGATGCCGGTCAGCTCGGCCAGCTCCAGCAGCTCGGCCGACGCGCCCGCCTTGTGCACGCCGCCGCCGACGTACAGGACCGGGCGCCTGGCCTCGGCGATCAGCTTGGCGGCCTCGCGGATCTGCTTGGAGTGGGGCCTGGTCACGGGGCGGTAGCCGGGCAGTTGCATGACCGGCGGCCAGGAGAACGTGGTCTCCGCCTGCAGCGCGTCCTTCGAGATGTCGACGAGCACGGGCCCCGGACGGCCGGTGGAGGCGATGTGAAAGGCTTCCATGATCGTACGCGGGATGTCCGCGGGATCGGTGATGAGGAAGTTGTGCTTCGTGATCGGCATGGTGATGCCGGAGATGTCGGCTTCCTGGAACGCGTCGGTGCCGATGGCCGCGCTCGCCACCTGCCCGGTGATCGCCACGATCGGCACCGAGTCCATGTACGCGTCGGCGATCGGGGTCACCAGGTTGGTGGCGCCGGGTCCGCTGGTCGCCATGCACACCCCGACCCGGCCCGTCGCCTGCGCGTAGCCCTCGGCGGCGTGGCCCGCGCCCTGCTCGTGGCGTACGAGGACGTGCCGGACCTTGGTCGAGTCGTAGAGAGGATCGTAGGCCGGCAGAATGGCGCCGCCTGGGATCCCGAACACTGTGTCGACGTCCATGTGCTCCAGCGCCCTCACCAGGGACTGCGCACCTGTCATGCGTTCGGTCATCGGCTCGTTCCTTGCGTGGCTACTCGCTTAAGGACATAAAAAAGGCCCCGTCCCACCATGGGGGTGGGCCTGGGGCGGCGCGCAGGTCGTCGTGCTTCGCTATCGGCCTGCGCGCCGGCGAAGTACTACGAGAATCTCACTGCGAAGCATGGCTTACACGATAGCCGCTCCGAACGCCCCAGTGTCAACTTGGTGGACACATGTCTCAAACGGTGAGACTCGTCCGCATCAGGGAGTCGACCCCGCGGGCCGCCATGGGCCTGGCCACCAGGAAGCCCTGCCCCCGCGTGCACCCCATCTGCTTGAGCAGCTCCAGTTGCTCGGGACGCTCGATGCCCTCGGCCACCACGACGAGCCCCAGGTCGTGGCCGAGCCGCACGATGGTGCGCGTGAGCAGCGTCAGCGTGTCGTCCTTGCCGAGGCCCGACACGAACGACGGGTCGATCTTGATCATGTCGACCGGGAGTTGCCGCAGGAACGCCAGCGACGCGTAGCCGGTGCCGAAGTCGTCGATGGCCAGGCGCACGCCGAGCGCGCGCAGCTCGGACAGCCGCTTGATGGTCTCCTCGGCGTCCTCGACCAGCATCTCCTCGATCACCTCGAGGGTGAGCGCCGAGGCGGGCAGCCCGCTCTCGGCCAGCGCCTCCTCCACAGTCTCGACGAACCGGGGCGCGGTGATCTGGCGGGCCGACAGGTTGAGCGACAGGCCGATGTCCCAGGACTCGGCCCGCCAGGCGGCCACCTCGCGGCACGCCTCGCGCAGGATCCACTCGCCCAGCGGCACGATCAGCCCGGTGTCCTCGGCCGGGCCGAGGAACTGCTCGGGCGGCACGAACACCGACCCGCGCCACCACCGCACCAGCGCCTCCACCGCGGTCACCCGCGACGTGGCGAGGTCGACCACCGGCTGGTATTCGATCGCGAACTGCTGGTCGATCAGGGCCCGCTGCAGATCGGCGGCCAGCTCCAGGCGGCGCACGACGTCGGCGTGCATCTGCGCGGCGAACACCTCGACCCGCCGCCCGCCCAGCTCCTTGGCGCGTGCCATGGCGACGTCGGCGTTGCGGATGAGGTCGCCCGCGGGCATGTCGTCCTCGGTGAAGGCCACGCCCACGCTGGCGGTCAGGGCCACGTCGCGGTCGGCGACGCGGAACGGCTCCTGCGAGACCGCGCGGACGAGCCGCTCGGCCAGGTCGACCGCGAGCTGCGCCTCACCGCCCGTCTCCACCAGCACCGCGAACTCGTCTCCGCCCCACCTGGCCAGCGTGTCGTCGGCCCGGACGGCGCCGCGCAGCCGCCTGGCCGCCTGGCCGAGGAGGTAGTCGCCGCTGGCGTGGCCGACGGAGTCGTTGACCGAGGTGAACCCGTCGAGGTCGAGGAAGATGACCGCGGTGTTGGCCCCTCCGGTGCCCGGCGTGCGGCCGGAGAGCACCTCACGGGTGCGCTCTTCGAAGTAGGCGCGGTTGGGCAGCCCGGTGATGCCGTCGTGGAAGGTCAGGTGGGCGACCTGGTTGCGCAGGGCCTCCTCGTCGCTGACGTCTCTGGTGGTCACCAGCATCAGCTCGTCGCCGCGGACGTGGCGGGTGGCCACCGACTCGGTGGGGCGCCAGGTGCCGTCGGCGGCCCGCACCCGGCACGCGATCAGGCAGGCGCCCGGCGAGGCGCCCTCCTCGTCGAGGTGCATGGCCCGCATCGCGACCTGGATGCCGGGCACGTCTTCCGGGTGGATGTAGTCGAAGATCGACCCGCCCACCAGCTGGTCGGGGCGGTAGCCGTAGGTGGCCTCGACCCCGGCGCCGATCTCGCGCACCACGCCCTCGTAGTCGCACAGGAACACCACGTCGCCGGTGCTCTCCGCCAGCTCCCTGAGCTGCCGCTCGCCGAGCTTGACCAGGCCGCGCAGGCGCAGGTTGGTCGCCGACACCACGAACAGGCGCACGAGCAGGAGCAGCACGACGGAGACCGCGACCACCACGACGCCGGTGACCGCCGGCCCTTTCGGCCCTCCCGCCAGGTGCGCGAGCAGCGTGCAGGCCGCGATCGCGACCAGCGCCAGCGGCACCACGCTGATCACGCCGGCCACGGCGGGCCCGCCCGCCTGCCTGCCGGGCGGACCCCACGGGACGGCGGCCAGGAGCAGGAACGCGACCGGCGCGAGCATGACGCTCCAGAGCGGCGCGTCACCGCCGTCGAGCCGCGCCACCGCGACCGCCAGGCCCGCCACCGTCATGGTGGCGAGCACGCCGACGCCGGCCAGCCCGAGCAGCCATGAGGTGGCCTTGCTGGTGAGCACGGACGGGATGACGGCGAACGTGACCAGCAGCGCGATCATCGGCGGCAACATCACGAACGTGAAGGCGGCGGGGTCGGCCGCGTTGGCGTAGACGTGGCGCAGCGCCACCACCCAGCCGATCAGGAACAGCGAGGCGGCGCACAGATAGGCATCGGTGACCTGCCGTAAAACGGCTCTGGCCGGGAACCTGCGGTCGGCGGCGATCAACGCGCCACCGGCCGTGACACCGGCGCCGAGCAGCACGAACATGTCGGCGAAGCTGACCACGAAGCTTTCGGCGAAGGGACGCAGCGCCACACCGGCGGCCCAGATGACGGCGCCGCCGCCCATCCAGCGCGCGCCCATCGCCATGGGGCGATGCGCGGCCGACTTCACCGAGGCGATCAGCAGGGTGGTGGCGGCGGCCAGCGCCGCGAGCCCTCCCGCGACCGCGCCGGTGAGCAAGGGCTGACCGCCCGCGAGGAGCGCGGCGGCGAACGCCACCGCGCCGACCGCCGCCGCCGCGGTCAGCGGCACCCGTGGATCACGCCAGCGGATCACAGTCGTTGCCCATCCCGTCTCGTCCTCTGTGCCCATGACCCGCCGAAGCCCGGCGGACCACTTCGCCAGTGTGTGCGGTTGTGGGTGCGCGGGTGGTGACAACGCCGATGTCGTCACCGATCTGATAACCACACGGACCAATTGCTGCCAATAGCGCCTTGACAGCGAGTCAGGAACTCCCTGCAAACGTAACGCTACGCACCGAAGGTCACGGACCAGCCACGTTCGGGAATCCTCTCAGTACGTGTCGGTTATGACGTTGATCAGCTGCTCACCTGCGAGATAACGCTCCACCTGGGCCCGGATGAGGCGGAGCACGCGCCGCTCGGACGCGGGGGTGCTGCCCGCGACGTGCGGGGTGATCAGCACGCCCGGCGCGCTCCAGAGGGGATGGCCCTCCGGCAGCGGCTCCGGCGCCGTCACGTCGAGCGCGGCGCGCAGCCTGCCGGTCTTCAGCTCGGCGATCAGGGCGTCGGTGTCGACGATCCCGCCCCGGGCGGCGTTGACGAGCACGGCGCCGTCCTTCATGCGGGCCAGGAACGCGGCGTCCACCATGCCGGCCGTGTCGGGCGTGGCGGGCACGAGCAGCACCACGACGTCCGCCGCCGGCAGCAGCGCGGGCAGCTCGGCCATGCCGTGCACGCCGTCGCGGGCGGTCCTGGCCACGCGTACGACCTCGACCTCGAACCCGGCGAGCCGCCGCTCCAGCGCCGCGCCGATGGAGCCGTAGCCGACGATCAACACGGTGGAGTCGGCGAGGACGCCGGTGTGGTGGTAGGTCCACTCTCCCCTGCGCTGCGCGTCCACGAACCCGGGGAATTCGCGCACCACCGCCACCATCGCCCCGACCGCCCACTCCGCGGTCCCCGCGTCGTGCACGCCGCGCGCGTTGCACAGTGTCACGCCCTCGGGGATGTGCGGACGGTACGGCTCCACCCCCGCGGTCACGGTCTGCACGAGCCGCAACGAGCTCATCCGCGCCATCGTCCCCCGTACGTCGGGCACGGTGACCAGCGGCGGGATCCAGATCTCCACCTCATCGACGCCTTCCGGCATCGAGGTCGTGCTGTTGTACACGGCGCATTCGACCCCGGACAGGTCGGAAAGAGCATCAGCCGCCGAATCGGACGGAACCCAGGTCTTCATGCGGAGAACCTTACGACTCCGGGGGAAGTATGGAACACATGAGGAAGCCCATGAGGAATCACCGCGCGTTCCTGTCGCTGGCCGTGCCGCTGACCGTGCTCCTGAGCGGGCTCGCCGGCTGCTCCGGCGCCGGTGGTGATGTGCTCCCGACAGCCGCCGTGACCGCCACAGGGCCGGCCGCCGGCGACCCTGAGGACGTGGCGACCGGGCTGGCCGTGCCGTGGGCGATCGCGTTCCTGCCCGATGGCGACGCCCTGGTCACCGAGCGCGACACCGCCCGGCTGCTGCGGGTGACCCAGGACGGCGAGGTGAGCGAACTGGGCACGATCGAGGGGGTGACGCCGGACGGCGAGGGCGGCCTGTTGGGGGTCGCGGTCAAGGACCAGCACGTCTTCCTCTACTACACCGCCGCCGAGGACAACCGGATCGTCCGCTACCGGCTGACCGGCGACGCGCTCGGCGACCGCCGGGTGATCGTCCAGGGCATCCCCAAGGGGGGCATCCACAACGGCGGCAGGCTGGCCTTCGGCCCCGACGGCCACCTGTACGCCTCCACCGGCGAGACCGGCGACCGCGACCTCGCCCAGCAGCGCGACTCCCTCGCGGGCAAGATCCTGCGCATGACCGTGGACGGCGCCCCCGCCCCCGGCAACCCGTTCGGCACGCTCGTCTACAGCTACGGCCACCGCAACGTCCAGGGCCTGGCGTGGGACGGCTCGGACCGCCTGTACGCCTCCGAGTTCGGCGCCAACGCCTACGACGAGATCAATTTGATCGAGCCGGGCGCCAACTACGGCTGGCCCGAGGTCGAGGGCCGGGGCGATGACGAGCGGTTCGTGAACCCGATCCTCACCTGGTCGACGGACGAGGCCTCGCCGTCCGGCATGGCGTACGCCGGCGGGTCGTTGTGGGTGGGGGCCCTGCGCGGGGAGCGCCTGTGGCAGGTGCCGCTCGGCGCTGACGGCGCCGCCGGCCGGCCGGTCGCCCACTTCGCCGACCGCTACGGCCGCCTCCGCGCGGTCACCACCGCCCCTGACGGCACCGTGTGGGTGGGCACCAGCAACAAGGACGGCAGGGGGTCGCCGCGGGAGGGCGACGACCGCGTCCTGTCGGTCCCCACCTCGTGATCAGAGCCGTTCGGCGTCAGGACGCGGTGCAGGTGATCTGGGGCTGGGCACGGTATCTGGTGGTCAGCTTGTCGTCCTTCTTGACCACCCGGCCGTCCTTGTGGAACACCCGCATGACGTCGATGGTGAACCCCTGGGCGCCCGTCGTCGCCAGGCAGCCGGGTTCGTTGCTGGTCTCCCGCCGGAACTGGGTGAAGTCCCGCCGTTCCGACTCGATCGCCTCGATCTTGTCGTACCGCTTGGTGCCCCAGAGCGCCACCGTCACCGACGTCTGCGTGAACGTCGTCTTGATCAGCACGCCGTTGTCCGAGTCGTTGCGCCACTTCAGGTCCGACTCCGGATAGGTCAGCACGGCGTCACGCCCGGCGGGGAACTGGTCGGTGTAGTAGTCCATCGGCTTGTGCTCGACGTCCTCGAGCCCGCTGAAGTACGCCGCGTTGTACATCGTCGTGGCGAACTGCGAGACTCCGCCCCCGACGATGTTGACCAGGCGCCCGCCGACGGTCTCCGCCGCTTCGACGTATCCGTCCTCGAGGGTGCGCTCGCCCACGACATCGTTGAGCGAGAACGTCTCGCCCGGCTTGACGATGTGGCCGTCGAGCTCCTCAGCCATGCGCTGGATGTTCTTCGCGCGCGGCTGGCAGCAGGCGAAGTTCGTGGTGAAGGTGGCGAGGGTCTCCTTGATGCCGAGCTTGTTGATCTCCGAGGTCGCGACCGTGGGGGCGACGGTGCCCAGCCGCACGGGGATCGTCCGGTCCCCGCCCCCGGCGAACACCTTCTCGGCGTCCCTGGCCAGGAGCTTGTCGTTCACGCCATGGCCGGTGCGGGCGGGCACCAGGACCGGCTTGCCGTTCACGATGTCGTACGTGGCGTCGCGCGGCTGCTGGGCGGCGGAGACCAGGCTGCTCTCCACGTCGGTGAGCACCGCCTTGGCGTCGAACTGCGGTGCGAGCCCGCCGCTGCCGTCGGAGGCGAAGGACAGGTTGGCCGCGATCGCGGCGGGCGGGACCTGCGCCTGCTTACCGTCGAGGGTCAGCGTGATGGGGGCGGCGACGGCCCGCTTCGCCTTGGCCAGGGCCGCCCTGACGGCTTCCGGGGTGGTGGTGGGCTTGGACGGTCTCAGGGTGAGCACGACGGAGCCGCCGCCCCGCAGGAAGGCGTCGCCGATCCTCTTCACGGCGTCGTCCCTGTCGAGCAGCACGCCGTCCTGCGGCCGGCGCGCCTTCGGCGTCAGCCCGGAGAAGGCCACCCGGCCCTCCTGCGCGCGCTTGTCCACGGACTCGGCCAGGCCCTCGACGGTCCTGGTGAGCTGGGAGGTGTCGATGTTGATCTGCGGTTCGAGCTCGGTGGTGCCGGTCAGGCCGCGCCACACCTCCTGCGGGCTGGGAAAGCCGCTGGGCGCCTGGCCGATCGTGCCGACCACGTCGAGCTCCAGGCCGGCCTCGTCGGCCTGGATGGTGTCCTTCTTGCCGCCGATGTCGGCCACGACCGGCTTGCTCAGCTGGGCGGCGAGCTCGGTGCGCAGCTTGTCGGCCGCCTGGGTGACGGTCAGTCCGCCGATGTCGATCCCCGACACGCGGGTGCCGCGCAGCACGCTGCCGGACATGAGCACGGCGGGCACGACGTACGACAGCACGGCGAGCAGCAGGACGACCGTGAGCAGGCCCGGCAGCAGGCGCCGTTTGCGCGGCTCGGGCTCGAAGGAGGGCGGGTGCTCGCGTGGGCTCTCCTGGCCGAACGCGGACCCCGGGTCCTTGCCCGCCATCGGCCACGGCTGCGCCGGTGGCGGTGCCGGCGGCAGCGCGCCGCCCGAGGGACCGCCCGCGGCGCTCGGGGCTTGGGCCTGCCGGGGCTCCTGTCGTTCCGGCGGTCCGAAGATGTCCCGGGAGACGCCCGGGGGCAGGCCTTCGATCCGCGGCTTCTTGGAGACGCTCGACGTGGGCAGTGGCACCGAGGCGAACGGGTCGGTCGGTGATTCGATCGGTCCGGCGTTTCGCACGCCTCAATCTCCTCCCGGTCCGCAGCCAAGTCTCAGGCAACAGTAAGGCACGCGGATCCGCATATGTCACGGGAAATGACTACGGAAGTGTGTCAACCTAGCCACCGGTAGCGATGTTCTGGACGACCGGCCGTGCCGTAACGCGGCCGGAGTTCGGCCTGCCCCGCCGCGCATAGGTGTTCGAGATAGCGGCGGGCGCTCACCCGTGACAGGCCCGTGAGCTGGGCGGCCTCGGTCGCCGACAGGTCGCGGCCCGCCTCCCGCAGGCTGTCGGCGACCAGCGCGCACGTGGCCGGCGACAGACCTTTGGGCATGGGGGCCGCGGTCATGGGCGTGCCGAAGAGCCGGTCGACGTCGTCCTGGCGGGCCTCGGGGCCGATGGCGGTGATGCGCCTGCGGGTGTCGGCGTACTGCTGGAGCCGCTCGGTCAGCGCGGTGGCGGTGAACGGCTTGATCAGATAGTTGACCGCGCCGCCGCGCATGGCCTCCTTGACCGTCGGCACGTCGCGGGCCGCGCTGATCATGATGACGTCCACGTCGTTGAGCGCCTTGAGCACCTCGAGCCCCGACATGTCGGGCAGGTAGATGTCGAGCAGCACGAGGTCGGGCCGCAGCTCCGCCGCCGCGGCCAGCGCGCCGGCCCCGTTGTGGGCGACGGAGACGACGCTGAACCCCGGCACGCGGGACACGTAACCGCTGTGGATCCGCGCGACCATGAAGTCGTCGTCGACGACGAGCACCCTGATGGCGTTCACGAGCCCGCCCCCGCCCGCTCCCTGGCCGGAAGGAGAGCCGTGAAGACGGCGCCGCCCGCGTTCGTCACCCGCACCCAGCCTCCTCTGCGCAGGCACGCCTGCCGGGTCAGGGCCAGGCCGAGACCGCGCGGCCCCGACTGGGCGGCCTTCGTCGTGAAGCCCTCCCTGAAGACCTCCTCCACCAGGCCGGGAGCGATGCCGGGGCCCGAGTCGCCGACGCGCACCCGCAGCCCGTCGTGATCGGCCCGCACCGACACCTCGATCGTGCCCTCGGCGCCGTCGAGCGCGTCGATGGCGTTCGCGACCAGGTTGCCCACCACCAGCACCGCGTCCTGCGGGTCGCCGAGCAGGCCGACCGGCACGGTGGAGTCGTCCGACAACACGAGCGTGGCGCCCCGCTCGGCCGCCTCCGCGGACTTGGCCAGCAGCAGCGCGGCCAGGGTCGGGTCCTGGACCCGCTCGCGCAGCCCGGCCGCGTACGAGCCGCCGGTGGTACGGGTGATGAAGCCGATCGCGGCCTCGTGCTCGCCCAGCTCCAGCAGCCCGACGACGGTGTGCATGCGGTTGGCGAACTCGTGTGCCTGCGCCCGCAGCGCCTCGGTCGCGCTGCTGGCGTCGTCGAGCTCGCGGGCCAGGTGGACGAGTTCGGTACGGTCGCGCAGGGTCACCACCCAGCCGCGGTGGTGGCCGCGTACCGAGACCGGGGTGCGGTTGAGCACCAGCACCCGGTCGCCGTGCAGCACGACGCGGTCCTCGCCGGGGTCGGCGCCCCCGAGCACGTCGCGCATGCGCTCGGAGACCGGCATCTCGGTCAGGTCGGCGCCCACGTCGCCCAGCAGCTCGCGGGCGGCGTCGTTGACCAGGGTGACACGCCCGCCGAGGTCGAGCGCCAGCACGCCCTCCTTGACGCCGTGCAGCACCCCCTCGCGCTGCTCCAGCAGGGCGGCGATCTCGCGCGGCTCCAGGCCGAACGTCTGCCGGCGCACCCGCGCGGTGATCAGCGCGGCCAGCGCGAGGCCGGCCAGCAGCACGGCGAGCGCCGTCCAGATCAGCGGCGGGAGCGCGTCGACGACCTGGCTGATGACCGTGGTCTCCAGCACGCCGACCGAGACCAGGCCGATGATGTCGCCATATTCGTCGCGGATGGGCGTCTTGCCCCTGACCGTGGTGCCGATCGTGCCGGTCTCCTTGCCGACCCAGCTCCGGCCCGTCCTGAGCACCGTGCTGCCGTCGGTGGACAGCTGCTTGCCGATCAGCGAGGCGTTGGGGTGGGCGTAACGTCTCTGGTCGGTGTTGGCGATCACGACGTAGTCGGCGCCGGTCTCCTGCTGCACGCTCATGGCCAGCGGCTGCAGCACCGTCTCCGGTTCGCTCAGCTTGAACGCCTCCCGGACCTGCGGAAGCGCGGCCACCGACTGCGCGATCGCCAGTGCCCGTTGCTGGTGGAGCGAGGCCAGCTGATCACGCGTGTGCTCGGCCCACACGCCACCGGTGCCCCCCACGGCGAGCAGCACGATCACCATCTGAAGCGCGAACAGCTGGGTCCCGAGTGAGGCCTCACGAACCCGTCTCACGGGCACATGGAAACAAATCGAGGTCACGGCCAGGTCGCGGGGGTGCCGCGGGAGCCCGCGACCAATACGACCACTATGACGGCAACCGCGCAAAGGGTCGACTCCGGAAGGTAAGGGCTTCACGATCCGGGTCTTGTAACCGTGAAACCCTTCTTGGAGTGATCATGCGCTTGCGCGTATTCGCCGCCCTCGCGGCACTCTCCCTTGGCGCGCTGACCGGCTGTGGCGAGACGACGGGCACCTCCGCGAGCTCGCCGTTGCGGATCATGGCCCCGGCCGCGCCGGGGGGCGGCTGGGACCAGACCTCCCGCATCGCCGAGCAGGCCATCAAAGCGGCCCACCCGCAGCGCAAGGTCGAGGTGTACAACGTGCCCGGCGCCGGAGGCACGATCGGCCTGGCCCAGCTCGCCGGCGAAAAGGGCAACGGCAACCTGCTGATGACCATGGGCCTGGTCATGGTGGGCGCCATCGAGCAGAACAAGTCCAAGGTCACGCTGGCGGAGACCACGCCCATCGCCAAGCTGACCGAGGAGTACGAGATCGTCGTCGTGCCGGCCGCGTCGCCGTACAAGACGCTGGACGACATGGTGGCGGCCTGGAAGGCCGACCCGTCGAAGGTGTCCATCTCCGGCGGCTCCGCGGGCGGCACCGACCACATCGTGGCCGGTCTGATGGCCAAGGCCGCGGGCATCGACCCCAAGCAGGTCAACTACATCGCCCACTCGGGCGGCGGCGAGGCGCTCAACGAACTGCTCGGCAACAAGGTCAGCGCGGGGATCTCGGGCGTGGCCGAGTTCGCCGAGCACGTGAAGTCGGGCAAGCTGCGCGCGCTGGGCGTCACCTCGGGCGAGCGGCTGCCGGACCTCGACGCTCCCACGCTGAAGGAGTCCGGGCTCGACGTCGAGCTGGCCAACTGGCGCGGCTTCGTCGCCCCGGCCGGGCTCTCCGACGCCGACAAGAAGGCGCTGACCGACCTGGTCACCAAGATGCACGACGCGCAGCCGTGGAAGGACGCGGTGGCCAAGAACGGCTGGATCGACTCGTTCCAGACGGGACAGCAGTTCGCCGACTACCTGGCCGCCGAGCAGACCAGGGTCAAGGCGATCATCGCCGAAATGGGGCTCGTCTCCTGATGGCCCGCTGGTGGCGGCCCGAGCTCGGGCTGGCGTTCGTCGTGCTGGTGCTGGGCGTGCTCGTCGTGGTCGGGACGCTCGACGTCTCCGCCGCGGCCTCCCAGCTCGGCCTCGGGCCGCGCTTCTTCCCCATGCTGGTGGGCGGCGCCATGGTGCTCATCGGCCTGTTCTACGTGGCCGACGTCGTACGCGGCGGGCGGGGCGACCCCGAGGAGAGCGAGGACGTCGACGTCGACGCCCCCGCCGACTGGCGCAGCGTCGGGCTGGTCAGCGGGATCTTCCTGGCGTTCAGCGCGCTGCTGAACGTGCTCGGCTGGATCATCGGGGCGAGCCTGCTCTTCTTCGGCCTCGCCGTGGTGCTCGGCGCCGAGCACAGAACGCGCGCCGCCCTGATCGCGGTGGTCGTGGCGATCACCACGTACCTGCTGTTCGTCAAAGGGCTCGGCGTGTCGCTGCCCGGCGGGCCGCTGACGGGGGTGATCTAGGTGGAGTCGTTGCAGCTCCTCCTCGACGGCTTCGCCGCCGCGCTCACCCCGGTCAACCTCATGTACGCGCTCATCGGCGTCACGCTCGGCACGCTCGTCGGCGTGCTGCCCGGCATCGGGCCCGCGATGACCGTGGCGCTGCTGCTGCCGATCACGTTCACGGTGCCGCCGGCCAGCGCGTTCATCATGTTCGCCGGCATCTACTACGGCGGCATGTACGGCGGCTCCACCACCTCCATCCTGCTCAACACGCCGGGCGAGTCCGCCTCCATGATCACGGCGCTGGAGGGCAACAAGATGGCCAGGCGGGGCCGGGCCGCCCAAGCGCTGGCCACGGCGGCCATCGGCTCGTTCGTGGCCGGGACGATCGCGACCGCGCTGCTGGTCGTGGCGGCGCCCGCCGTGGTGAGCTTCGCGATCTCGTTCGGCCCCGAGGACTACTTCGCGCTGGCCGTCCTCGCGTTCACCGCCGTCTCATCCGTGTTGTCCCGTTCGGTCGTACGCGGCCTGGCCTCCCTGGGGCTCGGCCTGGTGATCGGGCTGATCGGCATCGACCAGCAGACCGGCCAGGCCCGGCTCACGCTGGGCATCCCGCAGCTGCTCGACGGCATCGACGTGGTGATCGTGGCGGTCGGGCTGTTCGCGCTCGGCGAGTCCCTCTACGTGGCCTCGCGGCTGCGCCACGCCATGCCCGAGGTGGTGCCCGTGGGCCGGGCGTGGATGGGCCGCTCCGACTGGGGACGCTCCTGGCTGCCCTGGCTGCGCGGCACCGCGCTGGGCTTCCCGTTCGGCGCACTGCCCGGCGGCGGCGCGGAGATCCCCACCTTCCTGTCGTACGCGGCCGAGAAGCGCCTGGCGCGCGGCGTGGCCCGCGAGGAGTACGGCAAGGGCGCGATCGAGGGCGTCGCCGGCCCCGAGGCGGCCAACAACGCCTCCGCCGCCGGCACCCTGGTCCCGCTGCTCACGCTGGGCCTGCCGACGTCGGCCACGGCCGCGATCCTGCTGGCCGCCTTCCAGCAGTACGGGCTCCAGCCCGGCCCGCAGCTGTTCGACCACAACCCCGCGCTGGTGTGGGGCATGATCGCCTCGCTGTTCATCGGCAACGCGATGCTGCTGGTGCTCAACCTGCCCATGGCGCCGTTGTGGGCGCGCGTGCTGAGGATCCCCCGCCCGTACCTGTACGCCGGGATCATCCTCTTCGCCGCGCTCGGGGTCTACGCCGTCAACGGCACCGTGGTGGACCTGTTCGTGCTCTATGTGCTCGGCCTGCTCGGCTACGCCATGCGGCGCTTCGGCCTTCCGGTCGCACCCGCGGTGATCGGCATGATCCTGGGCCCGATGGCGGAGATCCAGCTCCGCAGGGCACTGGCCATCGGCGCGGGGGACGCGAGCGTGCTGGTGGGCAGCCCGATCGCGGTCGTGCTGCTGGTGCTGGCGCTCCTCGCCCTGCTCACGCCGCTGCTGAAGAAGGCGCTGGCCCGGCGCCACGTCGAGACGGCCCCGCCGACCCGCAACGAGTGACCGTACGCCACCCGCCACGACCGTTGACCGGGCCGGCCGACCGGGCCACCTTGCACGCGCCGGCCACCACGGCCACGCGCCGGGGCCCCGCCGTTGGAGCGGCGGGGCCCCGGCGGCCGCGGAGAGGATCGGTTATTCGGAGACGCCGAGCTTCTCCAGGATCAGCTGCCGGGCGCGGGCCGCGTCGGCCTTGCCCTTGCTGGCCCGCATCACGCCGCCCACCAGTGCACCGGCCGCGGCGATCTTGCCGGAGCGCACCTTGTCGGCCGCGTCGGCGTTGTCGGCCAGCACCTGGTCGATGATCGCGGACAGCTCTCCCTCGTCGTTGACGATCTGCAGCCCGCGCTTGTCGACCACCTCGTCGGGCGTGCCCTCGCCGGCCAGCACGCCGTCGAGCACCTCGCGCGCCAGCTTGTCGTTGAGCGCGCCCGAGGCGACCAGCTCGGTCACGCGGGCGATGTCGGCCGGCGTGATGGGCAGGTCGGCCAGCGGGGTGGCGGTCTCGTTGGAGCGCCGCGCCAGCTCGCCCATCCACCACTTGCGCGCGTCGGCGGCCGGGGCCCCCGCCGCGACCGTGGCCTCGACCAGGTCGATCGCGTCGGCGTTGTGCATGGCCTGCATGTCGAGGTCGGACAGCCCCCACTCGGTCTGCAGCCGCTTGCGCCTGACCGACGGCAGCTCGGGCAGCGCCGCCTTCAGCTCGGCCACCCAGGCCGGGTCGGGCGCGATCGGCACCAGGTCGGGCTCGGGGAAGTAGCGGTAGTCCTGCGCCTCCTCCTTGGACCTGCCGGACGTGGTGGTGCCGGTGTCCTCGTGGAAGTGGCGGGTCTCCTGGACGATCTTCCCACCGTTGGTGAGGACGCCCGCCTGCCGCTCGATCTCGCTGCGGACGGCCCGCTCGACGCTGCGCAGCGAGTTGACGTTCTTCGTCTCGGTGCGGGTGCCCCACTCGGACGCGCCACGCGGCATGAGGGAGACGTTGACGTCGCAGCGCAGCGAGCCCTCCTCCATGCGCACGTCGGAGACGCCGAGCGAGCGCATGATCTCGCGCAGCTCGGTGACGTAGGCCTTGGCCACCTCCGGCGCGAGCCGGTCGGTGCCCGGGATGGGCTTGGTCACGATCTCGACGAGCGGAATGCCGGCCCGGTTGTAGTCGACGATCGAGTAGTCGGCCCCGTGGATGCGGCCGGTGGCGCCGCCCATGTGGGTGGACTTGCCGGTGTCCTCCTCCAGGTGCACGCGCTCGATCTCGATCCGCACGGTCCTGCCGTCGACCTCGACGTCGACGTAGCCGTCGAAGCAGAGCGGCTCGTCGTACTGCGAGATCTGGTAGTTCTTCGGCATGTCCGGATAAAAGTAGTTTTTCCGGGCGAAGCGGCACCACTCGGCGATCGAGCAGTTCAGTGCCAGGCCGATGCGGATCGTCGACTCGATGGCCATGGTGTTGGCCGTCGGCAGCGCGCCGGGCAGCGCCAGGCAGGTCGGGCAGACCTGCGTGTTGGGCGGAGCGCCGAACGCCGTCTTGCAGCCGCAGAACATCTTCGACCTGGTGCCCAGCTCGACGTGCGTCTCCAGGCCGAGCACCGGCTCGAACGTGTCGAGCGCTTCGTCATAGACCATGGTCATAGCGACGGGGCCTCCTTCAGCAACGGGCCGCCCCAGCGGCTCTCCAGGGCCTGCTCCACGGCGGCGCCGACGCGGTAGCAGCGGTCGTCGGCCAGCACGGGCGCCATGATCTGCAGACCCACCGGCAGGCCGTCTTCCTCGGCCAGCCCGCACGGCACCGAGATGGCCGCGTTGCCGGCCAGGTTGGACGGGATGGTGCACAGGTCGGCGAGGTACATCGCCATCGGGTCGTCGACGCGCTCGCCGATCGCGAACGCCGTGGTCGGCGTGGTCGGCGACACCAGCACGTCGACCTGCTGGTAGGCGGCCTCGAACTCGCGGGAGATGACCGTGCGCACCTTCTGTGCCTGGCCGTAGTAGGCGTCGTAGTAGCCGCTCGACAGCGCGTACGTGCCGAGCATGATGCGCCGCTTGACCTCAGGGCCGAACCCGGCGGCCCTGGTCAGCGCCATGACCTCCTCGGCGCTGCGGGTGCCGTCGTCGCCGACGCGCAGGCCGTAACGCATCGCGTCGAAGCGCGCCAGGTTGGACGAGCACTCCGACGGCGCGATCAGGTAGTAGGCGTAGAGGGCGGTGGTGAACGACGGGCAGGAGACCTCGACGACCTTGGCCCCGAGCGACTCGAGGAGCTGCACGGCCTCGTTGTAGCGGGCCAGCACGCCCGGCTGGTAGCCGTCACCGCCCAGCTCCTTGACCACGCCGATCCGCATGCCGGCCACGTCGGCGTGCCGGGCCGCCTCGACCACCGAGGGCACGGGCGCGTCGATGGAGGTCGAGTCCATCGGGTCATGCCCGGAGAACGCCTCCTGCAGCAGCGCCGCGTCGAGCACGGTGCGGGCGAACGGCCCCGGCGTGTCGAGCGAGCTCGCGAACGCGATCAGCCCGTAACGGGATGAGCCACCATAGGTCGGCTTCATCCCCACGATGCCGGTCACCGAGGCCGGCTGCCGGATCGAACCGCCCGTGTCGGTGCCCGTGGACAGCGGCGCCTCGTAGGCCGCCACGGCCGCGCTCGAACCACCGGAGGAACCGCCCGGCACCTTCGCCAGGTCCCACGGGTTGCGCGTCGTGTGGAAGGCGGAGTTTTCCGTCGAGGAGCCCATGGCGAACTCGTCGAGGTTGGTCTTGCCGAGAATCACCAGCCCCGCCTCGCGCAGCCGCTTGGTGACGGTCGCGTCGTAGGGCGGACGCCAGCCTTCGAGAATCTTGGACGCGGCCGTCGTCGGCATGTCGCGCGTGGTGAAGATGTCTTTGTGCGCGATCGGCACCCCGGCCAGCGGCCCGAGCTTCTCGCCGGCCCTGAGCCTGGTGTCGACGGCGCGCGCCTGCTCGATCGTCGTCTCGCGATCGACGTGGAGGAACGCCCCGACCTTGGGCTCCACCTCGGCCATGCGGTCGAGATGCGCCTCGGCCACCTCGACCGACGACACCTCACCCGCGGCGATCATCGAGCCCAGCTCGGCGGCGGTCTTGCGGATCAGGCTCATGCCTCCTCCCCGAGGATGCGCGGCACCCGGAATCGGTCGTCCTCGACGGCGGGAGCACCGGCCAGCGCCAGCTCGGGCGTCAGGGACTGTCGCACCTCGTCGGCACGGAAGACATTGGTCAGCGGAAGCGCGTGCGACGATGGCGGCACATCTTCGGCGGCGACCTCGGCCACCTTCGCGACCGCCTCGATGATGGCATCGAGTTGGGTGGCGTAGTGGTCGAGCTCGTCACCGGTGAGCGCCAGCCTGGACAACCGGGCCAGGTGTGCGACCTCGTCGCGGGTTATGGCGGACATGAGTCGTTGAACCCGTTTCGTGGATGGAGTCTTTGGACACTGCCATCCTAGAGGGCTTGACGAACCACGCCCGAACGGTTAACACCCTGGCAACACCCGCTCCCGGGTGCGCGAGCGCGGCCTCACCCGTACAACTCCTCCAGCCCCACCCTGCGCACGCCGCTCTCCCCCGCCAGAGCCGCATCGAACCCGACGCCGCTGTAGCACGTCAGCAAGGTGTCCCTGACGTCATAACCCTTCGCGTCGAGCAGGTCCCTGGCCCTCCTGAGCCGGGCCACGTGCCCGGGGCCCATCGTCCTGCCCCACTTCACCTCGCCCAACGAGAGCACACGCTTGCGCTCACCAGGCATGGCGGGCGCGAAAACCACGACATCGACCTGGATCTGCTCGCGCCGGACCGGGTCTGTGACCGTCCCGGAACCCACCTCACCGGGCAGGTCGCCGAAGAAGTCGATCTCGAGCATCACGAACTGGCGGCACAACTCCTCGAAGTGCGGGCCGAGCACTTGATCGCTGAACCTGGCTCTCGAATCAGCCCATACGCTTGCCGCCCGGCGGCTTTCCAGCAGCCCCCACCGCGGCCGCATGATCGCCTGATAGAAACTGATCAAGGGCTCGCAAATGCGATAGACCGAGCGCGAAGGGCGGAAGGCGTCGGTTTCTCTCCGCAGCAGGCAAGCGTCTTCCAGCACGTTGAGATGATGACCGATGTCATTCGCCTTACGCCCCACATAGGCGGCGATGGCGCCTCGCGTGCCGTTGCCCGTGGCCACCGCTGCCAGCAACGAGTGGTACATCGCAGCATCACGCACCTCCGCCTCCTCCTCAAGGAGCGTTCGGGCCTCCCTGAACAGCGGCGTGTGAGGGGCGAGCACGGTCCGCCGCACCCAGCCGTCGAAGTCGTCCGCTCCTTGCGGCGTGTCGCCATCCACAAAGGACAGATACGCGGGAGTC
Source organism: Nonomuraea sp. B1E8 (assembly GCF_039871515.1). Classification (NCBI taxonomy): domain Bacteria; kingdom Bacillati; phylum Actinomycetota; class Actinomycetes; order Streptosporangiales; family Streptosporangiaceae; genus Nonomuraea; species Nonomuraea sp. B1E8. The sequence continues at coordinate 154,310 of NZ_JBDPLS010000003.1, read as the reverse complement.
CCGCCGACTATGGCGTGAGTCTGCACCGCCAGCTTCTTGTCCGTGATCCCCCAGTAGTCGGCGGCCAGGCGATAGTCGAACGGGCGTACCACGAGTTCCAGCCCCGCCCGGCCACGCAGCGGCGCGTTCCCCGCCAGCAGGCGCCCCATGACGGACATCGCGGACCCGCACAGGAGCAGGGACACAGGCGACTCCGTGGCGACCGCCCGATCGATCTCCCGTTGGATGATGGACGGCAGAGCGGGCGTGACCTTGCTCAAATAGGGAAACTCGTCGATCACCACGAGATCGCGCCGCTCCGCACTGATCGCGAACAGCTGCTTGATCGCTTGATCCCAGCTCGGGAAGTCGAATGGTGCAGGGGCGCCGACGTGTTCGGCGAGCGCTGCCGCGAACATGTGCAACGACTCGGTCTCCGTCGCCTCAGTCGCTCCGAAGTAGAAGGCCCCCGTCTCATCGGCGAGCGAGTCCAGGAGGAAGGTCTTGCCCTGGCGACGCCTCCCGCTGACAACCCCGAGTTTGGGCCGCGTACCCGTGCGTTCCACGAACCTGGCCAAGCACTGCCATTCGTAGTCTCGAGCAAAGATGCGCTGGGGCTTGGCGATCAACGGGCCTCCGGAGTTGCGCCATAGGACTGCACTTCGCAGGAGTGTACATCGCAGAACTACACTTCGCAGAAGCTCACTGCTGCAATCACGCAACTCCAAAGAGTCACGCGGTCCGGGTCACCTCGGGCGCGTAGCCGAAATCGACCTTCGGCACCGCCTCCGCGTGGTCGCGCAGCCAGTCCGCGGCGTCGGCGGCCGGCATGGGCTCACAGAACAGCCACCCCTGCCCCACGTCGCACCCCATGTCCGCCAGGCGGATGGCCACCTCGTCCGACTCGACCCCCTCCGCCACCGAACGCAGGCCGAGCGAGCGCACCAGGTCGACGATCGAGCGCACGATCCTTTCGTCGTCCTCCGACTCGGCGATCCTGCGGACGAACGACGCGTCGATCTTGACCTCCGACACCGCCAGGCGCTGGAGCCTGATCAGCGAGGAGTAGCCGGTGCCGAAGTCGTCGATGGCCAGCGGGACGCCGAGTGCGGCCAGCGCCTTGATGGTCTCCTGGGTGTAGGCCTGGTCGCCGGTCAGGATGCGCTCGGTGACCTCCAGCTGGATGGCCGCGGGCGGCAGGCCGTACTTCGCCAGCCCCACCTCCAGCCGTTCGGGCAGCGCGGAGTCGAGCAGGTCACGGGCGGAGATGTTGACCGAGATCTGCACCCGCAGACCCGTGTGCCACCATTGGGCGGCCTGCTCCAGCGCCTCGTCGATGACGTACGCGGTCAGCTGGCGCATCAGATAGGACTGCTCGGCCAGCGGGACGAAATCGGACGGCGGGATCGGCCCGTGCGCCGGATGGCGCCAGCGCAGCAGCGCCTCGACGCCCTGGACCGCGCCGGTGCCGAGACTGACCTTGGGCTGGTAGTGCAGGCGCAACTCGCGGTTGTCGATGGCGCGGCGCAGGTCGCCGAGGAGGCTCAGGCGCTCCGGCGAGTTCCTGTCCTTGTCGGGCTGGTAGAGCTCCACTCCCGTACGGCCCTCCTTGGCGAGGTACATCGCCACGTCGGCGCGCTGGAGCAGCAGCTCGAAGTCGGGGGCGTGATCAGGGTAGAGCGCGATGCCGACGGAGCCGTCCACGTCGAAGGTCATGCCCTCCAGGCGCACCGGTTCGGTCAGCGCCGCGCGCAGCCTGGCCGCGACCTCCCTGGCCGCGTTGGTGTCCCTGATCGAGGGGAGCAGCACGGCGAACTCGTCGCCGCCCAGCCGGGCCACGACGTCTCCCGGGCGTACGGAGTGGGTGAGGCGGTGCGCGACCATCTGCAACAAGCGGTCGCCCACCGGGTGGCCCATCGTGTCGTTGACCTCCTTGAACCGGTCGAGGTCCAGCAGGAACAGGCCGACCCGGTCGTCATGCCTGGCCTCGGCGAGCGCCTCCTCCGTGCTGACGATGAGCAGCTTGCGGTTGGGCAGGCCGGTCAGCTCGTCGTGCATGGCCTGGTGGTCGCGGCGCATGGAGAGCGTGGCGGTGAAGTAGACGGCGGCCAGGGGCGCGACGAAGAGCGGCACCAGCCCCGGCGAATGGTTCATGACCACGACGACCAGAGGCGCCAGGCCGAGCAGGCCGGCGTAGACGAGGCTCTGCGGGCCGACGGTGGCCTTCAGCACGCGGGTGAGTGAGCGCCGCTCGTGCAGCGCGACCGCACTGCACACGAGGGTCGCCCTGGTCGCGAAGTACGCGATCCCCGCCAGCCCGATCGCCAGCAGGTTACCGCCGCCCGGCACCCACGGCAGGGCCGGGCTCGGCACGATGCCGAACGTCCCCAGCACCACACCCGCGGCGGTGAGCGCGAGAGTGGACTGCGCAATGTTGAACATGACCCGATGCCACGACTTGCGCGTCACCACGCCGTTCATGGCCACCGCGACCCCCTGCATCAGCACCGCGGCGGGCAGGCCGAAGTGCAGGAGCACGGCGAAAGTGAACATGGTGGAGGGGTAGGTGCCGCCCACGGCCGCCGCCGAGGACACCATGACGGGCCTCAGCTCGCCCAGGACCACCAGCACGGCCAGCACCCAGAACAGCGGCGTGCGGGCGACCTCCACCAGCTCGGACATGTCGAGCCTGAGCATGGCCACCACGAGTGCGGTGAACCCGATCACGGTGATGCCCGCGAGAAACGCCCACAGTGGCGTGCCGACGCGTGGGCCGGTGTCGCGGGTGTCGGTTGGGTCAGTCATCGGTAACAGAACCCCCATTAGGTCACTATGGGAGGGTACGACCTTCACCCCACTTCGCGAAACCAAGCGCGTACGTTCCGTCACTTCTCCTTTCCGACATATACCCAGAAAACACCCTGGGTAGCACACCATGCACGCTGTGGTCTCTCCGCGCCGCACCAGGACCGCATGCGGGGTCCCCTCGCGGAGCACGGTCATCCGTCGGAGCGCGGTCGCCCTACGGCAGCTGGCGCGAAACCACGCTCACCACTGCCGGAACCGCGGCCGCCGCCCGCACGCGAGCCCTCGCGACCCGACCGCTCTCATACGGGCCAACCGTGCCCGTGCGGGCCCTTGGACCCGCGTCAACGCGGAAAGGTCAGGACTCGGGGGTGGTCGCGGCCTCGGCGGCCGCCTCCGGGCCTTCCTTCAGGAGGATCTCGAAGCCCGCACCGTCGAGGATCGGCACGCCCAGGCTGACCGCCTTGTCATATTTCGACCCAGCGTTGTCACCCGCGATCAGGAACGACGTCTTCTTCGACACCGACGACGCGACCTTCCCGCCCCTAACGGTCAGCTCGGCGGCGGCCGAGTCGCGGGTGTAGCCCTCCAGCGTGCCCGTGACCACGAACGTCATCCCCTGCAGGGTCTGCGGGCCCTTCTCGGGGGCAGGCTCGTCCTCCATGCGAACCCCGGCCGCGCGCCACCGGTCGATGATCGCGCGGTGCCAGTCGGCCGCGAACCACTCCCGGATCGTGGCCGCCACCCGGGGCCCGATGCCCTCGACCGCGGCCAGCTCTTCCTCCGAGGCGTTCATGATCGCGTCGATCGACCTCATGGCGTCGGCCAGGGCACGCGCCGTGGGCGGGCCGATGTGCCTGATCGACAGGGCGACCAGCACCTGCGCGAGCGGCACCTGCTTGGCCCGCTCGAGCTCCTCGATGAGCTGCAGCGCGTTCTGGCTGGGCTCGCCGTTGATGTTGGAGAAGAAGGAGACGACCTTTTGCTCCCCCGTCTTCGGGTCGATCTTGGGCAGGCCGGTGTCGGGATCGCGGACCACCGACTTGATCGGGATCAGCTGGTCGAGCGTCAGGTCGAACAGGTCGGCCTCGGTGCGCACCACCGGCTGCTGCGGCGGCAGCGGCTGGGTGAGCGCCGTGGCCGCGACGTAGCCCAAGCCGTCGATGTCGAGCGCGCGCCGCCCGGCCGCGAAATAGATGCGCTCGCGCATCTGGGCGGGGCAACCGCGCGCGTTGGGGCAGCGCAGGTCGGCGTCGCCCTCCTTCTCGTAAGCCAGCGCGGTGCCGCACTCCGGGCAGTGCGTCGGCATGACGAACTCCCGCTCGGACCCGTTGCGCAGCGCCGCCACCGGCCCGACGATCTCGGGGATGACGTCTCCCGCCTTGCGCAGCACCACGGTGTCGCCGATGAGCACGCCCTTCTTGACCACGATGGCGGCGTTGTGGAGCGTCGCCCGCTCGACGGTCGAGCCCGACACCACGACCGGCTCCATCACGCCATAGGGGGTGACGCGCCCGGTGCGCCCGACGCCGACCTGGATGTCGAGCAGCTTGGTGTTGACCTCTTCCGGCGGGTATTTGAAGGCGATCGCCCAGCGCGGAGCGCGCGACGTGGAGCCCAGCTCACGCTGCGTGCGGAAGTCGTCGACCTTGACGACCACCCCGTCGATCTCGTAGGGCGGATCGTGGCGGTGCTCGCGGTAGTGCTCGATGAACTCGTTGACCTCGGTGAGGCCCGGCAGCACCTGGTAGAGGTCGCTGACCGGCAGCCCGAACTCGCGCAGCCGGTCGTAGACCTCCGACTGCGCCCGCGGCTCCGTCGCGCCCTCCCAGACGCCGATGCCGTGCACCAGCATGCGCAGCGGGCGCTGCGCCGTGATGCGCGGGTCCTTCTGCCGCAGCGTGCCGGCCGCGGAGTTGCGCGGGTTGGCGAACGGCGGCTTGCCCTGCTCGACGAGCTGCTCGTTGAGCTTCTTGAAGTCTTCGACCGGGATGTAGACCTCGCCGCGCACCTCGACCAGGCTCGGCACGTCGTCGCCCTTGAGCCGGTGGGGCACGCCCTTGATGGTGCGCACGTTGGCCGTCACGTCGTCACCCGTGCGCCCGTCGCCCCTGGTGGCGGCCCGCTCCAGCCTGCCGTCGCGGTAGACCAGGGCGATCGCGAGCCCGTCGATCTTCAGCTCGCACAGGTAGGGGCCCGGATCGCCCTCGGCCAGCCGCTCGGCGCGCACCTGCCAGGCCGCCATGTCGGCGTCGTCGAAGGCGTTGTCGAGGCTCTCCATCCTGGCCAGGTGGCGGACCTTGGCGAAGTCACCGCTGACCGGCGCGCCCACCTGCTGGGTGGGCGAGGCGGGCGTCTGGAGCGACGGATGCGCCTCCTCCAGCACCAGCAGCTCTCTGAACCACTCGTCGAACTGGGCGTCGCTGACCGTGGGCTGGTCGAGCACGTAGTAGCGCCAGCGAGCCTCCTCGACCAGCTCGCTCAGCTCGGCATGCCGCTTGAGCGCGGGCACCGGCACCCCGGCGACCTCAGTGGATGGCTCGCCCACGGCCTCTCCTTCCGTCCAGCATTCTGAGCAAACGCTACCGCTCAGCACTGACAGAAAACGCCGCCGGCGTACGGACTCCCGGCCGCCATGAGATCGGACGCTCTCGCAGGTGGAGAGCTTACTGAGGCCCTCACCGAAGTGCCGCGCCCTCCATCGCGGAACGGCACCGCGAGCGGTCCTGGAACATGTACGCCTCAGGGCCGTCTCCGCAACGCCGGCCACCCCCTTGTGCCAGGACAGGTCAGCCGGCCTGCCCGTTCGCGGGATCGTCCCTGAGCACCTGGGCGGCTTTCGCGCAGGCGGCCAGCGCGGCCCTGGCGTACCTCGGCGTCGCCCCCGCCAGCCCGCACGCCGGCGTCAGCACGACCTGCGCCGCCAGCCTGTCAGGCGCGAACCCCAGCCGCCGCCACAACCCCACCGCGGGTTCGGCGACCACCCCCGGGTCGGGCAGCCTGGTCTCCCTGCCCGGCACCACGCCCATGAACAGCACCATCCCGGCCTCGAAGAGTTCGCCCAGGGCGTCGTCGTCCCTGCGCCGCAGCAGGGCGGCGTCGAGGGAGACCCCCCGCACCCCCGCCGACCGCAGCAGGCCGAGAGGCACCGAGGGCGCGCAGCAGTGCACCACGGGGGCGTCGAAGAGCCGCAGCGACTCCTCCACCCGCCATCCCTCCACCGCGGCCAGCCGCCCGAACCCCGAGGCGGTCGGCACCGTGCCGGCCAGCACCCCCGGCAGCCCCGGCTCGTCGAGCTGCAGCACGATCTCCGTCACCCCGGGCAGCCGCCGCCGCACCTCCGCGCAGTGGTCGGCGACCCCCTGCGCCAGCGACGCCGTCAGATCGCGTACGGCCCCCGCGTCGGAGAGCATCTTGTCGCCGTGCTTCAGCTCGATCGCGCCGGCCAACGTCCATGGCCCGCACACCTGCAGCTTGAGCGGACCCGAGTAGTCGTGGGCGATCTCCTCCATGCCGTCGAGATCGCGGCGCATATGGTCGAGGGACCGTTGGTGGTCGCGCCCCGGCCGGTCGCTCAGCCGCCAGCCGGACGGCTGCACCTCGACCGGCAGGTCGACGAGCAGCCCCGCCGTGCGCCCGACCATGTCGGCGCCGACGCCCCGGGCGGGCAGCTCGGGCAGGTAGGGCAGCCCGGGCACCTCGCCGAAGACGACCCTGATCGCCTCAAGATGATCCTCGCCGGGATGCGAGCCGACCCCGGTGGCTTGCCACATGGGCACAGTAGACATGGGGACAAGCGTAGGCTCTGCCGTATGAAGATCAGTAAATACGAGCACGCGTGCGTCCGCGTGGAGAAGGACGGCAAGGTCCTGGTCATCGACCCGGGCACGTTCAGCGAGGGCCCCGTTCTGGAGGGCGCGGACGCCGTCCTCATCACCCACGAGCACTTCGACCACGTCGACGTCGGGAAGCTGCGGGCGGCCTCGCCCGACCTGGAGATCTGGACGTGCGAGGCGGTCGCCGCCGAGCTGACGGACGTGCCGGCCAAGGTGCAGGTCGTACGCCATGGCGACGCCTTCGAGACGGCCGGCTTCGGGGTGAAGGTGTTCGGCGAGTGGCACGCGCTGAACCACCCGGACATCCCCATCGTGCAGAACGTCGGCTTCATGCTCGACGACGCGCTCTTCTACCCCGGCGACGCCCTGACCGTGCCCGGAGTGGACGTGCCCACGCTGCTGGTGCCGACCAACGCGCCCTGGCTGAAGCTCGTGGAGATGGTCGGCTATCTGCGCGAGGTGCGCCCGGGACGCGCGTTCTCCACCCATGACGGCCTGATCAACGCCAGGGGCCTCGCGGTGGTGGACAACTGGCTCAAGGTGGAGGGCGACAAGCAGGGCGCCGAGATCCGTCGTATGGAGGTCGGCGAGTCGGTCACCCTCAGCTAGCGGAGAGGATCGTCGCCGAGCCGATCACCGTGGCGCCGGAGTAGAGGACGGCGGCCTGCCCGGCCGCCACCCCCGTGGCCGGGCGGTCGAGGTCGATGCGGAGCCCGCCGCCGGTCTCCTCGAACCGGCAGCCGTAGACCTCTCCGTGGGCGCGCAGCTGCACGGTCAGGTCGTCGAAGCGGGACGGGCCGTTCCAGACCGGGGCGCCGCAGGTGATCGAGGTGACCTCGAGCGCCGCGCGCGGCCCCACCGTGACGGTGTTGGAGACCGGCTCGATCGACAGGACGTAGCGTGGCCTGCCATCGGGGGCCGGGCGGTCGATGCGCAGGCCCTTGCGCTGGCCGACCGTGAAGCCGTGAGCACCCTGGTGGCTGCCGACGACGGCGCCGCTCTGGTCGACGATGGGCCCCTCCGCCGCGCCGAGCCGCTTGGAGAGGAAGCCGCGGGTGTCGCCGTCGGCGATGAAGCAGATGTCGTGGCTGTCGGGCTTGTCGGCCACCGTCAGCCCGCGCCGCGCGGCCTCCTCGCGCACCTCGGCCTTGGTCGAGTCGCCCAGGGGGAAGATGGCGTGGCCGAGCTGCTCGCGGGTGAGCACCCCGAGCACGTAGGACTGGTCTTTGCCCTGGTCGGCGCTCCTGGACAGGACACCGTCGGCCAGCCTGGCGTGGTGGCCGGTGGCGACCGCGTCGAAGCCGAGGGCCAGCGCCCGGTCGAGCACCGCGGAGAACTTGATCTTCTCGTTGCAGCGCAGGCACGGGTTGGGCGTGCGGCCCGCGGCGTATTCGGACACGAAGTCCTCGATCACGTCGCGTTGGAACCGCTCGGCCATGTCCCAGATGTAGAAGGGGATGCCGATCACGTCGGCGGCACGCCGCGCATCGCGAGAGTCCTCGATCGTGCAGCAGCCCCGGGCACCCGTGCGGTGGGATTGGGGGTTGGCGGAAAGAGCGAGGTGCACACCAGTGACGTCGTGACCGGCCTCGGCGATCCGAGCGGCGGCCACGGCGGAGTCGACGCCGCCCGACATGGCGGCAAGCACACGCAGTCCCATGACCTTCTCAGCCTACTGTCCGTACGGGAGTGCGCGGCCATGTGCACGATCGGGGCCAGGGTCTGCGAGGATTCAGCGCATGCGACTGTTCGGGCGCAAGGACGATGAGGAAGAGGCCGGCGAGCAGGACGAGGCCATCGCCGGGTTCTGGACGTGGTGGCAGGAGACCAGGCCGCGGCTCGACTCGCTGGTGGCCGAGGGCGAGGCCGCGGGGCTGGAGGAGTGGCTGGCCCCGGCGGTCGCCGCCGTCCATCCCGAGCTGGTCTGGGAGGTGGCGCCCGGCAAGGAGGCGGCGCACGCCCTCGTGGTGACCGCGGCGGGCGACGCCGAGCTGCGCCCGCTCGCCCACCGCTGGGCCAGGGCCGCGCCCGCCGCCGATCTGCTGTGGGAGTTCCATCCGTCGCGGCAGGCCAATCCGCAGGCGGCGGAGCTCACCATCGAGGTGGGCGGTTACGCGTTCGCCCTCGACAAGCTGATGCTCGGGCTGCGGGTGCCGCGCAACCAGCCGAGGGTCGACGTGGCCGCCTACCACCCGGTCTTCGCCGAGCTCGACGAGGAAACCCGGATGGAGGCCACGCTGCTGGCCCTCGACTGGCTGCTCGGCGAGGACGACGTCGCCAGGTGGGTGGGCGAGATCACGCCGGCCACGTTCCAGCCGATCGACGCCGTGGCCGCCATGCACCTGCCGGCCGTGGTCGCCGACGTGGCCTCCGGCTACGCGGAGGAGGAGTGGGTGCTGCTCCAGGGCCAGACCGCGACCGGCGCGCCGCTCGTCGCCACGGTCCGCCACCCGCTGCGCCCGGTCGACCATCCGCTCTGCGACCAGCACATCGCGATCACGCTGCCGTACGCGCACCGCGACGAGAACGGCCTGCCGGTCGACGGCTCGCTGGAGGCGCTGCGCGACTTCGAGGAGCGCCTGGTGGCCCGCCTGCTCAAGCTGGGCGACGACGCGGTGCTGGCCGCCCACCTGAGCACGGAGGGGCACCGGATCATCCACGTCTACGCCGACCCGGCCGGCGACGCCGCGATCCACGCCAAGGAGCTGATCGTGGGCTGGGAGGAGGGCGAGCCCCGCGTCGACGTGACCGCCGACCCCGGCTGGACCGCCGCGGCGCCGTTCCTCAGCTGACGACCGGGCGGCCGGTCAGCCGAGGCCGGCGCGGCGGGCGCGTTCGACCGCGGCGGGCAGCACGTCGATCAGGCGGTCGACGTCGTCGCGGGTCGAGGTGTGCCCCAGGGTGAACCGGAGCGAGCCGCGCGCCGCCGCCGCGTCGGCCCCCATCGCCAGCAGCACGTGCGACGGCTGGGCGACGCCGGCCGAGCAGGCCGAGCCGGTCGAGCACTCCACGCCCTTGGCGTCGAGCAGCATGAGCAACGCGTCGCCCTCGCAGCCGGGGAAGGAGAAATGCGCGTTGCCCGGCAGCCGCCCCGGTGAAGCCGGAGGCGTTTTTCGCCGCTCGCCACCGGCAGATGGGATCCCTCGCTGCTCGTCCGGGCCAGGCGCGGTTCCTCGCCGTTCGGTCTGGGGGGTTGGCGCGGGGGTCGTCGCGCGCACGCCGGGATCGCCGTTGAGCACGACGTCGGGGACGGCCGCGCGTACGCGCTCGATCAGCTCGTCGCGCAGCGACGCCAGGCGCCGCCCCAGAGCCTCCTGCTCCTCGACGGCGGTGCTGACGGCGGCGGCGAGCCCCGCGATGGCGGGGGCGTCGAGCGTGCCGGAGCGCACGTCGCGCTCCTGCCCCCCGCCGTGTTGTACGGACACCGGCGTCAGCCCTCTGGCCAGCAGCAGCGCGCCGACGCCCATCGGGCCGCCGATCTTGTGGCCGGTCAGCGTGAGCGCGTCGACGCCCGACTCGGCGAACGACACGGGCAGCTGCCCCACCGCCTGGACGGCGTCGGTGTGGAACGGGATGCCGTGCTCGCGGGCGACGGCGGCCAGGGCGTGCACCGGCTGGACGGTGCCGACCTCGTTGTTGGCCCACATGACGCTGACCATGGCCACGCCGTCGGGGTCGCGTTCGATGGCGGCGCGCAGGGTCTCGGGACGGACGCGGCCGTACGCGTCGACCTCCAGCAGCTCGATCTCCGCGCCCTGGCCGTCGGCCAGCCACTGGGCCGGGTCGAGCACAGCGTGGTGTTCCACGGAGCTGATCAGCACGCGCCTGCGGGGGCGGCGCGCCCAGTAGAGGCCCTTGATGGCGAGGTTGTCGGCCTCGGTGCCGCCCGAGGTGAACACGACCTCGCTGGGCCGCGCCCCGAGCGCGTCGGCGATCGTCTCGCGTGACTCCTCGACCACCCTGCGCATCCGGCGCCCGGCGCCGTGCAGCGAGGAAGCGTTTCCGACCTGTTGGAGTTGAACCGTCATGGCCTCGATCGCTTCGGGCAGCATCGGGGTGGTCGCCGCATGATCAAGGTAGGCCGACGGTCTGGTCACGAGTTCAGGGTATCTCGTTTGCAACTGTACCGTCCGGACGGTACAGTCAGGGCATGCGAAAGGACGAGCTTTTGGACGCGGCGGAGGAGCTCCTCTGCGACCAGGGCTCGACCGCGCTCACCCTGGCCGCGGTGGCGGACCGGGCGGGCGTCAGCAAGGGTGGCCTGCTCTATCACTACGCCTCCAAAGAAGCCCTGATCAAGGGCATGGTGGAGCGCCTGATCGACGACTTCGACGAGCTCATGGCCGCCCAGCCCGACCAGACCTACACCGGTCGCTATCTGGGCGCGACCCTGGCCTCCGTACGGTCAGGCAGGTTGCGACGATGGGCGGTCGTCACCGGAGCGTCGGGCAACCTGTTCCTCCTCGCGCCGCTGCGCGAGGCGATGACCCGATGGCATCGCGAGGAGCTGGGCGAGGAGCCCGACCCGGTGGCGGCACAGATCGTGCGACTGGCGTGTGAGGGGCTCTGGGACGTGGCGAGCCACGATCCGGAGCTCAACACGGAAGACGATCTCCAGGCTCTGGAGGGCCGCCTCAGGGCGCTGCTCAAACCTCCCGCCTGAGCCGCCCCCGGCCGCCCGGCTCCCGGACGGCCGGCCCTCGCCCGCATCCCCACGCGAGACCCTGGCCCGGACTCCCGCGCGAAGCCCTGAGCCCGAGTCCCCGCGCGAAGCCCTGAGCCCGAGTCCCCGCGCGAAGCCCTGAGCCCGGGTCCCCGCGCGGGCTCCCCGAGCCGGCCCTCCTGCGGGTCCTTCCGAGCCGATCCCGCGCGCGGAACCCCCGGCCCCTGCTCACGGCCCTTCCACGGGCCGACCGAGCCGGGGCCTTCCCCCTGCGGTGAGCGAGCCCGCTCACCCTCCCCTGCCTGGACGCCCGCGCGTCCGGACCACCGAAGACAACGAACTCTGTGAGAGGTGTGGCCATATGACCCGCGAGCTGAGGGGCGCCCGTTACGGGGCGGTCCTCACCTTTGTCCTTGCCGGCCTGATGGTGGGCACGATGACCGTGCGCATCCCCGCCCTGACCGACAAGCTGGCCCTGTCCGAGGCCATGGTCGGGACGATCCTGCTGGTGTGGGGCCTGGGCGCTCTGGTGACCATGCAGTCCATGCGGCGCGTCATGGCGCGCGCGGGCAGCAGGGCGGTTCTGCGGATCAGCGGCCCGCTGACGGCACTCAGCCTGGTGGGCGTGGCCCTCGCCCCCGACCTGCCGCTGCTGCTGGTGGCCGTGGCGCTCTTCGGCATGGCCTTCGGCGTCATGGACGTCGCCATGAACGCCCAGGGCTCCACCGTCGAACGGGCCCACGGCCGGCCGCTGATGAACGGCATGCACGCCGGCTGGTGCGTCGGCGCCATCTCCGCCGGGGCCCTAGGCAGCCTGGCCATCGCCGCCGGCCTGCCGTTCACCGCCAACGTGGCGCTGGTCGGCCTGGCCGCGCTGCCCGTGGCCGTGCTGATCGGCCGTACGCACCTGCCCGAGCCCTCGTCCACCGGCACCGAGCCGGCGGGCCGGCGCCGCATGCCGCCGGTCGTCTACCTGCTCGGCGCGATCATGTTCTTCGCGTTCATGGTCGAGGGCACGGTCGCCGACTGGAACGGCCTCTACATGCGTGACGAGCTCGGCGCCCCCGAGGCCCTGGCGGCGCTCGGCTACCCCGTCTTCGAGACCGGCATGCTGGCCGCCCGGCTGACCGGTGACCGGCTGCGGGCCAGGTTCGGGGTGCGCGGCATGCTGACCGTCTCCGGGGTGGCCACGGCAGGCTTCTTCGCGGTCGTGCTGCTCGCGCCCGCGGCGCTGGTGGCGGTGGCGGCGATGTTCTTCGTCGGGCTCGGCGTGGCGACGATCTCGCCCCTGACGCTGTCGCTGGCCGGCACCGCGACGCGCACGCCGGGGCCGGCGATCGCCCAGGCGGGAGCCATGGGGTACGCGGGCCTGCTGCTCGGGCCCGTGGTGATCGGCTTCCTGTCGGACGCCACCTCCCTGCGCACGGCGCTCGGCGTCGCGGTCGTCCTGGGCGTGCTGATCGCGCTGGCCTCCCGCCTGCTCCCGCGCGAGGAGCCCGCCCCGGTCACCCCGCTGCCCGTCAGGGAACCCGCCGAAGCCGCCGCCTGAGTGGCAGGCTCGTACGATGAGCCTTGATCGCAGCGTGCCCTTCGACGTCGAGGCGTACGTGGCCCGGGTGAAGTCGAGTCCCTGCTTCATCTGCGCCATCGTCGCCGGAGACCCCGCCTACACCGACGAGCAGATCGTCTACGAGGACGACCACCACCTGGCCTTCCTGTCCCGCTACCCCACCATGCCCGGCTACGTGCTGGTGAGCCCCAAACGGCACATCGAGCACGTCGTGCGCGACCTCGGCGAGGACGCCTACCTGGAGCTCATGCGGGTGGTCAGGAAGGTGGCGCTGGCCGTGGAGTCGGCGGTGCCGTCGGAGCGGACGTACCTGTTGTCGCTGGGCAGCCAGCAGGGCAACGCCCACCTGCACTGGCACGTGGCCCCGCTCCCGCCCGGCACCCCCTACGACGAGCAGCAGTATCACGCGCTCATGTCGGAGAACGGGACGATCCCGTGGACGCGGGAGCAGGCGGAGGAACTGGCCGCCCGCCTCAGGCGGGCGCTGGCGTGACTGGGAGTTCTCTGTGGATCCCGGCGGGAGCCTTCCACGTACGCCTCCCGGCCCTTCGCGGGCAGTGATCCCGCGAGAAGGGGCGGCGCCGCGTCGTGCGGCACCGCCCCCCGAGCCCTCGGGCCCTACTTGCGCTTGGTGACCTCTTCGGTGAGCTGCGGGACGACCTGGTGCAGGTCGCCGACGACGCCGTAGTCGGCCAGCTCGAAGATCGGCGCCTCGGGGTCCTTGTTGATCGCGACGATGGTCTTCGCGGTCTGCATGCCCGCCCGGTGCTGGATCGCGCCCGAGATGCCGGCCGCGATGTAGAGCTGCGGCGACACCGTCTTGCCCGTCTGCCCCACCTGGAACTGGTGCGGATACCAGCCGGCGTCGGTGGCGGCGCGGGAGGCGCCGACGGCGGCGCCGAGCGCGTCGGCCAGGCCCTCGATGACCGAGAAGTTCTCGGCCGAGCCCACGCCGCGCCCGCCGGAGACGACGATCGCGGCCTCCGTCAGCTCGGGTCTGGCGCCTTTCTCCTGCTTGACCCGTTCGACGACGCGGGCCGACCTGGCGGCGTCGGTCAGCGCGACCGTCACCTCCTCCTCGGCTCCGGCTCCCTGGGCGGCCTCGGGAGCGGTGGAGTTGGGGCGTACGGCGACGATGGGCGTGCCCCTGCGCACCCGGGAGTGCACGTTGACGCCGCCCCCGAAGATGGACTGGTCGGCCACGAAGCCCTCACCCAGGCCCACGGCGTCGGTGATGACGCCGGAGTCGGTCTTGACGGCGAGCCGGCCGGCGACCTCCTTGCCTTCGGCCGTGGCGGCCACGAGCACGGCGGCGGGCGACTTGGCGGACACGAGCTGGGCCAGCAGCTCGGCCTTGGGCGCCACCACGTGGTCGACGATGTCGCTCGACCCGGCGACGTAGATCGTCTCCGCGCCGTATTCGGCGAGCCTGGCCTTGGCCTCGGGCGTGATGCCCGGGCCCGCCCAGACGGCGGCGGGCGTGCCCAGCGAGCGGGCCAGGGTCAGCAGCTCCAGCGTGACCTTCTTGACCTCGCCTTCGACCTGCTCGACGAGAACGAGAATTTCCGACATATCAGGTGTTCTCTCCCGTGCTCAGATGAACTTCTTGGAGGCCAGGAACTCGGCGGCCTTCGCGCCGCCGTCGCCTTCGTCCTTGACGATCGTGCCGGCGGCGCGCGGCGGCGCGGCGGCGAAGTCGACGACCTCGGACCAGGCGGCGGCCAGGCCGACCTGGGAGGGATCGATGGAGGCGTCGGCGATGGCCAGCGTCTCGACCGGCTTCTTCTTGGCCGCCATGATGCCCTTGAACGACGGGTAGCGCGGCTCGTTGATCTTCTCGACCACGGACACGACGGCCGGCAGCGTGGCCTCGACCCGGTCGTAGCCATAGTCGGTGAGGCGCTGGATCGTGATCGACGTGCCGTCGACGTCGACCTTGTTGGCCAGCGTCAGCTGTGCCACGCCGAGGCGCTCCGCCAGCATGGCGGCGAGCACGCCGGTGCGCGCGTCGGTGGACTCGGAGCCCAGGACGACGAGATCGAAACCGATCTTGTTGAGCGCCTGCGCCATCGCGTACGAGGTGGACAGCGCGTCGGAGCCGTGGAGCGCGTCGTCGCTGAGATGGACGGCCTTGTCGGCTCCCATGGCCAGCGCCTTGCGGATGGTCTCGGTGGCCTTGCCGGGGCCCATGGTGAGCACGGTCACCTCGCCACCGTGGGCTTCCTTGAGCTTCAGTGCCTCCTCGACCGCGTATTCGTCGAGCTCGTTGACCACGCCGTCGGCGGCGTCACGGTCGAGCGTGTTGTCATCGGACCGCAGCTTGCGCTCGGTCGCCGTGTCGGGGACCTGCTTCACGCAGACGACGATGTTCATGGCCGGTGGCCGACCTCCCGTGTTCGCGTGCGCCACCGCCTCGCTGCGGTGGGCGCCGAATGCAATGCTGTCCAGACTGCCAGGTGCCCGCCGGGCTCCCGACAGAGGGTGTGCCATGGTCTGGCGTTATGTTACCCGTGAGTAGTTGGTGTGCAACCGCCGGGTGGGGCGGCCGGCGAGAGGGTCCCGCCGGCTCCACCCTACCGAACTTCATTCTGTTCCTTGGCCAGGGGGCGCGGATCACGCCGACAGCAGGAACACGATCCCCACCACCAGGGCCGTGCCCGCGAACAAGGCCAGGGTGAACGTGCTGAACACCGCCGCCAGCCCGAAACAGAGCCCGACCGTGCCCGCCACACTGACCATATCCGTGACGACGCGGCGCCGCCGGTAGAGGGCGCGCGAGAAGAGCGCCACCCCGGCGTCGGACACCACACCCAGCGCGTACGCGGCCAGCAGGAAGAGCGCCACCTCGGGCAGCGTCTCCTGGGCGGCGGCGGCCAGCAGCCCCACGAACAGCCCGGAACCGATCACCCACCGCCTGCGCACCTTCTCCCTGTGCCGCGCCCTCGACTCCTCCACCGAGCGCTGCCGGCGTTCCTTGCCCGGCCGCCACTCCCTCGTGCTCGTGTCGTCGGCGTCCGAGCGCGGACGTGCGGGCTGGGCGAAGGCGCGGGGCACGTGGGAGACGGGCGCCACGTCGAGCCTGGCACAGATCTGCGCGGCCGTCGGCCGCGCAGCGGGATCGGTGGACAGGCACTCGGCTAACAGCGGCTCCAGCCAGCCGGGCACGCCCTCCAGGTCGGGCTCGTGGTGCACGACCCGGTAGGCGACCGCCGACGCGGGGCCCTGCCCGTACGGCTGCCGCCCGGTCGCCGCGTAGGCCAGCGTCGCCCCGAAGGAGAACACGTCGGCCTCGGGGCCCGCGCTCTTGCCCTCCAGCACCTCGGGAGCGAGGTAGCCGGGCGTGCCCACCACCGCGCCCGAGGCCGTGACGGACAACGAGTCGAGGGCGCTGGCGATGCCGAAGTCGATGACGACCGGCTCGCCCTCGGTCATCATCACGTTGGCCGGTTTGAGATCGCGGTGCACCACGCCCGACTCGTGCATGGCGAGCAGCGCGTCGGCCAGCCCGCCGGCCAGCCGGCGGAGGTCGGCGACGGGCACGGACACCGCGCTGAGCGGCCGGCCCTGGACGTAGCGGGTCACCAGGTAGGGGCGGGCGCCCTCAAGGGAGGCGTCCAGCACCTCCGCCACGTGCGGCCCGCCGACCCTGCGCATGGTCTCGACCTCGCGCGCGAGCCTGGCCAGCGCGCCGCCGTCGGCCGCGACATGCGGATGCAGCACCTTGACGGCGACCGTGCGGCCCTCGGCGTCGAGCGCAAGGTGCACCTCGCCGAACCCGCCGGCGCCGAGCCGGGAGAGGAGCTCATACGGACCGAGCCTGTCGCCCATACTTCTTCTCTCCCCTCGAGAGCCCGCGGGGACACTCAGTTCCAGGGAGTCAGGAACCCCAGCCCGAGCCCGTCGAGCAAGCTGTCGATCATCCCGGTGATCAGGCCGACCGTGGTCTGCCTGGCGTCGCTCGCCAGGTCTTCGATCACGGTCTCCGGAGCCCGCCACGGCGTCCACACCGCGTCCTGGCCCAGCGCGAACATCACCGCGAACAACGCCGCCGTGCCCATCAGCACGACCGCGACCAGCGCGGCTCCCGGGCTGCGCAGCACCCCGGTGAGCGTGCGGGTGACGGCCTTGCGCGGCGCGCCGCCGCCGGGCAACACGAACAGGCCCGCCGCGAACGCGCCCGCGGCGTACGACGCCGCCACGTTGACGCTCATCTGGCCGACCCAGTGGAGCAGGCCCCAGACGCACACGCCGAACAGCAGCGCCAGCGGCACGTGCACCGCCGACACGAGCGCGGACTTGACCAGCGCCCACGGCGTGCCCACCACCACGAGCCACGGGTCGGCCGCGCTGCTCCCCCGCACCTGGCGGCGCTTGACCAGGTCGCCGAAGAGGTATTCGCCGATGCGCAGCACCAGCACGATCGCCACGGCGATCGCGCCCACCATGACCGGCATCATCACGGTAAGCGCGACCAGGGTGACGAGCATGAGCAGCCCCACGAACTGGCTGCCGAAGAGGTATCTCTTCCGCTCGGACGGCGGGGTGTGTTTCCGCGGCTCGGGCGGCGGCGTGTAGGGCCTGGCCTGCGCAGGAGCGGTGGGCCGCGGCGCGGCGTAGCCCGCCACGTGCTGGTCGGCACGCTGCACGGGCGGCCTGGCCGAGACCGGCGCGGGCACGTAGG
This sequence comes from Nonomuraea sp. B1E8, assembly GCF_039871515.1. NCBI lineage: Bacteria > Bacillati > Actinomycetota > Actinomycetes > Streptosporangiales > Streptosporangiaceae > Nonomuraea > Nonomuraea sp. B1E8. The sequence goes on along the minus strand of NZ_JBDPLS010000003.1, from coordinate 136,776 downwards.
GCGGGGGCCGCTCGTCACGCCGCGGCGGCGCCTCCTCACGCCGCCGGGGCGCCGGTGGCGCGCCGTAGTCGACCGGCGGCAGCAGATCGGAGAACGTGTCCATGGTCCGGGTGCGGTCGCGCATGCGCTTGGTGCCCGTGGGGCCCTCGAACGAGGCCTCGTTGAACGCGGTCACCGACGGGTCGAGCGCCTTGGCCATCCGCAGCAGCTCGTGCGCGTCGGGCCGGACCGACGGGTCGACCTGCAGCGCGCGGGTGAGCCAGCCGCGCAGCCACGCGGGCGCCTTGTCGATCTGTGCCCGCCCTTCCATGATGTTGAAGCAGACCGCCTCGAACGTGCCCGTGCCGAACGGCGGCGCCCCCGTCGCGGCGAAGAACACCGTCGAGGCCATCGCGTGCACGTCGGCCGCCTGGGTGATCTCGGAGTCGCGGATGATCTCGGGCGCCAGATAGCCGGGCGTGCCGACGAACATGCCGGTCTGGGTGAGCCTGGTGGCGTTCACCAGGTGGGCGATGCCGAAGTCGATGACCAGCGGCTCGCCGTCGACGAGCATCACGTTGGACGGCTTGAAGTCGCGGTGGATCACGTCGGCCGCGTGGATGGCCACCAGCGCCCTGCACAGCCCCTGGGCGAGCCTGATGAGGTCGCGTGCCTCCAGGGGGCCCTCGGCCAGGACGGTGTCCTCCAGCGTGCGGCCGGGCGCGAAGCGGGTGACGACATAGGGCTGGCCGCCGACGAGCTCGGCGTCGATCACCTCGGCCACGTGCGGGCTGCGCACCCGGCGCATGGTCTCGACCTCGCGGGTCAGCCGGTCGCGTGCCTTGAGGTCGGCGGCGACGTGCGGATGGAGCACCTTGATCGCGACCTCGCGGCCGTCACCGTCGAGACCGAGGTGGACGACCCCCATGCCGCCTTCGCCGATCTTCCTGACCAGCCGGTAAGGGCCGAGGCGCTCTGGTGCCCGGGTGTTCATCGCCACCTTCCCCGCGTCATCCTCCTGAATTCCCCCTCAGACTTTCGAGCTGCTTGACCACTGGATCGACGTTCAGCGGAGTCCATACGGCCCCCCTTGGCTTGTCCCCGAACGTGCCGTAAGCGAGGATCAGCGAGAGCGCGGCGCCTGCCGCCAGCACTCCGGCCATCACCATCGCCGCTGTTCTCGAGGGTACGAGCGATGAGAGCGTTCTGCGCATCTGCTTGCCTGGCCCTTCCACCCCTGGACCCGCGCAGACGGTCCACAGGGCGATCGCGGCGCCCCACGCCAGGGCGTAGGACGGGTCCATCCTGGCGACCACGGTGAGCAGCAGCGTCACCGGCAATCCCAGGATGACGGCATAAAGCAGCAGAGCGAGCGTGATGCCCGCCGATTTGGCGAGCTCTTTGGGGTAGGAGAGCACCCTGACGACGTCGAGCGCCGCCGCGCCCGCGGCACGGCGCGCCATCAGCGTGGGCTGCGCCAGGTCGGCCGCCCGCAGCAACACCGCGACCGGGATCGCGAGGACCGCCACCAGCACGGGCGCGAGCACGGCCGCCACGATCATGAGGACGAGCAGCATGGCGCTCGCCACGCCGTAGGCCCTGGAACGCTGCAGCACGTTGCCAGGGGACACGGCCGGGATGAAGGGCTCACGCTTCGTGGGGCCGGGCTGGTAGTGCAGCTGCGCCGGGATGTAGGGCGGCGGCTGCGCCGGCGTGGGCGTCGGCCTGGCGTAGTCGTGGCCGGGCCCGGACCGGCCAGGACCTGCCCCTGCGCCCGGCCCTCCAGCGGGACCCGTGCCGGGCCTGGCGTCGGCGGGCGGGCCGGCGGCGAGCCCGCGGAACTCGGGAGAGTCGGGCCGCACCCGCCTGGTGGGCACGTCGGCCTCGCCCGGCGGCGCGTTGTGGGCGCCCGGCTGCGCCGGCCAGGGCTGCGACACCCCGCTCTCGCGCTGGATCCTGCGCAGCTCCTCCGGCGACACCCTGCGGGTCGGCCAGGGGTCGGGCTGGTTGGGCAGGAGCGAGACGTACTGCTGATCCTGCGGTGGCGGGGTGGCCGGGTGGTCCTGGCTCTCGAGCAGCCGCCGCGGCGTCACCGGCGGCGTGGACACGTCGTGGGGCGGCTGGTCGGCCGCGGGCCGCGGGACCGGAAGGCCGGCCGGGGACGTGCCGGGACGCGGCACGGTGGACAGTTCGTCGGGCGCGCCGCCCCGCGGCGGCTGGGGCATCATCCTGGCGGTCTGCTCGGCCAGGTCGGCCGCCTTGGGGCGCTTGGCCGGATTGCGCTGGAAAGCCGCCTTGAGCAGCGGCTGCAACGTCGCCGGGGCGGCGCTGATGTCGGCCTTGCCCGCCGTGATGTTGTAGAAGACCATCTCCAGCGTGCCCTTGCCGAAGGGCGGCTGGCCGGTCGCGGCGAACAGCAGCGTGCCCGCCCACGCGTGGATGTCGACCTCGGGGCCGGCCTCCTGGCCCTCGATGATCTCGGGTGCGAGGTAGCCGGGCGTGCCGATGAACATGCCGGTCTGCGTCAGCCGCGTCGCGTCGACCGCCTGCGCGATGCCGAAGTCGATCAGCACGGGCTCGCCGTCGAGGATCAGCACGTTGCCCGGCTTGAGATCGCGGTGGATCACCCCCACCGAGTGCACGACGGCCAGCGCCGACGCCACGCCGTGCGCGACCTTGACCAACGCCGGCAGGTCGAGCGGGCCGTCGTCCTTGACGATCTCGTCGAGGGGACGGCCGGGCACATAGCGGGTGACGATGTAGGGGCGATGGCCGGTCACGTCGGCGTCGAGCACCTCGGCGATGTAGTTGCTCCGCACCCTGCGCATGGTCTCGACCTCGCGCGAAAGCCGCCGCCTGGCGACCTCGTCGCCGGCGACCTCCCCGCGCAGGACCTTGACCGCCACCTGGCGCCCCTGCGGGTCGGCAGCGAGGTGGACAACGCCCATCCCGCCTTCACCGAGCCGCCTGAGCAACCGGTAAGGGCCAAGTCGGTCATCGTTCATGGCATGAAGCACCATATCGGCTTAGTCACCGCCCACGAGATGAACCATGAGGCCACATTCCCACTCGTACAACGTCCGGAAAGGGCTCATCGGTTTCCCATCCAACGGTCTCGAATCGGCTTCAGTTTGTGTCAGCCGGCCAGCGAGAGAACCTCCGCCCCCTTCAGCCCGGCCAGCCCGGCCCCGGAGACGGCCAGCTTCGACCTGCGCACGCCGCTTCCGATCACCACTCTCGGGTGCTCCGCGACGTGCGTGTCCACCAGGATCGGCCAGTCCTCCGGCAGCCCCAGCGGCGTGATGCCGCCGTATTCCATGCCGGTCAGCTCGACCGCGTCGGCCATCGGCGCGAAGCTCGCCTTCCTGGCGTCGAGATGCCTGCGCACGACGCCGTTCACGTCCGCCCGCATCGTCGCGAGCACCATGCAGGCGGCGTAGCGGATCTCGCCGCCTCGTTTCGCGGCCACGACCACGCAGTTGGCCGACTCGTCGAGCCGCACGGAGTAGCGCTCGCAGAACGCCGCCGTGTCGGCCAGATCGGGGTCGATCTCGGCCACCTCGACATCCTCCACGTGCGGAACGGCCCGCGCCACAGGATCAGCCAGGAGGTCGATCCGTTCGGTCGCGGGCACCCAGTGCAAACTCATCCCCATCTCCTCGATCGCTTCTCCTTGGACCCTAACCCGGGCGTCGGAGCAGCGTGCGACGTCACGGGGACTGCAGCACTCGCTGGTGCAGCAGCGTGACGGCGCCGCGGGCGGACTCCATGGCCCCCGCCTGCCAGGCGATCAGATGGGTGAGCCAGTCGCCCGCGAAGTAAACCCTTCCGGCGGGGCGTTGCAGAAAAGTGAAGGACGAATCAAAGGACGGCCAGCGCACCCAGCCGCCCTGGATGTGCTCCTGGCGCTCCCACGCGACGGAGACGCTGGACAGAAGGTTCTGGCGGTACTTCTCGCCGTGGATCTTCTTGCCCTGGGTGAGCGCCCTGCGCCTGCGGTCCTCGGGGGTGAGGGCTCCGTACAGCTCGGCGTCGTGCTCGGTGTTGTAGTAGCCGACGAGCAGGCCGCGTTCGGCGTGGTAGTCGTGGGACGGGTACCAGATGTGGGTGATGTCGAGGTCCGTCTCCGTCACGCCGCCGTAGATGTGGTCCTCCAGCTCCCACCAGCGCCTGCCGTACTCCAGGCCGATCTTTCCGGCGGCGACCGGGACCGGAGTCTTCAGCGCCGTGGCGACCTGGGCTCCGAGATTGTGCGGGATCTTGGCGAGGATGTGCGGCGGGAGGGCGGCGATGCAGTAGTCGGCCTTGACGCTGCCGCCGGTCCAGACGACCTCGACGCCGTCGTCCAGAGTGGTGATCTTGGTGACCTTGGCGCCCGTCGTGATGTTGTCCTCGCCCACCGCCTCCAGCAGCCTGGTGACGATCGCGTCCATGCCGCCGACGGGCTGGAACATGGGGGTGGCCTGGTCGAAGCCGAAGTTGTTGGTGATGGCGCGGCCGGTGCCCGCGGCGAGGATCTGGTGGAGGGAGCCGGGCGCGTCGAGGAGGACACCACCGTCTATTGCCGGAAATTTCGTGAAACCGCGGCGCGACGAGCCTTCATATTCCAGCCGGGGACCCAGGTCACCGAACCTTCTGAGGAAATCGAGCAGGCGTTCCTGGTCGTCCTTGGTGATGGCCTTATCCAGCGCGCCGACATTTGTGGCTTTCGCCAGCATTTCCGCGACATATCCATACATATCGGCTCGGGCGGTCCGCGCCCGCATCGTCCGCCCGTTGGTGTGCACGTACGCGGCGGCGTTGTCGTTGATGAAGGTCTCGATCGGGATGCCCAGCTCGCGGCAGTAGTCGAGGGTCACCATCCACGGGGCGATCCTGGCGGGACCCGCGTTGAAGTAGACGCCCTCGCCGAGCGTCACCTCCTGCGCCGGGCCGTTCAGCTCGCTGAGGCGGTCGCCGCCCCGCAGCGTGAGGTTCCGCCCGCCGGCCTTCTCCCTGGCCTCCAGCAGCGTGCAGTCATAACCGGCCTTGCCCAGCTCGTACGCCGCCGTCAGCCCCGCCACCCCCGCGCCGATGATCACCACCTTGGCCGTGCCCTTGCCGCGCAGGGTGAAGTCGCCCGGCCTGGGCGCCACGTAATCCTTGGACTGCTCCGAGGGCGCCAGCCCTAACGCGCCCATGGCCGCGTACATGGCGCCCGCGCCGCCCACCGCGCCGATCCCGACGAGCAGCCCGCGCCGGGTCAGCGCCGCGCCTTCCACGTCACCCGCCCCCTACACCCGGTCCCGGGCGTTCACCGTCATCCCCACGCCCTGTCACCCGTACGGTCCGCTGCCGCAGGCGACCTGGCCGCCGATGGTGGCGAAGATGCCGAACAGCGCCATGATCTGGGTGAAGTCGTCGGTGGTGAACTCCGTGTGACGCGACCCCGCGGACTTCACGCCGGGGATGAGCGCCACAGCGGCGGCGATGGCGGTGGAGTTCCACTCCACCCCGAGCGTGTACGGCGCCGCCACCTCATACGGCGTGAAGTCGCTCAACCTGCCGAGCGCCCGCGCCGTGACCTCACGGATCCTTGCCTGGGCGACGCTCGGCGGCAGCAGTTCGGCCGAGAACTTGTCGATCCCCTTCTTCACCGCTACCGTCTCGACGTCGCCGAGCAGCTCGCGTGCCTCCTCGCCGACGGCCTCGTCCCCCGTCACCACCGCGACCGGCACCCCGTGGAACCCGGCGCACGCGGCGACGAGCCGGGTCTCCCCGCACAACTCGCCGTTGAGGTAGACGTTCTGGATCTCCTTGCCCATCCAGGTGTGGTTCAGCACGCCGTCCTGCACGCCGGCGCGGGCGTGATAGCCCACGAAGCAGGCGGCCTGGAACGACCCGTCGAGCCCCTGCGCCATCCGCTGTGCCTTGCCCGGCCCCCGGATGAGGCTGGCCCGGGGATCGAGCAGGTCGATCCGGAGGTTCTTGGTGGACCCGTGGGCGTCGTTGACCAGCACGCTTGCCGCCCCCGCGTCGAACGCGCCCTCGACGGCGGCGTTGGCGTCGGCGGTCATCAGCTCGCAGCCGCGTTCGTAGCCGCGCTTGCCCGCGTGCATCTCCTCGGGGTCCGTCAGCCCCGTCACGCCCTCCATGTCCACCGACAGATAGACCTTCACGTGCCCTGCTCCTTCATCGCTCCACGCCCGCCCGGGGTCAGGCGCCCCAAGTCTCCACCCGGCGCACCTCATCCTCCGTCATGAGCCCCACGTTCGCCTCGATGTACGCGGTCGCATCGGCCCGCCACGGGGCCGGGATCTCGTCGAGGGCCGGCGGGTAGCAGTGGTCCAGCCAGCTCGTGGACTCCTCCGTGGCGTCGAAGTAGTCGAGCACCCCGGCGAAGAGGGTGTGCTCGATCCCGGGGACGCGCGCCAGCCCGTACTCGACCATCTCCTGGCCGCCGTAGGGCGGCTTCTTGAGCCACGGCTGTGCGGCGCGGTGCCTGGCGGTCATGGGGGTGTCGAGCGGGCGGCGCTCGACGGCGGCCTGGATGAGCTCCTTGTAGAGGCACTTGCCGCAGGTGCGGCACGGCCCGTCGGTGCCGCGCAGGCACCAGCGCACGTACTTCTTCAGATCGGAGGCGAGGGCCAGGCGCATGGTGACCGCCTCGCTCACGCCGCCCACGGGCAGCACGATGTGCACGCCCGCCGCCGCGAATAATTTCCCCCATCTGCCGTTCGGCGCCCACATGGGGTTGTCCGGCGTGTAGCGCAACACGTAGCGATCCCCGCCGAGCCAGCGTGAACCGAGTTCATAGCCGAAGGCCAGCCCGCCGAGGTCCAGCTGGTCGGCCAGGAGCAGCGCGCCCACCGCCACCGCGTGGTGCTCCGGATAGCCGGGACGCGGCTCGGCGAGGGTGTACTCCAGGTCGGAGGTGACCGTGGACAGCTCGCGGCCCGTCCGCTCGGCGAGCCTGGCCAGCACGTCGGACCGGTAGTGGGGCCAGCGGTTGGGGACCCGCCGGTGCGGCACGCGCTGGAAGTGCACGAACGGCGCCTCCGGGTACATGGCGGCCGCCGCGACGGAGTCCGCGCCACCGCTGTACGAGATCGCGAGCCTGGCCCCCGGCCGGCGCGGCTCCGCCCCCACGGGCCCCGCCTCGATCTCCCAGCCGGCGTGCAGGGCCTCGGCCAGCTCCGCCGACACGGCCCGGTCGAAGGAGATGCGCCGGCGGGTCCACGGCGCCACGACCGTCCAGGCGGCGAGGGCGAAGAGGTCGGGGTGGGCGTCGTCGGGGACGCCTCCGACGGAGCAGGAGTTGGTGGCGAGCCTGATGGGGTGCTCGTCGGAGGCCCTGCCGGTGATCTCGTCGTCCGGGTCGAGGCGGAATGTCAGATCCGCGCCGGTCCACGTCACGCGCACGGTTGCTCCTCGGAACGCCCCCGCGCCCGCTCGCCTGCCCGGTCCGCCGCGGGAGCCTCTCCCCCGGGCAGGCGGGTCCGCAGGTCGTCGATGGCCTGCCAGACGAGGACCTCGTTCTGCAGCACGCCGTCCAGCGCCTTGGCCGTCTCCTGGGCGAGCCGGTGGGCGTCGTCGGCCTTGCCGGCGAGTTTGTCGATCTTGCGATCGGCCGTGCCGCCGCCGGCCGACGGCGGGCGCGCGTTCCGCAGCCGCTCGACCTCGCCCTGGAGGGTCGCCATCTCCCGCCGCAGGGTCTGGACCTCCCAGAGCGCGTCCCTGATGTCCTGGCGGTGATCGGCGATGGAGATGTAACGGGAGTCGAACCACGTACGCACGGCTTTGCGCAGCCGGACAGGGACGGGAACGCGCATCATGAAACGCCACGATACTGGCAATCCACAGCCCGGACGGACGAAGCTACCGAGGGGTTATCAGAGTCCCCCGAAAGCTCCGTCCAGTTTGCGGTGACATGTCCAGAAGAGCGTTATTGCCCGGTGAATTTGGGCTTGGACTTCTCAGCGAACGCGCGCATGCCGATCTTGGCGTCGCCGGTGGCGAAGAGCCCGGAGAACTGCAGCCGCTCGATCTCGAGGCCGGTGTCGAGGTCGACCTCCAGCCCCTGGTCGACGGCCTGCTTGGCGGCGCGGAGCGCGATCGTGGGACCCCCGACGAAGGTGGCGGCCCATTCGAGGGCGGCGGTGTAGACCTGCTCGTCCGGCACGACCCGGTCGACCAGGCCCATCGCGAGGGCCTCGGAAGCGGGCACGTGGCGGCCCGTGAAGATCAGATCTTTCGCCCGGGCCGGGCCGACCAGGCGGGGCAGGCGCTGGGTGCCGCCCGCGCCGGGGATGATGCCGAGCAGGATCTCGGGCTGTCCCAGCTTGGCCGACTCTCCCGCGACCCGGAAGTCGGCGCAGAGGGCGAGCTCGCAGCCGCCGCCCAGGGCGTAGCCGGTGATGGCGGCGATGACCGGCTTGCCGATGCGGGTGACCGCGGTGAAGCAGTCCTGAAGCGCACGGGAATGGGTGGACATGTCGGCATAGGACATGTCGGCCATCTCTTTGATGTCGGCGCCCGCCGCGAAGACCTTCTCGCCTCCGTAGATGATCACCGCCTGCACCTGCGGGTCGGCGTCGACGAGACCGGCGGCCTCGCCGATCTCCTGCTGGACCTGGCCGTTGAGGGCGTTCATCTTCGGACGGTCAAGACGGATCGTGGCGATCTGGTCGGCCACCTCGACGCTCACAAACTCACCCATACGTCGAACCTAACAGAGCAGATCGTCAACGGGCCGCCGCCTTCCCCCACCGTCAGCCCGCGCCGTCAGCGGGCCGCGGCGGACTTCACCTCCTCGGCGGTCCGCTTGCTGCGGGACACCCGTACGAGGGCGGCCGACAGGCGGGCCAGTTCGTCGCCGGAGCGGGCCAGCCGGGCCAGTGAGCGCTCCTGGCGGGGCAGCCCGACGTTGGCCGCGCCGTCCAGCACCTTCTTGTCCAGGTGCGGCGCGACCTGGGGCCAGACGGCCTGGACCTCACGCAGGAAGATGTCCGCGCCGGTCGGCCCGATGCCGGGGAACTCCATCAGCAACCCGGCGGTGCCGCGCGGATCGCCGCCCGCCTCGTCGCGCAGGCGGCGCAGGTCGCCCTTCCACCGGTCGACGAGCAGTTCGGCCCCCCGGCCCAGCATGGTGGCGGTGCGCTCGTCGTAGCGGCGGTAGTGGCCGCGGCCCAGCGCGTCCACCCGGTCCTGCCAGGTCGCCTCCCGCATGGCCTTCGGGGTGGCGTATCCGGCCGCGAACAGCTCCCTGGCGGCCGCCACCGCCACGTCCGCCGAGATCCGCGCGCTGAGCAGGGCGGCGAGGACGAGCAGCTGGTAGAGCGGTTTCGGCTGGTCGGCCAGCTTGATTCCGGCCTCGTTCGCGAACGTGCGGCCGTACCGGTCGAGCAGCACGTCCATGACGGCTCTGTCGGTCCTGGTCATGAGTGTCCCGCTACCCGCGGCCCCTACGGGCATGCCGGGCCGCCGGGTCCGCGGCGGAGGCCGGCCCGGGTTTGGGGCGAGGGCCGGAGGGGAGGCGAAGGTTTCCCGAGCGAAAAGGAGTCTGTTGTGCTGACACTGACAGACAACGCCGTTGAGGCGATCCGCGACCTCATGGTCGGAGAGGACGTGCCCGCCGACGCCGGGCTGCGCATCGCCCCGAAGACCGACGAGGCGGGAACACTCGAAGTCACCCTGGTGAGCACGCCGTACGCGGGCGACCAGGTCGTGGAGAAGGGAGACGTACGCGTGTTCGTGTCGGAGGACGCGGCGCCGATCCTGGACGACAAGGCGCTGGACGCCCAGCAGAGCATTCCAGGACAGCCCACGTTCAGCCTCGGTCGGCGCGCCTGACCGTGCATCGCAGGGGACGTAGCGGTCGGTTCATGTCACGATGACGACGCGTGCGATTCAGGGGGTGTCCGATGAACGACGATCCGCTGCTCCCCGAACCGGTGGCTCGCGCGCTGGCCGGCTACCGTGCGCTGCGTGACACGCACGGTGTCTGCTGGGGCGAGCCGCCCCTCACGTACGTGGTCCAGGCCTGGACCACCGTCTTCCTCTGACGACCGGTACGACTTCAGGGGCCCTGGCGCCGGGCGCCATCCCGAGGTTCCCCAGGATCAGCTCGGAGGCCTCCTCGGCGGGGTCGCCCCCGACCGGGTGGTGCGCGACTCCGCCACGCGGTGCCAAGGTGGTCAGGGCCCGCCGGGGCGGCCGGCCTGAGCGTCCGGCATCGAGACGACGTACTTGCCGCGGGTGTGGCGGGCGGCCGCGAGGTCGCGCAGGGCCCGCCCGGCCTCCGCGAACGGGTAACGGCGGCTGATCATGTCGCCGAGGGTTCCGTCGAGCGCGCGGAGGGCGAGCGTGGCAAAGGTGCCGGGGCGCAGGCTGGGAGGGCCGTTGACGACCCGTACGGTGATGTCGTCCCTGCCGAGGGAGCCGTGGCCGAGCGAGCCGAGCGTCGTGGTGATCAGCCGGCCGCCGGGCCGCAGCGCCCTGACCGCCTCGGTGAGCCCCTCGCCGTCGAGCGCCAGGTTGACGATGGCGTCGACGCCGCCGGGGTGCAGGCGCAGGGTCTCCTCGACGACGTCGCACGCCACGTAGTCGATCGTGGCGGAGGCGCCGAGACCGCGCGCGTAGCCGGTGTGCTCGGGGATCGCGGTGGCGATGACCTCGGCCTGCTTCTCCTTGGCCAGCAGGGGCACGGCGATGCTCCCGATGCCGCCTGTCGCGCCGATGACCAGCACCCGCTCGCCCGGCAGGAACGCGCCGTCCTGCAGGGCCGCCGCGGCCGTCATGCCGGTGCTCGTCAGCGCCGCGGCGGTCTCGGGCGCGAGCCCTTCCGGCCTCGTGGCCACGTAAGGGCCCTCGGCATGGAAGGTCGCGTATTCGGCGAGCGCGCCCGAGGTGGCCGCGGCCAGGCCGAAGCGCTCGGCGTACGAGGGCGGGGCGCCGAATCCGAACACCTCGTCGCCCGTCGCGAAGGAGGTCACGCCGGGGCCGAGCCCGGTGACCGTGCCCGCGAAGTCGGTGCCCGGGACGTAGGGGAAGCGGAGCTCGAAGCTGTCCTTGATGGCTCCGCTCGTGAGCATCAGGTCGGCGGGGTTGAGCGAGGCCGCCGCGACCTTCACCAGGATCTGGCCGGGGCCCGGCTCGGGAATCGGCAGGTCCTCGATCTGGAGCAGCCCGGGCGGGCCGTAGCGCCGGGCGACCAGTGCTTGCATCATGTGCGCACCCTTCTCTGGAAAGCGGAGAAATTTTCTCCGCTTTCCAGACGTTATGCTGCTGTGGAGAGCCACGTCAAGCGATCTCCAGCACACGAGAGGCGGCCAGCCGATATGCGCGCGCCGGGCCAACTGAGAGCGGACGCACAACGCAACCGGGAGCTGATCATCGACACGGCCAGGGAGGTGTTCGCCGAGCAGGGCCCTGGCGCCACGATGGACGAGGTCGCGCGGCTCGCCGGTGTGGGGGCGGGCACGCTCTACCGGCACTTCCCCGACCGCGACAGTCTCATCCACGCCGTGCTGGCCGACGCCCTCGAACGCATGATCGCGCTCGCGCAGAAGGCGCGCGAGGAGGAGACCTGGGCGTGGGACGCGCTCAGCCGGTTCGTACGCGGGTGCGCCGACCTGCGGCTCGACCTGCTCATCTCGGTCGCGGGGGCGCAGGTGCACCGTGTGGCCGGCACGCCCGAGATCACCGAGGGCCGCGTCCGCCTGCTGGAGGTCCTCGACCGGATCGTGAGCGCCGCCCACGACGAGGGGGCGCTGCGCACCGACGTCGGCACGGGCGACGTCATGGGGGTCGTCGGGCTGCTCGTCCGCGGGCTGCCCGCCCTGCCCGCCGCCCTGGGCGACGAGCTGCGGGAGCGCGCGGTGCGGCTGGTGCTCGCCGGCATGCGCGCCCACCCGGCGCCCTCCCCGCCCGAGGAGCCGCTGACGTCCGAAGAGCTGATCCGGCGCTTCACCGCCGAGCGCGAAAGCTGAGCCGCTCCGGCAGCCCGGCGGTGGCCCTACAGGTCGCCGGAGAGGCGTTCGACGCCCCGGAGCAGCGCGGAGTGGTCGAGCGTTCCGTCGCCGGACGCGTTGGCGGCGGCCACGAGCTGGGCGACCAGCGCGCCGAGCGGCAGCACGACCCCGGCCTCGCGGGCCGCCGACGTGACGATTCCCATGTCCTTGTGGTGCAGGGCGATGCGGAAGCCGGGCTCGAACGCGTGGTCGAGCATGTTGCCGCGCTTCTGGGCCAGCACCGCCGAGCCCGCCAGGCCGCCGCCCAGCACGTCCAGCGCCGCCTCCAGATCCACTCCGTACGCTCTTAGGAACACGACCGCCTCGGCCAGCGCCTCGATGTTGGCGGCGACGATGAGCTGGTTCGCCGCCTTGACCGTCTGGCCCGCGCCGCTCGGCCCGACGTGCACGACGGTCCTGCCGACCGCGTCGAAGATCGGCTTGGCCGCCGCGAAGGCGTCGCTCTCGCCACCCACCATGATCGACAGGGCGGCGTTCCTGGCGCCCGCCTCGCCTCCGGAGACGGGGGCGTCGAGATAGCGCAGGCCGCGGGCGGCCGCCTCTCCGGCCAGCTCGCGGGTGACGTCGGGCCGGATCGAGGAGAAGTCGATGATCAACGTGCCGGGCGCGGCGTGCGCGAACACGCCGTCATCCCCGGTCAGCACGGCCCGCACGTCGGGAGAGTCGGGCACCATGAGGGCGACCACGTCGGCCCCCGTCACGGCGTCGGCGATCGAGGCGGCCGCGCGCCCGCCCGCCTCGGTCAGGGCCCTGGTCTTCCCGGGCGAGCGGTTGTAGCCGGCCACGGTGTGCCCGGCCCTGACCAGGTGCACGGCCATGGGGCTGCCCATGATGCCGAGGCCGATGAAGGCGATGGTGCTCACGACGTTCCTCTCCCATCGGTTGCTTTCGCGCCGATCCCTGCCGCGCGGGTCTCTCGTGCGGGTTCCTGTCGCGCGAACGGTTCCTGACGCGCGGGTCTCTCGTGCGAGTCTCTCTGTCGCGCGAGTCTCTATCGCGCCGGTCTCTCCGGGGCGGCGGCTCGCTCCGTGCGGGGGAGCCAGTCGAAGGCGCCGGGGCCGTCGGAGCGGTATTCCAGGCCGACATATCCGTTATATCCGGCTGCGTACACGTCAGAGATCCACTGCCGGAGCGGCAGCGAACCCTCGCCCGGCGCGCCCCTGCCGGGGGCGTCGGCGATCTGCACGTGGGCGATGCGCGCGGCGTGCCGCTCGATGACGGCGGGCACGTCGTCGCCGTTGACGGCCAGGTGGTAGAAGTCGGCCAGCAGCCCCACGCCGGGCACGTCACCGAGCCGGTCGAGCACGGCCACCGCGTCGGCGGCCGTCAGCAGGGGATAGCGCGGCGCGCCGCTGACCGGCTCGACCAGCACGGTGCCGTCGACGCCGCGCGCGCAGGCCGCCAGCATCTCCACGGCCAGGTCGTCCTGCTCCTTCGCGTCGATCCCTTCGACGCGGTTGCCGTAGAGGGCGTTGAAGGCCCGGCAGCCGAGCCGCTCGCCGATGGCCGCCACCACGGGGATGTTGTCGAGCAGCTCGCGGGAGCGCTCGGGCCACGACACGAGGCCGCGATCTCCGGCCGCCATGTCGCCGGCGAAGAAGTTGAGCCCGGTCAGGTGCACGCCCGCGTCCTCGACGGCGCGTACGAACGTGTCCACCTCACGGTCGGCGGGCACGGCCTGCGGCCACGGCCACCAGAACTCCACCGCCGTGAACCCGTCGGCGGCCGCCGCGGCCGGGCGGTCGAGCAGGGGCAGTCCGGTGTAGAGGATCGAGCAGTTGACGGTCCAGCTGGTCACATGAGCTCCTACGCGGTGGCCTCTTCCGGCCGCTCGCGGCGCAACTGGCCGAGCAGGCGGCCCTGGGCCTGGTCGAGATGGTGGGCGAGGCGCTGCTGGGCCCGCTCGGGGTCGCCGTCGCCGATCGCCTTGAGGATGTCGTCGTGCTCGTGCACCACGTTCATGGGGTGCGTGGTCCTGTGGGCCTGGAACTGGCCCATCGTCAGGTGCACCTCGCCGAGGATCACCTCGTGCATGCGCGACAGCCGCCGGCTGCCCACGGCCGCGACCAGCGCGGAGTGGAACGCGATGTCGGCCTCCACCTGGCTGGCGAAGGCCATGTCGCCGGCCGCCGCCTTCATCGCCGCCTGCGCGCGGGCGGCCGCCTGCGGCACGGTGGCGGTGCGGGCGAGCGCCGCGACCGCCGCGCGCTCGACGGTCTCGCGGCTGAAGTAGAGGTCGCGGATGTCGTCCTCGTCGAGCTTGGGGACGACCGCGGTCTTGTGGGTGGTGCGGCGCAGCAGCCCGAGCGCGGTGAGCCGCTCCAGGCAGGCCTTCGCGGTGGGCCGTGCGACGCTGTATTCGCCGGCGATGCGGATCTCGGTGAGCTTCTCCCCCGGGGCGATCTCACCGTTGACGATGCGCTTGCGCACGGACTCGTAGAGCGCTTCCGTCAGAGACGACGGTCCGAGAGAAAAGCTGGTCTGGCCGTCCAAAGGACCCCTCCCAAGGATCGCCGAACGCGAGCAGAATCGTCAGACAAGTATACTAGCTCTCAATACCCGGCCGCCTTGTCGACGACGTTGCGCAGCGGCTCGCCACGGGCGAACCTGCCGACGTTGTCCACCATGATCCGCACCCCGCGGCGCGCGGTCCCTCCCGTGGTGGCGCCGTTGTGCGGGGTGACGATGACGTTCGGCACCCCCCAGAACGGGCTCTCCTCCGGCAGCGGCTCCACGCCGTGCGCGTCCAGCCCCGCCCCCGCGATCTCACCCCGGCGCAACGCGTCGAGCAGGGCGTCGTCGTCCGCGATGCCGCCGCGCGAGACGCAGACGAAGCACGCCGTACGTTTCATCGCGGCGAACGCGGCCCGGTCGAACCGGCCCGCGGTGGCCGGCGTGAGCGGCGCGGTGACCACCACGAAGTCGCACGCGGCCAGGAACCGGGGAAGGTCGTCCTGGCCGAACAGCTCGTCCACACCCGGCGCGGGCACGCCGGCCCTGCGGCGCATGCCCAGCACCCGCATGTGGAACGCCTTCGCCTTGGCCGCCAGGTCGAGCCCCGCGTTGCCCAGCCCGTAGAGCCCGACGGTCGCGCCGGCCAGCTCGCCGTGGGTGTAGCGGTCCCAGCGGCGCTCCGCCTGCGCGCGCAGCCAGCGGGGCGCGTCCCTGCTGAGCATGAGCATCAGCAACATCGCGTGCTCGGCCAGCGGGATCGCGCCGTTGCCCGCGGAGGACGTGAGCGTCACGTCGCTGTCGAGCAGCGCGCCCGTCAGCACGCCGTCCACGCCGGCGGCCGGGCTGTGCACCCAGCGCAACCTGCGCGCCCTGGCCAGCAGCGCGTCCGGCACGCGGCCGACCACGGCGTCCGCCTCCTCGATCCCCTCGGCCAGGTCCGCCCCGAACGTGACGCTCGCCTCCGGGGCCGCCGCGCGCACGCCGCGGCGCACGCTCTCGTCGTGCTCGCCGGTGAACAGGATCCTCATTTGAGCCCCGTGGTGGCGATGCCGCGGATGAGCTGCTTCTGCGCGACGGCGAAGAAGATCAGCACGGGCAGCAGCGACACCAGCGACATCGCGAACAACATGCCCACGCCGCCCTGCGACTCGGAGTCGACCATGGAGTTGAGCGCCACCGGCACCGTGAACATCTTCGGCGACGTGAGATAGATCAGCGGCACGAAGAAGTCGTTCCACGTCCAGATGAACGTGAAGATCGTGGTGGTGACGAGCGCGGGCCGCATCAGCGGCAGGATCACGTACCAGAAGGTGCGGAACGGCCCCGAACCGTCGATCCAGGCCGCCCGGTCGAGGTCGCGCGGGATGGTCCTGATGAACTGCACCATCAGATAGATGAAGAACGCGTCGGTGGCCAGGAACTTCGGCACGAGCAGCGGATAGTACGTGTTCACCAGGTCGAACTGCGAGAAGAAGATGTACTGCGGGATCACCAGCACGTGCATCGGCAACATCACCGACAGGAGCGTGATCGCGAGATAGACCTTGCGCATCCTGAACTCCAGCCTGGCCAGCGCGAACGCGGTCAGCGAGCAGGAGAAGAGGTTGCCGATGATCGCGCCGACGGTGACGACCAGCGAGTTGAGGAAGAAGACCGAGAACGGGCGGTTCAGCGCGTGCCAGCCCTCGACGAAGTTGTCGAAGGTGATCTCGCTGGGGATGAGCCCGGGCTCGGTGAGGACGAGGTGGTCGGGCTTGAGCGAGCTGACGATCATCCAGACCAGCGGATAGAGCATCAGCAGCACGAAGGCGCCGAGGCCGAGATGTTTGAGCAGGTCGCGGCGGACGCGCCGCCGCGCGGCCGCCCTGGAGCGCGTACGCGTGGAGTCGAGGGTCGCGGTCGTCATCAGTCGTCTCCGTAGAAGACCCAGTATTTCGACAGGACGAAGTGCACGGCCGTCACCACGGCGATCGCGGCCATCAGCACCCACGCCAGCGCGGAGGCGTAGCCCATGTCGAAGTTCGTGAATCCCTGCTGGTAGATGTAGAGCGTGTAGAACAGCGTCGAGTTGGCCGGGCCTCCGGTGCCACCGCTGACGACGTGGGCCTGGGTGAACGACTGGAAGGCGCCGATCGTCTGCAGGATCAGGTTGAAGAAGATGATCGGGGTCAGCAGCGGGATCGTGACGGCGGTGAACTGCCGGACGACGCCGGCGCCGTCGACCCGGGCGGCCTCGTACAACTCCTCGGGGATCTGGCGGAGGCCGGCGAGGAAGATGACCATCGGCGAGCCGAAAGTCCACACGTTCAGCACGATCAGCGTCGACAGCGACAGGCTCGGGTTCTGCAGCCAGCTTCCCAGCTCCAGCCCGAACGCCGACAGCGCCCGGTCGATCAGGCCGTTGTCGCCGAAGACCTGCCGCCACAGGATCGCGACCGCGACGCTGCTGCCGAGCAACGACGGGAGGTAGAAGGCGCTGCGGTAGAAGGCCAGGCCGCGCAGGCCCCGGTCGAGGATGAGGGCGAGCAGCAGCGCGAAGCCCAGTTGCAGCGGGATGGAGATCAGGACGTAGACCAGCGTCACCCGGACGGCCGCCCAGAAATAGCCGTCCTCGAACATCCGCCGGAAGTTCGCAAGGCCGTTGAACTCCGGCGAGCTGAGGATGTTGTAGTCGGTGAAGGCCAGGTAGAGGGAGGCGAGCAGCGGCACGGCCGTGACCAGCACGAGGCCGAGCCACCACGGGATGAGGAAGACGTGCGCGGCCCCGGCCTGGCCGCGCGGCCCGCGTCTGGCTCGCGTGATCGGCACAACGATCTCCTAACGCGCCCGCGTGATGCCGGTCTTGATCTCGTCGAGGAGCCGCTGGGCGCCGTCGGCGGTGCTCAACCGGCCGAGCGAGATCTCCTCGGCGGCCCTGGCCATGGCCGTGCGCCAGGTGCTCGTGCCGGGGGGCGCCTCGAAGCGGGGGCGGCGCTCGGCCTCACGGACGGCCTGTACGGCGGTGAGCATCTCCTTCTCGTCCCCGCCAGCCCCGTCGAGGGTCTGCTGGAAGAGCTTGGGGTTGACCGGCGCGCCCATGGTCAGGCCGACGGTCTTGAGCATGGCCGGGTCGTTGGTGTTGTAGCTGATGAGTTTGCCGGCCGCCTCCAGGTTCTCCTCGTCGATGCCCTGATATATCGCCATCCGGGGGTAGTACAGGAACGGGTGACCGGCCTGCGCGTCCTTGGCCACCGGCACGCCGCGCAGCTTGAAGCGGTGGTCGGGGAACATCTTGGCGTCGTCGATGATGTGGTTGGAGTTGCCCACCTTGGCCAGCACCTTCTCGCCGACCAGCGCCCAGTCGGGGCCCATGCCCTCCTGCTCGCTGAGCGTCAGCACGGCCCCGGCCTTCTGCATCTTGTCCCACCAGTCGAACCAGGCGCGCACGCTGTCGGCGGTGAAGCCCACGTTGCCGTCCTCGGTCCACAGGTGCTCGCCGCGCTGGCGCAGCCACGCCTCGAACCACATGTCGGCGTCGGCTTCGTACGGCATGCCCTTGCGCTTGCCGGAGTTGTCCTTGGAGTAGTCGATGAGGAAGGTCGCCCAGGCGTCCCAGTCGGCGTCGTCGGGCGGGAGCTCGACCTCGTCCTCCTCGGCGAACGTCTCGTTGTAGCGCATGACGGGGACGAAGACGCCGAACGGCATGGTGTTGAGCTGCCCGCCCAGCTTGAACGAGTCCAGCTCCTGCTGGGAGTAGTCGGACAGGTCGAGGGTGGGGATGTCGTCGAGGCGGCGGTAGATGTTGCTCTTGTGGTAGGTGAGCACCTGCGCTGAGGCGATCCAGAAGATGTCGGCGACGTCGCGGGCCGCCATCTGCGTCGTCATGCGCTCCTGGAAGGCGGAGTAGTCGGCGAACTCCGGCTCGACCTGGATGCCCGGGTTCTTGGCGGCGAACTCCTTGAGGGCCTTGGTGTAGTTCTGCTGGCGGATGGTGTTACCCCACCAGGCGTATCTCAGCGTGGCGCCGCCGCCGCTCCCCGAGTCACCGCCGCATGCCACGAGGCCGGCCCCCAGCGCCCCCGCCGCAGCCAGCTTCAGGAATCCCCGCCGATCGAGTCCGCTCATCACTGTTACTCCCGTCGTTCTCACAGGGGCTGAGTGAAGCCCTAGTGTTCAGTTGTATGACGTGACCGTCAATAGGTCATGAATACTTGTTTGACAATCTTCAGCGGTCAGTGATCAGCAGGACTTCGTACAGGCCCACCTCCGGCAGCCGCACGCGGCCGCCGGACACCTCCAGCTCGCGGCCCGCGCGCAGGGCGCGCACCCGCCGCTCGCCCGGCCACGGGAGCCCCAGCCACGACGCGCCGATCGGCACCGGGCGGCGGAACCGCTGGTCGGCGTCGCCCGACCGGTTGAGCAGGTGGATCACGTGCCCGGCGGCCGAGCGGGCGGGGACGATCTCCACCTGTTCCGGCAGGCCGGTCTCCACCGCCAGCCCCTCGGCGGCGGCCAGCGCGCGGTCCGCGAACAGGTCCCGGTGCGCGCTCAGCCCGGTCTCCCGGTAGCCGCGGCCGACCGTCCACGGCATGAGCACGCCCTTGCCCTTGCCGTACCGGGCGCCCAACCAGCCGGGATGGCCGGTCTCGCGGTGGCCGTGACACTTCTCCGGCGGGCCGTACCTGGCCCTGGAGAGTGCGAACAGCCCCGTCTCCGCCCCCTCGGCGGGCTCGACCACGTGGAAGGCGCCGATGACCGGCACCATGCCCCTGTCGCCGCGCAGGTGGAGCGAGCGCGTCGCCTCCTCGGTCTCCCTGCTCGCCAGGCGGCGGGTCACGGGCAGGCAGGCGAGCCGGGCCTCGTCCGCGTCGAAGCCGGTCGAACCGGTCGCCAGCACCGTCCCCCCGGCCGCCGCGTACGCGTCGAGCACCCGCCCCGCCTCCATCGGGCCGAGATCCGGCAACACGATCAGCCGGTACCTGGACAGGTCGCTCACCGGCAGCCTGTCCTCCGGCAGCACGTCGAACGGGAGATGCCGCTCCAGCAACGCCAGGTAGAGCCCCTGGAACTCGGAGAGGGCGCCCTTCGGCGGATCCTTCAGCGGGTCGGGACGCACCAGCAGCGTGCGCGCCTCGGAGACGAGGTCCCGGTAGGTCTCCGCGTGGTCGCGGTGGAAGCGGGTGATCTCGCCCGCGATCTCCAGGCACTCGTACGGGCTGTCGTCAGGCGTCCCCATGATGTACGTGGACGGGACCGCTCCCCGGGAGATCGCCTGGAGCAGATACTGGGCGAAGTGGTACGGCTCCTCCCCCGCCATCCGGTACGGCATGTCCACGAACCCCACCGAGTTGACCAGCACGGGCACGTCCGGCCGATACGACTTGGCCGCGCTGACGTGCTCGCTGGTGCGGTGGTGCCAGAGCGGCCGGCCGACGGCGTTGTTCGCCTCGTGGAAGACGATGTCGGCGTGCTCGCCCAGGATCAGCGCCGCGTCGGGGCGCCGGCCGGCGATCGCCGCTCTGATCCGGGCGTGCAGGTCGTCGAGCGTCTCGCGAGCGAACCGCCGCCAGCGCAGGTATCCGGGCGAGTCCCGGCCTTCGGGCAGCTCCTCGCCGGCCTGCCCGGCGTAGCGGCGGGCGCAGGCCAGGCAGTGGCACACGCCCCGGTAGCGCCGGCTGTAGTCGACCTCGTTGAACGACATCCAGTTGAGGAAGAAGCCGTCGACCGCGTACCGGTCGAGGACCTCGCCGATCACCTCGAACAGCTTGACCTGGTAGTAGTCGCCGCTCGGGCAGACGCTCGTCAGGCCGTTGTAGACCTGGGCGGCGCCGTCGGGGGCGACGAAGCACCACTCGGGGTGCTCCTCGGCCCGCCGGTGGTCGATCTTGGAGAAGTCCATGCGGGCCAGCACGCGTATCCCCCTGCGGCGGGCCGCGGCGACCGCGTCGCCGACCAGGTCACCCGACGGCCGCCCGGCGAGGTACGGGTTGCGCGTCTGGAAGTCCAGGCCGGTCGGATAGTTGGACAGGATGCCGCCGACGCTGATCAGCCACGCGTTCGCCCCGAACCCCTCCAGGTGGTCGAGCACCCGCTCAACGTCGAGCCCCGCGTCGACCTCGCGGAGATTGGTCTGGAACATCCGGAACGGCTCCCGCCACCAGGGCCGCCCGTTCACCGGCGCTCCCACGTGAGGTGCACGACCTCGATGAGCTCGACGCCGGTCAGCGCCACCTCCACGCGGCCGTCACGGACCTCGGCGGCGGTCTCGGAGTCCGCGACCAGCAGGCGCGCCGTGGCCCCCTGAACACCCGGCGGCAGCGCGACGCTGACCGTCTGCGGCGGCAGCGGGATGGTCTCCCTGATGGCGCCGCGCATGGCCATCGGGTTGTTGAGGTTGACCACGGTCACCGCGACGCCGTCGTCGTCGCGGCGTACGGCGAGGTCGGCCAGGCCGGGCCCGCGCACGGTCGCGGCGGGCTCGCCGCCGAGCGACCATCGCACCGCGTCGGCGATCAACCGGCCGTGGTCCGCCTGGAGCGCCTCCCAGAAGACCGCCCCCAGGTCGAACGCGAAGTAGACCACCCGGCCCTGAGCGTCGCTGGTGACGACGGCCGGGGCGTCCGGCTCCTCGCGCGCGTACAGCTCCTCCATCGGCAGGTCGGGGAAGTCCGGCACGAAGCGGAACGGCACCTGCGTGCCCTCGCGGGCCTCGACCCGCAGCAGCCGGGTGCCGCCGATGATCCGCCTGGCGCTCCCGAAGCCGGCGTTCACCGGGTGCTCGCCGGTCAGGGCGATGTAGTTGTTCCGCACCGGGCCTCTGACGGGCTCGACCAGGTCGACGCCCAGCACGTCGGCGAGGCCGAAGCCGGCGCGCGGGGCGCCGTGCTCGTCGTACAGGGACGACTGGTGCGCGGCCACCAGCCCGCCGCCCGCGGCCACGTACGCGCGGATCACCGCGCACTGCTCGTCGCTGAGCTGCTCGCTGTTGGCCAGGACCAGCACCTTGTACGGCCGCAGCCGCTCGGCGGACAGCGCCTGGGCGGCGACGAGGTCGAACGGGATCCGCGCCTCCACCAGCGCCTGGTAGAAACCGTCGTCGTCGGGAGAGGTGTGCGCCGCCCCCGTGCGCAGCTGCCCGGTGGTGCTCGGGTCGAGCAGCGCGACCTCGGCGCTGACCGGCATCGCCGACAACACCGGCTCCAGCCGCGCGTGCAGGCCGAACGCCGTGACCACGGCCGGCACCCACCGGGGGTCGGAGACGGTGGCGTTGAACTTCGTGAACCACGGGAGCGCGCCCTGCGCGAACCCGTCCACGATCCACGTCGTCACCTCCTCGGGCGGCGCCACGGAGTCCTTCCACCGGTGCTGGTGGTACTCGGGGCCGACGGAGGTGATCAGCCCGACCGGCCGGTCGGGGAACAACCCCCGGCTGCGTTTGGCGACCCGGCCCGCCACCCATGGCGCCTCGATGCCGGAACGCCCCTGCTTGTCCACCACGAACATGGGGTAGACCCGCTCGACCAGCTCAGGTTCCAGGTCGCGGGCGGCGAACGCGCCCAGGTTGGGGATGAACCGGGCATGCGGTCGCACGTCCTTGACCGCGGCGTCCCAGATCGCCACCAGCTCGCTGAGCCTGCGCCGGCGCCAGGCCACGTAGACGGGCCAGGCGGGGTCGGACGGGTCGTGCTCGCGTCGCGGCAGGTCGAATCCCGTGTCGTCACGGAACGAACGCCGCGCGGCCTCGCTGTAGGAGATGCCGCTGTATCCCTCCCACCGGTTCGCGAAGATCGCGTCCACGTCGTACTCGCGGATGATCTCGCGGGCCACTTCGGTGATGAACTCCCGGTGGTAGCCGGTGAAGGCGCACGTCAGCCAGATGCCGGGATACGACCAGTGCTCGATGGGCGCCCCCTCCGCGTCGCACGCCAGCCATTCGGGATGTGCCCGCGCGGCGTCGGCGTGCACGGCGTGCGGGTCGACCCGCGCCATGACGTGCATGCCCAGTCCCCTGGCGGCCTCCACGAGGGTGCCGAAGGGGTCGGTGTCACCGAGGTAGGTGCTGCGGTGGTGGAAGGGGATGCGGGTCGGATAGTAGGCGATGTAGCCGCCCGCGCTGATGCAGAGCGCATTCGACCTGCTGTCGCGCATCACGGAGGTCCAGAAGTCGACATCGAGATGCGCCGGGTCGTCCTCGGCCAGCGTCAGCTGTGTCCAGCGGGTCGCCGTACGTGGCCAGTCGGAAGTTCGCAATCGACACACACCTCTCCATCAGGCTTCTTGTCAGACGCGAAACATTGTCATACAAGATTGCAAGAGTGACAAGACTGTCCTGGACGTCGCAGTTGACATCAAGCATGGTTGAGGTTGCACCCTCGGAGGGCCAAGCCACGACCTCTAAGGAGCACCCATGCACGCCGTCGTCCTGCACGCCTTTGGCCCGGCCGGAAATTTCCGCTATGAAACCGTCCCCGACCCCGAGCCAGGCCCCGGTCAGGTGCGCATCGCCGTCAAGGCGGCGGGCGTGCACCTGGTGGAGACCATGATGCGCTCGGGCATGGTCAGCGATTCGCTGCCGCCCCTGCCGGAACTGCCGGCCATCTTCGGCGGCGAGGTGGCGGGCCGGGTGGACGCCGTGGGCCCGGACGTCGACCCCTCCTGGCTCGGGCGCGACGTCGTGACCTCGGCCGGGGAGCCCGGGGGCTACGCCGAGCTGGCCGTCGCCGACGTCGCGTCGGTGCACCGGCTGCCCGCCGGGCTGGGACACGAGACGGCCGTCGCCATGGTCGTCACCGGGCGCACGACGCTGGAGTTCCTCGACGTGGCCGAGCTGACCTCCGACGACGTGGTGCT
Organism: Nonomuraea sp. B1E8; assembly: GCF_039871515.1. Taxonomy (NCBI): domain Bacteria; kingdom Bacillati; phylum Actinomycetota; class Actinomycetes; order Streptosporangiales; family Streptosporangiaceae; genus Nonomuraea; species Nonomuraea sp. B1E8. Next base: position 113,503 of record NZ_JBDPLS010000003.1, on the reverse strand, counting down.
GGTGACCTCGGCCGCCGGAGGGATCGGCCGCCTGGTCGTGCAGTACGCGCACGCCCTCGGCGCCACCGTCATCGGCGCGGCGGGCGGCCCCACCAAGGTCGCGGCCGTCCGCTCGCTCGGCGCCGACCTGGCCGTCGACTACGACGAGCCCGGCTGGGAACGCTCGCTGGCCGAGCGGCTGGGCGGCCGTACCGTCACCGCCCTGCTCGACGGGGTCGGCGGCGACAAGGCGCGGGCCGCGTACGAGCTGCTGGCCGACGGCGGGCGGCACCTCATCATCGGCAACGCCTCGCAGCAGGACTTCCGGCCCGCCCCCGAGCTGCTCAAGGAACGGGACCTCACGGTGACCAACGCCCTCCTGATCCTGATCGGCAGGCCTGAGCAGCGGCCCGCGTACGAGGCCCGCGCGCTGGCGGCGGCCGCCGACGGCACGCTGACGCCGGCCGTGCAGGCGTTCCCGTTGGCGCAGGCCGCCGCCGCGCACGCCGCGCTGGAGAGCCGGGCGACGACGGGCAAGGTCGTCCTCATCCCCTGAGCGGCCACGCGGGATTCTTCGTACGCCCGCCGCGAACCCGCCGGTCAGGCCGAGGGGACCGGCACATAAGGTCCAGCCATGACCTCGGCCACCATGGACCCCGGCACTCCTGACAGCCGGAGTGCCGGACGCTATCTCTGGTGGCTGGTCACCAGCCAGCGCGGCAGGGTCGTGGCCGGGGCCTTGCTCGGCACCGGCTGGACGGTCTGCCTGACGCTCGCCCCCTACCTGCTGTCCCGCGCCATCGACGACGGGCTGACGCCGGAGCCCACGCCCGCGCTGGCCGGCTGGGCGGCGGCGTTACTGGGCTACGGGGTGCTGACCGCGTGGCTGGCCATCATGCGGCACCGGACGATGACCCGGGTGCGGATGGACGCCGCGTTCCGTTCCGTGCAGGTGCTGGCCCTGCAGGCGACGCGCCTGGGCGCGGCGCTGCCGCGCCAGGTCACGGCCGGGGAGGTGGTCACGATCGGGTTCACCGACGTGGCCATGATGTCCGAGGCGCTGACCGTCACCGGCCCCGGCGTCGGCTCGGTCCTCGCCTACGTCGTCGTGGCCGGGCTGCTGCTGTCGGTCTCGCCGCTGCTCGCCGCGGTCGTCCTGCTGGGCGTGCCGCTGCTGGTGGTCGTGCTCGGCCCGCTGCTGGGGCGGCTGCGGGGCGCCGAGACCGGCTACCGCTCGCGCCAGGGCGAGCTCGCCGCCCGGTTCGGGGACATCGCCGCGGGGCTGCGGGTCCTCAACGGCGTCGGCGGCAAGGACGTGTACGCCGAGCGCTACCGCCGCGGCTCCCGGGAGCTGCGGGAGCAGGGTTACCGGGTCGGCGCGGTGACGAGCTGGATCCAGGCTCTCGGGGTGGGCCTGCCCACCCTGTTCCTCGGCGCGGTGACCTGGCTGGCGGCCCGGATGGCCGCGCGGGGCGACATCACCGCGGGCGAACTGGTGGCGGTCTACGGGTACGCCGCGGTGCTGGTGGTGCCCGTGTCGTTCTTCATCGAGGGCGGCTACGGCCTCAGCCGCGGCCTGGTCGCCGCCCGCAGGGTCGTGCGGTTCCTGGGCTTGGAACCCGCCGCCGCGGTCAAGGACGACCCGGTGGACCCGCCCGCCCCCATGTCGGTGCTGCGCGATCCGGTCTCGGGCGTGGAGATCGCGCCGGGACGGCTGACCGCCCTGGTCAGCGCCCGTCCGGCGGAGGCGGCGGCGGTGCTCGACCGGTTGGGCGGGTTCGCCGGACCCGCCGCGACCTGGGGCGGGATCCGGCTGAGCGACATCGATCCGGCGCGGCTCCGGGAGCGGATCCTGGTGGCCGACAACGAGGCCGACCTGTTCGCGGGCACATTGCGCGACGTCGTCGCGGGCCGGCTCGACCCCGGCGACGACGCCCTCGGCCTCGCCGTCCACGCGGCCATGGCGGACGACATCGTCCGCGGCCTGCCCGGCGGGCTGGACGCGCGCGTCGACGCGCAGGGCCGCAACCTGTCGGGAGGCCAGCGCCAGCGCGTACGCCTGGCCAGGGCCCTGCTTGCCGACCCCGAGATCCTCCTCGCGGCCGAGCCGACCTCGGCCGTGGACGCGCACACCGAGGCGACCATCGCCGCCCGGATGCGCACGGCGCGAGCAGGCCGCACCACGGTCGTCACCACCACGTCGCCCCTCGTGCTGGCCCATGCGGACACCGTCCACTACCTGGCGGGCGGCTCCGTCGTGGCGACCGGCGGGCACGGCGAGCTCCTGGGCGGGCACCCCGGCTACCGCGCCCTGGTGGCCAGGGAGGACGATGGCAGCAGGGAAGCGGCCCGATGACGGGCGGCGCCCTGCCGGTGGCTGATTCCGCCCGGCTGCGCAGGGCGGCGTTCCGGCTCATCCGGCTGGACTGGCGCGCGTTCTGCGCCATGGTCGTGCTCAACGCGCTGGCCTCCGCCGCGGGACTGGCCGGCCCGTGGCTGCTCGGCCGCATCATCGACGAGGTGCGGAACGGCGCCGGGGTCGCCACCGTGGACCGGCTGGCGCTCGCGCTCCTCGGGTTCGCGCTGGCCCAGTTCCTGCTGGTCCGCTACTCCGGCCACATCGGGCACCGCTTCGGCGAGCGTACGCTGGCGCGCATCCGCGAGGAGTTCACCGGCCGCGTGCTCGCGCTGCCGGTGGGGGTGGTCGAGCGCGCCGGGGCGGGCGACCTGACCACCCGCGGCACTGCCGACGTCGCGGCGGTGGGCACCATGCTGCGCGGCGCGGGTCCCGACGTGCTGATCGCGAGCGTGCAGGCGGTGTTCGTGATGGGCGCGGTCGTCGTCCTCGACCCGCTGCTGGGCGGGTGCGGCGTGCTCGGGCTGACGGGCATCTGGTTCGCCGCCCGGTGGTACCTGCGCCGGGCGGTGCCGGCCTACCTCGCCGAAGGGGCCGCCAACTCGGAGCTCGCCGAGCAGCTCGCGGCCACCACCGCGGGCGCCCGTACGGTGGAGGCCCTCGGGCTGGGGCGGCGCCGCCTCGAGACCTGCCAGGAGGCGATCGACCGGTGCCGGGGCACCCGCACCCGGACGTTGTTCCTGCGCAGCGTGCTCTTCCCCGTCGTGGACGTCTCCTACGCCATCCCGGTGGTCGCCGTCCTGCTCGCCGGCGGCGTGCTGCTCGGGCAGGGCGCCGTGACCCTGGGCACGGTGGTCGCCGCCGCGCTCTACCTGCGCCAGCTCTCCCAGCCGCTCGACGTCATCCTGCTCAACATGGAACGCCTCCAGAGCGGCGCCGCCTCCTTCGCCCGGGTGGAGGGCGCCGGCCTGGCCCCTCGGACGGACCAGGACACCGCCGCCCCCGAGCCGGCCGACGACCGGCTGCAGGTGTCTGATGTGCGCTATGCCTACGACGGTGGCCCCGACGTCCTGCACGGGGTGGACCTGACGGTGCAGCCAGGCGAGCGGCTGGCCGTCGTCGGGCCGTCCGGCGCGGGCAAGAGCACCCTGGGCAGGCTGCTGGCGGGCATGGACGTCCCGAGCGCCGGCTCGGTGACCGTAGGGCGGGTGCCGGTCGCCGGGCTCGACCCCGCCCGGCTGCGCGAGCGGGTCATGCTCGTCACCCAGGAGCATCACGTGTTCCTCGGCACCGTGCGCGACAACCTGCGGATCGCCGCGCCCGAGGCCACCGACGACGAGCTGCGCGCCGCGCTGGCCGCCGTCGGCGCGGGCTGGATCGACGAGCTCCCCGACGGGCTTGACACCGAGCCGGGCCCGGAGGGTGAGCGGCTGGACGGCGCGCAGGCCCAGCAGCTGGCCCTGGCCCGCGTGGTGCTGGCCGACCCGCACACGCTGATCCTCGACGAGGCCACCGCCCTGCTGGACCCGCGCACCGCGCGGCACGCCGAGCGCGCGCTGGCCGCCGTGCTCGCCGGGCGCACCGTCATCGCGATCGCCCACCGACTCCAGACCGCCCACGACGCCGACCGGGTGGCCGTGCTGCGGGACGGCAGGCTCACCGAGCTCGGCACGCACGACGAGCTCGTGGCGGCGGACGGCGCGTACGCCGCGCTCTGGCGCTCCTGGCACGGCGGGCACCCGGAGTGAGCGCCGCCGGTTCCCGCCCCCCGGCGGAGTGCGAGGCCGGCCCCGTACGGGATGAAGAATCTCTTCGCAAAGATCTCGCCTGCGAAGGAAAATATTGAGACGCTGAACCCCACCACGCGCCCCCAGCCCACCCCAAGGAGTGGTTCATGCGCAGACTACTGGCGATCTCCCTCGTCGCCGCCCTGCCGTTAAGCACCGTGACAGCGGCGCACGCCCAGGAACCCGCCGACCGCCAGGCGGCCTTCGCCGCCGCCGCCGAGGAGTTCCAGGTGCCCGAGAGCGTGCTGCTCGGCGTCTCCTACCTCGAGTCGCGCTGGGACGCCCACGCCGGCCAGCCGTCCAGCGACGCCGGGTTCGGGCCCATGCACCTGACCGACGCCGCCGCCTTCACCGGATCGAACCACCACCACGAGGGTGAGGAGGACGCGCGCGGCGACGACAGCAGGCCCCTGCCCGCCCCGAGCGCGCGTCCCGCGCCCGCCGACCTCCCTGCCTCGCTCCGCACGATGGAGAAGGCCGCCGAGCTCACCGGCGAGAGCCGGGAGCGCCTGCGTACGGACGCCGCCGCCAACATCCGCGGCGGCGCGGCGCTGCTCGCGGACTACCAGAAGGCGCTCGGCGCGCCGCTGAGCGACGAGCCAGGCGACTGGTACGGCGCCGTCGCGAAATACTCAGGAGCCGAGGAGGCGAGCGCGGCCAGGTTCTTCGCCGACGAGGTCTTCGCGACGATCAAGGAAGGCGCCGAGCGGACGACGGACGACGGCCACCAGGTCAGGCTGGCCCCCGTCCCCGGGCTCACGAAGATCGAGAAGTGGCTGGACAAGCTCGGGCTGCGCAAGCCGGGGACCGACGGCGTGGAGTGCCCGGCGTCGATCTCGTGCGAGTGGATCCCGTCGGCGTACCAGGAGCTTCCGAACGACGACTACGGCCACTACGACCTGGCCAACCGCCCGTTCAGCCAGAAGATCGAGTACATCATCATTCACGACATGGAGGGATATTTCCTGCCCTCCATCCGCCTCAACCAGGACCCCACGTACGGCGCCAGCTGGCAGTACTCCGTCCGCTCCACCGACGGCCACATCGCCCAGCACGTCAAGGCCAAGGACGTCGCCTGGCAGGCCGGCAACTGGTACGTCAACGCCAAGTCCATCGGCATCGAGCACGAGGGTTTCCTGGCCGAGGGCGGCACCTGGTACACCGAGGCGATGTACCGCTCCTCCGCCCGCCTGGTCCGCTACCTTGCGCTGCGGCACGGCGTCCCGATGGACCGGGCCCACATCCTGGGTCACGACAACGTCCCCGGCACGCTGCCGACCACGGTCAGGCAGATGCACGAGGACCCGGGCCCGTTCTGGGACTGGGCGCACTACTTCCAGCTGATGGGCGCGCCGCTGCACGGCCTCGGCGGCCCCAAATCCGGCTCGGTCATGATAAAGCCGGACTTCGCGACGAATAAGCCGTACTTCTATGGCTGCGACCGCCAGAACCCCGAGGCCGCCTGCCCGCCGCTCCCCGCCGGCACCGTCTGGCTCCGCACCGAGCCGCGCGACGACGCCCCGCTGGTCAAGGACATCGGCAAGCACCCCACGGGCGAGTCGCTCTACAGCGTGTACGACCACAGCGCCAGAGCGAGCACCGGCCAGCGCTTCGCCGTGGCCGGCCGGCAGGGCGACTGGACCGCCATCTGGTATCTCGGCCAGAAGGCGTGGTTCCACAACCCGAAGAGCGCGCCCACGGCCGTGCCCTCCATGGGCCTGGTGGTCACCCCCAAGCCCGGCAAGACGACCGTCCCGGTCTACGGCCGGGCGTACCCGGAGGCGGAGGCCTACCCCGAGGGCATCCCCTACCAGCAGGTGACCCCGCTGCAGTACACGTTCTCGGCCGGCGAGAGGTACACCCTCGCCGGGCCGGCCGCGACGGAGTACTACCGGGCGGTCACGTTCGACCTGGAGGACCACAAGGTGGTGCGGGGCAGGACGAGGTATCTGCAGATCCAGTTCGGCCACCGCGTGATGTTCGTCAAGGCTGACGACGTGCGGGTGACGTTCTCCGGGTGAACGCGTTGACGGCGCGCCTGGTGCTCGCGAGCGCCTCCTGAGAGGAGTCGAACGTACGCTGGGCGACGCCGACGAACACGCAGTCGACGACGAGGAGCTGGCTGATCCGGCTGGCCAGGGCGCCGGGACGGAACTCCGTCTCGCGCCCGGCCGAGATCAGCACGTGTTCGGCCAGCTCCGCGATGGTGGAGCGGGGGTTGTTGGTGATGGCGACGGTCGTGGCCCCGCCCTCGGCGGCCCGGGTCAGCGGCTCGATCACGTCGGGGGTCTCCCCCGAGGTGCTGACCCCGAGCGCCACGTCGCCGTGTTTCAGCAGCACCGCGCTGGTCAGCGCCAGGTGCGCGTCCTGGAACGCGTGGCTGGACAGCCCGATGCGCAGCAGCTTCTGGGCGAAGTCCTCGGCCACCAGGCCCGACGCGCCGACCCCGTAGGCGTCGATCCGCCGCGCGCCGACGACGGCGTCGACCACGAGCCCGAGCCGCTCGGAGGTCAGCTGCGCGACCGTGTCGTTGATCGCCTCCGACTCGGCCCGCGCCACCTTGTGGATGACCTCCGACAGCGGGTCGTCGGGGGCCAGGTCGCCGGGCACCAGCCGGTCGGGCTGCGCGGCGGCGGCCGCCAGAGCTAACCGGAGTTGCGGATAGCCCGCGAACCCGAGCAGCCGCGCCGTGCGCACGATCGTGGCCTCGCTGGTGCCGGAGGCGGCGGAGAGCTCCGTGATGGTGCTCCGCGCCACCGTGGCGGGATCTTCGAGGATGAGGCGGGCGACGGTCTGGGCGGCAGGCGTCAGGGACGGCAGCACACCGCGGACCGTGGCCACCAGAGTGTCGGCCCGCAGGCCGTTGCCGCTGTCGTCCACGGTCCCGATTATGCCGCTTGCGCCGGGATCCCGAGCTGCTGGTTAGCGCAGAGTCCCGTTCGTCATGCCCGCGGGCTCCTCGGGCACCGTGATGAGGCCCAGCTCGGCCGGGGTGACGACGAGCGGGTGGTGCGGGACGACGCGCACGGTGTAGCCGAAGGCGCCCGTGTGGTCGAGCGGGACGACCCCGGTGTAGTGCGCCCGCCCGTCGTCCTCCGCCGAGGTCATCTCCAGCTTCGCGTACGCGGGACGCACCAGCTCGTCGTGCGGCCCGACCTTGCCGTAGACGGCCTCGACCCGCACGTCGGCGGGCTCCAGCTCGCCGAGCGCGATCGTGGCGTGCAGCTCGATCGACGACCCGACCTCCGGGGTGTCGCCCACGCCCGTGGCCTCGGCATGCTCGACCCTGACGCCCGGCCACGCCTTGGCGACCCGCAGCCGCCAGGCGGCGAACGCCTTCGCCGGCGCGTACCCGTCGGCGGACAGCGCCCTGGCCGCGCCGGCCGCCGGGTTGTACAGGGTCACGACGTAGTCGCGCAGCATGCGCCCGGCGAGCACCTTAGGCCCGAGCGAGGCCAGCGTGTGCTTGACCATCTCCATCCACCGCCGGGGCAGCCCGTCGCCGGGACGGTCGTAGAACCGGTCGGACACCTCGTGCTCGATCAGGTCGTAGAGAGCGGCGGCCTCCAGCTCGTCGCGGCGGTCGGTGTCGGCCACGCCGTCCGCGGTGGGGATCGCCCAGCCGTTGGAGCCGTCGTACCACTCGTCCCACCAGCCGTCGCGGATGGACAGGTTGAGGCCGCCGTTGAGCGCGGACTTCATCCCGGACGTGCCGGACGCCTCCAGCGGGCGCAGCGGGTTGTTCAGCCAGACGTCGCAACCCTGCACCATGAGCCGGCCGAGCGCCATGTCGTAGTCGGGCAGGAAGACGATGCGGTGGCGGACCTCCTGCTGGTCGGCGAACTTGACGATCTGCTGGATCAGCTTCTTGCCGCCCTCGTCGGCCGGATGGGCCTTGCCCGCGATCACGATCTGGACCGGCTTGTCGGGGTCGAGCAGCAGCTCGGTGAGCCGCTCGGGGTCGCGCAGCATGAGCGTGAGCCGCTTGTAGGAGGGGACGCGCCTGGCGAACCCGATCGTGAGCACGTCGGGGTCGAGGGCGTCGTCGATCCACCCCAGCTCGGCGTCGGAGGCCCCGCGCTCGCGCCACGACCGGCGCAACCGCACGCGGGCGCCCTCGACGAGCTGCCTGCGCAGCGTTCCCCTGATCTGCCAGATGTCGCCGTCGGGGATCTTCTGGATGCCGTCCCAGCCGCGGGCGCGTTCGATCAGGGAGGGCAGCTCGCGGTCGGCCAGCTCCATGAGCTCGCGCCCCACCCACGTGGGGGCGTGCACGCCGTTCGTGATCGAGCCGATCGGCACCTCGTCCAGGTCGAAGCCCGGCCAGAGGCCCTTGAACATCTCCCTGCTGACCTCGCCGTGCAGCCGGGACACGCCGTTGACGCGCTGCGCCAGGCGCATGCCCATGACGGCCATGTTGAACCGGTCGGGATCAGACTCCGCGCCCAGCGCCAGGATGCGATCGACGGGCACGGTGGGCCAGGCGTTCGATCCGCCGAAGTGGCGGGCGATCATCTCGACGGGGAAGCGGTCGATCCCGGCGGGCACGGGCGTGTGCGTGGTGAACACCGTGCCGGCCCGCACCGCCTCCCACGCCTCGTCGAAGGAGAGCCGCGCCTCGGTCAGCTCGCGGATGCGCTCGAGTCCCAGGAATCCGGCGTGGCCCTCGTTGGTGTGGAACACCTCGGGTTCGGCATGCCCGGTGATCTTGCAGTACGCCCTGATCGCGCGTACACCGCCCACGCCCAGCAGCAGCTCCTGCATGAGCCGGTGGTCGGTGCCGCCGCCGTAGAGCCGGTCGGTGACGTCGCGGGCGGCGGTGTCGTTGTCGGCCACGTCGGAGTCGAGCAGCAGCAGCGGCACCCGGCCCACCTGCGCCACCCACACCTGGGCGTGCAACATCCGCTCGTCCGGCAGCCCGATGCGGATCTTGACCGGCGTGTCGTCGGCGTCCTTGAGCAGGGTGAGCGGCAGCCCGCCGGCGTCGAGCGACGGGTAGTGCTCCTGCTGCCAGCCCTCGGGCGACAACGACTGCGTGAAGTAGCCGTGGCGGTAGAGCAGGCCGACCGCGAGGATCGGCACGCCCAGGTCGCTGGCGGCCTTGAGGTGGTCTCCCGCGAGGATGCCGAGACCGCCCGAATATTGCGGGAGGGCCGCGGCGATGCCGTACTCGGGGGAGAAGTAGGCGATGGCCCGCGCGGTGTCGGGCAGCGTCTGGTACCACCGCGGCGAGGTCATGTACTCGCGCAGGTCGTCGGCGGCGTCGGCGAGGCGGCGCAGGAAGCGGCGGTCGGCGGCCAGCTCGGACAGCCTGGCGGGGGTGACGGCGCCGAGCAGGGCGACGGGGTCGTGCCCGACCCGCTCCCAGAGGGCGGCGTCGACCTCGGAGAAGAGGTCCATCGTCTCCGGGTGCCAGGACCAGCGGAGATTGTGCACGAGCTCGCCGAGGGCGGCCAGCTCCGCGGGCAGGACGGTGCGGACGGTAAACCGGCGGATAGCTCTCACGTTTCTGCACCCTACGGGCTAGGAGGGACCTCTCAGTCCTTCACCCTCATGATGACCGTTCAAACCCCTTCCAGGAACAAGCATGAAGAGGCACCATTGGGGCAACTTTCCTCTTTGTTGGCCCTCCCACAGACACACTCGGGAGGTCTATCCGCTGCTGTCCAGAAATAACGTGCAAGGATCGTTACTGCCAGGGTAGGCCGCCTCCAGCGGACCACCGGCAACGGCGTGTGCATCCACGGAAAGCCTCCGGCGGCACCGAGTGTGTCGCCGCAAACCCTTGAATGCGATGATCGGACGAATTCCCATCACGGACATCTCCCCCGTCGTCGACTGCGGGCAGTGGCCCGCCAAGGCGGTCGCCGGCGAGACCTTCGAGGTCTCGGCGACCGTGTTCAGAGAGGGCCACGACGCGGTGGCCGCGGGCGTGGTGATGACCGCGCCCGACGGGCAGCGCGGGCGGCTGAGACCGATGCGCGAGCTGGCGCCGGGCACCGACCGCTGGGGCGTGGAGGTGTGCCTGCCGGCCGAGGGCGACTGGCTGTTCCGCGTGGAGGCGTGGAGCGATCCGATCAGCACGTGGCTGCACGACGCCGAGATCAAGATCCCGCGCGGGATGGACGTCGACCTCATGTGCGAGGAGGGTGCGCGGCTGTTCGAGCGGGCCGCCAGGGCCGTGCGGGTGGCCGACTGCGCGAACGACCGGCCGGCCCAGGAGGGGCACGCCGGCGCGAACGGGCAGCGCAGGCAGAACGGCAACGGCGAGAGCGCGTGCGGGCACCGCGCGGCGCTGCTGTCGATCTCCGCCACGCTGCGGGACGAGGATCTCGACCCGCGGGCGCGGTTGTCGATCGCCCAGCTTCCCGAGACCGCCGCGCTGCTGCAGGCCCACCCGTTCCGCGAGCTGGTGACCAGGTCCAGGTCGCACAAGATCAGGGTCGACCGGCGCAGGGCGCTCTACGGCTCCTGGTACGAGTTCTTCCCCCGGTCGGAGGGGGCGATCGTCGACGAGTTCGGCGTGTCCAAGTCCGGCACCTTCCAGACCGCCGCCAGGCGGCTGCCCGCGATCGCCAAGATGGGCTTCGACGTCGTCTACCTGCCGCCCGTCCACCCAATCGGCACGACGCACCGCAAAGGGCGCAACAACACGCTCAGTCCCGAGCCCGACGATCCCGGTTCGCCGTGGGCGATCGGGTCGGAGGACGGCGGTCACGACGCCGTCCACCCCGACCTCGGCACGCTGGAGGACTTCGACGAGTTCGTCGGCCGGGCCAGGGAGCTGGGCATGGAGGTGGCGCTCGACTTCGCGCTGCAGTGCTCGCCCGACCACCCGTGGGTGAAGGAGCACCCGGAGTGGTTCACGATCAGGGCGGACGGGTCGATCGCGTACGCCGAGAACCCGCCGAAGAAATATCAGGACATCTACCCGGTCAACTTCGACAAGGACCCGGAGGGCGTCTACGCCGAGGTCAAGCGGGTGCTGCTGCACTGGATGCGGCACGGCGTACGCATCTTCCGGGTGGACAATCCGCACACGAAGCCGGTGATGTTCTGGGAGCGGCTGCTGGCCGACATCCACACGACCGATCCCGACGTGATCTTCCTGTCGGAGGCGTTCACCCGGCCGGCGATGATGCGCGCGCTGGCCAAGGTCGGCTTCCACCAGTCGTACACGTACTACACGTGGAAGAACTCCAAGTACGACGTGGAGGGCTACCTGTCGGAGCTGGCCCACGAGACCTCGCACTATCTGCGGCCGAACCTGTTCGTCAACACGCCGGACATCCTGCACGAATATCTGCAGCACGGCGGCGTCCCCGCGTTCAAGATCAGGGCGGTGCTGGCCGCGCTGGCGTCGCCGGCCTGGGGTGTCTACTCCGGGTATGAACTGGGGGAGAACGTACCGGTACGCCCGGGTAGCGAAGAATACCTGGATAGCGAAAAATATCAGTACAAGCCTCGCGATTGGGTCACAGCCGAACGCGAGGGACGTAGTCTGGCTCCCTTCATCACTCATCTGAATTTGTTCCGAAGAGCGCATCCGGCACTGCAGGAATTGCGTAACCTACGATTCCACAGGGTCGACCAACCGGACATCGTTTGCTTCTCCAAACGGCTGCCGAGCGCCTACGACCCGGCCACACGAAGGCACGGGATGGGCGACGTCGTGCTCGCGGTCATCAACTTGGACCCACACCACACCCATGAGGCGACCGTGGATCTCGACCTGCCCGCCATCGGTCTCGACTGGAACGCGGAGTTCGTCGTCGACGACGAGCTGTCGGGCGAGTCGTACCGCTGGAGACAGAGCAATTATGTACGCCTCGACCCCCACATCCAGCCTGCCCATATTCTCACCGTACGAGCCGCGCCACGGTAGAACTGAATTCAGCGGGGAGTCTTCAACTTGTGTGACAGCACCTCCCTCATGAGCACCCCGCGAGGCCGCTCATGAGCATCACACCCATTCCCAACACCTTTGACGAAGAGAAGCCGCGCGACCCCTACTGGTACAAACGCGCGGTCTTCTACGAGGTCCTGATCAGGGGTTTCGCCGACTCCAACGGCGACGGGACCGGCGACGTGCGAGGGCTCATCAGCCGGCTCGACTATCTGCAGTGGCTCGGCGTCGACTGCCTGTGGCTGCTGCCGCTGTACGAGTCGCCGCTGCGTGACGGCGGCTACGACATCGCCGACTTCATGAAGATCCTGCCCGAGTTCGGGGACCTGGGAGACTTCGTGAAGCTCGTGGACGAGGCACACAAACGCGGCATGCGCGTCATCGCCGACCTCGTCATGAACCACACCAGCGACGCCCACCCCTGGTTCCAGGCGTCGCGGCACGACCCCGAGGGCCCGTTCGGCGACTTCTACGTGTGGTCCGACACCGACGAGAAGTACCAGGACGCCCGGATCATCTTCATCGACACCGAGACGTCCAACTGGACCTACGACCCCGTGCGCGGCCAGTACTACTGGCACCGGTTCTTCCACCACCAGCCCGACCTCAACTACGAGAACCCGGCCGTGCAGGACGCGATGCTGGAGGTGCTGCGGTTCTGGCTGGACCTGGGCATCGACGGGTTCCGGCTGGACGCGGTCCCCTACCTCTTCGAGGAGGAGAACACCAACTGCGAGAACCTCCCGAGGACCCACCAGTACCTCAAGCGGATCAGGTCGGAGGTCGACCGCCTCTTCCCCGACCGGGTGCTGCTCGCGGAGGCGAACCAGTGGCCGTCGGACGTCGTGGAGTATTTCGGCGACCCGGTGGGCGGCGGGGACGAATGCCACATGGCATTCCACTTCCCCTTGATGCCGCGCATCTTCATGGCCGTACGCCGGGAATCCCGCTACCCCATTTCCGAAATTCTGGCCCAAACACCGAAAATTCCAGAACATTGCCAATGGGGAATCTTCCTCCGCAACCATGACGAGCTCACGCTCGAAATGGTCACGGACGAAGAACGCGACTACATGTACACCGAATACGCCAAAGACCCCCGCATGCGGGCGAATGTCGGCATCCGCCGCCGCCTGGCCCCCCTGCTGGAGAACGACCGCAACCAGATCGAGCTGTTCACCGCCCTGCTCCTGTCGCTGCCGGGCTCCCCGGTGCTCTACTACGGCGACGAGATCGGCATGGGCGACAACATCTGGCTCGGCGACCGCGACGGCGTGCGCACCCCCATGCAGTGGGACCCCGACCGCAACGCCGGCTTCTCCGACTGCGACCCCGGGCGGCTCTACCTGCCGGTCATCATGGACCCGATCTACGGCTACCAGGCCATCAACGTCGAGGCCCAGCAGAAGAACGCCGGCTCGCTGCTGCACTGGACCAGACGCATGATCGAGATCCGCAAGCGGCACCCGGTCTTCGGGCTGGGCGGTTACGCCGAGCTCAACTCCTCCAACCCCAGCGTGCTGGCGTTCGTACGCGAGCTGGGCGACGACCGCATGTTGTGCGTGAACAACCTGTCGCGCTTCCCGCAGCCGGTCGAGCTCGATCTGCGCAGGTTCGTCGGCGTCGCTCCCGTGGAGACGATGGGTGGGGTCCCATTCCCGGCAATTGGCGAACTTCCGTATCTTTTGACGCTTCCCGGGCATGGGTTCTACTGGTTCACTCTCCCGCCGGCCGTCATCCAGGAGGAGTAGGACGTGCTTGACGAGCTCCTTGCCGCATGGATCGGCCGCCAGCGTTGGTTCGGTGGCAAGGGGCGCCCGATCGACACCCTGTCGATCGACTCGGACGTCGAGCTGACCCCCGGGCTCCGGCATCTGATCGTCGCCGTCTGGCAGGAGGGCTCGCGCGAGCGTTACCAGGTGCTGCTCGGGGAGCGCCCCGCGCTCCCCGACCGGCTCGCCCACGCGCTGATCGGCACGGTCGGCGACGTCTACCTCTACGACGCCGTGCACGACGCCGAGCGCACGGACTGGCTGCTCGACGGGATGGCCCGCGACGAGGAACGCAGCGGCCTGCGCATGCGCCACGTCCCCGGCGCCGTCATCGACACCGGGCCGCGCAGCGTGGTGCTGAGCGCCGAGCAGTCCAACACCTCTCTCGTGTACGGCGACGCCTACATCTGCAAGCTGTTCCGCCGTCTCATCCCCGGCGTCAACCCCGAACTGGAGATCGTCACCGCGCTGGCCGCCAGGAACGCGCCGCACATCGCGCAGCCGTACGGGTGGATCGAGACCGACCTCGACGGCACCGGCACCACGCTCGCGTTCATGCAGGAGTTCCTGTCCACCGCGAACGACGGCTGGGACCTCGCCCTGGCCAGCGTGCGCGACCTCTACGCCTCGCTGCCCGAGGTCCCGGCGTCCGAGGCCGGAGGGGATTTCGCGGCCGAGTCGCTGCGGCTGGGCACGGCCACCGCCCGCGTGCACCGCGAGCTGGCCGCCGCCTTCCCCACGGACGTCATCGAGACCCACGAGGTCAAGCGCATGGCCGAGGGCTTCCGACGCCGGCTCGGCCGCGCCGTGTCCGAGGTGCCCGAGTTGCGCCGGCATGTGACCGGCATTGAGCACGCCTACCACCAGGTGGAGCTACTGTCCAACGAGGTGCCCGTGCAGCGTGTTCACGGCGACTACCACCTCGGCCAGGTGCTGCGCACCACGACGGACTGGGTGGTGCTGGACTTCGAGGGCGAGCCGGGGCAACCGCTGGCCGAGCGCAGGGCGCTGTCGTCGCCGCTGCGCGACGTGGCGGGGATGTTGCGCTCGTTCGACTACGCGGCCAGGCACCTGCTGGCCGGCCACTCCGAGGCCGAGGCACTGGAGCCGCGGGCCCAGGAGTGGGCCGACCGCAACAGGGCCGCGTTCCTCGACGGGTACGCCGAGGGCGGCGGCGTGATCACGCGCGGGGACGCGGTGCTGCTGAGGGCGTTCGAGCTGTCGAAGGCCGTGTACGAGGTGCTCTACGAGGCCCGCAACCGGCCCTCGTGGCTCCCGATCCCCCTGGCCGCCTTCCGCCCCCGCTAGAGGCCCGCAGGCCGGACGGGTTCAGCCACACCCGCTGGGACTTCACCGCCCAGGCCACCTGACCGGCGGCGGGGGGACGGTATGCCGGGTTAAGAACGGGAAAAGACTCTGAGCTCCGCCTTGTGGATGAACCCGGATTTTGCACTTTCGGTGATTGTCTCGGTGATAGCGGGCAGTGCCTGGGATGGACGGTCATCATGGGGCAAGGTGGGGAGTATGCCGATGAGGACAGAGCTCGACCGCCTGGCGGGCGGGGCGCATCACGATCCGCACTCCGTGCTGGGCGCGCATCCCGTGGCGGGCGGGACGGTCTTCCGCGCCCTGCGGCCGCTGGCCGAGCGGGTCGAGGTGGTGCTCGACGACGGTACGGCCCACAGCATGAAACACCAGGCCCACGGCGTGTTCGAGGTCACCGTCCCCGGACTCGACAAGGTCCCCGGCTACGCGTTGAGGGTCAGGTACGCCGGCGCGGAGCCGTACGTGATGCGTGACCCCTACCGGCACTGGCCCACGCTCGGCGAGGTGGACCTGCACCTCATCGGCGAGGGGCGGCACGAGCGGCTCTGGGAGGTGCTCGGCGCCCGCGTGATGGAGCACGAGGACGTCGAGGGCACGGCGTTCGCGGTGTGGGCGCCCAATGCGCGCGGCATCAGGGTCGTCGGCGACTTCAACCACTGGAACGGCACCGGCTACCCGATGCGCTCGCTGGGGCGTTCGGGGGTGTGGGAGTTGTTCATCCCGGGGCTCGGGGTGGGCGAGCGGTACAAGTACCAGATCCTCGGCGCCGACGGGATGTGGCGCGACAAGGCCGACCCGATGGCCAGGCGGACCGAGGTGCCGCCGATGACGGCGTCCGTGGTGGACAGGTCCGAACACGTCTGGGAGGACGGCACGTGGATGGCCGAGCGGCGCGAGCGGCAGCCGCAGCACGGCCCCATGAGCATCTACGAGGTGCACCTGGGGTCGTGGCGGCCGGGGCTGTCGTACGTCGAGCTGGCCGAGCAGCTCTCCGCGTACGTGTCCGACCTGGGCTTCACGCACGTGGAGCTGCTGCCGGTGGCCGAGCACCCGTTCGGGGGTTCGTGGGGCTACCAGGTGACGTCCTACTACGCGCCGACGGCCAGGTTCGGCACGCCTGACGATTTCCGCCGTTTCGTGGACCTGCTGCACCAGCGCGGCGTCGGGGTGCTGCTCGACTGGGTGCCGGCCCACTTCCCCATGGACGACTGGGCGCTCGCGCGCTTCGACGGCACGCCGCTGTACGAACACGCCGACCCGGCCAGGGGCGAGCACCCCGACTGGGGCACGTACGTGTTCGACTTCGGCCGCAGGGAGGTCAGGAACTTCCTGGTGGCGAACGCCCTCTACTGGCTGAAGGAGTTCCACGTCGACGGGCTGCGGGTGGACGCGGTGGCGTCGATGCTCTACCTCGACTACTCGCGACGCGAGGGCGAGTGGACGCCGAACGTCTACGGCGGCAGGGAGAACCTCGACGCGGTGGACTTCCTCAAGGAGATGAACTCCGTGTGCTACCGCGAGGCGCCCGGCATCTCGACCGTGGCCGAGGAGTCGACGGCCTGGCCGGGGGTGTCGCGCCCGGTGCACCTGGGCGGTCTCGGCTTCGGGTTCAAGTGGAACATGGGCTGGATGCACGACACGCTCGAATACCTGCGCCACGAGCCGGTCTTCCGCCAGTACCACCACCATCAGATGACGTTCTCGCTGCTGTACGCGTACTCGGAGAACTACGTGCTGCCGCTGTCGCATGACGAGGTCGTGCACGGCAAGGGTTCGCTGCTGGGCAAGATGCCCGGCGACGAGTGGCAGCGGTTCGCGCAACTGCGGGCGCTGCTGGCGTTCATGTGGGCCCATCCGGGCAAGCAGCTGCTTTTCATGGGCGGCGAGTTCGGCCAGGGCTCGGAGTGGTCGGAGGAGCGCGGGCTCGACTGGTGGGTGCTGGAGTTCGACGGGCACCAGGGCGTGCAACGGCTCGTACGCGACCTCAACCGCGTCTACAAGGAGACCCCCGCGCTGTGGCAGCAGGACCACCTGCCCGAGGGGTTCCGCTGGATCGACGCCGACGACGCCTCGGGCAACACGTTCTCGTTCGTCCGTTACGGGACCGACGGGTCCGCGGTGGCGTGCGTGGTCAACTTCAGCGGCGGGCCGCACGAGAGCTACCGGCTCGGGCTTCCGTACGGCGGCCAGTGGACGGAGATCGTCAACACCGACGCCTACGACTACTGGGGCAGCGGCGTGGGGAACATGGGCATGGTGGAGGCGGGTGACGAGCCGTGGCACGGGTTGCCGCACTCGACGACGCTGCGGGTGCCGCCGCTCGGCGCGGTCTGGCTCACGCACGAGGCGCCGGACGGCGGCTGATCGGCGATTCACGGTGGTTGACCGGCGGTCGCTGAAAGTTCGGTGAGAAAGCGGGCGGGAGCCCTGTGCCTGTCGGGCAAATCACCATAAACTCCGAGATCATCCCCTCTCGGAGGACGCGTGCGACTTCGCCCCCTGATCGTATGCTCGATCGCCCTGGCCCTGCTGCCGCTGTCCGGTCCGGCCCATGCCGACGATCCGGCGACCACCCCGTCGCCCACCGTGACGGAGTCCCAGGCGCCCCCGACCGAGTCCCCGCCCCCGGCCGAGTCCGAGGCCCCTCCGGACACGCCGACCGAGTCCCCGGCCCCCACCCCGGCCTCGCCCGAGGACAAGGTCGAGGAGGGCTTAGGGGTCGACGGCGGCACGGCGCGGGCCATCGTCGAGCTGACCGGCCCCGCGGAGAACGCCCCGGTGGCGGCCCAGGCCGCCGCCGAGAGCGTGGACGTGGTGCTGCAGCCGCAGAGCCAGACGTTCATGGTCGTGAACGGCACCGCGGAGGAGCTGGCCAAGCTGGCCGAGGACCCGCGGGTCGCCTCCATCCGCCGTGACAGGACGTACACGCCCACCCAGGTCGGCTCCAACCTCACGCTGATCGGCGCCGACCAGGCGCACGCGAAGGGCCACACCGGCGCCGGCCAGGCGGTGGCGGTGCTCGACACCGGCATCGACCCCGACCACCCGTGGTACAACGGCCGGGTCGTGGCCGAGGCCTGCTTCTCCGCGGTGGAGTCCGGCGTCGAGACGCTCTGCCCGAACCAGCAGACGCAGCAGACCGGGCCCGGCGCGGCGGACGCCACCACCGAGAAGTGCCTATCCGGCGGCGTGAACCTGTGCGACCACGGCTCCCACGTGGCGGGCATCGCGGCCGGCACCAACGGCGTGGCGCCCGGGGCGAGCATCGTGGCGGTGCAGGTGTTCAGCCGGGTCAACGACGAGAACCTCTGCGGCGAGCCGTCGTGCCTGCTGGCCTACGAGTCGTCGTTGCTGCAGGCCATGGACTACGTGGCCGGGCTGAGCCAGCCGATCGCCGCGGTCAACCTGAGCCTGGGCGGGATGTTGTACGAAGGCGCGTGCGACACCTCCGAGGAAGGCTCGGTCTTCAAGCCGAAGATCGACGCGCTGCTGGCCAAGGGCATCGCCACCGTGGTGGCCGCGGGCAACGAGTACTTCGAAGGGGCTTCGTACCCCGCCTGCATCTCCAGCGCCGTGGCCGTGGGCGCGAACGACGGCGGCGACGCCATCGCGGACTTCTCCAACCGCGGCGCCCTGCTGGACCTGTTCGCGCCCGGCGTGGACATCGAGTCGTCGGTGCCGGACAACACGACCACCGTCTACAGCGGCACCTCCATGGCGACACCGCACGTGGCCGGCGCGCTGGCGCTGATGAAGGCGGCCTCCCCTGAGACCCCGATGGCCGACCTGGTCGACAAGCTGAAGACGACCGGCAGGCCGTACGTGTACGAGGCCAGCGGCACCCAGGTCACCACGCCGCGCCTCGACCTGGCGGCGGCACTCGCCGGGACGGCTCCGCAGCCGCCGATCTCACAGACCCCGGTGGCCCCGCCCGACCAGGATCCCGAGCCCGACCCCGGCGACAGCAGCGGCCCCTCCCCCGAGCCCGACGACCCGGCGGATCCGGGCCCGGACCCCGCACCCGACCCCGAGCCGGTGCCGCTGCCCACCGTGACGGTCACGGTGACGGTCACCGCGAGCCCGGTCGCGAAACCGGCGGTCACGGTCTGCACGCGGGGCAAGGCGGCCAAGACGCTGACGGCCGGGAAGTGGGCCGTGGAGATCCACCGCAGCAGCGGAACGATCCCCGACGACACGCTCACCTGCTACCTGAAGCTGATCAGCAAGTCGAGCAAGGTGTTCCCCGAGCTGACGAAGGCGTCCTCGCTCGGCAAGGCGTACCGGGTGCTGAAGAACACCCGCACCGGCAAGGCCAAGCTGGACCGCGCGCTGCTGACGGCCTGGCTGAACTGGGCGCACGGCACGAACGGCACCACGGCGCTGGCCGCCGCCGAGAAGGTGCGGCTCAGCAAGCAGCCGTCCGCGGCGGCGCTGAAGAAGGCGGCGAACAAGGTCATCAAGTCCGCCAAGTGATCCATGGGAAAGGCCGGTCTCTTACGACCGGCCTTTCCCATGGGTCGCCCTGAGGCAAAAACGTCTCCAAGGTCGCGCTGCTCGCTTTCATCTCCCACATCACCGTTGTGGCAAGGGGGATGTATGCGGCTGTACCCGGGCCAGGAGCCGGAACGCTCCCGCCTCGAGGACGAAACCGACCTTCGGAGGAACATGTGAGGCTACGGTCTCTGCCGGCCCGCGCGAGCGCGCTGGCCGTCCTGTGCGCCGTGCTGTGTGCGGCCCCGCCGCTGCAAGCCGACACGAAAGACGCCAACGACCCCGTCATCAGCCCCGCGCTCGTCGCGGAGATCAAGGCGAAGACCCGGGTCCGCTCCATCATCCAGGTCAAGCCGGGCCAGAACGCCGAGGCCGTGGCCAAGGACCTCGAACAGGCCTCGGAGGGGAGCCGGGTCCTGGAGGCGGCGTCATCGCCGCACTTCTTCGTCGCCGAGGTGGACCAGCGCACGCTGGCCAAGCTCAGGAAGGACGCGAGGGTCCAGTCCGTCTACAAGGACGAGCTGCGCCACCCGACGCTGGACGCCAGCACCGCCCTGATCCGCTCGGACCGGGCGAACACCGCCGGCTGGACAGGGAGGGGCACGACGGTCGCCGTGCTCGACACGGGGATCGACCGTGACCACCCGTTCTTCCGCGGCCGGCTGGTGGACGAGGCGTGCTTCTCCTCCTCCGACGCCGGCGACGGCACCGTCTCGCTCTGCCCGAACAGCCAGCCGAGCCAGACCGGGCCGGGCTCGGCGGACGCCGAAACCGCCCAGTGCCTGGTCAACGGGTCGAACGCCTGCTCGCACGGCACGCACGTGGCCGGCATCGCGGCGGGCGCCGTGACCGCGGGGGCGCCGTCCAACGGCGTCGCCCCCGCGGCGCGCATCCTGGCGATCCAGGTCTTCAGCCGCGTGGACAACCCGCTGACCTGCGGGTCGGGCGGCGGCAGCGCCCCCTGCTTCCTCAGCTACACCTCGGACCAGAAGCTGGCGCTGGAGTACGTGGCCCGGGTCGCCAGGGCCGACAACGTCGCGGCGGTGAACCTGAGCATGGCCGGCGGGGACCTGTTCAGCGAGGCGTGCGACGCGGACCCCGCCGCCGCAGGGGTCAAGCCGGAGTTCGACGCGCTCGTGGCGCTGGGCGTGGCGCCGGTGGTGGCGGCCGGCAACAGCGGCTCCCCGAACAGCGTCTCCTCCCCCGCCTGCATCTCCACCGCCGTCACGGTGGGCGCGACCGGCGACGACGACACCCCTGCGGCGTTCAGCAACAGGGGGGCCCTGCTGGACCTCTTCGCGCCCGGGGTGGACATCAACTCCTCGGTTCCCGACGACGCGTACGGCGAGCTGAGCGGCACCTCGATGGCCGCGCCCCACGTGGCCGGGATGTTCGCGCTGATGAAGCAGGCGTACGCGAACAACACCGTCGCGCAGAGCCTGCAGCGGTTGAAGAGCACGGGCACGCCCATCCGGTACGACGCCGGGGGCACGTCGACGGTCACCGCCAGGATCGACGCCGAGCGGGCCACCCCTGCCGCACGCGTCTGAACGGGCACCACGGAACGGGACACAACAAGAACGGGTAACAGAACCCATCCGCCCCTCTGACAACACTTGTCCGATTACTACACTTCCGGTGAGAAATGCCCCCCGAACCACCGGAGGATCAGTTGAGACTGTCGTCTCTGCTGGCCGGCGCGATCACCTTGGCCGCCACCTCGGCCGCGCTCGTCGCCACACCCGCTCTCGCCGACCCCGAAACCAAGATCGATCCTGCGATCACGGCGAGCGGCGAGCACCGCGCCATCGTCCGCGTGCAGCAGCCGGCTCTGGTGAAGCCCTTGCTCTCCAGCGCAGAAGGGATCAAGCGGGACAAGCAGAATGTCTTCGCGGAGCCGCCCGCCGAAGTGGCCGGTCTGCTGGACTTCTTCGTCTACCGCGGTACCCGCGCGGAACTCGAGCAGCTCGCCGAGCAGGCCGGGGTCGTCTCGATCCGCAAGGACAAGCTCAACGAGCCCTCACTGGTGGAGAGCATCCCCTTGATCGGCGCCGACCGGGCGCACAAGAGAGGTGCCAACGGCAAGGGCACCGCCGTCGCGATCCTGGACTCCGGCATCGACAACGACCACCCGGCCTTCGGCGGGCGCATCGTGGCCCAGGCGTGCTTCTCGGCCGGCGACTCCGCCGACGGCTCCACGCCGCTGTGCGCCAACGGCAGCCAGTTCCAGATCGGCGACGGCGCCGCCGGCGCCGAGAGCACGGCCTGCATGAAGGACGCCCCGCAGCCGCAGTACGGCCTCTGCTACCACGGCACGCACGTCGCCGGCATCGCCGCCGGGCAGCGGACTCCCGAGTTCGCCGCCGACGGCGTCGCGCCCAAGGCTCAGATCGTGCCGGTGCAGGTGTTCAGCCGCTTCGACAACTCGCCGTACTGCTCCGGCCGGCCCGTCTGCATCCTGGCCTACGACTCGTCGATCCTGACCGGCATGGCGTACGTCGACCTGCTGGCCGACCAGTACAACATCGCCTCCGTCAACCTCAGCCTGGGCGGCGGCGAGTACGCCACCTCCTGTGACACGGGCGACGGAGCCGACTTCAAGGCCGAGGTGGACAAGCTCTACGCCAAGGGCGTCGCCACGGTGGTCGCCTCGGGCAACAACGGCTTCGACGCGTCGGTGTCGTGGCCGGCGTGCGTCTCGAACACCGTCGCCGTGGGCGCCACGGACAAGCAGGACGCCGTGGCCTCCTTCTCCAACCGCGGCACGCTGATCGACGTCTACGCGCCGGGCGTGTCCATCACGGGGGCGATCGCCGGGAACACGTACGCGACGCTCAACGGCACCTCGATGGCCGCCCCCCACGTGGCGGGGGCCTTCGCGCTGCTTCACCAGAAGCGCCGCCACGCCCCGGTGGACAAGCTGCTGGGGACGCTGAAGCGCACCGGCAAGCCGATCGCGTACGAGAGCGCGGGCGCGGAGGTCACCACGCCCCGCATCGACGTGTGGGCCGCACTGAGCGCCCGCTGACCGCTGACGGGTGGGTGCGCGTCTTCCGCCACCCACCCGCCGGGGTCGGGACGTTCCGCAGCCCGCTCCACCCCCGCTCTCCGTAGCGACGGGAAGGTGAGAGCGATCTGATAGCGAGCCCTGATGTGCTGGTCCGACGTCAACCGACGTGTCCGCACATACAGGAGGAAAGCTCGTGACCCGCACGTCGCGGAACTCGTTCCGCCCGAGGCCGCGCACGCTGCGTGATCAGCAGCCCAGGCCCTTGAGCAGCTGATCGAGCCTGGCGTAGTTGGGATCGGTCGGCCTGAGCAGTGCGCGCGCCTCCTCCCAGGAGGCGCGCGCGTCATCCGGGCGGCCCATCGCGAGCTGGATCTCGCCCCGGGTCGTCAGCGACTCGACCTGGCCGCTCACGTCGGCCAGCCGCAGGGAGATCACCAGCGCCTTCTGGCAGTGTTCCAAGGCCGTCGGGTATTCGGCGGTCCCCTCGTACGCCGCGGCGAGGTTGGTCAACGCGCACGCCTCCTGCAGCTCCAGGCCGTGCTCCTGGTAGATCTCCAGTGCCTCGCGGGTGTGCCCCAGGGCGTCGGCGCAGCGCCCGGCCAGGATTTCGGTGGCGCCGTAGTTGAGCAGCGCGTGCGCCCGGACCACCGCGGAGGCCGCGGGCCGGGCGGCGATCTCCGCCTGCCGGTGGCAGGCGAGCGCGCGGTCGAAGTCTTCGGCCCGCTGCCAGACCAGCCCGAGCACGCTCAGCGCCCGGGACGTCTTCGCGGGGTCGCCGAGCCGCTCGGCGTGCCGCAGGGCTTCGCGCAGCGTCGCGTCGGCTTCGTCGTAAGCGCCGGTGTTGGAGTAAGCGCCGCCGAGCACGAACGCGGCCTGGTATCCGGCCAGCGGATCGCCGAGCTTCTCCGCGCACTCCAGGCCGGACCGGCCGGCCGCCAGCCAGTCCGCGAAATAGCGTGACCGGTCGAGGAAGTCCCGGATCTCGACAGCCAGTTGCCAGCCGTGATCCGGCAGGTCGTGATCGGCGGCGGCGCCGACGGCGGCGACGAGCGTGCTCCGTTCGGTCTCGAACCATTCGGTTGCCGCACCGCTGCCGGGAAGGGCGGGCAGGGGAACCGCGCTCTCGCCGATGCCGCGCGAGAGCGGGATCGGGCGTGAGAAACCGAGCGCGATCCGCGCCTCGTTGGCCGCCCGCACGTACCAGTCGAGCACCCGGCGCAACGCCGCCGCGCCCGCCTCGGGCCTGTCTGCCGCCAGCCGCTCGGCGGCATATTCCCTGAGCAGGTCGTGCAGCCGGTAGCGCCCCGGCCGGCGCGCTTCCAGCAGGTGCACGGCGGCCAGCCGGTCGAGCAGGGCGCGCGCCTCGGCCGGCACGACGTCCAGCAGCGCCGCCGCGCCCGGCAACCCGATGTCGCTGCCCGGGTAGCAGCCGAGGTGGGTGAACGCGCGCGCCAGGTCCGGCGGAAGCAGGTCGTACGACCACGAGAACACCGTACGCAGGTCGGCTCCCGGATCGCTGTCGGCCAGGGCGTCCAGCGGGCTCCGGCGCTGCCGCAGATCGTCCACCAGCTCGGCGAGGGAACGGTCGGGGTGCTGGGATCCCAGCTCGGCGGCGATGCGCAGGGCCAGCGGCAACCGCCCGCACAACAGGGCCAGCTCGGCCAGCGCGCCGGGCTCAGCCTCCGCCCTGTGCCGCGGGATCGCCGCCGTCAGCAGCGCCATGGCGTCGGCGTCGGGCAGCTCGCGCAGCGCCACCCGGTGCGCCCCATCGCGTGCGGCCAGGCCGCGCAGGTCGCTCCGGCTGGTCACGATCACGAAGCAGTGGGAGCCCGGCAGCAGCGGCCGGACGTGCTCGGCGTCGTGGGCGTTGTCGAGGAGCAGCAACATCCGGCGGCCGGCGAGCAGGGTGCGCAGCAGCGCCGCGGCCTCCCCCGCGTCGTTCGGAACGCGGTCCGGCGGCGTGCCGATCGCGCGCAGCAGCCGGCCGAGCGCCGCCTCCGCCGTGACCGGCCGGCCAGGGCCGTAGCCGTGCAGGTCGAGGTAGAGCTGCCCGTCGGAGAAACGATCCTGCCTGAGCCTGGCCCAGTGCACCGCGAGCGCGGTCTTGCCCGCGCCGCCGACGCCGTGGACCGCCACCAGGGCGAGCCCGCTGCCGGACCAGCGGTCGAGGTGTTCGTCGAGCGCGGCCAGTTCGGCCGTCCGACCGGCGAAACCGACCGGCGCCGGCGGCAGCTGCCGCGGCGTCACACGTTCCGGTTCGGGGCTTCCCGCCAGCGCCTGCCGGTGCAGGCGTTGCAGCCGCGCCGACGGGTCCGCGCCGAGGGTGTGCGCGAGCGTGTTCCGTACGGACTCGTACGCCTTCAGCGCCTCGGCCTGCCGCCGGTCCGCGATCAGCACGGTCAGCAGCCGCTCCCAGAGCGACTCGCGCACGGGGAAACGCGCGGTCAGCACGCGCAGCTCGGCGATCATCGCGCTCGGCGCGCGGTCGCCGAGCGCGAGGTCCAGATCGATGCGCCGCTCGACGGCCGCCAGGTAACGCTCGGTCAGCGCGGGCGCGTGGTCGCGCTCGAGCGAGTCGGACGCGACGTCGCCGAGCGGCTCGCCCCGCCACAACTCCAGCGCGGCCCGCAGCAGCTCGCGGGCGCGCCCGGGCTCGTCGTCCGTGGCCTGCTCCGCGGCGCGGACGAGCCGGTCGAACCGCGACGCGTCCACCTGATCGGGGTCGACGTCCAGAAGGTAGCCGTCGACGACGTTGCGCACCAGCCCGCCGAACTCCGGCCCGAGCAGCCGCCGGAGCCGGTGCACGTTGTTCTGCACGGCCTCGCGAGGGCTCGACGGCAGGTCGGCGCCCCAGATGCGCTCGGTCAGGACGTCGACGGGCACGACGCGCCCCGGCGGCAGGGCGAGGCTCGCCAGCAGAGCCCGCTGCCGTTTCGAGGCGATCGTCACGGTACGGTCCGGCAGCCGCACCTCGAACGGTCCGAGAAGACGGATCGGAACCTCGGGCACCCCGGCGCGCTCCTTTCCCCTGAGCCATGCGTTCAGGTCGAAGCTATCGCGGTAACCGGGTGCTCACGCGTACAGGTCGTCGAGAGCGACCCGGCGGACGTCTCCCGGCATGCCTTCCTGGAAGCCCGCGCCGCCGTAGCAGGTCAGCACCGTCCCGCTGGTGTCGTATCCCTTGACCGCCAGCAGGTCCCTGGCGCGCCGCAGCCGCTCCACGTGGCTCGTGGTCATGACCTTGTCCCACTTCGCCTCCCCCAGGGAGAGCACGCGGCGCGGCCGCCCATGCTCCTCCTGGGCGAGAACCGCCACGTCCACCTCAATCTGCGTGCGATTGTGCGGGTCCGCCACGGTTCCGGCGGCCACCCTGCCGGGAAGCTCGCCGAACATCTCCCCATCCGAGAGCATCGTCCACTCGCGGCAGATGGCTTCGAAGTGCGGGCCCACCACCTGTGACAGGAAGGTGGCACGGGAGTTGCGCCAAGCGGCCTCAGGCTGGCCGCGCTCCAGCCGGTCCCATTCGCGCCGCATCACTGCCTCATAGAAGACGATCAAAGGTTCGCAGATGCGATAGAGGGATCTGCCTTTCCTGAACGCGTCCGCCTCACGAGCGATCAGTTGTGAATCTTCCAAGACCGATAGCGGGTGCCCGATATCCGGGGATTTCCGGCCTATGTGGGAGGCGATGCCACCACGCGTGGCGTTCCCCGAGGCAATGGCCCCCAGCACCGCGTGATAGATGGCCGTGTCACGGATATCCGACTCCTCCGCCAGCAGGTAGCGCGCCTCGCGGTACAGCGGGATCTGCGCGTTGAGCACCGTACGCCCCACCCAGTCGTCGAAGTCCTCCATCGACTCGGGGGCGTCACCGGCCACGAACTCCCGCCGGTACGCGGGAGTGCCGCCCACGATCGAGTGCACCAGCACCGCGAGTCGCGGGTCGTCGATCCCCCAGAACCTGGCGGCGGCCCGGTAGTCCAGCGGCTTGACCACGAGTTCGAGGCTCGCCCGTCCGCGCAAAGGCGCGTTGCCCGCCAAGAGGCGGCCCATCACACCCAGCGCCGAGCCGCACAGCAGCAGCCGCGCCTTTCCCCGCCGCGCGTATCCCCGGGGATCAAGGGCGTGCTGGATCAGTGAGGGCAGGGAGGGGGAGGCCTTGCTCAGATAGGGGAACTCGTCGATCACCACGAGCCCGTCAGGAACGACGGCGAACAGCCGCTCGAGCGCCTCGTCCCAGTCGGCGAACGCGTATCGCCCGCCTCCGGTCTGCGCTGCCAGAGCCCGGCCGAAGCGAGTCAGCGCCTCGGTCTCCGTCTCGTCCGTGGCCGCGAAGAAGAATCCGCCGACCTCCCGGATCAGGGCGTCGAGCAGATAGGTCTTGCCCTGGCGACGCCTCCCGCTCACGATGCCGAGCCGCACGTCGGGACTGGGAGAGGTGGCGAATCTGACCAGGCCGGCCCATTCGCGCTCGCGGTCGAAGACCTGGGCGGGCTTCGGGATCGTCTGCATCGTAGAAGTGTACAGCTAAGGTGTATAGACCTTAGCTGTGTACTCCTAAGCGCATTTCGAATCGTGTCGCTTAGGGTGGCTGTCATGGACGCAGGCAAGGCGATCTTCGAAACCGTCGACAAGCTTCGCCAGCGGCGCACCGCCCCGCTGGTGCTGGAGCTCGACCTCACCGAGGGCCTCACCGACGGCCCGCCGTCGGATCCGCTCGCCGCGGTGTTGTCGATGCGCAAACCGCGCCTGTCCGACGTCCTGTCGGGGCTGCGGCGGGCCAGGCAGGACCCCAGGGTCAGAGGGCTGGTCGTCAAGGTCGGGGGCACCCCGATGGGCCTGGCCATGGTGCAGGAGCTGCGCCGGGCGGTGACCCACTTCCGCGCCTCGGGCAAGCCGGCCGTCGCGTTCGCGGAGACGTTCGGCGAGTTCGGCGGGGGCACCGTGCCCTACTACCTGGCCACCGCCTTCGAGCGCGTCTACCTGCAGCCGAGCGGCGACGTCGGGCTGACCGGCGTGGCGGTCGAGCAGCGCTTCGTCAAGGGGACGCTGGCCAAGCTGGGCGTCGGCTACGAAGTGGGCCAGCGGCACGAGTACAAAACCGCCGCCAACACCTTCACCCAGGACCACATGACCGAAGCCCACCGCGAGTCCATCGGCCGCATCGTGGAGTCGGTCACCGAGAGCCTGGTCGCGGGCATCGCCGAGGGGCGCAGGCTCGACCCCGCCAAGGTGCGCGAGCTGATCGACCGGGGCCCGTTCACCGCCGCCGAGGCGCTGGAGGCGGGGCTGGTCGACCAGCTGGCCTACCGCGACGAGGTCTACGACGAGGTCAAGCGCTCCGCGGGGGCCGAGGCGCACCTGCTGTACGTCTCCCGCTACGCCAGGAGCGCGGCCGTGCGCAAGCTGCCGCAGCCGATGGCCGACGCGGTCGCGCTCGTCCACGGCCACGGCATGATCAGGTCCGGCCGCAGCGGGCGCAGCCCGGTGGGCGGGGGCGGGGCGATGGGCTCCGACACGATCAGCGCCGCGTTCCGGGCGGCCCGGCGCGACGAGCACGTCAAGGCCGTCGTGTTCCGGGTCGACAGCCCGGGCGGCTCCTACGTCGCCAGCGACACGGTGTGGCGCGAGGTGACGCTGACGCGCGAGGTCAAGCCGGTGATCGTGTCGATGGGCGACGTGGCCGCCTCCGGCGGCTACTTCGTGTCGATGGGCGCCGACGTGATCGTGGCGCAGCCGGGCACGCTGACGGGCTCGATCGGGGTCTACGGCGGCAAGGCCGTCCTCGCCGAGCTGTTCGAGAAGATCGGGATGAACACCGAGCTCGTGGGCAGCGGGGCCAACGCCGGGATGTTCGCCACGTCCCGCGGGTTCTCCCCCGAGCAGTGGGAGCGGATCAACGCCTGGCTCGACCGGATCTACGACGACTTCGTGAGCAAGGTGGCCGCGAGCCGCGACCTCACCCGCGACCGCGCTCACGAACTGGCCAGGGGCCGGGTGTGGACCGGCGCCGACGCGCAGGCGAGCGGGCTGGTCGACGAGCTGGGCGGGCTGGAGGACGCGCTGGCCCTGGCGCGCAGGCGGGCCGGGCTGGCCGACGACGCACCGGTGCGCGCCTACCCCCGGCTCAACCCGCTGGAGCGCCTGCGCGGCCCCGACTCGAGCGAGGACAAGTCGGCCGCGCTGGCCAGGATCCGCATGGACGCCTGGGGTCCGCTGGCCCGGCTGTCGGCCGAGCTCGGCCTGCCCGCCGCGGGTCCGCTCATCCTGCCCGCGTGGTACACGATCCGCTGATCCCGGTTGACGCAGAACCCGCCGGGGTGACATCCGCCGTCACGCGCCCGTGGCGCGGCAGCGGCCGCGGAGCCGTCGGGTGACGTGACGCCCGCGGTCACGCGCCTGTCGGGCGATAGCGGCCGCGGAGTCGTACGAGGGGTTGGAGCTCGGGCTCGACGTAGTCGATCGCGAGGACGGTGGCGATGTAGAGGGTGTGGTCGCCGGCCGGCACCACCTTGGTGGTCTCGGCCTCCAGCGCGGCCACCCCGCCCTCCACCACCAGCGCCTGCGTGTGCGGCCCCCGGTGGTGCGGTGTGCCGGCCACCAGCAGGCGGGCGCTGGGCCGCCCGGCGGTGGCGAACCGGCTGGCGATGGCCGCCTGACCCGACGACAGCAGTGAGGCCGCCCAGCGGTCCTGGCGCAGCAGCACCTCGTTCAGGTAGCCGCGGCTGCCCAGGCTCACCAGGATGAGCGGCGGCTCCATCGAGACGGACATCAGCGCCGAGATCGTGGCGCCCAGGTCGTCGCGCCCGTCGCGTACGGTCACCACCGCCACGCCGGCCGCGAGTTGCGCCATCGCCTCCGTGAACTCGCTCACCGCGAGGGCCTCCGGCTTCGTGGGGCCCTCGCGGCGGGCGTCAGGCGAGGCCGTTGGAGGTCAGCCATTCCTCGGCCACCATGGCGGGCTCGTCCTTGTTGACGGAGATCTTCTGCATCATCTCCAGCAACGACTGCGTGGTCAGCTTGGCGGAGATGCCGTTGAGGGTCGTGCGGATCGTGTCGGAGGCGGACGCCTTGTGGAGCAGCGGCGTCACGTTCTGGGCCGGGAAGATGTTCTTGGTGTCCTGGAGCGGCACCAGGTTGTTGGCGGCGATCTTCGGGTCGGTGCTGAAGACGTTGCCGACCTGGATCGTGCCGTCCTTCAGCGCGTCGGCCGTGGTGGGCCCGGTGGGCTTCCACTCCTTGAACTCGACCCCGTAGACGTCCTTGAACCGCTTCTCCCACCGCTTCTTGAACTCGGGCGGGCCGCCGACGATCATGCTCTTGGAGGCCTTGGCGAGGTCTTCCATGGTGGTGAGCGACTGCTTCGTCTGGGTGTCCTTGGTGACGGACAGGGTGTCCTTGTCCTCGGCGGGCGAGGAGTCGAGCACCTCCAGCTCGGCCGGCAGCTTCTCCTTCAACGCGGTGTTGACCTCGTCGGTGGTGGCGGCCGTGGTGGCCTGGTCGATGAAGGCGAGCAGATTGCCGTTGTATTCCGGCACGATGGTCAGGCCGCCGCTCTTGACCTGGTCGTAGACCGCCTCGCGGCTGCCGATGCGCGGCTTCTCCTCGACCTGCACACCCTTGGCCTCGAGGGCCTGGGCGTAGATCGAGGCGAGCAGCACGCTCTCGTCGAAGTCGAACGATCCGATGACGGCCTTGCCCCCGCCCGAGGCCGAACCGCTGGGGGCCGCGCTCGTGGTGTCGAGCGGGTTGCCCGTGCTGCCGCCGCCACCGCAGGCGGCCAGCGTGAGGACCGCTGACACGAGCACCGCCGCGGTGCCGAACATGCGTCTCATGGTGTTTCCCTTCTCAAGCGGGAGGTAATACAGGAGGCTATCGAACATTCACTCGCCGGCTCACCCCCGGCGAGACCGTCACCCTCTGCGCGAGCGCGAACAGGAGCTGCACCACGAGCGCGAACAGCACAATGAGTACAGAACCCCCGACGACGCTCGCGTAATCCTTCGTCGCGAAACCGTCGATCACGTAGCGTCCGAGGCCGCCGAGCCCGGTGTAGGCCGCGACCGTCGTGGTGGCCACGACCTGGATCGCCGACAGCCGGCAGCCCAGCAGGATCAGCGGCAGCGCGACCGGCACCAGCACCCGGCCGAGCACCTGCCCGCCGCGCAGGCCCATCCCGTACGCCGCGTCGCGCAGCTCGGGATCGACCCCTTTGATGCCCTCGAAGGTGTTGACCAGGATCGGCGGCACCGACAACAACACCAGCGGAATGATCACCGGCCAGATCGAGGCCGTGCCCAGCAGCAGCACGAACATCACCAGCAGCCCCAGCGTGGGCAGCGCCCTGGCCAGGTTCGCGGAGACGACGACCAGCACCTCTCCCCGGCCCGTGTGCCCGATCCCCAGCCCCAGCGGCACGGCCACCAGCACGGCCAGCAGCAGCGCCAGCGCCGAGAACTCGAGGTGCTCCAGCAGCCGTACGGGGATCCCGCCGGGACCCGACCAGTTGGCGCCGTTGCCGAAGAACTCGGCCATCCAGACGAAGAACGAGGTCAGCCAGTTCACGACGCCGCCCCCTTCCGCACGCGTACCCAGGGGGTGAGCACCCGCTGCGCCAGGACCAGCAGACCGTCGGCGATCAGTGCCAGCAGCACGATCAGCACGATGCCGACGATCACCGGCGGCATGAACGGGTTCTGGTACGCCCGGGTGAACAGCCCGCCGAGGCCACCCTGACCGATCAGCGCGCCCACGCTGACCAGGCTGATGCTGGAGACCGCGACCACCCGCAGGCCTGCCAGCACCACGGGCACCGCGATCGGCAGCTCCACCGCCAGCAGCCGGCGCAGCGGCGAGAAGCCCATCGCGACCGCCGACTGGCGCACGTGGTCGGGCACCGAGTCCAGCCCGCCGACCACGGCCGGAAGCAGCACGGCCACGCCGTAGAAGGCGAGCGGGATGATCACTGTCGTCTGCGACAGCCCGGTCACCGAGATCAGCAACATGAAGACGGGCAGCGAAGGCAGCGCGTAGATGACGTTCATCAGGCCGGAGGCGGGCTGGTAGAGCCAGCGCCAGCGCACGCAGGCCAGGCCCAGCGGCAGTGCCACGATCAGCGCGAAAAGGATCGGTACGAGCGACATGGTCAGGTGGTCGATGAGCAGGTCCTTGATGCTGCCCACCCGGCCGGTGTCCCAGTTGCGCCCGATCCATTCCCAGAGGGAGGGGGGACCGTCACCCATCTGCGGCCTCCGCCAGCGCCTCGTCGAGCGCCTCCCTGGTGGCCACGCCGACGACCCTGCCCTCGTCGTCCACGGCCACCGAGCAGCCGGACGGCGACAGCAGCGCCGCGTCGAGCGCCGAGCGCATCGAGTCGCGGCCGTACAGGAACGTCCCGAACGGCTCCAGCTCGTCGGGGCGCGCCCCGGAGACCCAGCCGACCGGCCCGCCCTGCTCGTCGACGACCAGCCGCCACGGCTCCTGCGACGAGCCGCCGCCGTCCTGCCGGACCGTCAGGTCGGTACGCAGGCGCAGCCCCTCCGTCGAGATGAACTGCAGCCGCCTAATCCCCCTGTCGTGCCCGAGGAACTCGCGGACGAAGTCGTCGGCCGGCTCCGACAGCAGCGTCTTGGGCGCGGCCAGCTGCGCCAGCCGGCCGCCGACGCGCAGCACCGCCACCCGGTCGCCGAGCTTGATGGCCTCGTCGATGTCGTGCGTGACGAACACGATGGTCTTGTTCAGCTCGTCCTGCAGCCTGAGCAGTTCTTCCTGCAGGGTCGTGCGCACCACGGGGTCGACCGCGCTGAACGGCTCGTCCATGAGCAGCACGGGCGGGTCGGCGGCCAGCGCCCTGGCCACGCCCACGCGCTGCTGCTGCCCGCCCGAGAGCTGGAACGGGTAGCGGCCGGCCAGCGCCGGGTCGAGCCCGACGCGTTCGAGCAGCTCCATGGCCCTGTCGCGGGCCTTCTTCCGGTCCCAGCCGAGGAGGTAGGGGACGGTGGCGATGTTGTCGACGATCTTCCGGTGCGGGAACAGGCCGGCCTGCTGGATGACGTACCCGATGCCGCGACGCAGGGTCGGCGGGTCGATGCTCTGTACCGGCACGCCGTCGAGGAGGATCTGTCCCTCCGAGGCGTCGACCATGCGGTTGATCATCCGGAGTGAGGTCGTCTTGCCGCAGCCCGAGGGCCCGACGAGCACGGTGATCTCGCCGGTGGGAGCCTCCATCGTGAGGTCGTCCACGGCGACCGTTCCGTCCGGGAAACGTTTGGTGACAGCGTCGAATGTGATCACGCGCGAACTCTCGCTCCGTGGGCTTCTGGCAGGGGTCGCAGCCCCCTGCCACGACCGCCGCATGATCTCTTGAACCCACACACTACGGCGGTCCGGACCGCTCTGTCCCCATCGGGGCGGGCTTAAGCGTTTCACTGAGCAGGGATATTTACCCGAAATCTGCATCTGGTAGTGCGCCGGACCATCCAGGTTGGCATGATTACCACAACAATCTCCTGACGCGCACCCTCACCCTCAGCGTCGGCCCACATCAAGAGGATCGGCCCGTGTCCCAGCCGCTCACCGATCAGCGCCCCCGCGCCGAACTGATCGCAGAGCTCTACGACCGTCATGCCGCCGGGCTGTTCGCGTACTGCGCTGACCAGCTCGGCGACCTCGGCTCAGCGTCCGATGTCCTGGTGGCCGTGCTGACCGGGGTTCCGGTCGCCCAGCCGCCCCGCGCAGCCCTCTATGCGTTCGCCCGCCGCGAGATCCACCGGCGGGACA
Source organism: Nonomuraea sp. B1E8 (assembly GCF_039871515.1). NCBI lineage: Bacteria > Bacillati > Actinomycetota > Actinomycetes > Streptosporangiales > Streptosporangiaceae > Nonomuraea > Nonomuraea sp. B1E8. The sequence continues at coordinate 80,097 of NZ_JBDPLS010000003.1, read as the reverse complement.
TCGTCTACTCGCCGCCCGCCGTCGACCCGCTCATCGACCCGGCCACCGCCCTCGTCGAGCGCGTCCTGCGCGAGCTGCGGCCCCACCAGCGCGAGGTGCTGGTGTTGTCCGCGGTGTGCGGGCTGAGCAGGGCCGAGCTCGCGTGGGTGCTGGACATCGCACCCGACACCGCCGACGAGCTCACGATGGCGGCCGCGAACCGGTTCAGGGAGTCGCTCGGCACGGCACTGGCGGCGACCGGGATCCGCGTGCCCAAGCCGGTGGCGGACGTCTACGGCGCGCTGCACGTGGCGCCGCTGCACGACGTGCTCGGCCGCCTGCCGTGGCCGCAGCCGCCCGGCGCGCTGCGCATCCACTTCGCGGGCTCCCGTTCCGCGGCTCCTGGGCCGCTGTTCGTGAAGCCGCGCTGGCCCAGCCCGCCGAGGTGGCCGCAGCCACTGGCCGAGGCGGACCCCGCCACCAGCACGGTGATCTTCCCCGCCGAGCTGCTGACGCCGCCCCCGCCGGCGCAGGTGCCGGAGCACGACGCGACCACCGCCCCGATGCCCAAGTTCCGCGAGTCCACCGACGATCATCATCGGCTGCGCGACCCGCTGGGCTCCATCAGGCCGCTCAGGGATCCGCTCGGCGGCCCCTGGCCGTCCTCCTCGCAGGCGGGGGAACGACCGTTCTTCATGGCCGCTCCCGATCCCGGCGGTCCCGGGCCGTTCGCGACGGGCGACGTGATCCTGCCCAAGGACGCGCCCGACCCGTACATGACCGGGGACGTCCTCGTCCACAAGGGGCCGGCCCGCGCGGTCCCGCCGCCGCCGCGGGGGGAGGACGAGGTGCGGGAGGCCGCGCCACTGTTCCGGCCGCGTACCAGGACCGGCGGGAAGGCCGCCGCGGGACCGGCCGCCGCGCCCGCACCCGCCGTGCCCACCCCGTCCACCACGCCCGCCACACCGTCCGAGCCGGTCTATCGGCTGCCTGACCTGCAGAAGGACCCTCTGAGCAAGGAGGCTCCCGCCGGCGAGCCGTCCGCGTTCGAGCCGTCCGCGTCCGAGCCGTCCGCTCGTGAGACGTCCGTGCTGGCGCCGCGTCCGGTGCGGGCCAGGCCCGCGCCGAAACGACGTCCGGCGCCGGTCGGGCCGCAGAAGGCGCGGCGCCGCAGGGATCGCCACTACGACTGGGCCTGGGAATTGGTCGGGTTCCTGATGTGCGTGGCGATCGCGATGATCGTCTTCTTCTCCATGCCGATCTTCAACGGCTGAGGCCCGCCGGCCACCCGGGCCGGCGGGTCAGCCCGCGGACAGGATGAGGCCGCTGGTGGGCACGCCAGTTCCCGCCGTGACCAGGACGTTCGTGACGCCGGTGAGCTGGTTGGCGGCGGTGCCCCTGATCTGGCGCACCGCCTCCGCGATGCCGTTCATGCCGTGGATGTACGCCTCCCCGAGCTGCCCGCCGTGCGGGTTGACCGGCAGGCGGCCGTCCAGCTCGATGCCTCCGTCCTTGACGAACTCCGGCGCCTCGCCGCGACCGCAGAAGCCGAGCTCCTCCAGCTGGGTGAGCACGAACGGGGTGAAGTGGTCGTACAGGATGGCGGTCTGGATGTCCTGGGGCGTCAGGCCGGACTGTTCCCAGAGTTGCCGGGCGACGACCGACATCTCGGGAAGGCCGGTCATGTCGTCCCGGTAGTAGCTCGTCATCATCATCTGGTCCGCGCCCGCCCCCTGGGCCGCCGCGGTGATGACCGCCGGGGAGCGGCGCAGGTCGCGGGCGTGCTCCGCGCCGGTCACGACGAGCGCCACCGCGCCGTCGCTCTCCTGGCAGCAGTCGAGCAGGTGCAGCGGCTCGACGATCCACCTCGACGCCTGGTGCTCCTCCAGCGTGATGGGCCGCTGGTAGAACCAGGCGGCCGGGTTGGTGGCCGCGTGCCTGCGCATGGCCACCGCCACCCGGCCGAAGTCCTCGGAGGTCGCGCCGTGCACGTGCAGGTAACGCTGCGCGAACATGGCCACCCACGCCGCCGGCGTCATCAGCCCGAACGGCACGTGCCAGCTCATCTCCAGCCCCTGCGAGGTGGGTTCGCCGCCCAACCCGGCCTTCGGCTGGCCGAAGCGGCGTCCCGAACGTTCGTTGAAGGCGCGGTAGCACACCACCGTACGGGCCAGGCCCGTCGCCACGGCCATGGCGGCCTGCGCCACGGTCCCGCAGGCCGCGCCGCCTCCGTAGTCGACGCGGGAGAAGAACGTCAGCTCGCCGATGCCGGTCTCCCTGGCGACTGCGATCTCCTGGTTGGCGTCCTGGGTGAAGGTCACCAGTCCGTCCACGTCGCCGGGGGACAGCCCGGCGTCGTCCAGCGCCGACAGCACGGCCTCGGCGGCGAGCCGCAGCTCCGACCGTCCTGACTTCTTGCTGAACTCGGTGGCGCCGATGCCCGCGATGGCGGCGCTCGTTCGCGACAACGCCTGCTCCTTCTGGTTCATCCGGCTGGGGGAAGGGTCAGGGAGACGGTGGCGGTGGCGTGGACGCCCAGGCTCACCCTGCCGCGCACCTCGACCGTGACGTGGCCGCCCTCGCGCGACACGACCGTCCCGGTGAAGCTCAGGCGGTCGCCCGCGTACGCGGGGACGCCGAGCTTGACGTCGATGGCCCTGATGACGGCCTCGGGGCCCGCCCAGTCGGTGACGTACCGTTCGACCAGGCCCATGGTGGTCAAAATGTTGAGGAAGATGTCCTTAGCGCCCTGGGCGCGGGCCCGCTCCCGGTCGTGGTGCACCGGGGTGAAGTCCATGGTGGCCAGGGCGGTCGAGACGACCACGGTGGGCGTGAGGTCGATCGACGACTCCGGCAGCTCGGAGCCGGCCTCGACCTCGTCCGCTGTCAGCGTTCGCGTCACGGCTCCTCCGGGGCCCACATCGGAAGGACGAGCCGGTCGTCCATCGGCCGGTACGTCACGCGCAGCCCCATGCCGATCTCCACCTGCCCGGCCGGGCAGTCCACGACGTTGCCGACGATCCGTACACCCTCCGGCAGCTCCACCACGCCCACCACGAACGGGGTCTCGCGGCCGGGCACCGGCGGATGGTGGTGGACGACGTAGCTGTAGAGGGTCCCGCGGCCGCTCGCGACCGTGTAGGTGAGGCGGGAGGAGCGGCAGCGGGGGCACAGGGCGCCCGGCGGGTGGCGTAACCGCCCGCAGTCGGCGCAGGTCTGGATGCGTAACTCGCCGCTCTTCGCGCCCTCCCAGAAGAACGCCGTGTCCTGGTTGGTCGCCGGCTGGAGCGGGTACGGCGGCCGCTCCTCGCGGGCGCCTTCCCGCGGCCGGAACTTGAGCACGCGGAAGAGCATCTCCGCCACCGGCTCGTCGCCGTCGCCGTACCAGGTGACGTTCCAGGTGGCGAAGTAGCCCACGCCGAGGGCGGTCCGTTTGGGGCCCGCCAGGTCCGTGAACCTGGTGGCGGGCGTCAGCCGTTCCCCCAGGCGCGCGTAGCGGTGGTAGGTCTGCTCGCAGTTCGTCGCCACCACGCCCGTGTAGCCGCCGGCGTCGAGCGCGGCCAGCAGGTCGTCCACCGGCGAGCGGTCCTTGGCCCGCGCGGCCTGCATGGTCCACACCTGCGCCATCGCGGGCGGGGCCAGGCCCTTGTCCAGGTAGGCCGGGTTGGCGTCGCCCATGGCGGCCAGCCAGTGCCGGATCATGGGTTCGTTCACGGGGTCGGGAGCCGGGGCGCCGCGCACCTCGCCCAGCGCCGCCTGCTTGCCCGCGAGCTCGTGCAGCTCGTCCTCGCTCATCGCGGGAGCGCGGGTCCCGGGTCTCTGGCCGCTCATCGCGGGGGCCTCGGCAGGCCCAGGCCGAGCATCGCGATCAGCTCCCGCTGCACCTCGTTCACCCCGCCGCCGAACGTCAGCACCACCGCGCCCTTGACCCCGTGGTCCACGCGTTCGAGCAGCTCGGCCGTCTCCGGGTCGGACGGGTCGCCGTACCTGGCCAGGGTGTCGCCGACGATCCTGCCCGCCTCCTGCATCCGCTCCGAGCCGTAGATCTTGGTGGCCGACGCGTCGGGAGCCCCCAGCCAGCCGAGGTCCATGTTCGCCGCGACCTGCCAGTTGAGCAGCTCGTTGGTGCGGAACGCCGCCCACACCCTGGCCAGCGCGCGCCGTACGTCCGGATGGTCGGCCAGGCCCGTACGGCGGGCCCAGGCGAGGAAACGGTCGTAGGTCTGGCCGAGGTTCCCCGCGGGGCCCAGGGTGACGCGTTCGTGGTTGAGCTGGTTGACGATCAGGTCCCAGCCCCGGTCCACCTCGCCGACCACCATGTTCACGGGGACCCGCACGTCGGAGTAGTAGGTGGCGTTGGTGTGGTGGCGGCCGTCCATGGTGACGATCGGCGTCCACGAGAAGCCGGGGTCGTCCGTGGCGACGATCATCATGGTGATGCCCTTGTGCTTTCTGGCCTCGGGATTCGTACGGGCCGCGAGCCAGATGTACTGCGCGTAGTGCGCTCCGCTGGTGAAGATCTTCTGCCCGTTGACGACGTAGTGGTCGCCGTCGAGCACCGCCGTGGTCCGCAGGGAGGCCAGGTCGGTGCCCGCCTCCGGCTCGCTGTAACCGATGGCGAAGTGGCACTCGCCGGCGAGGATCCGCGGCAGGAAGAAGTCCTTCTGCTCCCGCGTCCCGTACTGCATGAGCGTGGGCCCGACCGTCTGCACCGTGATGATCGGGTACGGCACGCCGGCGCGGGCGATCTCGTTGGCGAAGATCTGCTGCTCCAGAGGGCCGTAACCGCCGCCGCCGTACTCCTTGGGCCAGCCCAGGCCGAGCTTGCCGTCGCGGCCGAGGCGGCGGCAGTGCTCCATGTACGTCTCGCCGAACGGGTCCCCGGCGATCTTCCTGCGGTCATCGGCGGTCAGGCAACCCTGGAAGTACTCGCGCAACTCGTCCCGGAGCGCGCGCTGCTCAGGAGTGAGGTCGATCAGCATCAGACGAGCGCTCCGATCAGGTCGAGCTGGGCGTCGGCGCCGCCGAGCAGGTGGGACAGGTGCTTGGCCTGCGCGAAGTAGCGGTGCAGCGGGTAGGTCACGTCGAGGCCCAGCCCGCCGTGCAGGTGCTGGCAGGTGTGGAGCGCCTTGACGGCCTCACCGACGTGGTACGCGGCCAGCGCCAGGTCCTGGTCGGCCGGCAGCCCCTCCCCCAGCCGCCAGGCCGCCGACCACACGGCCACGTCGAGCGCTCTTCCCGCGATGTAGACGTCGGCGATCTGCATGGTCACCGCCTGGAACTCGGCCAGCGCCCGGCCGAACTGCCGGCGCGTCCTGACGTACGAGGTGGTCAGCTCCAGCGCCCCCGCGAGGACGCCGGCGGCCTGGGCGGCGGCCGCTGCCATGAACAGCCGCCTGGTCCCGTCCACCGCCTCCGGCCCGCTCACCCGCTCGGCCGGGGTCCGGTCGAGCACGAGGGTGGCCGCGGGCTCGCCGGTGGAGGCGAACTCGGGGATCACCTCCATCCCGCGCACCCCGCCCCCGGACACCCCGCCGGAGGGACCCTCGACCAGGAACAGCCCTTCGTCGGCGGCGACCAGCACCGCCGCACCGGGATGGGGCACCGACACCTTCCGCCCCGTCAGCTCCCACCCGCCATCGCCCGCACCGGACGCCCGGCGCGCGGCCGCCACGGGCGGATCGGTCAGGGCGCGGCCGGGCTCGCGGAGCGCCACGGTGGCCCGGGTGACGCGACGCTGCTGGTCAGGGCTGCCATAGCGGGCCAGGGCCAGCGTGCTCACCAACGTGGCGAGCGCGGGGACAGGCGCCGCCCGCGCCCCCACCTCGCGCAGCAGCACGGCCATCTCCACCGGCCCGAGCCCGGCCCCGCCCGCCGCCTCGGGGACGCACACGCCCATGAGCCCGGCCTCCCAGAGCCGGTCCTCGTCCCCTTCCCTGGCCAGGACCTCGGCCGCCAGTTTCTTCAGATCCTGCTGGGTCTCGTCCAAGTTGAAATCCATCACCGCTCCAAGAGGTGGTGCCTGCCGTGCCGTACGAACTCCTCCTCGATCCCCTTGACGTCCGCGTCGGTCAGCGGCCGGAACCCGGTGGGGGTGCGGAGCCAGACCGGGCCGGCGGCTCGCCAGGCCTCGCGGGCGAGGATCCGCTTGATGACCTTGTGCGACGGCGTCTGGGGTAGGTGATCAGAAAGACGGATATAGCGGGGTAAGGATTTGGCGCCCAGGTCGCGGCGCGACGCAAGGAAGGCCAGGAACGCCGCCGCAACGCCAGCGCCGCCCCCGACGCCACGGCTGGGGCGTAGGCGGCCTCAGGGCGCCGGAAGGGCAGGGGCAGGGTCGCGATGCCGAGCCCCGGCCGGTCGTCGTCGGCCCGGGCGAGAAGCAGGGACGCGAGCATGTCCGCGATCATCGCTCCTCCAGCAAGCGCTAGGTAAGACGAATCGCAAACTAGAACAGATTCTAATGTCTGTCCAGTAGCCACCGATCCCAATAAGTCGGGATATACGCCTGTAACCCCATAGACATGGGGCTATACGGCAAGTTTGTAACCCGCGAGTAACAAGCCGCGCCATCGAGAGATCAGATAACGTGTTCTCATGCGTACCACGCACGCGACGCCCTCCGCGCCCTCCGGCGACACCGACGGGCCCGTCGACGGGCCCGTCGACAGCCTCCCCGCCCCCGGCGGGCACAGCGTCCGTAGCCGCAGCCAGCACCAGCGCCGCAAGCGCATCGTCCAGGCCGCGGCGGCGCTGGCCTCGCGCGGCGGGGTCGAGGCCATGCAGATGCGCACGGTGGCCGAGCGCGCGGGCGTGGCGCTCGGCACGCTCTACCGCTACTTCCCGTCCAAGATGGATCTCGTCGTGGCGGTGGTCGGCGAGGAGATCGACCTGCTGGAGAGCAGCATCGAGCGGCGTCCGCCCGGCGCCGCCACCCCGGCGAGCCGCGCGGTCGACGTGCTGATGCGGGCGACCCGCGGCCTCATGCGCGAGCCCGAGCTGGCCGACGCGCTCATCCGTTCCCTCATCATGGCCGAGGTGCAGACCCCGTTCGGCGACCGGATGACGGGGCTGCTGCTGCGCGTCTCGGCCGACGGCCTGGCGATCGAGGACGCCCGCGAGGAGCAGCTCGACCTCGCTGGGTCGCTGGCGAGCGTGTGGGTGCAGGAGTTGCTGGAGATGCTGCGCGGGCGGCGCACGTACGACCAGATCCAGCGCCGCATCGAGACCGCCGCCACCAGACTGCTCGCCGACATCTGAGATCCTTTACGGCTCCGCCGTGGCCGGCCACCCGCCGTCGCCGGCCGGCCGCCCTCCAGGAAACGCCCGCTGACCCTTCAGTGGCGCGCCACCGTTACGGAGCGCGCCCTGGGCCCGCCGAACGGTCGTGGTTTCCCTGCCGATTCATGATTGTTCCACCCGGTTCGACCGGCCGAAGGTAAAGAAATCGCCGTTATGTCAGTGGCGCCGTTTATACAGGGGGTATGACCGACAAGCCGACGAACGAAGACTTCCTTCGGCAGGCTGATCCGATGCGGCGCGAGCTGCTGGCGCACTGCTACCGGATGATGGGCTCGGTGCACGACGCCGAGGACCTCGTCCAGGAGACGTACTTCCGCGCGTGGCGCGCCTACGACGGCTTCGAGGGCCGCTCCTCGCTGCGTACGTGGCTCTATCGCATCGCCACCACCACCTGCCTGACCGCGCTGGAGAGCCGCGGCAGGCGGCCGCTGCCCACGGGCCTCGGGGCGCCGAGCACGGAGGCCACCGCGCCTCTGGTGCAGGACCACGAGGTGCCGTGGCTGGAGCCCGTGCCCGACGCGCTGGCGGGCGCGGGCGCCGACGACCCGGCCGCGATCGTGACCTCGCGCGAGAGCATCAGGCTCGCCCTGATCGCCGCGCTGCAGCACCTGCCGCCCCGGCAGCGCGCGGTGGTGATCCTGCGCGACGTGCTGCGGTGGAAGGCGGCCGAGGTGGCCGAGGCTGTCGGCGTCTCCACCGCGGCCGTCAACAGCCTCCACCAGCGGGCCCGTGCCCAGCTCAAGGAGGTGTCGCCGACCATGGACGACCCGGTCGAGCCGCTGACGCCGGAGCAGCGTGACCAGCTCGACCGCTACGTCGCGGCGTTCGAGAGCTACGACATCGACAGCCTGGTCCACCTGTTCACCGAGGACGCGATCTGGGAGATGCCGCCGTTCGTGGGGTGGTACCAAGGGCCGCGGACGATCGTCGAGCTCGTCAAGGGGCGCTGCCCGGCGGAGAAGGCGGGCGACCTGCGGCTGGTGCCGATCGCGGCCAACGGCCAGCCGGCCTACGCGCTCTACCACCTCGAGGGCGGCGTCCACCAGCGGTTCGCGCTGATGGTGATGACGTTCTCCGGAGAGCACATCAGCCACGTCGGGATGTTCTTCGAGAAGCGCCTGTTCGACACGTTCGGCCTGCCGGAGACTTTGCCGGCCGAGGCTTCCGCGACAAAGTAGAACGCGTTACTGTCGCCTCCAGAGCATCGTTCTGGAGGCGACAGTGGGCACACCTGTGATCGTCGAGGCCGTCCGCACTCCCATCGGCAAGCGGGCGGGCTGGCTCGCCGATCTCAAACCGCAACAGGTTCTGGCCACGGCGCTGAACGGGCTGGTGCAGCGCTCCGGGCTTGAGCCGGCCGCCGTCGACCAGGTGTTCGCCGGTTGCGTGACGCAGGCGGGCGAGCAGGGCGGGCACGTCGGCCGGCACGCGTGGCTCTACGCCGGGCTGCCCTACCAGACGGGCGTCACCACGATCGACGCGCAGTGCGGGTCGTCGCAGCAGGCGGTGCACCTGGCGGCGGCCCTGATCAGCGCGGGCGTGATCGAGGCCGGCATCGGGTGCGGGATCGAGGTGATGAGCCGGGCGCCGCTGGGCAGCAACGTACGCCCCGCCAGCCCGCGCCCCGACGACTGGGCCATCGACCTGCCCGACCAGTTCACGGCGGCCGAGCGGATCGCGCGGCGGCGCGGGCTGACGCGCGAGCGGCTCGACTGGTTCGGGGCACGCTCGCAGCGGCTGGCGGCCAAGGCGTGGAGCGACGGGCGGTTCGAGCGGGAGATCGTGCCCGTCGGCGAGGTGCGCAAGGACCAGGGGTTGCGCGAGACCACCGCGGAGAGCCTGGCCGGGCTCAGGCCGGTGGCGGAGGGCGCGCTGCACACGGCGGGCACCTCCTCCCAGATCTCCGACGGAGCGGCGGCCGTGCTGGTGATGAACGAGGGGGCGGCGCGCCGGCACGGGCTGCGGCCCCGGGCGCGCATCCTGGCGCAGGCCCTCGTCGGCGCGGAGCCCTACTACCACCTGGACGGGCCCGTGGACGCGACGGCGAAGGCGCTCGCCGCGGCCGGCATGACGATCGGCGACATCGACAGGTTCGAGGTGAACGAGGCGTTCGCGTCGGTGGTGCTGTCATGGGCGAGCGTGCACGAGCCCGACCTGGACCGGGTCAATCCGAACGGCGGCGCGATCGCGCTCGGCCACCCGGTGGGCGCCACGGGAGCGCGGCTGATCACCACGGCCCTGCACGAGCTGGAACGGTCGGACTCGGCGACCGCGCTGGTGACGATGTGCGCGGGTGGGGCGCTGGCCACGGCGACGATCCTGGAGCGCATCGGCTGATCCTTCAGCACACTTGTCACACAGGGAAACACGATCGGGGGCGTATGAAGACCGGACGCAGGCCGTACATCGAGCAACGTCCGCAGGACCTCGGCGGCGGGGTGTGGAGCGTGCCGGTGCCGATCCCCGGCAACCCGCTCGGCTACACGCTCGTCTACGCCGTCGAGTCACCCGCGGGGCCGGTGCTGGTCGACGCCGGGTGGAACCACCCGGAGGCGTGGGAGGCGCTGAGCGGCGGCCTGGCCGCGCTCGGCATGGACGTGGCCTCCGTGCGCGGGGTGGTCGTCACCCATTTCCACCCCGACCACGCCGGGCTCGCCGGGCAGGTCAGGGAGGCGTCCGGTGCCTGGATCGCCATGCACGAGGACGACGCGGCGCTGGTCAGACTCATGATCGAGTACGCGGGTGACGCGCACGACGCGTTCCAGTCCGACATGCTCAGGCGGGCGGGGGCCGATCCCGGCGAGGCGCGCGAGGCGATGGGCGGCCGTCCCGCGCCGCCGGCGCCGCCCGATCGCGAGCTGCGCGACGGCGACCTGGTGGACCTGCCGGGGCGCCGGCTGCGGGCCGTGCACACGCCCGGCCACACTCCCGGCCACATCTGCCTGCACCTGGAGGACGCCGATCGGCTCTTCACCGGTGACCACGTCCTTCCCGGCATCACCCCGCACGTCGGCATCTATCCCTACGACCGGGACGACGTCGATCCGCTCGCTGATTTCCTGCAATCATTGGACCGGGTGGCCGGGTTCGGGCCGCTGGACGCACTGCCGGCACATGAATGGACATTTCCGGATGTGGCCGCGCGGGCGGCCGAGATCCGCGACCATCACGAGGAGAAGCTCCAACGGCTGCGCGCCCTCCTGGCCGAGCGGCCGGAGCCGCTGACCATCTGGGAGGTCGCCGCGATGATGACCTGGAACAGGCCATGGGAAGAGCTGTCCCCCATGCTGAGAGGCATGGCGGCCGGCGAGGCCGCGGCCCACCTGCGCGCCCTGGAGGTGCAGGGCCACGTGCGCCGCCACGCCGGTGTCGAGCCGATCCGCTTCCAGGCCCTAGACTCCTAGACATCCGATGTCTAGGGAGAGAAGCGTGGCGGTCACCGACGCGGCCATCGACAAGATCAAGCAGATGATCGTCACCGGCGAGCTCGCCCCCGGCGACCGGCTGCCCAAGGAGGCCGACCTCGCCGAACGGCTCGGCCTGTCACGCAACTCGCTGCGCGAGGCCGTGCGCGCGCTGTCGCTGATCAACGTGCTCGACGTGCGCCAGGGCGACGGCACCTACGTCACCAGCCTGGAGCCGCGCCTGCTGCTCGACACCATGTCGTTCGTGCTCGACCTGCACCGCGACGACACGGTGCTGCAGTTCTTCGAGGTCCGCCGCATCCTCGAGCCGGCCGCCACGGCGATGGCGACCGAGCTGATGACCGACCAGGACATCGCCGAGCTGCGCGAGATCCTCGACGCGCTGCCCGCCGAACCCACGGTCGAGGAGCTGGTGGCCAACGACCTGACGTTCCACCAGCGCATCGCCAGAGGGTCGGGCAACAGTGTGCTGTGCTCGTTCATCGAGAGCCTGTCAGGTCCGACCACCCGGGCGCGGATCTGGCGCGGGCTCACGCAGGAGGGCGCGATGGAGAAGACCAGGGAACAGCACACCGCGATCTACGACGCCATCGCCGCCCGCCGGCCCGACGTCGCCCGCTCCTGGGCCACCGTGCACGTGGCCGGGGTGGAGTCGTGGCTGCGCCGGGCCCTGGAGCTCGACTGATCGCCGGGCGGCACGCCGCCGCTTCCCGGCGCTAGGAGAGCCGCGCCTTCAGGACGTTGAAGGACACCGGCGGCAGGACCGCGGTGAGCCGGTCGCCGTCGATCGCCGCTCCGTCGATGGCCCTCGGCTCGACCCGGTGCGGGTCCCTCTCGGTGTTGCGCGCGCCCGTGTCGTCGTCGGCGACCGTGACGTGCGCGAGGTCCGACGCCTGCGGCAGGCCGCGCAGGTCGATCTCCACCGGCAGCGGCCGGTCGCCGCGGTTGACCGCGAAGACGGCGAGCCGGTCGTCGTCCAGCGTCGCCGCGGTGGCCAGCACGGGCACCTCTCCATACCGCTCGGTCGGCATGACCGGCGCCGTGGCCTGCACGCGCAGGATGCGGCCGCGGGCATGGGCGGCGGTCAGCGCGAACGGGTGGAAGATCGTCTGACGCCAGGCGGGCCCGCCCGGCTCGGTGCGGATGGGGGCGATCACGTTGGCGAGCTGGGCCTGGCAGGCGATGCCGACCCGGTCGGCGTGGTTGAGCAGGGTGATGAGCAGGCTGCCGACGACGGCCGCGCCGGCCACGTCGTACTGCTCCTCGATGATGCGCGGCGCGTGCTCCCAGTCCAGGCTGCTCTCGCCGCCGAACAGGCTCTGCGACCAGACGTTCCACTCGTCGAAGGAGACCTTGAGCCGCTTGCGGCTGCCGAGCTTGGCGGCCACGTGGTCGGCGGTGGCGATCACGCCCTCGATCTGCTGCTCCATCTCCACGGCCGAGGCCAGGAAGTCGGCCCGGCTGCCGCCCACCGGGTCGTAGTAGGAGTGCGCGGAGATGTAGTCGACCTGGTCGTAGCAGTGCTCCAGCACCGTGGCCTCCCACGAGCCGAACGTCGCGATCCGCATGTTCGAGCTGCCGCAGGCGACGAGTTCCAGGCCGGGGTCCACCCGGCGCATGGCCTTGGCCGCCTCGAACGCGAGCCTGCCGTACTCGTCGGCGGTCTTGCCCCCGATCTGCCAGGGCCCGTCCATCTCGTTGCCCAGGCACCAGACCCTGATGCCGTACGGCTCCGGCACGCCGTGCTTGATCCGCAGGTCGGACCACCGCGTGCCGCCGGGGAAGTTGGCGTACTCGACGAGGTCGCGCGCCTCCCGGACGCCCCTGGTGCCCAGGTTGACCGCCATCACCGGCTCGGCGTCCACCTCGCGCATCCAGGTCATGAACTCGTCCAGCCCGAAGGCGTTCGTCTCGATCTGCCGCCAGGCCAGGTCGAGCCTGGTGGGCCGCTCGGAGGCGGGCCCGACGCCGTCCTCCCATTCGTAGTTGGAGACGAAGTTGCCGCCCGGGTAGCGCACGGTGGTGACGCCCATCTCCCTGGTCAGCTCGATGACGTCGCGGCGCAGCCCGTCGTCGCCCGCCCGCGGGTGCCCGGGCTCGAACACGCCCGTGTACACGCAGCGCCCCATGTGCTCGACGAACGAGCCGAACAGTCGCCTTTCGACCGGGCCGACCTCGAACGCCGGGTCCAGGGTGAGCTTGGCGGATTCCATGGGCAGTCCTCCTTCTCGGGGCTCTGCCCATCTATACATCGTTGTATTCAACGTTGTAAACAGGTTTTACACTTACACGTCATGGAGAAACCCCGCGTCGGTCTCAAGGACGTGGCCAGGCTGGCCGGAGTCTCGGTGAAGACCGTCTCGAACGTCGTCAACGGCTACGTGCACGTCACTTCCGCCACCAGGAGCCGGGTCGAGGCGGCCATCAAAGAGCTCAACTACCGTCCCAACCTGTCGGCCAGGAACCTGCGGCAGGGCCGCACCGGGATCATCGCGCTGGCCGTGCCCGAGCTGGACATTCCCTACTTCGCGGAGCTGGCCAGGTTCGTGGTGACCACGGCGGAGGAACACGGGCTGACCGTGCTGATCGACCAGACGGGCGCCTCCCGCGAGCGCGAGCAGCTCGTCGCCGAGGGGTTCCGCGCCCACCTGATCGACGGCCTGATCTTCAGCCCGCTCGCGCTGACGCCCGAGGACCTGGCCGCCCGCATGGACGACACGCCCATGGTCCTGCTGGGCGAGCGCGTCTACGACGGGCCCGCCGACCACGTCGTGGTGGACAACGTGGCGGCGGCCAAGGAGGCCACCCTTCACCTGGCCGCGACCGGCAGGCGGCGCATCGCGGCGATCGGCGCCCAGGACGACGCCGCGGCGGAGACGTCACGGCTGCGGCTGGCGGGCTATTTCGAGGCACTCGCCGAAGCCGGCCTGCCCGCCGACGACCGGCTCGTCCAGCACGTCGAGACCTACCACCGCGCCGACGGCGCGCGCGCGATGGCCCGGCTGCTCGACTCGGGCCAGGCGCCCGACGCGGTCTTCTGCTTCAACGACCTGCTGGCCCTCGGCGCCCTGCGCACGCTGCTGGAGCGCGGCCACGCCGTGCCCGGCGAGGTGGCGCTGGCGGGCTTCGACGACATCGAGGACGGCAGGTACGCCACCCCGACCATCACCACGATCTCCCCCGACAAACAGGCGATCGCCCGCCAGGCGGTCGATCTGCTGGCCGCCCGCATGACCAAGGGGTCGCAGGCCGAGGCTAGGGAGGTCCGGGTGGCGTACGAGCTGATGATCAGAGAGAGCACGGGCGGGTAGGACCCTGCTGTGTCCGACAAACTCGCGAGATATCGGAGCAAGCGCGACGACAAACGCACCCCCGAGCCCATCCCCGCCGAACCCCCGGCCCCCGGAGACGACCGGGCGTTCGTCATCCAGGAGCACCACGCGCGGTCGCTCCACTGGGACCTGCGGCTGGAACGCGACGGCGTGCTGGTCTCCTGGGCCGTACCCAAGGGACTGCCCGCCGACCCCGCCACCAACCACCTGGCCGTGCACACCGAGGACCACCCGATGGAATACCTCACCTTCCACGGCGAGATCCCCAAGGGCGAGTACGGCGGCGGCACCATGACCATCTGGGACACCGGCACGTACGACACGGAGAAGTGGTCGGAGCGCGAGGTCAAGGTCGTCCTGCACGGCACGCGGGCCTCCGGCCGGTTCGTGCTGTTCCGGACCCGGGGCGACAACTGGATGATCCACCGCATGGACCCCCCGGTCCGCGACCCGTTCCCCGACGTCGAGCCCATGCTGCCCACCGAACGCGCCACACCGCCGCGCGACGCCTCCGCCTACGCCTACGAGTTCGCGTGGGGCGGGCGCCGGCTCCTGGTGCCCGTCGAGGGCGGCCGCACCACGGCATCCCGCGAGCACCCGTGGCTGCGCGAACTGGCGGAGTCGTTCGGCAGCCGCACGGCCCTGCTCGACGGCGAGCTCGCCACCCTCGGGGGCGCCGAGATCCTGGTCTTCTACGACCTCCTCTACGACGACGGGCAGTCGCTGATGGACCAGCCCTACACGGCCCGCAGGACCGCGCTGGAAGCACTCGATGTCGCGGGCGCCCACTGGCAGACCGCGCCGTCCTGGCCGGGCGAGGCGGGGCCGGTGCGGCAGACGGCCCGCGAACAGGGGTTGCCGGGGGTGGTGGCCAAGCGTCTGGACGCGCCGTACGAACCGGGGCCGTCCGAGTCGTGGCTGTTCATCCCCTCCTGACCATCCGATCCACCGCCGCCGGCATGGCCGCGGCGCCCACGTCCGTGGCGACCGATCCACCACGAGGAGCGCGTCCAAACCACCACGAGGACGGCGACCAATCCACCACGAGGCCAGCGCCCTATTCACCATAGAGATAGCGACCAAACCACCATGAGGCTCGCGACCAAACCACCACTGATGGCCCGCTCACGTGCCATGCTGAAGCCATGGTGAATACTCCTCTCGGCCGGGTGGTGTCCCGTCATGCCGAAGCAGCCGTGGCGGAAGCCCTGGCGGACACCCGTGTGGTCCTGATCAACGGTGCGCGCCAGTCCGGGAAGAGCACACTGGTGAAACAGGTCGCCAAAGGACCATCGGCGGAGTGGCGAGATCTGGATCGAGAGTTCGTGCGCCAGGCGGCGGTCAGCGATCCGGAGGGTTTCGTCGACTTCCCGGGGCTGATGGTCATCGATGAGGTTCAACGCGTGCCGCACCTGCTGCTGTCCATCAAGGCGCAGGTCGACGCCGATCCCAGACCCGGCCGCTACTTGCTGACGGGCTCCGCTCGCGTACTCGGCCTGCGGACGTTGCCGGACACCCTTGTGGGGCGCATGGAGACCATCGAACTCTGGCCTTTCTCACAGGGGGAGATCGACGGCACTCCTGACCGCTTCATCGACGCGGTCTTCGCACAAGGCACCGACCTGCGTCACACGTCCGAGGTCACGCGCGCGGACTATGCGGACCGCATCGTTCGAGGAGGCTTCCCCGAAGCGGTCACCCGCACGAACGTCCGGAGGCGGCAACGCTTCTTCGATTCCTACGTAGGAGATCTGGTCGCCCGTGACGTGAGTGAGCTTTCGGAAATCGAGCGGGTGCCCGACATGCATGCGCTGATTCGCCTGCTCGCCGCACGATCCGGGCAGTTGCTCGCACGTCGGTCGGTCGGCGGCGAGCTGGGATTGCCCGCGAGCACGGCATCCAGATACCTCAGCCTGCTCGAAGAGGTCTATTTGATCAAACGTGTTCCCGCCTGGTCCCGCAATCTCAGCAGCCGCGCCGTCCACGCGTCGAAGATCGCTTTCGTGGACTCCGGCATCGCGACGAACCTGCTCGGCATCGACGCACGCGGGCTCGTTCGTCCTAGCGGCCTTTTCGGCCCGTTGCTCAAGGGATTCGTTCTGATGGAGCTGGCACGCCAGCTGACGTGGTCGGACACCCCAGCCGACCTCTACCACTACCGGACCAAGGACGGAGTCGAAGTGGACGCCGTGCTGGAGAACCGGCGTGGTGAGGCGGTGGGCATCGAGGTCAAGGCCGCCTCGACCGTCCGGGCCGACGACTTCAGGGGGCTGCGGCACCTCGCCGATCGGCTCGGCGGCGACCTGATCGCGGGGATCGTCCTGCACACCGGCACCCAGACGCTGTCCTTCGGTGACCGGATGCGCGCGATCCCCGTGAGCGCCCTGTGGGAGGCCGGGTGAGCGGCCGGGGTCAGCCCGGCAGCAGCCCTTCCGCCTTGAGCTCGTCCCAGAGCATGCCGGGGACCGGCCGGGACCACAGGGCGGCGTTCGTGTGGACCTCTTCGGGGGCGCGGGCGCCCACGACGATCGACGCGACGGCCGGATGGCGCAGCGGGAAGGCCATGGCCGCCTGGGGCAGCGTGACGCCGTGCCGCTCGCAGACGGCGGCGATGCTCCTGGCCCGCGCCACCAGTTCGGCCGGCGCCGGCCGGTAGTCGTAGGTGCCCGACGGCTCGTGCGTCGCCAGGATGCCGCTGTTGAACACCCCGGCTGCCAGCACTCTGACGCCGCGCTCGACGCACTCCTCCAGGAGCGGCAGGCCCGACTGGTCGAGCAGGGTGTAGCGGCCCGCGAGCATGACGACGTCGATGCCGGTCTCCCTGACGAAGCGCAGCGGCGCCTGCCACTGGTTCATCCCGACGCCGATCGCCTTCACCACGCCCTGGTCGCGCAGCTCGGCCAGCGCCGGGTACGCCTGCGCGATCGCCTGGTCGACGTGGTCGTCCGGGTCGTGGATGAACACGATGTCGACGGCCGGCAGCCCGAGGCGGTCAAGAGACTCCTCCAGCGACCTGCGTACGCCGTCGCCCGAGAAGTCCCACACCCGCTCGATCGCGGCCGGCACGTCGAAGCCCTCGCCGTCACGTACGTCCCCGGACGACGCGGGCACCAGCAGGCGGCCGACCTTCGTGGAGAGCACGTAGCCCGAGCGTCCGGCCAGCGCCGCGCCCATGCGGCGCTCCGACAGGCCGAGCCCGTAGTGGGGCGCGGTGTCGAACAGGCGCACGCCCTGATCCCACGCGGCGCCCACCGTGGCGCGGGCCTGCTCGTCCGCGACCGACTCGTAGAGGTTGCCCAGGGGCGCCCCGCCGAGCCCGTGGCGCGGCAGCTCCATCATGTTCAATCTTGTGCCTTCCCGCCCGCTATTCTGCTGATCATCAGCGCGATGAGGATGATCGCGCCGTAGATGACCGGCTGCCAGAAGCCCGACACGCCGATCAGCGTGAGGATGTTCTGCACCAGGCCGATCACCAGAACGCCCGTGAGCGCGCCCAGGATGGTGCCCTTGCCGCCGTCCATGCTGACGCCGCCGATGACGGCCGCCGCGAACACCATGAAGATCCACCCGACGCCCTGGTTGTTGCCGATCGCCCCGAGGCGTCCCGTCTCCAGGATCCCGGCCAGCGCCGCCAGCGTGCCGCCCAGGATGAACACGCCCCAGAGCACCCGGTCGACGCGGATGCCGGCCGCGCGGGCGGCGTCGGCGTTGCCGCCGATCGCGTAGAGCGCGCGGCCGACGCGGAGATAGCCGAGGGCGAAGATGCCGGCGGCGAACAGCGCGCCGGCGATCCAGACGGCCGCGGGCAGGCCCAGCCACAGCGCGCTGCCGAGATAGAGGATCGAGTCGGGCAGCTGGAACAGCGTCTTGCCCTCCGTCGGCCCCTGCAGGAAGCCGTGGACGACGATCAGCATGGCCAGCGTGACGATGAACGCCGACAGCTGGAACCTGATGATCAGGAAACCGTTGAACGCTCCGATGGCGGCGCCGACCAGCAGCGCCAGCGGGATGACCAGCGTCCCCGGCAGGCCGATGCCGAATCCGCCCGCCGACACCGGGATGATGAGCATCACGGCGATCGCGGGCGCGGTGCCGACCGTCGACTCCAGCGACAGGTCGAACTTGCCGGCGATGAGGATCATCGCCTCGGCCAGCACGAGCAGCGAGATCGCCGCCTGCTGCTGGAGCACGTTGGTCAGGTTGCCCACCGTCAGGAAGGTCGGGTCGAGGAACGCGCCCACGACGAGCAGCAGCACGATCACCGGCACGAGCGTCAGGTCGCGGAACCGGGCCAGCCGCACCCGGGGAGCCGGCACAGTCAAACTGGTCACTCTTCCATGCCTTCCATCACGGCCACGAGCTCGTGGTCGGTCCAGCCACGCGGCAGGTCCTTGACGACCCTGCCGTGGAACATCACCAGCACCCTGTCGCAGATGCGCAGGTCGTCGAGCTCGTCGGAGACGACCACGGCGCCCGCGCCCCGCTCGACGGCGTCCTCGACGGCGCCGAGCAGCGCCTGCTTGGCCTTGACGTCGACGCCCGCGGTCGGGTTGATCACCACCAGCACCGACGGGTCGTCCACGAGGGCCCGCGCGAACACCACCTTCTGGGCGTTGCCCCCGGACAGGTCGCCGACCGGCTGATCGGCTCCTTCCGTCTTGATGTGCAAGCTTTCGATCATCTCCTCCGCCTTGGCCCGGCGGCGCGCCGGCGACACCAGGCCGTAGCGCCCCAGCTTGCGGGCGATCGGGAACGTGGCGTTCTCCCCCACGGACAGCCGCGGGACGAACCCCTCGCGATGGCGGTCCTGTGGCACCCAACCGAGCCCGGCCCGCAGCGCGGCGGGCACGTCGCCCGGCCGGATCCGCCTGCCGTTGACCGTGACCGTGCCGGAATCGGCCCTGTGCAGCCCGACCAGCGTCTCGGCGAGGCCGACCTTGCCGCTGCTGGCGGAGCCTGCCAGACCGACGACCTCGCCGGATCTGACCGAGAGGTCGACGTCCTGGTAGCGGCCGGCGAGCGACAGGCCCGCGCCCGACAGCACGACGGTGTCGCCGGGCGTGCGCGAGCGGGACGCGTACGCGACCGTGGCCTCCCCCGTCATCGCGGCGACCAGCTCGTCGTGCGGGAGGTCGGCGACCGGGCTGGTCACGATGTGGCGGGCGTCGCGGAACACCGTGACGCTCTGGCAGATCTCGTAGACCTCGTCGAGGTGATGGGAGATGTACATCATCGTGACGCCCTGCTCGCGGAGGGAGCGCATGCGGGCGAACAACCGCTCGATGGCCGGCCCGTCCAGCCTCGCGGTCGGCTCGTCGAGGATGATGAACCTGGCCCCGAACGACAGCGCGCGGGCGATCTCGACGAGCTGGCGCTGCTCCACGGTGAGGTCCGCGGCCAGTGCCTGCGCGTCGACGTCCACCTCGTACGTGTCCAGCAGCTCGCGCGCCCTGCCCCGTAGCGCCCGCCACCTGATCACGCTGCCCCTGCCCGACTGGCGGTTGAGGAAGAGGTTCTCGGCGACCGACAGCGCCGGGATGATCGTCGAGTGCTGGTAGACGCAGGCGACGCGCCGCCGCCAGGCGTCGCGGTCGGCGAGGGGCGGGGCCGGCTCTCCCGAGAACAGCACTTCGCCCTGGTCGGGCCGCAGGAGCCCGGTGAGGATCGACACCAGGGTGGACTTGCCGGCGCCGTTCCTGCCGACGAGCGCGCGGGTCTCGCCCTCGGCGATCTCGATGCCCGCGCCGTCGAGCGCGGTGGTGGGGCCGAACCGCTTGACGATGTTCCTGGCTGCGACGTGATGGTTCATCAGCCGGCCTGGTTGCCCCAGAGAGCCTTGTCGTCCACGTTCTCCTTGGTCACGAGCGGCGCGGGAAGCTGGTCCTCCAGGCCGTTCGGGAGCTGGATGATCGTGCTGCCGTGGTCGGTCGGGCCGGGTTTGAACGTCTTGCCGTCCGCCGCCGCCTTGGCGTAGAAGAGCGCGTATTTCGCGTACAGGTCGGCCGGCTGCGAGACGGTGGCGTCGATGTCCCCCTTGCGGATCGCCTCGTACTCCTGCGGGATGCCGTCATTGGAGACGACGAAGATGTGCTTGGGGTCGCTCGGCGGCACGAGCAGCCCCTTCTGCTTGAGCACCTGCAACGTCGGGGCCAGGTGCACACCGCCGGCGTGCATGTAGATCCCCTTGATGTCGGGGTTCTGCTCCAGGCGGGTCTGCAACATGGACGCCGCCTTGCTGCCCTCCCAGTCGGTCGGCTCGCTGAAGACCGTGATGCCGGGGAACTTGGCCTTCATGCACTGCAGGAACGCCTCCGACCTGTCACGGCCGTTGATGGAGCTGAGCGCGCCCTGGAGTTGCACGACCTTGCCCTTGCCGCCGAGCTTCTCGCCGAGGAACTCGCACGCCTTGGTGCCGTACGCGCGGTTGTCGGCGCGTACGACCATGTAGACCTTGCCCTTGTCCGGCCGGGTGTCGACGGTCACGACGGGGATCTTCTTGTTCTCCAGCTGCTGCAGCGTGTTGGCGACCGCGCCGGTGTCCTGCGGGGCCATGACGATCACCTTGGCTCCCTGGCCGATCAGCGCCTGCACGTTGTTGACCAGCTTGGCCACGTCGTTCTGCGAGTTGGTGGCGGGCATGAGGTCGACCTTGAGCTCGCCCGCCATCTGCGGAACGTACTTGATGTAGGAGTTCCAGAAGTCGGAGTCGGCGCGCGGGTGATCGATGCCGATCTTGGTGCCGCCGTTCCCTCCTCCCGCCGCGGTCCCTGAGCCACACGCGGTGACGATCGTCAACAGGGCCGCCGCCGCGACCGCCGATCCGAGCTTCATGGGGGGTGTCACCTTTCTCGATCAGTTGGGTCTGAGCCGCAACCCCTGCATGCCGCCGTCGACCGCGAGCACGGTGCCGGTGGTGGCGCTCGCCTGCGGGCCCGCGAGGTAGGCGATCGCCGCGGCGACCTCCTCCGGGGTGACCAGGCGGCCCATCGGCTGCCTGGCGTTCAGCGCCGCCCGCTCCGCCTCCGGGTCGTCGGCCGCGTCGAGCAGCCGGGCGACCCACGGTGTGTCGGCGGTGCCCGGGTTGACGCAGTTGACCCGGATGCCCTCGCGGATGTGGTCGGCGGCCATGGCGAGCGTCAGCGACTGCACCGCGCCCTTGGTCGCGCTGTAGAGCGCCCGGTTCGGCAGCCCCGCGGTGGCCGCGACCGAGCAGACGTTGACGATGGCGGCATGCTCGGACCTCCTGAGGTACGGCAGCGCCGCCCGCGCCACCCGGACCATGCCCAGCACGTTGATGTCGTACACCCTGTGCCACTCGGTGTCCGGGTTGTCCTCGATGGTGCCCTGAGCGCCGACGCCCGCGTTGTTGACCAGCACGTCGATGCCGCCCAGGCGCTCGGCCGCCTCCGCCACCGCGGACCTGACCCCGGCGTCGTCGGTGACGTCCGCCTTGATCCCGATGTACGGCTCGCCCGGCGGGTTGAGGTCGAGGCAGACGACCTTCATCCCGCGCCCGGTCAGCTCGGCGGCCGTGGCCAGGCCGATGCCGGAACCGCCGCCGGTCACGATCGCTTTCATCGTCACGACGCGTTCCTCCAGACCTCGCCGTCGGGGAAGGTGTGGGCGGCGATGGACGCCGCGTGCATCTCCGCGCTGAAGCCCGGCGCGGACGGGGCGACGTACCGGCCGTTCCTGATGACGACGGGGTCGACGAAGTGTTCGTGCAGGTGGTCGACATACTCGATCACGCGGCCGTCCATGGAGCCGGTGACCGCCACGTAGTCGAACATCGACAGGTGCTGCACCAGCTCGCACAGCCCGACGCCGCCCGCGTGGGGGCACACCGGGACGCCGAACTTGGCCGCGAGCAGCAAGATCGCGAGGTTCTCGTTGACCCCGCCGACGCGGGCCGAGTCGATCTGCACGTAGGAGACGGCTTCGGCCTGCAGCAGCTGCTTGAACACGATGCGGTTCTGGACGTGCTCGCCGGTGGCCACCGGGATCGGCGCGATGCCCCGCGCGATGGCGGCGTGGCCGAGCACGTCGTCGGGGCTGGTCGGCTCCTCGACCCAGTGCGGGTCGTACTCGCTCAGCGCGTTGATCCACGCGATGCCGGAGCCGACGTCCCAGCGCTGGTTGGCGTCGATCGCGATCGGGTAGCCGGCTCCGCACACCTCGCGGGCCACCCTGAAGCGGCGCCGGTCGTCGTCGAGGTCGGCGCCGACCTTCAGCTTGATCTGCCCGAAGCCCTGGTCGATGGCCTCCTTGCAGAGCCTGCGCAGCTTCTCGTCGTCGTAGCCGAGCCAGCCGGGCGAGGTCGTGTAGGCGGGGTAGCCGGCCTCGACCAGGTGGCTGATCCGCTCCGCCTTCCCCTTTTCCGCCTTTTTCAGGATTTCGAGGGCTTCATCCTGGGTGAGTGCGTCGCTCAGGTAGCGGAAGTCGATGAGGCCGACGATCTCCTCAGGCGACATCTCGGCCAGCAGCCGCCACAAGGGCTTGCCCGCCCGCTTGGCCTTGAGGTCCCACAGGGCGTTGACCACGGCGGAGATCGCCATGTGCATGACGCCCTTCTCCGGCCCCAGCCACCGCAGCTGCGAGTCGTTGACCATGTCGCGGTAGAGAGCGCCGAGGTCTTCGACGTCCTTGCCGACGACGTACGGCTCCAGCGCGGTGATGGCCGCGGTCTGGATGTCGTTGCCGCGCCCGATCGTGAACGCGAACCCGTGGCCCTGGTGCCCGTCGTCGGTCGTGAGGACGACGTAGGCGGCGGAGTAGTCGGGGTCGGGGTTCATCGCGTCCGAGCCGTCGAGCTCACGCGAGGTCGGGAAGCGTACGTCGTGCGTCGTCATCCCGGTGATGCGGTAGCCGCTCATGCCCGGCCCACCGTCTGGCGCTGCCGGCCCAGCCCTTCGATCTCCAGCTCCATCACGTCACCGGCCCGGAGATACGGCTGGCCCGGCATCCCCATCGCCACCCCGGCGGGCGTCCCCGTGTTGATCACGTCGCCCGGCTCCAGGACCATGAACTGGCTCAGGTAGCGCACCACCTCGGCCACATCGAAGATCATGTTCTTGGTGTCGCCGTCCTGGCGCAGCTCGCCGTTCACCCAGAGGCGCAGGGGCAGCCGCTGCGGGTCGCCCACCTCGTCGGCCGTCACCAGCCAGGGACCGAACGGGTTGAACGTCTCGCACGACTTCCCCTTGTCCCACTGGCCACCGCGTTCGAGCTGGAACTCGCGCTCGGAGACGTCGTTGGAGATCGCGTAGCCGGCGATCACCCCCCGGGCCTCCTCCGCGCTGCCCAGATAGCGGGCCTCCCGGCCGATGACGATGGCCAGCTCCACCTCCCAGTCGGTCTTCACGCTCCCCCGCGGGATCAGCACCTCGTCATCAGGTCCGATCATGGTGCTGGAGGCCTTCATGAACACGACGGGCTCCGCCGGCACCTCGGCGCCGGACTCGGCGGCGTGGTCGCTGTAGTTCAGGCCGATGCAGACGATCTTGCCGGGGCGCGCGAGAGGGGCGCCGATCCGCAGCCCTTCGGCGTCGACGACGGGCAGATCGCCGCGTTCGAGGGCCTCGCGGACGCGCGCCACTCCCCCGGAGGCGAGGAAGGCGCCGTCGATCTCGGGCTCCCCGATGTCGCGCAACTTCCCGGCGTCATCCAGCACCACCGGCCGCTCCTGGCCGGCAGGTCCTACTCGCAGCAGCTTCACACCGCATCCTTCATCTATACATCGGATGTCTCAACCCCTGATGCTCGTGCGAGCGTCTGAGCATGTCAAGGGGCACCGACCCGGATACATCCGATACGTGACTTGTGGAAGATTCCTAGGGCAGGGTCATGGGCTATGAAACGTGATACCGCTCCGATGGCTACGTTCACATAGCCAGAATTTCACCACCCCAAACATCGGAGGTAAAACGTGCACCATGGAGAGAGACGGCGCGAGCACCCATCGAGCCTGCCAGGAACGATCTAAGCTTCGGCGGACAGGCCTCCTTGACGGCCGTACAGTGACGTAATAGAACACGTTTCAGTACCGCGTAACCAAGCGCTTGATCAAGAGGGTGATCCGGGTGCACATCGACCTCGTCGACAGGGACGTTTACGCGACCGCCGGACCTCCGCACGACCAGCTGGCCTGGCTGCGCGCGAACTCGCCGATCCACTGGCACGACGGTGATCCCGGCTTCTGGGCCGTCACCACGTACGACGAGGTCGTCCACGTCTCACGGCACTCCGATCTCTTCTCCTCCTATCGGAGGCTGGCCCTGTTCGACGAGATGGCCGACGACCAGATCGCCCTCCAGCGGCACATGATGCTCAACCAGGACCCGCCCGAGCACACGAGACGGCGTTCCCTGGTCAACCGGGGCTTCACCCCGCGGACGATAGGAGCCCTCGAACAGCACATCCGCGACATCTGCGACGACCTGCTCGACAAGTGCTCAGGCGAGGTCGACTTCGTCACCGAGATCGCCGCGCCCCTCCCCCTCTACGTGATCTGCGAGCTGCTCGGCGCGCCCGTGGCCGACCGTGACAAGCTCTTCAACTGGTCGAACCGCATGATCGGCGCCCAGGACCCCGACTACGCCGACTCCCCCGAAGAGGGCTCCGCCGCCGCCATGGAGGTCTACGCCTACGCCAACCAGCTCGGGGCGCAACGCCGGGCCAACCCCAAGAACGACATCGTCACCAAGCTCATCCAGCCCGACGAGCAGGGCGAGACGCTCGACGAGAACGAGTTCGACCTGTTCGTCCTCCTCCTGGTCGTGGCGGGCAACGAGACCACCCGCAACGCCGCCTCGGGTGGCATGCTCGCCCTCTTCGAGCACCCCGACCAGTGGGAGCGCCTGGTCGCCGACCCCGCCCTCGCCAGGACGGCCGCCGACGAGATCGTCCGCTGGGTCTCCCCGGTCAACCTCTTCCGCCGCACCTCGACGACCGACCAGATGCTGGGCGGGCAGCAGATCAAGGCCGACGACAAGGTCGTGGTCTTCTACTCCTCCGCCAACCGCGACACCACGGTCTTCCCCGACGCCGAGGTCTTCGACATCGGCCGCGACCCGAACCCGCACATCGGCTTCGGCGGCGGTGGCGCCCACTTCTGCCTCGGCAACCACCTGGCCAAGCTGGAACTCCGCATCCTCTTCGAACAACTCGCCCGCCGCCGCCCCCGCCTCCGCCAGACCGGCCCGGCCCGCCGGCTGCGCTCGAACTTCATCAACGGCATCAAGGAACTCCCGGTCACCGTCGGCTGACACGGTCACGGACGGAGCAACGGACACGGTCGCGGGCGGAACAACCAGACATCCACCAGCCCTACATCAGCCCGGTTCGCCGAACAGGTCGTGGAGAGTCTGGGTGGTGGCAGCACGGACGGCCCAGTCCTCGAGCTGAGCCAAGTCAGTGCAGGCCACGATCCGGGCGCGGGTGTCGTCAGGGACGTCGAACCCGCGAGCGGTCAGCACCAGCAGCACCATCCTGGCCGCCTCTTCCGCCTTGCCTTCCGCCTTGCCTTCCGCCTTGCCTTCCGCCTTGCCTTGGGCTTGGCCCTCTTGGAGGCCACGGCCGAAATGCTCGCGAGCGAAAGGACTGTAGACCGGCCAGGTGGTGGACGTCATGATCTCCTCCATGAGGCAGCGGATCTCGGGCGCGGCAATGCTGTAGGCGTATTCATAGTACTGCGGAGCGTGTTCGTCATGGGTGTCGGCGAGTGCCGCGGCGAACGCCTCGACGACTTTGCGGTCGTTGCCGTGGATCATGACGGACATGGCGGCGAGGTCGAGGTTGGCGGCGGCCTGCTGGGGATCGGTGATGGCCGGTATGCCGTCCGGCCCGAGCACCACGG
Organism: Nonomuraea sp. B1E8; assembly: GCF_039871515.1. NCBI lineage: Bacteria > Bacillati > Actinomycetota > Actinomycetes > Streptosporangiales > Streptosporangiaceae > Nonomuraea > Nonomuraea sp. B1E8. The sequence goes on along the minus strand of NZ_JBDPLS010000003.1, from coordinate 54,205 downwards.
GGAGCAGGCAGTAGCCGGTCAGCCCTGACTCGATGGGTCGCGCGTAGTGTGCGGCGGTCTTGTGGTCGGGACAGACGATCAGCACGGTGACGTCGCACCCCAGGAGCAGCCAGGTGGCGGCGGCGTAGCGGGCGAGCTGCCGGGGATCTTTGGATGTGCCCTGCTGGATTTCGACGATGATGGCGTGTGCGGGTTCGTTCGGTGGCCCCAGAGTGAAGATCAGATCGACTTCGATGTCGTCGGAGTTGCGCGTGTTGAAGGTCCGCTCCTCCTGCCGGATCAGCGGGGTGTCGGGCAGTTTCACACCCATGAGGTCGCGCAGGATCTCCACGGCGAGTTGCGGACGGTCGCCGAACATCTTGACCAGAGTGTCATGTCGGGGGGACGGCATGGCACCAAGTGTTACATCACATGCACAATAAGTGATGTCGATTCACGTGATCTCGTCGCCTCCGCAGCCCGTACGGCCGCCCGCTTGCCGACGTCGCGCCCCGTCTCGAACATGACCTCCATGGGGAGGGGTCAGGTCCACCCCCGCCCCATCTTCGTTTGCGCGCACGGCTGAGGCCTGGACGTCTCATCGACCTGAGCGGTAACGGGACTTGTGGCGGGCGGCTCGGAGGTAGGCGAGCCGGCCGTCGCCCAATCCGACCTGATCTGGGCAGCAGGCCGGGGCAGGCCGCCGTCGACCGGGATGGCCCGCAGCCAGCTCTCCCCGACCCGGGCGCGCGCCCGGTCGGCGAGGGTCAGGAGGAGATCGGTGGCCTCTCTGACGAGCGACTCGTCACCGCCATTCTCCAGATCCGTACGGCGTCGTACGGAAGGTCAGGGGTGCAGGGAGAGGCCCTTGAGGACCTTGTCGACGCCGTTCTTCGGCCCGTGCACCGCCACCCCCACCAACGCCAGCTCCGCCGCCTCCACCGCCCGTACGGCCGCCCGGTTGTCGGCGTCGTGTCCCGTCTTGAACATCTCCTCGATGTACACGGCCACGTCCATCCCCCGCCCCACCGCCTTCTCGCGGACGGCGCGCAGCTCCGCCAGGTCGGCCGCGTAGACGAGCACGGGCTGCCGGATCATCGGCAGGTACGCGTTCCCCGACCCGTCCTCGTACGGCTCCCCCATGGTCTCCGGCACCCCGCCCGCGACCGCGCCGGACAGGAAGGCGGTGACGTTGAGCTTCTGCCATGCGGCCAGATCCGCGCGCACCACAATGCCGATCTTGGTATCGAATCGCATGGCTGAAGTCTCGACGTCACCGCCCGGCCAGGTCTTGAACGCTCGTGCGCGACCTACGGCAGGAACATCGGCTGCCAGTCCGGCACCTCGTGGTAGCGCCGCAGCTCCGCGAGCCCGGACAGGAAGCCGCCCCACGCCGCGTACGGAGGCCGCCCCTCGTCGAACCCGCTCTGCACCATCGTCAGCCGCGTCTTGCCGCCGGACCCCTCCAGCTCCCACGTGCCGATGCCCGCGGCACCCCAGTCGACGGAGAGCCTGCGTCCGGGCTCGAGTTCGACGACCTTGGCCGGGTCGGGGTTGTTGTCGAGCCCGCCCATGGCGAAGCGCCCGCCGACGTACGGCTCGATCTCGATGGGGTAGCCGAACCACCGCGTCACCGCCTCCGAGTCGGTCAGCGAGTCGAACACGTCGGCCGGCGAGGCGTCGATCGTGAGCTGGGCCCGCAGCTCCGGGGTGGTGAAGTCGACCCTGGGCGTGAGCTCGCGCCCTTCGAGGTGCTCGGCCAGGTTGGCGAGCGCGCAGCACCAGAACGTCTGCAGCACGCCCCTGATGCTCTTGCCGGTGATCACGTCCTGGAAGTCGAAGTGCGTCTGGGACACCGACACGATGGTCGCGTCGCCGTCCTCCTCCAGCGTGAACTCGGTGGTCGTCTCCTCGCCGTCGAGCAACCACGCGAACCGCAGGGTGCGCTCGTCGGCGTGCAGCGGCCGCTGGTGCGGCGCGTCCCCTTCGGGGATGGTGCGCCCCCAGAACCCGAAGGTGGCGGGCAGCGCCACCTCGGCGTGCTCGCCCAGCCAGACGCGCAGCGCGGCCGGGTCGGTGAGCGCGTGCCTGACCGTCTTGAGCGGCGCCTGGACGCGGACACGGATGATCATGGGCTCAGTCATCGTCTCGCTCTTCCTCTTGGTGGTCCGTGGTCTTGGGGTAGCAGGCGAGGGCGATCTTGAAGGCGTCACCTTCCGCGCCGCCGTACCGGGTGAACAGGTCCTGCAGCATGGCCTGCAGCTCGGTCATGAACTGGTGCCGGTTCTCCTGGCGCACGTGGATCTCTCCGGACAAGCCGAGTGACGGCAGCTCGGGCGCGGTCCTGTCGAGCGCCGCGATGTCCGCCTGCACCTCCTCCATGAGGTCGAGCAGGTAGCCGAGGCTCAGCTCGTCGCGCGCCTTGCGCAGCCCGATCCGGCCGACCAGGCGCGGCGACAGCCAGTACGACCGCGCGCCCGCCTGATAGATGCCCTCGCTGATCCCGCGGACCTTGCGCTCGGACACCAGATCGACGAGACCGGCATCGACCAGCCGCTTGACGTGGTAGTAGACCCGCTGCGGCGTCTGGCCCAGCCGTTCGGCGACCTGCGAGCAGGTGCGCGGCTCGGCCAGCTGCCGCAGCACCTCCACGCGCTGCGGTTTGAGCAGTGCCTCGGCCTGCTCGATCTCTTCCAGATACAGGATGTCTCTCATCGCAAAAACAATCCTTTACGTAAAAATCCTTCTTGTCAATAGGGCGGGGAAGATGGAGACATGGCGCAGGACTGGTCCCGCTACTGGCGCTCACCCGACCGCCCGCTCGAAGCCATGCACGCCCACTTCGAACGGCACGTCTACCATCGGCACAGCCACGAGACCTACTCGTTCGGGGTCACGGAGACCGGCGCGCAGTCGTTCACCTGCCGGGGTTCCTCACACACCAGCGCGGCGGGCATGATCATGGCCTTCAACCCCGAGGATCCGCACGACGGCCACGCCACCGACGCCCTCGGGTTCACCTACCGGATCGTGCACATCGGACCCGAGCTCGTCTCCGACACCCTGACGGACGCGACGGGCCGCCTGACGGGCCTGCCGCTCTTCACCGAGCCCGTGGTCGACGACCCCGCCCTGGCGGGCACGCTGCGCGTCCTGCACGGCGCCCTGCTGGGCGAGGCCCCGTCGCTGCGCCGCGACGAGCTGCTCACGACGACGATCGCCCGGATCGTACGCCGCGCCGCCACCCGCCCGATCCACCCGGCGGGCCTGGCGGGACGATCGGCGCGGGTGGCGCGACAGGCCAGGCAGCTCCTGCACGACCGCCTGATGGACGATCTGACCATCGACGACCTGGCCCGCGCCACCGGCGCCAGCCGGTACACGGTCTACCGTGCCTTCCACGCCGAATACGGCCTGCCGCCGAGCGACTACCAGCGCCAGCTACGGCTCAGGACGGCCCGCGCGCTGATCGCCGGCGGCGTCCCCATCAGCGAGGCCGCCACCACGACGGGTTTCGCCGACCAGAGCCACCTGACCCGCTGGTTCACCCGCTACTTCGGCCTGACCCCAGGCACCTACCGCCGGGCCACCCACCCCGCAGGGCCCGGCGAGAACGGTGAACCAGGCGAGAGCAAGCCGGGTCAGGGACGACCACGCCGGCGGTGACCGCGCGAACCGGGACGACCACGCCGACCGCGGCAACCGTGCCACGGGCAGCGGACGGTGCCGCACCAACCACGTCCCCGGTGAACGTGCGCGCCGTAACGGTGGCGCGCCACTGACCGGTCAGCGGCCGTTCCCCTGGACAGACGCCAGCCGACGACGGCGTCTGGCGGACCTTGGCGGTGCCGTAACGAACGAAAAACCCATCACGGCCAGGAAGAGTCCTGATCGGGGTCGCCGCCGTCGGTGAGGAGGCGCAGGTCGGAGTCGACCATCATGGCGACGAGCTCGTCGAAGGACACCTTCGGCTCCCATCCCAGCTGCGTGCGCGCCTTCTTAGGGTCGGCGCAGAGCAGGTCGACCTCGGCCGGCCGGTGCAGCGCCTGGTCGGTCACGACGTGCCGCTCCCAGTCGAGACCCGCGGCCGCGAACGCCGCCTCCGCCAGCTCCCTGACCGACTTCATCCGCCCGGTCCCGATCACGTAGTCCTCGGGGCCGGCGGCCTGCAGCATCAGGTGCATCGCCTTGACGTAGTCGCCGGCGAAGCCCCAGTCGCGCCGGGCCTCCAGGTTGCCGAGGCGCAGCTGCGTGGCCAGCCCCAGTTTGATCCTGGCCACCCCGAGCGACACCTTCCTGGTGACGAACTCGGCCCCCCGCCGCGGCGACTCGTGGTTGAACAGGATTCCGGACACCGCGAACATCCCGTACGACTCGCGGTAGTTCTGGGTGAGGAAGTGCCCGTACGCCTTCGCCACCCCGTACGGCGAGCGCGGGTGGAAGGAGGTGCTCTCGGTCTGCGGGGTCTCGCTGACCTGGCCGAACATTTCGGAGGATGAAGCCTGATAAAAGCGGATCTGTCCGGAGGAGCCGGCACCCCCTCCGCCCCGCGACACGCCCGAGCACACGCGGATCGCCTCAAGCATCCGCAACACGCCCATCCCGGTCACCTCGGCAGTGAGCTCGGCCTGCTCCCACGACATGGGCACGAACGAGATCGCGCCCAGGTTGTAGACCTCGTCCGGCTGAACGCGTTCCACCGCGGAGATCAGCGAACCCTGGTCGAGCAGGTCGCCCCGCACCACGCGTACGTCGGCGAGCAGCTTGCGCATCCTGGACACCCGCGGGTTCGCCTGTCCCCGGGCCAGCCCCCAGACCTCGTAGCCCTGCTCCAGCAGGTGCTCCGCCAAGTAGGAACCATCCTGGCCGGTGATGCCGGTGATCAGAGCGCGCCTGGCCAAGGGTCCTCCAACGATCGCGTCCCGCGTCCCTTTGGGACGGAATGTACAGCTAAGCGCCCCGATAGGGCATCAAGCCACCTAGAACGCGTTCCACCGAACCACGCTCGGTTACTGCAACTTCGCAGTTCGCACGGCCTGTGAGAGCCACTGTGAACAATTCTCGGCAACCTACCGAATGGTAGCCTTCTCGCACTAAGGTCATCTTTACGGTACACGCCCGTCTCCGGGCCTTACCGGCGAGAAAGGGGTGTCCGTGCGGGAGCGAACGCTGCGGATCGCGCTGCTGTCCTACCGCAGCAAACCCACCTGCGGTGGCCAGGGCGTTTACCTCCGCCATCTGAGCCGTGAACTCGTCGCACTCGGGCACCACGTCGAGGTGTTCTCCGGCCAGCCCTACCCCGAGCTCGACGACGGCGTCGTCCTGCGCGAGGTGCCCAGCCTCGACCTCTACCGCGACGAAGACCCGTTCAGAACACCCAAGCTGCACGAATATCGCGACTGGATCGACTGGCTCGAGGTCGGCACCATGTGGACGGCCGGGTTCCCCGAGCCGCTGACGTTCACCATGCGGGCCTACCGCGAGCTGAAGAAGCGGGTCGGCGACTTCGACGTCGTGCAGGACAACCAGACCCTCGGCTACGGCCTGCTGGGCATCCAGAAGTTGTTCCCCGTCGTCGGCACCATCCACCACCCGATCAGCGTCGACCGCCGCATCGAGCTCGAAGCAGCCCGCGGCACGAAGAAGCTGACCATGCGCCGGTGGTACGCGTTCGTCAAGATGCAGGCCCGCGTCGCTCCCCGGCTGAGCCCGATCCTGACCGTCAGCGAGTCGTCGCTGGCCGACATCCACCGCGACTTCAACGTCCCCCAGGCCAACATGCGCCTGATCCCCCTCGGCGTCGACACCCGCTATTTCCACCCCCGTCCCGGCACACCCAAGCGCAAAGGGTCCATCGTGGCGGTCGCCAGCGCCGACTCGCCGATGAAAGGCGTCGCCACGCTGCTCAGAGCCGTGGCGAAGCTGGCCACCGAGCGCGACGTCAACCTCACCGTCGTCAGCCGGCCCACCCCCGGCGGCCCCACCGAGCAGCTCGTGCAGGAGCTGTCGCTGCAGGATCGCGTGCGCTTCGTGCACGGCATCTCCGACGACGAGCTGGGCGAGCTGATCGCCACCTCGGAGATCTCCGTCGTGCCCTCGCTCTATGAAGGCTTCTCGCTGCCCGCCGTCGAGCACATGGCCTGCGGCACGCCCCTGGTGGCCAGCCGTACGGGCGCGCTGCCCGAGGTCGTGGGCGACGCGGCCGTGCAGGTGCCGCCGGGCGACGCCGAGGAGCTGGCCGCGGTGCTGCGCCGCCTGCACGACTCCCCCGAGGAGCGCGAACGCGTCGGCAAAGCCGGATACGACCGCGTCATGGAGCGCTACACCTGGCACGTCGTGGCCAAGAGGACCGTCGAGGCCTACCGCGAGGCCATCGCGGCCCGCGCGAGCTGATCACCACTCGATCACGAGGAGAAGCGACAAGTGCTGACCGTGGACTTCGCCCGCTTTCCCGTCGGCCCCGGCGTACGCGTGCTCGACCTGGGTTGCGGCGGTGGCAGGCACGCCTTCGAGGTGCTCCGCCGGGGCGCGGACGTGACCGCGTTCGACATGGATCAGGCGGAGCTGGACAGCGTGGCGGCCATGTTCGCGGCCATGGACAAGGCGGGCGAGGTGCCCGAGGGCGGCACCGCGGGAACCGTCCAGGGCACGGCGCTCGACATGCCGTTCGAGGACGGCGCCTTCGACCGGGTCATCGCCGCCGAGGTGCTGGAGCACATCCCGGACGACATGGCGGCCATGCGTGAGATCTTCCGCGTGCTGCGGCCCGGCGGCACGGCCGCGGTGACCGTGCCGAGCTTCCTGCCCGAACGTATCTGCTGGGCGCTGGACGAGGACTATCACACGGCGCCGGGCGGCCACGTGCGCATCTACACGCTGGCGGAGCTGTCGGCCAAGCTGAAGTCCGTCGGCTTCGTGATCGGCCCGCACCACCACGCCCACGGCCTGCACGCGCCCTACTGGTGGATCAAGTGCGCGGTCGGCGTCAACAACGACGACCACCCGCTCGCCAAGGCCTACCACGAGCTGCTGGTCTGGGACATCATGAAACGCCCTGCCGCCACCAGGATCGCCGAGGCCGTGCTCAACCCGGTCATCGGCAAGAGCGTGGTCCTCTACGTCCGGAAGCCATGATCTCCCACGCGGAGGTCGTGCGTACGGCCGAGAGCATCGCGGCGATGCAGCAGGACGACGGCGGCGTGCCGTGGCCGGAGGGCCACGTCGACGCGTGGAACCACATCGAGTGCCTGATGGCGATGTCCGTCGCCGGGCTGGCCGAGCCGGTACGCCGCGGCTACGCCTGGCTGGCCCGCCACCAGCGCGCCGACGGCTCGTGGCCGATGAAGCTGGTCGACGGCGCGCCCACCGAGCTGGGCGGCGAGACCAACCACGCCGCCTACGTCGCCGCCGGCGTCTGGCACCACCATCTCGTCACCGCGGACCAGCGCTTCACCGAGGAGAACTGGCCCATGGTCAAGGCCGCGCTCGACTACGTGGCGGGGCTGCAGACCGAGCGGGGCGAGATCGCCTGGGAGCGCGACGCGCAGGGCAGGCCCTCGGCGTACGCGCTGCTCACCGGCTGCTCCTCCATCCACCAGGGGCTGCGCTGCGGCGTGCTGCTCGCCGACCATCTGGGCGACCCGCAACCCCACTGGGAGCTGGCCGCCGACCGGCTGGCGCACGTGCTGGTGGCGCATCCCGAGGCGTTCGCGGACAAGAGCCGCTTCTCCATGGACTGGTACTACCCGGTGCTGGGCGGCGCGGTGCGCGGGCGGCAGGCGTACGAACTGCTGGAGCGCGAGTGGGCGACGTTCGTGGTGCCGGGGCTCGGTATCAGGTGCGTGTCCGACCAGCCGTGGGTGACGGGGGCGGAGACGTGCGAGCTGGTGCTGGCGCTCGACGCGCTGGGCGATCGGGACCGGGCGGCCGCGCTGTTCGCCGACGTGCAACACCTGCGGCACGAGGACGGCTCGTACTGGACGGGGTGGCAGTACGCCAACCGCAAACACTTCCCGCACGAGCGGTCGGGCTACACCGCGGCGGCGGTCGTCCTGGCGGCCGACGCGCTGATGGAGATCTCGCCGGGGTCCGGGCTGTTCCGCGACATCGCGGGCACGTCCGTGTTCGACCCGGATGTCTGCGGTTGCGCCGCCGGGACTGGCCGGCGCCTGCCTCCCCCGGTGACCGAGGGGCGCCCCGGCGAAGGCGTCTGACCTGGTACTTCGGCGGTCCACAAGGCCTTTTGCGGGTTCTTTGCCGGGGAAATCCGGTGCGCCGCCGATGAAAGGCCCAATGAGGTAACTAGCTTCGTCAGTGGCCGGTACGAGACGTCTTCGGGGGAAGCGTGGGCGACACGGGCACAACAACGTTCTTGGACCAGGTCAGGACCGAGCCGACACTGTCTCCGGCGCGCGGATGGCGGAGGTTCCTGGCCAAAGACGCACGGGATTCCGATCTGGGCCGGCGCAGGTTCCGGCTCAGGGATGGAGCTTCTCCGACAGAATTCACCGATGCCGAAAAGTCGTACGTTCTCGGCTTTAACGCGGTGATGTCGCGAGAAGTCGAGAAGATCGAGGAAATGTCGGCTGAGCAGCGGCCCTTCGGCTACGAAGGGGCCGCTTCCGCCTGCACCGTCCTCGACCTTCTCATGCTGACCCGGGGCCGGCGCCTTCACGAGCTACTGGCCGGCCCCGCCCAGCACCACCGCCACGCCGCCTACCTCGGCGCCGGCCGCGGGTACGCGCTGCTGCGGCTGCGGCCCGTCAGGGGCGCCCGGCGCGCCCATCCGCTGCTGCGCTGGCTTGCCGTCGACGGGTTCGGGTTCCAGTGGAGCCTGGCCAGGGCGGACCGGATGGTGGGCGAGCGGATGATGCCCGACCTGCTCACCAGGGCTCACTGCGCCGTGTTCGACCAAGGGCTGGGGCGGCTGCTGTGGTACCACGACGGCGCCTCGACCGGCGACCTCGCCGCCAGGATCGCCGGGTTCCCCGCCGGGCGGCGGGCCGATCTGTGGAGCGGGATCGGGTTCGCCGCCACCTACACGGGCGGGGCCGAGACCGACGAGTTGTGGTGGCTGGCCGAGCACGCGGGCGCCGACGGGTTCCGGGCACACCTGGCACAGGGCTGCGCGTTCGCCGTGGCCGCGCGGCTGCGTTCTGGAGTGCTGCCCGGCCACGCGGCGCGGGCCGTGCCGATCCTGGCCGGCACCGACGCGGAGGAGGCGGCCTCGTGGACCGACCGGGCGCTCATCGCGCTCGGGCACGAGGCGCACACGCACGAGGACTTCCGCGGCTGGCAGGCACAGGTCCGCCGCTCGTGGACCCGCCGCCTGCGCAGCTGACCACCGGCACGCGCGCCGGCCTTCCCGGGGCTGACCAGCGCGAGCTCCGGGCGCGCACGCGCTAGCCTTCTCGGTCTGACCACCAGGCCGAAAGGGAACAGCCTGCTCTTGATGCGCGACCTCATCAGTCCCGGCGGCACGACCGCGGCGCAGCGCCGGGTGCTCCTCGGCGCCGGCACGGGCCAGTTCGCCGAGTTCTACGACTTCGCGATCTACGGCTTCTCGGCCGTGGCCGTCGCCGAGGCGTTCTTCCCGGGCGCGAGCCCGGTGGCGAGCCTCCTGTCGGTCTTCGCGGTGTACGGTGTCGCGTTCGTGGCCCGGCCGCTCGGCGGGGTGTTCTTCGGCGCGCTGGCCGACCGCGCCGGGCGACGGGCCGTCCTCTACGCGACGCTCATGTGCATGGGCGTCGCGACCGCGCTGATCGGGTTGCTGCCGACGTATGCGGCCGCCGGGACCGTCGCGCCCGTCCTGCTGGTCGTGTGCCGCCTGGCGCAGGGGTTCTCGGCGGGCGGTGAGGCGGTCGGCGCGCCCTCGTTCGTGCTCGAACACGCTCCGTTCGAGCGCCGCGGCACCTGGATCGCCGTCTCGGTCGCGGCCACGGGGGCGGCGTCCGTGCTCGCTCTGGTGTTCATCATGGCGGTCTCCGGAGTGTTGTCCGACGCGGCGTACGCCTCGTGGGGCTGGCGTGTCCCGTTCCTGGTCGCCCTGCCGCTCTCCCTGATCGGCAGCTACATCCGCCGGCGTACCGAGGAGAGCCCGGCGTTCCAGGAGCTCGAGCGGCACAACGCCGTCGAACGCCATCCGGTGCGCGGCAGCCTGCGCGGCAACGGGACCCGGCTGGGGCAGATCTTCGCCGTCATGGCCCTGTCCGGGCTCGGTTTCTATGTCCTCGTCGGCTATTTCGTCACCTCCCTGCAGACGGTCGCCGGGCTGAGCCTGCTGGAGTCGCTCGTGGCCAACGCCGTCGCGCTGCTCTCCTTCACGGTGCTGCTGCCGATCGGGGGCAGGCTCTCCGACGCGTTCGGCCGCAGGCCGATGCTGGTCGCCGGCGCCGCGGCGGTCGCGGCGGTCAGCATGCCCGCCTTCCTCCTGGTCACAAGCGGGTCGCTGGCCTCAGCGGTGGTCGGGCAACTACTGCTCGCCGCGGCGCTGTGCGCGTACGGAGGGGGCAGCTACACCTTCTTCGTCGAGCTGCTCCCGCCGGCGACCCGCGTCACGGGCGCCGCCATCAGCTACAACGCGGCCCTCGCGCTCTTCGGCGGTACGGCGCCGTTCGTCTCCACCTGGCTGGTCGACGTCACGGGCACGCCGGTGGCGCCGGGCTGCTACCTGCTCGTCGTCGCCCTCGGGGCGCTCGCTGTGGCGCTCACGACGCCCGAGACGCGGACCGGCCCGGAAGCCGCAGAGGAAAGCGTACGGTCACGCGTCTAGATGCCCGGGCCGACGCGCTCCAGCACGCGGAGCGAGCCGTGCACCGCCACCTCGGCGAACGCGCCCGACGCCAGCGCCCGCCGGTAGACGCGGTAGGGGCCCTGCCCGCCGTCGGCCGGGTCGGGATGGATGTCGTGGAAGGCCAGCGCGCCGCCCTCCATCACGTGCGGCGCCCAGCCCTCGTAGTCGAGGGTCACCGGCTCGTCGGAGTGGCCACCGTCGATGAACAACATGCCGAGCGGGGTGTTCCAGAGCCCCGCGACGCGCTCCGACCTCCCGACGACGGCGATCACCTCGTCCTCCAGGCCCGCCGCCGCGATCGTGGCCCGGAACGTCGGCAGTGAGTCCATCTTCCCGAACCGGAGGTCGACCAGCGTCGGGTCGTGGTGGGCCCAGCCCGGCTGGATCTCCTCGGAGCCGCGGTGGTGGTCGACGGTGACGACCACGGACCCGGCCTGCCTGGCCGCGGTGCCGAGGTAGATCGCGGACTTGCCGCAGTAGGTGCCGATCTCGCAGATGGGACCGAGCGGGCCGTAGCGCAGGGCCGTCTCGAAGAGGGCGATCCCCTCTGCCGGCGGCATGAATCCCTTGGCGTGCTCGGCCGCGCGGAGCAGCTCTGGCGGCATGGTCATGAGCATGCACCCTAGCCGAACCGAACAACATTCCGTCGGGCTCTTGCCCAGTACTTCTGCAACCTGTTCTACTTGGCAGCGTGAATCAGCGCGCTCGCATCGCGATGTCCGACGACGACGTCACCGCCTTCCTGGAGGCCGCACGCAAGCTGCAGCTGGCCACCATCAACAGGGACGGCACGCCGCACCTGGTGACCATGTTCTACGGGCTCTCCGAGGGACGGATCGCCTTCTGGACCTACGCCAAGTCGCAGAAGGCCCGCAACCTCGCCCGCGACCCCCGGGTGACCTGCCTCGTCGAGACCGGCGACGCCTACGACGAGCTGCGCGGCGTCCTGGTCTACGGCAAGGCCGAACGCCTCGACGACCGCGACCGCGTCATGGACGTCGGCATGATGGTCGCCCGCGGGACGACGCCCGGCGTGCCGGACGAGCTGCTGCGCCCGTACGTCGAGAAAACCGGGCTCAAACGGGTTGCGTACGTCGTCGAGCGCACCAAAGTGGTCTCATGGGATCACAGGAGGCTCGCTTGAAAATCACCGTGGATGAGCTGGTCTGCGAGGCCAACGCCGTGTGCATGGGCCTCGCGCCCGAGGTGTTCGAGGTGGACGACGACGACCAGCTGCACGTCCTGCTGCCCGAACCACCGCCCGAGATGCAGGACCGCGTCCGCCACGCGGTGCGGTCCTGCCCCAAGGCCGCCCTTTCGCTGGAGGAATAGCCCGATGGGGGTTCACCGCCCCCGGCACCCCCGCACACGTCCCACCGAGGAGGACTCCACATGCGCGCCGCGATCCTGCACGCCGTAGGCAACGACAAGCTCGACATCCGCGACGACGTCACCCTGGCCCCCGTCGGGCCGTCGGACGTGCGCGTGCGCGTCAGGGCCACGGGCGTCTGCCACTCGGACCTGTCGGCCATGAGCGGCGTGCTCCCGCAGCCCGTGCCGCTCGTCCCCGGCCACGAGGGTGCGGGCGAGGTCGTCGAGGTGGGCGAGCACGTCACCTCCGTCAAGCCGGGCGACCACGTCGTCATCAGCTGGCGCCCGGCCTGCCAGGAGTGCGACCTGTGCGTGGGCGGCCAGCCGTACCTGTGCATGAAGTACGTGATCGAGTCCTTCAGCAAGGGCAACTTCCGGCTCGGCGGCGACGAGGCGACGGTGTTCGGGATGGCGGGGTGCGGCACCTGGGCGGAGGAGATCATCGTGCCGTGGCAGGGCGCCATCAAGATCGACGACGACGTGTCGTGGGAGGCGGCGGCCCTGATCGGCTGCGGCATCACGACCGGCGTGGGCGCCGCGATCAACACCGCCAGGGTCCGCCCCGGCTCCACGGTCGCGGTGATCGGCTGCGGCGGCGTCGGCCTGTCGGTCATCCAGGGCGCCCGGCTCTCCGGCGCGCGCACGATCCTCGCGGTCGACCCGCTGGAGTCCAAGCACGAACTGGCCAGGAAGGTCGGGGCCACGCACGCGGTGACGCCCGAGCAGGTCCCCGAGGCGCTAGGCGAGCTCACCGGCGGCGCAGGCTTCGACTACGGGTTCGAGGTCGTCGGCAAGTCGGCCACCATCCAGAGCGCCTGGCAGGTCACGCGGGCGGGCGGCGACGTCGTCGTGGTCGGCGCGGGCGCGACGGACGACATGGTGTCGATCTCGGCGTTCAGCCTGCTGTTCGAGGGCAAGAACCTGCTGTCCAGCCTGTACGGCGAGGCGGATGTACGCCACGACTTCCCCTATTTCGCCAAGCTCCACAAGGCCGGCAAGCTCGACCTGGAGTCCATGATCAGCTCGCGCATTCGCCTGGCCGACCTGAACGACGCGGTCGCGGCCCTGCGCGGCGGCGAGGTCCTGCGCCAGATCGTCATCATGGACTGATTTGCCCGCTCGGTGGTCCCAGCCCTCAGGTTGCCGCCACGGCGATTATCCTTTCATCGCGGCAGTCCCAGTGAAAGGATAATCGCCGCCTCGAAGGGCTACTCGGTGGAGAAGGCGGCGTCGAAGGCCGTGGCGGGCGGGGTGATGGAGTTGAGCGTGCGGATATAGCCCAGCGCCTCCCGGGCCCCGTCCAGCCGGTCCATGCCGGCGTCCTCCCATTCGATGGAGATCGGGCCGTCGTACCCGATGGAGTTCAGGGCGCGGAAGCAGTCCTCCCACGGCACGTCGCCCCGGCCCGTGGAGACGAAGTCCCAGCCGCGCCGCATGTCGGCCCACGGCAGGTGCGAGGACATGCGGCCCTTGCGGCCGTCGCCGACGCGCATGCGCGTGTCCTTGCAGTCGACGTGGTAGATGCGGTCCTTGAAGTCGAGGATGAACGCCACCGGGTCGAGGTCCTGCCAGACCATGTGCGACGGGTCCCAGTTGAGCCCGAACGCCGGCCGGTGGCCGATGGCCTCCAGCGTGCGCTGGGTGGTGTAGTAGTCGTAGGCGATCTCGCTCGGGTGGATCTCGTGCGCGAAACGCACGCCGACCTCGTCGAAGACGTCGAGGATCGGGTTCCAGCGGTCGGCGAAGTCCTGGTAGCCGGCCTCCACCATCGAGGCCGGCGTCGGCGGGAACATGGCGACGGTGTGCCAGATCGACGAGCCGGTGAAGCCGACCACCGTGTTGACGCCCAGCAGCGCGGCGGCCCGCGCGGTGTCCTTCATCTCCTCGGCGGCGGCCTGGCGCACCGACTCGGGGTCGCCCTCGCCCCAGATGCGGGCGGGCAGGATGGCCTTGTGACGCTCGTCGATGAGGTCGCAGACGGCCTGGCCGACGAGGTGGTTGGAGATGGTCCACACCCTGAGGCCGTGCTTGTCCAGCTGGGCGCGCTTCTGCTCGACGTACGACGGGTCGGCCACGGCCTGGGCGACGTCGAAGTGGTCACCGGAGCAGGCGATCTCCAGGCCGTCGTAGCCCCACTCCGCCGCCAGCCGGCACACCTCCTCGAACGGCAGGTCGGCCCACTGTCCGGTGAACAGCGTGACGGGTCGCATGAATCAGTCCTCCACGTTCGTGTAGCGGCTGCCCTCAGCCGCGCTCTGCTCGACCGCCGCCAGCACCCGCTGCACCCGCAGCCCGTCGGCGAACGACGGTGTGGGGTCGGCTCCGGTGGCGATCGCCTCCAGGAAGTCCTTGACCTCGTGGGTGAAGGTGTGCTCGTAGCCGAGCCCGTGCCCGGGCGGCCACCAGGCGCCCACGTAGGGGTGGTCGGGCTCGGTGACGAGGATGCGCTCGAAACCGCCTCCGCCCGCGCTGAACCACAGCTCGTTCATGGCCTCGAAGTCGAACGCGAGGCTGCCGAGCGAGCCGTTGATCTCGATGCGCATGGCGTTCTTGCGCCCTGTGGCGAAGCGGGTCGCCTCGAACGAGGCCACCGCCCCGCCCGAGAGCCGGCCGATGAACAGGGCGGCGTCGTCGACGGTGACCTGGCCCGTGGCGGAGGTGCCGGTCGCGCCGAGCCCGGCCGACTCGGCCGCCAGCGGGCGCTCCTTGATGAACGTCTCCGTCAGCGCGGACACGCCCACCACGTTCTGTCCGGTGATGAACTGGGCGGCGTCGACGATGTGGGAGCCGATGTCGCCGAGCGCGCCGGCCCCCGCCTTATCCTTCTGCAGCCGCCAGACCAGCGGGAACTCCGGGTCGACGATCCAGTCCTGCAGGTATTGCGCCCGCACGTGCCTGATCTCGCCGAGCCTGCCCTCCTCGACGTACCGGCGGGCGAGCGCGACCGCGGGCACCCGCCGGTAGTTGAAGGCCACCATGTTCTTGCCCGGCGCGGCCGCGGCGGCCCGCACCATGGTTTCGGCCTCGGCGACGGTGTTGGCCAGCGGCTTCTCGCAGAGGACGTGCTTGCCGGCCTCCAGCGCGGCCACGGCGATCTCGGCGTGCGAGTCGCCCGGCGTGCAGATGTCGACGATCTGCACGTCGTCGCGCTTGACCAGCTCTCTCCAGTCCGTCTCGACGGCGTCCCAGCCGAGCTGCGCGGCCGCCGCTTCGGTGCGCTCCTTCGACCTGCCCGCGAGCACCGCCATGCGCGGTGCCAGCGGGAGGTCGAAGAAGGCCCCCACGCTCCGCCAGGCCTGCGAGTGGACGCGGCCCATGAAGGCGTAGCCGACCATGCCCACGCCGATGGTGGTTCTGTCTGACATGCAACCCCCGATCAGGATTCGAAGCCGAGCGACAGGTACTTCTCGACGTTCTCCTTGGTGATGGTCTCGGACGCGAGTGTGATGGACTGCGGAACCTGGTTCTCCACCAGATCACTCATGCCCTTACCCTGTGCTATCAGACGCGCGAGTTTGATCGCCGAGGAGGCCATCGTCGGGCTGTAGGTGACGGTGGCCTGCAACACCGAGGTGCCCGACTGGATCTCCTTCATCGCGTTCAGCGAGCCGGCCCCGCCGACCATGATGAACTCGTCCCTGTTGGCCTCCTTGATGGCGGCGAGCACGCCGACGCCCTGGTCGTCGTCGTGGTTCCACAGCGCGTCGATCTTCTTGTGCGCCTGCAGCAGCGACGTGGCCACTTCGTTGCCGGTCTCCACCGTGAACTGCGCGTCCTGCTTGGCGGTGACGCTGAACCCGTACGTCTTGAGCGCGTCGGCGAAGCCCTTGGTGCGGTCCTGGGTCAGCGGCAGCGTGGCGATGCCCTGGATCTCGATGATCACCGGGTTCGACACGCCCTTGTCCTTGAGCTGCTTGCCGATGAAGTGCCCGGCCGCCACGCCCATGCCGTAGTTGTCGCCGCCGACCCACGTCCGGTAGGCCAGCTTGTCGGGGAAGACGCGGTCGAGGTTGACGACGGGGATGCCCGCCTCGGTGGCCTGCAGCGCGACCTGGTTGAGCTGCTGGCCGTCGTTCGGCAGGATCACCAGCGCGTTCACCTTGGCCGCGATGAGCGACTCGACGGCGGAGATCTGCTGGTTGATGTCGTTCGTCGGCTCGACCGGCTTGAACTCGACGTCGGAATACTGCTTCGCGGTGGCCTCGGCGTTCTTGGCGATGGCCGCGATCCACCCGTGGTCGGCCGCCGGCGCCGAGAAGCCGATCACCACCTTCTGGCCCGGCTCGTCGTTGCCGCTGGCCGCGGGGGCGGGAACGGCGGCCGCGCTGGTCGGCGCCGCCTCGGGCTCGTTGCTGGTGCAGCCGGCCGCTAAGAGTACGGCTCCGCCGACGAGGAATCCCCTGCGCGCGACGTTCTCACTCATGGTGCTCTCTCCTTCAGGTTCCGCCGCTGGAGAAGGACGGCGGCGACGATGATCAGGCCCTTCGCGATCAGCTGGTCGCTGGTGTTGAGCCCGTTGAGAATGAACAGGTTCGTGATGAGCGTGAAGATCAGCAGGCCCAGGATCGAGCCCATGATCGTGCCCCGGCCCCCGGTGAGCAGCGTGCCGCCGATGATCACGGCGGCGATGGCGTCGAGTTCGTACAGGTCTCCGTGGGTGGACGAGCCCGTCGTCGTACGGGCCATGATGAGGATGGCGGCGATGCCGCAGCACATCCCCGACAGGGCGTAGAGCAGCATCGTGTGCCTGCGCACGTCGATCCCGGCGAGCCTGGCCGCCTCGGGGTTGCCTCCGACCGCGTACGTCCGCCGCCCGAACGTCGTGCGGTTGAGCACCACCCAGCCGAGCACCACGACCAGCGCGAAGATGTAGACCAGCAGCGGGATGCCCAGCACGCGGGTGGTCGACAACTCCACGAGGGCGGCGTTGTCGGCGTCGATGAGCTGGGTCTTGCGGTCGGACATGCGCTGCGCCAGCCCGCGGGCGGCGACGAGCATGGCGAGCGTGGCGATGAACGGCACGAGCCGCCCGTAGGCGATGAGCAGCCCGTTGACCAGTCCCGCCCCGGTGCCGACGAGGATCGCGCAGATCGCCATCACCACCGGCCCGTACGACTGCGTGGCCACCGTCGTCGCCCAGACCGACGCCAGCGCCATGACCGCGCCCACCGACAGGTCGATGCCGCCACCGATGATCACGAACGTGGCCCCGACCGTGATCACGCCGATCGTGGCGGCCAGGGACAGGATGCTGACCAGGTTGGAGGCGGTGGCGAAGTTGTCCGGCCGGGTGACCAGGCCGACGACGACCAGCAGCGCCAGCGCGCCGAGCAGGCCGAGATGCCGCATCTCGCCGAGGCCGCCCAGCGATCCCAGCCCGGGTATGCCTCCGCGCGACGGCCCGCCGCCTCCCGCGGCCGAGGGCGCCTCCGCTTTCGTGGGCTCGCTCATCACGCCGCCCTCCCATTCATGATCATGTCGAGTACGCCGTGCTCGTCCAGGCCGGCGGCGTCGCCCTCGTGGATGACGCTCCCCTCGCGCAGCACCAGCACGCGGTCGGCCAGGCCGAGCACCTCGGGCACCTCGCTGGAGACCAGCAGCACGCCGATGCCCTGCTCGGCCAGGTTGCGGATCACCGCGTACAGCTCGGCTCTGGCGCCCACGTCCACGCCTCTCGTGGGCTCGTCCAGCAGGAGGAGTTTGCGGCTGCCGAGCAGCCAGCGGGCGAGCACGGCCTTCTGCTGGTTGCCGCCCGACAGCGTCCTGATCGGGCGTTCGGGGTCGGGCGGCCTGATGTCCAGCATCTCCGCCAACCGCTTGGCCTCCTCCCGCTCGCGTTTACGGTCGAGCCAGCCGAACCGGGCGAACCCCGTCAGGCTGCCCAGCGTGATGTTCGCGGTGACGCTCTGGTCGAGGAGCAGCGCCTGGGCCTTGCGCTCCTCGGGTGCCAGGCCCATGCCGCGGCGCACCGTGCCGACGACGCTGCGGCGTACCGGCCGGCCGGCGAGCAGCACGCGGCCGGTGGCCGGGCGCGCGCCGTACACCGCTTCGAGGATCTCCGAACGCCCGGAGCCGACGAGGCCGGCCAGCCCGACGATCTCGCCCGCGCGCACGGAGAACGAGACGTCGGAGAAGACGCCCGGCGAGCTCAGCCCTTCGACCTCCAGCACCTCCTCGCCCGGCGACCGGCCCGCCTTGGCGGGGAAGACGTATTCGACGTTCCTGCCGGTCATGAGGGAGACGATCTGCGTGGTGGGAGTGTCGCGGGCGGACAGGCCGACGGCGACCGTACGGCCGTCCTTCAGCACGGTGACCCGGTCGCCGATCTCGCGGATCTCCTCCAGGCGGTGGGAGATGTAGACCACGGCCACGCCCTGGGCGGTGAGCTCGCGGATGATGCGGAAGAGGTTGGCGACCTCGTCGTGGGCGAGCGCCGCCGACGGCTCGTCCATGATGATCAGGCGGGCGTCGTGGGAGAGCGCGCGGGCCATCGAGACGACCTGCTTGGCCGCCGGCGACAGCCGGCCGACCTCGGCCGACGGGCGGATCTCGCCGTGGCCGAGCCGTTCGAGCACCTCGCGGGCGGCGCGCCGGGCGGCCGGCCTGTTCACGAAGCCGAAGCGGGCGTGCTCGTGGCCGAGGAAGATGTTCTCGGCCACGCTGAGCCCGTCGACCAGGTCGAGCTCCTGGTAGATGGTGGCGAAGCCGAGCCTGATGGCGTCGATCGGGCTGCTCGGGCGCACCTCGGCGCCGTTGAAGACGATCGTGCCCTCGTCGGGCTGGTGCACTCCGGCCAGCACCTTGATCAGCGTGGACTTGCCGGCGCCGTTCTGGCCGAGCAGGCAGTGCACCTCGCCCGCCCGCACGTCCAGGTCGACGCCGTCCAGCGCGCGCACGCCGGGGAACTGCTTGACGATGCCCTTCATGACCAGCATCGGAGATCCCTTCAGCGTTGTTGCCGGGCGTTCTGCTCAGGCGTTGACGATGCGGTTGATGTTGTCGGGGGACAGGTAGTGCTCGATGGCGAGCATCCCGGCGCCGAGCACGGCGGCGTTGATGCCCGTACGGCTGGGCGTGATCGACAGGTGGTGCGTGGCCAGCGGGAGGGATCTGCGGTAGACCGTCTCCCTGATTCCGGCGAGCAGGTGCTCGTGCACGCGCGACAGCGCCCCGCCGATGACGATGACCTCGGGGTTGAAGAAGTTGACCAGGCCGGCCAGCACCTCGCCGATGAGCCGGCCCGCCTCTCTGACCAGCCGCAGCGCCTGCGTGTTGCCGGCCTGCACCAGCGCGACGACGTCGGCCCCGGTCTCGGCGGGCAGGCCCAGCTCGGTCAGCCGCCTGGCGATCGCGGCGCCGCCGGCCACGGCCTCCAGGCAGGCGCTGTTGCCGCACCGGCAGCCGGCGTCCTCGTGGCCGCTGACCCTGATGTGGCCGATGTCGCCCGCCGAGCCCTGCGCGCCCCTGTGCAGCCTGCCCTGGGCCACGATGCCGCAGCCGATGCCGGTGCCGACCTTGACGAACAGCAGGTGGCCGGCGTCGGCGAAGGAGGTGCGGTGCTCGCCGAGCGCCATCACGTTGACGTCGTTGTCGACCAGCACCTCCACCCCGTCGAAGTAGTCGGGAATGGGGTAGTCGTTCCAGCCGGGCATGATCGGCGGGTTGTTCGGCCGCCCGGTCGCGAACTCGACGGGTCCCGGAACCCCGATGCCGACGGCGCGCAGAGCGGACCTGGGCCGTCCTGCCGTGCCGAGCAGCCGGTCGAGCCGCTGGTCGACGTGGGCGAGCACCTTCTCGGGGCCGTCGCTGATCAGCATCGAGTCCTCGCACTCGGCGAGCACGTTGCCGGAGATGTCCATCAGCGCGACGCGGCAGTGCGTGGCGCCCAGGTCGACGCCGGCGAAGGCGTGGTCCTCGGTGTGCAGGCGCAGTTGCCGCGGCGGCCGCCCTCCGGTGGACTCGCCGCTCTCGGTCTCCTCCACCAGGCCGCGCTCGATCAGCGCGTCGACCCGCTGCGAGATCGTCGATCTGGCCAGGCCGGTGAGCCGCGCGAGATCGGAACGGGTCGTCGCCGATCCGGCGCTGATCAGCGTCAGCACGTCGCCGGCGGAGCCCGGCTGGGGGGTCATGTGGCGACAATAAGATCACCGATACGGCAAATCAAGAGTATGGATCGCCCAAACTCCCCCAACTTCCGCCGAAGATCGAACAAAGCCTATCTGATTTCCGACATTCCCCCCATTGCTTGACATTTGGCCAGTCGTCAGATAACTCCGGAACGACGAAACCGGCCCCCGGACAGGCGAGGACCGGCTCGGGAGGCCACCGCTCTACAACATGGCCTTCATCGAGTCACCCGCCGTGAGCACGTACGGCTGCTCGGCCATGATCGCCTCCCAGTTGCCGGCGATCGTCTCGGGCGTGAGGTCGTCGGTCTTCCAGCCGGGCCCCTCGGCCACGAACACCCGCGCCACCCGGCCGCCGCCGACGCTGAACACCTCGCCGCTGGCCTCGCACGAGTCGTGCACGAGATAGGCCACCAGCGCGCTCACCCGCTCGGGCGTGAACTTGGCCTCGAACTCGGCCGGCAGCAGCGCCTCGGTCATCCGGGTCCACGCGATGGGGGCGATGGCGTTGGCCTTGACGCCGTTGCGCGCGCCCTCGATGCCCAGGGTCTTGGTCAGGCCGACCAGGCCCATCTTCGCGGTCGAGTAGTTGGCCTGGCCGAAGTTGCCGAACAGGCCCGCCGGGCTGGAGGTGTTGACGATGCGGCCGTAGCCCGCCGCCTTCATCAGCGGGTAGGCGGCCTGGGTGACCAGGTAGGAGCCGCGTACGTGCACGGCGAGCACGCCGTCGAAGTCCTCGACCGTCATCTTGCCGAACGACTTGTCGCGCAGGATGCCCGCGTTGTTGACGACGATGTCGACCTTGCCGAACGCGTCGACGGCGGTGCTCACGATGGCCCTGGCGCCCTCGGGCGTGGCGACGTTGTCGGTGCTGGCGACGGCCTGGCCGCCGTTCTTCGTGATGAGCTCGGCCACCTCGGCGGCGGGCCCCGCGGAGGCCCCGGTGCCGTCGAGCGCGCCCCCGAGGTCGTTGACCACGACCTTGGCCCCGCGCTCGGCCAGCAGCAGCGCGTGCGACCTGCCGAGGCCGTGCCCCGCCCCCGTGATGATCGCGACCCTGTCATCGAACCGAAGCATCGAACCTCCCAGGCAGGAGAACAACATTCTAGTACGAGTACGATAACCCGCCCCCGGCTCCAGCGCCCGCCCGGCGCTCGGGCGCCCCCGTCCCGGCGGCCCCGATCACACCGGGAACCACGGAGCCGGCGCCGCGGTCAGGCCGGGAACCACAGGTCCGGCTCGCCCGCCACCCGGCGCACCCGCCCTCTGGCCTCCAGCCAGGCCAGGTGCGCGAGCGTCTCGTTGTTGGCCGCGCGCCGCATGAACGGCGGGATCGTCTCCCACGGCCGCGACCAGGTCAGCCGGGTGGCCAGGTCCCAGCAGGCGGCGCCGTCGAGCGAGCCCACCACGCGCTCGATCTCGGCCAGCCGCTCGTCGTGGTGCGCCATCACCGTGTCGACCCGCTCGGCCAGCTCCAGGAAACGGTATTCGTGCGCGGGCAGCACCTCCTCGACGTCCAGCTTGCGCACGGCGGCCAGCGAGTCGAGGTAGTCGGCCAGCGGATTGGGGCCTGACTGCGGGTGCACGGCCACGATCGGCGTGATCTTGGCCAGCACGTGGTCGCCGGAGAACAGCACCCTGCGCGCGGGCGAGACGAAGCACAGGTGCCCGGGCGAGTGGCCGGGCGTCCAGACGGCCCGCAGGTCCCAGCCGGGCAGCCCGAGCTCGTCGCCGTCCTCCACCAGCCGGTCGGGCTTGGCCATGGTGACCACGTGCCGGATCATCATCGAGGCCCCGGCCAGCTCGTCCAGCGTCAGCTCGGGCACCCCGCAGCGGCGCAGCAGCTCGCGCTCCCGTGCCACCAGGGAGTCGATGGCCGCGTCGTCGTAACGCTCGCGGACCAGCCGCGCGTCGGCCGGGTGCAGCGCGATCCACGCGCCCGACATCTCACGGACGCGCCCGGCCAGCCCGTAGTGGTCGGGGTGGATGTGGGTGACGAGCACGCCCTTGACGTCGGTGATCGCGTAGCCGGCCACGGCCAGGCCGGCGACGAGCGCGTCGTACGCCTCGTCGGTGTTCCACCCGGCGTCGACGATCGCCACCCCGTCGGGCAGCTCCAGGACGTAGACCAGCACGTACCGCAGGGGATTGACCGGGATCGGCACCGGCACGGACCACAACCCCGGGCGCACCCGTTCGACCTCGGGGATCGCCCCGCCTGCCCACGCGTCCCGCTGTGCCACATTGGCAGGGGTCACCACGATTTTCGTCATGGACTCGATTGTGCCCGAACGAGGTTCGGCATCCGAATCATGTTCTACTAGGACCATGAAGCCGAGCCGCGAGCATTCCGACACTGGCCGCTTCGTCCGGCAGCCCAACCGGTTCACGGACCGGCTCGGCCCGCCCGAGCCGGGAAGGTACCGGCTCTACGCCTCCTACGCCTGCCCGTGGGCGCAGCGCGTGCTGATCGTGCGATCACTCCTCGGGCTACAGGACCTGCTGGACGTCACGATCGTCGATCCCGTCCGCGACGAGAAAGGCTGGCGCGTTCCCGGCGGCGACCCGGAATATCTCTCGGAGCTCTACCACGCGACGGACCCCGGCTACACGGGCCGTTACACCGTCCCCTGCGTCTGGGACACGAAGGACCAGCGCATCGTCACCAACGACTTCCCCCAGATCACCCTCGATCTGGAGACGTCATGGGGCACCTCGCCGAACCTCTACCCGGAGCGCCTGCGGCCGGACATCGCCATCATGAACGACCGCCTCTACCACGGCCTCAACAACGCGGTGTACGAGGCCGGCTTCGCCCGCGACCAGCAGGTGTACGAGGAGGCGGTCACCCGCGTCTTCACCACCCTCGACTTCCTGGAGGTGCGCCTGGCGGAGTCGGAGTTCCTCTTCGACACGCTCACTGACAGTGACGTGCGCCTCTACACGACCCTCGCCAGGTTCGACACCGTCTACCACGCGCACTTCAAGTGCTCCATCAGGCGGCTGACCGACTATCCGGCGCTGTGGGCGTACGCGCGCAGGCTGTACGCTCTCCCGGCCTTCCGCGAAACCACCGACTTCGACGAGATCAAGCGTCATTACTACCTCACCCAGACCGACATCAACCCGAGCCGGATCGTGCCGGTAGGTCCCGAGCTGGACTGGAGCCTGTAGGCGCGGGCATCCGGACGAACAACAGCGCCGAGGCCAGCGTCACCACGGCCACCACCCCCCAGGCGGCGGCGAGGCCCGACTGGGCGGCCAGGGCGCCGAGGGTGAGGTTGGCCAGGGTCCCGCCGGACTGCAGGGCGATGGAGTTCGTCGAGGTGACCGTGGTGCGCTCGGAGGCGGAGACGGCCTTGTGGGTCAGCTCCAGGCAGAGCACGCCCGTCAGCGAGAGGCCGGCGAACAGCACGACGTAGGCCAGCCCCGCGCTCAGCGTTCCCGGCAGGCCGTCCAGGCCCGCCGTCGCGGCGAGCGCGCCCACGGAGAGCGCGGCCAGCACCGTCCCCGCGACCGCTCCCCCGGCCGAGCCGCCGGCCAGCCGGGCCACGCGCGGCGCGAGCGCGCTGCCCATCGCGCTGCCCGCGAAGCCGAGCGCCGCGACCACGGCGTAGGCCAGGCTGCCCTCCTCGGCCGTGCCCGCCAGCTCGGCCAGCCGTCCGGGGGTGAGCAGCTCGATGGCCATCAGCACCACGCCCGTCGCCGCCGCGACCATCATGAGCCTGCGCAGCAGCGCGCGGCCCGCGGCCAGCCGGATGCCGCCCGCCACCGTCACGGGCACCTCGCGCAGGACGCTCGACAGCGTGCGGCGCCGGTGAGCCGGCTCGGGCAGCGCGAACATGACCACGAACAGCAGCACCGCGGCCGCGACCGCGCCCAGCAACGACGGCGCGGCCAGGGGGAGGATCAGCGAGGGCGGCACCAGGAGCGGCAGGCCGCCGCCCGCCAGGACGCCGACGCACAGGGCCACGGACTCCATCGCGCCGCCTCTGGCCAGGCCGGGCTTGAGGTCGGCGTCGTGGCCCTCGACGCCGTGCAGCGTGTCGACGTACCAGGAGGTGGCGGGGCCGCTGGACAGGGCCCTGGCCACGCCTTTCAGCACGCCGGCCACCATGAACATCGCGAGCGTCGTGGACACGCTTATCAGCGCCAGGCCCGCGACGGTGAACGCGGCCGAGGCCGCCAGCACCACGCGCCGCCCCAGGACGTCGGCCAGCCGCCGGTGGGCAGTTCCAGGCTCACGGTCACGATCGAGAACACCGTCGTCACCAGCCCGATCTGCGCCAGGCTGAGACCTCGCTCGGTCATCAGCAGCACCTGGGCGGCCATCGCGAGCCCGAGCGGCAACCAGGTCAGGAAGCTGACGAGCATGTAGCGGCGTAAGGCCGATCGCGCGGTCATCGGTCGTCCCGCCCCTCTTCACGGTTGCGCGGGATCGCGCCGAACCAGACGGTGACCTGCCGGGCGGCCGGATCGGCGGCGTAGCGGGTGGAGAGCTCGCCCATCAGCTCCTCGATCCCGTTCTTCAACTCCTGGATCGCCGCGGGCGGCAGCGTGAGGAGGTGGTCGCTCATCCCGGCGGCCTCCACCCAGTCGTCGGCCCAGTCGCCGGGGTCGAACGCCTCCATCAGCCGCCCGACCATCTCGGCCTGCCGCAGGTGCACGACCTTGACGGCCTCGCGGCCCTCCTCTGTGCCGGACAGCTCGACGGAGTCCCACGAGGTGTAGCGGTGGCGGGCCCGCCATCGGCGCTCGCGTCCGTCGCGCCGGTCGGGGTCCTCCTCGATGAAGCCGTACTTGAACAGCTCGCGCAGGTGGTAGCTGGTCGAGCCGGAACTCTCGCCGACCTTGCGGCCCAGCTCGCTCGCGGTGGCGGGCCCGTCGCTGCGCAGCAGGCCGAGCAGGCGCACCCGCAGCGGGTGGGCGACGACCTTGAGCACCTGCGCGTCACTGATTCTGTACTGCTCCTCCATGTCCTCCACCGTAGACCGCAAAGACAATTTTGCAAAGTGTATTTGGCGATTTCTCCGGCTCATAAACTGTGGGGATGCTTGACGACATCCAGGTGGACGACGCGGTCTTCGCCCTGCGCCCCGACTTCGCGGTCCTCGTCATGACCGCCCGCGACCTGCGCAACGGACCCACCGACGAGCGCTCACGCGCCTGGCTCGCCGAGGCCTCGGCCGTTTCCGTCCAGACCGACAAGATCGACGCCTGGAAGGACGCCTACCGCGCGTTCGGGGCCAAGCCGCAGCGCACCAGGCCCTCGGTCGACGCGCTCACCCGCCGGATGCCGCTTCCGGAGATCAACCAGGTCGTCGACGCCTA
Organism: Nonomuraea sp. B1E8; assembly: GCF_039871515.1. Lineage (NCBI taxonomy): Bacteria > Bacillati > Actinomycetota > Actinomycetes > Streptosporangiales > Streptosporangiaceae > Nonomuraea > Nonomuraea sp. B1E8. Next base: position 28,606 of record NZ_JBDPLS010000003.1, on the reverse strand, counting down.
CAACTCGATCAGCGTGAAGCACGCGCTGCCCATCGGCGGGGAAGACCTCGACCGCTATTCCGGCCCGGCACGGCTGGTCAGGGCGAGCGGCGACGAGGCGTCCGAGGAGGCGCTCGGCACGCCCGATCCCGGCGAGGTGATCTGGCGCGACGACCTCGGGGTGACCTGCCGCAGGTGGAACTGGCGCCAGGTGGTGCGCACCCGGCTCACCGAGGAGACCACCAACGCGATCTTCCTGCTCGAGCGCCTGGAGCCGATGTCGCTGGACGAGCTCAAGCAGGCGGGCGAGGAACTCGCCGACCTGCTGTCCGAGTTGTCCCCTCAGGTGCAAATCGCCAGCAGATTGGTGTCTGGAGGGAAGTAAACCTCCAGACAGGGTGTTGATACCAAATAGTGATAATCGCGCAACCCCCTGGGTTGACTAGGGGGTCGTGACCTCATCGCGCCGTCCTGAGAGGATCGTGCGTGGCGGCACGCCCACCTAGGCGCGCGCTGCCAGTCCGGGCGAGTAGCCTTGGAAAGGTTCTCTAACATCAACGCCGATCTGCGGAAGAGGGCGATTTCCGCCGTGTCGTCTGAGTCGTCGCGGACAAACCCGCTGGCAAGCTTTGGTCAGAACGAGTGGCTTGTCGACGAGCTGTACCAGAAATACCTCCAAGACCCCGAGTCGGTCGACAAGGCTTGGTGGAATTTCTTCGCTGACTACAACCCTGACTACGGACCGGGCCGGTCCCCGGCCAAGGAGGCGGGGAACGGCACTGTGACCGCCCCCGCGCCTCCCAAGGCGGCGCCGAAGGCGCCACCTGCGGCCGAGAAGCCGAAGCAACCGGCCACCCCGGTGCCCAAGGGCGCCGAGGAGGTGAAGTTGCGCGGGGCCGCGGCCCGCACGGCCGCCAACATGGAGCAGTCGCTGTCGGTGCCGACCGCGACCAGCGTGCGTGCCATCCCGGCCAAGCTGCTGGTCGACAACCGCATTGTGATCAACAATCACCTCAAGCGCGGCCGCGGCGGCAAGGTGTCCTTCACCCACCTGATCGGCTTCGCGATCGTCAAGGCGCTGCGCGCCATGCCGGAGATGAACTACTCCTACACGGAGATCGACGGCAAGCCCACGCTCGTCAAGCCCGAGCACGTGGGCTTCGGCCTGGCCATCGACGTGCAGAAGAGCAACGGCGAGCGCCAGCTCCTCGTGCCCTCGATCAAGGGCGCGGAGGAGATGGACTTCCGGCAGTTCTGGATGGCCTACGAAGAGGTCGTCCGCAAGGCGCGAGGCGGCAAGCTCGGCGTCGACGACTTCGCCGGCACCACGATCTCGCTGACCAACCCCGGCACCATCGGCACCGTGCACTCCGTGCCGCGCCTGATGCCCGGCCAGGGCACGATCATCGGCGTCGGCGCGATGGAATACCCCGCCGAATACCAGGGCGCCTCGCCCGACACGCTCTCGCGCCTGGCCGTCTCCAAGGTCATGACGCTGACCAGCACCTACGACCACCGGATCATCCAGGGCGCCCAGTCGGGCGACTTCCTGCGCCAGATCCACCGGCTGCTGCTGGGCGAGGACGGCTTCTACGACGAGGTCTTCGAGTCGCTGCGGATCCCGTACGAACCGGTCCGCTGGGTCCAGGACGTGTCGACGTCGCACGACGACGACGTGTCCAAGTCGGCGCGGGTGCTGGAGCTGATCCACGCCTACCGTGTGCGCGGCCACCTGATGGCCGAGACCGACCCGCTGGAATACAAGCAGCGCAAGCACCCCGACCTCGACATCCAGTCGCACGGCCTGACGCTGTGGGACCTCGAGCGGGAGTTCGCCACCGGCGGGTTCGGCGGCCGGCCGCTGATGAAGCTGCGCGAGATCCTGGGCGTGCTGCGCGACTCCTACTGCCGCACGGTCGGCATCGAGTACATGCACATCCAGAACCCCGAAGAGCGGGCCTGGATCCAGGAGCGGGTGGAGAAGCCGCACAAGTCGCCCGAGCGCGACGAGCAGCTCAACATCCTGTCGCGGCTCAACACCGCCGAGGCGTTCGAGACGTTCCTGCAGACGAAGTTCGTCGGCCAGAAGCGCTTCTCGCTGGAGGGCGGCGAGTCCCTGATCCCGCTGCTCGACTCGGTGATCAGCGACGCCGCCGACGAAGACCTCGACGAGGTCGTCATCGGCATGGCCCACCGCGGCCGGCTCAACGTGCTGGCCAACATCGTCGGCAAGTCCTACGCGCAGATCTTCGGCGAGTTCGAGGGCAACATCGACCCGCGCACCGCGCACGGCTCCGGCGACGTGAAATACCACCTGGGCGCGACGGGCGAGTTCACCGCGCCGAGCGGCAAGACGATCACCGCGTCGGTGGTCGCCAACCCCTCCCACCTGGAGGCGGTCGACCCGGTCCTGGAGGGCGTCGTCCGCGCCAAGCAGGACCTTCTGGAGCGCGGCGAGGAGGGCTTCACCGTCCTGCCCGTCCTCGTCCACGGCGACGCGGCCTTCGCCGGCCAGGGTGTCGTGGCCGAGACGCTCAACCTGTCGCAGCTGCGCGGCTACCGCACCGGCGGCACCGTGCACGTGGTGGTCAACAACCAGGTGGGCTTCACCACCTCGCCCGCCTCGTCCCGCTCGTCGGTCTACGCGACCGACGTGGCGCGGATGATCCAGGCGCCGATCTTCCACGTGAACGGCGACGACCCCGAGGCCGTGGTGCGCGTGGGCGAGCTGGCCTACGAATACCGCCAGGCGTTCCGCAAGGACGTCGTCATCGACCTCATCTGCTACCGACGCCGCGGCCACAACGAGGGCGACAACCCGGCCTTCACCCAGCCGCTGATGTACGACCTGATCGACGCCAAGCGCTCGACCCGCAAGCTCTACACCGAGGCGCTGATCGGCCGGGGCGACATCACGGTCGAGGAGGCCGAGCAGGCGCTGCGCGACTACCAGGCCAAGCTGGAGCAGGCGTTCACCGAGACCCGCGAGGCGGCCAAGAAGCCGCTGGAGGCGGGCGCCATGCGGGTGCCGCCGGCCGAGGTGGTCAAGTGGTCGCACGACGACACGCCGACGGCGATCAGCGACGAGACGCTCAAGCGCATCGTCGACACCCAGCTGAGCCTGCCCGAGGGCTTCACGCCGCACCCGCGCCTGGCGCCGGTGTTGCAGCGCCGCGGCCAGATGGTCGAGCAGGACGCGATCGACTGGGCGATGGGCGAGACGCTGGCGTTCGGCTCGCTGCTGATCGACGGCCACCCGGTGCGCCTGGTCGGCCAGGACTCCCGGCGCGGCACGTTCACCCAGCGCCACGCCGTCCTGGTGGACCGCATGACCGGCGCCGACCACACGCCGCTCAAGACGTTCAACCACGGCACGACGAAGTTCTACGTCTACGACTCGCTGCTCAGCGAGTTCGCGGCGCTCGGCTTCGAATACGGCTACAGCGTCGTGCGGCCCGACGCGCTGGTCGCCTGGGAGGCGCAGTTCGGCGACTTCGTCAACGGCGCCCAGACGATCATCGACGAGTTCATCTCGTCGGGCGAGCAGAAGTGGGGCCAGAAGTCCTCGGTCGTGCTGCTGTTGCCGCACGGCTACGAGGGCCAGGGCCCCGACCACTCCTCGGCCCGCATCGAGCGGTTCCTGCAGGTCTGCGCGCTCGACAACATGACGGTGGCGCAGCCGACCACGCCGGCCAACTACTTCCACCTGCTGCGCTGGCAGGTCGAGTCCAAGCGCCACAAGCCGATGGTGGTCTTCACGCCCAAGTGGCTGCTGCGGCACAAGGCGGCCACGTCCAAGGCGGCCGACTTCACCTCGGGCACCTTCCAGCCGGTGCTCGGCGACACGACGGTCGACCCTGGCAAGGTCACCAAGGTCGTGCTCTGCTCCGGCAAGCTCTACTACGAGCTGGCCGCGCAGCGCGACAAGACGGGCCGTGACGACGTCGCCCTGGTCCGGTTGGAGCGCCTCTACCCGTTCCCGTCCGACGAGCTGGCCGCCGAGCTGGCGCGCTACGGCGAGCAGGTGGAGCTGGTCTGGGCCCAGGACGAGCCGGTCAACATGGGGCCGTGGCCCTACCTGACGCTCAAGCTGGCCGAGGACCCGCAGGTCCTGGGCGGGCGGCGGCTGCAGCGGGTGTCGCGCACCCCCAACAGTTCGCCGGCCACGGGCTCGCACAACACGCACGACCATGAGCTCGAGGCCATTGTCGAGCAGCTCTTCAGCTGAAGCAGGCCCGCACGGTGAGCCCCCGGCCCGTCCGGGGGCTCACTGGCGTTCTGACAGGTTGATGCCGGGCAGGTTGCCCGGCGGAGGGAATGGACGACGCGATGTACTTCACCGATCGGGGGATCGAGGAACTGGTCGAGCGCCGGGGCGAGGAGGAGGTCAGCCTCCTGTGGCTCGGCGAGCGGCTGCGCGAGTTCGTCGACCTCAACCCCGAGTTCGAGACGCCCGTCGAGCGGCTGGCGACGTGGCTGGCGCGGCTGGACGACGAGGACGAATGACCCGTTCCTGACGCCCATGAACGCGATACATCTTGAGATCTCGCCAGACGCGACATATCGTGTCTCTAGGAGACGTGTCGCAGAGAAGGGCAGGGACATGCAACAGTGGGCGATCGAGGCACCCGAGCAGCTCACCTTCGGCCAGGTGGAGACGCTGGACGTACGCATCGTGGCCGGACGGCTGGCCGTGCTCGCCAGTGAGGGCCCACCCACGCTGGAGGTGGCCGAGGTCGACTCGGCGGCGCCGCTCATCGTGACCTACGACGAGCACACCCGGTCGCTCACCGTCGCCTACAAGGACCTGACGTGGGACGGCATGCTCGGCTGGCTGCGCCGCGACCGCCGCAGGACGGTGTTGTCGATCGCCGTGCCGAAAACGTGCAGGGTCAACGCCGGCGTGGTCACCGCGCCCGCCGTGGTGGCCGGGTTCGAGACGAGGACCCACGTCAAGAGCGTGTCGGGCGAGATCGTGCTCGACGCCGTGAGTGGCGACGTGCTGGCCAACACCGTCTCGGGCCCTGTCGAGAGCCGTGCGATGTCCGGCGACCTGGCGTTCAAGAGCGTCTCCGGCGACCTGACGGTGGCCGACGGCTCTCCACGCAGGCTGAAGGCCACCACGATCTCCGGCCGGTTCACGGCCGACCTGGCATTGCGCCCCACGGGTCACGTGACGCTCAACAGCGTCTCCGGTGACATCCTGGTCAGACTGCCGGAGAACGTCGAGGCGGACGTGAGCCTCAGATCCACCTCGGGCAGGCTCGTCAGCACGTTCGACGAACTGTCCAACACGGGAGGCCCCGGCTCCAAAGCGCTGTCGGGGCGGCTGGGTGGCGGCATGGCCTCGCTGTCGGCGATCACGGTCTCCGGCGAGATCACGCTGCTCAAGGGGGAGAAGGAATGAGTCCTGTCTTCGGTCACGGCCGGCTCCGGCTGTACCTGCTCAAGCTGCTGGACGAGAGCCCGCGCCACGGCTACGAGGTCATCAGGCTGCTCCAGGACCGGTTCCTCGGCGTCTACTCGCCCTCCCCCGGCACGATCTACCCGCGCCTGGCCCGCCTGGAGGAGGAGGGCCTGGTGACGCACGAGGTGGTCGAGGGCAAGAAGGTGTTCTCGATCACCGACCGGGGCCGTGAGGAGCTGAACGACCGGCTCGATGAGCTCGACGACCTGGAGGAGGAGATCTCCGCCTCCGTGCGCGACATCGCCCGCGAGGTCAAGGAGGACGTCCGCGACACCGTCAAGTCGCTGCGCGACGAGCTGACCCGGATGGCCAAGGACGTGCGCACCAGCAGCCACGACGACGCCAGGGACCTGCTCGACAAACAGAGGGAGGGCATCAGGCGGCTCAAGGAGCAGCAGAAACGCCAGTGGATGGAGCACGCCGACCACTGGCAGGGCGAAGGCGAACGGCTCAGCAAGGAATGGCGCAGGATCTGGTCGGAGGTCTGGGCCACGCTCGGGGGCGCGCCGCCCAACCGGGCCGACCTCGACGCCGAGCTGGGCGAGCTGCTGGCCGACTTCATCGCCCAGACGCGCGAGGAGGCGTCGGGCACGCGCCTGACGCCGGAGAAGGTGGCGGCGCTGCGCGTGACGCTCGACGACGCCGCCCGCAACGTCCGCGACATCCTCGAACGCTGACGCGACCCGCGCCACGCCGCGTTCGCGACATCCTCGGACGTGGGACACAGGGCACGCCTCCTGGCCTCACCCGGGATCTCAGCACCCTGCGGCCGCCGTCCCGCACGGGATGGGCTCGTCGGCGTCAGGCTGGAGTCGGGAGACGCTCGGCGCCACGTGCCCTCCGTGCGGCGCGCCGGGCACGGAAGGCGATGGGCATGTAGCGCAGGCGTTCGGGCAGGCGCGGCGTGAGCGTCGCCACCGCGTGCCCGACCCGCCGCAGCCGCCGCTCGTCCCGGGCCGCCCATCGCAGCCCCAGCTTCCCGCGTACGGCCGGCGGCAGCGTGCCGACGGCCACGAAGTGGTTGAACTCCCCCGACCCCACCCCGACCGGCGTCCACAACCCGCGCAACGGCCGGGGCAGGCCGGGCGGCGCCGGGGTGCCGCGCATGACGGCCAGCACCTCCAGCGCGGTCGGGTGCGGCTCCAGCCGGTCGGCCACCATGTCGTCGAAATACCGCCAGTACGCCGCCAGGTCGCCCGGCATCTCCCGCTCGGGCACCCGCAGGATCGCGCCGAGTTGCCGCGACTCGGCGTAGAACCGCTCCTCCTGCTCATGGGTGAACGGGGTGCCGAACCACCGGTTGAGCGCGATGAAGCGTTCGAACAGGGAGAGGTGCACCCAGGCCCACGCCTCGCCGTTCAGCGCGTGGTAGTGCCTGCCGTGCTCGTCCACCCCGCTGATGTCCCGGTGCAGCCTCCTGAGCCGCTCGCCCTCCGCCGGGCCGCCGGCGCCGCCGTACACCCAGGTCTGGACGGAGGCGAGCGTGCGGGTGAGCCGCCCCCACGGGTCGGACCTGTACGTGGAGTGCTCGGCGACGGCCGCGCCCACGGCCGGGTGCATGGTCTGGAGGACCAGCGCGCTGCCGGCCACGAGCAGGTTGCGATATTCGCCGGCCGTGTCCCAGTGCAGCGAACCTGGGCCGAAGGGTTCGACGTCCATGCTGACGGCCTCCCGGGTGATACGGCTTTCTCTGCTTGTATCACCCAGGAGCGCCAGAAGTAACCATTTACTTATTCACCCGGAAAAGACGATCTTCCCGAAGATCTCCCCCTCCGCCATGGCCGCGAACCCGTCCCGCGCCTCGGCCAGCGGCACCGTGCGGTCGACGACCGGACGCACGCCGGTCTGCTCCAGGAACACCGCCAGCCGCTGCAACTGGTCGCGCGTCCCCATCGTCGAGCCGACCACGGACAGCTGCAGGAAGAACACCCTGTTGAGATCGGCGGGCGGGACCGCGCCGCTGGTGGCGCCGGACACGACGATGCGGCCGCCGGGCTTGAGCGACTTGAGCGAGTGGTCCCAGGTCGCCTGCCCGACGGTCTCCATGACGGCGTCGACCCGCTCGGGCAGCCGCGCGCCCGTCTCGAAGACCTGGTCGGCGCCGAGCTCGCGGGCACGCTCGCGCTTGGCCTCCGTACGGCTGGTCGCCCAGACCCGGTAGCCGCCCGCCCGGCCGAGCGCGATCAGCGCGGTGGCGACGCCGCCGCCCGCGCCCTGCACCAGCACGGTGGAGCCGGGCTGGAGCCCGGCCTTGTCGAACAACATGCGGTACGCGGTCAGCCAGGCCGTCGGCAGGCAGGCGGCGTGCTCGAAGCTGAGCGCGGCCGGCTTGGGCACGAGGTTGCGGCGCGGCACGGCGACCCGCTCGGCGAACGTGCCGTCGTACGTCTCCGACAACAGGCTGCGCCTGGGGTCCAGCGTCTCGTCGGGGCCCGAGCCGATCACCGCGTGCACGATGACCTCGTTGCCGTCCTCGTCCACGCCGGCGGCGTCGCAGCCCAGCACGATCGGCAGCCGGTCCTGCCGGATGCCGACGCCCTTGAGCGTCCACAGGTCGTGGTGGTTGAGTGCGGCGGCCCGCACGGAGACGGTCGTCCAGCCGTCCGGCGTCTTGGGCTCGGGGTGCTCGCCGAGCGTCAGCCCGGCGAGCGGATTGTCGGGATCGGTCTGTGTGGCGGTTACGGCGAACATGGCCGCACCCTACTAACAAGATTTCGTTCGACGGCCCGTCACCCTGCCGCCGCGCGTCGAACGTCCTCATCGAAGGCGATCCGGATGCCCTTGATGGCCTGGTCGCGGAACGCCTGAGGGCCGGTGACGGTGACCTGCACCCCGCTGCGGCACACCGAGTCGACGGGCCGCCCGCGCCCGTCGATGACGTAGGGAATCGCGGTGGTGCGCTTGCAACCGGGCGCCGGCGCCAGCACCACCATCGTCCCCGCCCCGTCGCCGAACCACAGTTGCGGCCCCACCGGCTCGCCCCGCACGGTGTCTCCCGGTTCGGCGAGCCGCACGCCGTCCGCCGACAACACCAGGTAGCCGTCCTTCGTCACCTTGCCCTTGAGCCCTTCGGCGAGCGCCGTGCGCTGTTCGAACGACAGCCCCCTCCCCCGGTCGTACATCGCCAGCCGCCACGGCCCGAACGAGAACATCAGCACCTGCCCGTAGCCGCCGCTGCCCGCCGGGCGCGGCCAGAGCGTGACGTTGGGGGCGTAGTTCCTGATCGGCTCGCCGCCTTGGGTGATCCCCGTCTCCCCGCTGTACGGGGCGACCAACTGTCGGTAGTGTCCCTCCACCCAGACGCCCTGGAACGGTCGCACGCCCATCTCGGCGAGGCCGAGCGTGGCCGGGTAGCGCACCTCGGCGCGCACGCCGTGCGGGAACACCACGTCGATGACCTCGTCGCCGCCCTTCTCCGTGGCCTGGGCGTGCAGGACGTTGGGCGGGTTGTCGATCGTGCGTAAGGACCTGATGGGCTCGGGGACCGGCTGCGGCAGCACGGCCTCGGGCTCGGGATCGCGCTCGGGCTCCCGGCTGACGAGCAGGCTGACGGCAGGGACCAGCAGGAGCGCCAGCACCACCACCAGCCCGATCCAGCGGCGGCGTCCGCGCTCGCCGCCTGACTCGATGACGTCGAACCGGTCAGCCACGACGTTCCTCGCCGAGTAGCCTGGCTTGCGCCCTTTCCCTCCAGTTCAGTTGAGGGGGGACCGCCAGCGCAAGCCCTCGAACCTGGCGAAATCCTTGTCGCAGGTCACGAATTCACAACCGTGCTCGATGGCGAGCGCCGCGAGGTAGGCGTCGGGGATCAAGTTGCCCGACGCCCCGGCCTGCCGGCACAGCCTGACGAAGATCTCCCAGTGCCTGTCCGCACCGCTGATCACCAGCGCATGCGGCTGGTTGCGGTAGGACGAGGCGAAGGTCAGGGCACGATCGAGGTCGTCGGGATTCTTGTAGATGCGCCGGTTGGTGACCGTGCGGACGAAGCCGTTGACGACGAAGTCGCTCACGGCGTAGCTGGAGTCACCGTTCACCATCTGTTCCACGATCACATGGCATCGATCGTGATCGGGAGACTCGTGGCGGAAGGCGTTGACCAGGATGTTGATGTCAGCGAGGAGCATGGAACAGCTCCGGGTAGCGCTCCTCGTCATCGAGGTCGTAGACGATGTGCTCCAGCTTCTCGCCGGCGTCCAGCCGCCTCTGGACCCAGGTCTGGTAGCCGGGCTCGGCGGTTGATGTGATCAGCTCCACGCGGGGTCGCTCCGCCACTTCCGTGGAGCGGTTGATGAGTTGCCGCAAGGCGTCCTCCATCACTGAGTTGAGACTGCGTCCGTTTCTCGCCGCGTATGCCTTCGCCTCGTTGAGGAGCGTCTCGTCGATGCGCACCGTGGTCCTCCGCATGACTCCAGCATGGGCGAGTGACATAAAAATGTCAACACCAGATAGTAGTCGCGTGGTCACAGGTTTTGCATCCACTTTAGAGGATCACCAGATCGCCACGTTCACCTCGCCGTCGTGGGCCACCCGCACCACCTGCCCGACCAGCTCGCGCGACTCGGCGTCGGCCAGCAGTTCGTCACGCGTCACGACGGCGTATGCCCGCCCGCCGGAGGGCACGTCCACCACGAGCACCCCTCGTTCGGGCGCGCCGTCCCGCTCGTGCGCCACCGTGTACCCGGCGACGACCGCCTCCCCCGAGAAGGCCGGCACGATCGGCTCCTCCTCTGCCACGAACACCGGCGCGGCCGCGTCGAGCAGCCCGCCCGGCAGCCCGCCGGGCTCGCTGGACCAGACGGCGTAGGCGTGCTTGGTCAGGTGCATGCCCACCCCGGTCACCAGCCCGTGCCCGGGCTGCGCGCGCAGCAAGCCCGCCATCGTGGCCGTCGAGTGCAGCACGTAGCCGCTGGCCGGCCCGCCCGCGTACGGCAGCCCGCCGGTCACCGTGAGCCCGCGCCGGTCCAGCGGGTCGAACCCGATGGCGTCACACGCCTGCCGCAGCGCGATCGCGAAGCAGCTGTAGAGGTCGAGGGCGTGCACATCGTCCGGCCCGAGCCCCGCGCGCTTGAAGGCGGCCTCGGCGGCCCTGCCGATGGCCTCCGAGCGGCCGAGCGCGGGCCGTGCCGCCACCTCCCAGGTGTCCTCCGCGTACGCCCACCCGCGCAGGTAGATCCGCTGATCCGCGGGCACCCCGAGCCGGTCGGCCAGCCGCGAGCCGGCCAGGACGACGGCCGCCGCCTGGTCCACCTCCATGACGGCGACCGTGTTCCTGGTGTAGGGCCAGCCGACGAAGCGGTTGCCGTGCACCAGCTCGCCGGGGGTGCGCGCGGTCCTGCGCCAGGCGTACGGGTTGGCGGCGGCCACCTCGGTCATCGGCGCCATCATGCGCCCCCGCTCGCGCATCTCCTCCTCGATCGTGAGGCCGAGCGCCGCCCGCCGCGCCGTCTCCATGATCGCGTACGTGTGCACCGGCATGAACAGCCCGTGGGCCAGCGCCGCCGGATGCGGCGGCCGTTCCCATCCGTAAGGGGGTTTGGGCACGGCCGGATGGCTCCAGGGCACGCTCTCGCCCGCCTGCCGGTACGCCCGGCGTGTCGCCAGCGCCTCCGCCCCCGCGACCAGCGCCGAGTCGATCTCCCCTGCCGCGATCCTCGCGGCGGCCTCGCCGATGAGCAGGTGCGGAGCCGTACCGCTGACCTTGGAGTAGGCGCGGTGGCGCGGCGCGGCGCCGAGGCGCTCGGCGAGGCGGCCCACCGGGGAGTCGTACTGCCAGGAGTCGGTGTAGACGAGCTGGATCGAGTCGAGCCGCCCGGCGGGGAGTCGGGCGTCGGCGGTGGCCGCGCGCGCCACCTCCTCCCACAGGTCGAGCGGCTCCGGGCCGGGCTGCTCGCGAATGGTGCGTTGTGCGATGCCTATGAGGCAGGGCGTGCGAGGATCCATGAAACCATCTAACCAGAACAACATTCGGTTGATAAGCAGTGGCGTCTGATAAAGCGAGTTACCACTGTTGCCGGAGAAGAAATACCAGCACCCCCCACCTGCGGAAATGCCGATCAGGAATACATGCGATCTCGCTATTTAGATAACGGAACGGAACCAGGCCATGCTTTTTCACGTCGTTTCCTGGCCGCCGGTCCGGCCATTCATTAACGTTCCGAGCGTTTTCCTGGCCCACCCGGGGCGCAGCACCCCGCTCTGGGCCGCCGAAAGCCGAAAGGAGCTCCATGAATTCCCGAGCAAGGCGCGTCGCGATCCCGCTGGCCGGCCTGGTGGCCGTCGGACTGGCCACGGGAACGGTCAGCGGCGCCGCGGCCGGCGCGACGGCACCCTCAGACGTCGTGTCCAAGAACGCGGCCACTCCCGCGGAGCAGGCGATCCAGTTCTGGACGCCGGACCGCGTGAAGCGGGCGACCGACCACGACGACACCATCGACCTGACCACCAAGGGCCTCAGGGGCGGCAACAGCACCCCCGACGGCCCCGCCGGATCCGTTCCGCCGATCGGCGGAGAGAAGAAGACGACGACCAAGAAGAGCAAGCAGGTCAACCTGCCGAACACCGTCGGCCGCGTGTTCTTCACGCTGCCCAAGGCCGACCCGCGCAACCCGAAGAACTGGCGTTACTGCTCGGCCAGTTCGGTGCAGGGCAAGTACCGCAACCTCGTGGCGACCTCCGCCCACTGCGTGTACGACACGAAGAAGAACACCTTCTACGACAACTGGGTCTTCATTCCGTCGTACTGGGACGGCAAGAGCGTCTGGGACGGCAAGGCGCCCTACGGCATCTACGCCGCCAAGACGTTCAACGCGCACGACGATTTCCTGGTGAAGGAGGACTTCGACTACGACTACGCGTTCGTCAACGTCTACAACGGCATCAAGGTCGACTGGGCGAAGGACAGGGGCCGCTGGAGGTGGACGGTCAAGAACGTCGGCCGACTCGGTGACAACGTCGGCGGGCAGGGCTTCACCTGGAACCGGAGCACGAAGGCGACCGTGTTCTCCTTCGGTTACCCGGCCGGCGAGCACCCCGACGGCGACAAGCCGTTCAGCGGGCGCACGATGAAGTGGTGCTACGGCAAGACCAAGCCGATGCCCGAGGCCACGAAGTACAACCTGCAGGAGCACGTCGGCCTCAAGTGCTCCTTCACCGCCGGAGCGAGCGGCGGGCCGCTCCTCTACTCCTACAAGAGCGCGTCGCGCACCGGCTACCTGATCGGTGTCAACAGCGTCGCGTGGGACACCGACGGCAACGACCGCTACGACCACATCTCGTCGCCGTACTTCAACACCGACACCTACAAGGTCTACAAGGCCGCCGCCAACCGCTGGACCGGCAACATGCCGTGATCAAGCCGGGCACCCCAGGCCCCGGTTCCCGGATGGGATCCGGGGCCTTCCCCTGGCGGCGGAATGGGGGTGGGCGGCGACGTGGTGTGCGCCACTCGATCGACACCGAAACACACCTGAATGACGACATTTCACGACGCATCATCAAGCCCGCCACACCCGCGCTGACCTGCGAAGATACCGTTGATTAATGATCATTTAGAGGTATCCAGAGTGGATGTCTGACAGGTTCCTTATAGTGCGAAGTGCACCCTTGATCAGGTAACGAATCTCTATCCTCGCTGCAATACCGTCTGTACATCTGGAAAAATCCCACCTTACGACCCCAAGAAAGGCAAAAGATGATCCCCCGGGCCAGGCACGTCGCGCTCGCTGCACTGAGCAGCGCGCTGCTCGTGCTGTCCGCCCTCACGGGGATCGCCGACGCCGCAGCCAACAGCACAGCCAACAGCAAGGTGTACGCCGTCCCCCTGGCCACGACCCAGGCGGACGTGAAGAGGGTCGCCGAGCACTGGAAGCCCGACCGGCTCAAGGTGGCCGACAACTACAGCCCGGCCACGCCCGGCGCCAAGGCCGCCCCGACCTCCGAGCCCCAGACCGCCACAGATCAGGGCAACCCCGTCGCCGCCATCAGACGCACCCTCGCCGCGCAGAGCGTGGCGTCCGCGATGCCCCGCAAGGGCAAGATGGCCACGACCATGGGCAAGGTCTATTTCCGCTTCGGCGACAAGGAATACTGGTGCTCGGCCAGCGCCGTCGCCGCCCGCAACCGCAGCGTCGTCGCCACGGCCGCCCACTGCGCGTACGACTCACGCCAGGCCAGGGCCGCCGACTCCTGGATCTTCGTCCCCAACGGCGAAGCATCCCAAGGCATCTACGTCGGCGCCGCCATCAGCATGCACGAAGACTGGTCGGGCAAGGGCGACTACGACTACGACTACGCCTTCGTGACCGTGCACCGCGGCTTTACCTGGACGAAGAAGAACGGCTCCTACGTCATGAAGGACATCGGCCGGCTCCAGGACAACGTCGGCGGTCAGGGACTCGACCTCAACAAGAAGCCGTCCACGTACTCGGCGTTCTCGTTCGGCTACCCGGCGGGCCCCCAACCCGACAGAAGCCACCCGTTCAACGGCAAGAAGCTGCGCGGCTGCGAGAGAGGCACCACCCTGTGGGCAGCCGTGGCCCCCGCCTTCGACCTGCAGAAGGGCGTACAACTGCAGCCGTGCGACTTCAGCCACGGCGCGAGCGGCGGGCCCTGGCTGATCGGCTGGAACGAGAACCGCGGGCTCGGCACCCTGGTGGGGGTCAACAGCCTCACCTGGAACCGGGACGCCCAGGGCTGGTACGACGCCGTGTCGTCACCGTACTTCGACACCACCACGGGCGAGGTCTACCGGCACGCCGCCTCCGTACGAACGATCTCCAAAGTCACCTGACCCCGGGCGCCACCCGCGAAGAAACGCTATAGCGGGCCGTGCTCGGACTGTCTTATGTTGCGGCCATGACACCTTTGGAACCGTCGGCCAACGCGCCCGGCGGGTGCCTGAAGGGTCACGTCCAAGCGATGTGATGCATCCACCAGCTGAGAAGCTGCCTGCTTCGAGGCGTCCGGGCTGCTGCCAAAATAGGCACGCCGATACCCGGCCGGACAGATACCGACCAGTGCCGGGGCGGAGCAAGCGCTTCTGCTACGCATGACGAGTTTGACCACGGGAGATGTGATGACCGAGCAGCTGGCGGATGCACTGGGGTTCCGCTGGGACAGAGACTCGATCAGGCAAGACGTGGGTGTGCACTCGGTTGAGCGAGCCGTCTGGCGCTATCAGCGCGCGCTCCCGGAGTTCGTGTGGGATGCCGCCGCACTGGAGGGAAATCCCTTCACCTACCCAGAAGTACAGACGATTATGGACGGCATCACGGTGGGAGGTCGCAAAATCAGCGACGAACGGCAGGTGGTCAACCTCGCCGAGTCGGCCAAGGAGCTGGTCAGGGTCGTAAAATCCGAGAGATTCATGCTGGACAAGCCGACGTCGGATCACTTCCAGCAGCTGATCACACAGGGCGAGGCTCTCGAAGTGGGGCATTTCAGAGGAGAAGGCCCGCTTACTCTCACGCCCGGAGTAAGCCTGGGAGAACACGGCAGGTATATGCCACCTCCGACCGAGCCCGGAGGAGACAACCTTCGCCGAATATTCACTGCCGGCGTGGCAGCCATCCGGACCGACATCGAGTCGCCGTTCGAGCAGGCATTGGCATACTTCCTGTTCGCCGCTCTCCAGCAGTTCTACTTCGGTGGCGACAAACGCACCGGCCGTACGATGATGAACGGGCACCTGATGTCGCACGGAATCGACGCCATCAGCGTGCCGGCCGCGCGGCGCGCCGACTTCAACACCACCATGGTCGGCTTCTACCGGACCAGGGACGCCACCACCGCGTTCGCTTTTCTGACCTCATGCCACCCGGATTTCGAGAACCCTCCAGGCATCCTGTAACGCCCTCCGCTCTGCCCTGTCGGGGTCTGCTGGTGAAGTGCGAAGACAAGTCGGGTGACTGTCCCGCCCTCTCCTGACACCCGCCACGAGCGGTTCCGCTTCGAATATGGGCACCCGAGATGGGCTCAGCCCTTCCCTCCCCCCGTCACCGCGGAACCCCAGGCTTTCATCATCTTCCCGAATTCCTTACGGAAATGCTCTCGGTCGATCGTCTCGCTGGCGTGCTGGAAATACCAGTTGTCCAGCCTTCCCCGTAGCCCGTTGAACTGCGGGGAAGCCGCCTCATAGCCGAAGTATTCCTTGTAGTACCCGAAGTGGCTCCACATCCCCGGAGTGGCCGCCTTCTTGCCGGTCGTCCACGTGTGGTTGACCTGCGGGCTCAGGTCGCGTGCCATTTCGTCATGCGTCGCCTGCACCAGGGAACGGGGTCCGATGAACGCCATCTTCCCGGTGGCGACCTGTGGCAGCTGCAGGAGTTCGTCCCATCCGGCGGTTCGCATGACGTTGCCGAATCGTGTGACCCGGGTATCAGCGGATCCCAGGCTGGAATCCATGCCGTCGGAGCTCTTCATCGAGCGGAGTTTCCACATGTTGAAGAGTTCGCCGTCCTTCCCGAGTCGCGGCTGCGACATGAAGGGGTTCTTGCCGTCCTCGGCGAACTTCACCAGCGCCGTCAAGCCGGCCACGGGCGCGGCGATCGGCATGAACGCCATGGACCATTTGAACTCCATCCACCTCTTCTCGGGGCTGCGCAGCCACTGCAGCCCCTTCTTGGGGAAGGATTCCCACGGCAGGCGAAGGCCCAGTTCGGGAGACACACGCTGCCGGCCGGCCGCGAACGTCTTGCCGGCGAGTTCCGCGCCGGTGCCGAGAAGGGCCATGCCGAAGCCGGCCTGTGCGGCATGTTTCCAGTCCCAGCCGTACCCGCTCGCCCATCCGGCCGTCGCCAGGGCGCCGGTGCTCACCGTTCCCCCGACGAGGAGGCGGGAGAGGACCCGTTCCCAGCCCGGTTTCTCCATCGCCGAGGCCAGACCGGTCAGCAGCGGGCCGCCCTTGCGCAGAAGCGAAGGCAGGGCGCCGTGCGCGCCGCCCATGAGACCGCCGGCGACCGCCCCGTGCCATGTCGTCTGGAGCAGCTGCTTCAGGTCGACGTCACCAGTGGCGAACAGCTGGCCGATCACGTTCAGCCCACCGGCGAAGGCCATGCCCAGCACCGCCTCGCGAATGATCCGCAAGGTGATCTGCAGGGCCATCCCCTCCAGCCGGATGGCCCTCGCCGCCGCGGCATTCAGGTAGGGGTTGATGACGGTCGCCACATACACCAAGGCCACCACGTAGGCGGCGGCCACCCAGTAGTGCCACTGCGCCTTGGAGATCGCGTCCATCCCCGTCCGGCAGTAGTCGGCGAGCTCATCCGACTGCCGTTTCAGCTCCTCCAGCAGCCCTTTCTCGCCGGTGAGCATCTTCACGGCCTTCTTGAACTCGTCCGTGTTCGGCCCGTCCCCGGACGCGATCACCCGACCCGCGTGCTGATCGACCGCCTCCGCCACCCGGTCGACGACGCGGCCGATCCTCAGCACGGCCTCGCGCAGCACGTTCACCTTGCCGATGTCGCCGTCAGGGTAGGCGCACCCGAAACCCATGGCCTGCAAGAACCATGCCGCCTGCTGTACGAAACCGGGCGGCTCGACCGTCGAGGGCAACCTGCCGCCCTCGATCGCCGGCCGATACTCCTCGATCTCCTCCAACGCCGCGGATGGCGGGGACTGCGAGGGCCCCTGCCCGTCCAGGACATCCATGGTCGCGCTGTTCGCGCCGCGATAGACGGTGCCGGCGTTGACCATTCCGGCTCCCATGCCCTGGAGCAGGTTCACCGTACCGACCAGGTTCTCCAGCAGGGCGTCGCGCAGCCCCACGAAACCCGGCGCCTTCCGCGCCCGGTCGCCCTCGTACAGGGCCCGGCCCAGATCGTCACTCCCGAACGGCCGCTCGCTCATCGCGTCGCAGAACTCGTCCACACCGATCCGCAGGTCGCGCACCGCGTCCTGGACGCCACCCCCGGCTCCCATCCAGAGTTTGGCGGAGAATGCGGTTTCCAGCATGGTTGCGACCCCAGCGAGCGTTACCGACGATCGGGTTGATCTTGTCGCGAAGACTGTCAAGAGTGTACAAGGATCACCGAACGGTGCAATTCGGATACAGAACTCCTCGCATGGGGCACCGTGTCACCACGCTCGACCGCTCACAATACGCAGCCACAGCACCTGCGCCTCGCGGACCGACGTCCAAGGACTCTCGACGATCACAGGCACGTCGTTATCTCCGGACGCTCGGCGAATGAACGACAGGCCCCCTGCCGCACACAGTTCATACGAGGGCCGCCGGCAGTCGCAGGTGTAGTCATTGACCCGGATCCGGCAACCGCGTGGATGGCCTTGTCGCCAGTCCACCCGTTCAGCTCCAGGCTGAGGAGCCGGCACGTGTACGCCATGGTAGTCGCCCCAGGCGAACGGCTCCGGGACCGTCATAGCGTCGTACGCCTACCGGTCTGGTCGCGCAGACGCTCCACGAAAGTCGCTACGTCATCGGCGCTCACAGTCTGCTGGAGCCCTCGTTCGATTGCCGTGTTGCTGAGCCTGATGCCGCGCCGCGTCGCGTAGAAGATGCCCGCGTCGCTGCGGAAGCACGACCAGTCAGGGAACGTTTTCCGGATGAGGTCGAGCTCGTGGGGAGGTTGTGTCATGCCGATAGGGTAGAAGTGCAGTGCGCGGTTGTCTATAGGGCACCATAGAGCCATCCGGAGATCGATGGAAATGCACAGGTTTCTACAGTGGCCTGGTGATGGAGTTCCGCGAAGACCAGCCCCGATGGCAGCAGGTTGCCCAGGTGATTCGCGAGCGCATCGCCGAAGGGACATACCGTCCCGGCTCCCGGGTGCCGAGCGAGAACGACCTCATGCAGGAGTTCGGCATCGCTCGCATGACGGCGCACAAGACCATGAGAGCCCTCCGCGAGGAGGGCTCCATCTACACCGTGCGAGGCATGGGCAGCTTCGTCAGCATTCCCGAGGGCACATGACTGTCGGCCCGCTGACCCGAGCTCGTCACGTACCGACCCGATTGAAGGGCGGGCGGCGGGCCCAGGTGGCCCAGCGCCAGAGCCATTCGAGCGGGCCCTGGCGGTAGCGGCGCAGCCACAGGGCGGACAGCAGCCACTGGGCCGCGAGGATGGCCCCCGCGGTCAGGAACGCCACCTGCAAGGACTGGCCGACCGGCAGGCCGAGGATGCGACTGGCCGCCAGGACGAGCAGCGTGGCGGTCAGGTAGTTGGTCAGGGCCATCCGGCCCAGCGGCGCGAAGACGACCCGAAGCACCGGCCGCAGCGGCGTTCTGAGCAGGACCAGCAGGGCGCACACCACCACGCCGGCGATCAGCAGGTCGGCCAGGCTGGACGGGAACGACGGCTGCATCAGCTCAGTCCCGGTCTCCACTTGGGCGTGCACCCACAGGGCAGCGGCCGCCCCAGCCGCGAAGACCATCCCCAGCAGGAGCGGCCCTCGGGTGGATCGCTCGATCCGCTCGATCACCCCGTACCGGACCAGTGCCGAGCCGAGGAGGAACAGCCCGGCGATCAGCAGAGGCCCGCCCCCGCCGAACAACGCCACCGGAACGAGTACGGCGGCGAGGCCGGCCACGGCCCATCGCGGCAGCCAGGACGAGGGCAGCAGCACCAGCACGCCGACCACCGCGTACTTGGTCAGGATCTCCCCCGGCCACAACACCATGTGCACGAGCCCGATCGCGAGCAGCGCCACCAGCCGTCGCAGCAGGACCAGCCACGGGCGGGAGACGCGGTCGGCGGCGGAGTTCAGCAGCAGCGTGAACCCGATGCCGAACAGCAGGGAGAAGATCGGTAACCCGAGCCACGGATCCCAGTCGCCCATGGGCTGTGTCACGACGGCGGTGCCGTGATTGGCGATCAGCTGGATGTTGGCGAACAGGATCTCGCACAACGTGAACCCGCGCAGCACGTCGAGCGCGATGATCCGCGGCCGGCCGGAGGAGAGCGCGCCTGTCTGCGGCCGGCCGGACGCGGGCGTAGCGGTAGAGGCGGTGGCGTCGTGCGGGAGACGGCGACCGGGATGGCTGGTCGGTTCTCGGGGGAACTCTTCGCGAGGCATAGGGCCGAATCCTGCAGGGCCGCCCGCGGGGACGGTATCGGCCGAAAGCAGGGTCAGCAGCATCCATGATCGTACTTTCGGGCAAAGTCACAGGCGGTTGCGACGTCCATGGTCGGCCGGTTGCTGATCGTGCCCGATGCTGGATGTCATGTTCCGCATTCCGCCGCGCACGGCCACCGACGCCTACCTCTCCAAGATGGGCGGATCGGTACGCCTCGACATCGTCTTCGACGTCGATCTCGGAGAGCTGGTGGAAGGCCACCACGTGGTCGCCCGCGGGCTGGAGTTGACGGACGCCGGCGGCGTGCTGCACTACGAGTTCGTGCCCGGACTGCGGGAACAGGAGGAGGAAATCAAGGGCCCCTTCTTCTGGTACTGGATGTTGTCCACGGAGGACGACCTCGGTACCCCCTACAACGACTACAACGACGGTGCATTCGACCCGGACGGCGAGACGGCCGCGCATGGAACTCGCCACCTGGGCGGGCCGGTTCCCAACACAGCCCGCCTGCTGCATCTGAACTTCACGCCGGCCGAGGGATGGACACCACCCCGATCCTGGTGTCGGCAACTGGACATTTCCTTGCCCGACGGGCACGTAACAAAGTCGCGGACTTCCCCACACTAAGACGCCGAATGACAACGGCACGGAGCACTCGTCGGCTGATCCTGCATGATGGCGCTACAGGCATCGGGTGAACGTGCAGGTGATCGCCTCCCCGGACAGAACGATCGTGTGGACCTCCGGAGCGCTGCCGGGCGAACACCGCAAACTGAGCGCCGCCCGGGTCTGGGGCATCCTGCGCGCCGGAGCGGGCCGGGATCATTGCCCTGGCCGACAAGGAATACTCGCTGCGAGGCCCCCAACCAGCCTTAATGAGCACTTCGCTCAATTGCACACGTGACTTGCGCCACTGCCCCTCATCCTAGCTAGTCGTCAAATACAACCACTAGGTCGCGATCAGCCGGGAAATTCTCAACAGTTACCAGAATACGCCGACCCTGCACGATCTTGGTCACTCCTGCAACACAACGATCGCCACACGGCTCGATTGGCAGTGACACATTAACCCATCCCGCGGAATAAAATTTGCGCAATAATTCCGCAGAAGTCTTGCCAGTGTCAGCATCATAGGTAATCCAAACACCACCCTCCACGTCAGAGTCGCAATCATTGTATGTCTGCAGTGTCGTTTGCATCTCCGGCGTCAATAAAGGCGCAGTTGCCTTTTCCAGTAGTTCCGCTTCGCCCTCAGCTTTGGCATAACAGGACTCCAGACCTTCTGAAGTATTCGCATTGCCCTGTTCCGTACACCCCGCGCCAAGGAATGCCACAAGAACGAGTAGCCAGGACGCCTTTTTTCCCATACGATTTCCCATCTCCACCCAGAGGCATGAAACTTCAACAGATCGCATCATGACCTACATTTTCTGCTTCCTCCATACGCAACACACATGCGATCTTCACTTGTCAGTTCGTTATTGTCGTAGAGGTCTCGACCCACCTTGAACAGTCGATCCAGCAATGGCTTCATACTTTCATTCCAAGGAGCGCCATTCCGCGCCACTTGATAGCTCGGATACCACTCGGTTCGATGATCCAATGCCCATTGGCGCGCCACATTATTATTATACTGGTCGACCCGAGTGTCACATGAAAGGCGAGGCTTGCAAGGCTTACCGCCACCTTCGTGCGCGTCGCCGATCTCCTTGGCGGCATCGGCACCATACTCCCACGTCAAAAGAGCTTGCCAGATGAAGTGGCGAATGGCATTTCTCGAAGGAGTATTTTTTCTATTTCCGTACTTTTCGTCGAGATATTCGGATACCAACTCGGCATATCCATAGGACTGGAAACATAAAACCGGATTGTTTTTACACCAGTTCTTTTCGGCCTCCGAGATGCGATCGGAAGGACTGGAAGCCTTGAGGACGACGCTCACACCGCCGCCGCCATTCTTCTCTACTGCAGACCGCTCCCCCAATTCACGCAACACTTTCTGGCGATACTTCCACGCGAAGTCAAGTACGGCAGGGTCAATGCCGTTATATGCTTCTTTGATAAATCCATCTATTATCCACTCACTCGACTGCCAAAATCCCTTTGCAGTGATCCATCCATTCGGGAGAAGGTTCATTCGCTTCATTTCTTCGACAGTCATCACGTTGACCAGATTGGTGACAACCGCGCCGCACCCACCGTAGGTGTCGCAGCCGATGGGTCCGCCACCTCTCGATATACCACAGCTACCAATGCAATAGCCGCCTGCGCCTCCCTCGTCGCCACCGTAGACAATGCCGTGCTGGGCATAAATATCGGTGGCTGATTGGTAGCCGATGCCTGGTGTGTAGTGCCCACTTCCTGTGCTGACGGTGTTGTGGCCGGTGGGGTCGGTGCCGGTGAGGGGGGAGGCGTTGGCGTAGGTGTAGCGGTTGGCCTGGATCGAGGGGTTCGGGTCCAGGGTCATGGTGTCGCGGCTGGTGAAGGTGCCGGTGTCGGGCTGGTACCAGCGGGCGTGCATGTTGACCTTGCCGGTGTCCGGGTCGGTGTATTCGCCCTGGTAGCCGAGGTTGGTATTGGTTCCGGTCTGGGCGGTGACGGCGCCGAAGGGGTCGTAGGCGGTGGAGGTCTGCAGGGTGGTGGTGTAGGTGGCCACCAGGTCGCCGTGCAGGTCGGTGAACGCGGCCACCGCCGCGCCGCTGCCTTCCTTGAGGCCGAGCAGGCCGCCGCCGACGTCGCGGGCGTAGCGTGCCTGGACGGCGCCGCTGCTGTCGGTGATGGCGGCCAGGTCGTTGCCGAGCCCTGCGTAGGCGAAGGTCTGCTTGGTGGTGCCGTGGATGCGGCTGGTGACGCGGTCGAGGGCGTCGTAGGCGTAGACGCTGTCGCCGTCTGCGATGAGCCGGTCGAAGGCGTCGAAGGTGTAGTCGGTGGTCGTGCCGGCCTTGGTCTCGGTGGCCAGGGTGCCGCGCGGGGTGTAGGTGTAGGTGCTGCCGTCGCCGGTCAGCAGCCGGTTGCGTTCGTCGTAGGTGAAGGTCTTGTCGCCGGCCTTGGTGCGGTTGCCGGCGGCGTCCCACTCATAAGCGGTGGTGGCGCCGTCAGGGGCGGTCCACGAGGTGAGGCGTCCGGCGTGGTCGTAGGCGTAGGTGCTGGTGCCTGCCCCTGCCGTGCCCGTGGTGGTCTTGGTGGTGAGGTTGTCGTCCTTGTCCCAGCCGTAGGTGATTTTCGCGAGCTGGGTGCCGGAGCCGTTCTCGAGCGTCTGTCCGGTGAGGCGGTCCATGGGGTCGTAGTCGAAGGTCTGGGTGCTGGCCTGGCCGCTGGTGGCGGTGACGGTCTTCAGGCGGCTGGCCGGGTCGTAGCCGTAGGTGAGGGTGCGGCCGGTCACCGGGTCGGTGGCGGTCTTCAGGCGGCTGGCGTTGTCCCAGGTGAAGGTGGCGGTGCCGGCGGCGTCCACACGCTGGGTGGGGTTGCCGAGCGCGTCGTAGCTGTAGGCGGTTTCCTGGGTGCTGCCGCGCGTCACCGTCAGGGGCAGGTTGCGGTCGTTGTAGTCGACGGTCAGGTTCCCGGCGGTGGTCATGCGGTTGGCCAGGTCGTAGCCGAAGGTGCGTTCGGCGGTGGCCGCGTCGCCGCCCGCGCCGGTCTCCTTGGTGAGGCGGCCGAGGTGGTCGAAGACGCGGTCGATGCGTACGCCACCGGGCTGGAGGGTGGCGACCGGGTTGCCCGCCGCGTCGTAGACGTGGGTCCAGGTGCGGTCGGCCGCATCCGGATGCGCGGCAGTGGGGGGTTCGGTCACCGATTCGGCCAGGCCCAGGCTGTTGTAGGTGGTCCAGGTGGCGTTGCCCCGGCCGTCGGTGAGCCGGGTGCGGGCGCCGCTCGCGTCGTAGCCGAGGCTCGTGGTGATCGACTCCTCGTCCGAGACCGGCTCGACGAGCTCGGTGGGGCGGCCCAGGGCGTCAAAGGTCTGCTGGGTGAGGTGTCCCTCGGGGGAGGTGACGCTGGTCTTGTTGCCTGCGGCGTCGTAGCCGAAGCCGTAGGTGCGCAGCACGTCGCCGGTGCCGTCGAGGTCTTTGGCGGCGATCTGCCGGCCGGCCAGGTCATAGGCGGCGGTGGTCGCGTTGCCGTTGGGGTCGGTGGTCTTGATCAGCCGTCCGGCCAGGTCGTAGGCCATGCCGGTCGTGTTGTTGTTCGGGTCGGTCACGGAGGTGACCTCACCGGCCGCGTTCACGCCGTAAGAGGTGACCTTGCCGCCCGGGGCGGTCTGCTTGACCAGCCGGCCCGCGTCGTCGTACTCCATGGTGGTGGTGTAGGACGCCGTGGACGGCTTGCGCTCGATCTGCGTGGCGGTGATCTGCCGGCCGAGGTCGTCGTAGGTCGCCCCGGTACGCGCGCCGGTCGGGTCGACCGTGGCGAGCTTCTCCCCGGCCATGTCGTACTCCGTCACCCACGTTCCGCCCTGCTGCCCTTCCGGGGCGGGGTCGGTGACGCGCACCTGGCGGCCGAGCCTGTCGTACTCGAAAGTGGTCGTGTGGCCGCGCGGGTCGGAGGTGGAGGTGAGCTGGCCGGCGGCGTCGTAGGTGTGCGAGGTGGTCGGCGTGAGCGCGGTGCCGCCGGGCGGGGTGTAACTGGGCGCCTTCTGACTGGTCAGGCGGCCGGCCTTGTCGAAGACCGAGACCACGGTACGGCCCTCGGCGTCCGTCTCGTGCGTCTTGGCGCCGAGCGTGTCGTAGCCGAAGCGCACGGTGGGGTGAGCGTCGCCGGCCGTGCCGGCCTTCTCGACCTTGACCTGGGGTCCGGTGGTCTCTATGAGGCGGCCGAGCGCGTCGTAGCGCATCTCGGTCGTGTACGCGTCCTTGTTCGCGCCCGCCGCATTGCCGCGCGGGTCGGTCGTGGCGACGGCCAGACCGCGATCGTCATAGTCGACAGTGGTGACGAGGTCCTCCTCGCCGTTCTCGACGGTCGTCCTGGTGGGCAGGTTCGTCGTGGTGTAGGCCTGTTCGGTGACCTCGGCGCGGTCGCTGTCGGCGCTGGTACGGGTGGTCTTGATGATGTTGCCGTTGGCGTCGTAGGTGAACGCGGTCCTGCGGTCCAGCCCGCCGGGGTCGAACCTCTGCGAGGTCAGGAAACCGGCCGCGTCGTAGACGTACTCGGTCGTCGACTTCCCGCCACCGGTGACGAGCTTGATCTGGTTGCCCGCCGCATCGTAGGTGTGGTTCTCCAGCACCACGTCCCGTGCGGTCGCGGAGCCGTTCAGCTTCACGTCGTCGGCGATCTTCTTGGCGAGCAGGTTGTCGCCGAAGTAGTCGAAGGAGGTCCTGCGGCCCATCGCGTCCGACTGGGTAGCCAGGCGGCCCGCCGCGTCATAGCCGAACGACGCCAGCACCTTGTCCGTGGCGGGTTGCGGGTCGACCGGGCTGCCGGTCCAGCCCTTCAGCGTCTGGGTGATCAGCTCGCCGCGCTTGCTGTAGGCGTGCTCGACCACCGCGCCTCTGGCGTCCGTCACCGTCGCCGGTTTGCCGATGGTGTTCCAGCTCTGGCGCACCACACCGCCCTCAGGGTCGGTGATCGTCTCGACCCTGCCGTGTTCGTCGTAGGTGTAGACGGTCGCGCGCTCGGCGTCGCCGCCGGTCAGGTCGCTGACGGTCTCGCGCAGCTTCGCGCCGTCCGGATCATAGGCGTACGTGGTGCGCTTGGTGTGCGTGACTCCGGACACCTCGTTCTTCACACCCGGCTCGGTCCGCGTCGCCAGGCGGCCGAGCACGTCATAGGTGAGGACGGTCTTCACCCCGTCGGGGTGCGCTTCGGACACTTCCGAGCTCTCGCGGAGCCGGCCCAATGCGTCATAGTCCAGCTCGACCAGTAACCCCTCGGGGTCCCGTTGTTCGGCCAGGTCACCGGCCGCGGTGTAGCGGTAGGTCCACGTGTTGCCCCTGGGATCGGTCTGGGACGCGACCAGGCCGGCCGGGGTGGTGCCGCCGCCGACAGCCGCCTCCGTGCCGTCGGTGTAGGAGGTCGTGACCGAGCGGCCGTCGGGAAAGCCGGAGGTGGCGGGGGTGGTCTGCTTGGTCTGCTCGCCGTACTGGTTGTACTCCCACGTGGTCGCGTAGGTGTCGCTCTCCAGGTCGGACGAGCGGGCATCCCGATGGACGACCATCTTGTCGTTGCGCGGGTCGAACTCGTCATCCTCGTTGACGTAATAGTCGGCGTAGCCGAATTGGCAACTGGAGTCCGTACGACATGACCTGCCGCGGATCGGGTTCCCGCGCTCGTCGTTCCACCAGCGGACAACGTTTCCGTTGCGGTCGATCCTCTTGGCCGGGAAGCCACCGGTGTCGTACTCGTAGCTCGACCTGAACTGGAGCTGGTCGATCTCGTACACCAGTCGATCGGCACGTCCCCGGTCGTAGCCGTAGGTCTGCTTGCCGTCGCGCGGATCGATCACCTCGACCGTGTTGACCTTCTCGACCCAGTCGACATCGGGCTTCCCGACCTTCCACGTGCCCCCGTGCCTGTCGACATGTGTCAGGAGGCGGTCTGTCGCGGTGTCGTAGGTGTTCTTGGCCCAGATCCGGCCGGACGGCAGCGTGACCTGCGTCAGCTTGTTGCTGACCTTAGCCCGGGCAGCCCAGTGCGCCCGGATCGTGGCCTCCGACAACGGCTTGCCGTAGACCGCGAACTCGTCGATCGAGCCCTTGAACGCGAAGGCACCGGAAGCCGTCTGGCCTCCCGGAATATCCGACCAGGAGGTGGCACGGTCACCGCTGCCCACGAACGCATATGCGCGGTAATCCGACATGATCGTTCCGGTCAGCTCACCGACGAGTTCACCGTCGAGATACAGCTTCTGCTGCTCGCCCCCCACCGTGAGCACCACATGATGCCACTGACCATCATTCACCGGATCGGCCGACGTGATCGGGGTGAACCCCGAACCCGACAACTCGCCCAGCTGACCTCGCAGCCGGCCATCAGTGCCGACGTACAGGACGGGTCTTGTTGCGCCGAACTGGTAGCCGAACTGACCAGCGGAGAACACGACACCGTTCTGAGTAGTCTTGATCCAGCCTTCGATCGAGACTTCGTTCCGCAGGCGATCCAACATGTCGAACGGAAGTTGCATGGTGGACTTCGTGAAACCCGCGGCGGTGTCGCTGCTTCCCTCCAGCGCACCCGGCTCGCCCACGGTAACGCCGGAATAGATGCCCGTGCCGCCCTCACTACCGAGATTGGCCGCGGGCTCGTCCTCCGCGTCGCCCAAGCGCCAATAGCCCACCGGCTCGGCGTCGAGAACGACGCCCTGGTACCGGGAGCCTTCCCCATAGCTGTAGGTCGTGCAGTTCGGCGCGACCGCCGGCGAGCACACCGACGTCAGGTTGTCACCCGTATAGCTATAGGTCCACGTCCGTGCCTTGCCGTCCACCGCGTCAGTCGACACGGTGGCCACGCGAGGCCCGTTCCAGGTGAAATGCAGCGCCCGGCCGCCGACTCCCGTCACCGAGCTGAACGTGCCATCGTCTCCGTAAGAGAGGGTCTGCGTCCGGCCCCGCTTGTCCTCGATCTTGAGCAGCCGTCCCGACGCGTCGAAGTAATAGGAGGTGGAGGAGGTGTCCATCAGGCGCCAGCCGCCGCCCTCCACGTCCGCCAGCACATCCTTCATCCCCGGCGGCGGCTGGTACGTGCCATCGCCCTTGGCGGCGAACCGCACCCGCCGACCACTCGGATAGCTCACCAACAGGCTCGTCGTCGACGTTCCGGACAGCTCCGCTACGACCTTCATGTCCCACGGCGTCGACCAGCCGGCGCCGAACATGCCGTCCGTGCGCGGATCCTGGCTGTTGTACGTCCGTATCACCGACAAGGGCGGACCCGCCGTCGCCACCTGTGCGTCCACAGCGCTCGTGGTGTAGTTCCCCGCAACGGGCGAGAACTCCTGGCCCTCGCTCGCGCGCTCTCCCAGATGAAGACTGTTCAACGGCTGACGCGCACCTGTAACGACCAGTTGCCTGTCGCTGACGGCAGACTCGCTGGTCTCCGGGTCCACGACACGAACCCACCACTCGTACTGCTGGCCCCATTCCAGCGTGTCCTCAGGCACCCGCCAACTGCTCACACCAAGCTGAGCGGCGGACTGCCAGCACTGCGGCGTCGGGAACGGCTCTCCCGGGTCAGGAAACTGACCCTCGTCCTCCTCCGGTTTCTCGCAGATGTTGAACCTGAAGCGCAGATCCGCCTCCGTCCCGCCGCCCAGACGGGTCGCGCGCACGGTCAGCAGCGGAGTCGCGCTGACCAACGACCCCGTGTCGGGGTACACGTGGTTGATCATCGGGATCGCCGCCGGCAGAGCCTGCCGATCCCTCCGCTCCGCGCGCTCGACACCAGGCGGTAAATCGGACTTCTCCACCTCCAACGCCTCGCCACGCCTATCCAAAGGAAGGGCTCCCGGCACTCGGGAATCCCGTACAGGCTTCCGCTCCCCCGTAACCGAGGTGGAGGTCACGAGACTGGGCACGACCCCCGCAGAACCCAACTGCTGCTTGGGAAAAACAAGATCCCCCTGGTCGGCGGCAACCAGGCTGGCCATCTCCATTTGTGCCGGGAGTGGGGTGGCTGTTAAGGAAAGTAAGCCGGGTAGCACGGCAACAATGATGGCCAGTGCTGATTTAGACAGAAGGGCATGCGAAAACAAGCGGCGCATACGCCGTCACACTCCGAACCACGCAGGGCGCCCTTGACGCCGGACGAAGCTCCATCCCACCCGGCAGAGGTCGAGAACCCTGACAGTGCAGCTCGGAGCGTGTTACCAAACGGGCAAAGCATAAAATGCCCATAAACTAACAACAAGATCATATCTGTGATATTTGCGTAGCATTCTGTGACGCTCCGGTCGGATTGCAGCTCGAAGGCTGAAATAACACATCACCGGAGCAGGATCCCAGCGGGTCAAACTTGGCCTTGGTCTGGGGCCGATGCAGGGCGGGCTCTATGGCGAGGCTTGTGTCCAGCACACACAACCTCGATGACTCAGGCCGGGGTCGCGTCTGCTGAACGGTTCGGCGTGGCGGAGGTTTCCGCCTGATCATCCGTTTTGGTTCGACCGGTGGGGTGGCATCACCGTCCGAGGCGCTCGGGTGGGCGACG